>JBGSUQ010000018.1:0-86769 GCA_041753395.1 Spirochaetota bacterium
TCCTTGTACATTGTGGGGGTTCTCCCTGATTGATGATTGTTGGTGCAACCATCTTCGGGGTTGAGCCCCCTTTTATATACAAATTAAGCGGAAAATTCTAACCGGTGATTTCCGGCAATTTTAAACCGGCGTTGACAAATATGAATGGATTCATGCAAGGGAGAATAGGCATAAAAATAAACTTTCGATGTCACAGACTGAATAAAACTACCCGTGACAAGACGGGGTTATACACTGTTTATAACAACGCTGGGGCAATAAAAAAAGCAGGTTAAGGTTTTGATACCTCAAATAATAAAAACTTAAATTTACGAATAATTGTTATCAAATCTGCAATCCTTGGAATATATGTCATATCCGTGCGTGATTATTTGGATGCATAGCTTACTTCATTACGTTTGCACCCCCCCCTTTTTTTTATAGAAGACGGAGTTTTTTCTGCAGGGTGCCTTTCTGTAACAGCTAAAGAGTTATCATACATATGTATGTTATAATAAATATTTATATTGTTGATGGTTGTATCATGTGAAAATGGATAAATACAGGAGGGGGTTAAGCGCGAATGCAGAACAAAACACGGGATTAGATATTATCATTATCAAATAAAAACTCCAGAATGTTTTGAAAACATATTGGAAATTTTTGTTTGAAGTTGATTATCAATTCTTAAATCATTTTCATAAGCTGCAATAGCATTATTAAACATTACTCATAGAATATCTATATCAATTTGATATCTGTCATTACTTAAATTTGTTATAATAACTGGTCAGACCAGCTTGATTTATAATGCCACTGTAATAAGGAACTTATTTTTTCCTCAAATAATTCAAATTAGGTAATGTTGTTAAAAATACTGATATGAGTATGATAAAAACAAATACCTGACTTAACACCAATAAACTTTGATGTGGATAATATGCTTTTTCAGAAAACCATTCAGTAAATATTTTTAATGTTGCAAATATTGTTTTAAAGGTTCCTCTTTCTTGGATCATATTAAAATAATACGACGAATATAAAAATGAATAACCAACAGTAACATCAATTATATTAGTAATAAAATAAATAAATGATCTATTAAAACTATAATGCATCCCTCCTATCTTATGGGATAATATTTCATTTAATTTTATAAATAAGATTGTTAGAATACGCCAAATAAAGAAACTGCAACAAATAATATCAAATAAATTTCCCCGATCAATTTTTACATACAAATAAATTCCCAAAATAGTTAACATGGGAACATAGATATCGATAATTATATCTATTCTTTTACAATTTTCTTTTCCTTTACTAGGTTTTGTAAGATTTTCTTTTACCGGATTAGCCAATCTTATGAAATCATTTATTGTGTCGATTCTTAAATATATATTATAAACAAACCATAGAATAATTTTTTCAATTAACCAATCAACTTTGGAAATCCACTTCCTTCTAACGGAATATTCCCATCTCAACATATTGTCTTTGCAAATACATTGTTCTTTATTTTTTACTCCAACACAATATTCAAACATATTTGAATCATCTATATATTCACAATTATTGTCGACGATTATAAAATATAAAAATATAAATGAACTTAAATAGAAAGAAAATAATGGAATTGAAAACAACAGTAGTGTTGAATTATCATCAGATAAACAGAATAAAATAACAAACGGAATAATTATAAAAATAAATTCACTAAATCCATAACAACAATTTGAAACACATTTTGAAAAATAATGAATGAACTTTTCCCATAAAATCATTTTTTCTTTTGCTTGTGAGGTTGAAATTATTCTATAATCAAAATCTTTAGCACTAAAATTCACAAACAACATTGCGACTATATTATCATCAACAATTCCATAACCTGTTTTAGATTGAAGTATTTCCCTCTGTTTATCATCATCAATTACAAATATTATTATTTTATTTAGCTTGGATGAATTTTTTTCCTCAATCCAATAGTCAATTGTTTTTATTCCGATTTGCTTGCCGTCATAAAATATTGGGATACCATTTGCTTCTCTATCTTCTTTTCTATTTTCACTTCTCAATATAAGATCATATTTTTGAACTTCAATCTCTAATGCTTTTATATATGTCTTTTCATCAAAGCCATTCCCAAGATTATCATGTACTTTTTTTGCGCATTTAATAACCTTGGCAGCCAATTCATTTGTATTCATTATTTTATGTCTGCCCCCCCTCAATAATTTTTATCTCTTCCTCCGTAAGCCCGTACAATTCATAAACCAGGGCGTCGATCTGGTGAGATAGAATCTTTATTTTATTGGAATGTAAAATTTTCTCGTGATCACCTTGTCCCTTGTCCTTATTATTTATATTATTTTCTATCTGATTAACTATTTCTATTATCCGATTTTTTTTCTCTAAATTATCTACATTTGATTCCTCAACAACATGAACTGGAAAATTTTCCAAGTACTGCCCAAAAAATCGAAGGTATTTTTCGTTTTTACCCTCTAAACCTGCACATACATGATTGAAATAATAATTCGCTAGTGATGAGTTTAATAAACCCAAAAGATACTTATTCACAACTGGTAAAAAATATACAGTGTTTGCGCAGAATAAACCATTATTATCAATAGCAAATCTCGTCTCCTTCGCTATGTCCGGGAATACTATTTTCGGTTTTTCAAAATACTCATAATAATTATATTGTGGTTGTTGAAGTTCATACCACTCCTGCTTTGTTGCTCTATTCTTTAGTTTGTCTTTAAATTCAGATAGATATTCTAATGCAGCTGGATATTTATCCATTTTAATTCCATGATATGTATATATAATAAAAGCATTCTGAAAATCGATTGAATAACTTTTAATATTTCTCCCAACAATAAATGGTTTAATTATCTCTGCAGATTCAGGATTCATTTTTACTAGTTTCTCTTTAGTCTCATTATCAATAATAAAAGCCTCTGTTAATCCACTTTTTATCCCCATACAAATATTTCCATCAACATGTTCTCCAAGAGGCATATTTTTGTTTTTAATATGATTTAACAATGCTTCTGTTGACCTGTGTACAAAATTCCAACTATCATTTCCAAGTGACATACTATCCACTTCTGTAAAATTAACAGCATCTTCAACTGCAGTTATACCATTTTCAATTTGTGAGAAAACATTTGGGTCAACAGGATGAGCATAAAGCACCAATTTATTATCATTTTTTTTTTGTGATGTTATTATTATAACTGTTCTTACTGTCGCACCTTTAAATACCGGCAGACCAGCAAAATCGACTATTCTTTCAACATCAGCGATTTTTATAATAGCATCACGAAGAGGCTTACCGTAATTCGATCTAAAAAACTTATTTGATACAATCATTCCAAAACGGCCATTGCTATTTAGTAATCTGTGACCTTTTTCAATAAAATATGCATAGAGGTCTGATCTTTCATCATGGCATGAATAGTTATTCTTTAGATAGTCTTTGATTTCTTTAAATCCTTCCATCCTTACATATGGCGGATTCCCTATCACGCAATCAAACCTGCCCGCCTTCATGATCTCCGGAAAGCCATTCTTTCCATCCCAGTCGAAGACGTTCACATTTTTGAACTCCTCATCGCTGAAAAGCTTCAGGTCGCGGCCCTCGTAATAGTCGCTACTAATTAAACTATTACCGCACTTGATGTTTGCAGTCATGTCCGGCAGGAGCGTGCCCACGAAAAGCTGCGCCTCACCCTTGTCGAAGCCCTCTTCCAGAAGCTTCAGGTACAGGCTCATTATCGCTACTTCCGTAGCCTCACGGTCAATGTCCACGCCGAAGATATTATTTTTAAGTATATCGCGCTTTTTCTGGATGGTAAGGCACACCTCACCCTCGGGTGTTTCGTACCAGTCACCCTTATACTTCTTTTCTCCCCTGTGGTCTACATAGAACTGGCGGTGATGCTCAATCAGGTAGCCTAATGCACCAATGAGGAAGCTCCCCGACCCGCACGCGGGGTCAAGAATCTTGATTTTTTCTATTTGCTCAGGGGTCTTCCCTTTAGTCGTCTCGCCAACCGTATTTTCAACTATATACCTCACTATGTATTCAGGCGTATAATACACGCCGCCTGCCTTGCGCACTTCGGGCTTCTCCTCCACCTTGGCCCGGTGCTCTTCCGTAAGGCGGATCTTTGAGCCGAGAAATTTTTCGTAGATGCGACCCAGAATTTCCGGCTCTATGATGTCGAACTGGAAAGGTGAAGCAGGCCAACAAAGATTTTTCACGATGGCTTTTATTGTCTTGCCGTCTATTTCGAGGTCTTCGCTGAAGTGCTTTTTGAACAGGAGGCCATTATACGCACTATCAAGGCGCTGGAACATCGGAATGAGACTCCCATAGACGGCCTCATCATCTTTATTTTCAATCATTCTTGTAAGCTGACCTTCTTCCTCAATACATCTATCTTCAAGATTTCGTATAAATATAAGTCGATCAAGGATACGCTGGACAGCCTCGTTAATCTCATCAACAGAAAGCGCCTTGTTTCTGATGGCGATGTTTTTTGCGAGGTTCTCGCGCCATTCGGTGATGTCCGCAAGGAATTCGGCATCAAGCGATTTGGTGTTTTTCGATATTTTCCCGGCAAGTTTTTCAATGCTACCGGCTAGCACCGCTTCTTTTGAAAAATTTCCATAAAGAAAGTCCCACTTTTCAGGAAACTCAGTATATTTTAAATCGAACCCTTTCAGTAATCCTTGCAGTGGATTGTCGTAAATGGGACGCGCCAGTGTATTGAAGACACGGAATTCCTGAAAGTCGGTTAGAATCACTATAGGCGTCTTACCCGCTGTTGAAAAAGCATATCTTTTTGCTTGAAAGATCGGTCCTTTTTCTGTGAGAGGCACCCACGGAGCTTTAGCTTCAACGAAAAACTTCACCTTACCATCGGCCCTGAATGCATAATCAGGTTTCTTAGTACTTGAATTATCCCGCTGTGAAAACTCACGGTGAACGTCCCAGTGGCGTCGCTGAATTCCTGTCTGGTCGAACTCCCAACCGAGAGCCATAAAGAGGGGGTCTATGAAGCGGTTTCTTGTTTCGGTCTCTTGGAACGATTTATTCAGGTATATGTTTTCATTTTTATTAAAATCTTCTACCTTTTGCTCAATAAGCAATTTACCGCTTTTATAGTCCATGAAAAATACCTTTAGTGTGATTTATAAGATTATTATTTGAGAGTTAAAGAAATAATCAAGAAGTATTCCCATAAACCGCTAATAAATCAAAATCAATTAAAGCTGAATATATATTCCGTATCCGTTACCACTTGTGAGGATTGCTAACTATTCACAAAAAGATGGTGCCCCCTCCCCTTTTTTATAGAATTAAAAACAGCTGTAACTGTAGGAGCTTAACTTTTGTATTATGTAGTTATATTATTATGTGAAATGGCCAATGACATATAAAAATAAGCCATTTATAGAAATTGCCATATCAGACCATTGCCCGGTCATTTCAAGCCCCGCAGCGTCGATGAAAATAGCGTTAAACCCCGTCTTATCACCGGTTGTTTTTACACCTCACTCCGACCAATGGTATTTAATAAAGCATGATGTAGCACAAAGTGTAACATGAAGTAATAAATATTAAGACAGATAACCACATATAAAAGCAAATACTTCTTGACTCGATCACCAATACTTTATATTTTTAATTCATAAAAGCTTATACACACATGTATAAGTCAAGAGAAGCATCTGCTGTTTGTTAGGCGGGTCGCCTCACATGCAGGAGGTCGATGGTTCGAGTCCATTATTGCCCACAAATAAAAAAGCCATTTATCATTAAATGGCTTTTTTTCGATATGCTGCCAGACCCGTGGTATCACCCCACTTCGGTCATGGAGCGCGATAGGCCGCCCAGGCGTTCCGCCATGGTTTTAATAGCCGCCAGGGCTTCGGATATCCCGGATGCTATTCCCACGATCTGCTGAGAACCATCCGATATATGTGTCGCCGTGTTGTTCAATTCCTCAGTTGAAGATTTTTGCTCGCCCATGGAGTTCTCGATCGTACCGCTGATGTCATGTATTTTCGAGTTCAGCTTTGTTATGGATGCCACCATATTGTTGATATCGACGTGCAGCTTCGCCACCTCGGCCATCTCGTCCTTGATATGCATTATGAACTCGTTGAGCCTGCCGATCATATCGGTCGATTCATCGATAATCATGCTGCTGTCGTCGATAAGCACGTGGTTTTTGCTGATAATATTCACGATTTCCTTCGAATTGCTGGTCGTGGCTTCCGCGAGCTTTGATATCTCATCGGCGACCACTGCGAAGCCGCGGCCATGCTCCCCGGCCCGGGCCGCCTCGATGGCGGCGTTGAGAGAGAGAAGGTTAACCTTGTCAGCTATGTCATTGATAAGCTGGACAAAATTCGACATCTCCCTGCTCTGTTGCTTAAGGATAGAAAACTTCTCTCTGGCGTCCATAATCTTGCTGGATGACTGCGAGGAATGCGCCGCGATTTCAGCCAGGGCGCCGTTTATCTGATAGTTGCTGGCCTGTACCTTGTCGTTGACGACTTTCATTTCATTGACGGATTTGACATTGCTGCTCAATTCGGAATGCAGCGATGAAGCTATCTCGCTTAAAGAATCGGAGTTGGTCGACAGCTCCTCGACCGCCGCCGACACCTCTTCAAGGGACGCGGCCTGATCCTGCGATATGGTGTTAAGCGATTCAGACGTTCTCTGAATGTTGCCGGTCTCGCTTTCCAGTATCTTCACGGCTTCGACTATTTCACGAGCCGCGGTTTTCAGGTCATCGGAGCTCTTATTTGCTTCTTCGTTTTTAATGATGGCCAGCTTCAGTATCTTCTTCGTGGCTTCGGAACCCACGGCCGCGCCGATACCGACCCAGAAGTAGACCAGGTACTTTACCACCATGTTGCTGGCCGGACCACCCGGCAGGAGTTCAGGCCTGAGGACAAACAATGACGTCTGTGATATGATCACCAACACAAAACAAAATATCGATGTTTTCCAGTCAAAGTAAAACACGCTTAATGACAGGGCAATGTAATGCAGCGAGGATAGCTCTGTGGCGCCGTATATGACGTACTGAAAAAACCAGAGGCAGGTAAGCACCCCGGTGATCGATATATAACTGGATATCTTCTTCCCTCTGGTCTTTTTCTCCAGTATGAATGTTATCAATAATACGCCGACAATCAGAAAGGTTTCAATGGCAATATCATTCCAGGTAAGATATTTCGAGCCCTTCCCTGCCAGTTTGATCAGGATAGTGGCAATATTGGCCATTAGAAAAATTGATGTTATTGCGATCAGCATGCGCCTGTTGTTGCCGGCCAGGACTTTCTCAAAGAGCGGGTTGTTTTTTAGAATTGTTTTTTCCATTTTGGAGACCATGTAGTACCTTTTACAAAATTGTAATTATTACAACTGTCTTGGCAATGAGGTTTTACGTCAAGGAAAAGATAATTCCGCGAACAATGACCGGAACCGGCGGCAGCTCGTAATTCCTTGACATTACCGGAACAATCCGGCACCATTCCACCGGTACGGTCCGGAATGCGGTAATCCCGGGCAACCCATAACAGGTATAGCATTGGAAAATCCAAGAATATACGGCAGCCCGCCCTATTCTACCGCGGTCATCCATGGCGGCCCCGGCGCTGCAGGCGACATGGCCCTGGTGGCGAAGGAGCTCTCCCGGCAGCGGGGGGTCCTGGAGCCGCTCCAGACAGAACCGACGATTGAAGGCCTGATCAAGGAACTGCGCGCCCTTTTACAGAAGCACGCGGACCTTCCGGTGACACTGGTGGGTCACTCCTGGGGAGCCTGGCTCAGCTTTATCTTCGCCGCACGCCATCCCGGGATGGTAAAAAAATTGATTCTTATCGGCAGCGGCCCCTTTGAAGAACAATATGTCCCCCTGATGAACGAAACAAGATTTCTCCGGCTGACCGCAGAAGAACGGAGCCGGGCCGAAGCTTTGACCAGGGCGCTTAATGATCCTGCTGCGGAAAACAAAAAAGAGATATTGCGGAAATTGGGGGAGGTATTCTCCAGGGCCGATTCCTTCAATCCGGTCAATGACATCGACGAGGACCTCGATCTCAGGCCGGAACTATTTCTATCAGTAATGAAGGAGTCACAGCAGTTAAGAAAAAGCGGCGCCCTCATTGATATTGGCATGCGCATCAAATGCCCGGTAATCGCCATTCATGGAGACTACGACCCTCATCCCCATCAGGGCGTGGCAGAGCCGCTCTCCCGTATCCTTGCAGATTTCCGGTTGATACTGCTCGAGCGATGCGGGCATTACCCGTGGAAAGAGCAATACGCCCGGGATGATTTTTTTTCACTCCTTGCCCGCGAAGTGGATTGAAACTATTTTTTGTTTTATCATGAACCCGCGATAATTAATTATGTATATACTTGACATGTGTGTAAAAGCAGTCATGATTTGAAATATGAATAAATACTCGATACTTATCGTTGAGGATGAGGCGATCACCGCCCTCGATGTTCAGAACAACCTCAAGAGCTTCGGCTTTAACGTAATCGGTATCGTTTCAAACGGCGAGGCGGCGATAGATAAAGCAGAGAGCAGCCGCCCCGACATCATCCTCATGGATATCGTGCTGTCCGGTAAAATCGACGGTATCGCCGCATCGATGGCAATCAAGGAACGCTACAATATCCCCATCATATACATGACCGGCAACGCGGACATCATGACCGTCAACAGGGCGCGTGAATCCGCGCCGTACGGATATATCGTCAAGCCGATCAACCGCCAGAACCTCTATTCCACCATTGACACGGCCCTTCACCGCCACCATCTGGAAACGGAGCTCAAGAACAATCAGGAAGAGCTGGAAGCGGCCAACGTCACAATGGTGGAGAGCAAGGAACGATACGAAAAGCTCTTCGAAAACGCGGGCGATGCAATACTCATCATGGAAAACAACCTCTTCATCGACTGCAACAGGAGCACTCTGGAAATATTCGGCTGCGAGCGCGAACAAATCCTCGGGCATACGCCGATGGAGTTCTCACCGGCCATCCAACCGGATGGCAGCGATTCCATGGAAAAGGCCCTCCGCTATATCAAGGCCTCGCTGGGAGGCATTCCCCAGCACTTCGAGTGGATGCATAAACGCCTTGATGGATCGCCTTTCCACGCGGAGGTCAGCCTCAATACCGTAGAATTGCGCAGCGGCATCCACATCCAGGCAATCGTACGGGACATCAGCGACCGCAAGCGGGCCGCTGCGGAAAAGGAACGGATCCAGGCACAGCTTATCCAGGCGCAAAAAATGGAAGCCATCGGCACCCTGGCGGGGGGCATCGCCCACGACTTCAACAACATGCTCGGCGGGATCATCGGAAGCCTGAACCTGCTCGAACTGCTGGCGGAAAAGGAAAGTCTGACCCAGAAAGAGGCCTTTAGAAAATACCTGGATACCGCCATGGAGTCATCCCGGAGGGCGGCCGAGGTGACGCGGCAGCTTCTTACTCTGTCGCGCCGCCAGGACCTCCAATTCGTCCCGGTTGACATCATGCAGTCTGTCAGGAACGTTATGAAAATCTGCAAGAACAGCTTCCCGAAATCGGTATACCTGGACTTCTCCATCCAGGAATCCCCGCTGATGGTAAACGCGGACTTCACTCAAATCGAGCAGGTCATCCTAAACCTCTGCGTAAACGCCTCCCATGCCATGACCATCATGCGTTCAGAAGGATCAAAGGAAGGAGGGACCCTTTCCGTGCAGGCGATGCGCGTAAAATGCGACGCCAATTTCTGCGCACTCCATGCCCAGGCCCGCGTGGACGCGGACTATGTCCGTATCATGGTGAGCGATACCGGTGTGGGGATGGATGAAGAGACACGGAAACGGATTTTCGAGCCCTTTTTCACCACCAAGGAACTGGGAAGCGGCACCGGCCTGGGCCTCGCCATGGTGTACAATATCGTTACTCAGCACACAGGCTTCATCGACGTGTATTCGGAAGCGGGTACGGGTTCAACCTTCACGGTTTATCTGCCAGCCCATGAAGACACCGCGGCATGCGGCGTAAAAAGCAAAATCCCCGACCGCATAGTCCACGGCACCGGGCGGATACTCGTTATTGATGACGAGGCGGCGATACTGCGAATCGCCCGGGGAATGCTGGAACAATGCGGCTACGAGGTGATCACCGCCGGTAACGGCAAAGACGGGATCACAATCTACGAGGAGGGACCCGACGCCGTCGATGCCGTTCTCCTTGACCTTTCCATGCCGGGTATTTCCGGCAATGAAGTATTCCGCCGGCTGCGTGAGATCAACCCTTCAGTCAGGATTCTCATAGCATCAGGCCTGGCAGAGGACGAGGAGATCAGAAGGATCACCTCCAGCGGTTCAGGAGGCTTCATTCAGAAGCCCTATACCGCGGTCGAGCTATCCTCCATGCTGAAGAAACTGCTGGCTCCATGAGTCACGCATCTCTCATGCGTTCCCGCTGTCATAAAAAAGGGCCTGTTTTACCTTGACAAAACAGCCGGTATTTCCGATTATCGCATCCGATCACTTCACTATTATTTCCATTTACTTGTTTCGCATTACGGCGACCCGTATGCACCTACACCCTTGGCTGAGGATGGCATGGCGCAAGGATTTTTATTGTCACGGAGATTTGCATGATTTCGAACCTTTTTTCCGGCCTGATCATATCATTGGTGAATCTTACCCCGGCGATAAAAAAGCAGGTCTGGCGGTACCTGTACTGGAAGATCTCGCACCCCCGGTACGATTTCGACTTTCTATACATGAATTACGGATACCAGTACACCGACCGAAACGCGGCGCGAATCTCCCTCGAAGATGAAGAACATCCCTTCCACCAGTCGATCCAGCTTTATCACAAGATTGCATCAGGTATCCCCCTCGATGGCAAGGACGTCCTGGAGATCGGATGCGGCCGCGGCGGCGGCGCCTCGTACGTGAACAGGACATTCAAGCCGCGGACAATGACCGGGGTGGACTTCTCCGCGCGCTCCATTGCCTTTACCATGAAATATCACCGCGAAAACAATCTCAGATTTTTCAGCGGTGACGCCGAATCGCTGCCCCTTGAGAGCGGGGCCTTTGACGCGGTCATCAATGTTGAATCATCACACTGCTATTCCTCGTTTGACCGGTTTATCACCGAGGTTAACCGGGTGCTGCGGCCGGGGGGGCATTTTCTTATCGCGGATTTCAGAACGGCTCGAGGCACGCAATCAATCCGGAAGAAACTCACCGGCATCGGCTTTACGCTGCTCCATGAAGAAAACATCACGACCAATGTGCTCAACTCCATGGAGTTGACCCATGACTATAAGATCCGAACCATTGAAGAAAAATCACCGATGATCTACCGGAAATTCGTCAAGCATTTCAGCGGCACCATCGGGTCGCAGGCATTCCAGTATTTACAGAATGGAATATGGGAGTACCGCTATTTCATCTTTCAAAAAACGGCATGAAGGTCGGCTGATTCTACCCGCACCAGACCGCGCCTGATGCCGAAGATATCCGGAGGATAAAAGGAGAACCGTAGTGATACGGCAATGCGTTGAATCAGACTTCGGTGCCATGTTTGAAATCATAAACGATGCGGCACAGGCTTACCGGGACGTTATCCCGCACGACCGGTGGCACGAGCCCTACATGCCGCGGGAAGAGCTGCGGCGCGAAATCCGGGACGGCATTCGCTTCTGGGGCTATGAAGAAAATGGAAACCTCATTGGTGTGATGGGGATACAGGATGCGGGCGACGTGACCCTGATCCGCCACGCTTATGTTTCAACTTCAGAACGAAGAAAGGGAATCGGGAGCATGCTCCTGTCGGAACTCGTCACTAAAACAGACAGGCCCCTGCTGATAGGGACCTGGGCCGACGCCTCATGGGCCATCCGTTTCTACGAAAAACATGGTTTTCGCCTGGTGTCACCGGAAGAAAAGGACCGGCTCCTGAAAGCATACTGGAAGATACCGGCCCGTCAGGTGGAAACCTCCGTGGTCCTGTCAGACCGGTGAGCGTCCCGCTTCATGCGGCAGGAATGATGCCGCGCCATGCTCTACAGGCAGAGGATCTCATCCTCGGTCAGGTCTTCAACCCGAACGATATCAATACCCTTGATGCGCGCCGCCAGCTCCTTGGATGAAATTTCCGGCATGGTCATAACGATGCGCCATCCGTTATCTTTCGTCCAGTTCAGGAACTTCCACGCGTAGCAATCCCTGCAGTGCACCGCCTTCTTCTGCAGATAGGCGTCTCCGGACAGGACTTCCAGGGGCGCGTGCTGTTCGCACTGAATGCTCTTACAAAACGTTCCTGATTCGTATTTCTTTTGCATGTGGCACCTCGTGGCTGATATATATTTTCCCAGAACCCTTCACCCGCCGGGCGGTCCCTATTGCATATGTTCTACTATACTCGTCTGAAATAATCAACACATTTTCGGTTAATCCGCTTTCAATCAAACAACCGGGCGGGGATGGATCTATTTTCAATATTCAGATCAGCTAAAGCATCCCGGTAAATATCATATACAGCCAAAGCCGCCTCCCTGCATGGATTATTACACAATAAAAATATTATATTATTGCGAGATAAGCAATCCTTTCAATGAGTGATTTCACAGGCGGAAATGCCACAATAACGGTGGCGGTGAGTAACAAAAATGGTTAGGATACTTGATTTTTAGAAGCATTCCCCCGGCCTTTAGCCGGGGATTTCCGGATGAATGATGGCGGAGCTAAAAAAAGCTCCTATTCCTTCCCGCTATTATATCGCGCAATTGCGGGTCCGAGTACTGAAGCCTGGTACCCCACGTAGGCCCTGTTGCCGAGGATAAACACGGGGACCGGAACTTCTTTCTTAACAGTTGTGGTCTCGGAAAGTTTCTTAAGATAATAGGGGACGCCATTGACCAGGGCAAAGGCATAGGCCGTATTGTATTCAAAGATGAAGGGTTTGCCGCTGTTTCGGTTCTGTATCTGCTGCAGCATGGATATCAGTCTGCCCATGTTCTGCCGGTTAACCGCGTCCACCTGGTTCCTGGCATTCCGTACATCATAGGAAACCATGGTAATGCGGGAATATCGCTTGAGGATGCCGGGGAGATCTTTTTCCGCCTGCTTGCAGTGGGGACACACCTGGCTTTTGAAGAAATGCAGGTACAGACGGCCTTCCGCGCCGTCACTTCTCTGCTCAGGGGCAAGTCCTGCTAACAGTGTCATTATACTACAAAGAATAATCATGCACTTCATAAGCTGCTCCTTATCTGTATTTACTCCGGTTTGATCAGCTCTTCACCCTGCTTCCATCCCGCAGGGCAATAGCCTCCGCCCCCCCTACTCACCGCAATCGCGGCCGACACCTTGCGGAGTAGCTCTTCGGCGCTCCTGCCGATGGCGTCGTCATGGATTTCACAGGCCACGATGACGCCGTCAGGGTTGATGACAAAACTGGCCCGCTGGGCGGTCCCGGTCTCATCGTTGTATACGCCCAGTTCCCTGCTCAACCGGCCGCTGCGATCGGAAAGCATTGGGTAGGCTACCGATTTCACCAGCTCATTCTGGGCGTGCCAGGCCCGGTGCACGTAGGCCGAATCGGTGCTGACGCTTGCTATCTCCGCTCCCAGCTTCCTGAATTCAGGATAGAAATCCGCCAGTTCCTTCAGCTCCGTGGGACACACGAACGTAAAATCAGCCGGATAAAAAAACAGGACCAGCCACTTCCCGCGGAAATCGGCAAGGCTTATCTTTTTTATTGCGCCGCCTTGAAAGGCGTCAAGAAAAATCGGCGGCGCCTTGTGGCTGATGAGGGAAACCGGCCCGTGGCCATCCCGTCCCGCATGGGAGCGACCCGGCTCGGATGGTTTTGAACAGGAGGGCAATAACACGACAGCACAGATCAGAACAAGAAGTATCTTTTTCATGGGGCCACACCTCAATTATTAACCGATGACACGCATAAGATTATCAACACACGACACTGCCTTTATATTATGCCATGCATTCAGAAGGCGCGATTACATATTGCATCGTGGAGAGGTTATGTCAAGCAACTGGCGGATAAAAAAACCGTACGCCAGGTGAGAATTGGTTTTTTCATTCAAAATACAAGTTATTATATTTTGTAATTGTTTGTCATTTTTTGTAATTATTATCAAATGGATTTTTCACTGAAAAAAAATTTTTCAATTTAAGCACTGCCGGGACCGCATGTTAAAAAAAACATGTTGCAATAAAACACGTAAAAAAAATTAATCAAAATGCTGAGGAAAAATTCAGCATAAAAATGCAATCTACTTTGCGTATATATTTCAAGGAGGTAGCGTATGCCTATATCCCGAAGGGATTTTCTTAAACTCTCGGGTATGACAGCGGCCGGTGCTTTTGTCGGCGGCACAGCATTCCTGAGCGGCTGCAAATCTGCCGACAAACTGAGCGGCACGAAAGAATCAACCACCATATGCCCGTACTGCGGCGTGGGGTGCGGTCTGATCGTTTCCACCAAGGGTGGTAAAATTATCAACATCGAAGGCGATCCCGACCATCCCATCAACCAGGGCTCGCTCTGTTCAAAGGGAAGCGCGCTGTACCAGGTTGCCGTAAACCAGCGGCGTCTCACCAAGGTGCAGTACCGCAAACCGTACGGCACCGATTGGGAAGAGATATCATGGGAAGATGCGATCAAGAAGATAGCCCGCCGCGTCAAGGACTCCCGCGACGCCACGTTCCAGGAGAAGGACGGCGCCGTGACCGTGAACAGGACTCCGGGCATCGCAAGCCTCGGGGGCGCGGCCCTCGACAACGAGGAATGTTACGTCCTTTCAAAATTCATGAGGACCATCGGCGTCACTTACCTGGAACACCAGGCTCGAATTTGACACTCCGCAACTGTCGCCGGTCTGGCGGCATCATTCGGTCGGGGTGCTATGACGAATCACTGGATCGATATTAAAAACGCTGACGTTGTATTTATGATAGGCAGCAACGCTGCCGAAAACCATCCCATTTCGTTCCGCTGGATCGTCAAGGGAATGGAGGAACGGGGGGCCAAGCTCATTGTCATAGATCCCCGTTTCACCAAATCGGCCTCCCTCGCGTCCCTGTACGCTCCCATACGGTCCGGGACGGACCTGGCCTTCCTCAACGGCATTATCAACTACGCCATCGAGAAAAACATGATTCAGAAAGAGTACGTGCTGGAATACACCAACGCGTCATACCTGGTGAATCCCGACTTCAAGTTCAACGACGGTCTCTTCTCCGGATACGATGCGGGCAAGCGCAATTACGGCGACCGCAAGACCTGGACCTATCAGACGGACGCCAAAAAGGTCCCGAAACGGGACAAGAGCCTGAGGGACCCGCAGTGCGTATACCAGCTCATGAAAAAGCATTACGAGCGCTACACGCCGGAGAAAGTCTCGGCCATTACCGGCTGTCCGGTTGACACATTCATCAAGGTAGCCGAGCTCTTCACATCGACCCACAAGCCTGACAAGGTGGCGACCGTCATGTACGCCATGGGCATCACCCAGCACACGGTGGGAACCCAGAACGTCCGGGCACTGGCCGTCCTCCAACTCCTGATGGGCAACATGGGAATCGCTGGCGGCGGCATCAACGCCCTCCGCGGCGAATCGAACGTGCAGGGATCGACGGACCATGGACTGCTATTCCACCTTATACCAGGCTACGTACCGTCACCGAACGCCAAGGACCATGCGACACTGGAAGCGTACAATCTGACCACACCCCAGACCGCGGACCCGATGAGCATCAACTGGTGGTCGAACCGTCCCAAGTACCTGGTGAGCATGCTCAAGGCCTGGTACGGCGACGCCGCAACCAAGAAAAACGACTTCTGCTACGACTGGCTGCCGAAGTTCAGCAAGCCGGCCCCTTATATGCTTCTATTCGAAGACATGCTGAAGGGCATCATCAAGGGCGCCTTCTACATGGGCACGAACCCGGTCGTGGGCGGCCCCAACGCCAACCGGAATGCCCAGGCAATGGACAAACTGGACTGGCTCGTCGCGGTCGACCTGTGGGAAACCGACTCGTCAATCTTCTGGAAGCGCGCGGGTATAAACCCGGCCCAGAACAAGACCGAGGTGTTCCTCCTGCCGGCGGCATCGTCCGTCGAAAAGGAAGGGAGCATCTCCAATTCAGGCCGGTGGGCCCAGTGGCGCTACAAGGCGGTTAACCCTCCGGGGAAAGCCAAGTCCGACCTGGACATCATCGACCTGGTCTTCAGGGAAGTCAGGAACCTGTACAAAAAAGAAGGGGGAAAATTCCCCGATCCCATACTGAAATCCAACTGGAACTACGTGCCCGAGGACGAACATGAGGCCTCGCCGCACCTGGTCGCGAAGGAGATCAACGGATACACCTGGCCTGACAAGGACCAGATGAAGACGTTCATGGACCTGAAAGACGACGGATCAACGGCCTGCGGCTGCTGGATCTACTGCGGCAGCTATCCGGGGTCCAGGAAGAACATGATGGCCCGCCGGGGCACCAGTGATGCGTCAAACGACATCGGCATGTTCCCGGAATGGTCCTGGTGCTGGCCTCTGAACCGCCGCATCATCTACAACAGGGCGGCGGTAAACCGCAAGGGCGAACCGTGGGACCCCGGCCGCTGGGTCATCAAGTGGACCGGAAGCAAGTGGAAAGGGGATGTCGTCGACGGCGGTCCGAAATTCGGTCCCGAAGCCAAGAACCCCTTCATCATGAACAACGAAGGCGTGGGACGTCTCTTCGCACCCGGCAAGGCCCTTACTGACGGCCCCTTCACCGAGCACTATGAGCCGATGGAAAGCCCTTCGCAGAACATCATGAACAGCCAGAAGGTCAACCCGGCCTCGGTCATCATCGGCGAGGTAGCGGGACAGTTCGGCAATCCCGGCCAGTACCCCTATGTGGGCACTTCCTACCGGGTCGTTGAACACTGGCAGGCGGGCGCCATGACGCGGAACCTTCCGTGGCTCACGGAGCTTGTTCCCGACATGTTCTGCGAAATCAGCCCCACCCTGGCCGCGGCCAAGGGAATCAAGAATGGCGACAAGGTATCGATCCTGAACGCCAGGGGAAAAATCAGCGCGTACGCGCTGGTGACTGAACGCGTGCAGCCACTGAATGTGAACGGCAGGATGGTTGAGATGGTGGGCATGATCTGGCACTTCGGTCCGGGATGCGCGGCCACGGGCGACGCCTGTAACCAGCTCACCCCCTCGATCGGGGACGCCAACACCATGATCCCTGAATTCAAGGCGTTCCTGGTGGACATCAGGAAGGAGGCATAAAACATGTCAGGAAAAGCGTTTTTAGTAGATACAACCAAGTGTTCGGGATGCCGGTCATGCCAGGTGGCATGCAAGCAGTGGAACAACCTCCCCGGCGAGAAGACAACCTTCTTCGCCGGGCCGGAATATACCAACCCGGCGGAATTGTCGGCGATCACCTTCAACCATGTGAAGTTCTTCCCGATCGACCGGACCAACCCGGAAAAGCCGATCTGGATGATCATGCACAAGAAGTGCTACCATTGTGAAGAGGCCAACTGCCAGCGCATTTGTCCCGAGCATGCGATAAGTAAAGTCGACGGATGGACGGTCATCGACCAGTCGAAATGCATCGGCTGCGGCGCCTGCGTCAACGAGTGCGTGTACAAGGTGCCCCAGGTGCTGGGCGAAGACCTGAGAAAGTACGGCTCGGAACAGCCCCTCATCAGGGACAAGTCATACAAGTGCCATGCCTGCACGGCGAACAAGCGCGACGTGCCGGCCTGCGCCTATCACTGTCCCACCGGCGCCCTTACGTTCGGGGAGCGGGCCGCCCTGATGCGCAAAGCGCGGACACGGCTCAAGCAGGTCTCAGCCGAATATCCGCGCGCGAGTCTGTACGGCGCGGAGCAGTTCGGCGGCCTCCGGGTCATCACGATCCTCAAGGACGGCCCGGAAAAATACGGACTGCCGGTCAACCCCAAGGCGGTTGAACTCCACAAGGCGGAAGCGATCAAGGACACGTACCGCATGCTGGCGCTCTTCTCCATGGGTCTCCCTTCGCTGAAGCGCATGGCGTATAAGATATCCCGCAAGATGGTGGGATAATCCCGAATTTCATTTGACACAGAAGCCCCGCGGGACGGAGTATCCTTCCACGGGGCTTTTTTATCGCTACACATGAGGCAGAGAGTGCGCCAATGCATTCCAGTGACATATCAGCCTTTATCATAGCCGGCGGCAAGAGCCGGAGATTCGGCGAGGATAAGTCTCTCTTCATGTTCCGCGGAAAGCCTCTCATAGAACATGTGCTGGAGGCGATACGGCCGGTCATGGGGCACATCGCCATTATCGGCGATGAGGCGGAAAAATTTTCTTATCTTGGCCTTCCCTCTCATCCGGACAGTATAGCCGGCATTGGTCCTTTAGGCGGCGTGTATACGGCCTTAAAAATAGCCGACACGAAAAGGATTTTCGTCTTTGCCTGCGACATGCCCGGTCTCAATACCGGCCTGATACGCTACATGTCAGAAATTCCCGGGAACTATGACGCGGCAGTACCGGTGATAGACGGCTACTATGAGCCGCTCCATGCGGTATACTTAAAATCGTGCATTGCCTCAATCGAAAGGAACATTCGTGAAGGCAGGCGCCAGATAATAAGCTTTTTTAAAGATGTTACCATCAGGGACGTCACAGAAGATGAAATCAGCGTCTATGCGAATCCAAAGTTGGTATTCAGGAACATCAATTTTCAAAAGGATTTAAACGATTTACTATCTAACAAAACCGGGGATTCAACCATGTACGATCATGTGAAATATTTCAACGAACGCGCAGAAAAAATAAAGTCTGCCGGCATACTCACCGATGAGATGATTGCTTTTTACCGTGACCTGTTTGCTTACATTCAGAGTCGCTCAGAGCTGTATGTCAATGATACGCGCCTGCCGGCGCTTCAGGCGTCAGACCTGCCCATTGCCGATAATGGCAGAACAATCATTTCCCCGGCGGCCATCAGCGAACTCATTCTTCCGGGCCTGGAACCTCTCATTGAAATAGTCACTTCTTTCAATTCGGGTCTTGACCTGAAACAGCTGCACCAGGCCCTGGCAACAGATGCCGGTGCCCTTGCACAGGTCACGGACGCTGTCCTCGACATGGATACGGAGCGCCTGGAGCAGTTTGCCCTTTCCCAGAAAACCGGCCCCGACGAGGCGATATTTATCATTATAAACTGGCTCAAGCCGTTTTTCATAAGCCTCAGGGAAAAAAACAGCACCGCAATCATAGACAAAGACGACATGCTTCTTTGTCCATTCTGCGGTAGCCGGCCCGACATGGCGGCCGTCGTAACGGATAAAGGCGGAAAGCGATACCTTCATTGCGCCCTGTGCGAGCACCAATGGCCATACAAGCGTATCGCCTGCGCCATATGCGGCACGGAGGAAGCAGATCAGCTCGTGCACTTTGAGTCAGAGGGCGAACCACGATATCGTCTTGACGTGTGCAGCGCCTGCTGCGGATACTTAAAGTCTGTAAGGCTTGATAAATTCGAGGACCTTGGTGAATGCGACCTCACGGTGGAGAATATTCTCACCGCTCACCTTGACAGCGCGGCAATACAAAAGGGTTATAAGAAACCCTGACCCTGTCGGGCGGCCGTCAGCACCGGCTGTTGCAATTTATTTTTCGCTTTTAACCTTCTCCAACCCGTGCACTATCTTCGTCACCGAGTCATTGAAGGGGCACGGCAGCCCGAGCACGGCACCTTCCCGCACAATAGCTCCGTTGATGAAATCGATCTCGGTCCTTCGGCCATGCTGTATGTCCATGTACATGGAAGAGTAATTGGCCGCAGTGAGACGGCACACCTCCTCGACCCGGGCCGCCGGATCATCATCCACGAGAGCAATGCCCTTGCGTTCGACCACCCCGCGGCCTTCCAGCACCAGGTCGATCATCAGAGCCCTGGCCGGATCTATCTCCAGGAGCTGTCCGTTCCTCACCTTAAGAATTGCCGTGAGGGCATTGATGCCGGCATTCACCAGCACCTTGCCCCATACAAGCGACTGCGGATCAGCGGATAACTCAGCGTCAAGTCCGGCTTTTCTCATGATCGAAACGAGATCCTTCATGAAACCGCTGCCGGGCACTCCCGGGACAACAGGGCCGAAGACGGTTTTCCCCCTGCCGGCATGGCGCACATGGTTATCGGTAGCCAGGTTCGCCCCCTCCAATGTAATCCCTGCGATCACCGGGGAACCCGGGCAGTTGCGGCCGATTATCTCCATGTTGCCCGCGCCGTTCTGCAGCGTCATGACGGGGCCCCGGTACCCGGCCTGCCGGACCTGGCGGGAAGCGGCTTCGGTATGATACGCCTTGACGCAGAGAATGACCAGATCCGTGGAGGACACATCCCCCAGGCTCATTGCCACCGGAACGGAAAATCTGAAATCAGTATCAATGCCCTCCCAGCGTATTCCCTCCCGGTTGAGCAGGCCGGCACGGTCCGCCAGTTCATCCACCAGCCTCACTCCGGCGCCGCTCTTCTGCAGATAGCCTGCCAGGAGAAGACCCACCGCCCCGGGACCGATAATGGCGATATTCACTGCCAGCCTCCTTCCAGTTCCGACCTGACCGCGTCTGCGCCGAATGTATATGCCCGCTTCATGTCAACGGCATTCCCTGCCACGTCACCCACCTGTTCAGCCCTGAAGAAACTCCCCCCTCCATATGACTTATCCTGGGCGTCAAAAAAATATTTTGCCGTAAATTCGCTGCCGGCGAAAAGATAAAGCCCTGACGCGGCTCCGGTCATCATGAGATACCCCGTGCCGCCGTCATGGCACCTGCGCTTTTCGGCAGTCGCTGCAATCCTCCGCCGGTTCCAGAGGGCCTGGCAACGATCTATGAAGGCTTTTACCTGGGCGCTAAGGCCGTAAAAAAAGACCGGTGACGCCACGAGTATGATCCGCGAGTCGAGGAGTAGATCATAGAAATTCTGCATATCATCCTGCACCACGCACTTCCCCGTGGCGTCGCACCCGCCGCATTCGATGCATCCGGAAAAAACCATGTCACGGACATAAATCCGCTCAATGTCCGCGCCGGCCGACGCGGCCCCTTCCAGAGCCCTGTCGAGAATGCAATCGCTATTGCCGCCCTTCCGGGGGCTCCCGTATATGCCAAGTACTTTCATGATTAATACTCTACATCTCCATTCCATAAAATCAAGTAATATTATTTCGGACACTCTGCCTTTCTAAATCATCATCAATTACCCGGTTAACCACCCTTATACAGTGAGCTTAAAAAACAATCTTCATAATGCCGGTAATAATAATCACGCGTTCGATTCTTTTTATTCATTGAGAGAAAAAAGCTTGACCCCCGGTTCATATTTAGGTATTATAGTACTTAATTACTATATTATAAGGATTTCAACTATGTCCCATGGCATTCTCATCTCCGACGCTGTTTCACTGGCAATGCACTCCATGGCTGTCATCGCTTCACAGGAGGGCCTCTCCAGCGCCCGGGATATTTCCAGCCGCCTCGGCGTATCAGAGTTCCACCTCGCCAAAGTGCTCCAGCGTCTTGCCAGGAACGGTCTCGTCAAATCGACCCGGGGGCCCCGGGGCGGGTTCACCCTCGCAAAAAAGAGCGGGGCCATAACGCTCCTGGACGTGTACGAAGTCATTGAAGGCCCCCTGAAAGCAAAAGCCTGCCTGATGCGCAAAAAAACTTGCAACAAAAAGCCGTGCATCCTGGGCGGCTCCCTCGAGACCATGTGGGATATTTTCAGAAAGCATTTAAATTCCACCAGGATTTCCGACATCACTGAATCCTACCGGCAGGAGGGCACGCGATGATTAAAACCATGTGCCCCGGCCAGGATACACGATACTGGCGCCCGGGTGACATTTTTAATGTCGCCTGCGCCAACTGCGGTAAAGATGTGGAATTCTTCAAGGATGACGTTAAGCTGCGCTGCAGCCGGTGCGGCACTATAGTACAGAACCCGCGTCTTTCCAGTGGATGCGCCCAATGGTGCAAGAACGCGAAAGAATGTCTCGGCTATGATTCCGCTAAAACGAACAACGGCCCGGTTTAACAACCGGGCCGTCGGATCGTTCACAATCCAAAGGTTTAAAATGTGCTCACCTAACCAATCACCCCGTCAATTTTCACGTAATCCCCGACAAGCTGTTCCAAAGACTTCAGTTTTTCCACGCTGTCATGGGTGAGGAGCGCATCGAAGTTGTCCATCTGCCGCGTCACGTCGTAAGTATCGTACGGCACCAGAAGCAGGGGTATGTTTTTTTCCGAGGCCGTGCTGATTATGGCCGGCGGCGGAACGATGTTGTTGGTCAGGATAATACCGACGGTATCGCTTTCCAGTGCCGCAATGATCATGTCGCTCCGGTCGCCGCTGGTAATGAGGAGCTTCTGCTCCTTGTTGAAGAGGGGGTTGCGCATCGACTCGTCGGTGGACATGGCGCCGACGAAAATGTGCTTCACCACGTTGTTCAGCCCGCCTTCGCCGGCGATGATCCGGGCCAGGAACCGGTCAGCGAGAAAACTCATGGTAAAGCAGGTGAGCTGCGCCTTGTACGGAATAATCCCGAGTATTTTCACCCCCATGGCATCGATGGCGGGGAGATAACTGTTCTTGAAGTCATCAACGTCCTGCATCTTGTTGACGATGACCCCGCCGAAATCGACCTTTGAAATATCGACGTATTCCTTGATGAAGCGTATATCATCAGAAACCCGATCGCCGTCGCCGCTCACGACAAGGATGACCCGTGCGGAAAGATGCCGCGCAACCGACAGCGAATCAAGGTTTATCGACGAGCCCCAGGCAAGGTCGCGGCCTCCCTCCACAAAGAGGACATCGCGTCCGGCACCGATGGAATCGGCCATAGTGACAAGGGCGTCCCTGGTGCCCTTCTCGTCGTATTTATACCGCAGCTTCGTATGGGCGAACCCAAGCGAAATGCTGTCCGGCTCGGCATCCATGCCGAGCAGCTTCAGCAGCACCATCGCGTCATGGTCCACATTCTTTTTACGCTTATACACAAGACGGTCGCCAAGCGGTTTAATATATCCGAATTTCTTCTTAGAGGCCGCTGTGATCCCCGCGATAATGCTGGTCTTTCCGGCGCCCTCGCGCATTGATGCAATAACTATCTTTTTCATCGTCGTTCCTCCTCAACCTGTAATCAAGATGCGGCTGTCAACCGCCTTGTGTCCCTGTGCCTGCTCGTACACGACCACGGGATTTATCTCTATATCGGTTACCCTCGGGCATTTCCGTATAATGGTTCCGACTTTTATCATCGCGTCTATGAGGCCCTCGATATCCTTCCGCGCTTCGCCGCGCACCCCCAGGAGAAGCGGAAACGACCGGAGTTCCTTGAGCATTTTCATCGCCTCGGCGCGGTTGAAGGGGTAGCCCCTGAAGGCAACATCCTTCATGACCTCGACGTAGATGCCCCCGAAGCCGCACATGACGATGGGACCGAAGGAAACGTCCCGCCGCGCCCCCACGATGATTTCCGTACCCTTCGACACCATCTCGCAGATCTCGATGCCGTCTATGACCGCGTCAGCTTTGTAGGCGCGGCAATTCTGGATGATTGCCTCATAGGCGTCCATGACTTCTTCCTTATTATCAATGTCGAGGGCCACGCCGCCGGCATCGCTTTTGTGGAGGATGTCCCGCGACACGACCTTGAGCACCAAGGGATAACCGATTTCCTCGGCGAACTGCACCGCCTGCTCGATTGAATGCGCCACCTTCGTCTGGGGTATACTGACGCCCGCAGCCCGCATCACGGCTGAACCCTCACTGGCAAGGAGAAAGTTCCGCTTTTCCGCCAGCGCGCCGTCTATTACTCGGTTTATGGCGGCGATATCTATTTTGGCTTCATCCGTTGTTATTGATTTTTCAGCGTGGGAACGTTCAAACCGATACAGCATCCCCAGGCATGCAACAGCCTGATACACGTCTCCGTAAACCGGAATGTTATCATGCCGCAGTTTGTTTATGGCGTCATTGACCGCCGTGCCGCCCACGATGGCGTAACAGACGGGCTTGCCCGCATCGACGTGCTTCTGGTACGTTGTCCGTATCATGGGGATCAGGTCGGCTGATTCGAACTGCGCCGTTTCGCAGTAGAGGGCGATGGTTGCGTCCATACCCGGAGTAGTCGCCGGCACCGAAAGCGCCAGGTCGTAATCCTTGCCGATCGCGCCCCCGGTCAGGTCAACCGGGTTCTTAGTCGAGCCGAAGGACGGCACCACCTTCTCGAAGGATTTCGCGAGCTCCGCCTGGTCATCATACAGGTCGATGCCGTACCGCTCGCACGCGTCTGTGGCCATAACGCCGACGCCTCCGCCGTTTGTGATGATCACGCTCTTGTTCCCTTTTGGCTTCGGCGTAAAGGCGAGGAATTTGCACCAGTCAAAAGCCTCGTCGATGCTGTCGGCACGGATGACGCCGCACTGCCTCATGATAGCGTCGAAAATCTCGTCCGAGCCCGCCAGCGATCCGGTATGGGAGGCTGCCGCCATGGCGCCCCGCTTGGAGCGTCCTGACTTGATGACCACGACCGGCTTTTTGTCCGTGATACGTATCAGAGAATTGATAAGCCTCTCGCCGTTCTTCACTCCTTCAAGATACATCAGAATGACACCGGTTTCGTCATGTCCGTCAAGGTACTCAAGCAGGTCTGCCTCGTCGATGTCGCACTTGTTGCCGATTGAGACGATTGTCGAGAGGCCGATGTTCTCAACCGCAGTCTTGCCAATAAGGGCAATCCCCAGAGCGCCGCTCTGGGTGAGTATCGCCACGCGGCCCGGCTGTATCGCTGTTGCCGAAAAGGTCGAATTCAGCGATGATACCGACGAATAGACACCGAAGATGTTGGGTCCCAGGACCCTCATGCCGTGTTCGCGGGCAATCGCCACAATCTTACGCTCCTCTTCAATGTTGCCCGTCTCAGCAAAGCCGGATGTAATTATCTGGGCGATTTTCACACCCTTTTTGGCGCAGCTCGCGATGGAATCCACCACGAACTTCGCCGGGATGACGATGGAAACCATGTCAACATCGCCCTCGACATCCTCAACGCTTTTGTATACTGTGCGCCCCAGGACTTCTCCTCCCTGGGGGTTGACAGGATAGACCGTACCCTTGTATCCGCCTGAAATGATATTATTGATGATCTTGTACCCGAGCTTGTCGGTATCGCGCGATGCGCCGATAACAGCAATGCTGCGGGGTTCAAACAGGTACTGGATGCCGCTGCTATTTGTTTCCATTTCCTGCCCCAAATGTTATAGTATATTCGTACACGCCGTCCTCGATCTTTTTTTCAACCCGGTAATGCATTTTGTCGAAAAGATGGAGCATCGGCTTGTTATCGCCCAGCACGTCAGCCGTAAAGCCCTGCAACCCCTCATTCTTGGCAAGGAGGGTGATATACTCGAGGAGTTCGGTCCCGATCCCCTTTTTCTGGTAATCATCACGCACGGCAAAAGCAACATCGGCGTAATTCTTATCATGCCATTTCACATACTGGCCGATGGCAACGACCACCTCGACATCATTTTTAGTGATGCACGCCAGTATCACCATTTCTTTCGTGTAATCAATCACCACAAATTTCTGCCGCATCTTGTGGGGTATGTCCTTATGGACGGTCATGAAGCGCCTCTGCAGGCTTTTGTCCGAGAGCGAATAGAAAAAATCCTTCACCAGGTCCTCATCGCTTATTTTCACCGGCCTCATAAAGAGTTTAAAGCCGGTCCTGGTGCGCCGGTGAGCCTCAAGGTTCTCGGGATACTCGCCCTTCTCGCCCTGAATAAACGCCTGGTCGTGGTAGATAAGGTTGAGGCGCTTAGCTTCCTCGATAAGCCAGGGCCTGAACCTGGGATGGGCTATGCCAATCAGGTCCATGGCCCGCTCGCGGATGTTCTTGCCGTGGATGTAGCAGCTGCCGTATTCCGTCACGATGTAATGGATGTCGCCGCGGTTCAGGGTAACGCCGGCGCCGGTTTCAAGGAAAGGAACGATGCGCGACACCTCGCCGTTGCGCGCCGTGGACTGGACCACCAGGATGCTCTTGCCCCCCTTCGAGAGCACCGAGCCGCGCATGAAATCTGCGCTGCCGCCGATCCCGCTATAGAAGGTGCTGCCGATCGATTCGGCCGTGGCCTGGCCCGTCAGGTCGACCTGGAGGGCGCTGTTAATGGCCGTCATGTTGTCTATGCCGGCGATGACCGTCGGATCGTTGGTATAATCGATGGGGCGGAAATCGATCAGGGGGTTGTCGTTAATAAACTCGTATGTCGGCCTGCTTCCCATGCAGAATGCCGCCACGGTCTTGCCGCGGTTTACGTTTTTCCGTGAATTATCGATAATCCCATCCTTGATAAATTCCACCATCGAATCGGTAAGCAGTTCGGTATGAACGCCGAGGTGCCGCTTGTCCTTCAGGTTGTAAAGGATCGCGTTGGGAAGGCTCCCGTATCCAAGCTGAATCGTGTCCCCGTCGTTCACGATGCGGGACACGTACCTGCCGATATCCTGGGCCGTATTCCCCGGCACCTTGGGCGAGTATTCGAGAAGGTCCTCGTCATGGTGGATGATATAATCGATATTCTTGATATTGATGAATGTGTCGCCGTGGACACGGGGCATCTTCTCATTTATCTGGGCAATAATGATCCCGGCTTTTTCAATTGCCGCCATGGAAATGTCAACGCTCAGGCCCAGGCTCACGAAGCCATTCACGTCCGGAAGAGAAGTCTGTATGAGGGCCACGTCGATGTGGATCCGGCCGCTCCGCATCAGTCCCGGAACATTGGAAAGAAAAATCGGCGTGTAGTCAGCCAGGCCCGTGTTCACCGAATTCCTTGTATTATCGCCGATGAAAAATGAGTTGTGCCTGAAGTTGTAGTCGAATTGCTCGTCGGCGTAAGGGGCAACCCCCAGAGTCCACACGTGCATCACCTGGGCTTCGGCAAAAGCCCTTGGGTTGGAACCGACATAGCGGGTCAGGGCCTGGACCAGATACTGCGGCTCGCCGCACCCGGTGCTTATGAAGATCCGGTCACCGCGCTGGATATGGGAGAAGATGTCCTCCTCTGCGGCGAATTTTTTCGAATACTTCTTCTTCCAGTTTTCAACTGGAGCCGCCATCGCGACGCCTCCCTTATATTGATTAATGTATTATAACTATGATCCAGCGTCTATCCCTTGTTTTTATTAAAAAAGAACTAATGGTAATGGTCATAGTTAAGCCCATAATCAGTTAGAATGCAATAACTATTTGTTGTGCGGCAACAGGGGGGGAGGGCAACAAATAATGCCTATAGAATTTTTAGCCGTTTAAACCTACTTATCCAGGTTCTGCTTAACAACGTGTAGCAACTCATCGGGATTAAAGGGCTTCTGGAATGTACCGTTGTACCCGAGAGCGAAAATATCTAAATTGGTGGCCGTGAGCCTGCCAATGTCACTCAAGAGGAATATGGGGACCTTCTTGTTCTTTTCACGTATCTGGCGGACGAGGCGTATCCCGGTGTCTATCTTTTCCATCATGATGTCGCATATGATCAGATCCGGATCGAAATCCATAAAAAGCTTGATCCCATCGGCGCCGCTGCCGGCGGCCAGCACCCTGTACCCCGCCGATTCCAGCGTCACTCTCAGCGATAACTGAATATCAGGATCATCATCGATAATCAGTATTACATTCTTATTCGGCATCAACATCCTTCTTGAGATATGCCTTCATTACTGTGTCTTTTTA
The DNA here is from genome assembly GCA_041753395.1 of Spirochaetota bacterium. GTDB lineage: Bacteria > Spirochaetota > UBA4802 > UBA4802 > UBA5550 > RBG-16-49-21. The sequence continues at coordinate 27,875 of JBGSUQ010000018.1, forward strand.
CCCAGGGTGAAGCAGAAGGTGGCGTATTCCCCAACCTTTGATTCAACCCAGAGCCGGCCATGGTGTTTTTCTACGATCTTTTTACAAATATAGAGTCCAAGGCCCGATCCCTTGACACCCTCGGTTCCTTTTTGCTTCAAACGGCTGAATTTCTTGAACAGACGCTGCTCGATATCCTCCTGAGATATTCCGACTCCCTCATTCCGTATTGATACCTGACAATGTTCCTTTTCCTCAACCACACGGACCGTTACCGGTGTTTTGGGCATCCCGTACTTGATGGCATTATTTATGAGATTGGTTACCACTATCTTTAAAAGATTCGGATCACCGTTCACCCGTGGCCTGACAGGGTAATCAGTAACAATCGGCATTTCTTTCAGGTTTTCACCATATTCCGGGATCTCTATCACCGGCTGTATAACGTCCTGAACCAGATCGATCTCCTTGGAAAAGGATTCCAGGTTGTCTATGTCCATCTTCGACAGGTCGATGTAGCTTCGTATGATGTCCTCCAGGTACTGGCAGTTCCGCAGTATCTTCTCCACGGTCTTTTGCTGTTCCGGGTCGAGATTGCCCAGATATCCCCGGTAAAGGGTCTCGGCGGTCGTGTGCACGGCCGAGACCGGGCTTTTCATCTCGTGGGAAACAATCGCCATCAGGTCAAGCATTCCGGTGTTCGAGTTCTTCTCGATGGCCTTCACGGCGTTATCCACCACGGTACGGAGTTCTTCATTGGTGAAGGGCTTCGGAATGTAGTCAAAGGCGCCGGCTTTAAGAGCTTCCCGCGTGTTTTCAACCGTCGCGTAGCCGGTAAAAATGATAACTGTAATCTCCGGCTTGTTCTTGCGAAGGGTGGCCAGCACCTCCATCCCGCCCATGCCCGGCATCTTCAGGTCCGTTATTACGACGTCATATTCGTTTTCATCGATTCGCTTCAGCCCCTCCTCCCCTGAATACGCAGTGCTTATTTCGTACCCTTCATTCTTAAGAATTCTGAGGCAGCTTTTCAGCACGATATCTTCGTCATCGATGATGAGTATTTTTATTTTTTTATCCATACAATTCCTCAAACCATTGTCATTGTTTTACTGTCTGTTGTGTTGTCACCCATATCCACCGGGAATTCGATCGTGAACGTCGTGCCTTTACCCTCTGTGCTGTCGACCCTGATTGTCCCATTATGACGCTGCACAATGCTATAGGTGACCGACAGGCCGAGCCCGGTGCCCTTTCCGGTTTCCTTTGTCGTAAAGAATGGATCATAAATTTTAATCAGATCTTCCTTTTTTATGCCCGTGCCCGTATCTGAAACGGTCACGATGATCTTTTTATCGGCCTCGTCGTACCTCGTCTGGATGGTCAGATCCCCACCGTCATGCATGGCATCAGCGGCATTCACCGCCAGGTTGTTAAAAACAGATTTGATCTGATTGATATCTATATTAATTTCCGGAAGACCTTCTGCCAAATCTTTTTTAATCCGTATATTCTGAAAAGCAACATGCTTATCCAGTATTGCCAGGAGTTCAATTATGACCGTGTTGATGTTGCCGGGCTGCTTTTCGATCTTTGTCTCACGGGCAAAATTGAGGATGCCCTTGACGATCTCCCGGCACCGGATGGTCTCGCCGATGATGACTTTGAGGTCCGCCCGGTATCCGGGATCCTGGATCTCCTCGTACAGCACCGTGCTGTAGGATAGCACCCCGGTCAGAGGGTTGTTGATCTCATGGGCGATCCCCGACGCGAGACGGCCCAGGGAAGCCAGCTTCTCCGACTGGGCCATCTGCATTTCAGTCTGTTCCTTAAGCTTGCGGTCGCGTTCAGCAATGGCATCGACCATATTGTTAAAGGTCACGCACAGGTAGCCCATTTCATCAATTGATGTGACTTCAATTTTTTCCGTGTAATTCCCAGACGCCATCTGACTCGACGCCTCCACGAGACTCCGAATCGGCGTCATGATACTTTTTATCAGGTAGAATGACAGCGCCGTTGCGACACAGATCGTTATGAAAATGACCATGAGCGATAATATGGTCGCGTTCCTCTTGATCAGGTTATATTTTTCCTCCAGGATCCCCACATAGAGAATGCCGACAACCTTCTGGTCCAGATCATAAATCGGGCTATACCCAGAGAGATACCAGCTGTTGACCACAAAGGCCTTATCCAGCCACGTCTTGCCGTGCTCAAATATTTTCCGGTAGACTTCCTCGGACACCTGGGTCCCCACCGCCCGCTTCCCCATTTTGTTTTTTACGTTCGTGGATATGCGCAAATCATCCATGAATATCGTTACCGTCCCTATTTCGAAGCCTCCAAGACGTTCGTCCTTGAAGAGAAGTTTTTTCAGCGAATCCACCATTTCAAAATTATTGTTCAAGAGCTTCGCACCGTATATGACGCCGACAAGCCGGCCTTCACTGAAAATCGGTGCGGCAGCTTTTTTGCACATGCCCTTGTCTTCAAAATTTTTATCCTTGGGCCGCGCCCGCAAGGTAGGGATCACCCTGATGTAGGCCTGATCCGCCAGTTTTTTGCTCTCCCGCAGCAGCTTCTCGCGTGTGATGATGTCCGTTCCGGAGCACGACTTTCTGTTTTCAAGGACATATTTCACATACGGGTCATCACTTTCATCATCACCGAAGCTTTCGGGATTGTTTGCCCGCGCTATGACCCTGCCGCGCGCATCGGTTATGGTTATAATGTCGATATCCAATTCCTTCTTTACTTCGAGTAGCTTTTCAATAAGAATGGGACGGTTATACTGCAGAATTGCGTTTTGAAGATACCCCAAGGAAGAAAGGTGGTTGATAAACAGGTAAATAATCTTTATGCGCTCGGTATAGAAATACTGGGCCATGTTGAGATGGCTTCGCAGTTCCTCGTACGCTTGACCTACGACATTATTGTTGATGACATTGCGGCTGAAAATGACAGAACTGATGCCGCTGATGGCTACAACTGACATAAGGCTGATGACAAGTTTGGTGCTGATTTTTGCCTTGAATCGTGCCTTCATCAGTTGTAAACCTCATAGAGGAGGATCAGATGTATTTTGCAACTTTTTCGAGCAGCAAATCAAAGTTTACCGGCTTTGTCAAGAAATCATTAACACCCGGCAAAAAACTTGATTTATCATCAAGGGAAAAGCGCGAGTTCGTGACCTGGTTAATGGCAGTAAGGACAATTATCGGCACGCTCTTGACTTCCTTGTACTTTGATCCAGGCCGCTCGCTCCGGATCATGTTCGCCACTTCAAACCCGGCCGTGTCATTTTCCATCATGATGTCCAGTATGATCAGGTCCGGCTTGATCGACAGGATCTTTTTAAGTGCCTCGGCCCCGGAATAGGCTTCCGTCACTTCATACCCCTTCGAGGACAGGACCTTTGTTAAATTAGAACAAGTATCTATATCATCATCGACCATTAAAATTTTTTTTGCCATTGAACTGCTCCATAGTAAAGTATAATGATAAACATCCTCTGCCCCTCACCCCTGCCCCCCTCTCCCATTAAGAATTGAAAAAATGAGAGGGGGAGAACGGTTCATTGCCCTTGCTGCGGAACCCTCTCCTTTTATCCAAGATCAATGGGAGAGGGAGCGCGGGTGAGGGTTTAATTTACTTATTCAGCACCTGGTATATGACATTCCTTTCTTCATATGCCTTGTTATTCTGATACATGTCAACCGGGAATTCGACCTGTTTCAACTCGACCGGCGACGCTTTCTTGTCCACGAGGCCAAGCGCAAGGGCTACACCGTAAATAATGGCTTCCGGTTTGGGAGGACACCCCGGGATGATATAGTTGACCGGAACGGCCTTGTCGGCGCCGCCGGTTACGTGGTAGCAGTCGAACCAGCACCCCCCACCGGATGCGCATGATCCGATGCCGAACACCAGCTTCGGCTCCGGCATTGCCGCGTAGGCTTTTTTCACTAGCGGCATTGTCGGCCGGGTCACAGCGCCGGATATCAGCATGACATCGGCGTGCCGAGGCGATGCTACCAGTTTCATACCGAACCGCTCAATATCGTAATACGGCGTCAGGACGTTCAGTATTTCAATATCGCAGCCATTGCAGGCGCCCGAATTGCAGTGATATACCCACAATGACTTTGGAAAAGCTTTTTTACATAATTTGGCCAGCATATCAATTCTCCTTACTTCTGGGGTCTCTTGAAGCGATCTGATTCTTCCAGTGCCTTCTCGTCGAAATGTTCGGTCGTCAGCTTGGATATAACAGCGCGCGTCTCAAGGTTGTCGTATTTGAAGCCCCGGAGCCCCATTTTGTCGATCATATTAGTTGTTTCCATGTTAAAGCATCTGCCGCAGCGCTGGCAGGTCAGCATGAAGAGTTCCATGTTGACGGTGATATCGTTCTTGTCATTGGTCGCCAGCTCAAACTGCTCGGTCATGGTTATGGCGTCCTCAGGGCAGACATCGGCACAGCGGCCGCAATAGGTACAGCGCGACCCGTCGTAGAGCATTATGCGGAGATCCTGGCATACGTCCCGGATCAGAATCGTCCGAGCGGGACAATGCGCAGCACATCCGCCGCAGCCTACACATTTGTGGTGATCCCACGCCGGCTGTCCGCGGAAATCTTTCGCAACCGGATGCGGCTCAAAGGGATACTTCAGGGTGACAACACCCGGTTTTAAAACCATCAGAACCTGTTTTATTTTACTCGTAAGCCACACAGTAGTTCTCCTTTATTAAAATTATATCCCGTATACGGACAGCCCCACGGCGACAAGGGATGCAACGATCAATACCCCATAAAACTTCTGCGCCTGATCGATCCTCATACGCGGGTGGGTTGAACCCAGCACTGCGATCAGGACATAGACCAGCAGGACAAAAGCCAGTTGTATCAGAACATCAAAACCGTAAAACCCGGTTCTAATTGCCGGTATAAACACGACCACGAACAGCGCCGCGTAAAACATCTGCTTCAGCAGCAGGTAATACTTGAACAGGGCCAGATTGGGACCGCTGAACTCGATAAAGGGCCCTTCCAGGATCTCGACTTCGGCTTCGGCGATGTCAAAGGGCTGGCGTCCCACGAAGGCCTGCAGGGCCATGAGGTAGACCACCAGCATGATGATTACCGACGCGCCGTAGCCGCCGCTGACGACGCTGGCAACCGAGACCGTGATACCGAGGCTCTTCACCTTGATGGCGCCCAGAATAAACGTCATCGCCAGGACCGGCTCTACCATGATCATGGTGATCATTTCGCGGCTGGACCCGAGGGAGGCATAAATGTTCTTGCTGGACAGGGCGCCCAGAAGAACGGCGACGCCGCCAAGGGTCAGCAGGTAAATGATAGTGATAACATCGGCGTACCTGGTCAGGTAATTCGCCTGGTATCCCAGCGGGAAGAAAACGATAACGCTTATGATCGATGCGAAAGCGACCATCGGCGCTATTTTAAAGCCGAAATTTCCGGGAGTCAGGTTCTGTTTGCCCAGGAGCTTCAGGATGTCATAAAACGGCTGCATGAGGGGAGGACCCTGCCGTGACTGCACCACCCGTGCCGTTATCCGCCGCACCACTCCTTCGAAGAACGGGGCCAGCAGCAGAAATACTACTATATTAACCGCGACGTACAGAATGTCCATGTTCTCACCTTCCCGCGAAATTTTTAGATCGAGATATCTTTTCAAGGTCCATGTTGGTAAGATGGCTCATCTTACCTGACCTGACATCAATTTTCACAACCCTGTCAGTGCAGGAGAAGCAGGGGTCGATGCTTCCGATGATGATCGGCAGATCGGCGAACTGGTCGTTGAGGAGCATCGCCGGGATGCCCTGCAGGTTCGGATATGTCGGAGCGCGAACGCGCCACCGCTCAGGCCTGTTCTCTTCCCCGGTGATCAGATAGTGGACCGCTTCTCCCCGCGGTGCTTCCACGGCGCTGATCGCATGCCGTAAGGGCGTCACGTTTTCATCGAATTCAGTCATGATCGGTCCGCCCGGCATTTTGTCCAGGGCCTGACGGATGATCTTGATCGCCTCGAAGGTCTCAAGAATCCGGACGACTACGGTGCCCCACACGTCGCAGGAGTCGACAACGGGCACGTCAAACTGCATTTCGTCGTACGCGGCATAGGGGTGATCGCGCCGTACGTCAATGTCGACGCCGCGGGCCCGCGCAACCGGTCCGACCAGGCTCCAGAGCTTGGCCTCTTCCGTGGAGATATATCCCACGCCCTTGGTGCGGCGGTGGATCGAACCGTCGCCGATGATCGCCTTGTGTATGGTAATGAGTTCTTTTTCAATCGTCTTGAGTACGCCCTTGAGCTCGTCCGCGAGCTCGGGGGTGATGTCCCGGCGGACTCCGCCGGCCACGATCATGCCGTAGGTCTTCCGGTTCCCGGTGAGCTTCTCACCGAACCACATGATGCTTTCACGGACCCGCCATGCCTGCATGAAAACCGTGTCGAAACCGATCAGGTGTCCGGCGATCCCAAGCCAGAGCAGGTGTGAGTGGACGCGCTCGATCTCCAGCATGATGGTGCGGATATATTCAGCGCGGCGGGAAATCTTGAGTCCTGCGGCATACTCCACTGTCTGGGCATATGTGGAGGCATGCACAGAGCCGCAGATCCCGCAGATCCGTTCCGCGATAAAGGGTATTTCATTGTAGGTCACCTGTGTCTGGCACAACTTCTCCAGTCCCCGGTGCACCATAAAGCCCCGGTAGTCGCAGCCCTTGATGGTCTCGCCGTCGACGAAGACCGCGAAGTGCGCCGGTTCGTGGAGGGTCGGGTGGAACGGGCCCACCGGTATGGTGGTGCAGCCCTCGGGCGCCTCGTCAAGCTGGTAGGCGACATTTTCCGCCGCCGGGGGCATCAGGTTATAGGGCACTTCCTTGCGGAGCGGGTATACGCCCTCGGGCCAGTCGTCGGCAAGGATCAGCCGCTTCGGCTTGGGGTGTCCCTTGAACTTCATCCCGAGCAGGTCCATGTATTCGCGCTCTGACCATCCGGCGTTGGGGATATCCGGCGTGATGGAGTCGAATTCCGGATTGTCCACCGGCGCCGAAGTGCGGATGCACACGAACAGGTCGTCGCGATCCAGGCTGAAGGTGTGTATGAGCCCAAGGGTCTTGTCCCGCGCGATGTTGTCGTACCCGACGCTCACCAGGTAACGGCCGCCCATCTTTATAACTTCGTTGGATATTTCCTTGACCTTGGCCTTGTCAATATCCACGAACAGCTGCGTGCTATAGGGATTGTTGAAGTCCTTGATCGCGCCCTGATATTTATCTGTTAACTGTTTTTTTACATCATCAATCGTAAGCATGATTTACCTCTTGTAAATAATGTGCCTTATTTTTTAACGTTGCCCCCGGTCCACTTGACCGCCTTTTTGAATGCAGAGTACATATTGTGGGCCACGTACCTGTTATTATTATTGAGATCCTGATATCCGCACAGCCAGGTGGGGACTACTTTTTCTTCCGCCCCGCCCGATTTCTTGAGAAGCCATGCGAAAATGTAAGCCGCTGCCAGAATTATAAGCACCACCAGCGGGACGGCCACTGATGATACGACGCCATCCAGACCGGGCACGGTAACCGAAACGCCCATGGCTGAATTGACAATGTAGCTATCAAGGCTGACATCCGCGAAGAGGGGCTGCAGAACGGAGCCGGCTGAATTCTTGAATATTCCAATAAACATCTCAAAATAGAGGAAGGGGAGCAGACCCTGCACCAGGCAGAGAATGGCAAGTATGATCTTCGGAAGCAGCATGGTCACGGGGACCTCCTTGATCTGCTTGGTCACGGTCCATTCAACCCCGGAGGAGGTGAAGGTCATCCCAAAAAATTTCACATACGATGCCAGGGTGACGGCGCTCGTGAAGAGCGCGATGATACCGAATATAGCCAGGAACATGATATTGCTGCCCGCCAGCACATTGGAGGAGATGATCGTCCACTTGCTCGCGAAGCCGCTGAAGGCCGGCATACCGGCGATAGAGAGGGACGCGATACCCGCGACCAGTGCCGTCACCGGCATGATCTTTATAAGGCCGCCCAGTTTGTTCAGGTCCTTCGTTCCGGTAGCATAGAGAACGCTGCCGGTGGAAAGGAAGAGGAGGCCCTTGAACACGGTATGGTTCAGGGTATGATACATGGCGCCGATGATGGCCAGCACCGATAAGACCTTCACGTATGCGCTTGCGCTGTTCAGCATGACCAGCGCCGAGCCGATGCCGAGTATTATGTATCCCATCTGGCCGATGGAGTGGTACGCATGGAGGCGTTTAGCATCGTGCTGTTTCAGGGCCTGTGTCGTTCCGATAAAGAGTGTCACGGCGCCGAAGGAGGCGATGATAATGCCCCAGAGCATGCCGTCAAAGCCCTCTTTAGGGACCATCCAGAAAAAGGTCCGTATGATGCCGTACACGCCGGTCTTGATCATGACGCCGGAAAGAAGCGCGCTGATAGGGGACGGCGCGATTGAGTGCGCGTCTGGCAGCCAGAGCTGTCCAAAGGGGAACATACCGGCCTTGAACCCGAAACCGATGAGAAGCAGCCCATAGACGATGAAAAGGGACGGGCCAGTGGTGGCGCCCAGTTTCTCGATCAGGGTATGGAGCGGATCGCCCCAAGAGGCCCCGTTAATAAAGAACATGCCGCCCAGGATCAGGACCCATGCCAGTTCCATCAGGATGAGGTACTTGTTGGCGTTCCGGATGTTTCCTTTTTCCTTATATTCGAACCGTATCAGGAAGTAGGATGCTATAGTCATGATCTGCCACGCTATGGTGAAGCCCATGGACAGGTCGTCAACGGTCACGATCCCGATCATTCCCAGTATAAAGAGGGGAAAGCAGAGATAATAGCTCCAGAGCTTATAGTCGGGATAGTGCTCCATGTACTGGATTGAGTAAAAGGCGCTCATGATCGCCATGAAGGATATGATGCCGATAAAGAACCCGGAGAAGCCGTCTATGAGCACATAAATGCCCAGGACCTTCTGCGTTGCAGCTCCGCCGCCCTGGAATATGGTGGTAAAGCTAATATTCAGAAGTAAAACGGCAGCGGCGCTGACCAGAATGAAGTTCAGCCAGCCCGCCAGCTTCCGTTTGCTCGACACTATCGGCACGATAACGGCCGCGCCGAGAAGTATTGCCATTGCTATTTGCAAGCTAGCATAGAGATCAATGTTCATAAACGAGCTCCTTTTGATCGCAGTTAATGTAAGAAAGTAATAGATCGCGGATAATATCAGCGCTCTTTTTAACATCCTCAGAAAGGCCAGTGCCGTAATCGACATCCCCGACTTCAATACCGAGGAACCAGGCCTTCTTGTCATATTTCTCCAGCACCTTCCCGGATAAAAACAGGGAAAGCTTGTGGGTCGAATAATTATTATTGAACGTCTCTTCAAATTCATGCAGCCTGCCGAAATACACGGAACCCTTTTCAGCACCGGACTGCATCGCGTCGATCACGACCACGTTGTCGCAGTCGCTCTCGGCTATTTTGTATACATAGTTTTCAATCACGTCTTCGACATTCAGCACCGAAACCGTGGGCGAATGGATCAGGTCTCTGATCCCGTCAACGATATAGACACCCGCAGCGTCGTCGCCCATGAGAGGATTCCCCATGCCGACGAAGCAGGTTTTTTCGCGGGCCAGCCGCTCTATGACGGGGAGAAAATCCATTAGATCTGCTCTCCCAGGGTCTTGATCTGCCGGAAGGTATATACCGGACCGTCTGTGCACACCAGCGTACGGCCGATGGCGCAGTGCTGGCATTTACCGATGCCGCATTTCATGTGCCGCTCCAGCGTCGAGATGATGCTCTCCTCCCCAATGCCGAGATCGGTGAGTTCCTTGATGACGGCGTTAAACATGATGGGAGGTCCGCACACGAAGGCGACGGTGTTCTCCACCGGTATGTTTGATTTTTTCAGCATTTGATGAACGAATCCCGTTTCGCCGGTCCAGCCCGGCACCGGATTGTCTATGGAGATATGCGTTTCGAAATTCGGGTCCGCCTGCCACTCCTTCAGGTTGTACGCATACATGAGTTCCTGCGGGGTGCGGGCTCCCAGGAAAAGGAGGACGCGGCCAAAGTCGCTCTTGTTCTGCATCACGTGCATGATGGATGAGCGGAGCGGAATGAGTCCGATGCCGCCCGCCACATATATGACGTTTTTACCCTTGATTTCATCGAAGGGGAATCCGTTGCCGAAGGGCCCGCGGATACCAACTTTGTCGCCGACTTTCAGCTCGTGCAGGGCGTTAGTGACCTTGCCGACCCGGCGCACCGTCAGGTGGAACCTGTCATTCTGCGGGCTGGGAGGAAGTGAAACCGCGAATTCTCCCGAACCGAAGACAGTGCACATGACGAATTGGCCTGATTTAATTTTCGGAGCCTCTCCTCCCTTTCTTCCATCAAATGAAAGATAGAAGGTCTTCACTTCAACGATTTCGTCTTTGATTTCGTCTATCGTTGCTATTTCAGGTATTGTTATGTTGTTTATTTCGCTCATGTCACCCACCTATTTTTGAATGTCTCGTCTGATATACGTGACAACATTGGGCAGACCGATATCGCCCGGGCATACCCACTGACACCGCCCGCAGCCGACGCAGCCGGGACGAAGATATTTCTTGGACTGCGAATACGAAAGCTTGCAGAAAAACCGCTTGCTCCGCCGGTCCTCAACCGGATGCCGCGGGTTGTGGCCGCCCGCCATCCTGGTGTACCCCTCGTAGGAGCAGGAATCCCAGGTACGCATCCGGTCTGCCGATTCGGAGCCCGTTAACGGGTCTACGATATTGAAGCAGGTACAGCTGGGACACACAAAAGAGCAGGCGCCGCACTCGAGGCACTGGTTGCCGATGTATTCCCAGACCTTTTCGTCGATGAGCCCGGTCGTTACCCGGTTCACCACCCGCGATATCCAGGCCTTGTTGTCAGTTGCTATCGCGTCGAAATTCAGGATTGAGTTATCCACAATTTCTTCTTTCGCCTTCTTGTGCGAATCGTCGGATTTCTTGAGCCCGAGCTTCTCGGCCAGACTTTTTCCTTTCTCGCTGCCGGCCTCGACCAGGTACTGGTCGCCGAGGTCGGTCAGATTGAGGTCATACCCTTCATGGGCGCTGGGGCCGCTGTCGGTGCACACGCAAAAGCATTGTTTAAAGGGCGCGTTGCAGGTGTTGGTGACGATGAACATGTTCTTCCGGTGGTTCTTGTACACGTCGTCGACAAACTCCTGGCCGAGGAAAAAGCGGTCCATGCAGAGTACGCCGGTGAGGTCGCAGGAACGGAGGCCGAAGAGGGCCTTTTTATTGTCGTCGAAGTCCGGCTTGATGTCGACCTTCTTGTTCTGCTTGTCGTACTGGTACGACATGATCCGCTCGAACTGCGGAAAAAGTGAGTGCTTCGGCGGCAACGCGGGAATGGGAGCGTTCAGGTCAAGTTCGGCAACGTCATCGACTTTGACGAACATGCACTGCTTCACTTCCTTTTCCATTACCGGACCATAGATCTGGTATTCCTTTTGTAATTCCCTGGCAATATCCAATACTTGGCTTTTGTTTATCAAATACATGGTTATACCTTCACAATTCTTACTGGGATTGTTGAATCTTCGCCTCTCTTAAGAACATCCTTGTGTTCCAAAAAGAACTTGGTGACCATCTCGTCGACAAAGTAGGCCACGTAGGCCGTGTTCGGCTTCACCTTGTCGGTCACCTGCGCCAGTGTCTCCATTGAGCCGTAAGGCGATACGATCTTGACCGGGAACCGGTCGCGCACGTTCAGCTCCTTGGCCTTCTGCGGAGATATGGCGACATATCCCTGCGGATAGAGAAGAAGCGTTGCGTTGTATTCACGCAGGGGTATATGGGTTTTTTTCATGATATTGTTCTGGTGCCAGTAGTGCTGGGATTCGCCAATGAGGAGCAGGACCGGGTATTCCTCACTCGTCAGCGGAACGGCGAAGTTTGCGTCAGCCTGGGCGAAAGCCGCCTTTTTCGAGGCCTTCTCCACGTCAAAGCGGTCAACACCGCTCGTTTTAATGCCACCGACACCCAGCTTCTCGTAAGAGATCTCCGCGTAGCTCGGCGTAAGCTTGGCGATTTCCTTCATCACGTCGGCGGGAGAAGCGTAGCTCCACTTGACGCCGGCTTTCTCCGCGATCTTTGACAGGAGCTGCCAGCCGGCCAGCATGTTCTTCGCCGGCTCGATCTTCTTTTTCGCCAGCTGAACACGCCGCTCGGTATTGGTAAAGGTTCCGTCCGTCTCGACGTAAGTGGCGACAGGAAGCACAACATGGGCGTAATCCATGAACTTGTTCTGGTACGAGCCAATGTAAGCGACGAAGTCCATCTTGCTGATCTCGTTCACGTTGCGGATAATGGTCTCGTCGTGGTCAACGACCACCAGTGCCTTCAGCTTCACTCCAATTTCGTTGGGGGACTTGCCGGCCTTTGTATTCAGCTTGACGCCCCATTCCTTGTTGAACTTGTCCGCTGACGAGCCGTCAGAGAGCGACTGGAACCCGGGGAGAAGGTCCGGGGCTATGCCCATGTCGTAGCTGCCCTGCAGGTTGTTGATCCCGGTGATGGGATTGACGCCGCACCCTTCCCTGCCGATTTTTCCGGCCATCAGGTAGAGGTTGTAAATATAGCTGACGGTTTCCTTGTCGAAACCGGAGATGCCGGAGGAGAAGAACACCATGGCCGACTTGGAAAGGGCCAGGTCCCGGGCGATGGTCTTCAGCATTTCGATGTCAACGCCGGTCTTCTCGACCACTTCGCTCTCCTTCAGAGAGGAAAGGAGTTTGACGAAGGCGTCATATCCTTCGGTATATTTCTTGATGAATTCAAGGTCGGCGAGGTTTTCGTCAACGAGCACCTTTGCCATGTATGCTATGGCGATCTTGTAGGCCCCGGGCTGAATCTGGAGGAAGCAGTTGGAGAGCTTGGCTACCTGCGTGCTCCGGGTGTCGATGGTGACCACGCGAGCCCCCTTCCGGGCCGCAAAGTGTATCTCGCTGCCAATGATCGGGTTTTGCTTGGTTATATCGATGCCGACGACGAGCAGAAAATCGGCCTTGGAAATTTCCTCGAGGGACCCGAGCATTCCCGCCATGCCGGTGCCGCCGTGCATCACGTCAAGGCTGATCCGGTGGCCCGGGTCGTTATCAATGCTGATGTTATTAGTATTGAATACGGACCTCGCCAGCTTCATCAACAGGAAGTTTTCCTCATTGGAGGAACGGGGCGAGGCAAGGAATCCAATCTCATCCGAGGAATCCTTCTTGTATTTCGAAAGGTTTTCCACCAGGCAAGAAACCGCTTCATCATAGGACACTTCAACCAGCTTGCCGTTTTTCCTGATGAGCGGGACAGTAATCTTTTCAGGCGTGTTTAAAAGTTCATGCACATTCCATCCACGCACGCAGAGCCGACCCTTGCTGACCGGGTGGTTTTGCATTGGAAAGACGCCGCACACCTTATCACCCCTGATATCCAGGAGATGACCGCATCCCGTACCACAAAATGTGCAAATACCGGATTTATAATTCATACGAAAAGCTCCTCATACTAAAAGTATTTTATCCGCAGTCCACTCTTCTCATTGTCAAATGCTTAACACAAACACACCCGAGCAAGCTGCCGTGTCCGTTTCAGGGACTTAGACTACCGGGATAGATTTAAACAGTAGTACCTTTACAATAGCTTTTTCAGGACCATATATAACGTAGCACACAACTTGGCTATTGGTCAATTCCCGATAATTGCTATTTTCAATATAACAAAATTTGGTGATAAGGCTAAAGCGGGCCTACTTGTTCTGCATGATCACCCATTGGATGGCGTATTTGGACAGGTCGGATGAGTTCTTGAGCTTCAGTTTTTCTTTTATGTTCTTTTTATGGCTTTCGACCGTGTATATGCTGAGATTGAGCTTTTTCGCTATTTCCTTGGTGCTGAACCCGTTCCCAATGAGCTGGAATATCTCGAACTCCCGGTTGCTCAGGTTTTCAACTGAAATGCCGATGGGGTCCGCTGAGCCGCGGACCAGCTTGTCTATAATCTTTTTTGATATGTTTTCGCTTAAATAGAGCTCGTCATTGAGAATGGTCCGGATTGCATTTATGATGTTTTTCGAGGCGACCTCTTTCATGATGTAGCCCCGGGCGCCGGCCCGGATGGCCCGCTCGGCGTAGAGGGACTCGTCATGCATGGTGAGGACCAGCACCTTGATATCGGTGAAGCGCTCGTTGATCGACTTGACCAGTTCGATGCCGCTGACGTTTCCCGCCAGGGTGATGTCCACGATAGCGATGTCCGGCTTGTTGCGGTTGATCATGTCAATGGCCTCATTGGCGCTCGAGGCTTCACCGGTGACCCGCAGGTCCTCTTCCAGCTCAATGACCTGCTTGATCCCCTGCCGCAGCAGAGGGTGATCATCGACGATCAGGATTTTTTTATGTTCTATCTCTTTTTCCGTCATAATCATTAGTGTGTCATTTTCCGGGATGGGTTGTGCATGCGACTTCCGAACCGCTGTATACATGCACTTCTCATGGTCTTAACTTAATGAACCTTGCACGATAATAGATATTCCAAGTCTTCATTGTTATAATACTACTGGCCCGCCTACACGTCAATACCAAGTTTTTGCTATTTTTACCTTATATTTATTGCTACCGGTACCAGTTTCATTTGATGAAACGGGACAATGATAAAACCTGGTCATATGTTTTTCCCGTCCCTCTTACTTCATCCTGAATTCCCTGTTTATCTCCTCATAGAGGTCAAGCTTTATCACCTTCCCGATGGGCGACAGCGGCAGGTTATTCCGGAAGATGATATCCTCCGGGATCTTATACTTGGCGAGCTTGTCGGAGAGAAAGTCCTTGATCTCCTCGGGGGTGATGGCGGTGCCCGGCTTGGGAATGATATAGGCCCGTCCCACCTCGCCCATGACCGGATCGGGCCGACCCACCACTGCGGATATCATCACGTTGGGATGCCGGGCGATGGCTTCCTCCACCTCGGGGGGATAGACGTTCTCGCCGCCGCGGATGTACATCTCCTTTTTCCTGCCGCTCAGGACAAGGAACCCCCCGTCGTCAAGCATCCCCATGTCGCCGGTATGAAAATACCCTTTCTCGTCAAAGGCCTTTTTATTCTCGTCCGGCCGGTTCCAGTATCCTTTCATCACCGTGCTGCCGGACACCGCTATTTCGCCGATGCTGTTCGGCGGGAGTATAGTATTCTTATCGTCCATGATGGCTATGGTTATTCCCTCCATGGGCTGACCGACACTGTTCTGTATCCTGTCCTCGCCGTGCTCCGGCCGCGTAAAGGTGATGGCGCCGCTCACCTCGGTGAGACCGTAGGCGTTGCGCGGCAGCACACCCATGCGTTCACGGATCCGGGCGATCAGGTCCCCCGGGCACGACTGCCCCGAGACCAGGGCTATCCTGACCGAACCCAGGTTGTACCTGCCCACGTTCGGACTGAGGAGCTCGAGGGCGTACTGTGCCGGAACCTGGCCGATGACGGCGATATGTTCGCGCTCTATGATCTTCAGCGTGTCTTCCGGCACGAAGGCATCCATCAGGACGAGCTTGTTCCCGAGATAGAGGCAGCACATCATGGCCATCACCGAGCCCCCCACATGATTGAGCGGCACGTTGAGCAGAACCGAATCGCCCCGCTCCGCCCCGGACGAGGAGAGCATCCCCTCGGCGTAAGAGACCAGGTTGCCGTGGGTAAGCATCGCCGCCTTGGGAACGCCCGTGGTGCCGGACGTGTACAGGAGCAGCACCGTGTCGTCGGGAGAAACAGCAGCTTCGGCCTTTTTGAGGGAATGGTCCGGTTCCCGCAAGAGGTGCACATAGGGAACCATGTCGTTCCCGGCGGCCCCCCCGTCGAGAAGGACAACGTGCTTCAGGCAGGGGACCTCCTGCCGTATCTGGCCGATGTTCTTGATGAAATCCATTCCGGAAAAGCCAGGCATGGTGCAGAGCAGCGATATGCCGGCGTCGTTGATGACAAACTTGATCTCCGGGGGCGTGAAGCGCCAGCTCACGGGCACCGCGATGGCGCCGATCTTCGCCGCAGCCAGGTATATAAAAAGGAACTCGGGCCTGCTGGAAAGGTATATCCCGATCCGGTCACCCTTTGATATCCCCATTTTTAAAAACCCTGCAGCGATACGGTCGGATTCGCGGTTATAGGTGCCATAGTTCAGCCGTACTTCCCTGAACACGATGGCTTCCGAAGCGGGATTCTCCTTCGCGTGTTTCGCCAGTAGATCGCCCAGGACCATGGCCTTCCCCCTTGCCCTAAAAGCCGCTCTGCTTACATGCTGCAAAACTCATCGCGACCTGAAATAATGAATATAACATAAGCAATCCAGAATCAATCATTTTTTTACCGCACAGGGTGGAAAGATGGCGTCCCCTGACGAGTTACTGCTTCATCTGCACCCGCACTTCGAACCCGCCGCCCTCGCGGTTGCCCGCCTGGAACTCGGCGCCGATGATGCCTGCCCGGTACCGCATGATGCGCAGCCCCAGGCCGGTGTTCTTCTTCTCCAGGGCGCCCACGCCGTCGTCCTGGATCACGATCCTGAGGAGTTCGCTGTTGGCGATCAGGTGGATGTGGATGCTCTCCGCTTTCCCATGCTTGATGGAATTGGTGACCGCCTCCCGGGCTATGTAAAAGAGGTGCGTGGCCGCCTGGTTGTCACTGACGAAAAAATTCCCGTCCTGGTATATCTTGCAAGACACATGGAATATCTTTTCCGTGGAGGCGGCCATTTCGTCCAGCGCGGACCGAAGGCCGTTCCTTTCCATTTCCACGGGGCTCAGCATGCGCGAAAGGCTCCGGGTCTGCACGATGGCGTCCCGTATCATGCTCTCGATGTTCTCAATGTCCGGGATCCCGACCTTGAAGCGCTCCGCCGTCTTCTCCTTCAGGGCTTCGATGAGAAAAGTGACCGCTGTGAGGTTCTGCCCCAGGCCGTCGTGAAGGTCCTGGCCGATGCGCTGCCGCTCGATCTCGGCAATGCGCATGATGCCGTTCTGGAGATTGCGCATTTCCGTTATGTTGGT
Organism: Spirochaetota bacterium; assembly: GCA_041753395.1. Taxonomy (GTDB): domain Bacteria; phylum Spirochaetota; class UBA4802; order UBA4802; family UBA5550; genus RBG-16-49-21. Next base: position 44,998 of record JBGSUQ010000018.1, read on the forward strand.
GAAATTCTCGATGATGCCGATGACGAGCCCATCCTTGGAAAAATAGGGTGATGCATGCACGATGAAAACGGCCTCATCCTCGTTGATGGCGGTCCTGATTTCATACTCGACGTACCGTTTGCCGCCCAGGATCCGCTTCATCAAAACCCGGTCGGCTTTTAATATCTCCCGGTCCCAGTCAGGCTGCCCGCTCCGGGCGAAATGCCGCGAATCAAGGTCGAACATCTCCATGAAGCGCCGGTTCAGGTGGAGTATGGCGTAATTGCGGTCAATGACGCGCATCCCCACCGGCGTTGAGTTGAATATCTGCTCGAGTTCAGTGTAGGCCCGGAGCTTCTCGTCTTCAGCCCTCTTCCGCTCGGTCACGTCCTGGAGGGTCTCAATGGCGCCGCTGATATTCCCCTCGTCGTCGCGGAGGAGCGCCGCGGTTAAGGAGAGCCACTTACCCCGTTTGCCCAGGGCAGGGTAAAAGCGCTCGCCCTCGCTCGCCTCTTCCAGGACATCGGATTTCCTGAATTCGCTTTCAAATTGCTTCGCTGCTTCCGGGTCCCGCCAGGCGATTATAATGATGTCGGCCATGGTAGGTCGCTCCTCGCGGTAGAAAGGCTCCCACTGCCGCCGTGTCCCGATCATCTCTTCGGACGAAAGGCCGGTGAGGATCTCGCAGGCCCTGTTCCAGTGGGTGATGCGGTGCTCCTCGTCGATGACGAAGGCGGGAATGGGGCTCCCCTCGATGATCTGTGAAAGCAGGCGCCGGCTCCTCCGGTGCGCCAATTCCGCGCTCTTTCGCTCGGTAATGTCGCTGAGGAACCCCTCGGCCCCGATAATTTCGCCGCGGTGGTAGAGAGGCTGGCTGTAGTAGGTCTGGAATATCAGGGTGCCGTCCTTGCGGCGCATACCGAATTCGCCACGGACGGTTTCACCGGCCAGGACCCGCCTGGCATGGTCCTCAGCCTGCTCCCCCCCTTCACTGGTCTGGGTTATGGTGAAATGCCGGCCGATCACGTCATCGCGGGAAAAGCCGAGCATCCGCTCCCACTCCGTATTGACATATTCGAAGAGGCCTCGAAGATCAATGCGGTAATATCCGAAGGGAGCATTTTCAATGATTGAGCGGAAGCGTTCCTCGCTCTCCTTAAGCTCTTCCAGGGTGACTTCATGCTCGCCTCGGAGCTCGATGCCGCTCAGGGCGTACTCGATGTCGTCGGCGATCTCCTCGAAAAGGACCTGCTCGTCCCGGTCCGCGATAAGGTCCTCGGGTATTGAAACAGAGAGGATGCCCCGAAGCCGGCCGCCGGGATTGATGCTGATGGTCATCTTTCCCTGTTCAGCGTAGAGCGACGACAGGGGGCACCCGGCGCAGTCGAAGGCCGGGTCCTTGGTGATGATAACGCCGCGCTGGTACACCGAGCGGTGCGCGCACAACGGCATCGTCCCGTTTATGAGCATCTCCGCCATGGGATGGAATAATGCGCCAAGGCCCGCTTCGGCCGCCCACAATAGGCGGGAATTCCCGTCGACCAGCGCTATCCAGGCGTAATTATAGCTGCGGTTCTTGATCAGGTTGTCGCAGATCCCCTTGATGAGCCGGTACAGGTCCTTTTCCTTGGTGATGAGATGGTTGATGTCCCGGATCGACCGGAGCACCAGGTTGAAATGACGCATCCGCTCCCGGGCCCTGGTGATACGCTCGCTCAGGATGGCCACCACGACGGAGATGATGATACACATGAAGGCCCTGACAGCATCATCAATCGTGATATGGTACGGCTTCATGACCACGTGCGCCGCCATCAGCGCCACCGCCAGTATGACCGCAACGGTTACGCCCTTCCTGCCCCACCAGAGGGACGCCAGTATTATGGGGATGTAAAAAAGATGGGAGAAGACAGTTCCTGCCTGGAGTATGCCGTAGAATATCACGATGAAAGAGAGACATATCAAAACCATGATGGAAATGATTACAATTTTATAGCGGGCCTGTATCCTATCCATCAGTTGAACACCTCTGATCTGAACAAAAATCTCAGTGTAGCTACTATTAACCAGGGAAGGAAAACGTCAAGATATAAAAAATGGTCCGCTCCCTGCCGATTGGAGGTGCGGCCTGGGGCGGACCGATCACACATGCAGAACCTATTAAGGAAGGATGTCAGCCATGCTCTTTATCGTCGCCTCCTGCATATCGGCGACAAATTACTTTTTCTACTATATAAAGCAATGATCCTCTATTCTTATAAACGTCTCACGCTTTTATGCGTAAGACCTGAACGGGCTGGGAGACTCCATTCACATAGGGGGGAAAGAGGCGTCCGTTATCTCCCAGCCCGGGTCTTTTCAACTTTAACAACTGCCGCCCGGGGGCCTTCACAAAACCCGTCGGCAGCATCTTGAATTATTCGTACTGCTTCACTTGTTAACCGTGCAACAATCATTGTCAGCAACAGTATCATGTTCTTTACTCTCTTTAGACATAATAAACACTTTTTTCTTTCATTGGTCAATCACCAGGAGAGAGTAAAAAACAATAACAAAAAAAGGGGGCTGGCATCACGGTTTCAATTACTCAGGCCACCCCCCTGTCCCCCTGTGGGGGCACGAATATTATACGTCAAAGTATTTCTAACAGTTCTCACTCATTTAATGACAAATAATCCCGGTTATCGGATAAAATATTTTTTTTCACGCCCCCTCCGGGGGACGGGGGGGCTCAGAATAATGCATATTGAAATTCTCCACAATAAAAATCAGTGATACCTGAAAAAGATTAATTCTTGACAGTATATATTACCATTTATAATCGATGTCATGAATACAATACTGGAAAAAGAATTTCTCTCGCCCCAGGTCTTCCGCATGAAAGTGGAAGCGCCGGAGATAGCGAAAAAACGAAAAGCGGGGCAGTTTATCATCCTGCGCACCTCCGAATCGGGTGAGCGTATCCCCCTGACCATTGCCGACGCGGACCCGGCAGCCGGCTGGATCGAACTGGTCGTGCAGGTGGTGGGAACCACCACCAGGTCGCTGTCGGAGCTGGAAGCCGGCACATCCCTCCATGACCTGGCTGGGCCCCTGGGGAGGCCCACACACATCGATAAACATGGAACCGTGGTCATGGTGGGGGGCGGTATAGGGATCGCTCCGGCGCACCCGATAGCCCAGGCGATGAAGGCCGCCGGGAACACCGTCATTTCCATCCTGGGAGGCCGTTCGAAAGACCTCATTATAATGGAAGACAAGATGCGGGCCGCCAGCAACGAGGTTATCATCACCACCGACGACGGCTCCTACGGCATCAAGGGCCTGGTGACCGACGCAATCCAGAAACTCATCGACGAGGGGAGAAAGCTTGACCTGGTCATCGCCATCGGTCCGCCCGTCATGATGAAGTTCGTGAGCCTTCTCACGAAGAAATACGCCATCCCGACCCTGGTGAGCCTGAACACCATCATGATCGACGGGACCGGCATGTGCGGCGGCTGCCGGGTCAGCGTGGGGAACGAATCAAAATTCGTCTGTGTCGACGGCCCGGAGTTCGACGGCCACCTGGTCAACTTCGACGAGATGATTCAGCGCCTGGGTATGTACCGCGACCTGGAAAAGGAATCCCTCGACCATGTTTGCAAGATCGGGCTTAAATAAGTAGATAGAAATACGCGACAGGTTTCCCCGCCCCCCCTGATGGGGGGGGGGCGGCGCCAAACAGGATGTTTCAGTGCCGAGCGCGGACAGTAAGTCCGAAAAACGCTCGGCCCGGACGGGGGTGATTCATCTATCATCCCCCTCCCCTGACCCCTCCCACCATGGGAGGGGGAGAACCCCTTGAATAACTACTCCACGCATAATCCGGAGTAAGACAAACAGGATAGTTAACCGACTATGGAAAAGAAAGAACTCACCAACAAGGAGCGGCTGGCCATCCCGCCGCAAAAAATGCCCGAGCAGATTCCCTCCGAGCGGGTCCGCAATGTGAACGAGGTACCCTACGGGTTCAGCGAGGAGATGGCCATCGCCGAGGCGCAGCGCTGCCTCCAGTGCAAGAACGCCCCCTGCATCAAGGGGTGCCCGGTGGAAATAAACATACCTGCCTTTCTCAAATACATTACAGAAAAAAAATTCAGGGAAGCCATCAATATAATCAAGGAAACCAGCATCCTTCCGGCCGTGTGCGGCCGGGTGTGCCCCCAGGAGGAGCAGTGTCAGAAGCCGTGCACCGTCGGTAAAAGCCTCAAGTCGGTGGACCTGGCGGTCCAGATCGGCAAACTGGAGCGCTATGTTGCCGACTGGGAAATGGCCCAGGCCGAGGCCGAAACGCCGGTGATAAAACCTGAAACAGGCAAGAAAATCGCCATTATCGGGTGCGGCCCGGCGGGCATCACCGTGGCCGCTGACTGCCGGCGCGAAGGCCACCAGGTCACCATCTTCGAAGCTTTGCACAAACCAGGCGGCGTTCTGGCCTACGGAATCCCGGAATTCCGCCTCCCGAAAAAAATCGTCAACCGCGATGTCGATAACCTGGTGCGGATGGGCGTGGAGCTGCGTACCAATATGGTCATCGGCAAAATATACACCATAGACGAGCTCATGGAAAACGGCTACGACGCAGTCTTCGTGGGGACCGGCGCCGGGCTCCCGGTGTTCCTGAACATTCCCGGAGAGAACCTGAACGGTGTGTATTCGGCCAACGAGTACCTGACCAGGGCAAACCTGATGCAGGCCTACTCCTTCCCGAACACGGCCACGCCGATAGCGCGGTCGAAAAACGTCGCGGTATTCGGCGGCGGCAACGTGGCCATGGACTCCGCCCGCACGGCCCTTCGCCTGGGCGCTCAGAACGTCTACCTGGTCTACCGCAGATCCCGCGACGAGATGCCGGCCCGGAAGGAAGAGGTCCATCATGCCGAAGAGGAAGGCGTGCAGATGAACTATCTGCAGAACCCGGTGCGCTTCATCGGCGACGACCGCGGCTGGGTCACCGGCGTGGAATGTCTCCGCATGGAACTGGGCGAGCCGGATGATTCGGGGCGCCGGCGGCCCGTGCCGATCAGGGGAAGCGAATTCGTCATCCCTGTGGACGCCTGCATTGTGGCCATCGGCAATGCCTCCAACCCCCTCATTCCGCACACCTCGCCGGACATCAAGGTCACGAAGTGGGGCAACATCATCGCCGACGAGGAAACCTTGAAGACCAGCAAGAAGGGAGTCTTCGCCGGCGGCGACATCGTCCTCGGGGCCGCCACGGTCATCCTGGCCATGGGCCAGGGGCGCAAGGCAGCTCACGCCATCAATGAGTACCTGACAACAGGGACATGGTGACCTCCGCCCGAAACGTCAACGGCACCTCCTTCTTTCTCATTTATTAAAAAAACCCCGCTCGATCGGGGTTTTTTTACTCTTCAGGCATTGTATTAGACAAACAAGTCGATAGTTATCATTTTTATTCGTTTTGGTTACATGTTACCTATCTGCGTTGTCATGAGAAAAATCTCCAATGATACTATTATTTTTTTTATTGACAGCCAATTGCATGTAATATTATTTTTTAATTAATATACTCAAACTTACTGTAATTAAAATATACTATAAGATAATTTTTTACGAGGTGATGATATGCTTACAAAAAGCGGAAAAACTCTGGAACAGGTCATTAAAAAGGCAATTGAAGACCATCAGATTACCAACGCCGAGTACGAGGAGATAATCCACCTCGCCCATGAGGATGGTCACATAGACAAGCATGAAAAAATTCTTCTCAATGAATTGAAGAACATGATAGCCGACAAGTCGGTCAAGCGGGTGCCATAAGCTGCGTTAAAAACGAAGACGAAAAGCCGGTTGATGGGTGCATCATCCGGCTTTTTTATTGCCCCGGCGCCGCAGGAACCCCCGGATCATCTTTTCCATCCCCACGGCTGCATAGATCGCCGCTGCGCAGACGACGATATATCCCCATTGCTCGAGTCCGATGGGGGCGCTGTGAAACAGGGAGTTCATCGCCGGGACATAGGTGAATCCGGCCTGAAGAAGAACCATGGCGATGACCCCGGCAAAAAGGAATGGATTCGAGAAAAAGCCGATCCTGAATATCGATTCGGTGAGGGACCGGCAGTTGAAGAGGTAGAACAGCTGCCCCATGACGAAGACATTGACCACCATGGTGCGGGCCCTGGCCAGGTCCTTTGCCCCGGTCATTTCAAGCTCGAAAAGACCGAAGGCGCCCGCCAGGAGGAGCGAGCCAACCAGGATGATGCGGAAAATCAGGGCGCCGGTAATGATGGGCGCCGCCGGGTCCCGGGGCGGACGCGTCATCAGCCCCGGCTCCTTCGGCTCGAAGGCAAGCATCAGGCCGTGGCGGGTCTATCATCCCCTGGAGCCCGAGGAATGTCATGCTGGCCAGGCCCCCCCGGGCAAGGCTTCCGCCGCCGCCCATGTTCTTTTTCGCAAAGGCAATGACCCTGAGGCCCCGCTCCGCCATCGACTCCGCCTCCCGAGATACCGAGCCGACGTCGAGTGGCATCCCGGTACCGTTGCCGGCCATCGCGTTTTTACAGAAGCCGAGGATCACCTCGATGGCTCCCTTGACGTAGACCGACAGCCCGTCTTTTTCATGGAGGGTCGCCATAAACTGGTTCTGCGACTCGAAGGGTATGATGTCTCTTCGCGGCATCGACGCCTTGAGTGAAGCAGAATCGATGCCGCCCTTGATCGCCGCGGTGATGAGGGCGATCTCCGTCGGGTCCCCATGTACCGTCCATTCCCCGTCCGCCATTCTTAGATCACTATCGTTGCAGAGGAGCCCGGCAGTCAGACATTCCCGAAGCGCCTCGTCCATGGCGATATCGGCGACAGAGCCGCCGTGGAGTATCGAACCCTCCGGCCTGTACCCCGTGCCGGTCACCTCGTAGAGCGACCCGCCGGCCAAGATGGCCTGCACCGTCATCTGGTTCTGCGTGAGGGTCCCGGTCTTGTCGGAGCAGACGACTGTCGTGCTTCCCAGGGTCTCCACCGCGGGGAGGCGCCGTATCACGGCGCGCCGGCGCGCCATTCGGGAGACGCCGATGGCCAGGGTGATGGTGAGGGCCGCGGGGAGCCCCTCAGGGATGGCGCCCACGGCAAGGGCCACGGCGGACATGAACATCTCCACGGCCGGCTCGCCCCTCCACACGCCGACGGCGAAGGTGGCGCCGGCCAGGGCCAGGATAAGGTACAGGAGGAGGCCGCTGAAGCGGGCTATTTTTTTCGTGAGCGGGGTCTGCAGGTCCGGGGCCGCGGCGATGATGGTTTCCATGAATAACCCCGGGTGGAATTATTTCAACAACCGGATGCTGGATATTCCCAGTATGGCGAAGATGATATCCAGTAGACCGAAAATAGCGGCCACGCTGGACCTTGCTCCTGCATCCGCCATGACGACCTCCCTCTGTCACTTTGATATTTTTTTCAGGTATGACCCGATTGAGGCCTTCTGCCCTGCGTCAATTTTATCAAAGGCCTTTGCCTGCACGTCGAAAATCTTGTTCCCTTCTTTGCTTATGCTGATCGACATATAGGAAATCACCGCGAGCTTTTTTTCAATGGTCTTTTTAACCTTATCCCTGTATTTCACCTCAAGCTCGAAGGCGTCCCTGCCCAGGTAATAGGCGATATCCGAGAGATATTTCCTTTTACCCGGATCGGCGCCGGAAAAATTCAATGCCACGTCAATGCTGTACTCGCTCTCTCTGACTTCGGGCTTTATCCATCCCGTCACGGGCATCCGTATTTCGATGCTACGCGCGTCGATGCCGCTGATGTCGATGCTTGAGGCCGGGATTGAAAAGGATATATTGATTTCAGTGTAATTGTTCACGCTCTCTTTGAAGGTGCCCATGGCCAGCACAAGGGTGCCATTCATGCCGATAAGTTTTTTTTCGTACTCAAGGAGGACGCTGGCTTTTTTAAGAGCGGTGACCGAATCGGCAAGCTCGCGGTCGGTCACATCCTTGATTTCCTTATTCAGGATACTTATCGAGGTGCCAGCGCCCATGGACGCCGTCATGGTCAGCTTTTCCAGGTTGAGGGGCCTGACCTCCTCCCTGCCGTTGCCGGGGTTCTTGAACCTGATTTCCACTGCCGCGTCACGGTGCCCGAGAAAATATATCACATCGTCTATATAGCGGGAAGACGCCAGGTTTTTCGGGTCGATTGTTTCAGACATCATGATCAGATTCGCCAGGCCGGACTTGGTGATGCGGGGTTTGGTCCATCCGGTCCTGGGGAGCTTGATCTGTATCGAGTCAATATCAATGGTGGGGTCGTTGATCATGATCATGATGGTGGTCGTTAGATTATAGAACCGGTTGCCGCTTGTCATGGCCGAGGCTATGATCGTGAAGGTGCTGAAAAGATTTTTCTCCACAAATTTCGAAAGCCGCTGACTGAAGGCATCATCCAGCTTTTCACCTGACACCTCCGCTTCGACCTCAACGGAATAGACGCCATCCTCAGTTTTCTCTTTAAGTATTTTGTAATTCTTTACATACCCTTCCGACTCGCTGAGGATTTTGTTATAAGTCAATTCGAAGTTCTCCACTTTCGACTTCGCCTTTATATACACGCCGACCGCCTTCTGCAGCGCGCTTTTGAATGCCTCCGTAAGGGCGTCGCGCTTGGCCTTCGGCAGATCATTATTCACGATAAGGGCTTCACCCCTTCCCTTGTATTTAGGGGCTTCCTCACCTGGGGACACGCCGGGAAGAAGTACTGCCGTAGCGAGAACGAACGCCAGAATCCATGCAATTTTTTTCATCTGTGTCTCCTTGATTATCCGCACATCTTCATGTTATCGATAGCGCCAATAATTATATGCCAGCCGCTCTCATTCCATAAAGGTGTACCGCGAATCCTTTGTCCAGGATGCGGCAATCTAATGCAAGGCGGGCCACACCCCGATCCGGTACGACTATCAGAAGGATTTTAGAATTTCAAGTGAAAAATGATACCGGAGTAAGCCGGCGTAAACGGAACTGCAATATGTTCCGGATTGCTTTTATCAGAAAAAATAAATAACGCTTGATTAAATTGTTATTTATTGAAAGTCTCAAATTATCTAATGATTGCAACACAATTATCTTGGAGGATAATATGATCAAGAGGATGCTTCAAGTCGCGGTTGTTGCGGGCATTGTTTTCGTTTCATCCTCATCGCTGCTTGCGTTTGGCATTGGCGTGTACGGCAACGGAGGCGGCGGTTACGGGTATTGGGCCGATGTCGGTACGGGACATTATTACGGCGGCGGCGGGATAATACTGGACACGAACCTGGCTTACAACCGGGTGTTTAATTACCGCCTGGAGTTCGGCGCCAGCTACATAAACATCGGTGCCACCGGCGAATCGGTAATGATCCACATGAATCACTATTTCGGCTTAGGCGTCGTGCGAACCAAGCTGGTCCGCTTCTGGATTGGTCCCATGATATCCCTTTCCGGACTTGTTTCCAACATCTACGGTTCGGTATGCGGCACTGGACTGGCCCTTGGCCTGAATTTTAATTTCGGCGAGGTGTTCACCCTCAGCATAACCGGCACTGGAAGATTCATAGGCGGTATCGCTGACGGTTCGTGGGGCTACGGTGGTGATGGAATGTGTACAATCGCGTTCTTATTCAGGGTCAACCAGGATGTATATTCCAGGGGAAGATATTAGAACGATTTTAAATCGGCATATCACAGGAACAAACCGGTTGAGAACGCAACGGCATAGGAGGTCCCGTGGCGACCGGCGCGGGTATACGATCTGATATGTTAATCAATCCATCGAACAAAAAGCCTGCTTCTTCTGAAGCAGGCTTTTTGCCGAGTTATGCGTTATGATCATGATAAACTACAATCATTTCGATGAATAAAAGCTCTTAACCTCGGAATTTTTCATAAGAATTGCAAGGATAAGTATCGGGTAAATGAGACTGATACCTATGGAGAATATCCCGATCATTAAACCGGCGATGCCACCCTTCACTATCACGTACATCGACCTGACAATCGCCAAACCGATCGACACGTAGGCGTAATACATGTTCAACTGGAGTGCCATGCTCTTGTTCATCAGGAGAAATATTCCCGCGATGAGAAGGAGCACGGAAACCAGGGCACCCGCCGCCAGTATGACATTATAAAATTCCCCGATAAACGCATTCATTGAATTCCAGTACCTGATGCTCGATATCCCCAGTATGCCGAAAAGAATATCAAGTACCCCGAAAATTGTGGCCACATTGGGCCGCGCGCCGGCTTCTGCCATAATAACCTCCGGATCATTGTAATACAAAATCTTGGACAGATCCGGACGGCCCGGTCAAGAACAATTACCCCGATCCGCGATAGCTATGCAGGGAAGTCTGTATATGCATTGACAAAACCGGCCGGATTCCCACCTTGTTTCCATATTCAACCGGATTGACCCGCGCAGGGAGCGCATTACTCGGCAGCATAAAATCCCGCTCCAATGATACCGTCAGCGGAGCATACTACTGATGACAGTAGCGGAGGACCATGAACTACAACAATGCCGCATACAGGAACCTGGCGAAAAAATTCAGCCTCGAGGCCATGATAGGCCCTGATGAAGGCGAGTCACTCCTGACGGAGCTCCTTATTCATTGCTTCACGATGAAGGAGGCGGAGCTGGCGGTCCATCTTCCCTTTTTTTACAGGACCCATACCCTGGAAAAGGTGGCCCGAGCCGCGGGGAAACACCCGGCTGAAATCAAGCCGCTCCTGGATTCCATGGTTTCCAGGGGAGTGATCAGGGGCCGCGGCAGGGGCTACGCGCTCCTGCCGGTACTTCCCGGCATGTTCGAAAACGTGCTCATGGACGGCCACGATACCCCGTGGCACCGGGAATTCGCCCGCATCGCGAACCGGCTGTATGAAACCGGCTACGTCAGAAAGTACCTGGATCATCCCACCAGGGTCGTGCGAAGCATTCCCCTCAACAAAGAACAGGATTTAAAAAGCATGGCCCTGGACCCTGACCGGGTGGAGCAGATGATCAGGTCCCACGACCTGATGGCGGTGCTCAACAACTGCCAGTGCCGACAGGCCCGGTACCTGGAAGGGAACGAGTGCCGGCGTGCCGGCCGCCTCGACGGGTGCATCGCCTTCGGGAGCTTTGCCCGCATGTATATCGAAAGGGGCGGTGCGAAACAGGTCGACCGGGACTCCATGCGGTCCATCGTGAAAGACCGCATCGCCATGAACCTGGTCTTCTTTGCGGGCAATGTCACTGCCGGAAGCCCGAACCAGATCTGTACCTGCTGTGACTGCTGCTGCCACATGCTGGGGCAGATCATCGGCTTCGACCCCGGCCTCATCGTTACCGCCCCGAAATACCGGGCCGTTGTGGATGAGGAACGGTGCACCGGCTGCGGCAAGTGCATACCGCCGTGCAATCTCAGGGCCCACACCATGGAGGGTAAACGGCACCGCTACGACCCGGCGCGCTGCGTGGGCTGCGGCCTCTGCGTGAGATCATGCCCCGCCGCCGCCATCGACATGGCTGAAACCAAAGGCTACCGTGAGCCGGCCGCAAACTTCAAGCGCCTGGCCATCAGACTCGCCCCGGCAAAGATCATGGCCATGATTAAGGGAAAATTCGGCAGGTAACAACATACACTTTCTCCGCAATCACAGGACAGGGGCAGATCTATCTGTCAGCAAAGTTTCACATCATCGTCAATAATAATCTGATATCTCGGATGGGATGGAAGTATTCCTCGATATGCGCATTATGCGGCAGAATGGCATAAATAGCTTGATAAATCACTCCACAGAGACGAACAATATCCTACATATATCAATTGACCAGGAAGGACTATAGCATGAAAGCAATCATCACCGTCGTCGGGAAGGATAAGGTCGGCATCATTGCCGCTGTAAGCGCCAGGCTGGCGGCCTGCAGCGTCAACATCCTTGACATCAGCCAGACCATAATGCAGGAGAACTTCACCATGATGATGTCCGTTGATCTGTCAGGAAGCACCGTGTCCTTAAAGGAGTTAAAAGTCCAGCTCGCCGAAATAGGGAGCGCCATGGGCCTGGTCATCAACATCTACAACGAAGAGCTGTTCAATTCCATGCACCGGGTATAGGCCATGAATCAGCATGAAGTCATCGAAACCCTGAAAATGATTCAGGAGGAAAAACTCGACATACGCACCATCACCATGGGCATCTCCCTGCGGGACTGCGCTGACGAAAGCGTGAAAAAATCGTGCGCCAAGATCCGCGCCAAGATCGGCCGCCTCGCCGGAAGGCTCGCCGCCGTTGGCAACGAGATCGAGGAAAGCTACGGCGTGCCGATCATCAACAAGCGGATAGCAGTGACGCCGGTATCGCTGGTAGCCGAAAGCTCACATACTGACGACTACTTCCCCTTCGCCCAGGCGCTGGAGGAAGCGGCCCGCGACGCCGATGTGAATTTCATCGGCGGCTTCTCCGCCCTCATCCACAAAGGGATGACCCCCGGCGACCGGAAGCTCATAGACGCAATACCCCGGGCCCTGTCCGAAACCGAGCGGGTCTGTTCATCAGTTAACGTGGCAACGAGCCGTTCCGGCATCAACATGGACGGCATCAGGATCATGGGCGGGGTCATAAAGGACATTGCCGCCGCGACGAAGGACCGCGGCAGTGTGGGCTGCGCAAAACTCGTGGTCTTCGCCAACGCGCCGGACGACAACCCATTCATGGCCGGGGCCTTTCACGGCATCGGGGAGGCGGAGGCTGTCATCAACGTGGGCATCAGCGGTCCCGGGGTCATCAAGAGCGCCCTCGAAAAAATAAAAGGAAGCGACCTGGAGACCGTCGCAGAGACCATCAAGCGGACATCCTTCAAAATCACGCGGGTGGGCCAGCTGGTGGCCCGCGAGGCTGCACGGCAACTGGGGATTCCTTTCGGCATAGTGGACGTCTCGCTGGCGCCGACGCCATTCGTGGGAGACAGCGTCGCTTACATTCTCGAAGAGATGGGGCTTGAGCGCTGCGGCGCGCCGGGATCGACGGCGGCCCTCATGCTCCTGAACGACGCAGTCAAGAAGGGCGGCCTCATGGCGTCATCCTTCGTGGGGGGCCTCTCTGGCGCCTTCATACCGGTGAGCGAGGACCTGGGCATGATTGAGGCTGCGGAACAGGGGGCTCTCTCGATCGAGAAGCTTGAAGCCATGACCGCGGTCTGCTCCGTGGGCCTTGACATGATTGCAGTACCGGGCGATACCGGGGCAGACACCATCGCCGCCATTATCGCAGACGAGGCGGCCATTGGAGTAGCAAACAATAAAACCACTGCCGTGCGGATCATACCTGTCTTCGGGAAAAAAGCCGGCGACTTCGTGGAATTCGGGGGGCTTCTTGGCAGGGCCCCGGTCATGCCGGTAAGCCGGTTCGACTCATCGGTCTTTATAGGCCGCGGCGGGAGGATACCGGCGCCCCTCCAGAGTTACCGGAACTGAGGCCTCATCTCCCGGAAAATTGCCATGCAAACACGTCCATGGCCGGCAAAAATAAGTTGCATGTATCGGCGCGTTCAATTGTTATTTATTCTGGAAGACGTTACGGTTGAGCTACTGCGTTTCCGCCTGTCACCGGCCCGCTCGTCCAAGGAGGTCCCCATGAGGATTTTGATGATATACCCTAACCGGAACCGGTATCTGTGCCCGGCGCCCATCGGTGCCCTGCTGGTGTCAGAAAGACTGGCCTCCGACGGCCATGAAGTCCGGTTCCTTGATCTCATGCATTCAAAAAAGCCCCGGGAATCCCTGGCCGCCGCCATCGACGAACACATGCCGGACCTCGTTTGCTTTTCTATCCGCAATGTCGATAACCAGTCCATGGACAAACCTGATCATCCGATCCAAGACGCGGCGGAACTCACCGCCCTGGCGAGGGAGAGAAGCGATGCTCCCATACTCATCGGGGGTACCGCGGTGACCACATTTCCGGCGCAGATCATGGCAAAGCTCGGCGCGGATTACGCCATGGCCGGCGACGACGTGGACCCCGTTTCCCGATTTGTGGCATCTTTAGAGCGCGGCGCGCCGGACCTGGCCGTTCCCGGGCTGCATACAAACCGCGGTGGGTGCACCGTAAGTAATTCTCCGTCGGTTTGCGGATACGGTTCCGTTCGCTTCACGGGCCACGGCAGGATCGATTTGAAGTCTTATGAGCGGAAGGGATTTTACGCCTGCGGGGTGGTTACCCATTCCGGGTGTCCCCACGGCTGCTCCTTCTGCGACGCCCACCGCACTTTCGGCCGGGAATACCGGCTGCGCGATCCCCGTGCCGTTGTGAACGAGCTGACCGAACTGCGTAAAATACATGGCGCACGTTCAATCTGGCTCGTCAATAGCGGCATCAACAGGCCCCTGGAATATGGGAAGGAGCTTTGCGCGCGCATCATTGAGGCGAAGCTCGGGATCACCTTCAGCTGCATTATCGAACCGGGCGAAATGGACCGGGAGATGGCGCAACTGCTGCGCAGGGCCGGCGTCTCGTCGGCGATGATTTTCGGAAGCACCATGTCCGATGAGGTTCTGGAACGGAACCAGCCCTTTTACCGGAGCAGGGACGTGGTCGAAGCGGCGAAGCTCTTCGCAGAAGAAAAGGTTGATTACTTTCTCGGGCAAATGTTCGGCGCTCCTGGTGAGACGCTGGAGGGGATACGCGACTCCCTGGAGCTCGGCTACCGTCTCAAGCCCGCAATGCTGATATCGGGGTTCGGCTTCCGCATCCAGCCGGACACACCCTTACGGGAGATAGCCGTGCGTGAAGGCGTGATTTCTGGAGACGACGATTGTTTCAAGGCCAGCTATTACCTCTCACCGGGACTGGCGCGGGAAACAGTTGACACCGTGATGAAAAAATTCCGCCTCCGTCATCCCTGGCAGTACGCACGCGTCGCCTCGTTCGTTGTCCGAAGCATCGCGGGTACAATCATCGGAACGGCGAGAGGATAGATTCATTAACGACGGGTTATTTCATCCTGCCGAGGAGTTCCTTTTTCAGTTTCATGATCTCTCCGAACCGCTGCTGATCATAGCGCTCCATTAATGACAGGCCGTCCTGCATGGCCATGATTTTTTTCATAACATCGGGCCGTTCACGCTCATAACGCGCTTTCCGCTTCTCCAGTTTTCCGTAGAGGACGGTGTTGGTTGTCCGCAACGCCTTCATCTCGCTTTTTTTAACCACGACAAGAAGGAACACCAGCGGCTGTTTTTCCTTCATCCATTGAAGCAGAAAAAAGGTCTTATTAATGTCCGTTATTTTTTCCGGCGACTTCTTATACAGCCTCGTCATCTCAGGCTTGTCCTGAGCGCTGATCTCTCCCGAGGAGGGTGTGCGCACACCACTGAGGAGGATCAGTCGGCCCGTCGCGAGGTCGACAGCCTTCAGTTCAATTCTAACCATATCCATGTCCTGCATCAGGGTCCCTATAACTATCACATCCACCGGCAGAGTTTTCTCTTTACCGCGCATGGTATCAACATCGAAAATCCTGGCCTGTTCAATCGCCTGGGTTCTCATTTTTGCGTCCAATACGGCCCGCGGAATTACGGTGAGGCCGCCCTTGCCGGCCAGGTAATTGGCCAGCTTGCCCGATATCCGCTTCCCGGCGTCAATTACCTGCCAGTCAAGCGTGGTGAAATAAAATATGCCGAATTTTTTATTCTTCAACATAAACTTGAGGGAAAGAATATCGTCGCCAAGCTTTGTAACTGCCGCATCCTCAGTGCCGATGACAGCGCCTGTCGGCTTGACAACGGTCGTTATACAGCCCGATAGGGCCATAACAAGCATAATGGACAGTATAACTACTGCACTTCCTGATTTCATGGAATTATAACCTCTTGATAATTATATCTTTATATAACACAGTATCGGACAGATTCAAAATAACTACTCCCGCGAGGCGCTTTCAAGGCAAAAACAGTATTCCACCCATGCGCCTATTGAACTGTAATTTTTTGCATATCCCCATAAATCTGTGAAACATCTATTTGAAACACCTGGCACATTGAAAGTTACAATTTATATAATCCTGAATAATTTTAACAAACACTATTCATATAAGATAACATTTTTATTCCAAACCTGCACCAGCCGACGGTATGTGTTAAAATAATAATGTAATTGACGCCATGTCCCTCCTCTATTTCAATTTCATTTTAAGAGCAATCTATCAGGCTTGTTTCAGCACTAGTTCTGACAAATAACGAGCCTGCTTATAAAGGAAATATCCCATGCACTCATACCGCACCACATGCAAACTGCACGCCATCCTCGCGGCATTGCTCATCGCCGCCGGATGCACCGCGCAGCAGCAAAAACCGGGGCACCAGATGAAATTCGTGGTTATTGGGAACACGAGCCCCGCGTCCCCCTTCACCGGCCATGCCGAGAAGCTCGAGTACGTGTTCCAGGCCATCAACCAGGAAAATCCGATGATGGTCATCCACACCGGCAACATCATCCAGGGCGGCGCCGACTGGATGGGCATCACCAGGAAAGACATCGACCGCCAGTACGAGATGTTCATGCAGCAGAAGAAAGTGCTGCAGCCAATCATCCATATCCTGGCGGGCGAGAAGGACCTGTACAACAAGTCCCTGGACCTGTTCAGGCAGTACACCGGGGAACGTCTCTACTACTCATTTAATTATGGAAATATCCATTTCATTTTACTCCATGTCCTCACCAGGGACCACCCTATCGACCCGGAGCAGATGAAATGGCTGAAGCGCGACCTGGAAACAAACCGGTACGCCGCTGCAATATTCGTCTTTACCCATTACCCGGTTCTCTCCTCCCCGCAGAGCGGCATCCGCTACCAGGGCGGTGACGAACTACACAAGCTCTTTGTCCAGTTCCCGGTCAAGGCGGTCATTTCCGGGAGCGTGAAAAACAACTACGAGTTTGAAAAGGAAGGCATACGCTATACCGCGGCGGGGTGTTATGGCTACAATTACGAGGACTGGCACTGGAGCTACACCCAATATTATGTCGCCACGTATGACGGGACCAGGTTGAACCTGAAGGGTATGCGGGTCAATTTTCCCGGTAATTCCTACCGGCCTAAAGTCTTTAAAGACGAGACGGAGAAAAAAAATTGACACCCCGGTAAATCTGATAAACCATGGGGTCTATCGGCGCACAGGGCGCTGCGCCGTGCGCAAAACAAAATCCGCAGGGAGAACACCATGGCCTCCAAACCCAGCCTGACCGATATTCACGACACCATTAGAGAACTGACACTGATAGAATCCGAGCTTGAACGCAATATCAGTACTACCATGTGGATCAGCGACACTCACGGGGCGGGCGAGCGGTTCACCACGATCCTGAAGGGGCGTTTCGGCCTCATATGGAGGACGGCGCAGGAGGCCCTTTCGAAACACTTTTCCAATGAAAAGCTGGACTACCTCGACCAGGTCATCCAGGGCGAGCGATACCTCCCCAGGACCAACGAGTACTCCATGGAACGGCAGGACGTCATATCGGCCCTGGTGAAAATAATACGCTACAAAGTTGAAGACATCACTGATTTCGATCTTATCAGGTCGGATATCAACATGGACCTGAAGACCATTATCGAAAACCTCATCCTGAGCTTCCATGTCCCCAACCTCGTGTACGAGAACGATTTCATCGCTGATAAGGTCATCACCGCGCTGGCAAAGATTGTGAAGCAGGTCATCCTGGGTCAGCTGGTAGTCCTGGGTGACGTCTTCGATCGGGGGGATGAACCGGACAAGATCCTCCGCATCCTTTCAAGCCCGTCGATACGGCCCTGGGTACAGTTCGTCTGGGGCAACCACGACATACTCTGGATGGGGGCGGCGGCCGGCAACAGGTCCCTCATCGCAGAGGCACTGCGCATCAGCGTGCGCTATGACAACCTGGCCTTCCTGGAGCGGCTCGGTATCAACCTGGACAAATTGAAGGTCTTTGCCGAGAAGCTCTACCCGGGAGCGATCACCGGCCTCTTCAAGGCGAAGCTTGACATTTCCCGGAAAATGGAAAAGACCCTGGCCATGATACAATTCAAGCTGGAAGAGAAGACCATCAAGGAATTCCCGGATCTACAGATGGAGTCCCGCCTGAACCTGGAAAAATTCACAGAGATGCTGAAGAAAAACGACATTGAAGGCCTTACCGACACTGACTTCCCGACCCTGAACCTGGACAGGCCCCTGGAGCTTACCCCGGAAGAGGAGGACGTGATCAACGACCTGGCGCGACAGTTCACCTCCAGCCCGAAAATCAGGGACCTCATGAAGTACCTTTTCGAGGACGGCAAGCTCTACCACATCAACAATTACATCCTGAACATACACGCACTCATCCCCAGCACCGAGGACGGGAAATTCGACAAGCTCTTCGGTAAAAAGGGACGCGACCTCATGAAGCACATCGAAACGATGGTGAAGAACGTGGGGCAGCGCTTCCTTGAGGGGAAGGAACAGGACCCCTTCGAGCTCGCGGTGATGTTCTACCTCTGGTGCGGGCCGAAGTCGCCCTTCTTCGGTAAGCATGCCATGAAAACCTTCGAGCGCTACTTTTTCAAGGACAAGGTGACCCACAAGGAAAAGACGCTCCACTGGGGTGAAAATTTAAAGAAGAAAGAGTTCATGGACCTCATCATGGAGGAATTCGGCGCAGAGCGGATCGTGTACGGCCATACGCCGGTGGACATACTGAAAGGGGAAAAGATCTCCTCACCTGACGGCCGATCGATCAACATCGACGGAGGCTTTTCCGAGGCATACCTGGGGCGGGGCCATTCCCTGATACACACCCCCTACTCACTCTATGCCATCATCCTGCCTTCCCTTGCTGAAATTAAGGAAGCCAAGTACGCGAGCCTCAAGTTCGAGGAAATAGCCCGGTTCGACAAGCCGGTCAAGATCAAAGACGTGTACAAAGGGACGGAACTCCAGAAACGGCGTGACGAACTCCAGAAGAAACTCCGGGATTATATCAAAAAGTCCACATAAATCCTTAATCTTCCCGTGTGGAACAGGGTGCATCACGGCAATTGGAATATTGTATACTGATCTGGGCCATGCTGAATACTACCCCGTGTGAATAATAACAGCGTTTTTTTGTTTTTAATAATCGTTAAAAAATTTTATTCTTGAAATTTATTAAACAGCGTTCACAGTAGACTGTACGGGGTTATGCTTTATGGCACAAACTATCACTGTCCGGATAAAATTCTTCTCCGGCATCGACAAAGAACTCAAACTCGAAAACTACAATCCAGCTGAAGGAATATCCATGAGCATCCCGTCGGGGAAACGGCTCAAATGGGCACTCAAGAGCACCGGCCTGACCCAATTTTCAAGTTATGCCTTTTTTAGAAGCGGCGAACGCATCAGCACCTGGTCCAAGCTGAAGGACGGGGATGAAGTATCCTGCCTCAGGCCGGCAGGAGGCGGCTGATACTTCCTGATCCCGCTGCTGCGATTCTTTCTATTTGATTATAGCTCCTCAAACAGATGCAGATGTTTTGTATCTGTAGTACTATAAACATCATACCAGGAGAAGGAACATGCAGGAAGTAATTGGCACCAATAATAAGATACTGGAAATCGACCTCACCACAAAAAAATTCCAGATAACAGAAGTGAACAAAAAGGACCGCAACCTCTATCTCGGAGGCAAGGGCCTGGGGCTCAAGCTCCTCTATGACCGGATGGAACCGGGCGTTGATCCGCTGGGACCTGAGAACATGATCGCTTTTACCATGGGCGTATTAATGGGAACCGGCGCGCCCTGCTCGGGACGCTTCGAGGCAGTTACCAAGTCGCCCCTGACGGGCATCATGTGCTCCGCCTCATGCGGCGGCCCATTCGGCATGGCCTTCAAGACCTCGGGATGGGACGCAATGGTCATCAAGGGCAAATGCAGCGCCCCAACGTACCTCTACATTGACTCCAAGGGCGTACAGTTCAGGCCGGCGAAAGGTATCTGGGGCAAGGACACCCAGGCGGCCCAGGCAGCGCTCCAGAAAGAGGGCGCCGGAGCCCTGGTCATCGGCCCCGCCGGTGAAAAACTTGTGAGTTATGCCAACATAGCCTCCGGCCACCGGTTCCTGGGCAGGGGCGGCATGGGCGCCGTCCTGGGATCGAAGAACATTAAAGGAATCGTCGCCAAAGGCGGCGAGGTAAAGATTGTCCCGGCAAACAAAAAGAAGTTCGCCAAATCGAACAAGAAGTTCTTTAAATACATCAACCAGAACTCGATTACATCAGGCTCCTACCGCTCCTTCGGCACCAATGCCAATGTGAACCTCTCCAACGCCGCTGGCATCCTGCCGGTGCGGAATTTCACCGGCGGATCGCACGGGGAAGCTCATAAGATCTCCGGCGAAACCATGGCAGAGCGCTTCCATACCAAGTATGACACCTGCAAGCCCTGCGCCATTCTGTGCGGCCACAAGGGCACCGTTGACGGGAAAGACCGCCACATACCTGAATATGAAACTATCGGCCTCATGGGCTCGAACCTGGAGATCTTCGATCCCGTGGTGATAGCCGGGTGGAACGAACTCTGCTCGAAATACGGTATGGACACCATCTCCATCGGCGGCACCCTGGCCTGGGCCATGGAGGCCACGGAAAAAGGCCTCATAAAAACGAACCTGAAGTTCGGCTCGACCGCCGGTGTGGCGGAGATGATCAGGGACATCGCCGGCCGCAAGGGGATCGGTGACGACCTGGCAGAAGGATCCAAGGCGGCATCAAAAAAATACGGCGGCGAGGATTTCGCAATCCATGTCAAGGGAATGGAAATGGCGGCTTATGACCCGCGGGGCTGCATCGGTCACGGCCTCTCCTATGCTGTGGCCAACCGGGGCGCCTGCCACCTGTCGACATCGCTCTTCACCCTGGAGGCCTATTTCGCCATGGCCAGCCCCAACGCGAAGCGCGGCAAGCACACCATGGTCAAGTTCTTTGAAAACGTTTACGCGGCGATGAATTCGATGCACATCTGCCATTTCACCGCCTTCCCGGTATTCCTGGAGCCCCCCCTTATAAAATTATCACCAACACCAATGCTCTGGGCACTCACCCAGAACCTGACGCCGCTGGCCCTTGCCCTTATGGATGTGAGCCTCTGGCCGGAGCTCTGGCACGCGGTGCTGGGGAAAACCTATATACCGTACCTGAGCATGCTGAAGTTCATCAAAGCAGGTGAACGCATACACATGCTCGAGCGCTATATGAACACCAGGGAGGGAATATCCAAAAAGGACGACACCCTGCCCCGGCGCTTACTCACCGAGGGACGCAAATGCGACCAGAAGGAGCAAACGGTGCCCCTGGAAAAAATGCTCGGAAAATACTACCGGGCCCGCGGTTACGATTCAAACGGCATCCCGAAGAAGCGGACCCTGAAGCATCTCAATATAGAGATTTAATAGCAGCTGTCACCTCGGCCCGCCGGCGCACACAACCCCGGCGGGCCAGCACATTAAACACAAGCGAGGAGCAATTATGCAGATACCAGATTATTATGAATTCCTCAACCAGGCGAAAATAATCTCCGGCAAGAAGGCCATGGAGCACATCCCCTTCGAACTGAGGGGATATGACGCCCAGAACCCCCTCGTGATCACCAGCAGGGACCTCTCTGAAACCGGCATGATGAAGAAGTTCATTGCCTCTTTTAAGGATTCCAAGGTGACCCTCGGGGGGATTTTCAATGAGGTGCAAGATTACGCAAGCATCGGCCTTGCCCGTGACGCGGCGTTCCTTTTCAAGGAGCGCGGATGCGATTCCATAATCGCCGTGGGGAACGGCGCGGCGGTGGATGTGGCCAAGGCGCTGAACATCCTGGTTGCCGAGAAGACCGATGACCTCTTCAAATATTTTAACGGGACCCCGTTAAAGCGCCATCTGAAACCGCTCATCGTGGTGCCGGCACGCTCATCGTCGGGAATGGAATTTACAAACACGGCGACCGTCGACAACCGCTGTCTCACCTCGGATTTTCTCTATCCCGATCTCGCCATTTTAGACCCGCGCATGACGCCCGGCTGCTGCGCGGAATGCGTGGCCGAATCCTCAGTTATAGCCCTCGCACATGCTGCCGGTTCATCCATCACGGACACACACAGCCCCATGATAGAGGCATACGCCCATTCGGCGCTCCGGTACCTGGCCCTCTATATGAAAAAGGGAATCAAGAAACCGGGCCATGCAAGCACGAGCCTGGCCCTGCACAACGCCTACGCCCTGGCGGCCCTTTCCTTTTCCAACGCCCCGGCGGGCATGGTGCACCTCATGGCGATTGAACTTGCCCGGGCAACCGATATCTCTGCCGGAAAATTCATACGGATACTTCTCCCCTATAAAATGGCCTACATGATGTACAAGAAAAAGAAGATCAGGGATGAGCTGTTACTGGCCCTGGCCGGTTACGACGACTATGCGGCAACTGCCGAAAAAGAGAGGAGCCGGGCCGGCGTGGAAAGGCTGCTGGCGCTCCTGAACAGCCTGAAGGGTATACTGCCGGAGACCATGAAGGAGCTGAAGATCCCGAAGTACAAACTGGGCGACATAGCAAAGGCTGCATCGGCCCGGAGCGGCAAGCGCTATTCCGAAGCCGAATGCATGTCCATCCTGGAGCACGCATGGGAAGGCAAAGCGTTTTAATCTATCACACACTGAAAGGAGCAGACCATGAACATAAACAAATATCCTGAGATAAAGCCGGGCAAGGATCTCATCAGCAAAATCTACGTAGCCGTGATGCTGTGGATCGTGGGGCGCGCTATCCAGGCGGCGTCGCGTGTCGACAAGGAAGTCAAAAAGGAATTCACCGAGTTTCCTGCAGACTTCATCATGTGCATGAGCATCATGCCATTCGGGCCGCACATGGTGGTCGGCAAGGACAAGAACGGCAAGGTCAAGTACATGGGGTGGAACCCCCAGGGTAAAAAAATTACCCTCACCATGAACATCAAGAGCATGGCCGCGGCGATGCAGGTCTTCACCTTCCAGGAAGCGACCACCACGGCCTTTGCACATGACCGGTTTACGGTGGACGGGGACCTGGTCCAGGGGCTCGCCGTGGTGCGAATCCTTAATATCGTCGAGGTATACCTGCTGCCGAAGATCATCACGAAACTGGCTGTGAAGCGGTATCCCAAGTGGTCCGAAATGTCACCGCTGCGGAAATATGTCGGACGGGTCCTCATCTACATCCGGGCCTTTACCTTTTAACCGGACCATGATCATGACAATGAACTACACTATTACAAGATAAGGGGAAACACCATGATACTGCCAAGCTATTATGAATTTTGCTGCCGCGTTAAGACCATATCGGGAAACAAAGCACTTGAAAACATACCGGGATTGCTGGAGTCAATGCACGCCAAAAAACCGATGATCATAACCGACAAGGGGGTCGTCGGGGCCGGGCTCATAGGCATTGTAAAAAAAGCCATGGGCGCCAGGGTTAAAATCGGCGTGATATACGACAGCGTGCCCGTCGATTCCGAATATAAGGTCGTTAACGAGGCGGCCGACATATACCGGAAAAAAGGGTGCGACTCCATCATAGCCGTCGGCGGCGGATCGGCCATCGACACGGCGAAGGGAGTGAACATCCTCGTGTCCCTGGGCGGCACCAACCTGCTCGCCTACGCCGGGGCGCACAATATTAAGCAGAAGCTCAACCCGTTCATCATCATACCCACCACGTCAGGCACCGGGTCCGAGATGACCAACGCGGCGGTCATTGCCAACCATGACAAGAACATCAAGATGCTCTTCGCGTCCTATTTCCTCCTCCCCGACATCGGGATCCTGGACCCGCGCATGACCAAGACTTTGCCGCCGTTCCTGACGGCCCTGACCGGCATGGACGCCATGACCCACGCCTGCGAGGCCTATTTCTGCCTCGGCAAGAACCCGATAAGCGATTCCCACGCCTACCTCGCCATAAAGGGAATCAGCCAGAACCTCCTCCACGCGGTCAAGAACCCGGGGGACATGAAGGCGCGCCTGACCATGGCCAACGCCGCCACCATGGCGGGGGCGGCCTTCTCCAACTCAACCTGCGGCATGGTCCACGGCATGGGCCACTCCGTGGGCGGCGTGTGCCGCGTCCCCCACGGGAACTGCATGGCCATCTTCCTCCCCTACGGCCTTGAGTACAACCTGCACAAGTGCGCGGACATTATCGGCGAGATCCTCTTCCCCCTGGCGGGCCCCGAGGTGTACAACTCAACGCCGAAGAAGGAGCGCCCCGAGCGCGTCATAGAGCTGATACGCAAGATGAACCAGGACCTCCACGACGCCACCGGCGGGAGGCACCCGAGATTCTTAAAGGAAATCCTCGACCGGAACGGCGCCCAGCAGGTCCCGAAGTCGGCCCTGCCGGCCATAGCGAAGACCACCACGGGCGACGGCACACTGGTCTACAACCCCGAGGAGCTCACTTATGATGACGCGCTGATGGTTCTCGAGCACGCGTGGGAAGGGACGCCCCTTGACCGGAAAAAGATCAAGAGGGGCAGAAAAAAGGTGAAATGGTAGGATAGATTTTTCTTAACCCTCACCCCCGAACACCCTCTCCAAAAGATGGAGAGGGTGAATAGAAAATATTTTTTCAATAGTAAGCCCTCTCCTTGTTAAGGAGAGGGCGCGCCGGCGGCGGGGTGAGGTCTTGACGATCTTATTCCTTCTGAAGGGGCTTGAGATAACGCTCGACCCTGCCCTTGAAGCCACCGGCCTTCGCCTCATCCTTCACCAGGTAATCAACCTGCTTCTTACCGGCAGGGACTTTTTCGAATACATCATCACGATCCAGCCGCGCTATGGCGTTTTCATAATTGGGCATCGAAAGCGACTCCGTAAGCTTGACCTCTCCCAGGTGGAACAGCTTGATGCCGTTTTTCCTCACTTCGAAAATCAGCTCCTTGCGGCTCACCTTTTTCCTTACCTGAAGGACGCAGTCGCATACGATCAGGTACGACTCGAGGAAATCCTGCACGGCCTTGGCGAAGAGCACCAGTTCCTCGCGCTTCCCCGGCTGAATCCGCACTCTCCCGCCGCTCCGGGATATGGATGACCGCTTTTCAAGGTACTCGAGACCCTTCGCCATTGTGCCAGCCGTGTCGAGGAAGCTCTCGGAATAGACAAATTCCTCAGCAAGAAGGTCTGTGAGGTCAGAAAAGGCCTCGGTTAGTTTCCCTTCATCCATTTCATCGTTTTCCGCGAGGCTCAAGAGCGCCAGGGATATGAAGATGACGGGAAGGAAATAATGTATGGTGTTGTTCTTGTAAAAATTTATTCTCGACCGTTCGTTCTCATTGAGAGTGTAGAGCCCCGCCAGGACTTCCCGGGACCCTTTGTCCATTCCGGCCATAGGTTCTCCCACGATGTTGTCCTGCAGGTAGGACTCAAGGACATAATTGATGATCTCGTCGTAATTGGCCGCCGCGGCAAGGTGATCACTCATCCTGACGCCAGCATAGGCGCAGTAATCGAGGAGCAGGGTGATGCGTTTCTTCAGTATCTCCCGGGTGAACCCATGGGCCGACGACTGGAGCATCGCAGCGGAGGTGATGGAAAAGGGCGTGGCCATCACGATCTCGCTGATCCGCCGTGTAATGTAATAACCGAGGGAATCGGCGAGGTCCTCTCCTCCCTTGAGACTGTCCCGATACTCCTTGTAGCTGAACGGCCGGTTGAAGGATAGATAGACCTTCCCGTACTTGCGCTTCAGGAGCTTCCGGCTCTTCACAAAGGCGGAGGTGGTCTCGGTCTCTTTCTCCTTTCCTTTCAGCTCCATATGGTATGACGACTCCTCCAGGATGCGGTCATAGGTAATGGTGATGGGGACGAAGATCATGTCGCTGTTATAGCCCTCCTCGACCGCGTCGATAAGGTAGCTCAGAATGCCCATCTTGGGGGACGACAGCTTGCCGGTCCTGGTGCGGGTCCCCTCGATGAAGAACTCTATCGGGTATCCTTCATTGATGAGGGTCTTGATATACTGCTTAAAGACCGTGGGATAGAGCTTCAGTCCCCGGAAGGAGCGGCGCATGAAAAAGGCGCCCGATCTTCTGAAAATGGTCCCCATAGGGAAAAAAGAAAGGTTCTGCCCGGCCACGATGTGGGGCGGTATAATCTTGTTTTCGTAGAAGATACTGGATATGAGCAGGTAATCGATATGGCTCTTATGGCTCGGCACCAGGATGAGAGGGGCTTTCTGCGCTGCTTCACGCACAAGCTTCAGGTCGTCGATATTGAAATAGATGCCGTCGAAAATCTTGGTGAACATGTACTGGACGGCCTTATTGAACCACATGAGGTTAATTATTGAAAAATCTGCGGCAATCTCGCGGAAATACTTGTAGGCCTTTTTCCGCAGCTTGTTCTCAGACTGGTGGTCCGTCTCCTTCAGGGTCGTAATCTCATCAAGGACATTTTTATTGTAGAGGACCTTTTCCATCATTTCCTGCTTCGACTTGATGGTGGGGCCCAGTACGGTCCGCTTCTCGTTATTATATGTTTCCAGTAGCTTGTTCCGCAGCTTCCGGGCAATCTGCCGCGGATCATCCGCTGGCGACTGTTCAATTTCTTCCTTTATATTAATTGCCTGGGAGATGCGCATGAAGGCGGGCGTTCCGCTTTTAAGCACCGTGAAGAGACCAGAGAAGAAACCCCGGTCACCGGTCGCCCGGGATGTTATGAGAGCCCTGGTCCGCTCCGGGTTCCGGTTCCAGAACATGATCTGGGGGAACACGTAAATAGGCTCATCGATGAGCTTCTGCGCTTCCACGAGATACTGGAGGGTGTCTGATTTTATCTGTATATACCGCCTGATGAAAAGCTTCCGCGACAGGAGGGATAAGATGATAGCCCTGTCGCCACGTAGAAGATTGAGGATATAGTCAAAGTCTGAGATCTTTTCGATCTTTTTTTTGCCGGCAAGCTTGTTAAAAAAGATCGACACGCTGTGGAAAAAATTGACGGTCATTTGAAGGAGGTTGGGGGTGAAATCCAGGGCCAGCACGGGGGTGCGGAACCCGTGTTTTTTCAGCAGGTTCACCAGGATCATGAGAGGGGTATTGGTGCTCTGGAATGACGCATACACAACCCTGCCCTTCCCATGGTATTTCTGCAGTGCCTTAAGGCTTTCGCTGTCGAATTCAATGTTTCTGAATAATACGCCGCTGACCTTCTCGGCGAAGCTGTTGACACCGGTCTCAAGCATCGAATTCTTAATATAAAGCGAGCTTACAATCTGGGTTTTATCCATATCCTACCTCTGTAAAAGTTCCTCTTCACTACGGACTACTTTGAAAAACCCGTCCACACCGGCAGCGGTGATCAGTGAAGTCACTCGGGGGGCAAGGTTGGTCAGTGCCAGCCCAATGTTGCTGTCCATCAGTCTGTCTTTCACTTTCACCAGTTCTCCTAACCCGACACTGTTCAGGAAGTCCTGACGCGACAGATTAAAAGCGATCGTTGAAATTGGAGGCCTGGCAGTTTCAAGAATACATTGAACAAACTCATCGATATCTCTGACCCCGAGACGCCCGGTTCCTTCCGGCACATTCATGACAAGCACGCTGCCTATGGTATGATAGTCAATGTCCATATTTCACCTCTTAGTATAACAAAGAGTCCCGATTGTTACCGGAATATGCCGTACGGCACCAAATATAAAGTCAAACAAAGCGCGGGTCGAACTGTATAAAAACACATCTCACTCTGCAACTATTTTTTCTTAACTGGATATATATCCAAAATAATACAATATGCCATAATATCAACATTTAATAGAATATGTAAAATTAAAAAACATATATATTAATATTTGTGCCCCACCGCCAAAGGAGGCGAGGGCAAATATTCTGATTATTAAGTTTTCAATAATTCTGATAAATTCCTTTAATAATTTAAAAAAATTTTAATTGCAAATATAAATATGCTGTACATAGAATGGTTAATAGTCATTTTTGACTGACGGGATGTAGCGCAGCCCGGTTAGCGCGCTTCGTTCGGGACGAAGAAGTCGGGAGTTCAAATCTCCCCATCCCGAAATAAAAAAATAAATATGTTTTATAATTGCAGAGTACTTTTCAAATCCTTCTGTTCTTTTAGCAAAGCGGAAAACGTTATCCATAACACGGCGCAAACCCTTGTGATGTAACGATCTATGGCGCAGCATGAAAAAACATATATTTTAAACGAATCGTTTCCCTCTGACCAGAGCAAGAGAAAGGAAATAATCGATTCATTGTGCCATAAAATCATTAAAAGCCCCATCCGCATGGCTTTAACCCCGGAAGAGCTGTACCTCTCTCTTGATGAAGCCATCACCAACGCAATGGAGCACGGCAATAAATGGGACCCCCTCAAGACGATCAACATCACCGTGGTCGCCGAAGAAGATGAAATTCACATCCTGATCACGGATCAGGGAAAGGGATTCGATACGCGAGAAATCGAATCCCAGCTGAGCAACAGGGACATCCTGAGCAACCGGGGCCGGGGAATATACATCATCAACCAGTTCTGCAAGATTTCCTGGAACAAGAAGGGAAATCAGATCGATCTCCACATTAAGCGCAGGCTTTGAGACGACCGCCATGACAGGACGGCACTGCTCAGAAATACTGCCAATAGTACTCGCAGCGGCCGCATCATCGATATTTGATCAACGTCCAACATCCGGGAACGTTCGACTTGCCGGTTTCAGCGATATAACCGATATCACCGAAACATTGAAGGAATTAACGGGCATCATTCAGGGTATAAACTCATTTCTTTCCGGGGTCACCTTCATATCCGAAACAATCGGCTTCGGCACGATTCTCCTATTCCTCGCAGTACTGGTGTTCTCCGCCGGGTACTCGGCCATGGGAGTGCCGAAGGGAAAGGCATCATTTTTTTCATCGCTAGTCACGGCGGACGCACTCTGGGTATCCTGGAAGATGAGCTTCAACGCGCCCCTGTCCGATTACCTCCTTCCAATGTTAAAGTCAAACCTGATCGTGCTGTGTCCCCTCATCATAGCTGTTCTCATTGCCCGCGCCGCTCCTGCGCTTCACGGTAAAGCCAGGGCACTTGCCTCGGCCCTGTTCCGCAAAAAAAATCAGATCGGACAGCGTGAAGCCGCGGCCCTGTGCGAGGAATGCCAGGACCGCAGCGCACGGTTGAATCGCGCACTGTTAGAAGACATCCTTGCCACGAATAAACCCGGGGGGGCCGTAAGCCTTTCCCCGGAAACAAAGAAGTGCGTTGAAGCGTTCAGAGAAGCGCTGGGAAAAATCGATACCGCCGCGAAGTGACTGTTTTCGCGGCAGGTGCTGTTAAAGGAGATAATGGATGAGTTCACTGCAGACTGAATCTTTGATAAATAAAACACGGTTTGTGTTCACATTCATGTTCGTGTTCGTTGCCGTCACTTCATATTTCCAGGGAGCTTCCCCGGAAACCTGGGGAGGCGTTTTCGCCACCAGCTTCGTCTATCTAAGCCTTGCCGTTGTCAACCAGGTCTTTATCGCGAGAAAAAAAATATCCGTGCCGCTGATATACATATCAGTCACCATCGAATTTCTCCTTGTTGCCTTACTCAAGTACCTGATGCATTTCGACGAACGTGTCGGATACGGCATGACAATCAAGGAGCAGGCGTCCTTCCTGGTTTATTTTCTTTTTTTCATCCTGGTGGCGCTGCGTTATGATAAGAAATTAAATTTCTACGCCGGAGTACTGGCAATAACCGGCTATATGATCCTCCTGGTACTCGCATTTACCGATGGAGGCATGTATATTACCCAGGATGTTTCAAAAGCTTTCGACAGGGACACGCTGCGACTGGGCAGCGAGATCCCAAAGGTAATCTTCCTCGGCGCCTTTGTGTTCTTTATTTCAAAAATGGCCGATTTCACCACGGGGAACATGAAGCAGCTGGCCGAGGCGGAAACCAACGCCAAGGCAAGCTACTACGAACTGAAGAGCGTGCTCGCGACCATCGAGCAGACGGCGAAGGACCTCCTTGACGGAAGCAACGAGCTGTCGGAATCATCCAGCAGCATCGACGGCGTCCTTGCCGATCACGGGGAGCTCCTGCGCCAGGTCGAAACGATCACCACGGACTTCACCGCGAGCATCGAGGACATCCGGGGCAAGGCCAGTTTCCAGCACAAGACCGTGGAGGAAAATTCCTCGCAGATCAGGGAGATATCGTCGCTCATGGATACGATAAACGCCGACAGCTCCTCCCAGCGCGCAAAGGCGGAGAACGCCCTCCGCCTCGCCGACGCAAACGAAGAGCATATCAGCCGGACCATAACCGCCATTACCGCCATGAAGGACAATTCAAAGAAAATAGAAGAAATATCAAGGACTATCAGTGAAATAGCGGACAAGACCAATCTCCTCTCCCTGAATGCGGCCATAGAGTCCGCCCGCGCCGGGGAGCACGGTAAAGGCTTTGCCGTGGTCGCGGACGAAATCTCGAAGCTGGCGACCATGAGCATCGACTCATCGAAGGAGATATCCGGCATCATTAAAAACACCGTCAGCACCATAGAAAACTCATCCGTCATGATCGGCACCCTGGCGCAGAACCTGGGGCAGATCATCTCCTTCGTGAAAGAGAACTCGACTTTCATGAAGGCCCTGAATGACAAGACCCTGAACGAATCCCGCGAGACAAAGGTACTGCACGCATCCTTTGTGGAAGTGGAAAAGGCCGCAAAAGGCGTTTTCGACCTGGCCGACCGGCAAACCGAGTTCGTCCGGGAAATTAAAGACTGGTTCAATAACATGAACAGGCTGGGCGGCGTGGTAGCCGGGAGCCTCCGGGGTCTGCAGGCCCTCTCCTCCCGGCTCAGGGAGCGGTCCGAGGAGATGAAAACCACGCTGGACCAGAAATAAAAGCCGCCCCGGCAGGCAGAGGCCGGCACTATTTAATTGACAATATCATCCCCTGCTGTAACAATGAGTACAGGATCTATGCGGCAACCCGCACAGGTTACTTTAACAGATACGCGTCCGGACCATGAATATCGAACGAAAAGACAGTGAATACGAAAGCACCTTCCTGATCATGGAAGAGCTGGTCTCCCAGAATGTCACGCTCCTGGCGGATGAACTGAGCCTTTTCATCAAAAACGATACCAGGGACGCCATCATCGACCTGTCCTATGTAAGGAAGATCGATTCCGTTTCCATCGCGACCCTGATCCGTATAAAAAATTCCCTCGCAGAGAAAGGCAGGACCATGCACCTGGTCAATCCCAACGAAACGGTGCTCAGGGTCCTGGAGCTCTCGGGCCTGGAAAAATTCCTGCTGGATTAGAGGAGCGCCACATGGAACAGCTTGCTCAAAACGACAGGATCAGGCGGAAAGGCCCGGTGACCCTCATCATCATGGACGGTGTCGGCATCGGAAAGGAAAACGAGGGTAATGCCTTCTACCTCGCGCGCACGCCCGTCCTGGACCGGCTCATGCGCGACTGCCCTTACACGACACTCAAGGCGCATGGCACCGCGGTAGGCCTTCCGAGCGACGACGACATGGGCAACAGCGAAGTGGGCCACAACGCCCTGGGGGCCGGGCGCATATTCGACCAGGGGGCGAAGCTCGTATCGCGCGCCATCGAATCGGGCGGGATCTTTGCCACGGACATCTGGAAAAAACTGATTGCCAGGCCCGTCACGGACGGCGTCGCTATCCATTTCATCGGTCTTCTCTCGGACGGGAACGTGCATTCCCACATAAGCCATCTTTTTAAAATGATAGACGCCTGCGCCGAAGCGGGCGTGAAAAAAGTGCGGGTCCACATACTCCTCGACGGCCGTGACGTGCCGGAGACATCGGCGCTCCAGTACGTCGATGCCCTGGAGAAGCACCTTGCGGGCCACCGGAGCAGGAGCTTCGACTACCGCATCGCGTCAGGCGGCGGCAGGATGGTCACCACCATGGACCGGTACGAGGCGGACTGGAACATTGTCAAGCGCGGGTGGGAGGCCCACGTGCTCGGGACGGCACGCCCCTTCGCGTCCGCGAAAGAGGCCATCGAGACGTTCCGCAGGGAAAATCCGAGCATCACCGACCAGTACCTGCCGTCCTTCACCATCGTCGACGGGAAAAAACCGGTCGGCGCAATAGCCGACGGCGATTCGGTCATCTACTTTAATTTCCGGGGAGACCGCGCCATCGAGATATCCCGCGCCTTCGATGAGGACAATTTCGATAAATTCGACCGCGGCCGGCGTCCCGATGTGGTATACGCCGGCATGATGGAATACGACGGCGACCTGAAGATCCCGAAAAACTATTTAGTTATGCCCCCGGCCATCGGCAGGACCATAAGCGAATACCTGGCCCATTCAGGGATCAGACAATACGCGATTTCGGAAACGCAAAAGTTCGGGCACGTTACCTATTTCTGGAACGGCAACCGGAGCGGGAAGTTCGACGAGGAGAAGGAGACCTATGTGGAAATTCCCTCCGACAGGATCGAGTTCAACCAGCGCCCCTGGATGAAGGCGGCCGAGATCACTGACGCGGTCATTGCAGCCATCGAAAAGGGCGAACACCGGTTCATCCGCCTCAATCTTGCCAACGGCGACATGGTGGGACACACGGGCGACCTTAACGCCGCTGTAATCGCGGCGGAGACGGTCGATCTCTGCCTGCGCCGCATAGTGGAAGCGGTGGACCGCTCCGGCGGCATAGCCGTCATCACCGCGGACCACGGCAACCTGGACGAGATGTTCGAGGTCAACAAAAAGAGCGGAGAGATCGAGCGGGACAAGAAGACGGGCCTTCCAAAAAACAAGACGTCCCACACACTCAACCCGGTACCCTTCATTATCTACGACCCGAAATTCAAGAAGGAGTACCGCCTATCAGACGTGGTGAATGACCCGGGCCTCGCCAACGTCGCTGCTACGCTTCTCCTTCTCATGGGCTTCACCCCGCCCGATGACTACCAGCCGCCGGTAATTGAGCTGGCCTGATCAGCCCCGCGGGCGTATCTTCCAGGTAAAGGCGAGAAGCACAATGGAGATGACCGTCGCGACATACATGGCCTGCAGCACCGCGTCCCATCCGTACGCCGGATTCCCGGCGAGCATGCCGAGTCCCTTGGCCTGGACCGTCCTTCCCGCGTAGCCGAAAAGGCCCACGAACCCTGCGGCAATGCCCACGGCCTTCTTCGTCGACATGTCAAGGGCGGCGACGCCGAGGAGCATCACCGGCGGGTACACGAAAAACCCGATAACGCCGAGAAAGACCATGTCAAGCCAGAGTCTCCCGGGCGGATTCAGGTGCAGCCCCATGAAGGCAAAGAGAATGGGGACCATGCACAGCAGGCTCACCATGCCGCGGCGCCCCCCGGCTCTGTCCGAAAGCCACCCCATGAGGATCGTGCTCGGGATACCGGCGAACTCGAGGACGAAGATGCCGAGCCCCCCGCCCGCCAGGGTCGCGTGCTTGACCTCTTTGAGGTAGGTCGGCCCCCAGTCAAGCATACTGTAGCGGACTATGTAGACGAAGAAATTGGCGAAGGCGAAAAGCCAGAGGCTCCTGTTGTTCAGGACATGGTCGACAAAAAGCTCCCTCATCGACAGCTCTCGCTCATGATTGTCCTTCATTTCGGCGGGATAGTCGTTACGGTATTCCTCCACCGGCGGGAGCCCCACCGACTGCGGCGTGTCGCGGAGCCGCCGGAACAGGTACAGGGCCCCGATGCAGGCGATGACCCCGGGCACTGTGAAGGCACCGCCCCATCCCCAGCGTCCCGCTGCCCAGGCGGCCACGACCCCGGCGATGCCGCCGCCGACATTGTGGGCGATGTTCCATATCGAAAAGATGGCGCCCCGCTCCCTCAAGCTGAACCAGTGACCGAGGGAGCGCCCGCAGGGCGGCCACCCCATGCCCTGCACGAACCCGTTCAGCCCCCAGAGGGTGACGTGGAGGGCATAGCTCTCCACCCCGCCGAATACGAAATTGATGAGGGCTGTTAGCAGAAGGCCAAAGGGCATGAAGCGCTGCGGGTTGCACCGGTCCGACACGGCGCCCATGAGAAACTTGCCGAGGCCGTAGGAGATGGCGCTGACGGAGAGGATATCGCCGATCATGGCGTGGTCGTAGTGGAGGGCCGCTCCCATCTCCCGGGCAACGACAGAGAGGTTGTTCCGCACAACATAGAAGACTGCATATCCGATAAAGGTTGATTCCAGGATGCTCCAGCGGTAGCGTGGATAGAGCTTCTTCACCTCATCAGGCGAAAGGCGCTCTATGTGGGGCGCCGGTTTGAAAAATTGCGCGATGCGTCGAAGCACGGCCCCCCCTTACCGGTTTGTTAGATTGATCCTGATGCCGAAGCTCTTCGAGGAGACAGAGGGAAAATCAGCCGGCGGCACATCCGGGATACGCTCAACGAGCCAGCCGTTGCGGCGCGCGTAGGAGGCAATGCTCTCAGTCTCGCCCTTCTCGACATGCTCGTCGGGGTTGATGATCATCCGCATACCCCTGCTGGATTCGATCATCTCACGGTCGCCGCGGCTGTTTCCCGCCGCGAAGAGGGGCGTCTCCTGGATGAAAGTTTCCACCGCCTCCTTCTTCCCCTGGTCCTGGGGCACCGGCAGCACGATGGTCCCGGTGATCCTGCCGCCGTGCACGACCGACTTGACGCCGATTATATTGGTTGCGGGAATGCCGAAGGCCCGCGAGAGAAAGGGCCGGTACATTGCCTCGGGGCTAGCCGAGATGATCCACACCTCGAAGCCGTTTTTCCTGAGGAGCGAGATCAGGTCCCGCATCGGCGGGTAAATCTTGTCCATGTAATGATTACGGAAACATTCATCCCCGATCTCCTCGACGTAACGCACCGGATCACCTTCGAAGAAGCGAACCCGGAGCTGCACGTATTCCATGGATACGTTGGAGAGCATCCGCATCCGCCTGATGATATCAGGATTCTTTTTCGGATTCTCGAGGGCTACGCGGTAGAGGCACTCGTCAGCCAGGTAATGGGGCGCCTGCCCGATAACGGTGCCGTCGCCGTCAAAGACCGCGACCTTACGTCCCTTCTCGGCCGCCGTTTTTTCCAGGAAGCCCTCGATCTCAAGGTTTGTTCTGCCGCTGAAGCCCGGGACGGGTTCGAACTTCACAGAAGGTCCGCAGGATATCTGGATTATGATTAGAGACAGGAAAAGGATTATGGCGTTAAGGTTTCGAATATTACGGATGTGTAACATTTATATAGTTAATAATAAAAAAATATTGTATGTCAAGATATTATTTGAGTATCTGTCATTGTAAACAAATTGAATAAATCCTGAAATTTCCTTGCAATATGGCTATATTAGGATTGAAATCAGCCTGTAACAGGATACTCCAGAGCGCCCTATGACTACAAAGCCACGCTGCAACCGGCCGCATGACGGCAAACCCAGGGATGAATGCGGAATAATCGGAATTTACGGTGATCAGAGGGCCTCGAACCTGGCCTATCTCGGGCTTTACGCCCTTCAGCACCGCGGCCAGGAATCATCGGGCATAGCCTCATCCGACGGAGACCACATCTACCGCTATGCGGGGATGGGCAAGGTGGTTGATATATTTACCGGCCAGCATCTCGATAACCTCCAGGGCCATATGGCAATAGGCCACAATCGCTATTCCACCACCGGATCATCCTTCCTCCGGAATGCCCAGCCGTTCCGCTCGGAATCTATCCTGGGCCCCATTGTCCTCGCCCATAACGGCAACCTGACCAACGCCGGGGCCCTGCGTTATGAACTCGAAAAAAAGGGCCATATCTTCCAGACTACTATCGACTCCGAAGTTATCGTTCACCTCATGGCCAAGTCAGGCATCGAAGATTTTCTGGAGGCCCTGATTTTCGCGTTGAAGCAGGTGCGCGGCGCATATTCCCTCCTGGTTATGAACCGCGAAAAGATATACGCGATACGCGACCCCTATGGGTTCCGGCCCCTGGTGCTTGGAAAGCTCGGCGCAGCCCACGTGGTGGCGTCCGAGACCTGCGCCTTCGACATCATCGACGCCGAATATGTGCGCGAGGTGGAGCCGGGCGAAGTAATCGAGATATCTGAAAGCGGCATACGGTCGTTCCATCCTTTCGAAAAGCGGGACCAATCGCTCTGCGTGTTTGAATATATATATTTTTCCCGGCCTGACAGCATCATATTCGACAAGTCCGTATACGACATGCGGATACGCCTGGGCCGGATGCTGGCGCACCAGGCGCCGGTGGAGGCCGACATCGTAGTGCCCATACCCGACTCGTCGGTGTGCGCGGCCATAGGCTACTCGCGCGAGTCCGGCATTCCCTACGAGCTGGGACTCATCCGGAGCCACTACATCGGCCGTACCTTCATCGAGCCGTCGCAGAAGATACGCGACTTCGGCGCCAAGATCAAGTATAACGTGGTGCGCGCATCGGTTGCAGATAAAAAGATCGTCGTTGTTGACGACTCCATCATGCGGGGCACCACCATGCGGAAGATAATCAAGATGTTCCGCAACGCAGGCGCGAAGGAGATCCACGTGCGCATATCGGCGCCGCCCACACAGTTCCCCTGCTTCTACGGCATCGACATCCCCACCCGCAAGGAGCTTATCGCCGCCACACACAGCATCGAGGAGATACGCAAGTACCTCCGCGTCGACTCGATCCGGTACTTGAGCGTGGACACGCTCCTTGGCGCACTGAACGAGCCTGACATGCATTTCTGCACTGCATGCTTCGATGGCAACTACCCGTGCGAGTTTGACGAGCATGGCGAGGACAACCAGAAGTATCTTTTTGAAGATTCAGAAATCAACGAATATTATTAATTTGACCCGTGGTGGGTCGGCAATATTGAAAGGGGAAGAGGGTGGCATCCCTCTTCCCCTTTCGATCCCCATCACCCCGCGCCTGCGGCGGGCTGGTCTTTATCTGAGAAACCGCTAAAACTGCCCGGCGATCGTATGCAGCCTCCTGCAGACGATCGCCTCCCGCGGCCTCCATGCCGCGGGTCTGGTTTGATTTATTCCAGCATCAAACTTCCATGTATCCAATAAAATAGGCGAGGTCATGCGACCCCGCCTTCGAGTTTGATCTGTGTGAATGCAGATTAATTCCCGCCGCGTACCGGCCACGTGTAATAATTTGAAGTATTTGACTTTGGCTGGTTACCAACATTGTTGTAGACATCGTTTACAATTTTCGCGTTTGCACCGAAACCGGTTATTTCATACGTTGTTGACGACCAGAATGTCTGCGCCTGCGGAAGCTCCGGGAATATACTATTAAAACCTCTGTCATAGAGCCAATTAGTGCCATCACCCTGATTTTGCAAACTCAAAAGCTCATTGACATTCGGAAGTCTCCAGTCGGTATAGCCGAGATATCCTGCACCGCTATTTAACATTGCCACATAATCCAGGGCATGCTGCCATGTTACCCATCCGTCATTGGCCGTACCATCCATGTCAAATAAAGGATAATCTGATACCATCGCATTGACGTCCTCAACCCACATAAGACCAGTCAAATCATCGGTTATGGTACCGTCCAGGTTATTAACAAACCTTGTTGCAGGCACCCATGCCACACCGGACTGATATTCCCCATCCTGGCCTGTACTCGCGCAGGGGACAGTAGCGCCGACTGAATTATAGCATAATGTCTGCCCGGTCTGCGGCACTACCGTTGAAGTGCCTGCAACCGCCCAGGCATAAAAGGCATTCACAGATTTTCCCGCGTAATTCTTGGCGCTGGTATAGTGACGATATGTCCACGCGTTTCCCGGAGAAGTATAATAGGAGGTCGACGACCAGTAACTTACCGTACCCACCGGGTAAGTGATGCCGAATGACGTAAACCATGTCCGGATAAGGCCGGACCCGAAATTCATGAGGCTCATCAATTCAGCTATATTCGCAAGCCGCCAATCTGATCGTCCGCCGTAGTTATCGGCTCTGAGCTGGGCCGCAAAATCAAGGGCGGTTTGCCAGTAAACAAGTCCATCGCCGGCTGTATCGTCATTATCAATGAATGAATAGGTGGTATCCATAAGGTTCGCGTTAGTTGTCCAGACAAGACCTGTCAGGTTATCGGTTACGGTGAGACCATTGACGGTAAACCTGGGCGAAGGCCAGGCGAGACCCTTCTGCAGATTTCCATCCTGACCCGTGCCGGTGCAGGCTACAACGGCACCCGCTTGAGTATAGCATTCTGTCTGCCCGGTCCGCAGAGGCGGTGCCGGATAGATGGATTGGTAGATAACTAAAAAACAGGCACTCCCGCTCATGGCGCTAATATTGCCCGCGCCGTCCCTTGCCCAGAGGTAGAGCCAGTACGTGCCCGGGCCTCCTGAAAAGGTATACGATGCGGGCTGTGTCCCCTGCCATCCGGGGTCCGTGAGAAGCGGTGCCGTGGACGTCTCGGTTATCATCCAACCGGTGATCCCCACATTATCCCCGGCAGTAATGCCGACTGAAATATTGTTTACATTGGTCGTGCCGGGGCCTGTAAACATCGAAATAGTCGGCGCCTGTATATCATAGGTTACGCTGTTATCCGTTGACGTTGAGGCACTATTGGGATTTCCGGCCGCATCCTGCACCATGCTCGCGGCGATGGAGGGAATCAACGTACCGGGTGTAGACACTGACGTAGCACCAAGCGTCCATGTAATATTGTTCGAGGTGGCAGGGGCAGACCAGGTTATGCCGATTGCGGATCCACCCTGGACGATATCCGCAATGGTGAATGTCGCGGGATTTATCGCTTCACTGAACACAACGGTAAACACAATCGGTGTATCGTTGCTCGGATCGGTCTGGACGACAGACTGGTTAATGGTGACAGTCGGTGTTGTTGTGTCATACGTCACGATATTGTCAGTCGAGGTTGAGGCTCTGTTATCATTCCCGTAAATATCCTGCACCGTACCGGCGGCAATGGTGGGAACCAGGGTTCCGGAAGTCGCTATTGCCGTGTACTCAAGGATCCATGTTATGTTATCCGCGGTGGAGAGGAACCATGTTACGCCGGTGGCCGTTCCGTTCTGGATGATATCCGTATCGTCGAACGTCACGGGGTCCACCGCTTCAGTGAATACGATAGTGAAAGTGACCGGTGCCGCGTTGGTCGGATCAACCTGGGTGCCGGCCTGTTCTATCGCAACTGCTGTTCCGGTAAATGAATTGATGCCGCCGATGCCATAGAGGGAAAGTAATGAATCACTTGTTGAATTTTCTTCTAAGGAGTTTTGTTCACAGGAAAATAGTAAAAAAACGGCAATAATAAAGACGGCAAAAAAGGGGTTCTTCATCGAAACTTGCTCCTGACAGGCATACTGCGTTAAAATTACTATAAATATAGTAATAATGTCAATTCTTGACTTACACAATTACACTGCAAGTAATAATTTTGACAATTGTATCGTGGTTTTGTTCACTTTTTTTGCTGTTTTATGCATTTTTTAGCATATAAATCAGGTTGGGTATTGGAGAATCACTTCGAAAATTTCGGCATCAATGGGAAATAGCCGGTACGGCGGCGGATTATTTAACCTGAGTTGTTTTCTCAAGGAGTATCGCGATAGCCTCGGTGTAATAAATCACCACCACGTCACCCTTTTTCACATTTTCGAGCCCTTCAATGTTTTTCCCGACTTTAAAGGACAGGATGTTGCCCCTGCTTCCCCTGACGGCAATCTGCCTGCCCTGTGGGCGGATTGTGTCAACTACCGCCTTGTACTCAACAATCCTGGCAGTGATCCGATAGGGCTTATCTCCCTTCAAGCCAATATCAACGGTGACCTCTCCCTTTTTCCCGATGTCGCAAATGGCGCTGTCCGGGGCAACAACGCGGATCCCTATCGATTCCATGTACGTGGCAACGGCCTGGTCGCCCTTTTGTATCCGGTCAAGATTTTTTACTTCCCGGTCGGCCGTGAAGGTGGCATAGTAGCCGGCTTTGTCTTTAAGGGTGACCATCCGGCTTTTGTAATCAACAGCAACAACAGTGCCGTTGATTACCGATGTATCCGTTATTATTTCGTCGGGCTTTTTCGTGTTTAAGGTCTTCTCTCCCGACATACAGGATGACAGCAAGACCAGTGATGAGAACAATAGCACGGTGAATTGTTTCATTTATAGATCTACCTCGATCGCATGCTATATAATAGCGGTTATTTATAATTAATCAAGCGTAAATTCTAAAAAATGGCAAGATCCTGCACCATTATAAAGTGGGTTTACTGATAATATCCGAATCACCGCTTTTTATGCAAAAATACTTGACGAATAGGCGCGTTATATCTTTCATACAAAACATCACATAGGTGACTAGCTCAATTGGCAGAGCAGCGGTCTCCAAAACCGCAGGTTGGGGGTTCGATTCCCTCGTCACCTGCAGATACAATAAAGGCGGGGTTTCACAACCCCGCCTTTTATTTTCTTGAATCAAGGTACACCGGATCAGATAAAAACTTCAGGCGACACAGAGAACTTATCTGCCAGGATTTTTATCTGCCTGATATTCAACTCCCGCTTGCCATTAATGATCTCGGAGACAACGCCCTGAGAACCTATTTCACCAAGGTCAGCCTGTTTCAACCCATGCTCTTTCATGAGATATTTCAGTGCTTCTATGCCTGAGGCCTTTACCATCGGATGATGCTCTTCTTCGTACTTCTCAATAAGGATCCCCACGGTTTCCATGAGGGATGCAAGGGGGTGACGCTCATTATTGCCAACCGTATCAACAAGATTATCCATAAGACTGACAAGCTTCTCATAATCCTTGTGCGTGTGGGGTACCGACAGTGTTTTGGACACCGAAGGCCACATCTCAATTATTTTATTTGAATCGACATGTTTCATGATTATTTCTCCTTCCAGGCATCATCATTATATTCTTCATGGGTCAGGACCTCTCTGATATAGAGAATTGACCGGTTATAATGAATAGCGGATATCAACCGGTATTTATTGCCGCCAACGTTGAAGACCGTAAACTTTCCCACCTGGTCCGCGCTGGAAAATGTCTTTCTTAAATCAGAAAATGATCCGAAATTCGCATGCCTGACTATTTTATACCATGCTTCCAGCGGCTTTTTACTGGCGGCATGCTTCTTTGTAAAGTCCCGTATCTTTTTATGGGATATGACCCTCATAGAGACAATATATCTCATTATGAGATATATGTAAAGATAATTTTTGCATGTCCGAGAATATTTTATCAATTATAATCGAATTGTTATCCAGATCATGAATTCCAGCACGATCTCATCCAAAACCGAGTTCGAAAACCGTCCCTGATTGCCTGCAGAACATTACTTAAACTTTTCAGGAGGCGGGATTTCCCGCCTCCTGTCATTTTTATTTCATTTTTTCTTATTGATATTTCTAAAATCATTATCAAGCATCATCCGAAACCAGGCTGATATTCTGTTTGTGCTGCTCTTTTCTCCGTGCTATGACCGCACCGATAATCAAAGGAATGGCTGATAATATGACAATAGCAATAATAAGTACCGAAAAGTACTTTTTAACCAATGGGATATTGCCAAAAAAATAACCACTAAGAACAAATACCAAAGGCCACAACAAACCTCCAAGTATATTATATAAAAGAAAACGAGGATAATACATGCGGCCAACACCGGCAATAAATGGGGCGAATGTTCTTATCACAGGAATAAAACGGGCTATGATAATTGTC
>JBGSUQ010000019.1:0-85761 GCA_041753395.1 Spirochaetota bacterium
ATATTCGTGATGGTCGTGGCATTTTTCCTCTCGTTTCAGGCGTAATTTACAGGTATACGAACGGGACGGAAACAATTGAAAAAAATTCGGGGTCAGAGCAAAATAAAATAATGGCTCCAAAAAATGAGGGGTCAGAGTAAACAGATGAGTAAACAATTCTAAATAATTAACTCTTGACATACAAAAATACATTAAAACTATTAACATCCAACATTTCACAAGAGGAAGTACCATGTCACAACCATTACGCAGTTCTCTCAGCACTCAAGGAAGAAAAATGGCCGGAGCCAGGAGCCTCTGGAGGGCTAACGGTATGAAAGAGGAGCAATTCGGCAAACCCATTATTGCCATCGCGAACTCCTTCACACAGTTCGTACCCGGTCATGTACACCTCCATGAGGTCGGTCAGAGGATCAAGTCG
The DNA here is from genome assembly GCA_041753395.1 of Spirochaetota bacterium. Taxonomy (GTDB): domain Bacteria; phylum Spirochaetota; class UBA4802; order UBA4802; family UBA5550; genus RBG-16-49-21. Next base: position 422 of record JBGSUQ010000019.1, read on the forward strand.
TTGATAGAACAGAAAGGCTGCTTCGCCGCGGAATTCAATACAATCGCCATTGATGACGGTATCGCCATGGGACATTCGGGCATGCTCTATTCTTTGCCCTCGCGGGACCTCATCGCTGACAGCGTCGAATATATGTGCAACGCTCACATGGCAGACGCGCTGGTCTGCATCTGCAACTGCGACAAGATAATACCAGGCATGCTCATGGCAACCATGCGGCTCAATATCCCGACAATATTCGTATCCGGCGGTCCCATGGAATCGGGCTTGTTCAAGGGAAAAAAAGTCGATCTCATCGACGCCATGGTTATGGCTGCCGATCCAACGGTGACTGATAGCGATATAGCGGAGCTGGAACAGCTCGCATGCCCCACCTGCGGGTCATGCTCAGGCATGTTCACGGCGAATTCAATGAACTGCCTTACCGAAGCGCTGGGGTTGGCCCTTCCAGGCAACGGCACCGTGCTAGCCACGCATGTCAACAGGATGAAGATGTTCGAACGCGCTGCCGTGCGCATCGTGGAAATTGCCAGCATGTTTTATGAAAAAAATGATACATCGGTGCTCCCCCGCTCCATCGCCACCCGCGCAACCTTCATGAATTCCATGGCCCTGGACATAGCCATGGGGGGCTCCACCAACACCGTGCTCCATCTCCTGGCCGTGGCCGATGAAGCCGATGTCGACTTCTCCATGAAGGATATCGACATGCTATCCCGCAAGGTCCCCAACCTGTGCAAGGTTGCCCCCAGCTCGAGTTATCACGTTGAAGATGTAAACCGCGCCGGAGGGATCATGTCTATCTTGGGCGAGCTCGACCGCGCCAGCCTCATCGACACCTCGGTTAAGCGCGTTGATGCGAAAAGCCTCAGTGAAGTACTGGACAGCCATGACATTATGCGCGGCGGTGTCAAGCCGGAGGCGTTAGACCTGTATGCAAGCGCACCTGCCCATAAGGGGCGTAACCTGGTCCTGGGTTCACAGGATACGAAATACCAGGAGCTTGATAAGGACCGTGTGAACGGCTGTATCCGCAATATTGATCATTGCTACAACAAAGACGGAGGCCTGGCCGTGCTCTACGGCAACATAGCCTTGGAGGGCGCCATCGTCAAAACTGCCGGCGTCGATCCGGGGATCTTCACCTTCAGCGGCCCGGCAAAGGTCTACTTTTCCCAGGAGGCGGCCTGCGACGGCATCCTCGGAGGCAAGGTAAAAGCCGGCGACGTGGTGGTTATCCGGTACGAGGGTCCCCGCGGCGGGCCCGGCATGCAGGAGATGCTCTATCCCACATCGTACCTCAAATCGATGAACCTAGGCAAGTCGTGCGCTCTCATCACCGACGGCCGTTTCTCCGGGGGCACCGCCGGGCTGTCCATAGGCCATGTATCGCCGGAAGCCGCGGCAGGGGGCGCAATCGCCCTTGTCCGCGATGGCGATATTATCGAAATTGATATTCCCGGACGGATGCTGAACGTGAAAGTTTCTAAAAATGAATTAGAGAAGCGGCTCGATGATGAAAAGAAGAAGGGTGATTCCGCCTTCAAGCCAGCGGGACGTGACAGGAAGATATCCGGGGCTCTCAGGGCCTACGCGGCGCACGTTTCATCCGCGGACCGCGGAGCCATCAGGCTGATACCCGGGGACAAATAATCACCAGCCCCGTTTTACGGCCACGGGTCCCAGTCTCCCCAGTTGGCTAGGTACTCCTTCAGGGCAGGGATCCGCTCCTGATTGTCTTCGATGAAATTCTTGGCTGACTTCACGATTTCCTGCTCACGCACGATGTCGATTTCCCCCAGAAGAACCCTGGTCCTGAGGAACACAAAATAGGTGTCCAGGACATCATGAATGCAGTAATTGTTGATATCGCGGAGGCGCCCCTCTAGGAACATGGAATAGACCGCATCGCCTTTCGTCTGCATCTTGCCGGGCTTCCCAATTACTTTCGCCAAGAGGTTAAGCCCCCCGTTCATCCGAATTGCGTTGTAGTTTGAAAGCCAGTCCTGGAGGTCAATGTGCTTGGTGCTGTACCGGTTCCGAGCAGCGAATTTGTCCTTGAAATGCCGCTTCGGGCTGTAGCCATACCGGTAGGCCATGAGTTCCATAAGCGGTATATCGAACCCTCTCCCGTTAAACGTCACCAGCGAGGCCCCATCGTACACATCTTCGACGCCGAGCCAGAAAAGCCGTGACATCTCTTCGGCCCGGAATTCCGGCTCATCAAGACAGACGATATCGAGGAGACTATAGTTTCCCCTAACCTTGGCAATGCAGATGGAGACCGGGTACTGAAACGTCACCGGTATGAAATCGGACATGCCGTCCGAAACATCCAGCAGTGCCTGCTGGTATCTTCGCACCGCTTCCTCCGGATCAATCTCCTCACCCGGATACCGAACGCGGGATATGAGCTTCGAATCCGGAACGGACTCAATGTCAAAAACAAGATACTTTACCACATCATCTTTCACCGACCACCCCTTGCCAGGCGGAATTTATGAAAAGTTAAAATAAAAAGCATGTTGTCCGCCTTATAACGCAACATGCTTTTTAAAATAGTGCGCTGCAGTTGTTGATTGATTACTATGCCCGGCCCTCTGCCATGAGCGCACCATGCCGGCTTTTCAACCGGGGCCAGAACAGGTCCGCGTATTTACTTTTTCGCCTTTTCCTCGAGTTTTCCGAGAAGGTCCTGGATAAAGGGGTCCGTATCCTTCTCTTTTGCCTGTTTCAGCGGATCAATGGATTTCTTCGACTTAATCTTGAGGGCAGCCAGTATTGCTGCGTAGCGTACCTGGGCGCTCTCATCATTAACGAGGACGTTGTTAATAGAATCGGCCGCGCTTTCTTCACCTATGAGCCCCAGGGAAACCGCCGACTCCATCCGCACCATTTCACGCTTGTCGGTCAGGAGATTAATGAGACCTGGCACGGCGTCTTTCTCCTTTTTGTTGCCGCAATACTGTGCCGCTTCAATAAGAGTTTTTTCATCGCTCCCGGATGATAAATCAGCTATATATTCCTTTGCCGTTTTTTCAGTTTTTGCTTCCTGCGCCTGCACCATTACGAATGCGGCGATTACGAACAACAGAATGCATATTAATCGTTTCATGGCACTCTCCATATAGATTTTAGGATATTGGAGCATTATCATCCTATAAAAAATTATGTCAATAATTTTATAAATGGATGGGCCTGCTTTTTTGGACCTGCAATCCCCCCCTTATCAACATGACCTCACCCGCGCTCCTCGCACCCTCTCCTTCGAAAGGAGAGGGTTTCCGCAATATAGCATTTTTTCTTTTCTCCCCTCTCCATTTATGGAGAGGGGCCGGGGGTGAGGTCGAGTAAAGGATAGTGGCTGCCGATGAAGTCCTGTAGGAGCCGGCAAGGCAAGAACCATATAAAAATACTCCGTTTTCTGCAAATTTTCTTTACAGCTTATGACCGTTGATTATAGGCTGTCACAAAAGCAGCATGCGCAGCGTGTTTCACCATCACCTGAAAACACCTCAATGCAATTGAGAAAACCAGCACATACAAGGAAACGGCAGATTACCATGACCAGAGCAGATGACCATACCGAAGACCAGAATAACGAAAACTTCGAGGAGATGCTAGAACAATCCATGAACCGGAGGGATGATTTCCCAATCGGCACCAGGGTTGATGGAACAGTTGTCTTTATTACCAGCGATCTTGTCTTCGTTGATATTTCCGGCAAGAGCGAAGCGGTTATCGGCGTTCAAGAGTTCAAGAACGATGACGGGACGCTCTCGGTCCAGGTGGGCGACACCCTGCAGGCCTACGTTGTTTCCCGGGCCGGAGGGGAAATACATCTCACCAGCAGCCTCGGCAGGGGCGGCATCAATACCGGACTCATGCAGATGGCCTACCATGAATCGATCCCCGTGCACGGGACAGTCACCGACACTGTCAAGGGCGGATATTCAGTCTCAGTCGGCGGAGTAAAATGCTTCTGTCCGGTATCGCAGATAGACACGAGAAATCCTTCCGACCCCAAGTCAATGGTGAACAGGTCCTTTTTATTTAAAATAATCGAATACAAAGAAAAGGGGAGAAACATAATTGTGTCGCGGAGCGCTCTCCTGGAAGAGCAGAGAAAGGTGACCGAGGACAGCCTCAGGCAGACCCTCAAGCCGGGTGACCGCATATCCGGAACCATTTCCGGGGTGCGCGACTTCGGCGTCTTTGTCGATATCGGCGGTGTGGAGGCGCTGGTCCCGAAATCAGAGCTCTCCTGGAGTCGTTACACCGATACCGCCGCCTTCCGGGTCGGTAATAAAATCGAGACCATCGTCAAATCGGTAGACTGGGAAAACAAGCGGCTGACGCTGAGTGTCAGGGACCTCATGCCTGAGCCGTGGGAGCAGATCGATAAATACGAGGCCGGTCAGGTCATACCCGGCGTCGTGGTCAACATCATCAAGAACGGTGCATTCATGGAAATCGAGCCGGGCCTGGACGGGTTCATTCACATTTCGAGGATGAACTTCCTGAAAAAAATCAACAGGCCCGAAGAAGTGGTCTCCATAGGCGACCGCGTGAACGCCCGGATAACCGGCATCAATGCCGCAGAGAAAAAAATATCCCTCGAGCTGGTCCCCAACGAGCCTGATCCGTGGAAAGGAGCCGGTACGGATATAGCCAATTCGGTACAGGAGGTCACCGTGGAAGACGTTAAACCCGTAGGCCTCAATGTGCGCCTCCCCAACGGTATGCTGGGCTTCATCCCCCGGGGCGAGCTGAAAACAAAAGCGGAATCCGAGATACAGAAAAAATACACCGAGGGCGACCTGATTCAGGCAGTGGTGCTCCGCATCGAGCAGAACAACCGGAAGCTCATCCTCAGTGAAACGGAAGCTCTCCGTGCGGAAGAGCGGACGGATTATGAAAACTTTATCAAAAAGGATTCATCGTCACAATCAACATCGCTTGGATCCCTTCTGAAAAACAAGTTCGACGATATACAGAAGAAAATAGAAAAATAATATTCTGCGGGGGGATAATCTGAGGCGACCACTCTTACATCATAACGCAGGGTCCCGATGATAAAATTGAAAAACGGACATGTGGTCACCTACCAGAAGGACTTTGACGCTTTCTTCCAGGACCTTCTCGAATCAATGGTACGGGAATCCCGCCGGACTGCCGATGGGCACGGCCGGCCGACCGATGACCAGACAAAAAACGAGCTCTTTCTCAAGGAACTCATGGACAACTGCATCTACGTGACGCACCAGCTCTTTGACCTGTCAAAGGAAAAGGAAGAATTTTCCCGGTTCATGGTAACGGGGTTTATTTTCAACAGCATTATCTGCAGCCTTCCGGTACTGGAAAATGAAATGGCCCCGGAAAACGAGCCGGAGGACGAGGGGCAGGTGCATTAACAGCGGGTTTAAACCCGCTTTCACAAGAGCTCCAGCAGTTCCTTTAACCTCGACAGATCCGCTTCATCAATTCTTTTTCGTACCAGCGCAGGGTCATCTTTTCTGCCGAGGCTTATCGTAAGATCAATGCGATCTCCTTCGAAATAAGGCGGATAATGAAGACCAATGCCACGTGTCGCAAAATATCCCACAATGTCATCGGCCCGTTTTTGCATCGGGGTATATTCAGGATAGCGGGCTTCGCGGATGAAGCCGTAGAGGTGCTCCTCCCACTGCTTTCTGTCAATCGACTCATCGGGCCGTATTCCGGCCACGAACCCGATGTCCCCCTCACGGACAAGGATGTCGGAAAGCATATCCACAATAAACCGGAAGATGTTTACCCGCAGCGGGGCATAGGAGATCCACGCAGCCAGCGCATCATGGGCTACGCCCGGCAGACGCACCAGGTCCCGGATAATCCTGAACTGAATGTCACGGCAATCCAGATAATCCTTCAGGGGCTCCGGCAATTCCCCGGGCAGCGCCGCGAGGATCCCGGCACGGGTGAAATCATCAGGCAGGTGCAGGCATTTTTTCGCGATGCGCTCCAACCGCCCGGCCTCCAGACCCATTTCAGAGAGAATGGCATGTATCCTGATCCTGCCGATCGGCCCCGTCTCATTGCGCACGCACTTGAGAAGGGCCCGGGCTATATACCATTCCGTGTCCACGTCGGGCAGGACCACGGCTTCCACCGACTCAACGCCGGTTTCCCGGAGGATCTCCAGCCGGTTAAAGCCGAATACAACACGGCAGGGGCCGCCCGGGTCAATCACGACCGGAGGATCCAGTGCGCCGAACTCCCGTACCGATGACCTCAATTCATCATTGATTTGATTTCTGCTGATCTTGTAATACCGGTCGAGAAGATCGATGCTGGCAAGGGGAATTTGCTTCAATGATCCGTATGTATTCATAATGACCATGTGCGTCACAACAGGTCGCTCAGGAGATTCCCCAGCTCCTCAGGGAAGACAACCCTGACCTTGGGCAGACGCTCCGCAGCTGCTTCGCCGGCTTCGGTCAGCTCACTGGTGGTGACGAAAACGCCCTGCTTGACCTTCATATCGTTCACGGCCTGTGCCAGGTTCCGCAGGGGGATCTCACTGATCCGGATGTCCTTCCATCTTCTCACCCAGATCAGGGTCTTGTCCTTGGTGGAAAGATTCAGGGCCAGAAAATCAACGCCGTCCAGCTCCCGGTATGTGGGCAAAATTTCATCCACGCGGAAACCCATCTTCGCAACGACCCGGCCGGCAATGATCCTGAAATTCTCCCCGTCAAGCTGGAACAGGGCGCTGATATTTTCCGCCGCCTGGCCGGAAGCCCCGGATTCATTCCGCTGCTGCCCGTCGTCCCGCCCCCCATCAGCCCGCGCCGCCGCAAGAACGCCGTCCAGGTCGACCGCTACCGCCGACTTGAGGCCGCAGATCTTCCATAAAAAATTATCCGGAAAAGCGTCGCGTAGCCAGTCGTCGGAGTGGTCTATAACCGAGCCCCCCCCTTCGTTCACGCCCGGCTTCCCGGTCATGTCCATTTCCTTCCGGAGCATTGTCGTGAGGCTCTGGATGTTCTTGTATCCGCGGTCCAGCTGGTACAGCTGGTTCCAATAATCATATGCGAGCTCGGTCATTTCAGCATGGACGGCCGCAAAGCCCAGATCGTAGAGGATTATAGCCTCTTCATCTTTCATATCGTTCTTCCGAATGTTTTCAAGGAGCGACTCCAGCATCTTAACTCCTTCCGCGGGCCGCTTCGTCTGGACGCAAAGGAGGGCGTAGAGCCGCCGCGCCACCAGAAGAGCGCTTTCATCGGAACTTGTGTCGATAATCATCCGCGCGTAATTAAGCGCCGTCTTGTAGTCGCGCTTCCGCTGCTGCGCAAAGGCCATCGCGAGATTGGCGATATCGGAATGTGAATTGATGGAGAGTGCCTCCCGGAAGTACTCAGTGGGTTCAGTTGCCTTCTGGCTCTGGTAACTCGCGATGCCGGCGCCGAACAATATCTCAAAATCCTTTTTCCCTATTTTAATAAGACGCTCAAAAAAACGCAGGGCCTGTTCAAAATACTCCTGCCCGAGGAGGATGAAGGCGACATGGTACAGTGCCTCCTCATCGCCGGGATGTTCTTTCAGCATATCGAAATAGTTCATGAAGGCTTTCTGAACATCATCACGGAGGAGATAGGACTCGGCAAGCCTACGCTCTACCGCGGCCTTTGACACTTCGGAATTGTATGTGTCTATTCTCCTGATCTCCTCGAGATGGAGAACACCCTCGTCGATTTCATTCCGATCAAAATTGATATTTGCCAGTTTCCAGTGTACCTGGAAATTGTTCGGGTCATCGTCGAGGATTTTCTTGAATTCAATAACGGCCTGGTCGATCAGGCCCTGGTTCAGGTAGCTCAGCGCGCGGTTATAGGGGTTCAGGCGTGGGGCCAGGACATAGAAATATACCAGAGACAAACCCAGTATGACCGCCAGCGCTATCAGTATGGGTATGAGCATAAGTCCTTCCTGTCAAATCCTGTTCTTACATGTTCACGTGCGGATAAGGGTCAATCGATTCGCACTATCCACTATTTGCGAATGAATCGGACGATTGACGGCCATCCATTAATAATATAGGACGTATCCTCCTCCCGCTTGAGGATAAAATCGTCTTCGAGCTTAATTTTTGTCCTGTACGGCAGGTTTATCATTATATCCGGCGGAACAAATTTCGGAAGCTTGTCGAAATGGATCTGAATTTCGTTTGCAGTGGATACCATTCTCAGGGAAATCAGGCCGAATCGCGACGGCAGGTCTTCAATTTTAATTTCATTGCCTGGCTCGAACCATTCCGGCCGGGGCTGCGGGAACAGGTCAAGACGCTCCGGACGGTCCACGAAAAGAAAATTGCGGATTGTAGCGAACATCATGGCATTCGCGGTCATCGACGCCCCATCCCCCCAGCTGGCCTTACCGGTGGAAGAGTTCATAAATTCGGGCAGGACATACGTTTTGTTTTTCGTCCCAATGAGTGCCCTCATGATTTCATGCGATTTTGCGTCTTTCATCAGGATCAGGTTGTTCGCCGCGACAAGGGATGATACGATGTCAACGCCCAGTGATTTTACAAAGAGGGGGATATCATTGAAATAGGCGCGCATCCTCTCCAGCAGTCCCCGGAGGTGCTCCTCGGTAACGCCTTCGATCCTGAAGGGGTAGCCGGCAAAAAGATTATAGAAAATAAATTCATTTTCAGGAAGCCTGCCGTCACCCTCAAAGGCGACCGCTGTCAGGATTGCGGCGATGCGGTCCGCCTCCTTCTTGAACCTGGACTCGTCACCGAAGATGCCGAGGCACCGGGCCAGATAAGAGTACTGTGCCAGGGCATGGGACAGCAGGATCAGGTCAAAAGGATGGTCCTCGGCGATAAAATAGAACGGCAGCGAATTCCGCTTGTGGGATCCGAACTTTTTCAGTTTTCTTGAATAACTATATAGAAGCAGTGCCTTCTTCTTTATGAAATCGAAACGGCCCTGCAGGAAACCGGTATCACGCACATGTATAAAATAATCGGCGATGGAATTGATCATCGCGCATGCGTCGATGACCATGTCAAAGGTCATGTTTTTTTCATTGATCGCGAAGCTCTTGATGCAGAAGTCGATGTAACGGAGCGATTCGGTAAAGTAGCCCATCCGGTTACACCCGAAAATGATATAGAACGCCGTCCGGTAATCCATCGAACCTTTTTCCCTGGTGATGCTTTTCAGAGAAAAATTAAGAAGGGATATCTTCGATCCGTAAAACCAGTTCTGCAACTGTTTATCGGGAATACCAAGGTTTGCGCCGTTCCTGATCCTCAAGGAGGAAAAAGAGGTATAATCCTCCCTGACCTTTTCATAGTCATATTTTCCGCTCTTCAGGTCGGCGCGTGAATCAATGGCGATCCTCAGCACAAAGCGGTTGTCCCCTTTTTTAAGGGTATAACCCGCGGCCAGGGTGGCCATGCCGTAGGGCGAGGTGCTGCGGCTCTGGCCGCTATCGCCCCACGGATCAATATCACGGCACTCCTCTCCGCCGCCCGACAGGATGAAATCAGGCCTGGCGGCGAGGCATAACGATTTTTTTCCGTTGATGCTCAAACACTGGAGATCCTTGAGATATTCCACGGATTCAAGTCCGCCGAGATCATGCTGGTCATAGGGCCTCAGCACAAACAGCAGAGAAGCATTTCTCCGTTCCTTAAGGGAACACTCCGTTTCAATAACGACCTCGTCTGCGGCGCCGCGCGCCCCATAGAGGGTATGGCGCAACTTGCAGACATCGTTTTCCCAGGTGGAATGTATGATGGAATTTTTCGTGTCCCGTTCCTGCTTGACGCGGTCCCATTCCGCGGCAGGACGGTACAGGACTTTGCCGTCGACAATCCATGTCTCCAGCGACCAGTGATCATAGGAGGGCGACATCATACCCGCGGGGTCGACATAGAGGCCGTCATCGGACAGAAAGTTGGTGAAGTAAAGGCAGTCCCTCATAGCGCTGTTGACCAGCATGTGAGGGACAAGAGAGGAGGCCCCGCGGGTAGTATCGGTTATAGCATTAATCCACGCGGGCCATCGGAAATTTGAAAACTTCTGGAATACTGTGTAATTATTCAGGCCGGTAAGGTAATTGTCCTGGGAAGACCTGTATTTTTCGTAATCTATTGTGACCTTACAGGTGCCGGCGAAATCAAATAATTTCCTGTTGCTCTTAACGTTCTTTATAATCTGCAATGATCTCAATCGGGACCACTGGACCTGCAATGGTTTCATTTAAAGGTCTTCAGAGCTTCTTCCTCGGAATCGTATATATCGAACATGTCCATCAGTTCAACAACTTCAAATATTTTCTTCACGGCATTGTTCATGTTGCAGAGCTTCAGCATCCGTTTTTGCTCCTTGAGAATTCTCATGGTGGAGACAAAAATCCTCAAACCGGAACTGCTCATGTATTCTACGTTCTGGAGGTTCATGAGCAGATGCATGTCAGATTCATTCTGAATTATCTTGTTTATTTCCTTTTCAATTTCCGCGGAAAGGTGAACATCCAGCCTTCCCGCCAGGTAAACAACAACTACATTATCAACCCTCTTTATGTTCAGATTCATATACATCTCCCCATCATTATTATATTGATTGGCAATTCTACATTTATTGTATATATTAATCAATAAAAAATTATAGAATTATGCTATATTTATTACCCATCGTGCCCGTTCACATCCAGAGACACATTACTTTTGATTTAAAACCATCCTTTGCGCCCATCCAGCCGGAACCCTGAAGGGTCGGCGCATAATATATCTCATTCCCTGCCCTCTCTGGTCTGCTTTCTGGTAATAATAAGGCCTATCGCTGTCAGGACAAACAGTATAGTGAACATTATCCCCAGGGATGTCATGATCATATGACCCACCTGCCATACCACGGCACCCTTGCCGGATTCCGAGGCAATCTCGATGTTGATTGACTTTTGCGAGTGAATAAACAGGAACATTGAGAGGGCCGATATAAAGGGATAGATAAGCCCGTTGTAGTAGACCAGCCCCCGGTACCGCAATGGATCAAACAGCGGCATCACCATGGCAATCCCGCTGACCATGAGCAAAGCTGCGAAGACCCGAAACACATAATAGAGGGGCGAAATAATTTCGTCATTGACGATCTGCTTCAGCCAGTCTTCGGAAGAGAGTTCCGCGCCGTCATCGGGCTTGATGCTGCTGCCTTCAGAATCACCTGCAGCCTCTGAGGATTTGACCTCCGCGCTTGAGGAAAACAGCTTAAAGACACGGTAGGGAGATGCATAAAAAGAAAATCCCACGATGATATAGATGATGCCTGTTAACAGCACAATCCCCTGCAACACATTTGTCGACTTGGATCTCATTCAGGCAACCTCGCATTCTTCAAAAATAAAAATACCGGCGAATGTTGACAACAGGGTTGAGCCTGCAGCACAAGCCGTGGCCATACCGATAGGATATAAATCAAAAAAACAGGGAATTAATCAATAAGAATTTGTTGGAAGCATGCAAAAATATGTGGATATATTATTTTTGTCTTTTCTGAAGAAAATCCATATCATGCATGCATAGTATCATCCGGTATTTTTTTCGCCCTCTTCGGGGGCCGATGTAGGGTTTTGATAGTTGCGGATTATTTACTACCGGTTCGGTTTTTTCAGCAGCTTTTCCGAAATCTCCTGCGAGGTATCAAGAATCCGGTCGATGCGCATCTCCTTTTCCGAAACCTCAAGCATAAAGGATGTGTCGGAAAGGTCGCTGGCCCTGTCTTCGGCCGTTCTTTTTTCAATGCCGGCGATATAGCGCGCGAAGAAGCTCATCAGCTTGCCGTCCTGGTATCCCGGGACGGAGTTGTTGTCCACGGACACATACACCACCTCGTCGACATCAACCCGGAACAGGTCCTCGACTCGCACCCGGTAGTCGGGATAGCCTGAATTAAAATGGCGGCCCGTGATCTCAACCTGTTCGAAAATCGGATAGAGGCTGAATGACGCGGCGACCGCATCGCGAAGGTAGCCGGTGCTGATGATTTTCCGGTCATCCGTGCCGTCCTGGCCCATCATAACCACCGGCAACTGGTGAAAGGTTTCGATCCGGCTTTCTCCGCATATCTCTCCGGCCAGCTTTAGAACAGCGTTGTTTTTGAACACGCAGTCCGTCGGAAACGTGATATCAAGGAGCTTGTTCAGCCGGTCCTCGGAAAAAAACTGCTCCATATGTTTTCTGAACTCGCTTTTACCACCGCTCAGGAGAAAGAGCGACATGACGATATATCCATATGCCGATGTGTACATCAGGTCGAAGTTCTTTCCGGTTTTGAGAAGGGCGCTCAGGAAGCCGCCGTAGAAGAGGGTGTTGAGCAGGCCCGTTTCGAGGACCAGGGCGCTTCTTCTGGCCGTAATCAGCGAAACGATGGGGGAAAGATCGTCACTTCCGGCGCACTTTTCCAGACGGGCGTATTCGCCGCTGTCGCCGGAAGCCTCGAATTTTCGCAGCACCAGACCGCCGGTGAAATCCCTCACATCACCGGCATACTGTTCGTTTATTACATAATAGACCCTCTGCCCTTCCCTTACTGACCCGTCGTACATGCCATGAAGGTGGCGGATGTCTTTCCTGTTCTTCACCATTGTAAAAATCCGGTCCGAGAGGCCGAAGATGCGGTCCCGCAGTTCGGTGTCATCATCGCCGCAGTCGATCACGATATAGCGGTACTCTTTTGACAGCATGAACAGGAGGGGCGACAGGATGCCGGGGTTCACTTTCACCTTCGATCCAAAGGTCACATTGAGCAGGTCCAGGTTCTCATCGACGCGCTCCACCCGCTCATTGATGATCCGTTCGAAGGCGGGGCTGTCGTCGGTCCTGTGCGACAGCGGCGCGGCCGCCTTCTTCTCGAAACAATTGAAGATGCTGCTGCCGGAAAAGGACATGTCAAGGACCACTGTCCTGCCGCTCTTTTTCAGGGAAACGCCCAGAAGGGCGGCCATGAATGACGTACCCGACTGCGGGAAGGGGCTGTACACCGTGATGACACTGCTGGAGCCGCCGAAGTATTTCTCACCTATTTCCGAAACCTCGAACCCCATCCGCCCTATGGTTTTCAGGTATCCGCGAAGGCATTTGTACGACATGAGGAAGAAGCGGTAGAGGTCCTCGACGCTGAAGATTATCAGGGACGAATCGACCAGGGCCCGCACCTTGCCGGTCTGCCGGTTTTCGGTAAAGGGGATGGTCCCGAAAAAAGAGCCCGGGGCCAGGTATACGACATCGGTTTTTCCCATGGACTCAATCTCGAAGATCCCGCCGAGGACGATGTAGAAAGAATTAATTTTTTTCATGTCGAACTGGTGGCCCTGCTGCACGGCCACCGCCTTGCCAATGGTGCGGAGCTGCCGGATCTCGTCATCAAGACAGTGGCGGAAGATCGGAATGTTAGCGAGAATGTTCCCGGTGACGTTCATGCGCTGTCCGGCTTTCAGAATTTTCTCAGCATGTTGATCAGCTCATTCTTGCCGTACAATTCGATGGGGCGGGTGTTGGCGAAATCAATTGCGGACTGGGCGAATTCCCCGGCACTGATGACGATGATCCGGGTGGCATTCTTCGCCTTCATGTTTTCATGGAGGGTCCGCAGGTACTTTTCCTGTAAAATGTCGGTGCTGCGGATAAGACGGATAATCCGGTTCGTGGCCCGTGTGTTCCGCCACTTGCCCTCGCTTTCGGAAGCGATTATCTCAATCTCGGTGTCGCTGATGATATTGATGTCGTTGATGGAGAAGTTCATCGCCTCAACGATCTTCCGGGAGGTGTGTTCGAACTGCGAGAGTCCCGATATGAGAAAATCCTTGATGCGGTCATCCTGCCGGAACTCGGCGTAGTTCTTGAGCTTTGCCTGGACGTCACGGAAATTGGGCTTCACCTCGACGATCTTCTCCCACTGATATATGGCTGAATGGAGGTCCCTGGTCTTCTCACAGCATTCGGCGAGGTAATACCGGAGGCCAAGCTCAGTGTCGCTCCCCTTGCGGGCAAACTTCAGCCCGCGTTCGAATTCCTGCATTGCCTTCTGTACCATACCTTTCTGAAGGTGGCAGGAGCCCTTGGCGAGAAAGCATTTCACCTTCAGGTCCTCGCTCTTTTGAGCGATCTCGAATTCCTTGATTGCCCATTCCAGGTCCGCCATCTGGCGGAGCACCAGACCGAGAAAATAATGTGCCCGGTAATTGGACGGCTCGATCTTGATAGCCTCGAGAAGGACCTGCTTTGCGTCCGGGAACAGGTTGTTCTGGTAATAGATCTGGCCCAGGAAATAATACGATTGCTCGTCCCGCGCATTCAGTGATATGCTCTTCTTGAAAAAAGTCGTGGCCCTGTCGAGGGCATTGGACCTGAAATAGATGGAACCCAGCGCAAAAAAATTCAGGTAATTATCCGGCTCAATTTTGGTGAGCAGCAGGTACTCGCTCTTTGCGTCCTCGATCATCCCCTGGTCCATATAGAGTTTCGCCAGTTTGGCTCTGACCTCGCTTTCCTTGACGTGCTCGTTATACTTCGCATATTTGAAGACCTGGCGGTACTCAACGATGGCAAACTTTACATTGTTTTCTTTCAGATAGGCCTCGGCCAGGAGGTAATGCGCGTACGAGTTGCGGTCGTCTTTTTCCAGGATGTCGGTGAGCTTCTTGATGGCCTGCCGTGTCTGGCCGGCCTCTATCATATGGGCAATCTCCTCGATTCTCCGCGGAATTACAAAGGAATTGACCACGTACATGATGATCCCCGCGAGTATGAGGATGAACAAAAAAACGATTATATAGGTGAGTATCATGGATAGATCAAACCCTATTATGACGTATACAGATTAGACTTGCCGAATGCCTGCTCATTAATATTTTCTTGTGTCCCCGCCGTCTACGGAGGCAGGGACGCAAATTACTTATTAGTAAATTTTACAGCAAGTCTATTGTAGAATCAAATATTCATTCTGTCAAGATTGTATTTTGGCCCGACTGGAGTAAATGATCCACCGATCAGGCACAGCCATGACATCTATTATCTATTATCGGATTATTTTGTAAAGACATATAACACAGTTGACCCGGATTAATACGCTACTGTCTATTAACTACCAGGTGGGCAGGAACAATTATTGCTATAGAGTAAAAAATAATATTGACAAAAAAAGGTGCTTCCCATATTTAAAAATTTCTGACCGGGGGCGTAGCTCAGTTGGGAGAGCGCTTGAATGGCATTCAAGAGGTCACGAGTTCGATTCTCGTCGTCTCCAATCTTCAAAACCGGATCCAGACCGGAATATCATGCCTCGCCTGTGTATTTTTCTTCCAGAACATTTCCGTGAATGGTGACGATCTTTTCAACATAATAACGTTTTTTCCCGGCAGGAATTACAGCTTCAGCAACCTCCCCGACCTTTTTATTCTGCATCGCATTGCCGATCGGAGAGGAGAGGGAAATCTTCCCCGCCGACGGGTCGACCTCGTTGGGCGACACAAAAATAAACTCCATGCGGTCATCGCTGTCCAAGTCTATAACGCTGACAGTCGCGCCGTACCCGATCCGGTCCTCCGCAATATCGTCGATATTCAACTGCTGCAATTGACCGAGCTGTCCATTAAGCTGAGCTATCAAGGCCTGGACGAAAGACTGGCGTTCCCGGGCCGCATGGTATTCGGCATTTTCCTTAAGGTCGCCGTATGAGCGCGCCTCGGCTATCCTTTTTGGGATCTCCACCTTGAATTCGTAATTCAGTTTATCCAATTCATCCCTGATGGATTGCCGTTTAGCTTCAATGTCATTCGCCATCTCGGTCTCTAACCCCGCTAGTCATTATTCGATAATTTGATCAGAATCTTGATGTTCTTGTTATCGTCCTTCTTAACTTCGAACCCGTTCTCTTTTAATGTCTTTTCAATCCGATAGGTCATTAAATCAATTACTTTTTTTTTCATGCGGTTCATCCTTGAACTAATATTCATAATGAGGGCTACGCCCTCAACCCACCTGTCGCAGGGGAGGCCCTGCGGGGCTTTTAAGGGGCTACGCCCCTTTGACCCCAAAAATAATTTAAGCAAAACACATGGAAAAGGGCTTCGCCCTCAACCCACCTGTCGCAGGGGAGGCCCTGCGGGGCTTTTAAGGGGCTACGCCCCTTTGACCCCAAAAATAATTTAAGCGAAATACGCAAAAAACAAGGAGTAGTACCATGTGCACCATGCTCCCGCGCGCATCTTTATTAATGTCGGAATATCGCCCTGCAGGATTAAGCATTCAGCCACAATTAATTGTTCCGCCTCTCCGCGTTATGTCTATCAGCCGGGGCACCGCGACATGTTTCTTCTTCATTATCGCCGATAGCGCCCATACAAACAGGGCCGCCAGGACCAGTCCAGCGGCTCCTCCCGCCAACAACGGGAGATCGCCTTCGAGGCCGAACCTGTCTCTGCCAGAGGCTCCCAGGATAATGCCGGCAATAAGCATCAGCACCGGCAGAAGATAGACAACTGCCGCACCTGCCACCACCTCCTTCTCTGCAATTTCAAAGGTCACCTCATCGCCGACCAGAGCTCCGCCGTCATTGTCCATCCAGAGGCGCCGCGAAACGCCGTCGGCTCCGATTGCGCAGGAATGACTTATGGCGCAGCCGCCGCACCAGGATGCCGTTCCTGTCTCGACCAGGATTTTATTTCCGCGTATATCGATTACGGTGCCCTGTTCCATTGGATGAATCCTTTTTTTTCTCTCACCCAGAGGGACCTCACCCGCGCTCTGCGCGCCCTCTCCTTAAAAAGGAGAGGGCTTCAGCAAAACATGTCTTTACCATCTCCCTCTCCATTTAATGGAGAGGGACGGGGTGAGGGCACCCCTTCGGGGGTCGGGGGGCTACTTCAGTATAACAATTTCCCCGAATTTTTTCAAGTCCGGCAGAACCGATTCATTACCCACCACCACCGTCACCAGGCCCTGCTCGAAGAGCCTGCCGGTTTCAGACAGGACATCCTGCTCCCGCACGCCGTTTATCCTGCCGATATAGCCGGTAAAATAGTCCGGCGGCAGGTTGTTATAGGCGACGAACATATAGTTGGAGAGGATATTCATCGGCGTGTCGAACTGGAACACGAAGCTGTTGGTGATGGCCTTCCGGGCCCACTCCATCTCGGTGCCGGATATCTTCTCATGAGAGATCCTGTCGATGTTTTCGTTCAGGAGGCCCAGCACTTCGCCCAGGGTCTTGTTCTCCACCTGGGCGAAGGCGAGGAACACGCCGGTCTTGCACCGCAACTTCATGATGGACTGCACGGCGTAGGCGAGGCCGCGCTTGACCCGAATCTCAGTCATGAGGCGGGAATTGAAGGAGCCGCCGCCCAGGATCAGGTTCATGATCTCGAGGGCGTACCCCCCCCTGTACGCGATGTCGGGCGCCAGGGTCCCGACGATGACCGTCGACTGGGGAATGTCTTTGGGATAGAAGTATATCTTCCCATGGGAGCCTTTCACCCGCTCAAGGATGTTTTTACGGTCGGCGTCATAGGTCATATCCGCACCCGGTGCGATCGAGGAAAAGCGCTCGCGGCAGAAGCGGCTTGCCTCGCTGAAATCCATCGAGGAGGATATGCCGATCATGATGTTGCGGCCGGTTCGGTATAACTCCCAGTGACCCTTCACATCGCCCAGTGTGTAGGCACTTACTTTCTCCGGTGTCGGCATCGATCCGTATCCTTCTCCGCTGAAAATTATTTCCCTGACCCTGTCAAAGGCGATCTCCGCCGGGTCATCATATTTTCTCCTGATCGAATCAGCGACAAGTCCCTTGGCGGTTTCCAGGGACCGCTGGTCAAAAGCGGGATTGGCCACAAGGTCGGCGACGATGGTAAAGGCCTCGTTCTTGAAGCGCTCGAGGACTTTCAACGAAATGACCGTGCCTTCCCAGGAGGATGCGACCGAAAGGCGCCCCCCCATGGAATCGATCTTTTCGTGGAGGACGCTGCCAGGGTAGTTCTTTGAGCCGCCAAGGGAAATGGCCCTGGCGATCACCTCGGAGATCCCGGCGTTTTCCTTTTTTTCATAGAGCTTGCCGAACCCGACCGACGCTATGACCGTCACCTGGGGAAGCTCATCCCTGATGTAGAAAATCCGTATGCCGTTCTTTAACACGGCTCTCTCGACCGGGGGGAGCCTGATCGCGTCCGGGGAAAACTGCGCCGACGCGGGACGTCCCGCGTCCCACAGCAGGGCAAGGGAAAGGAGGAAGAGTGTTGCTGTTATCCGCTTCATTTGTTACCTCCCGCCGCGCGGCTGTCCAGGAGGATGCCCACGGTCCTGTTGGCATCGGTAAAATATTTATCCTTCATATTCTTCACGTCCTTGATGGTGACTTTCTTTATCATGGCCAGGTAATCGGCGGCGTATTTCCACTCCCCGTACAGTGTCTGGTAATAGCTCAGGATATGGGCGATTCCCTTGTTCGTCTCAAGGTCGAAGACCATCCCCGATTCGATGCCGTTGACCACCTTCCTCAGCTCCACTTCAGACACGTCAGTGAAGAAGCTGTTCATCTCATCGTAGATGGCCCGCTCCAGCTCTTCCGCGGTATGGGGCGGCCGCGGCGCTGCGAATAACACGAAAAGGTTGTCATAACGCGAGCCCGGCGCGCCGTTCCAGGCGCTTATCGACGAGGCGATCTTCTTCTCCAGCACCAGGGCCCGGTAAAGCCACGACGACTTGCCGCCGGTAAGCATCTCCGATATGACCTCGCAGGTCAGGTCGTCCCGCGACGGGAACACAGGCTTGTGCCACCCGATGATGAGATACGGGTTTGCCTCAAAGCTCATGGTGAAGCGCCGCTCCCCGGTCTGCTTCGGTTCGCCTACGGTCACAGGGTCCGGATCGGGACGTTCCTCGAGGGCGCCAAAATATTTTTCTATGACTGCGAAAGTCTTCTCCGCATTCTGCATCCCCACGATGGTAATGGTCATGCGGGACGGCACATAATTGTCGCGGTAGAATTTTTTGATATCCTCTATCGATAGAAAGGGAATATTGGAGCGCCACCCGATAATGGGGTGCCGGTAGGGATGGGCGATAAGCGCCGTGGCCATGAATTTTTCGTAGACAAGGCCGGTGCCGATGGAATCATAATGCATGAGCCGCTCCTGTAAAACGTTGTTCCGCTCCAGGTAGTACTCCCGAAGCACAGGGCTGATGAGGCGCTCCGACTCCATCTTCGCCCACATCTCGAGCCTGGACGCCGGCAGTTCGATATAGTAGCCGGTCTTGTCCCTTGAGGTCGAGGCGTTGAATCCGACGCCTCCGTTCTCGGCATAGATGGCGTCGTAGGGCGTGCTCACGACAAGGGCGCCCTGCTCTTTCTGAAGCCGCCGCAGCTCCGACTCGAGGGCAGGCAGGCGCGCATTCCCCGGATCGGTGAGTTTCAACCGGTCGATGGTCTCCCCCACCGCCTCCATCCTGCTCTGAATCGGGCGCTCTTTGCTCCAGTCCTTCGTGCCGATGGTGTCGGTCCCCTTGAAGAGCATGTGCTCCAGCAGATGGGCCGCCCCCATGGTGCGGTAATTCTCGTCCACGGACCCGACCCTGAAGGACGTCTCAAAGGCGAGGACGGGCGCGTATCCCCGGTTGAGGAGGATAACAGTAATCCCGTTTTTAAGCTTCCTGGTTACCACGTTTTTTTTCAGGTATTCGCCTGCGTCACGGATGGCACCCTGGCCGGGATCTGCGGTAATCATCATCAACAAAATAAACGCTGATATCAGCATGCTTTTTTTCATGAACAACTCCTGGACCGGGATAATGGAACGAGGTCAATAGTTGCGGGATAAGTAAGTTAAATCAAGAATAATTTGGGTTCGGCCCGGGAATGGGGAGGCAGAACACACCCTGGGACATTTCACTCCCGGCTGGATAGAAAAAACGCGCCGCCGGTGACCGCAATTTTTAATATACTACCAATCACCGCGGGGCGCGTTTTATCGTTAGCCGGCTAAAACATTACAGACAGGGTCGCCGGTAATATACAACTACGGGGTCACTCCATCCCAACCCGCGATACGCGCCAGCAACCACCACTGGGCCTTGGCCAAACGTATGGCACCGGCAGACCCGATATGACCGATTGAACCGTCGCCGCGATTAGCTGTCGTTATAACGGGATACTCATGCCCGTTCCAGGTTGTGGTGTTCGGGATGCTGGCCCCGTCATTATAAACGAGAATATCACAGTAGTCGAAAAGGATGCGGTCAGAATTTGCCCCGACGTAATCCCTGATACGCTCATGTTTAAGGTGCACCTGATAACCAAGCTCGCCCGAATAACCATCCGCCGGACCGGTGGTGAAGATGATCCTGGTCGGATAGTTGTTGCTGAGGCAATAGAGGCGGTACTCTTCCGTGGCATAAAGATAGGTATCCATGGAAACCCTGTTGCCCGTCATGGAGTAGTCATCGGCATCCAGACCCCAAGCCAGGTTGCCGTCAGGCCCGCCTTCCGAGGAACCTGCCCAACCACACCCAAAAACCGGATCGTTTGCTACCGTTAGACCATTCATCCAGACCATGTCCCAGCACCAGGCAAAGCCAAGGGCATGTACCGGATATCCATTACTGTTATATCGTGTGATGTAGTTCTTGACCACGTCCTTATTTGCCCCGTTATGGTTGTCATAGGCATACCAGGTATACCAGTGCGCTTCACCGGCACTGGTGGTGTTGACCCGCACATACTGATCGGTATAGGCCTCGGCTTTTGAAACATTGCAGGCATAATTACTGTTCTGCGCCTCCAGGAGTTCCATGCCGGTTCTATACGCAAGGGAATGGGACTCGCCGGGGAAAGCCACCATCATCTTCTTGACCTCGGCCATATAGTAAGCGGGAATCTTGTCGTAATCGTCAACGATGGTATGGTCTGCAATAATATTCGATGCCGTCACTTCGTCAACCACCTCGAAGGTACAGGTTGCCGACCCCGCCCTGGAGCCGTCAGAATTGAAGGCGGTAACATCCAGCCGATAGCGGCCGACAGGAAGGCCTGTACTCGTGTAGGTTGATCCGCCAGACTGCGTTACGCCGTTCAAATACCATGTATACGTAACGGGTTCCGTTTCAGAAGGCGCTGCCGCATGAACAGTGAGGGTAGATCCCTCGGTAATGGTCGCCACATTTCCCGTCAGGATTACCTCGATCGGATCATCCATGGAAGGATCTATCGTGATCCCGCCGTCTCCGTCAGGGACAGTTGAATTTACCACAATCGACATCGTCCCGGCAGTCTGCTGATCCTGGAGAATCCGCACGACGTCCACAGCTCCGCCCATGAAAATCCGGGTGCTGTTCGCTCCGTCCCCATACAGCTTGGTATTCACGGTATAGTAACCCGCCGCGAGGGTGGATAATGACGAAGCACTGCCGTTACTGACGCTGAAGGCTAGCACCGCAGGGATTCCCCCGTTCCGGGTAATTGTGGATGCAATGGCCGGATTTGCTACTGAAGCGCCGCTCCAGGTCAAAGCCAGGGACAGTGAACCGAACCCGGTATAGGGGGTAACCACAACCGTGCATAGGGTTGTCGCTCCCGCCACTATTGCAACGGAATTGCTGCCGCTTCCGATTGACACGGGGGACGCATCGTCATTGAAAGCTTCAACTGTTATGTCCCAGGTGCCAAACCTGAGATTCGGAACCTCAATAGTTTCGCTGCCTGTTGATACTGAAAAATTGCTGCCATCGGGCCCGGTCCCGCTGATGGAATACATTTCCGGTACCATGTCGATAGACGGTATTATTGAAGCGGCCGGCAACAGCCCGCTTATACTGTTGCTTCTCAGATAATTGACACTACTGGTTGAGCTTGATAAAGACAGCTTTAATGTTCCCATGTCGACACCAGCGGGATTATTGATTATCATTAATCCGCTAAGCTTATCGTCTTCAGAATTACCGCCAGCGCAGCCAAACAACGGGAATAAACTTAAAAGTGTAATAATTAGAAACTTTTTCAATGCCATAATAAACCTCATTTTTTGAGAAAATAATTATACCCGCCTGATAAATCTCAGTGGTTATTAATTGTTACCGCCCGGCCGAATTACCGCCAGACATCGATTGGCTTCATATTAATTGGTATTAAGGATAATTATGTGGGTGATAAAGAATTAATATTCATGTGATTCCTCCATTCCGGTGCAGCTTATCTTTTTATTTAAAAAACTAGGCAACAATACATGTGTTTTTTTTGAAAACCATTAAACATACATAATTTTTTTTTAAATGACAACAAAATTTTTCATTTTTAATTTTTTTATTACAACATAAAAACCCTGTATTCAGGATAAGCTCAATTTTATCATTCAATTATAGGGTGTAAAACTGATCCAATCTATCTGGTAAATACATTGCGTACCTGTCGGTGGCGGACCGCCGACCCATGTCGAAGGACCATTCTGCGACCACACATTAAACTTAAGCTGATACGGGGCATTAATTCTGATATCATTGCCACGATAAACATATTCCCGCAAAACATTACCATCTACGGTCCATCGGATATGTTGCGGTGTGATTTCAATACCATAGGTATGGAACGCGGTTGAAGGATCGAAATTAAGCGGAACATCAGGATTTGTATCAAAGCTGTCACTGCCTGCTTCATGCACGGCATAATGCACTTCCCCGGATGACGCGGTGAAAGACTTCGTCAGAAATTCAATATCTATTTCCTCTTTTGTGCCGTCGCTGTCGCTATAATCGGTGTTCATATTATCCCAATCGATTGTGTACATGGAATTCAGCACTCCCGATATGCCGGTCGGTTTCAGGCTCGCTTCCCATGTTCCATACATGAATTCATCCCATGTCTGAATGGCGGCGCCGTTGAAGATATCATGACCATATGCGTCTGTTCCTCCATAAACAAATACAAGATTAAGCCTTCCATCTTGAACATAACATCGGTCTCGTGATGTCTGACTTTCTTCTCTCCATGTCGCAATCTGCCATACTGTTTCATCAACTTCCGTTCCTTCGAAATCATCATGAAAAGCTGTTGTAACATATGGTTCATTTATTATATACCCGGATCTATTAGCCGCCGTCATAAGGGTAAGTGCCATCCTCGATAACGAATTATTATTATCGTTAAGAAAACAGCCGGAAATCGTACCAATGAATATCAATAATACAGATACCATCCACTTCATATGTGCTATTCCCCTATAAGGTAACCACAAAAAAAAACATATTCTAAATGTTTTCACGTGGCAGAAGAAACATTGCATTAATCATGTTATTCACGCAAGGATAAAAAAAAGAATTATACACGATTATTATCAAAGCAAATCCGACCCAATCGTCCTCACCCGGCAACTTACCAGAAAAATCGATATCAGCATAGTGGATATATATTGACACGATGAACCGATCCCCATATATACTGACCGACACATAAAATAATAATCTTGATTAACCAAAATCGGGAGATGAATAATGAAACATGTCATTTTTGCGCTGATGTTTCTTAGTGTTGCCGCTTTTTCCTACGCCAGGACTTCGCCTGAAGCCTATCTGGCCCAGATACCGGCAGCGCCTAATATTTGCTGCGGCATAAAAGAAGCAGAAAAATCATCGTATAAGAAATCAGTTCATGATCTTGACAAAAAGATGGAGAAGGAAATCAGGGAGAGAAAAAAAGATACAAAAGCTTATATGGACGCAAACAAAGATGCGCTGGCGTCAAGGATGATCACGCTGCCCGAGGGGATGGAAACAAAAGGCCGGAAAAGCGGGAAGATGACTAAAGAAGAAAAAAAAGCCATGGCAGAGCAGATGATGCGGGAATATGGCATGTCGCCTGAAGACCCGAAGAAGCTCAAATCAATGAGCAAGGAAGAAAGAATCGCCTGGACCAAGAACTATGGCGCGAATGCGGACAAGAAATTACAGGACGACCAGAAATACCAGGAAGCGAAGAAGCAGGCAAAGCCAAATTACGACCTGCTGGTAGAACAACAGGCTCTGATAAAAAAGATTGAAGACCGTATGAGCGGTTTCGAAAAAAAATTCGACACGCTGAGTCAAAACGCCGAGGCCCTGGAAAACAAAGAACTGGGTCCCATCAGGAAAAAAATAGCTTCGTATGGCGAAATAATAAGCAAAGAACAGGAAGCCCCTCTGAAACAGGATCTGATGGAGTTACAAGCAGCCCGGAAACGCTGCTGCGAAAAACTCTCACCTCATTACCGCACTCTTTTAAATGAATATTTGTCTTCCATTAAAGCATCTCTGCCGGATTACAAAAAATTGGAAGTAATTATCGCCAAAACACAATTAGGTCTTGATAAGCCGATTGATGCGGAAGACGGCCACATGGGAATTGCCGCCCTGCGTGATTACCTCTCCCGGCTGGAGAAAGTCTTTCAATATGATCACCAGGAACAATAACAGGGGCCGGCTGCCTGATCAAAACAGGCCCTGCTGAAACGGGCATCCTGAACATACTGGTCAAACCTCAAGGCCGGACCCGGCATCTGCGCCGGACCGGCCTTGAGGAGCGGCATATCTCCCCTTCGATACTTCCCGTATTCGGCCGTCATCGATGAGACAGCGAAGCGAGAGGTCAATCCATCCATCCGCCATATACCGTTTCAAATAACTTTCCCCCCGATAGATAGAGCATATCACATCATTCTTACTGCATCCCGCTCTTCCGCTGTTCATAACAACGTCATACACGTGTTCGATCCGCTTCCTGCGCCACTCGATGATTTTCGCGACACGCTCCAGGGGCTTATCGATCGGGCCTCCATGCGCGCCGAGTATCAGGCGAAGACCCGGGAGCGCGCGCAGCTGCTCCAGGGTACGCATGTAGATTTTCAGGTCGGACTTGGGTGGGCCGAGCCAGGTGGTTACGCTCCTGAGCACATTGTCGCCGCCGAGGAGAATGCCGGACTCCTCATCGTAAAGGGACAGGTGGTCCGGCGAATGCCCCGGTGTTGCGACGAGACGCCAGGACCTGCCGCCGATCTCCATGACTCCGCTATCGTCGATAATATCATCGGGATCATTGATGAACCGGGTCCCGTAGATCCTTTCATAAAACCAGGACCCGGCAGGCCCGATGATGCGCCTATACAAAAAGTGCGCCAGTGCGTTTGCATCATCACCCCGTTCAGCATTATAAGAATCCCGATATACAGCCCTGGAGCTGATAATGTCCGCCATACTCCGGGTGAGGACGACCCGCAGGCCAAGCTCTTCCCTGAGGGCCGCGAGCCCCGAGAAATGGTCAGGATGGGCATGGCTGGGCAGGACCCTCCTGATTGAACAAGATTCGCCCCGCCCCCGGCAGTGCGCTTCAATGCGCCGTATCTCCCTGGCGAGGTAGCGCACGGAGCCGCTGGTGCCGTAACCGGCTTCATAGACCAGGCCGTCTTCCCCGGTTAAGATGTAGATATTAATCGGGGGCCGCATGGGCCCCCACCCGCCCCGCTCCGTGACCAGGAATATACCGCGATGTATTTCACGCACAACAGCCACCGGCAGACCACCTCTCTTACCGCCACAAAACGTCATCCTGCCACTTAACGCAAGCAAAATGCGTTTGTAAAACCGCACTGAAGCATTATGAAGAAGAATTCAATAAGATCTGGAGCGGCCTGGCAGATGGATAGGGCCCGGAGTATCAGCGGCATTGATGGGAGAAAAAGATCCCATCATAAGTTGAAATTCAAAAATATTAAAGATTATTATTGCAATTATTACTATCCCGCAGTATAATATATATAATCACATGAATCATCTTCATCGAATACCGAACAATCAACAGAAAGATTGAGGGGAGGTTTTTTTAAATGAGTTATCCCGCAGGTGATAAAAAGGCAAAAATCCTGATCGTCGATGATTCAAAGCTGATCCGGACCATGGTCGGTAAAACATTGAGAGAAAAGGGTTATGAAGTAATTGAAGCCATCAACGGCAGAGAAGCACTTTTAAAAATAGGCACGGACAAGCCGGACTGTATTCTCCTGGACCTTTTAATGCCGGATATGAGCGGTTTCGACGTCCTGAGCACATTGAAGGCCGGCGGTCTCACAGTCCCGTCAATCATTCTTACCGCGGACATACAGCAAACCTCGAAAAAAAAATGCCAGGATCTGGGAGCGGTGGACTTCATCAACAAGCCGCCCCACGAAAGCGACCTCATAAACGCCATTGAAAGAGCACTTAAGGCATACACGCGGTGACGGCATGAATCCGACATCTGAACAAATTGACGCTCTCAAGGAGCTTATGAATATCGGCGTAGGACGGGGCGCCAGCGTCCTGAACACTATGCTCAACTCACATATCACTCTCCAGATCCCATTTGTGAAAATGCTTTCATGCGACGAGCTGAAGGCCGAACTGGACATGGTAGGTAAAGATCGTCTTGCCTCGGTGAACCTGCTTTTCAAGGGGTTGTTCTCAGGGAACGCAAAACTTTTATTCCCATCAGAAAGCGCGCTGAAGCTTGTTACTGCGCTGACCGGGGAAGAGCCGAACGCCAGTGACCTCGATTCAATACTGGCTGGCACCCTTTCGGAAATAGGGAATATTGTGCTGAACTCCGTAATGGGTTCCATAAGCAATCTGCTGCAGCTCAGTCTCAGCTATTCAGTGCCAAATTACATTGAAGGCAATGTAAATTCCCTCTTTAATATGGACAAGATCGCACCGAAAGCCGATATACTTCTCGCCAGAACACGTTTCATCATTGAAGAATTCAATGTTGAAGGCGATATAGTAATATTCTTTGAAGTGGGTTCATTCGATAAGCTGCTTGCATCGCTTAAGGAACTTGGCACTGGTTAGAGATACCACAGCGATGAATGAAATAGCTACAGCTGCGGACAGGTTCGGTATCCTGGACCATGTCCCGATGGGCATATGCGTAATCAGGAAGGATTATATAACGCTTTTCTGGAACAGCTGTCTTGAGGACTGGACCGGCATTACCAAGCCGGAAATTGTCGGATCCAGCCTTGCCGGCCGTTTAAAGCATTTTAACGAGGAAAAATACCGGAGCCGCCTGGAAACAATATTTGAAGGCGGCCCCCCGGCTATCTTTTCATCTCAGCTCCACAAGGACCTCTTTCCCTCAAGGCTGCCGGACGGTGAAACGAGGATACAGCATACCATAGTGACCCCGGTTCCCGCTTTTGACAATAAAGGATATTATGCGATGTTTGCCTCCAGTGATGTATCGGAACTCACTCACCGTATACACGATTACCGGACAATGCGGGACAAGGCCCTGGAGGAGATTGAACAGCGCAAGCGCGCCGAGGCGGAACGCGAAAAGCTGATCACCGAGCTTCAGGAAGCCTTAAAAAAAGTGCGTATGCTCAGCGGCATGCTCCCTATATGCGCCGCGTGCAAGAAGATCAGGGACGACCAGGGATACTGGCAGCAGGTTGAGCAATACATGTCACAATACGCTCCAGTAAATTTTACACACAGCCTGTGCCCTGATTGCGCGGCCAGGCTTTACCCGGAATATTTCGAGACGGACAGCGATGAAAAACAAAATAAATGATCCGATAGCTGATAATAAAAACTATTATGCGCGCCCGGATACTCAGACACGCATAATCTTGATATTACTGGAATACCGTACTGTAAAAATTGATTACATCATTAAGGCTTGGGTTTGGCCCATCCAGTTCTTTTAACTGCTGTTTGCACAGGGAACAGCTGATCTCGCCGTCGTTTACAAGATGTTCGATCCAGATGAGTGACCTCAATATCTCCTGAAACCCGAACACTTCGACATAACCGACTTCGAGCACATAATCGCCGGTTCTCCCGAATGGTTCCCAGGCATAAATTTTATATTTACCTTCTTTATTCAGAATGATATCCGCTTTTTCCTGATCAAAGTAGGACTTGAAGGTGAATTTTTCAAACCAGAGATCTCCCTGGGTTTCGTTTTGTATGATATAGACGCCCTCATCATCGCCAACCCTGAAAGGGAGCGAAATGTTACCGTCCGGCGGCTGCAGGTATTCCTGGAGCGGCCCAACCACGGCGATTACGGGAAGGATATCGCCATACACGGCGCATCCGGGAACAAGTGATCCCAGATGGAGCTTGCGGCCGGTTACCCCATTTTCATCCGTACTGACAAGCTGGAACGACTCATCCTTCAATCCGGTAAGGGTCAGACCCGGATTAAAATCATCATCATCCAGCCGGAAATAGAGCATATCGACATCCTTTTTCTTTTCAAAGCTCATATAAAATGCCATTGATTTTTCCATCGGGGCGGGAATCTTTATGCTGTATAAGTCGTATGGCTGCACAAAGGGAACATGCCCGAATGATGCGGATGCGATGATTAAGAATAACAACATAATAAAGTATTTTTTCATCTATGCCTCCTCAATGAATTTATTAAACCGGCCAGCCGGTTAATTCATTTATGATTATCAAATAATCCCATGATTAACCAATCATAAATACAGTTTCTGAATAATTGAAAATACCAATTCTACAGAACTGTGAAACTGCCCAGGCGATATTTTCAGGGTCAGAGCAAAAATAAAGTTCCATTTATGAATTATGCCTAATGCAGAAAAGGATAGCCATGGGGATTATGCTTCATCAATAAAAAGGGCGGGATATCCCGCCCTTTCATCTCTATACTATTTACTTAACCGCCAACCATGGCATCGGTTAAAACTTTTGTCTCTTTTTTCCCTTGATGACTTTTTTCAGGTCGAGGGGCGCGCCTTCCCAGGCGTACTCGAGGACCGTCATGAAATCATTATAGTCAAGCTCCTCGGGATTATAAAACTGCGAACCGTCGCCCATCGCCGTGCGCGCGATGGCGGGGAGCGCCTCCTTCGGCACCATCTGTTTTCCGTCACGGTCATACACCTCTTTGAGGCACCGGGCATGCCTGCCGCCGGTGGCATCGTACAGGTCCTGGTTGAGCTTGCGGATGCAGGCAATGGCCTTTGCGGGCCTCTCCTTACCCGGTGTGGCCGCGTAGACCTCGGGACCGGCTAGCGGATAGAGCAGGTCGGCTGTGAGGTAGGCGGTCTTGTGCAGGTTGTATTCCAGGCCGTACGGAAGCAGGATGCTCATGCAGGTCCCGTGAGGAACAGTGCAGGCCCCGCCCGTGGCGTGCCCGATCGTGTGCACCATCCCGACCATCGAGTTGGAGAAGGCCATGCCCGCAAGGGCCGATCCGTTCGCGAGAGCGAGACGGCTCTCCATGTCATCCCCCTTCTTCACGGCCTTCAGGATGTTCCGGCTGATAAGCTGGATCGCGGCGAGGGCCGTCGTGTCCGAAAGCGGATTTTTGGCGAGGCAGGTATAGGCCTCGCAGGCGTGGGTCATCGCGTCCATCCCCGTCGAGGCGGTGAGCGCCGGCGGCAGGGTCCTGGTCATGCGCGAGTCGAGCACGGCAATGTCAGGCAGCAGGAAATACGACGTAAAGGGAAGCTTCACGTGGCGGTCGTGGTCTGCGATGACGGCAACGAGGGTCATCTCCGAGCCGGTCCCCGAGGTGGTGGGCACCGCGACGAGGGGCTTCAGCTTCTTTTTTACGGCGCCGGCCCCGGCGTAGTGCATCAAACTGTTGCCGCCGAGGGACACAAGGATGTTCACGCCCTTTGCGGTATCGAGCACCGAGCCGCCGCCGATGGCGATGATCGAGTCGCACTTCTTCGCGCGGTAGATCGTTGCGATCTCTTCGACCATCTTGATATCGGAATCGGGAAGCACGGTGTCATAGGCCGCGCCGATTGTGACGCTCTTGCCCCCCTTCCCGGGCTTCATCGCGTCGGTTACGATCTTGATGAGACCCGCGCCGGCGACCCCCTTATCGGAGATGATCATAGGGCACTCTGCTTTCATTGAGAGCAGCGCTTCAGGTATACTCTCCAGGGCCCTGTGGCCCGAAACGGTCTTCACGCGACAGCAAAATTCATAATATCCTGGTAAAATCATGATTAATTCCTCACTTTGTAATGTATGATATCGCGGACGGCGCCGCGGGACCCCATCAGGCCACAAGCCGGATGTAGGTCAGGAGCCGGCTGGTCCACTTGCGCACCGGTGAAAACTGCGACCACTTCGGATAGCGCTTCACCCCGAGCTTCGTGACGAGCTTCGGCAGCAGGAGGGTCTCGAGGAGATTCATCAGCCGCAGTATGCCGCAGGCCTGCGGAATATCGCCGTCGACGATAAGCCGGTCGCGGGCAGTCGCCACACACGAGGATTCCTGGAAGGTGAACATGAGGATGGCCGACTCCATGTTTTTGATCTTCATCCACAGGGTGATCTTTTTGCCCCTGGGGTTCCACCCCATGTACCTGACCTTCCCCTTCTCGTCCTTGCCGATGATCATGTGGGGACCGTTCGGCAGCACGCACATGTCAAAGCAGAAGTCGGCAGGCATCTTCGCGAATTCTTCTTTCGCGCTCTTGTCGACTTTCGCCGCCGCCTCGAAGGCCCTTCCGAACACGAAGAGTATGATCCAGACGTAAATCTTTTTAATCAACTTGGTCTTAGGCTGTATTTCAGGATAATTGTTAATATTCATAGTATGAACCTCATGTATTTTTTACAGAATTGTTTTCCCTTCCCAGGCGTGTTCCAGAAGCGTCATGCACTCCTTGAGTTTCACGCGCGTGCCCCCTGCCTCAACGGCAGCCTTCGCGGCCTCATCGAGCCGGTACTTTGCAACCTTGACGTCCTTCAGGGTGCGGGGATATTTCCCCCCTTCTGCAAGGAGCTGCCTGATAAGGCCCAGGGCCACATGCGGCCGATCTTTTTCCGGCGTCGTTGCGAAGGTCTCAAAGCCCGCCATGGCGAGAAGGAGATCGCCGCGGAACGGCTCCTTTTTACTGAGCTTCAACTCGATGCTGTACGGCAGGAGGACCACCTTGCAGAACGACTCCGAAAGGCCGGTCACCGAGGCAAGTGCCTTCGATACCAGATGCACGATCCCCTGAGGCGAATTGGAGAAGGCGACCGCACCCATCGCTGCGGCATTGGCGAGGGCCATGCCGGTTTTTTTATCTCCGGGAGACCTGATCCCCTTCCGGAGGTTTTGGTAAATAAACCTGATCGCAGCGTGGGCATAGGCGTCCACTACCGGATTATCGTTGGGCATATCGGCGGCTTCAACCGCTTGCGCGAAGGCAACCATAGCGCCTTCAAGGACCATGTCGCTGTTCTTCACAGCCACCATGCTTTTATCGATGCAGATGACATCGGGAAACAGGAAGTCCGACTTGATCACGCGGCCCTCGATCGTCGCATTGTTCGCCACCTCGTAACCGGTCGAATAGGCTGTCGCGATATAGATAAAGGGCTTGAGGTGCCGGGTGATCCTGTTCTCCCCGATGAACTGTAACAGATCATCCGTCTTTTCCGAAACCATGATGTTGACGCACTTCGCGACATCGGCCGCGGCGCCGCCGCCGAGCGCGATCACGGAATCGCAGCCCCGGTCGCGGAAGAGCTTCACGAGGTCCCGCACCTGCGAAATACCGGCATGATGCGGCACCTCATCGAAGATGGCGCCGATAACGACATTGGAATCGTATAAAGCTTTGACGAGCTTCTTTCCGAGCCCCGCCCGGGTGACTTCTCTGGTCGTGATAACGAGGGGTTTTCTCGCGTCGAAACCATCAAGCTCGACGGGAATGTTGGCCATCGCCTTGTTGCCCGACATTATTTTCGCCTGGCTGAAAAATTCAAAATAATCTGGTGATTTCATCGTATATCTCCTCTAATAATGTTGAGTGGTGTCACATCAAACTCTTTGGGGGATCCCGAGCTTCTTTAAAAGCCTGTCGGTGGGGATGCCGTTCTGGTCATATCCACGGAGCTTGTAATACTTGACGAGCATTGGTTCCAGGGGAACGCCGCGCTGCCTGGGATCGCACTTCCTGCCTTCGTTCAGAAGCCTTCCGGGAAGAGTGTCATCTTTTTTGCTGATTCCCTCCCGGGTATTCATGTAACGCTCTAGCACATGGACGCGCTCGCCGGTCGACATGAACTTTCTCATGGTGATGAACGGGATATAGGTCTTGCCGAGAACCGACGTCCAGAGCTCCGGCCAGGGGCTCACGTCCATAAGGCTCAGCGCAATCGGGGTGAGGTTCATAACCAGTTGTTTTAAGAGCGGCACCGGGGTGTACTTCACCAGGGGCGGCTCGAGGAATACCGGGTACGCTGTAAAGTGGCAGATGTGCAGGGAATTCACCCCGGCATAAATATTTTCGAAAAACTTTACCATGGTCGCTTTACCGCGCGTGGCGTACGGTGCCGCCATCCCGAAATAGGCTTCCAGCGAGAGCACATAGGTTGAAAGGTGGCAGGCGCCCCTGTTGGCGACGGCGTATGAGAGGCCCTGACCCCAGGCAGCCCGCGGGTCGTAGGCGGCCAGTTCCATCCCTTTGACATGAATGGCAAATTCCTCACCGCCGTATTTTTTCGACAGCGCCTTGGACCCCATGCCAAGATCTTTCCCGATTCCCCTGCCATGACCTATGTCCAGAAGCGTCTGTGATATATGTTCGGGAGAGCCGAACTTCAGATTGGTTTGCATGAGCCCCTTCTCGGTCGCCTCCATGGCCCAGGAAAGGGTTCCGGCCGCCGAAATGGTGTCCATCCCCATATCCGTGCAAATATCGTTCCATTCCGCGATGAGGGCGGGGTCAAAAATCTCGATGTTGGGCCCGAAGAGACCTACCGTTTCATACTCGGGAATCTGCTTCATCTTCCCGTCAAAGTTGCCTTTATGGCCGCACAGGATCGAGCAGGGTTTGCAGGTCGAGTACTTAGTATTGAACTTTTCCGCCATGGTCTCGCCCGACACCTTGTGCGCTTCACCGTGGGTACCGCCGGTAAAATTACGCACCGGCAGCATTCCGGTTGCGTTGTTCAGATTGACGCTGATATTGGTGCCAAAATTCCTATATCCATTTGCGGTCGTATTATTGACGTTGATATATTTGTTGAGCTTCTTCTTTGTTTTATCAAACCGCTTCTGGTCTTTCGGGAGTATTTTGTACTCTTTGCCCAGCGCGACAATTCCCTTCAGGTTTTTTGACCCCATGACCGCGCCCATGCCGCCGCGGCCGAGAAATCGGTGCCCCGAACAGATGTTGGCGTAGCGGACGAGGTTTTCACCGGCGGGGCCGATGACAACGGCACCGCTCCCCTCCTTCATGATCTCCTCCTGGGCTTTCATTGTGTCTTTGCCCCAGAGTCTCTTTGCATCCCTGAATTCCACACCCTTTGAGGAAACAACGAGGTAGGTCGGCTCCTTGGCCTTTCCCTTAACAATGATACTGTCCCAGCCCGATGTCTTGAAAGCCATACCGAAGGGCCCTCCGCACGAGGCGGTTACCATGATGCCGGTAAGGGGCGATTTGGTGACGGCCTCGAACCGTCCCGAGCAGGGCGCTCCCGTTCCCATGAGGACTCCGGTCATGAAGAGGATCAGGTTGTCCTCTCCCAGGGGATCGATCCCGGCCGGCACCCTGTCATAGTAGAGTTTGAGGCCGAGGCCTTTGCCGCCCAGGTACATGTCGCGGTCTTTCGCATCAATATCGCTTACCGAGAAAGACCTCTTGCCGAGATCCACCTCGAGTATTTTGTTACTGGTTCCAATAATTTCCGGCATATGTTTCTCCTGTTTGTTTCATATTTTGCAGACATATCATACTGATGATCTGCGATCATTATAACAACACTCTGTCATTGCCAGCGTAGCGAAGTCCCGACTAGTCGGGACTTCTCGCGATAACAATACTTTAATAATTAATAAACTGAAGGGGGGATGATATAATAAACGCGGGGCAACTGGTTTATTGTCAATAAAGAATACAACCGGACGGTTATTTCAGGGTTTCAATTTATAAAATAGCACTGCCATCAGCTCCTATGCAGTTTCATCTTTCGGTATTCCTGGGGCCGCATCCCGGTCTGCTTTTCAAAAGCCCGGAAAAAAGTGGTTTTGGAATTGAAACCTATGACAAAAGCAATCGACAGTATTGAACTGTCGGGTTCCTCAACGAGGATCCGTTCGGCCTCCCATATCCGGTACCGGTTTACGAAAGAACGAAAGTTCATGCTGTAGCGCTCGTTTAAAAATTCGGAGAGCTGGTGCGGTGTTACGGACAAGGCCTTCGCCAGTCTTCCGAGGGTGATGGCTTCATCAGCGTACATTCTTTCATGATCCATCAGCACCTTCAGCCGCAATGCAAGAGCGTCCAGGTCGAGGCCCTGGATCATGGAACGCTCGTACCTTTTTTTGGAAGTTTCAGTCAGGAGCATCTGGAGAAATTTCGGGTGGTGCTGCCCGACAAGATACGAAGCGATGAGCACGACGCTCACCATCAGCATCCCGGCGCGGAGAATATACATCGAACCGAAGATATACCCCATTGACAGCATCACGTCCCCGATGATGGAAAATATAATATAGAGCATGGTGATGAACGCAACGGGCGGCTGATCGCCGACCTTCCAGAGAGCGAGAAGCTTGCGGAACAGTATGCTTAGGTAAACAAGGATCTGCACCGCGGCACCAATGAAGAGCACCCTGAAAAATATGATGGCCGGCCGGACGCTTCCATTGAAAAGATAAGCGCTGACGATCCATTTTTCATCGGACGTCATGAGAAGGAAATAGATATCGATCATGAACACAATAACGGTGGGAACCAGAAAAAGCCTCATCTTCCAGCGGGGAAGAGAATCCTCATTCAGCACCACGAGGTGATAGGCAAAATAAAGGAGCGGCGTGATGAGATAGAGAAAGACCAGGTGGAAAACCATGATTTCCGGATAGAGCCGCGCTGTGCCGTCGGAGAGGAAGGAGAGCTGCAGGAGAATAATCCCCAGGCAGAAAAACATCGCGGCAAGATTGTAATTTTCCACACGGCGTTTCTTCACTGACAACTGGCCTGCCGAGAGAAGAAGCGACAGACATCCGGCGAAAAAAGAAATGTTATTGATCAGACTTACCAGCATGGTACCGGGATAAAATTTATACTGAATAGTGCAATTAGATTTTTTGCCATTGTAAAAAAATCAGATAATACAACAACGTGATGAAAAAACCACCCGAGGCATACCCGACGAGCATCGTTCTCCCGTTATCGTCCGCTAGCCAAAAACAAGCTTTATTGTCATGCCCAGACCCAGGGAAAGAGCGACAACGCCGGCGGTAATCGATAACACCTCAAATAACGCCTTCCTGTAGGGCAGGTTTTTAACGACAGACATAAAAAATGTAAATACCGTTACAATAAGCACAACGGCACCAAGGGCGACGGCAAGTGCAGCGTAATGGCTCCTGAAAATGAAATAGGGGCTCACTATCGCAGCGACGACAAAAACATACACGATACCCCGCGATAAAACTACGATGAAAGGATTATTTTTTCATCCAGATCTGCGTACTGGTACCGAGATGAACATTTAGCACTTTCTTGTCCGCTGAAAATGACAGGATCTTGTACATGCCGTGGCCCTTGCCGTCGGCCCTTTTGAATCTAAGAGTATCGCCGGTAAAGTCATGGTTTTTCATTGTGGACCGATAAGATGGAAAGAGCCTCACCTGCTCCGGTTTATGACCGGACAAGACCCCTCCCTCAAACTCATCAATCGAGTCGGATGTTGCCGCGTAATAGAGAATTTCCTTCTTCCGACTGCCGTGAAGTCCTTTTGATTTTATTTGATGTACTCGCCGAGGATCTTAGAATTTATTTGTAGGGCGTTATTGTTTCTCTGCAGCCTCGTTATTCCGGAGGATCTCTTCGGCAAGTATCTTGAGTTTGGGGGACACCTTGAGAGGGGGCAGCTCCACCTTCTGCTTCGGCGGCTCCTTCCCCATGAGCTTGCCGAAGGCGAAAATCATGCGCTCAAAAATCTCATTCACCTTGTCCTGACGGTTGACCATCCGATAGTACTTCAGCGCCACCAGGGGCTGCCGCTGGTCATAGAACAGGTGATCGGCTATCCTGGTCAGGCCGTCGCGATACCCGGTCTTCACGAACAATGCCGCGGCCTTCGATATTTCACCGTTATTGAAAAACTCGTTCCCGCGCCGTATCAACTCAACCCGTTCCTTGCTATCCATGGCTCCCTCGTAAATTCAGCTCCCGGCTGATAGTTTACTATACTACAGGTATCGGCAAAAGACAACTAAAATATTCCTCTTATTAGCTGTCCTGCGCCCTCATTCCTTGTCTTGCCTCACCCCGCCTCCGGCGCGCCCTCTACCATCTTCGACCTCACCCCCAACCCCCTCTCCATAAATGGAGAGGGGGAGAATAAAGAAATTCCATTTATTCCCGAAGCCCTCTCCTTTTCAAGGAGAGGGCGCGCCGGAGGCGGGGTGAGGTCTAATAAGGAACGGCGGACGTGCGTATCCTTAAAATATCTTGACAAATATCTTCGCCATCCTGTTACATACGTTTACCAATAACGAAGATTTTCAAAGGCGGACTTCAATGTATCCCATACTGTTTAACTATAAATTCATCAATATCGGCTCCTATGGCCTGATACTCGGCCTGGCGTTTTACCTGGCGTTTCTCCTCACCGAGCGGGAGCTGACAATCCGGGGAAAAGACCCCGAGCTGGCCTACAAGCTACTCCTGGTCATCATCCCCAGCGCTATTATCGGCGCTAAGATATTCCATATATTTGAAAATATGGGCGAATTCCTCCGTGACCCGAAGGGTA
Source organism: Spirochaetota bacterium (assembly GCA_041753395.1). Taxonomy (GTDB): domain Bacteria; phylum Spirochaetota; class UBA4802; order UBA4802; family UBA5550; genus RBG-16-49-21. The sequence goes on from JBGSUQ010000019.1 coordinate 37,224, forward strand.
TGATATTCTCCGGCGCGGGCCTGTCAGTGTACGGAGGGTTCATCCTGGCCTTTCTCCTCTCCATGATACTGATTAAAAAAAGCAAGGAAAACATACTGGAAATATTCGACATCACGGTCCCGGCCATGACCCTTGCCTACGGCGTCGGCAGGCTGGGATGCCACGTATCGGGCGACGGCTGCTACGGAATCGCCACCTCGACGTTCCTGGGCACGCCCTACCCTAACGGCATCGTGCCGGTAACGGCAGCGGTTTTACCTACGCCCCTATTCGAGTCCTTCTTTTCATTCATGCTCTTCATTTTTTTCATGAAATTGCGCAAGAAGGAGCTTCCGGCGGGAATAATCTTTTTCCTTTATCTTGTATTGAACGGAACCGCGCGGTTCCTTGTGGAGTTTATCAGGCTCAACCCGAAAGTCGTGCTGGAGCTTACCCAGGGGCAGGTTGTTGGCATTCTCTATATAATTACCGGAGCCCTCGGCCTGTTCCTGGTGCAGAAGCAGGTCAGGAAAGCGGCGTAGGGGTGGCAACAACACCCATGCCCCCTGTCCCCCTGAGGGGGCATGTAATCCAGTATTAATCTGCATGCATATCACATCAACAAGTCCCAGATTTTCCTGGACAAGCAGAAATCAATACCCTATCTCACGAATCCTTTCCTGAGCGTGCTGAAGAATTCCAAATAATATTGTTATTTTAATAAAAAACCGCTTCTTCTCACGCGCCCACTCAGGGGGTCGGAGGGCTAGAGCTGGTTCATAGATAGACAGGAGGAATCAGGAATATTTCTGCGACTCAAGATAATTCGCCAGCATTTTGGGTTTGAGATACCCCAGCTCCACGAGAATTATGCCCAGCAGGCCGCCTTTTGATGTTTGCACCTGGAGCGCTTCGTTAAGCTGGTCATTCGTGATAATGCCTTTTTCCATGAGGATCTCGCCAAGTCTTTTAGATGCCATAGATGCCGTCCCTTCCCTTTCCCTGAATGTGTTATTTTAATATCGGCAAACCGGCATTCCGCATTACAGACATTTATCGCTAAACAGCTGGAAAAATAAACACTCCCTGTTACGAACGGGTCATATCGCGACTATAATCCTAACAACAAAAGAGACCGGATTTTTTCCGGTCTCTTCCAGCTTCAATGCATTGGTAATGCCGCGATTACTTGATATTGTATTTTTTCTTGAATTTCTCGACCCGTCCGGCCGTATCGACGATATTCTGCTTCCCGGTGTAGAAGGGATGGCAGTTTGAGCAGATCTCGATGTGGAGGTTCTTCGAAGTCGATTTCGTTTTGATCTCGTTGCCGCACGCGCATTTTATTATCGTGTCTTTGTATTCGGGATGTATTGTCGGTTTCATTGTACGATCCTTAGTTTATGAATTCATGGCCTTGAAGAAGGCCTTGTTGTTTTTCGTGGCCTTCATCTTTTCAACAAGAAGCTCCATAGCTTCCGTGGTGCTCATCGATGAAAGTGCCTTCCTGAGAACCCATAGTTTATTTAGCTCTTCCGTGTCAAGCAATAATTCTTCTTTACGGGTGCCTGACCTGCTCATATCGATGGCCGGGAAAATACGCCGGTCCACCAGCTTGCGGTCAAGAAGCAGCTCACTGTTGCCGGTACCCTTGAATTCCTCGAAAATGACTTCGTCCATGCGGCTTCCGGTGTCAACGAGGGCCGTGGCCAGAATCGTGAGGCTTCCCCCTTCTTCGATGTTCCGGGCAGCGCCGAAAAAGCGCTTGGGCCGGTGCAAAGCGTTGGAGTCAACACCGCCTGACAGGATCTTGCCGCTGGTCGGCACCACCTGGTTGTAGGCCCGGGCCAGCCTGGTAATGGAATCGAGGAGTATTACCACGTCCATCTTGTGTTCCACCAGGCGCTTTGCCTTTTCCAGCACCATCTCGGTGACCTGCACGTGTCGGCTTGCCGGCTCGTCGAAGGTGGAGGATATGACCTCGCCCTTTACCGTGCGCTGCATGTCCGTTACCTCCTCAGGCCGCTCGTCGATGAGGAGCACGATGAGGTATATCTCGGGGTGATTCGTCGTAATTGAGTTTGCAATTTTCTGAAGTAATATAGTTTTACCGGTACGGGGCGGCGCCACGATGAGGGCCCGCTGTCCTTTTCCTATGGGAGTCATGAGGTTGACGATCCGCATATCCACGTTATCGCCGTCTGTTTCAAGGTTTATCCGCTCCTGGGGGTACAGCGGCGTAAGGTTGTCGAAGAGTACCCGTTTCTGCAGCTGCTCGGGGTTCTCGAAGTTGACCGCTTCGATCCTGAGGAGGGCATAAAAACGCTCGTTATCCTTCGGCGGCCGTATCTGTCCGGCAATGGTATCACCGGTCTTCAGGCCGAAGAGCCGTATCTGCGACGGCGACACGTAAATGTCGTCCGGACCCGGCAGGTAGTTATAGTTGGTTGATCTCAGGAATCCATACCCGTCGGCCAGAATTTCAAGAACGCCGCTCGAGAAAATAAGTCCCTTCTGCTCGGTCTGGGACTTAAGGATCTCCAGGATGAGGTCCTGTTTTTTCATCCCGTAAATCCGATCTATCCCCATCTCTTTTGCGATGTTAACCAGGTCGGTTATTTTCTTCGTTTTCAGTTCGCCCAGGTCGAGCCAGGTTTCTTTTGTGGATTTGCCGTTGCTGTCAGGTGCTGCTGTTGGTGTTTCCTGAACGGCGTCGGTTTCAACAGCTTCAGTCCCGTTGGTTGGCTGGTTTTCTGTTTTGCTCCTGGACTTCGGGGATTCCGTAGTTCGTGCCATAAATTTCCTTCTGTATTAATTTTAATTGATTTCGCATGATGCCATACCTCAAAACACTGACCTGAGGCATGGATCTCGTTTTGCTGATTATCCCGCTAAAACACTTGTTGAATAATAAGATAAATGATTATAAAATAGCGTGTTATTGTATATTGTTATTATGCAGGATTATATTACGCAAAAATTTTTATACGCCCTTAAACAAATATATAGGGAAAAATACCTAAAAGATAGTACGGAGGTGCCGAATCTTTTCTGACAAGGACAATCTACGGGTTAACCGGTTTAAGTCAACAAAAATATCACCTTTTTACGTTAAACAATATAATAAAATAATTATGTCCTTTCAAGTATTTTTTTCAGGTCTCCTGAAAAACCCTCTCTCCTGCCTGCATTCTGTATAGTGTTACGTATTCTATTCATGGAAAAGGATTATTTTTTCCAATCGATGCCGTGCTTCTTCATCTTATGAGTCAGGGATTTCTGGCTTATTTTCAGGGTCTTTGCCACCGCGGCAAGGTCTTTTTTGTCTTTCAGCAGGTCAACCAGGACGATCCGCTCCACCGCATCCGTGATAGTATCGAGAGACTTCGATTTAATATCAATACCGGGGATGGGGGAGGAGGCCTTGTTGTCGGTATCCGGCGTGCAGTAGAGTAAAAAGCCTACCTTCTTGCGCTTGCTCATCAGGGGAATCTTTTCGTAATGTATCTTGAGGTCACGGTTGAAAAACATAAGCTCATCGCTTTTTTTGCCGGATACAAGCTCGTTTTTATCGGCATCTTTGATCGAATCCTCTACAAATGCCACGTCAACGTCTTTTTTGAAATGCCGGCGGTACAGGTCCTCAAAATGGCTGTTGTAGAAGATGGTCTTCCCGTTAATGTTGACCGCGTAGAGGGCGCGCGGAATATGCTCCAGTATGAGGTAGATCATCCACTCGAGGATCTGCTCTTCCTTCTGGACATCCGATTCCCGGTCGGCGGCCGCCGCGGACCGTTCGGGCGTTTCCGAGGCGGTGAAGAGCTGGAGCCGGGACCACCGGCCCTGCACATCGCCGAAAATATTGATGACGACAAACTCCTTGATCCAACCGTAGGGAAGCAGCTCGTCAAGGTTGAGCTTCTTTGCCACCCTGGTGACAAAATCATCAATTTTCAGCTTATCGACCCGCTCGATATCTGAAAGTTCGGAAACCAGGTCTTCTTTCTTGAGCACGCCGATAAGTATCCCCCGCTTGGAAACCACCGGTATGATGGGCACGTCAAAGGTATAGAAGAGCCTGACGATGTCTTCGGGCCGCCTGTTTTCCGGGTTGAAGGGATTTTCCTCGAAGGCCTTTTTGCCGTCGGAGGTTGTATCATTCCTGTCGGTCATCAAAACCCCAGCACGTCATACATGGTATACAAGCCGGCGGGTTTTCCCGCCAGGAATTCCATTGCCTTCACCGCGCCTGAGGCTAAGATCTCCCTGCTGGTGGCGCGGTGCGTGAGCTCGATCCGCTCGCCGATGGTCGTAAAAAACACGGTGTGCTCTCCGACGATATCGCCGCCCCTCATCGCGTGGATGCCTATCTCGTTCCTGGTGCGCTCCCCCACGATGCCATCGCGTCCCGGCACCACTTTCGCCTGATCAAGATCCTGCATGCTCTCCTTCACGATATCCAGGAGACGTTTGGCCGTGCCCGAGGGCGCATCCTTCTTGAAACGGTGGTGCGCCTCGAATATCTCCACGTCGTACTCATTTGTAAGGGCGCGTGCAGCCGTTTCAGTGAGCTTGAACAGGAGGTTGACGCCGAGGGACATGTTCGGTGACAGTATCACCGGTATCTCGCGCGCGGCCTTTTCGATGCTCTTCTTATCATCATCGGTAATGCCGGTCGTGCCGATCACCAGTGGCTTCCGCGCGGCCCGGGCTTCCTCCAGGAGCAGCATCGACGCCGCGGGCGAAGAAAAATCGATAATGCCGTCAGCTTTCCGCATATCATCCGGATTGATGCGCGTCACCATGACATTCATCCGTTCAATGTTTACGAGGGCGCCGGCATCACCGCCAAACAGGGGCGCTCCTTCATGGTCGAAGGCCGCGGCCAGCGTATGCCTGCGCTCCAGCAGAACCCTCAGGACTGACACGCCCATGCGTCCGCAAATGCCGCAGATTCCTATCTTCATGAAAGCTTCACCCCGTAGTCAAGAAGCGCCTTTCTGAGCTTTGCCAGGTTCTCGTCGGCAAGCCGGACCAGCGGGAGACGCAGGTCATCATTGCATATTCCCGCCATGGCCATGGCGGCCTTTATTCCCACCGGGTTTGTTTCCAGGAACATGGCCCTGCTCAGGGGAAGGAGCCGATAAAATTGCTTTTTCGCTTCCGCGATATTCCCCTCGTTCCAGAGGGTGACAACCTTTTTAATCTCAGCGGGCAGAAGGTTGGACATGACGCTGATAATCCCCTTCCCCCCTATTGCCATAAAGGGGAGCAGGTTGCCGTCGTCACCCGACAGGAGGATCAGCCGGTCGCCGCACAGCTCGTACAGTTCCATCATCTGGTTGATGTCGCCCGAGGCTTCCTTCATCGCCACGACGTTATTAACACGGCTGATGAGCTCCTTCACGCTGGAAGGAAGAAAATTGATACCGGTGCGACCGGGGTGGTTGTAAAGAACCACCGGGATGCTGATCGATTTTGCCACGCTTTCGAAATGGGCGATGAGACCCCGCTGGGACGGCTTGTTGTAGTAGGGATTCACCTGCAGCACGCCGTCAACACCGGCATTTTCCGCTTCGCGCGAGAGCCAGATGGCCTCCTCGGTGGAATTTGCCCCGGTCCCGGCAACGACCTTCACCTTTTTGTCAACCAGCTTCACAACGCGCTTTATGAATTCCTTATGCTCCTCGAAAGAGACGGTCGGGGACTCACCCGTCGTTCCCATGGGAACGACCCCGTCGATCCCCTTCGCGATCTGCATTGCCACCACTTTCTCAAGTGCGTCGTAATCGATCGTGCCGTTCTTGAACGGCGTTATCAGCGCGGTATATACTCCTTCGAACATGGCATTATCCATATATAGATTATTTTTTCTTCTTTTTAATAATTCCAGAGGCTTCGCCGCGGACGGCGACCACCGCATTCAGCTGTTCGTTAAAATAATTCATGCTGAATTTCTTTTTCTCAAAATCATCGTCAAAAAGATAAAGGATCAGCAGGCGGTCCACCTTGAGGTCGTTAGCCCCCGCCGGATAGGCGTGAACCTTGACCCACTCCTTGCCCGCGGTGACCACGATCCTGACTTCTTCGCCTTTCTTCAGCTTTTTTCCTTCAATATCTATATCCTTTTTCAGTACATAGTATTTCTTTTCATAGGCCTTCAGGGCATCAACGCTTTCTTTATGCACAAAAACATCGCATGATGCGAGAAAGCACAGACTTGCAATAACCGGAATAATCAATCGTTTCAGCACATTATTCTCCACAGTGATCATATTGACCAGAATAATCCAACAGTCAAAGCCATTGTCAACTCTTAATTAAAATGATATAATCCAAATTAATTGTATAATATATTTACTGTAAGCCGGGGACTGTCCCGGCGAGCAGACGACATGGATGTCGTCGTTTCCGCCGAGTCAACATGGACGTTATACGAGGCGGACGAGCGGGACAGTTCCCGGCTTGCAGAACATCCCCGAGTCATTTATGGTAGGCGGTCCCGGTCCCGGTGGCTATCAGCTTATCCTCCGAACCGCGCACCTGGATGCTCCATACGGAGACCTTGCGGCCGATATTGACCGGGGTCGCCTCGGCGAAAATCTTCTCCCCGTCTATCGCAGAGGAAAGATAGTTGATATTAAAGTTCACCGCGATGGCCATGACGCCGGTGCTGTTGCACGCCACGGCAAAGGCCTGGTCCGCAAGAGCGTGGATGAAGCCGCCATGAGCCCGCTCAACGGCGTTCATGTATTCCGGCTTCACGGTGATGCCTACGCGGCCGTAGCCCTCACGAACTTCCTCCACTTCAATGCCGAGATAAGTGGCAAAGGGATCGCGCCCTACCACCTCACGGGCGTATTCTATGGGATTGTCAACGGTATGTGAATTCGTCATGACTTGTCCTCTCGTATAGGTTGGTGCACGGCATGCCGTGCACCTGGCTCGATGCGCCCTACAGCGTATACAGCTCCCTGATGTCGGTGTCCTGCGTCACCGGTCCACCGCCTTCGCCGATGACCTGGTTCCGGTATTTCAGCACCGAGATCACTTCCTGGGTCTCGATATGGTGAATGGTCTTCAGCTGCTTCATTTCCGCAAGGAGCTTCCGGTATTCGTTATAGTCGCCCACGATCACTTCAATGGTGAAAGAATTTTCCCCCTGGACGTGCAGGATGGAGAACACGATGGGGCTCTTCGAGAGGAGTTTCAGCAACGCGTCATCGTGATGGGGATTGTCAATCTTGACGAAAAAGTGATACCTCTGGTTCATGGCCAGATAATCTCCCAGGGAATACCCCTCTTTTTTCTTGTGAACATCGATGATCCGCTGCGTCTGCAAGGATATGATCGCCGGGGTCCCCGACTCCAGTTTGACCGACTTCATCCGGCCGACCCAGTCGGATAATTGCTTCTTGTCGTCAAAGTTCGCGTCAATGAGAAAGCTGTACTTACCCATGATGTGAAATATGGAAATGATATGCTTGTCGCTTTTCAGAGTGGATATAATATCACCGCTCTCCCCCCAGTTCTTAATGAGGACCAGTGCATGGATTATGGTATCGGACATGTTTTGCTCCTTGAATTATTTCGGAGCTGTCCCGATTGAGGTTGCCGAGTGGATCTCGCTATTTGTTGATCATAGGGATCGCTTGTTTCGATACTATTTTGCCGCCTGCGGCGTCAAAATCAATCAACAAGCGAAGCAAAATCCATATCGAGGCAACCTTTAAGACAGCCTCGAAACATGAAAAATATCGAGTAAAGAAACAAGTCTAACAATAATAAGTCAAGATTATTTCAGCATTTATTGTCAAAATACAATGGCCGCCCTCGTAACGTCCCTTCTCTACAGGTCATAGAAAAATCATAAAAAACCATTATATTTTTATTGAAAAATAGAAGTGATATCCTTATTGTCTACTAATTATCAATTGCCTAAAAACTTCATCTATGAAGTTTTTACGACCAGTCCATTTCTTGACAGGTACCAATAGTGCTGAGACACAGATATTTCTTTATTCTTCTGGTATGCCTTGCGGCATTCACCATATCCTGCCGCGACCTGATCGGCCGCGATGAGGGGCCGCTGGCAAAAGAGGGGGTCCTTGACCTCTCCCGCCTTGATATAAATGCTGGGGCGACAGTAAAGCTCGACGGGCAATGGGAATTCTACTGGGAAAAGCTTCTCGCCAGCGAGGATTTCATGAAGATCCCTCCGCCTGGAAAAGACAGCTTAATCGAAGTGCCCATGGCATGGAACGGCCATGTAATAAAAGGCAAAAAACTGGACGGGAATGGCTTTGCGACCTACCGGCTGACGATACTCCTGGGCCGGGAAACGGGACCGATCTCTTTTAGAATTATGGACATGCGTACCGCCTACGCCCTCTTCGTCAACGGGGTAAAAGTATCTTCCAACGGCACCGTGGGAACATCGCGGGATACTTCAAAGCCGCAGTACCTGCCGATCGTGGCAGATTACACCCCGAAGACCGACCGTCTGGAAATCATTCTACAGGTGTCCAACTACCATCATGAACGGGGAGGCGCCTTTCATTCGATCTCTTTTGGAAACAAGAAAGAGATCCACGGCATCAGGGACCTGAGCCTCAGTTTCCAGATATTCATGCTCGGCAGTCTTCTCATCATGGCCCTTTACCATTTGGGATTATTTCTCCTGAGGAGAAATGACAAATCGCCCCTTTACCTGGGCCTCTTCTGCCTACTCATCGCGATCAGGCCCCTAGTTAACGGAGAATTTTACCTCATCCATATCTATCCGGGCTTCAACTGGGAATTGATGCTCAAGATTGAATACATGACGCTGTACCTGGGGCTCCCGTTCTTTGCCATGTTTATGAACTCCCTCTTTCCTTTCGAGTTCAATAACAAGATTCTGCGCCCGCTCCAGTTCATTGGCGCCATCTTTTTTGCCATAGTCATAGCAACACCCGCCTACATATATTCAAAGACCGTCGTGCCGTATGAAATTATCACACTCGTGGTGAGTGTGTATTCCGTTTACGCCATCATGCTTGCTTTCATACGGAAGCGGGAGGGCTCGGGGATATTCATTGCGGGCATCCTCGTGCTCTTTGTAACCGTGGTGAATGAAATACTCTACGACAACATGATCATCAACACCGGCAACTTCTTTCCCTTCGGCCTGTTCATCTTCGTTCTTTCCCAGGCAATCCTCCTGTCGATGCGCTTTTCCAAAGCCTTCGGCGCCATCGAGCAGCTGTCGAGGGAGCTGGAAAGCACCAACCTGCAGCTCGTGAACATGGACAAGTTGAAAGACGATTTCCTGGCCAACACATCGCATGAGCTCCGCACGCCGCTGAACGGGATCATCGGCATCGCTGAATCGCTTCTCGACGGGGCTGCCGGCAAACTCCCGGAAGCAGCGAACCCCAATCTGGCCATGATCATATCGAGCGGCCGCCGCCTCAGCAACCTCATCAGCGACCTCCTGGACTTCTCGAAGCTCCGCAACAAGGACATTACCCTGAAGCTGAAGGCTGTCGATATCAAGACCCTGGCAGACGTTGCCATTGACCTGACCGGCCACCTGCGGGGAGATAAGAACATCAAAGTTATCAACTCAATACCGTCCAACATTCCCCTCATGATGGCCGATGAAGACCGGATGCAGCAGATACTGATAAACCTGATCAGCAATTCCATCAAGTTTACTGATACGGGAAAGGTGGAGATTTCCGCGCAGGTACTGCTGGGAGAAAACCCCGACTATTCCCTGATGGAAGTTTCAGTGACCGATACCGGCATCGGCATCCCGGAGGACAAGATACCGTTGATATTCCAGCCCTTCGAGCAGGTCGATGGCTCCATCTCGCGCCTCTACAATGGGACCGGCATTGGCCTGTCCATAACCAAGGACCTCCTCAGGCTTCACGGAGGATACATAGAAGTGGAATCCGAGCCGGGCAAAGGCTCTTCATTCATATTCCGGATACCGATCCGGAGGCCCCCCGAAGCCCAGGTGCCGACGCCGCAGTCATCTGACGCAAAGTCCCCGGTGAAGAAGAAGAACTGGAGGGATAACATCCCGGCGAAAGCCGGCGAGCCCTTCGATCCCCTTGCCTTTGCCCCGATCATTGACCAGCCGATGATCCTGGTCGTGGATGACGACCCCGTCAATCTCCAGGTGCTCGAGAATCAGCTCTCGGTCCAGAACTACACCGTGGTTAAATCAACCAGCGGTGCCGACGCGCTGAATAAAATAAACACGGGCCTTATTCCGGACCTGGTGATCCTCGATGTCATGATGCCGAAGATGTCCGGCCTCGACGTGGCGCGCATCATCCGGGAGCGCTTTTCCCTCTTCGATCTTCCCATCATGATGCTGACGGCCAAAAGCCGCATATCGGACATGACCTCCGGACTTGACGCAGGCGCCAACGACTACCTGCCGAAGCCCTTCGACAAGACCGAGCTCCTGGCCAGGGTGAAGACCCTGATCAGGCTGAAAAAGACCGTAGACGAGAACAAAAAGCTCACGTCGATCAAGCAGGAGATAGAACTGGCGAGGAAGATACATTTTTCAACTATTCCCGATAAGCTCCCCAATCTGCCGGGGCTGGACATTACCGTAAAATACATTCCCATGCAGGTCATCGGCGGTGACTTTTACGATTTTCACAAAATCGATGATAACCGGATCGGGGCCTTCATCTCCGATATATCAGGCCACGGGATACCGGCAGCCATCGTCGCTTCCATGGTCAAAATCGCCTTCTCCATGCTGAAAGACGTTGCCGACCAGCCGGGCCAGCTCATGAAGGAAATGAACAGGATACTGAGCGGCCATATCGAAAACAGCTTCGTCACCGCAGGCTACGCATTGATCGACAGGGAAGCGATGAAACTCTATTACATCAGGTCCGGCCACGAGCCGCTCCTCCTCTTCCGGAAAAAAAGCAACACCCTCGAAGAGATAACGCCGGCGGGCAGGCTGATCGGATATTCCTGGGCGGACAACTATGAAGTGTTCGATACAAGCATCGAGACGGGCGACCGCATCATCCTCTACACCGACGGCTTCCTCGAAGTCTACAATAAAGAACGCGAGGTCATGAATGTCAATTTCCTGAAAAACGCTATCATCAGGGGACGGGAACTCTCCGCAGCAGACCTGACCGACAGCCTGACAGGACTTCTGAAGAGGTGGCGCGGCCTTGACGAGGAGTTCGAGGATGACGTCACGATCGTGGTGATCGATGTTTTGTAATTGTCAGCGCAATGGCGGGTTATAATAACCGAGACGAACCTTCGGATACTTCTCTCTCAATAAATCTATCAGCTTTCTCACTCCCATCGGCTCCGACTCGCGAAAACCGATCTGGTCAAAATAATAATCAGGGTCCATGTTCAGGTTCCTTGTCTGGATCATGCTCACGGGGAAGCGCCCCAGGAAATCCTCCAGCGCCTTCACTTCACTTTCCGAATCGGTAAAGCCGGGCAGAAAAAACAGGTTGATTGATACGAATATCCCGGCACCCAGGGCGGCGTCCAGGGACCGCATGACATCGTCATAGGAATAATTCACCGGACGGTGATAGCGGGTATAGTATTCCGCAGTCGGCGAATTCAGACTGACCCTGATTGAATCGAGGCCGGCACTGATGAGTTCCGCAACCCCATCGGGCCTCGATCCGTTTGTATTCAGATTGATAGTCCCGGAACCGGTCTTCTCGCGCACCAGCCTGACCGCGGCTGCAAGGTCGCCGCTCCTGAGAAGCGGCTCCCCCTCGCACCCCTGACCGAAGCTGGCCACGCCGTTTTTCACCCGTGAGAAATGGCGAAGGATGACCTCGGCGATCTCTGCCGGAACGGGGCTGAAGTCAAGGCGGGGCTGAGACGGCGGAAAGGGCGAATCATCCCCCTGCAGGGAGAGGCAGCCGGCGCAGCGGGCGTTGCAGGCAACGGTCGTGGGAAGGGGCGCCTCGTACCGGCCCAGGAAAAAATTCCGCGCGCACAGGCAACGGTACGCAGTGGAACAATTAGCCAGCTGTTTCACGAGACGGTTCTCCGGGAGACGCTTCTTCGTTTCACTGATGGCGGACTTAAGCTCATCGTCATTATCATGGATGGCGGGGTCGGAGCGGGGATCATCATCGATCCGCATCGCCGGGACGTAAAATTCCCCGTCAATGACCGCGACGCCGGCGTACGCCCAGAGGGGCAGCACCGGGGCATCATCCTTCCTGATAAATGCCGGTAAATACGTCCGGAGATATGCGGAAGCCAGAAAGGCCGATGCTGCGGTAATATCATCCCCCTCCGGTGAAACCGTCATGTGGCGGAAATCGTTGTTCTTACTATTGTATAATGACGGATAGCGGCCGGGAAGCGAGAAGAGGTAGCTCCCGTAGGGGAGCGGTATCAGATCATCCGGATCAACCCTGACGATGCGGTTCCCGGTGCGAAAGGCGGGTTCAATGCCGGGATAATCCCAGACATTCCCTTTGCTGTCAGCATAGGCCAGGCACAGGTCCTTATAATTTTTTTTCACGGGCCCTCTTCCTGTTCATGGTTCGCTCCAGGTGAATAATCCGGACGGCATATCCATGCTGCCTCTTCCTTAAATCGCGATACTGACGGTCCCGGCGCACTTTCGATATGTCGTGCCCCTGCGCAAGGATTTCTTCCTTGCGTGACAGTTTTTCATCCCTGGCCTGCCGCCACTCACCGCGGAGTAAGGTGATTGATTCGAGGATCTCTTTTTCCTGCATTATCAGTATTTTGTATAGATATTATAGCTATTGGATATACTTAATATTATTGATAGCGATAGTTATCCCGACAAAGGCGGCCTCCTGCCTTTGTCGGGATTTCGACATCCATGTCTCAATCCGGCATCCTTACCTCAATCTGGGATCTTCCGTAAAGTAATTACACCGATAGTTATCGGTATCCACTATTGTATAAGTTTGTTACTCTGACACCAATTTCATAATCACTGGATTTTCCAGAAGTTACTATGCACCGATAACTATCTACCCTTTTCAACCCTATTTTTCAGTAATGAATTCATTTCCCTGAAACCCTCCACAGTCGAACCCAGGCTGATAAAAGGAACAAGGATCCCATTAAAATCTTCCTTCTGGATGAACCTGGTTTTATCCTTATCTATACTGATCAGCTGGAATGTATGTCTGCCGGTAAAAAGTCCGGGAATGAATAATTTCCCTTCCCACTGCAAAATTATTTTTTCTTCATAAAGAATAATGACGGGCGAGAAGTCCACCGGCTTATCGCCTTTTGGCTTAATCGTTATACTAATAGCATTACCGCTTTTCATATCCCCGGCAACTTTCCTTATAAAAGGATTCCAACTTGGATATGCTGAAAAATTGGAGAACTCCTTCCAGACAGCATCTGCCGGTGCATTGATGACTATTTCCGTATAAAGACTCTTTTTGCCAATAAGCAGGAGGACGATTACCAGGGCAATTACCGCTACTACAATCAGTATAGCTTTTTTCATATCATACTCCTTACCAGGATAGCTTCACATAATACCGATAACTATCGCTAAACCAGGGCTATTTTGATCATTCCTCTACTTTCGTAACAGCCGCAACCGCATCCACCAAGTTCCGGCAGTTTTCTTCTATTTTATCATCTTTATACAGATATGACGCTGCCGCGACCGCGTCAGCACCGGCTGAGATAGCCGCGCAGGCGCCCTCCGGCGTTATGCCGCCGATAGCCACAACAGGGATAGATACAGCCGCTCTGGCGCACGATATTACCTCCACTCCGGCGCCGCGGAGGGTCACCGGTCCGGAGGCGGAGTTGTAGAGGGTGTCGAATACAGGCCCCACCGCGACATAGTCCGCCCCATCCGATTCGGCCCGCGCCGGGTCATCGGCCGTATAGGCCGTTATGCCTATGATAATGTCAGGCGGGATAATTTTCCGCGCTTCGTGTGCCCGAAGGTCATTCAGGCCAAGGTGCACCCCGGCGGCCCCGGCGAGCATGGCGATATCGACATGGTCGTTTAAAATGAACAGGGCATTCCCCTCCCTGCAGAGGGCGGCGATGTCCCTGGCCGCGGTAAGGACCTCCTCCTTGCCGCTTGCCTTCATGCGAAGCTGGATGACGGACGCGCCGCCGCGTATCATCTTCGTTACCGCATCATCGAAATTGTCCCGATGAACATATGATGAATCGAGTATGGCATAGAGCGAACGGCTGAAGCGGCCGATTTTCTCCTGGCGCTTCAATATAGGCATGCCGTCCCGCTCGATCTCGTAAAGTGAAAAACGTATTTTTTGAAAGGGATTATCATTCCACTCCGGGACGGCGAGCTTGCCGAACTCCTCAAGGGAGCGAACCGCCTCCATGGCCCGGTGCAGGTTTGCCGAAAAAAGGTCACCCAGGGAGCCCCTGCTCCCTTCGCCGCCGAGGTCGATGAACTTCTGGGCGTCGGCATCCACGTCGCGGCCGTGCAGGAGCATGCCCGCAGGAAAACACTTCGCGGCATCGGCTATCCGGTGCCTGGTTTGCTTAAGGCGCGTCGAAATATCGGTCCGGCGCAGACAGAATCGCATAACGTCCTCGCACACCCGGATGCCTTCCAGGGCGCGGTTCAGGTTCGCGTCGATGGCGGCGTAGATCCGCTGTTCCATAATCATTCTCCCAAGACCAGTTTCATCCTATCCACGAGAGGGGATCTGCCCGGAAGTATTATACCCCCCCTATCCCCCCACTCGTATACGATGATCCCGCACAGGACCGCGGCCGCGGTCTCGGCCCGCAGCTGCGAGAACCCGAAACCGGCGGCGGTCCATCCTGCTGCCGCGGCCGCTTCGAGTTCTCCGGGGCTGAAGCCCCCCTCCGGTCCGACCAGGAGGCTCACCGCGCCGGACCCGGAGATGCCGCGCAGGTGCCATTTCAGCGATACCGGCGCTCCCGGGTGCGCAATGATTCGCGCCTGGTCCCGGTTCAGAGCTATGGCCTCATTGAAGGAGTGTACACCCTCCACGGCCGGCACGCGCTCGCGCAGCGACTGCTTGGCCGCCTCTTCCGCCTTGCGGTTCCACCGCCGCACCTTCGCCTCGGCGTCCGCCGGGCGGGGCACCGTGCGCTCCGATACCACGGGAATGATGCGGGACACCCCCACCTCGACGGCTTTTTCTATCGCCAGGTCGAAACTGCCGCCTTTGAGTATGCACAGGAATAGAGCGATATCAACCGGAACATCCGGCGCACTGCTCTCCGCGACTATAACAGCTTCGAGATGATCAGCCCTGATGTTATCTATCCGCGCAGTGAGGGAAGCGCCCTTCTCGTCCCGGAGACTGATGATGTCTCCGGGCTTCGCCCGCCTGACCCCGACGAGATGATGATAATCATCTCCCCGGATCGTGCAGCGGCCGTCAGCAATGTCCGATGATGTCACAAAAAATTGAGGCATGGGCGGCATCCACCTACTCGCCCAGTTTTTCCGATCTGAATATCTGATTGTCGAAGGTCGCTCCCTCGTCGATTTCGCTGAAGTAAACGATGCTGACCGTTCCCTGCCGGATATTCATCATGTCGTAGCGGAGCGGTACGATCCTGTTTCCGTTTTCTTTCACCTTGACCAGGGTCATGAATTTAAATATGGCCTTGTCGCGGTCATGATAATCGATCCGAATCGGGACAAACTTGTCCTTGCTCACATAGAGCGTGAGCATGCCGTACTCGCCACCCTTGGTGATCGGCTTCAGAACCAGCTTCCATGCGTCAATCCCCTTGACGAAGGCATCCCCGACGATGGTGGCGGTATAGTTACTCTGGAGATCAGAATTGGACATGTCGATAAAGGTGAAGTTCGTTGACAGGATCTCGTCATACTTGTCTATGGCCAGCTTGTGGAAAAGTTTCAGGGCGTGAACATTGTAGACCCATATATCCTCTCCGCCGAGATTGTACAGGATCTTAAGCTGATCGCCGCGCTCCCTGCTGCTGAAGGTGAAGAGATAGTCCTCCTGGGAAATGCGGCCGGTAAAGTTCAGGGTCGTGGCGGTACCATCCGGCCTGATATGCTTCAGCATTCCCTTGATGAGGCCTTTGGGATATTCAAAAATCTTATCCACCCGAGCCAGTATACCCTGGGCGTTCAATTCTATTTTTCTATCTTCCTGCGACACCGTGGTCCCGGTAAAAGCAAAAAAAAGGGCGATGATTACGATGCCAGTAACGTTTTTTTTCATATGATGCATTTTGTTGATGATGGTTGGCTCATAGTTGTTGTGAAACTTATTACTTTTATGAATATACGGTTATATACGACACCATCTATTTATATTTCATCGAGTCTTCTATTTAAAGTACTATCTGGTTAAAAAAAATCAACACAGATTATGGCATATATTTTTAGCATCAAAAAAAATTCAATTTATTTTTATGTAATTAATCCCTAACTGATTCTTCTTACATTGCGCCAGGATAATACAGATGACCCCTGTATCAGGATATCTTCAATGCGACCATGACTTCATGATTTTGTTCCGCAAAGAAAAAGGTTTTAACAGTCCTTACTGTATCCCCTTCTTAATCTTATCATGAAAAAATAGATAACACTTTTTTAATTTTACATATGTAAAATAATATGACAGACAATTCAAATAATTCACAAAAAACTGACCGTCCAGTCGGATTTTTTATTTGACAGAAATGTAATAATCGCCGTCATAATCATACTATAATGCAATTCCGCCTGATATTACCAGCAAAACCGGATATCAATAATTCAATGTTATCAGCATTAGACTTTTATAAAGGAGGAATCATGATACGATCTAAAAAAATTCTCACCGTTATCATAGCCTTTACCGTTTTCTCGAGCCTCTACTGCCAGGAAGATAAAGGGAAGCCCCTTTTCCCGTTTTCCGCATCGTCATCCTCCGACAGTCAAACCACGACTGATAACAGTGATGGCAAAACAGAAACCGAAACCCGATATTACACCGAACCTGCCGGCGATGATTCATGCTCCGGCTGCCCGGGCCAGCTATCTGATACGGCCGCGATACAGATACAAAACGAGCTCACAAAAAACAACATTCTCAGCGCGAAGATCGACCTGAACGTACGGGTCACCATACCGAAATCGGAAAATCCCTACAGCGACAGAGACCTTGACCTGTGGGCCACGGTAATTCGCCCCAGCGGCAGCGAGACGCTCCCCACCATTCTGGTGGCAACCCCATACCGGCGCGAAATGATGATGATGCTCTATGTGCCCCTGGTATTGAGCCGTTACAACCTCATGTGCATCGACATCCGGGGCACCGGTTCCTCGGAAGGGAAATGGCAATCCTTTGACCTGGTGGAACAGTATGATATAAAATACGTGGTGGATAAGTTCATTCCTACCAGGGTCTGGTCCGACGGCAAAGTCGGCATGATCGGCCCGTCCTACATGGGGATCATCCAGCTCCTCACCGCCGGACTCGTGGAAACCGATCCAACAACAAAGGAACCGGTCCATCTGAAGGCAATCTTTCCCATCGTCCCCATGTCGGACGCATATCGCGACATCGTCATGCACGGAGGGAACTGCGACCTCCTCTTTATACCGATGTGGCTCGGCGCGGTGGATATCCTTGGAATTCTGCCGTCATTGCTGAACCTTGGTGTGGACGGTAAATTAACCAAGGAAGACGCCGCCCAGGCGCAGTCCATGTGGATGGAACACTGGAATCAAACCGCAACCACCATCGGGTGGATCATGGACGCGGAAAACATGAACAAGACCCCCTTCTACGAAAAAAAATCGACCATGATATACTGGCCCGACAAACCGAAGGGCGGCTGGTCATTCCCCGAAGGAAGCAAAACCATATCGAGTAAGCTACCGGTGTTCGAAGTGGGCGGCTGGTTTGACATCTTCACCCGCGGCACTACCAATGTATACGCCTATGGTTTAAGCCGGCATTCAACCTCGGATAAAAGAATGATCATCGGCGAGTGGTATCACCTCTCCGGCGCCATGGGAATGGGACTCAATACCATACTGACCAACCAGCTTCCGGCGAGGTGGTTCGACTGGAAGATAAAAAAGAAGCAGGACCCCTTCATGGAAGAATTCCCAGTCATGCTCTACGTCATGGGCGAGCGCAAGTGGCGCGCGGAGAAATCGTGGCCCCTGCCGGAAAGCCGGGTCGATCATAAGATCATGTATCTGACCAAGCATGCCCCATCTCCCATTGATGGCGACTGGTACACAGATGACAATACCTTTTGGCAGATCTACAAGAACAATAACTTCGGTCTGAGCGAAACGCAGGACGTTACCGGGGACAACCCGGTGCTGAAACACGACGTATTCAACCTGTTGCAGGGCATAAACCTGCACGGCGGGAATTCACGGGCAAGCGTGCGGTGGCTCATGGGCATGGAGGCCATCATATCAGACATATCCAAGTTCTTCCTCGGCCAGAATATCGACGCCGCCCAGTGGTACGAAGACGAGCGTCATGATGAGAAGGAATGCCTGACCTTCACCTCAGAGCCCCTTGCTGAAGATCTGGAGATAGTCGGCCCCCTTACCATCACCTTCTGGTCCAAAACAAAGTTCGCGGATCCCCTCACCCAGGCCGCCATCACCGGAGTCATGGACCTGATCAAGGATACGTTCAATGTAGATACCAATCTCATCACTGACAGCATTAGCAAAAAGGACGTGCAGTGGACCGCGGAGCTGAACGATGTGTTCCCTGACGGCAGGGCCCGCAATATAACCTCCGGCTGGCTTTCGGCATGGCACCGGCCGTACGATCCTTCCGGGAAAACGGGTGTATGCACACTCGACGGCAGGCAGGTGGTTGAGCATGCCCTTGATCCTGCGTACGTTCCCTTCGATCCCTTCTATAATGGACCGGACAAGAACCCTAAACCGATCAACGAGGGCGATCTGTACCAGTATACGGTGGAACTGTGGCCAACCTGCAACGTGTTCAAGGCCGGTCACCGGGTCCGCGTGAGCCTTTCCGGTTCCGATTTCCCGCACATGCTCCCGATCCTTCAGCCGTCAAACAATACTATTGTGATCGATTCGAAGCACTCTGCCCAGATAGACTTCACCGCCGTCAACAGCGACAACGAGGGTGCTACCTGGGAATGGATCGGCTCCAATGCCGACGCGGACAAGTACCTGCTGTCAGGCGGTTCCCTTGGATGCGGTACAGCAGCGTCCGCGGCTTCGCATAAAGGTACTCTTACAGGACTGATGGCCGAGATCATGGGACTCCTGGCTATCATGATCCTCCCGATGTCGATTATCCTGATGCAGAGGCATATCAGGAGAAAAAAGAAGGCATAAATCACCTACGATTAACAATTATACCGATAGTTATCGGTATAATTATAAAAAACGACGATTTGCATCGTCGTTTTTTTTCGGGGGTCAGAGTCCCGATCAAAACAGCATCCTGCTGTGATCGGGACTTCGGTATCCATACCTTAGTTCGTAATACATAAGCCGATAACTATCGGTGCCGCTGATGTAGGGTCAGAGTATAAGATAATTCTATCCGCCCTAATTCTTTTACTGAACCAGAGTATACTGTATTCCACAGTATCAGAGTAAATTTTTTTCATTGGTTAATAATCAAAAATGCCTTATGAATTTGACAACCGGACAGACGGATTGATATTGTACCTGTAGAATTCAGGAGGGGTTTATGAGGTATGTTAATCTATTAATTTTATTCGTATTCCTTGCCGGATGTTCATCGATCCAATACACCACGGAGGTAGTAAAGAAAGAACTCCAGCAGGAAAAGATCGGCACATCCCGCTTTATTAAAATAGGCGACAACACCCTCCACTACCTCGAAGACGGCCGGGGCGAACCGATGATCCTGCTCCACGGATGGCTCTGCTGGGGCGCGTACTGGAAGAAAATAATACCCCGGATACGAACCCGGTATCATATTTATGCCCCCGATCTCCTGGGGCACGGCATCTCCGACAAGCCCCTTGAAAAGAACTGTAGCTATGGCACCGATGCCCAGGCCGATCGGATCCTGGCCTTTATGGATGCCCTGTCAATAAAAAAGGCCTATCTCGTCGGCCATAGCATGGGCGGTGAAATCGCAGCCAAGATCACCCTCAAGGCGCCCGGGAGGGTCAAGGGGCTTGTCCTCATCTGTGCTGCCGGCATGGAAGAGACGCCGAAGCTCCTCCCCGGCTATATCAGATTCGGCCGCGCCCTCAGCATCGAAGGCCTTGCCGCAAACATGATGGACGAGGGAATGATACGGCGCTATGTGCCGGGCCTCATGTTCTACAAGGAAAACCCGATGCCGGATGACTTCGTTAAGGATATAATGATGAGCAACCTGAAAAGCAAGGATGACCGGAAAGCCATGGCAAAGGTTACCCGGGAAGGGCTTTTCCGGAATTTTCTCGATAAGCGGTGCGCCGAGATCAAGACGCCGACGCTCATCATGTCGGCAAAATACGACCGTGTGGTGCCCCCCGCGATGGGAGAGCGGTATCATTCATTGATAGTTAATTCCAAGTTTGTCCTCATTGACCGGGCGGCCCACATGCTTCCCTGGGAACAGGCTGATCAGGTGGCAAAAAACATAACTCAGTTTTGCCGATAGTGTATAGAATTAAAGCAAAATGATTGACTCAGTGTGACAATAATTTATCCGTCCGGCCGGAATTATATCCAGATTCATGAATTTGAATTTTGGAAAATCATCACATTTATAATTCCGGAAGATTAATAAATATCTACATGATAGGTTTTACTTAATAATAACATTTCCGTTGGGTTTTTTCAGATTAATTGGTGGGGAATTTTTATTATTATCAAAAAAAACTGACCGGCCAGTCGGTATTTTCTTGAAATTTACCGTATCTCATGTTTATATGGTAGAAGATAATAACAGGTGCCGTGATGTTAAAGGTGGAGGGTGATTGATGATGCGTTCAAAGAGTTTATTGCACATTTTCATAGCCTTAACGATTACATTAAGCCTTAATTGTCAGGATAAAAATGGAAATTCGCTATTACCATTTCTCAATTCTTCCAATAATACCGATGATTCACTGACGGCAGATAAGACCGGATCCGGTACCGGAAGTGGATCAAATTCAAGCAATGATACTACGGCCTGCACAGAATCCGCAACTGATGATTCATGCGAGGGCTGCACAGGACAGCTCACCACCGCAGATAAAGAAACAATAAACAGCAAACTGACATCGAACAATATCTCCAACAGCAAACTCGACCTGAATGTCCGGGTCAACGTGCCCAAATCAGCCAATCCTCACAGTAGCGTCGATGTTGAGCTGTGGGCCACGGTCATCCGGCCGGCCGGCTGCGAGAAGCTCCCCACCATCCTTATCGTGACACCTTATCGCCGTGAGATAATGATGATGTTCAGCCTTCCTCTTGCAGCAAGCGGATATAATCTCATGGGTATCGATATCCGGGGCACCGGATCATCTTCCGGCGACTGGGATTCTTTTGACCTGGTTGAGCAATATGACATTAAGTACGTGGTAGACACATTCATTCCCTCTCAGCCATGGTCCGATGGTAAAGTAGGCATGATAGGCGGCTCGTATGAAGCGATTATCCAGTTCCTCACCGCCGGCCTAGTCGACAAGGATCTGGAAACAGGGGAACCAGTCCACCTGAAAGCAATTTTTCCCCAGGTCCCCATGGCCGACGCCTACCGCGACATTGTCATGCACGGGGGTAACTGCGACCTCCTCTTCATCCCCATGTGGCTCGGCATCGTGGACGTCCTGGGGATACTCCCCTCGATGGTGAACCTGGGAGTCAACGGAACATTCACAAAGGAAGACCTTGCCAAGGCCCGGGTAACCTGGCAGGAGCACCTGAACCACATTTCTACCACCATCAGCTGGGTCATGGACCCTGCAAATTTGACCAAAAACGCCTTCTATGAAAAAAAATCATCGATGATATACTGGCCGGTGAAGCCGAAAGGTGGCTGGTCGTTCCCCGAAGGGAGCAAAACCATATCGAGCAAGTTGCCGGTGTTCGAAGTGGGCGGCTGGTACGATATATTTACCCGGGGGACCTGCAACTGGTATCAATACGGCTTGAGTCAACACGCAACGACTGATAAAAAAATGGTCATCGGCCCCTATTACCACCTGGAAGGAGCGCTTGGCATAGGCCTCAATTCCATAATAAGCAGCAAAGTCCCCGTGCGGTGGTTCGACTGGAAGATCAAGAAGAAGAACGACCCCTTCCTGGAGGAATTCCCGGTCATGTTATACATCATGGGCGAAGACAAGTGGCGGGCGGAGAAATCCTGGCCCCTGCCGGAGAGCAGGGTGGACCATAGGACGCTCTATCTAACCAAGCACGCCCCGACTCCCATTGACGGCGACTGGTATAGTGACGACCAGACATTGCTTAAAATCTACAGGAACAACAACTTCGGCATGAGCGAAACCAGGGACACTTCCGGCGATAATCCGGTGCTGAAACATGATGTATTCTCCCTGCTACAGGGCCTGAACCTCCACGGCGGCAACTCACGGTCCAGCGTACGCTGGCTCATGGGCGTGGAGGCGCTAATCCCCGATCTGTCCAAATACTATCTGGGTGAGAACATCGACGCTTCGCAATGGTACGAGGACGAGCGGCATGATGAGAAAGAATGCCTCACCTTCACCACGGAAGAATTGACCGAGGACATGGAAATCACCGGTCCCCTGACCGTCACGTTCTGGGCAAAGACGAAATTTTCCGGTTCCCTCACGCAGTCCACAATAAACATGATCTTCGATTACATCAGGGACCAGTTCAACATCAACGCCAATCTGATGCTCGACAGCATGAACAAGCTTGACGTTCAATGGACCGCCGAACTGAATGACGTGTTCCCTGACGGGAGAGCGCGCAACATCACCTCCGGCTGGCTTTCGGCATGGCACCGGCAGTATGACCCGGCCGGGGCGACAAGCAGCACCATCCTTGACGACACCACGGTCGTGCAGCACGCCCTTGACCCGTCATACGTTCCGTTTGATCCCTTCTATGACAATCCTGACAAGTACCCCAGGGCGATCAACGAGGGAGAGCTCTACCAGTACTGCATCGAACTTTGGCCGACCAGCAATATGTTCAAGAAAGGACACCGGATACGTATAAGCCTGTCCGCGTCTGATTTTCCGCACCTGCTTCCTGTCCTTCAGCCTTCGAATAACACGATAGTGATTGACGAAGCCCATGAAGCGCGGGTCGACTTCAGTTCGCCCAATACCGATAATGAGGACGATACCTGGAAATGGATCGGCGACAACAAGGACGCTGACGACTACCTGCTTTCCGGCGGCTCCACCGGGTGCGGCTCCACGGCAACGGCCGCTTCCTACCAGGGAACCCCGGCAGGGTTTGCCGCCGAGGTCATGGGCCTCCTGGGCATCATGATGCTGCCGATGTCGATTATCATGCTGCAACGGCACCTCCGGAAGAAAAGAAGCACATGCTGAGGCAGGGACGCCGAAGTCCCTATTGCAGCAGGATGCTGCGCTGAAATCGGGAGATGCCGAAATACCGATCGCGGCAGGATGCCGCAATTATCGGGATAGTTATCGGTAGTACCGTGAAAAACGACGATGAATATCGTCGTTTTTTATGATTTGACAAATGGAATTCAAGGTATGCATATGATAGATATGCAGTGACCGGTGCAGATAGTTGTAGTAAATCTAAAACCAACATAGAGGTGATACATGAAAAAAATTGCTTTTATCAATTCAATAGTATATATACTGCTGCAACTCTCAGGCTGTTCCCCGGTTCAGATTACAAGCGAAAAACCCAAGAACCCGAAACTTTCCAACTATAAAACTATTTTTGTGGGATGGATTGATCTGAGCGTGAACAATTGGAGGAGTTTCGGCTACAATAGCCCGGGTGTATGGAATGGCTATATACGGGAAATCAATGTAGATTGGTTCCAGGCTGAAATGAAAAGCGAGCTTTCGTCGAAACGGCTCATCTTTGCCCGAGGGCCTGGCGCGACGCCAGCCGGGCAACTTGCCATACTGTTCTCCCGCACCTACCTGGAGCGGCATTGTGTCCCCGGATTTGGCGGCTATGATTATATATTCACAACCGTCACAATCAAGGACCTCAGGAACGGCAGGATCCTCTACATGGGAAAGATCAGCTCATCTTCCAAAGGCTTCGGTCCTTCGCAATGGCGCCTGGAAGGAAGGTTCGGTTTTGCTGCAAGGAATATCGCCGGCTTTATCGGATCTAAATTCTGAAGCAAGCGACGATACAAATAGTTTTTTTCAGCCTTATCCTGATTGTAGTCAAAATTTATGCTTTTCCGGTCTTATAATTACATTCATGGAGGATATTATGTTAAAAAAATTCTTACTATCAATAGCATGTGGAGGATTATTACTATTCATTGCCTCCACTGCCATGGCCTTCGGAATAGGAGCATACGCAACTGTCGGCGGTGGTGGATCAACTTTTAACACCACAAAAACCGACTACGCCCCTAATATCACCAGCACATCCAGTGACCTTACAGCCGGCGCGGGTTTGATCTTCGACACAAACCTCGCGTCTAACAGCATTTTCAACTATCGCTTCAAAATCGGCGGCGGCAAGTACTGGATTGACAGGGAAAAAGAGATCGACATGGCCCGAATGCATCTAAGCAACATTTTCGGTTTCGGCCTTATCCGCACCAAGCATGTGCGGTGGTGGATGGGTCCCCAGTTGGGCGCCGCATATGCATGGGGGAAACGAGGCGAGCGGACATATTTCGGTATTACTAAAGAAAGCTACACCTATCAGATACTCGCATATGGCATTTCATCCATATTTGACTTTAATCTTCCAGGCCCCTTCAAGGATAAAATAAGAAAGATTAATTACGGCGGCATTAACATGGGTTTGTCCACCGGTGTTAATTTCAACATCGCCCAAAATTTTACAATAAGCCTTGAAAGCGGGTTCAAGTATAACCTGAACTGGGGTAAGCAATATCGGAAAACCTACACATGGCCGATCGGGTTATATGAGATCAATAGTTTCAAAGAAAAACTCTTCGTCCACGGGTGGGAGTTATACGGAGAAGTGGCCTTCATGTTCCGTCTTTCCAGCGACAACTACAAAAGACGATAATTCAACTCGTGAAAGTATATCCAAAGGGCCGACCACTGTCGGCCCTTTTTTTGCTCAATCAATGCAACGGCATCATTTCCCCGACATTATCCTAAACAGCATCACAAGAATAATCACAAGGGCGACATATACAATCCAGTCTCCGAACCTTGAATAGACTGTGACAATATCCAGCAAAACGGCCACTCCTGAAACGCATTCACGCGTGAAGAGGCCCCCTTTCGATACAAACTCACCCGTCGGAGAAATGATTGCGGAGTAGCCGTTGTTCGACGTCCGGACCATGAAGCGCCGGTTCTCGATGGAGCGCACGGACGCCTGCCTGAGGTGTAGCACGGGTTCCGATGTTCTGCCGAACCAGCCGTCATTGGATATATTCACCAGAAGACGGGCCCCTTCCCTCACTGCCCGGCGCGAGTACCACGGATACAGGGCCTCGAAGCAAATGGAGAGGCCGATTACCACACTCCCGACCCGCGCAGCCGGCGGCGTGTGACCATCGAGAAACTCAGCCGGAGCCGTGAAAAATTCTCCGAAGAGCATCCCCAAAGGCGCTGTTTCCGCGTAGGGAAGAAGAATGTTTTTATCATAGAACAGGAGGTTATCTCCGCCCTGGACAAGGAATGCCGTGTTATATACACCAGTGGAACCGATCGTCCGGCGCACGCCGCCGGCGACCAGAAGGCGGGATTTTCCCAGGCGTGTTTGTATATGCGAGAAGAGCCGGTTGTTGATCATGCCGCTGGAATTGAGGACCGTTTCCGGCCATACTACTATGCCGTCAGGTACCGTACGCCCCAGGCCGGCCGTTGTCTGGCGTCCGGCGCACCGTCCGGCAAGACCCAGGCAGATATTGACGCGCTCAATGAAGCCGGTCCTCTGCCACCGCTCCTGTTGGGTGAAATTCGCCTGGACGGCCACTGCGCTGATTATTTTACCGGAGGCCTTCCCGCTCCTGACGAGGTTATCGATCCCGCTGCGCCGAACGGTTCCGTACAGCACCGGCAGGGCGATGATGAGGAGCAGCGCTGCAAGGACCGGACGTTTTTGCGCCAGTATGGGTTTCATCTGCGCGGCAAGACCGCGCAGCAACTGGCCTTTTTTACTGCTTTTAAGGCTGATATCCCTGGCCAGGTATGTTATGATGGCGTTTATCATCACCACCAGGAAGGATATGCCATAGATACCGGTGATATCAGCCGCCTGCATGTAGACCGTGAAAGGCTGAAGGCCATACCCGGCAAAGCCCCAGGGAACAAGGAGCGGAACAATCTCCCGTATAAATTCCAGGACAACCCAGAGGGACGGCACTGTTAGACAATAAAACAGCGGACTGGCTTTAATGCCCGGGACATTCTCTTTCAGAAAACGGTACATGACGGCAAAGAGGCCGTATATGACAGCATGGGGCAGCATCAATCCCAGGAGCATGAAGAGAATTGCGGCAGCAGCCGATATGCCATACTGCCAGATCATGGCATAGAAGAGCCAGTAACCCAGGCCGAGGGACATGACGGCTCCCCACAGGTTGCCGGCCAGGAATGTTCTGATGTATGAATCTTCACGCTCCAGGCAGAGGAAAAAAGGCGTCAGTGCAAAAAAGATACAGGGCCAGGGGGACATGTCATGACTGGTAAAAGGGAATGAGAGAATATACAGAAATGCGGATATTAACAAGAGCAGCATGGCGCACCGGTTCTTCGTGAGCATATCAGGATCATCGCTTATATGTAAAGTAATTCTTCCGGTGCGCTGCCCATGAAGCACAAGTGCGTCAGGCTACCAGATAAAGAGGAGCGGGTCAATATCCCAGCCGTGCTTCATGACCGTAAAATGAAGATGCGGTCCCGTCGACCATCCGGAGGATCCGACACGGCCGATCATGTCTTTTTTGGCGACCCAATCACCGCATTTCACGTTGATGGAATCGAGATGCCCGTAGAGCGTGGTATAACCCTCGTGGTGCTGGATCATGACAGTATTGCCGAAGCCTCCGCGCCAGCCGGTGAAAATAACCATCCCGTCCCGCGTGGGATGCACGGGAGTACGCCACCCGGCCATGATATCAACGCCGTTGTGATACCGCATGTTTCCGTCCTGCATGAAGGGATGGACCCTGTCGCCGAAGAGCGAGGTGAAATTTCCCCTTCCTATCGGAGACTGAAATATATTCTTGATCCGGTACAGTTTTTCCAGGGAATTGTTCACGATAACGGGTTTCACTCCCTTGAAGAAAACAAGCCTGATATCGTCAGTCGAGATTATTTTAAAGGGCGTTGGCAGAAAATCCCCCTTCACTTCACCTTTGTATTCTAACAGATTACGCATGCGCCGTACGTCAAAAATATCATCAAAGGCGAGGAGGAGACCGTCAACAGCCGGCACAACCAGCTCGATGCCGTCCTTCGGCATGAGAGAAGTGATAAAAGGATTTGCCCCTATGAGCGTATCAATGCTGATGTGGTATTGATATGCCACGTCCCAATAAGACTCACCGCCGGCCAGGCGGTGTGTAAAAAGCCTGACGCCGGCGTTGTGGGGATACTTCTTCACCATGCGAATATATTCTTTCGGGTCTGTGAACAGCGGAAATCCCTGCTTGGTGATATAACTCCCCTTTTTGACCGTTACATGGTCGCAGACCAGGGCGGCTATAATGTTTCCCAGAATTATTACCGAGGTCAGAACTATCGAGCCTATTATGGAATAGAACTTTATCTGACGTACCTGATACCTGCTGAAGGGCGGCCAGTGTAGCATCACTTATCTCCTAATCTCTGTGATTTTTGCGCTGCTTTCTCAACGGCATCCATGACGATTCCCGAGAATCCGCTCCGCTCCAGGACATGGATGCCTTCAATGGTTGTGCCGCCGGGCGAAGTGACCTTCCCCCTCAGCGCAATGGGATCTTCCCCGCTTTCAAGAACATACCTGGCGGAACCCATGACCGTCTGAGCCGCAAGGACCAGCGCCTTATCACGGGGAATACCGAGCTTTACGCCCCCATCGGCCAGCGCCTGTATAAAGGTGAACACATATGCTGGACCGCTGCCTGACAGCCCGGTAACAGCATCCATGAGCTTCTCCGGCAGGACCAGTACCCTGCCTATTTTTGAAAATATCCGCTCTACTTCGAGCAGTGAATTGTCATCTACAGTGCCGTTCGGCGATAAAACGGACATGCCTTCGCCGATCATTGACGGCGTGTTAGGCATCACGCGCACGATCTTCATCGACTGGCCCAGTATTTTCTCCATGGCCGCTATGCTTATTCCGGCCGCAATGGAAACAATTATCGAATCGGACGTTACAACCCCTCTGATTGCGCCAAGGGCCGCCACGACCGCGTCCGGCTTCACCGCAATGATCAGTATATCAGATGCGAGGGCACAATCTTCAGGCGACTTCGCAGCGGTTATGCCAATGCTGTGTGCCAGCGCATCAGCCTTGCCTGCGACAATATCATAAACGGAAATTTTTGACGGGTCCGCGCCTGCGACCAGGCGTGTCAGGATTGCCCCGCCCATGTTGCCCGCTCCTATAAATCCGATCTTTTTTTTCCCTTCCGTCATTCCTGGTTCCTGTATCCAAATATTGCCGTTCCGATCCTCACCAGTGTCGCGCCTTCCACCACGGCAATCCGGAAATCGGAGGACATTCCCATGGAAAGTTCAGTAAGGCTAAGCCCCAGCGACTCATTGAGCTGTTCCAGCAACCGCTTCGCCGCCCTGAAGGTTTCCCTAATGACGTCCTCGTCATCGGTGAAAGGCGCCATTGTCATGAAACCGCGCAGATCCAGGTTCTTCAGTTCCATCACCTGTTCCGTAAGGTCCCGTGCCGATGAAGGTGCGATGCCGCTCTTGCTCTCTTCGCCCGAGGTATTCACCTGGATAAGCACTTTCTGCTTCTTGCCGATCCGTCCGGCTTCCCGGTCCACTGCCGCGGCGGTTTCAATTTTATCAATGGAATGGATCAGGTCGAAGAGCAGTACAGCCTCACGCGCTTTGTTCGATTGAAGGTGCCCCACCATATGGAAGGTGAAGTCTCCTTTCAGGTTGGGGATTTTCCTCTTCGCCTCCTGGACCTTGTTCTCCCCGAACACCCTGATCCCCGCGTCAATCGCCTCCTGCACAATCGGTTCATCGAATGTTTTGCTTACAGCAATTATGCGAATCCCGCCGGGGCTCCTTCCGGAGGCCGTGGCGATAGCCGCGATCTCCTTCTCAATCCTCGTATAGCTGTCGATAATTCTCATCTATCTATATCATTCCGCTGCGCGGGCCCGTGCAGCCAATGGTAACTCGCAGTTAATTCACAGCCCGATCGGGCTGTGAAAATATACAAACACGAATTTTTGTCTGCTTATCATACATCAAATTAAATTGCAAGCCTTTTTAATCTTCCCCCAGCATATCAACATCAAGGGGCTCTCCCTTCAATGCGTCCTTCCTGAGGAAAATCCCTTTGGAAGGACAGGAGTCCTGGCACACGCCGCATCCCATGCAGCGTGCATAATCCACCGCTGCCCTGTCCCTCTCTTCGTCGATAGTTATCGCGCTGAAGGGGCATATATCCGTGCAGACCCCGCAGGCGGTGCAATTTTCATTCACTTCCGCGACGTAGCCCGACGGAGCGAGAAAGGGGACCGTGCCTTTCAGCCTGTTCCACATGACCATGCCCATACAGCAGCAGCTGCAGCAGTTGCAGATGGCCATCAGCCTGTTCCCCATCTCCTTTTTGAAATAAGCGGTGTGGACATCGCCACGCGCATGGGCCTTTTCCAGGACCGCAAGTGCTTCATCCTTTGAGCATTTCCTGAAGCGGGGGTTATTCGCCGCGATGAAAGACGCGAAGGGGTCTCCCATGATAAGGCACGCCTCCATCTCGGATTCCGGCACGCACGGCTTCAGCTGGTTCTGGCGGCACGCGCAGATGCCGACCGCCATTGCCCCGGGGTTCTCGAGGATAACATCGCGGGCAATCTTGAAGGGCACAACCTTCTCCGACACACGGTAGCTGACCGGCACGTTCAGTGAGACCAGCTTGCGGGCGTCTCTGTGCAGAAGCACCTTGCCGTGATAGATATTGGTCTCCCTGCTCGGGGCAAGCATCGCAATCTGCTTTACGTAAGACCTGAGTATGGCGTCGACGGAAGGACCGGGATGGTTCCGGGGCTCGGCCGTGGGCATTCCCAGGGTCTGCAGCACCGTATAGGCGAAATGATCCATATGCTTGAGGTACAGGTATGCGACGAAAAAATTCTGCTTATCAACCGCGAAATAAAAATCGAACAGGTCATCAACAGACTTATCCAGTATGGCACACTCCAGGTAATATGCAATTTCAAAGGCATCATGCTATTTATATTTGTGCATGACAGATCCATAGATCCATAATACTTTTTTTATTCAAGGATATTTCAATTTATCTACTCCTGTTCTGAATCCAGCTGTACAGAATGTAATATTTAATTAATGATAATAGTATTGACGGATAGTTATCGCTTCATTTACACTGCGTTGACATTTAAACGTGATTTTTACAAGGAAAGCCATGCACCTGGGAATACATTACCTGGCGGAATTCTTCGACTGCAACCGCGCAAAGATTAATGACGCTGCTTTCATTGAACAAATTATGATCGACGCGACGAAGCTCTCCGGCGCTACCATAATCAGGCCTTTTTTCCACCAGTTCAGCCCTCAGGGAGTGAGCGGTGTTATCATCATAGCAGAGTCTCACTTCGCCATCCACACCTGGCCGGAGCATGGCTACACTGCAGTGGACCTCTTCAGTTGCACCGATTTCGACTACAAGGGTGCCCTGAATCACATACGGACAAATATCGGCGCCCGTCATCATACCGTGGCCCAGGTCCGCCGGGGCATTCTTTCTGAAAATGGCGGGCCCCAACCGGCTGAATGGAACGAGATAGACATGGAATAATCCGATAACTATCGACCATCAACTGCCCCGCGTTGGGACCTGATTTTTTATGGGAAACGGCAATGCGGGGAATGCATGAAGCTTCCCGGGCAACCCCCAGTATTGTGCCCAGCATATTACACCATCCATAATAAATCGGGAAAAAACATAACAGGAAAATCGATAGTTATCGGATCCTTTTGGGGAACTATCCTGCAGACCGTCTATATATTTATCCACAGCGAGAGCAATAATCCGCGAGCCGGACATTTTATATACCTTCCTCAAATCAAGGAGCAGTTCATATTCAGCGGGTGAAAACGAGACATGAATACGGTGCCAATTGCTCTTGTGATCTCGATTCTGATAGCGTATTCTTGACCATGCCATAGGCTTGACCAACTCTTCATCAGCAATTATGCACAGCAGCCGGGATACGAAATAATTCATTGATCGGCCCCCACGACGGGAGGCCCGTGAAATTTTTATTATTGTATCAGTATGGAGATGCAGGGTGGTATCAATAAACATAATTGCTCCTGAATAGCATGTTTATGAGCATACGATTATCGATACCGGAATTGAAAATTTTTTCATTCTGGATTTAAATGATCCAATTAATTAGGAAATATTTCCAAATCTTTCTTTACTTTTATATGGCTACTTTTCATCCTGTAAAAAAAATATCTGGAGAGGTGTTTTTATGAATATTCTTATATTTGGGCCCAATGGAAGCGGTAAAGGCACGCAGGGCGCAGTAGTTCAAAAAAAGTATAATGTAGCTCACATTGAATCCGGTGTGATTTTCAGAGAAAACATAAAAGGCGGCACCGAGCTCGGTAAAAAAGCCAAAGCATATATCGACAAAGGCGACCTGGTACCTGATGATATCACCATTCCCATGATTCTGGACCGGCTTCAGAAAGACGATTGCAAAAAAGGCTGGCTCCTTGACGGCTTCCCCCGAAATGATGAACAAGCCAAAGCCCTTGACGCGGCGCTGAAAAAAGCAGGCATAAAACTGGACTGCGTCATCGAAATATTACTGGACCGGGAAATCGCAAAAAACCGGATCATGGGACGCAGGCTGTGCGCTGCCGACAACAACCACCCCAACAACATTTTTATAGATGCCATCAAGCCGGCCGAAAAAGGCGGCGAAGCAGTATGCCGTGTATGCGGCGGCAAGCTCTCGGCACGCTCAGATGACCAGGACGAAACGGCTATCGGCAAGCGTCACGATATTTATTACAATTCAACAACAGGGACCCTCGCGGCGGTTGGATATTTTAAAAAGCTGTCAAAAGACAACAACGGCGTTCCCCGGATCATAGAGCTGGACGGCAAACCTGGAGTAAAAGAAGTCAGCGAAGATCTGATGAAAAAACTCGGATAGATATACCCGGACAGTAACGCAAATAGTCTTGACATGTCATCTGAATTATGCAAGACTGGTGTTGCTAAAGATGTATAATTTACAGAACAGGAAAACAGACGGGCGGAGGGTGTTCATCAAAACTGTTCATCTTCCCCCCGTAGAATTATATTACGTTCGCACTTTCATGCATGACGTAATCATTCAAAAAAATATTATTATCTGACAGAGTGTACATGAAAAAGCTATTCATTAAAGCGGTCATTCTGATTTGTTTACCTATCATACTCAATGTTGCCATTACCGTATATTGTTTTTCCAATAGAAGCCTCCCTGAGTTCAAAGGCTATTTTCTCGGAACGATATTGAGTATGTTTTTCTCCGTCGTGTGGATATTCATCGCACGTAAAGCCATCACCTCCAACATCATGGTTATGTTTACCGTGACCCTTGCATCGTTTCCAATCAAGATCGTCATGCTTGCCGTTATAGCCCTGGGGGGATTATTCCTGTTAGACATGAACCAGATTTTCTTCGGCGGATCGTTCCTCCTCGGCACGATCCTCAGCCTGTTTGTCGAAGTATGGTTCCTGGTCACAGCCAACCGGCTGCAGAGAAAATTGAAAGCTGAATCAAACCCGACCGGGACAAAACAATAGAGACTGATTGACAACCACCTATGGATCTAAAGAACCTGAACAATCGTTCCAAAGAAGAACTGATTCAGATAATAACTGATCTTCAGCAAAAAACCCAGATCAGCACCGGCGAGGTCGATGACCGGAAGATCCCCATCGATTATCACTCCCTTGTCGAGGCCTCCTCAGACCTCATCTTCGTCATCGACAAGGAAGGAACTCTCATCTATATCAATTCATCATGGAAAGACTTCTTTAATCAATCTGGAAACAAGCCTGAGGGCGGCCATTATTCCAAGAGCATACCTTCTATAGAGCACGATCGTGCGGCCTTCGTATTCGATGAAATCATCAACAAGGGAAAAACCTTTGAAAACGAAATGATAAAGACCCACAATCAGAAAGGCAACAAGGTATACCTCACTGCAAGCCTTTCTCCGATCAGATCAGAAGCGGGCGAGATCATCGGCCTCGTCGGCATCATGAAGAACATTACCGAAAAGCACCTGGCTGAAAAAAAAGCAAAAGAATACAGCCGTATCCTCGAGATAAAGGTTAAAGAACAGCTCAAGCAGGCGCAGGAGCTGAAAAACCTGCGTGACTTCAATGAAGACGTCATTAAACACGCTCCTATCGGTATCTTCGTCATGGACCCGTCAGGGATCATCCTCTCCGAAAACCCGGCCCTGAAGCAGATCATGAGCCACGGAGAAGCTCAAACCATGGTCGGCGTCAATATACTTAGTGAGCCGCTTTTTACGGAAAGCGATTTCGGAAAACTGTATGAAAGCTGTAGGGCAGAAAAAAAGACCGGCCAGGCCTTCAATATCCCCTATCGTGCCATTACCAGCGGACGGGACCTTATCATCAACGCCACCGTTGTCCCGGTCATGGACTCAAACAATAACATCGAGAGGATCATCTTCATGGTCGAGGACCATACCGATCAATCAATCATCACCAACCGCGTATACGAGGCGGAAAAGCTCTCCGCCCTCGGGATTCTCGCTTCAGGGGTGGCATCGGAACTAAAGGGCAGCATCAACAAAATGGTAATGGACATCAACTTCGTGGACAACAATTTGGATGACGGGAGCCCGGTGGCTGGATATATCGATTCGCTGCACCATGAAGTTGGAAGGATCAAGAATATCACTGATCAGCTGGTGAGCCTCTCCACGGCCGACGAGGAAGGCACTGACATCTGCGACCTGAACAAGATTCTATCAAGCCATCAGGTAGACATGATGCTGAAGCGCCTCCGCAGCGAGAGATTTGACATCACCGTGGAACCGGCCCATGAACCGGCGCCGGTACGCGCTAACCAGAACCAACTGCAGCAGCTCCTCATCCAGTTTATCGAAAACGCCGAGGAAGCCATGCCCGATAAGGGCTCCATAAGCATCTCCGTGGAGACAGTGCAGGCCACAGACGGTAAATTCGCGATACTGACGATAACCGATACCGGTATCGGGATCCCTGAAGAAAATCTCCAGAAGATATTCCAGCCTTTCTTCACGACCAAGGGCAAGCAGGCCACAGGACTGGGCCTCATGATAACATCAGCGATAGTCCAAAACCTCGGCGGCACCATCGGCCTGAAGAGCGCCCCCGGCGCAGGAACTTCTTTCCGGATTATCCTGCCCATAGCGGAAAAATCATCCTGAAAGGTACCGGCATGAACAAGGACAAAGATATACAGAAAATCCTGGAAGACGACGGCTATGGAATTGTCAACAAGACCATGCTCCCCGACAAGGCGCAGGAACTCCAGGAGTCAGACCGGGCTAAGGAATACCTCAACTTTCTCAAGACAAAAAGCGAGCAGGACAAACATGCAGCGCCCGCGGTTCCTGTTGAGAAGGTCCCGGACCAGAAAAGCGAACTTGCATCGATCAAATCCGACGAATTCGACATCCCAACCATCGTGGGGAACCTTAACTGGCACATGAACCGCATCAGCGAGAATGTCATAGGCCGGTCGGATATCATACGCCAGGCTATATTTGCGATACTGACGGGCGAGCACATGCTGCTTCTCTCGAGGACTGGTATGGCAAAATCGTACCTTGCGCAGTACATCTTTAACACCTTTGAGGGCGCGCGCGTTTTCTCGTCCCAGGCCAGCAAGGACCAGACGCCGGACAACTATTTCGGTCCGTACAACATCGAGGAGTTCAAGAAGGGGCGGATACGCCACAACATCATGGGATCCATCATCGAGGCAAACCTGGTGTTCCTTGACGAGTTCTTCGACGCCAGCGACGTGGTGCTCCGCTCCCTGCTCACGGTACTGAACGAGCGGAAATTCATCAACGGCTCGGAACAGATTGACACCGCCGTGCACACGGCCATCGCGACGGCGAACTACATGCGCATGAACGAGGTAACAGAAGCGGTCCTTGACCGTTTCACCTACAAGTCCATCATTCCGGAAAACACCAACGTGTATAACCAGCTCCTCATCGACCATACCTATTCGATGAGCGGCGGCAAACCCGTAGACCCGGAGCAGAAGATTTTCTTCAACCAGATCCTCTACCTGTACGATATCATCAAGAACAAGAACCGGACCATCAGGATCGAAACACCGGACTTCATCTACTTTATGAAGAACGTTCTCATCGACAAGTTCATGAGTGAGATGCGAAAGAGCGACTACAACTACTTCCTGTCGCCGCGGAAGATCGCCAAGCAGGGCGACTTTCTCCGCGCATCGGCCCTTCTCAACAACCGCTTCCAGGTGAACGTCGACGACCTGAAGGATATGTATCAGTGCCTCACGACCCTGAACAGCTACATCTCCGTGAAGGCGAAAGACAAGTCGGAGGTCGACCTGTACCTTGACACCTACAACCAGACCATGGCGCATTACCGGGCGACCGGCGCCTTCCAGCAGATCGAACTGCTCCTGGGCATCCGCCAGGTGTTCCAGGAGATCCGGCAGAACCCGGAGCGCCGGGACTCCATACTTGCCCGAAAGGGTGTACTGCAGAGCCTGATGGAATTCCTGAGAAAGATATTCCCCACCAGGAGGATCGAGGACGATCAGAAGCTCTCCATTGAGTCGCTCAAGAAAAACATCCTCGACCTCACACCGGCAGTGGAGGAGGTTCAGGAATTGAAGAACGGCATCATGCAGGATTACCGTGATCTCTATTAAGCGAGGCCGGCCGTGACTGTCGATACGGCTCAACATAAAAGGGCCGACGCTGAGGACGTTGATTTTTTCGAGTACTGGGACTCTCTCGGTTTTTTCGAATTTTCACGTACGATCCTTCCCCCGCAGTTTTTCACCCTCTTCGAAATAGCACGCGTCATTTTTTCCGATGAGCGCCTCGAAGACGCCTTCAGCGCCATTGATGAAATTTCCAAAGAGGACCGCGAGTACAAGCCCGACCGGAAGGAAAGCATACAGGTAAACCGCCTCGAAAAGATTTCTCCCCTCTCTGACCGGATGGAAATCGACCGGTACCGCAACATTATCGACATGAAGAAGGCCCTCCCCAGGGAGCTGGCGCTGGATGATGAAGTCTTTAATATAAAGCTGTACACGAAAACCCTGCTGGTCCAGCGGCACTATGAAACAGAGGCAGACCGGTTTAAGCCAGTGTCAACGTCCCGCGACAAAAAGGGTAAAGAGGCGAACCGGTACGAACAGAAGTTCTTCATACTCCTCGACCGCTCAAAGTCGATGGAAGCTAAGATGCGCACATTTTATTCCAAGTGCATCATCGCCGAGTTCCTGAGAAGGAAATACAACACCCGGGCGAAGCTCTTTTACCGCCCCTTCGATTCGACGGCCGGCGGCCTCATCAAGGTTGAAAAACAGCAGGACTTTCCCCGCCTCATCGAGGAGATCCTCTTCACGACCACCGGCGGCCGGAGCACCAACATCCACGAGGCGATTTTACAAGCCATCAGCGACATCAATTTCGACAAGGAAATGGCAAAATCGGAGATCCTGGTGGTCACGGACGGCATCAGCAAGATCGAGAAGCACGAGCTGCGCATTAAGCTGGGCGACATCAGGCTCAACGTGCTGAAGATCGGCGACGACATAGCCAAGCCCGACCTGATGGAGATGGAGTCGCACCTGAAGGGCCAAAACGTCCAGGTCTACGGCGACACGATGGACATCCGCACCATCAAGAAAAAGATGGACGAGTACAAAGTCAACGGCGACGCGCCCGGCCTCACCTATGCCGAGAAGACCGCGTTCCGGAAAATAATGGACTCATCGGACAAGATGTTCAACGACCTCAAGGAAGTGGCGAACAAGTACATCCAGATAAAAGACCTGGACAGCACGCTCCTCTACAACGTGGGACCGGAGCAGCTGGAATACATCCAGTTCACCCTGGAACGCTTTTCCATCATCGACATCAAGGAACTCAACCTGCTCGACAAGAAAAAGCTATTCCGCCAGATCCAGTTCTTCTATCAGTACATACAGATGCTCATGGAAAACGGAAACGCCGAGAACCCGGCCCTTCAGGAGGCGCTGGAGTCCCTTGTCCGGCTGAAGCGCCGCTTACTCAAGAACCCGGACATGGTCTTCATGTTCACGGAACGGAAGGATCTGACTGACGACAAGGAGACAATGAAGCTGGCCAAGGCGCAGGCGAAGCAGATGCTGAAGCAGATGAAGCTCGACGACCGGAAGCTCAGCATCGCCGAGATGAAGAAGGCCCAGCTGTTATTCACGTCAGAGACCGGAAAGGGAAGCAGGGGCCAGCTCCTGATGCTGCTCCTCATAAAACTGTGGGAATTTTTAAAGAAAAAGATTTCGAAGTCAGGCCGCGAAGCCACCCGCGCCGAAAAGAAAAAACTCGCCGAGGAACGGGAGCAGGACAGGACCGGCCTGGACGAGAATGCCATATAAAAAGCGACGATCATGATCGTCGCTTTTTGTTTTCCAGCCCACTAAATCCTCCGGAGGGGGACTCATCACTACAACTTATACATCAAGCCCCCCTCTGGGGGGTTTGGGGGGAATACATTTTATATCCTACAGCTTCTCCTTTTTATACCACTCAATCGTTTCGAGTATAATGTCTATATTGCCGTATTTGGGCTGCCACGCCAGCTCGTGCTTAGCCGCTGTGCAGTCCAGGATGAGGTCGGTGAGAAGGTACATTACGTGGCCCTTGTTCAGGTAGTCTATCTTGAAAGGCTTCAGGAAAAATGACCGGAATTTCGCCTTCGATGTCGAGAGGTGCATGACGGTCGCGTCAAGGTTCGCCCTCTTCTTGACCTCATCGAGCTGCTGCATCTGCGTCGGCACATCGTCGGAGCCCAGGTTGTATATCTTGCCATAGGCGCTTCCCGTGTGGGCAGTGATGAAGGCCGCGGCTGCGTCTTCCGGGTGAAGGAGCTGGAAGCGGTTTTCGCCGTGGCCGGCAACGTAAGCCCGGTTCGCCTCTTCCATGCCCATGGCCATGAGGAGCGTGATCAGCGCGATGGGGTTTTTGGTCCCGGCCCCCATGATCGGCGCAGGACGGAAGATGGTGATGCCCATCTTTTTCATCTTTATGTACTCGAGGCACATTTTCTCGGCCTTCAGCTTGTCCTTGCCGTACCGTGTCAGCGGTTTCATCACCTTCAGGTCGCTCTCGCCGATAGGCAGATTCTTGACAGCGCCGTAGACTTCGTATGATGAAAGGAATATGATTTTTTTTATACCGGAGGCCTGGGCCGCCTTCAGAAGGATCCCGGTGCCCTTGATGTTTATTTTTCTCATGATACGTCTGCCGTGGTGCTTGGGGCTCTTCACGTCCATCAGGTGGAACACGGTATCCACGCCCTTCAAAGCTTTCCCGAGTATCAGGGTGTCAAGGTTATCCCCCTCGACGAATTCAACGCCGGACGGCATGTCCCTGGGCTTTTCCAGATCGAGACATCGCACCTGTTCGCCGCTCTCGACGAGCTTCTTCACCAGCTTTGTTCCCAGCAGACTGTTGCTGCCCGTAACCAGAATCATATCATACCCCCGGGAAGTAGTTGTCCCCCACCCCAGGCGGGATGGGTCGGAAAGGGTAAAAACCACACGCGGCAGCGTCACCCAAGTCCTCCCGCAGATGAGAGAGGAACCCGCCAGGCCGCTTGATACCCGTATATATCAAAATTTATTGTGGCAGACTATTTCGTCAAGAACAATACACCCTTCTTACGGGGCCCCGGCAGAATTGTTTTTCTCCACCATGGTGTCAAAGGGGAGCTTCTTCGGGATGGAGGCCCTGATCTCGGGCGGGACCGGCCCCTCGCCCATGCCGCGATACTTGCGCAGGCCCCGTATCAGGATCGTGTACTCCGAAAGGTCGTTCCAGAATATATAATCCGTAACAAAGCTGTTTTTCAGGCCGTCAAGCTCCCACCCAATGTAATCCACACAGTACTTGTCCGCGTTGTCCTTGTAGTAGAAGGCCTGGATGTACGGCCGGAGGTGAACGCCTTCCGCAAGCTCCCTGGTGCGCTTGCAGCTCAGGTAGATGGTATAGTAGATGCGCCGGTCGCCATAGCTCGCGGCGTACCCGCCCGTGTAGTGGGACGGGTAGAACATGGGGCTGATGGCATCGACATACCGCGAGAGCTCGCTCACGTCATGGCCGATCCACTCGCCCCACTGGTAGATGGCGTTATAGCCGAAGAGATCAATGGAGATGGGCGCCGATAGCGCAGCCCGCGCCTTTATCAGGAACGAAGCCAGGGCCTCCCGCATGGTCTGGTCCTTTTTCTGGAAATCAAACCTGCGATTGTCGGTCTCTCCCCGCACGTCGGGGAAGCGGATGTAGTCGAACTGGATTTCGTCA
Source organism: Spirochaetota bacterium (assembly GCA_041753395.1). GTDB lineage: Bacteria > Spirochaetota > UBA4802 > UBA4802 > UBA5550 > RBG-16-49-21. The sequence continues at coordinate 77,124 of JBGSUQ010000019.1, forward strand.
ACGCCCGCCTTCTCGAGCTCTTTAGCCACGGCGATGTTGTAATCCCACACGAACTCGCTGAAGCCGTCGACCCACTTCTCCGGGCCCTTATGGAAAGGAAACCCGCCGGGGTTCTTCACCGCGTATTTATTATTCCGGTACTGGTACACCTTGTCGTCCTTGACGCAGACCTGGCGGGCTATGACATAAATGCCGTCGGACTGGAGCTTCCTGATGGTCTTCAGCACATTCCTGTACGGTTTCACAGCGCCCGGCACCTGCGTAATAAATGGATCGGACACCGGGATACGGATTGAACCGTAATCGTCCTTCAGATTCATCACCACGGCATTGAGTTTAAGATAACGCAGGAGATTCAGGAGCTTGCCGTAATTGTCCCCCTGGGTGAAGGAATAGCTGATATACATGGCGTGCTTTCCCATCGCCCGCTTGTCCGGCTTGAAGGCGCGGCCTGGCCGGTACTCTTTCAGGAAGGAGAGGTGCTGTCCCGCGGTGCGGGCTGATATGACCGTGCCATCATTGAGGAACAGGTCCTGGATCCGGTCGTTCAGGGCGCCGCCCGTCACCGGTCCTTCCTTCACTATCTTGCGCCAGTTCCGGTTGGTGCCGATGAGGAGGCTCCCCTTTGACCAGTTTACACTGGTTACTCTGTAGAAATCGCCGTCCGGATAGGTAAAGAGGGACGGCATGTCGATCTTTTCCATCATCCCCCTCGATATACTGCCGCGGTACACGCCACCGCCGTTGCCGAAGCCGGCGTAAAAGGTGTCATGGTCGCCGCCGAAGCAGAGGGAGCGGATCTCCTCGAGAAAATTGGGTGACCGCGTCGGCTCGCCGGGGACCCCGCTCTTTATCCGCCGGGCCGTGGCGCCGCCGTCAACGGAGTAATATACGCCGTTGGACGAGGTGCCGATAAGTATCAGGCCGTCCCTGTTCGGGTGGACCGCAACTGACAGGAACTCGGTGTAGCGCTTCACTCCGGCCAGGGGTAGCCTGGCAAAGGTGCGGCCCCCGTCCCGGGAACAATACAGGTCGCTGGGCACGATAATGGCTATCCGCTTCGCGTCCGCCGATACGGAAAGGCTAAAAACCGGCTTGGTCACTCCCTTCGTCTTGAAGGGATAGACCACTTCCGGGGGCAGTCCCCGGTCTATCCGTTCATACGATTTTCCCAGGGACGATATTTTATAGAGCCCGTGCTTCCTGGTGACGGCCACCAGGTCCTCGCCGCTGGCCGGGAACACGCCGACTATTTCCAGCGGTTCCGTAGTGTCAACCCCCTTGAGGGCCCTGATGGAATGGAAACGGGGTTTGTCATTGCCGGCAAAGGCCGCGTATTTTATAACGGCGCCGTCCACGGCAAAGACCGCGTTACCGTTGAGATCGATGATGTCCCTCCCACAGGCGGTGAAATGCGACGCGATAAGTGTTAATAGTAGAAATGCTGATTTACGGTGCATCAGGTTCTCCTCTTATTATTCCGGATGGTCTTGCCGTTCCATGATAAGTCACCGGAGGGAGGGGTGTTTGTCAAGATTTAATATGAGATCCTTTCTGTTAGGGTCGGGTTTAAACCCGACCCTAACAGAAAGGATCATTGATTCCTGATATAATTAAACACCCTGTTAAATGCATCCCGGTCTACCGTAAAAACGCCGAACCCCCTTTGCCAATAAAGCTCGGAAATTTTATACGATGAATATCCCTTCAGATTCTTTACGATATCGGAAACGCTCCATTTCGGCGAGGCTGACAACAAAATATGCATATGGTCCATGGAGCCATTTGATATATGTATCGTATACCCAAGGCGGGCGGCTTTTTCTTTAAATATAAGCCTCAGTTGTTTCATCACATCAACAGTTATTATTTTCGATCTTCTCTTTGTGGAAAAAACGATATGATACGTGATATCTTTATAGGTATTCGCATTCATGATGCACCTCCCGGGGGGTATTTCATGATAACGAATGTGGATGATGATTCATGAAATATTTATGCCCCTCTGATAGGGTGGGGATTAATCCCCACCCTATCAGAGGGGCTGGATGTTCACCTGTATGGCCCGCTCGCTGTTAAGAACGCTGGAAAGCATCGCGACGCCCTGTTCCGTAAAGGCCATGGGGGCGTATCTGGTACCGCCCCATCTTGAGGTGCCAAAATGGCACCTCAAGTTTTCAAATTTATCTTTTGTCAATTCAAACATGAAATCATCAGGGAAACGAAGGGCAGAGTAAAATGTGAAATATTTTTCAGTCGCACAAAGAAGATGCGCCTTCTGCTAACCTGGGGTTAAAACCCCAGGCTCACACGCATCAACCTAAGCCCGTCGCGGCGATTGAGCGACCGGGGAGAGAGGGAGCGCGAGGGTGAGAGGGCGCGCAGCCCTCTTGCCCTCGCAAAACCCCGCCCGCGGTCCCGGGCACCCCGCCCCGGCAGGGGCAAAAATAAAAATGAATCAATTGAAGGTGGAGGATGTGTTTTGACATCAACTTTTATCGAATTACTTTACCGGGTCGAACTGGTCTGTTTGGTGTATTATACTACTTCAAAGAGCTTTTTAACAATCGGAAGTAACGGCGGCAGGTCTTCTTTTATGGTTTTCCATAGTATTTCATTGTCGATTCAAAAATAACCATGGATCAGCTTATCTCTCATCCCTGACATCTTTTTCTACGGGATGTTAGAATTTTTTTCTTGTATTGAAGCAGGGATGCTTTTTGCGGCCTCACCCATGATCTCAATGCTCCGTATAACGGCATTCAGTGTCTTCTTATCCCTTATAAAATCATCGTAAGACATCACCCCAATGAATTGTTCGATATCTTGAATAGAATCGATAATGTCTTTAATGAAATCCTTATATTCACGCTTCATCATACATACATTACTTCATTCAGTATATGATTCCCTATATAAGGCTTGAGTCCTTTTACTGAAACTAGATCGATCTTAACCCCGACCAATCCCTCGATATATTCTTCAAGGTCCATGAACTCGAAAAATCCAACCGGTTTTGTAAATTCCACAAGCACATCCAGGTCGCTCCGCTCCGTTGGTTCCCGTCTGACGTACGATCCAAAAATACCGATTTTAGCCACATGGAACCTCGATGACATTTCATCTTTATGGTCCCTTAATGTCTTTTCAATTTCTTCTCTAGTTTTCATTGGCTTTTTTCTTGTCCCTATAATTATACAAAATATTATATCAATTACGCCTCATGCGTCAATTCATTTTACATGAGAAGACTTTTCTTTTTGGGACTCATAATTATAAACAATTTTCAAGTGCTATTTGTATAAAGAGATTAAACAGTGGAGTCCCTGCGGGGCTTTTTGCAAGGGCTTCTTCGTCAATGCTCATGGAGGTCGCGGTTGTCTGCAAAGTTTGCCATAGGCAAATTTGCGGCGAACGTCAAGCGAGCCCGGCTACAGTCAATTGTGCGCCGTACGGAGCCGGGTACTGTTATTTACGATCCTCATGTAATACATTCTGGGAACCATGAAGAACCGCAAGGACATCAATTTGGTCGGGTTTTATATAATAGATAATCCGGTATGGACCTTCAAAAACTTCTCTGATCTGTTCCATTTCATATTCAGGAACCACTCGGCCGGAAAGTGGAAAGGTAGCGATCTAAATTGATCGGCTGGTGACGCTATCGACAACTCGCTTCGCATAGGTCGCTGAATCGTGCGCAATATGCCGATAGATCGCATCAAGATGTTCTTCTGCAGTATTCGTCGAATAAACATTCACGCCGGGAGACCGTACTTCTTCCTGATTTCACCGACGTCTTTTGTTCTTCCGGCCTTGCTGTCTTCAAGGCCAGACTCGATAGCCTGCCTGACATATATTTCATACATCAGATCATCCCAGGTCGCGTTATCCGGCATTTTGTCGATAAGTGATTTCGCTACATCTTTAATCATTGTTTGAGCCATGCTGTGAAAATCATCAATTGTAATATTTTCATCTTTGTATCTCAAGATAATTATTTGTCCATAACATTTCAACACAAATATGCTCTGTGGATATATGGATAACCCCATCAAAGCCGGCGCTTGCAATGAGCCTGCCCGAGTTGACCCACATCCCCGCCGGACTCGCCCCGATATTAAGTACACATTGTTAAGCATAATTTTCATTGACACCCTTTCTTGATTTATATTCCTCGGGACTCATAAAGTCAAGAAAAGAATTAGCGACACCGTCGTTTGAGTATATTATTCGGTAATATTTCTGTTTATTCGCATTATCCGAATACATTTTCTATTGTTATTTTTCGCAACAAACGAAATTCGGACACTGCTAAATTAGACGAACAGGGTACCCTGCGGGGCTTCTTGCAGGGGCTCCGCCCCTGCACCCCGCCGATAGTTATCTTCAACCTGTTTCTATTACCGATAACTATCGCCAATAAACTCTCTTGTCAATATATCACAAGCCCCTAGCCTTTAAATCCGATCTTCTTTTTCGGCTTCGATTCGGTTGCGAGCAATTCCTTTAACGCATCGAAGACAATCTTAAAATGCCTATCATATTTACTTTCCATTGCCTCGATCTTTTTCCGCAGTTCCTCGTGGGAGGATATCATCCGTCGTATCTGTGTAAAGGCCCGCATGATCTGGATGTTGACCTGTATGGCCCGCTCGCTGTTAAGAACGCTGGAAAGCATCGCCACACCCTGCTCCGTAAAGGCCATGGGGGCATACCTGGTTCCGCCCCATCTTGAGGTCACAATTTGTGACCTCAAGATTTCGAACTCATCCCCTGTTAATTCAAACATAAAATCTTCGGGAAAACGTGTATAGTTTCTTTTCACCGCCTGTTTCAGGACTTTTGTCTCAACCTCATACAACTCCGCAAGGTCCCGGTCAAGAATGACCTTCATGCCCCGGATCACGTATATTCTCGCGAGGATTTTGTCCGATTGTACTACTTCTTTCATTATTATTACCTTTAACAGGTAAACGATGGGCTGAGTGAAATGTGAAATATTTTTCAGTCGCACGAAGGAGATGCGCGCAGGTATCAAGTGCATGCGCCTTCTGCTAACCAACTGAAGACGTCTAACTAACTAATGTATCGCTTAACTAAAACAGTGAAAAACGCTCACACCCCTATAAAAACTCACAAACGAAGAAAAATATACAAGTGCCAACCTCAAGGCCGTCGCACCGATTGAGCGACCGGGGTGATGAGGAGCCCTCAAACCGTCCGCCTGCACGGCGGACACAAATCGGGCATCTGTCCGAAATCAATACCGGGTATTATTAGCAATTGCCGTTCATTCAGCTCACCTCCGCCATCTGGAAAAACTTGTTGAACCTCCATAAAAAAATACTTGATCATACAGTCATAATTTATGATATTTAAACAAATGGAGGATTATAATGGCTCTCTCGCATGAACAATACATAACCGATAAAAAAGGCAACAAAAGCGCTGTCATAATTCCTATTGAAGAATACAATGAGCTTATCGAAGATATTCACGACCTTACAGTAGTGGCTGAGCGCAAAGATGAGGATGTCATATCCTTTGACGAGATTAAAAAAAGACTGAAGTAATGCCTGTGTATGAGATTCTTTTCAAGCGGCAGGTCGAGAAGGATTTACGAAAGATAGACCGGCGATACAAGAAAACAATCCTTGATGAAATCGAAAAGTTGAAAAAATCTCCCCGTCCTTCAACTTCCCGCAAGTTGACTAATACCGAAATGACCCACCACCTCAGAATTGGTGACTATCGCGTCATCTACCAGGTTGATGACAATAGCAAAGTTATTACCATCTTCTATATCAGGCATAGAAAAGACGCTTATAAAAAATAAATGCTCAAAATCGTACGCCGGCAGGTTAAATTAATCGGGCGTTTGTATGAGGTTTGGTTTTTTATGCAGGGGCTTCGCCCCTGCACCCCCAACGGCCGCGCAGGAGGCGCGCGGTATCACATAAAACAGCGCACGGATGCGCGCTCACCAACCAAAGACGACTAACAAACTGATGTATTGCTCAACCAAAACAGTAAAAAGAAGCTCACACACCTTTATTAACTCACAATCAATAAAATGATCACAAACATTGACCTCTAGGCCGTCGCGCCGATTGAGCGACCGGGGTGATGAGGAGCATGAGGAGAAGAGGGCGCGGAGCCCTCTTCTCCTCATAATAATTGCACGACCCGCATCCGGGTCAATCACCCCGCCCGGGGTTCCCGGGCACCCCGCCCCGGCAGGGGCAAAAATAAAAATGAGATCCCTGCGGGGCTTTCTTGCAGGGGCTCCGCCCCTGCACCCCTGAATGACGCACCAGAGACATGCAGTCTCAAAATTGGCGCGGATGCGCGCTCTACAACCAAAGGCGTCCAACAAACTTTTGTATTGCTTAACCAAAACAGCGAAAAGACGCTCACTGTCAACGCCGATTCTATTTTGCCGCTTTTCACCGGTTTGAATTTGCCGGTTTTTGTATTCGGTATTATTCAAAATTGACTGCTCCAACCTTCAGGCGATCTTTCATGCGGTAAGAATCACCTTTGAGACTAAGGACATGGGCATGGTGCAGAAGGCGATCGAGCATGGCAGTGGCGACGGCTTCATCGCTCATGAGTTCTGCCCATTTCCCAAACGTTTTGTTCGATGTCATAATAATCGACCCGTTTTCATACCTGACATTGATAAGTTGGAAAAGCATATGTGCCTGTTCTGACGAAAGCGGCTCATACCCGACTTCATCAAGCAGCAGTAAGTGAGGCTTGGCAAACCATTTGATTTTTCGTTTCAAACGGTTTTGCTCACTGGCCCGGCGAAGACTCTCCAACGCGTCACGACAGCTCAAGTAATACACTGAGTAACCGGACATACACGCATGATGGCCAAGAGCGAGCATAAGATGCGTCTTACCCAGCCCCGAAGGTCCAAGGAAAAGGATGTTCTCGCGTCGTTCGATGAATGAAAGACTTGCGAGTTCCCGAAGCTTCGTCTGCGATAGACCGCCCTTGAGCCAACTCACATCAAAATCATCAATTCGTTTTGACGAAGGCATTCCGGAGAGTTTAAGCCTTGTTCGTGCCGACCGTTCTTTTCGTGCCGTGTATTCGATGTCCACCAGCGAGGCAAGCGACTCAATAATAGTTTCATCCTTCCTTGCAGGATCGCCCAGGTAGCTCTCAAGCGATGCGGCCATCACCCCAAGACCCAGAGATTCCATCCGTTGAATAAGAGTTGTCGTCATGGTGCTCATTGAACGCCTCCAGGGATATCCGTGACCTCATCATAGGCCGATGGATGACGTACCGATACCATCACGTCGGTTTCCCGCCGCGACCTTGCTCTTTTTGCGCGGTCTTCCCTACTTGCCCGATCCTTTCGCCATCGTTCCCGGATTGCCCGTTTATCCTCGTCCTGCAAAAGATATGCCCGGTTTCCCGCAGGGGCCAGAACAAATGATTTGAGCGATTGCCCCTCGAAAAATACCTCAGCCCGACCGCAACGCCGGTCAACCCGTAATTCAACGGTTCTGCTGATAAATTCAGGACTTACCGAGTACCGGTTCGTTTCATAGGTGATCATTGACTCGCGATTCACCGTACAGGGTATCGAGAGTCGAACGTCAAGATCCCGGGCCGGAAGAGGCAGCAACTCGACCCGATCACGCTCGAATCGCTCGGCACGCGACTCGCCGATGCCCCCGATAGGATTATCCTTGATGGAATCAATCCAGCGCAACACATCCTCATTCAATTGATCGATTTCGAGATCGCCATCCTTCACACGCATCCAGAAATTATTATCCAGATAGCCGATCATCCGCTCTACTTTCCCCTTTGTTTGCGGCCTGCGTACCCGACAGCGCTCCGGTACAAAACCATAATGACTTGCCAGCGACATGAGCGATTTCTGTGGATGAAACACCCCGTCAGTATCCGCACTAAATGCAGTTTTCATGTTGTCATACAGGATCGTGCGCGGAATGCCTCCAAAATAGTGGAATGCATCAATATGACACGAGAGAAGAGTGTCCTGTTTCATGTCCGTGGTATACCGGATAAACGGTGTTCGGCTGTACCCGAGTGTCATTGTGAAGGCATACAGTTTGCGGTGTATCCCATTGACCCGCCGCTGACCGAATTCCTTCCAGTCAACTTGCGCCTGTTGGCCTGGAACGGTTTCGAATCGGATGACTGCTTCGGTTATGATTTCCTTGCGGACTCTGCTCACCAAATCACGTAAAATGGTTTTCCGGCCTTGATAACCGGCTCTGTGCAAATCCTCATACAAAAGTTCGCAATTGTAAAAGGGATTTTCGCCAATAACAGCCTTGATCGTTCCAACGAAAGAATCCAACTTGCTCGAACGCTTCCCCTTCTTTCTTGGAGTTGGAGGGTTGGTCAAGTAGTTCCGGACCGTCCTTTCAGACACATCGAGCATTTCTGCAATTTCTCGTTGGCGATAACCTTTTGCTTGTAAAATTCTTGCTTTCATCATTTTCTGCTCCTTGTACATTGTGGGGGTTCTCCCTGATTGATGATTGTTGGTGCAACCATCTTCGGGGTTGAGCCCCCTTTTATATACAAATTAAGCGGAAAATTCTAACCGGTGATTTCCGGCAATTTTAAACCGGCGTTGACA
>JBGSUQ010000020.1:0-4535 GCA_041753395.1 Spirochaetota bacterium
ATTGGCATGGAGCTTCAGGTCAGCCCCGCCGGCGACCGCCTCGTCGCCGAAGACGCGGCCGGTCCACTTGGCGCCGGTCTTGCAGCCCAGCATGCAGTTCCCCGATCCGGTGCATTTACTGGCATCAATGAACTTGTCCATCTTCTGCCAGTGAAAGCCAAGGCTGTTGGCGGCTTCCATAAGGCGCAGATTGTTTTCCCCCACCAGGTCATCGGGGAGCGGCTTGATCCAGAGCTCTTTCTTCGCTTCTTCAGCTTCTTTGGACAGATCGATGCCCAGCGGTTCAAAAACCTTCCTGGGAGGCGGAAGGGCCGAACCGGCGGCAATGTTTGAAGCGCCACCGTAGTTATTAACAAAAATAACGATGTCACGGTAATTCCGGAGCAGGGTCGGGATATCGATCATGGACGCCACGGTGACGGTGTTGCCGAGCCACTCCATGCGGCCGCCCTTTTCGAGAAGAAGGACCTTCTTTCCCTTTTTGGTCATCTCACGGGCGACGGTACAGCCTGCTGCGCCGCTTCCGACCACGATCACGTCATATTGTTTCTTTGTTTCATTTTTCATATCATGACTCCACTTGGTTTCTTAAGGCACTGGCGGATTTTCTTGCATGTTCCCTGATCAGATCAAGGTCAAGGGGCATCGATTTGTCAGGATCGGCATAGAGCTTTATTGCTCCGTTGGGACAACTCTCCACGCAGAGCTCGCATCCCTTGCATCTATCTTTTTCATAGGTCCACCCCTTCCCATTTACACTGATCACGCCATAATGGCATGTCCTCGCGCAGGTTCCGCATTGCTTGCATTTTTTATCATCATGCTTCACCGAATACCCGGACACTTCGGTCATGTAGGTTTTGGGATCGAGCTTTTTAGTCAGGGCCGTTGCCTTGAGGGACACGCAGGTATCGGGGTGGCAGTTGCAGATGACCCCGGTGGAACCGCCGGTAGCGACCTTGAAAAAGGCCTGGGTGATGTATCCCTTTTCCCTGAAAGAGGTGATCAGGTCCAGCGCCTCCTTCTGGGAGACAACGCGGGGATTATACTTTTTACAGCGGTCCAGCCAGAACTTGCCGGTGCCGCTGCCGACAAAGAGGCATGAATTAATATGTTCTTTTTTATCGCCGAGTGCTTTTTTGCAGGGACAATCCATGACGACGATGAATTCAGGATCAGTAAAAAGGATCTTGCGTGCGTACTTGAAGGGCACAATTCTCTTGTTCTGCTCACCGTCAAAATTGAAATTCTCATTAAGCTCAAATATCTTCCTGGTGTCGCCGGCTGACAGCACCTTGCTGTGATAACGGCTGAAAATAAAATTACCGGCATATTTCAGCGGTTTTAGCCAAGTGAGGTATTGAAGCGGCTTAAAAGCCAATGATACGGTTTTGACATAGGGATAATACCACGCGAAATAAAGATAGTTGTGGATTGCCCTGTCAACCCGCCAACCATGCTTTTTCATTAACACTTTAGTCGAATCTCTCATGATTTGTCCCCCTCCTGGTTAGTTATTAGATGATGCTATTTATGTCAACATAAACCGGACGCGTCAGGTCCGTTTTTTTCAATATACAATTGCCACATATCTAAGTCAAGTTAAAATATACCAACCAGACGGTCTGATTCTAATTAATTTATAGTTGTATTTATATATACACAACAAAATATTTGTACTGATATAATATTTACTATTTTAATCAATATCATTATAATTCAAGATAGTTATCGGTCCCGGTAAGATTGATGAGCCGACACAGTATTCATCCTATAAAAAACTATTTCTCACGACCGCATACCGCCTGGAAATAACATCTTCCCCTGCCGATCACATTAATCTGAATCATGACGATCGATGAATTTATTCCCAACAGAATTCCGTTTTTTTTCTAATTGAAATGTCTGACACGGGATGATATGTTGCCAGATGGTCCCCCATAATTCACAACTCAATTTACCGGGTAACCATGATCAAGGACTGGAGTGATGGAGCAGAAAAAAAACGAGATACGCAGGCAGCGTCTTATCGAGGCGGCAAAAAAACTTTTTTCCGAAAAAGGTTTCTACAGCACCTATGTTGACGATATAATTAAAGAAGCCGGTGTCGGCAAGGGCACTTTCTACAGGAATTATAAAAACAAGGAGGACATTTTCGTAACGCTGCTCTTCATGTTCCTCAATGACTGGCGAAATACTGTATCCATCGGCATCGATAACAATACCTCGCTTTCATACGTGGAATACATTAAAAAAGTGGCTATTGAAAGCTTTACGTTTTTTAAAAAAAACGAAGAGCTGTCAAACCTGTACTTTAGAATCGCCCCGGGTTTGAGCGCCATCATTGAGCCGTATATAAAAAATTTTGAAACACAGATGCTTGATTATATCATCAATGACCTTGAAAAAGCCCGCGAACTCGGGTTCCTGGACGCGAACTTCAACACCAAACTGGCGGCGAATATAGTCGCCGGCGCTTTTTTCAGGGTGCATTATTATTACTTCATCCTTAAAAGTGATGAAGAAGCGTTGAAACGCATAGAAGATCTGGTCGATGAATTTTTCAATATGCTTTTTTTCGGCGTTCTCTACAAGAGCATTCCTGCAGGGCGTCCATAACCTCGATAAAAAAAGCCCCGAAGATGAATCAACTCATGTCCGGGGCTTAAACCGTTTCGACAATTAAGGGGTAATATAGAGTACAAGTCCCGTCTCAGGCCATTGCTTTTTCCTTGATACGGTCAAGGTCCAGCGGGTGCGGTTTTTGGGGATCAACATACAGGGTAAGAGCACCGCTTGGACAGTTCTCGACGCAGAGCTCGCACCCCCTGCACTCGGCGCTCCCGTAGCTCCGTTTCCCATCGGCAAAGGTGATCGTGCCAAAGTTGCATATTGTTGCGCAGGTGCCGCACTCTTTGCATTTTTTCGGATCGTGCTGTACCGAATAACCCGACTTTGTTGACACGGGTACGATACCATCGCCCAGTTTTTTCGTGAGCTTTGTCGCGATGAGGCTGAGGCAGTAATCGGGATGGCAGGTGCAGATGACACCCGTGCATCCTCCGGTAGCCACCTTGAAAAAGGACTGGGTGATATATTTCTTTTTTCTCAACCGTGATATGATCTCGAGGGCTTCCTTCTGGCTAACCTGACGCGCATTGTACTTCTTGTTGTCCAGCCAGAACTTCGCCGCCTTCCCCACCATGAAGCAGGAATTGAGGTCCTCCTTCGGCGCGTGAGTTGATTTCTTGCAGGGACAGTCCATGACCGCGATGAACTCCGGTTCCTGGAAAATTATTTTCGTCGCATATTTGTAAGGTATGATCTGCTTGTTTTCATCGGAAATCAGGCGCAGGTCCTGGTTCAGCTCGAAGATTTTCCTCGTATCGCCCCTTGATAATACCTTGGAATGATAGCGGTGGAATATAAAATTCGCCACCGGCTTCAGCGGCTTGAACCACATGAAATGTTTCAGGGCAAGCACGCCCGTGGTCAGCGTCTTGATGTAGGGATAATAAAAACGAAAATAAATATAATTATGGATGGCACGGTCATAACGCCAGCCATGTTTTTTAATAATATCCTTTGTCGATTGTTTCACTGTCCCCCTCCATATTCAGTATTTACTGACAAAAATTGGTTATTCCCTCAAGCCCCCCTGAATCCCCCCGGGGGGACTTTAACAACCATCACTGATTACCGACCCCCCTCCGGGGGTCAGGGGGGGGTAAGTCAGTACCATCCACCTTCCCTACTTGAGTCTGGCATCAAGGTGCTTCGACAGCCTCTTGCCCAGGGACACCACGGTCCATACCACCGGCGCGCCCAGCGATGACGGGAACACGCTGGCGTCGCAGCAGTACAGGTCCTTGATCTGCGTCTCCAGGTTCTTGTCGATCACAACGCCGATCCTGCAGGTTGCCGACGGGTGTGCGCCAGCCGCCTTCATCGGGTAGATGCTGCTCTCCTTGGCCCCGGCTTTCTTGAACACCTTCGTGATGATCTGCACGCCCTTGTCGATCTTCTTCTGGTCGTTGGCGGTGATGGGCTTGGTGAAGGCCCTTCCCTTCTTGATCTCACCGGCGATATCATCCTGAACCTTCACCATGATGCTGCTATATCTCATGAAATTAGCCAGCTTCAACAGGTGCGATGGACCTGAAAGGGCGGTGATGCCCAGGAAGAGGGCCCAGTTGGGGGCTACCGGCAGGATACAGAGACCGTCCTCCTCATAGTGCTCCACGGTGCCCACGCTCATCGGTGTCGCGCCCCTTGCATTGGTACCGGGGACTACGGCCTGCACAAAGGAGAGCCAGTCGCAGCAGACGCCCTTGCCCGCCTCGTTGATGCCGGCCCTGCGGAGCATGTGCACGTTGTTCATTCCGCCGGAAGAAAGGACCACGGCCTTGCCATAGTACCGGTCACCGTTCTTGAGAGCGACACCTACAGCCTTGCCGTTTTCGACGATCACATCTTTCACATTGGCATGGAGCTTCAGGTCAGCCCCGCCGGCGACCGCCTCGTCGCCGAAGACG
>JBGSUQ010000021.1:0-10077 GCA_041753395.1 Spirochaetota bacterium
CGGCGGGAAACATGCCGCCGATGACGGCGGCCAGGCCGTGGACCGCGCCGAGTCCGGCGTTGGCCAGGGCCATGCCGCTTAGCAGGGCGGCCAGGGACATGTCTGCTCTAGCCTCCCGATCGTTCCCGTCATGATATGCCCGGGGAAGGGCGGAAGCGGCAAGCAGGATCCCCTCGCGGCAGAGCGCGTCCGTCATGGGATTCGCCCGGGATGAGAGGAAGGGCTCAATGAGCTGGGTAAGGGCGTCGAGGCCGCACGCGGCGGTCTCTTCCGGCGGGAGTGACAGGGTAAGCTCCGGATCCACCACAGCGGCCCGCGCCATGATGTGGCGGCTCCGCAGGCTCACCTTGACCCGGTGCTCCGGCAAAGCGATCACGGAATTCCTGGTCACCTCTGAGCCGGTCCCGGCAGTGGTGGGAACCGCAATGCAGGGGGCTACCGGCAGGTCCAGGGGCCGCCCCCCGCCGATCACCTCCAGGTGGTCCATGAGGTCGCCGCTGTTGGTGACAAAGGCAGCTATGGCCTTGGCCGTATCAATGACGCTCCCGCCGCCGATACCGATAACTATCTGTGCGCCGAATTTCCGCGCAGCCGTGATCCCCTCCCTCACTATTGCCACAGTCGGCTCGCCCCGTACCGGGAACAGCTCAACTGTTATCCCGGCTGAGCCAAGAGTCTTGATCAGGCCATCGTAACGCCCCGGCGTTTTCCCGGTAACCACAAGGGCCTGGCTGCCGAAACCCGACGCCAGCGACGGCACCTCGCGGAGGCACCCCTCGCCGAAGAGGACCCGGCCGGCTGTGGAAAACTCGAAGTTCAAGGCACGGCCCATCCATCATCATCGGGAAACACGCCATAGTACTTCACGCTGCTCCGCGGTTCCGCCATCATGGCGGCAACGGCATCACGCCATGCAGCATAATGAACGGTTTCCTTGTGGCTCGCCGGCGCGTCAATATCACGGTAGACCTCCACCAGGACAAACCGCGACGGATCATCCTTCCGCTGGATAATGTCGAACCGGGCTATCCCCGGCTCGCGCACGCTCATAGACGCATTCTCTATCGTGGCTGATTTAAAATCTTCAATCCGTTCCGGTTTTACATGGACATTAACATGGACAACAAGCATGTAGATCCTCCTTGCATGATGGGGATTCCCGCCATTACAACAAGAGCAGCATGTAATCTTCAAACAACAGGTAAGACACCGTATTTAATAATTGACAAAGAGAATAAGTAACAGCATTGTAACTGGAATTTCATGATGATAGCATCCTTACTCCCTCATCCACCCGTATAATGGAGAGTTGTCACTGAGGATACTACCAACACTAAACAATTCTAATGACTATAAAACAAATATCAACATATTTTTTATTAATAATCCATGCTTGTTAATAGTGCACCATATAATTGCAAAGCGGCATCAGTCTTCATTGCCTGTTTGCTGATCCTCATGGCCGTCGCATCACCTGCATCGGCCATCAACGCGAACCAGAACCCCTGCGGCATCAAGTGGCGGGTGATCAAGACCCCGCACTTCAAGGTGATCTATCCGTCCGAAATTGAAAAGGACGCCCAGCGCGTCGCCGCCACCCTGGAGCATGCCTATCCCCACGTGACCAAAACCCTGAAGTTCAAGCCGAAGCGGCTTTCCGTGCTCCTCTACACGCAATCAGCCGAATCGAACGGCATGGCTGCATACATGCCGCGTCGGTCCCAGTGGTGGAACACTCCGCCCCAGGAATCTTTCGCCGGCTCCAACGATTGGTACACGGAGCTGGCAATCCACGAGTTCAGGCACATCGTGCAGATGGACAGCCTGAACCGCGGCTTCAACAAGGCCCTGTATGTCCTCTTTGGGGAGCAGGGCGCCTTTGTCATATGGGCCCTTTCCGTGCCATGGTGGTTCATCGAGGGCGATGCCGTGGGCACTGAAACGGCTCTCACCTCCAGCGGCCGTGGCCGCATCCCGGAATTCGACGTGGAGCTGCGGGCGCTCCTCCTTTCCGGAAAGCGCTACAAGTATTTCAAGGCCCTTTTCGGGTCGCACAGGGACTGGGACCCCCTCAAGTCGCCCTACCTCCTGGGATACTACATGACGACCCATGTTAAGCGGAAATACGGCCCCGACGTGTGGGCCGACATGATGTACCGCGCGACATGGGCCCCCTTCGTGCCCCACTGGTTCGACTTCATGCTGATCAAGAAGACCGGCAGCAGCGCCTACTCCCTCTACAAGGACACCATGGACGAGATGGAGCGCCTCTGGAAGGAACAGCTCGATGGCATCACCTTCACCGACGCGAAGCCGCTGCACAAGACCAATCCAAAATACTGGACCTACAACAAGACGCCCCAGTATGCCCCGGACGGGAGCGTCATCACCCTGCGCTACGGCATGAAAGAAATCTATTCATTAATGAAGATTGACCCGGCCACGGGAAAGGAATCGAGGCTCTGCTATCCGGGACAGATAAATTTCATGGCCCCCTCGGTGGCGGGCGGGCGCGTGGCATGGTCCGAGCAGGTGCCGGACCTCCGGTGGGGCCAGCGCAGCTACTCGGTCATCGTGACCTACGACCTGAAGGCGAAGAAGCAGCGGACCCTTACCAGGAACACCAGGCTCTTCGCCCCGGCCCTCTCCCCGGACGGAAAGAGAATAGCCGCGGTGGAATTCACTCCGGCAAACGAGTGCTCCCTGGTGCTCCTCGACGCGGACACCGGCGTTGAGCTGAATCGCTACGCAGCTGAAGACCGGGAATTTATCCAGACGCCTCACTGGTCCCTTGACGGAAAGTCTATCGTATATACGAAAATCAACAGCCTGAAGGGGAAAGCCATCGCCATCGTGAATGCCGATACCGGTTTGTCCGCCACTATCGTTCCCTACACGGCGCAGAACCTCTACTACCCGGTATCGGACGGCAGGTTTATCTATTTCGTTTCGCCCCATTCCGGCATCGACAACATCTACGCCGTTAACATCGCCACAAAGAAAATTTTCCAGGTGACGAGCAGGAAATTCGGCGCCTATTACCCCTCCCTTTCACCGGACGGGAAAAAACTCGCCTTCAACGATGTCACCGCAGACGGATACACCGCTGCGGAGATGGACCTTGACCCGGCAAAATGGATCCCCATTGAGAAGGTGCAGGACCGGAGCGTCCGCTACTACGAGCCTATCATCGCACAGGAAGCGGGGGACGACATCACGAAGAACATCCCCGTGGGAGCGTACGAGTCGAAAAAGTTCAATCACTTCACGCACCTCTTCAACATCCACAGCTGGCTCCCCATGGCGGACCCCTTCTCGGAGACCCTGTCCCTCACGGTGTCGTCTCGCAACCTCCTGGGAACCACGCAAATCTCCGCCGGGTACAACTATAACTGGAACGAGAACACCCACGCGGGTCTCCTGAGCGTGAGCTATGCCGGATGGTATCCGGTCATCGACGCCTCCCTTTTCTACGGCGCCCGCGCCTCGACCTATGACGTTTCCTATTACTACGGCATGATTGAAGAGACATACCACTACAAATGGCGCGAGCTGAAGCCCTCGCTGGGCTTGAAGCTCCCCTTCAACCTGTCGCGGAGTCGCTTCAGCACCTATCTTACCCTGGGTCTGCGCGGAAGTTATACCCAGGTGTACGACATGGACCTCCCGTCCCGGTACTTTACTGAAAATCGGAACCACAACGGCGGCTTCATACCGATTTCCTATTTTGCCAGTTTCTACAACGGCTACCAGTGGTTTGCCGATATTCACCCGGTGTGGGGACAGTCAATCGACATCGTGTACCGTCACACGCCATTCAAGTGCCACACCAAAGGGAGCCTCTTCTCGGTGAGCGGGACCTTTTATTTTCCCGGCATCCTTCCGCACCACAGCCTGTTTTTACAAGGGGCGTACGAAAGCCAGGCCCCCCACGAATACCGCTTCGCCAGCGAAATCCTTTTCGCGCGCGGCTACGACTACGAATTCGCGCGGCACACGGCCAAGGGCGGAGTCAATTACACCTTCCCGATCTTCAACCCGGACTGGAACCTGGTGCACGTCCTCCACTTCAAGCGCTTTTACGCTAATATGTTCGGCGATTATGCCGTGTCCATGATCGAGAAAAACAAAAAGCTCCACGTGACAGAGTATTACCGGTCTGCCGGCCTGGAACTCTTTGCCGAGATGCACTTTTTCTCGATCGAGGTCCCCCTTATCCTGGGGGTGCGCGGCTATTACCGCTTCGACCAGCACGACGTGTACGTGCGTCCCTATGGCTTTGATTTCCTCTTCGGCATCGGTATGGATATCCCGAGCGTCTTCAAGAGAAAAACCTATTTGTAATGCGACCCCCCTGCCCCCTCCAAGGGGGCACGAAGGAATTTAAGACCCCAGCCCCTCTGGCCCCCTCTCCATCAAATGAAGAGCCTCATCCCCTAACCCCTTCTCCATCAAATGGAGAAGGGGGACTCAGTAAGAGCAGTTGTCTCGAAAACCCTCTCCTTTTACTGAGAGGGTGCGCGGAGCGTGGGTGAGGTCTTATTTAAGGAGAGGGCACGCCGGAGGCGGGGTGAAGTCTACGGCCCTTCAGGGACATTGGGTATCAAGGTTGCATATACGTGAATAAGCAGACTGCCTCAAATTATTCCTTGACTATTATATTTAATCATGCACCATTTTATAAAATTCCAATCAAGGAGACAGGTCAGGATGAAAATGTTAAGAAGTGCTGCTATCGTAGTGGTGATCGGATTTGTTATGGGAGCGGCGTTCGGCTGCAAGGGCAAGTCATACGTTACTCAACTGGCTGATCTGGAGAAAAAAGCGTGCGCCTGCGCTGACAAGGGGTGTGCGGATTCGGCCTTCAAGGACTTCATGGCCGTGGTCGAGGACATGAAAAAAACCCAGGCGAAGGTTTCCAACGAGGACGGGCAGAAGCTCGGGACAAGCACTGCAAGCATAGTGAAATGCCTCATGGCCAAGGGCGTTTCTCCCCTCACCATACAGCAGGAAATGCAGAAGTTCAAGTAAAGAAATCATAACACCGGTCATGCCGGGTGTCACCCACACCCGGCATGACATTTGAGTATTGGTCCAGGCTGGATTATTTTACTCTGAAGAAAGGCCCCTTCCCGGGGCTTTCACATTTTACCCCTTAAAAGCCCCCGTTGTTTTCACCCACCAGGATAATAAATCATCCGAAAATGTTTTAAAAAGTATAAACTGGACATAAGTTATATAAATTCAGTTATTTCTCTGTTCCTCTGCTTATTTTTGAAGCCCAATGCGAATAAAAGTGAAATAATATCATTAAATTGCATATTTCAAAAAAATTTACTACTACACAAAAAACAGCTAAACATATGTGTGTGCATTCCGATACTAATTATGTCACGACTATAGAACAGTAAAAGGAGCAAAATCATGATGATTAACAAAACAACTGAATACTGGCATTACCGGCAGCCACTGCAAACCGGACCGGAGCGGGCTCCACGGTTTCTCCGCAGGGATACAACAACCGGCAAAGGCGCGGATATCGTTGATATTTCCGACGCTGCCCGGAAAAGAATGTTGGAGAAAAATAACACTCCCCTGGTCAAATCCATCATGAGTTTTTCCCGGGAGATCGGGGAACTGGTCAGGGTGGTTGAAAGAGAATTCGATTCCGGTCGCGGCGCCAGGATTGAAGAGCTGAGACAGCAGGTCCGGGCAGGGTCCTATGATTTTGAAAACGCCGGCAGGACAGAAACGGCGGCAGATTCACTTTTGAACCGCAAGGAAATCCGCCATAACAGGCCAGGCTGCGCGTGAAATGACTGGACACCATGGCCATGGCCGGTATACTATTTCCCGGCGCAGGCCATACAGGACATTAATGATGAAATTCGATTTTGACAAAATCATCGACCGCACCGGCACCGCCTCGTTCAAGTGGGACCTGGTGGACGGCATCTTCGGCGGGACGGGGCTTCTCCCCCTCTGGGTAGCTGACATGGACTTCGAATCGCCGCCGGAAGTGGTAGCGGCGCTGGTACAGAGGGCGAAACACGGCGTGTACGGATACACGGCCCCGATGCCGGAGTACTACCAGGCTGTGGCTGACTGGTTTGACAGGCGCCATGCGTGGCGGATCACCCCGGAATGGATCGTAACCGCCCCGGGTGTCATGCCGGCGCTGAACCTCCTTATCCAGACTTTCACGGAGCCGGGGGACGGCATCATAGTGCAGAAGCCGGTCTATTATCCCTTCATGCGCTCCATAAAAAACAACGGCAGGAGGGTCATCAACAATCCCCTGAAGCTTGAAGGAAATGCGTACCGCATCGATTTCGATGACCTTGAGCGAAAAGCGGGAGACCCGGCCGCCAGGCTCATGATCCTCTGCAGTCCCCACAATCCGGTGGGAAGGGTTTGGACTAAAGAAGAGCTGAAGCGCATCGGCGAAATCTGCCTCGCCCATGATGTCCTTGTGGTATCGGACGAGATCCACTGCGATCTCATCTTCGCGGGACACCGTCATGTTCCCTACGGATCCATTTGCAGCGAATTCCTGATGAAGTCAGTCACCTGCACCGCCCCCAGCAAAACCTTCAACCTGGCCGGCCTCCAGACTGCCAACCTGGTAATTGCGAGCCTGGACCTCAGGCAGCGCTATAACCGAACCATCGACTGCCTTGGCCTCAGGTGGCCAAACCTCTTCGGCGCCGAAGCCCTTATCGCGGCATACCGCCACGGTGATAAATGGCTGGACCAGCTGATGGAGTATCTTAGCTGCAACCTCGCATTCCTGAAAGAATTCATCGCCGCGAACATGCCCCGCGTCAGGGTCATTGAACCGGAGGCCACCTACTTGGTATGGCTCGATTTCAGGGAATTTGGACTGGACACGGAAGCCCTCAAGGTCCTCATGCGCAAGGGGGCGCGCCTCGCCCTGGACGACGGGTACGTCTTCGGCTCGCCGGAAGGCGATGGCTTCGAGCGGATCAACATAGCCTGCCCCCGGTCCATTCTTGAAGAGGCATTAACAAGGATGCGGGAAGCCCTCGCGGCATTGTAGGTACTGGTTTTCTTATCATCGCAACTATTCAACCAAACGCTAGCCCCCTGTCCCCCTTTTATCCTCACGCGCGCTCCGCGCACCCTCTCCATAAAATGGAGAGGGTTTCCGCAAGGATTTCTTGTGCGAAGCCCTCTCCCTGTGGGAGAGGTCGCGCCGGAGGCGGGGTGAGGTTGCCCCCCTGAGAGGGGGGGCATCGACCACTATCTATTTGACATGCGGAAGATAATAAATTACATTACTAACAGTTCCCCTATCTGAGTATCTTCACAATACACCAGACAAGGAGGTGCATTCATGAAGCTAGCAGCCATCACCGGATGCGACACCGGTATCGGGAAGTCCCTTGCAGGAATTTTTGCCGATGCGGGCTATACGGTCATCATATCATATCTTGAGCACCATACTTTTGCCGGGAAGGCCGGCATAATCACACACCGGCTTGACCTTCGCGACGAGGCGTCTATCAATTCCTTCGCCACCCTGGTAAACCGCTACTGCAGCGAAGGCCACCGCCTTGAATATTTCATCAACAACGCCGGCGTGGCCCTGGGAGGGCCCTTCGAAAACCTCCCCCTGGAACTGTACCGCGCCGTGATGGAGATCAACTTCACCGGAGTGGTGGCCCTCACCCAGAAAATCATCCCCTGTCTCATCAGAAGCAGGGGACGCCTCGTGGTGAACGGTTCTCTCGCCGGCAGGATCGCCCTGCCTTTCCTCTCGCCCTACACTGCGTCAAAGTTCGCGCTGGAGGGCTGGTGCGACTCCGTGCGCAGGGAGCTGAACCCCTTCGGGATCAGGACCATCCTCCTCGAGCCGGCAGGGGTAGCCACCCCCATCTGGAACAAGGCATTAAACCAGGATTCATCATTCGCGGATAATAAATACAGCGCGAGCCTCCGGGCTTTCCGGGAAAAGTTTATTGCCGGCGGAACAAGGGGGATGGGAACAGAAAAGGCTGCCGCCCAGATCTACCGCCTCATCACAAAAAAGTGTCCCGGGGAGCGGTACATAATAGCCGGCAACAGGCTCCTGTCATGGCTGGAGACATTTATTCCCAACCGGATTCTTGACGCTGCGGTGGTAAAAATGTTTTCGATGCATTATGGCGATAAAAAAAGCCGCTGATAACAAGCGGCTTTGTATAGCTGGTCAGATAACGGTGAGAGGTGTAGCATCGCCGGTCTTCTCTAGAGATCAATAAACTGCCATTGATTTTACCTTGAGATTGAAGCGGGTACCAATTGATGAATATCCAGAGCTATTCCCTTCTCTGCTGAAGTTATCATTTCAATGGCATTCTCCGGACATGCCTCAGCGCAGGTGCCGCATCCCATGCACAGTCCCGGATCGACCACAGGCCCTGACCGGTCATCTTTCATTTTAATAGCACCAAAAGGACAGATGGATACACAATCACCATTACCCTTGCATCGTGCGGCATTTATCGACACACCGTATCCTGAATGCGCAAGGGAGCTTTCCTTCATGTTTAATGATCCAAACAGCTTGTGCGCCGATATCGACACGCAGCATTCAGGGCAACAGTTGCAGATCGCGTACATCTGATTGCCTGCGCCATCCTTGCAGTATGCGTTTGTCACATACCCCTTTTCCTTGCACAGCGTGAGAAGATCAAGGGCCTCGTCTCTGGTAAGCTTGATCGGATTGGCCTTCTTGTTATGCTCCAGCATGAAGGACGAAAAGGGCTCCCCTATCATGAGGCACTTGTTCGCCGGCTGGCAGTCATGTTTCCTGGCATTTCGGCACGCGCATTCCACCGCGACTATTGAATCCGGATTGCGAAAAATTATCTGGTACGCCATATCATAGGGTATGACCGATTTCGCGACATCCGCAGGGACAGCAACGTCCTTGTCGAGTTTGACGATTTTACGTGCGTCATTCACAAGCATGATTTTACCATGGTACCTGCTTGTGAGAAATCTGATTATAGGAAGAAAAAGGAATTTATTCGATTCATTAATAATTTTCCCCACAATAGTAAAAGCCCGCGCGACTATCCCTACATAAGCTGATATATATTTGAGATACAGATATCCATCAATTTTCAAATAGAGATTTCGCCCATGGAGTTTGAATAATTGTTCCGTAGACTCTTTCACTTTTTTACCCTTCCCTAATTTCTTTCAGCACATCGAAAAATGCAGGATACGATTCCGATGTTTAGAACCGCAACCCACATGGCAATCCCTCCTCCGATATATCGATACTATCACAACTGCCGGTCAAGGTGCTTTGACAGCCTCTTGCCCAGTGAAACCACGGTCCAGACCACTGGCGCCCCCAGCGATGAGGGGAACACGCTTGCATCGCAGCAGTAGAGGTTCTTGATCTGTGTCTCCAGGTTCTTATCGATCACCACGCCGATACGGCAGGTTGCCGATGGGTGAGCGCCCGCCGCCTTCATCGGGTAGATGCTGCTCTCCTTGGCGCCTGCCTTCTTGAATACCTTCGTGATGATCTGCACTCCCTTGTCGATTTTCTTCTGATCATTGGCAGTGATAGGCTTGGAGAAGGCCCTCCCCTTTTTGATTT
The DNA here is from genome assembly GCA_041753395.1 of Spirochaetota bacterium. Classification (GTDB taxonomy): domain Bacteria; phylum Spirochaetota; class UBA4802; order UBA4802; family UBA5550; genus RBG-16-49-21. The sequence continues at coordinate 9,620 of JBGSUQ010000021.1, forward strand.
CACCGGAGACATCATCCTGCACTTTCACCATGATGCTGGAGTATCTCATGAAGTTGGCCATTTTCAGCAGGTGGGTGGGCCCGGAAAGGGCTGCGATTCCCAGGAAGAGCGCCCAGTTGGGGGCGACTGGCAGGATGCAGAGGCCATCTTCGTTATAGTGCTCCACGGTGCCTACACTCATCGGCGTTGCGCCCCGGGAATTGGTTCCGGGAACAATCCCCTGCACAAAGGAAAGCCAGTCGCAGCAGAGGCCCTTGCCCGCTTCCCCGATACCGGCCCTGCGAAGCATGTGCACATTGTTCAAGCCGCCGGAAGAGAGGACCACGGCCTTGCCATAGTACCGGTCACCGTTCTTGAGAGCGACACCTACAGCCTTGCCGTTTTCGACGATCACATCTTTCACATTGGCATGGAGCTTCAGGTCAGCCCCGCCGGCGACCGCCTCGTCGCCGAAGACG
>JBGSUQ010000022.1:0-181599 GCA_041753395.1 Spirochaetota bacterium
AGCCCTCCTCCCCTCGCAATATTGCATATACGCACCGGGTCAACGATGTATAAAAAAGTAATGCCGCGTCAGCGGCATTACTAATAATGATCCATATTATAGGTATACTCCTCCAGCTTCTTGAGGTTGTCCAGAAGGTCCTCTATCTCCTGTATGGTGGTATTGATTGACACCATCCCGTCCTTGAATGACTGCTTTTCATGAGCGTTGATCCATTTGATGTCGTCCGGATTTTTTTCCTCTAGGAAAGCCTTGAGGCTTTTCATTATCTTGTCAATGCTCTTATACAGAATGCGGAAGTTATCCAGCATTTCTTCAAGGTATATGAACCGCATAACCTTCCTGTTGCTGCTTGCCAGGGTTTCAATTATTTCGCGGCCCTTGTCGTCCATCTTGGCCTGGTAGTAGGTCAGCGACCGGGGGTAGTTGATCAGTTCCTTCTGATAGTTGGTAAGATTGTCAAGTGTCTGAAGGCAGTCAATATCGATGTTTCTGAATATGTCTTCCAGCTGGGTGTTGTCGGTCTTATTCTCCTTGGGGATCATGTTGGAGTTGCGGATATTCATCATGATACCCTTGAGGCGCTCCTTGTGGGTGCGGGTGAGTTCCATCGTTTTTTCGATAAAGCCTTCTGCATTGTAATAATCATCAGAGTCATCATCCGGCTCATCATAATGAGCGGTCGGGCCATCCTCGCTGGTGGCCGCCATTTCTCCCGCGACCCTTTTTTTCTGGATTATTTTCTGCTGGAAGGTCGCCGCGTTTTTTTCATGAGTTCTCACGATTTTTATGACCTCGATCTTCCGGTTCCCCTTGTTGTACTTGAGGCCATACATGATGCCATGGGAATCCACGTAGCGGTTATTAAGATCATAGACCGATACTTTTGAAGTATCAATATCGGCAATGTCGTTGATCCTTATGATAACGTTTTTCATGTCAGATCACAGCTCGTCGTTGATTAGTTCAATGGGTTCCTTGAATTCGATCGCAACATAGGCGTCGCCGAAGGATGAGAATTTTGACATCCTCTGCGCCACCTCTGTGGGATTGTTTTTCAGGAGACCAGTCCTTACGATACGGCCATGGACCGCCAGCTTCTGCTTTTTTGTTTTAAAATTCAGAAGGGCAGTGACCCCGGGGGCGACCCGGGCTGAAGTTATCAGGAGCGCACCGCCCTGACTGATGTCGCAAATAACACCCTTGTCCTTGGTTGGAACAGTTATATCGTAGTCAATTTCATCGGGATTTCCTTCATAATAATTGAATTTTGTTTTCAGCTTGCACGGGTACCGTGGGAACCTTCGCTTTTCTATCATTTTTATCCTCTGAAAAATGCTGTTTTATATACTTCATCCCATGCGGCAGGGCCGATTGATGACCGCACTATGCTCATGAGATGTTCCATAATGTTTCTCTTTTAAATAAATTAATTATTAGCATAATGTCAAGTCATGTTTTATTGATTAATGTATTAAATTTTCATGTTAATAATTGATAATTTGTATTGAATCATGTATCCGGAGCGGTTTCATTACCGAGCTATATCCAATTTTTTCTACAGATGGATATTAGGGGCCGTGCCTAATCTGTCGCTGGTTAAAAATGAGTTCCCAAAAAAATTAACATTTATGTAATATTATGATTTGTTTTTGAGTTTACAGGAGCAACGTAATTATGTCATATTATACAGTTGGATTGCTGACCGATAATCCATACCGAAGGCGGGAACCTGTTGCAGAGATGACTCACAGCTCTCGGTAGACTCAGGCAGTACTATCCGGGCTCATATTTTGATTATATACAAGCTGGTGGTGTATGAACATAAATACAAAATTCATTATCGTAACAGGGGGTGTGTGCTCCTCTCTTGGTAAGGGCATATCCATAGCATCGCTTGGCATGCTCCTTGAAGGCCATGGATACAAGGTCTCTGTAATAAAAATGGATCCCTACATCAATATCGATCCCGGTACCATGAGTCCCTTTCAGCACGGAGAAGTGTATGTCACCGAAGATGGGGCCGAGACTGACCTTGACCTTGGCTATTATGAGCGATTCACCAGCGCAGAGTATACCCGGAAAAACTCGGTCTCAACGGGGCAGATATACAACACGGTCATACAGCGGGAGCGTCGGGGAGATTACCTGGGCCGTACCGTCCAGGTAATTCCCCACATTACCGACGAGATCAAGAGCCGCATATATAACGTCGCCGCCTCCTATGACCTGGATTTCGTCATGGTCGAGATCGGCGGGACCGTGGGGGACATCGAGTCAATCCCCTTCCTCGAGGCAGTCCGCCAGATCCGGCAGGAGCTCGGCTCGAACCGCGTCCTCAATGTCCACCTGACTCTGGTGCCCACGCTGTCCGCCGCGGGGGAGCAGAAGACGAAGCCGACGCAGCACTCGGTGAAGGAGCTGATGGAGCTGGGACTGATCCCCGACATTCTCCTCTGCCGATCAGCCAATCCCCTGACCACCGACCTGAAGAGCAAGATAGCTCTCTTCTGCAACGTGTCAGAGCGTAATGTCATTTCAGCCGTTGACGTCATCGGCTCCATCTATGATATCCCGTATATGTTCCATGAGCAGGAATACGATAACATCGTTCTGGAAAACTTCAAGATGGATGCGAAGCCCCTGAAAATTCCGGCGTGGGACAGCTTCCGCAAATCCATGAAGAACCCGGAAAAGGACGTCAGGATCGCCGTTGTGGGCAAATATATATCCCTTCAGGATTCGTACCGTTCAATCTACGAGGCGATTCTTCACGGCGCTGCGGCCAGCAGGGCCCGCCTGGAAATTGTCCGCGTGGATTCCGAGGACCTGGAAAAGGCACCGGACAGCATCCATGATCTTCTCGGCACTGTCGACGGCATCCTGGTCCCCGGCGGCTTCGGCGACCGGGGCATTGAAGGGAAGATCATGGCCATATCCTACGCCCGCACCAGGCAGATCCCCTTTTTCGGTATCTGCCTGGGTATGCAGTGTGCAGTCATTGAATTCGGACGCAATGTGTGCAACCTGGAGGGAGCAAACTCAAAGGAATTCAATCCTTCCACGCCGCATCCGGTCATATCCCTCCTGGAGGACCAGGAGATCGTTCTCGGCAAGGGGGGTACCATGCGTCTCGGTGCGTACCAGTGTTCTCTTGTGGAGGGGAGCAGGGTCAGGAAAATCTACGGGAAAGAATCTGTCATGGAGCGGCACCGTCACCGGTATGAGTTCACGAACCGGTACCGTGAAACCTATGAGAAGTGCGGCATGGTTTTCGGCGGGATACATGTACCCATAAACCTTGTTGAAACAATCGAGCTGCCGGAACATCCCTGGTTCATTGCCACTCAGTTTCACCCGGAATTTAAATCTAAACCGATACACCCGCATCCTCTTTTCAGGGATTTTATCAAGGCATCAATCGAATGCAGGGGGCTTCGGGAAAAGTAAATCCCTGATTCAGCGCATCCTGGGCGATATTTATTTAACCAGTGAAAACACCTTGCTTTATAACTTGTACTAAACCCGCCAATTTTTGATAAATCTGAAAATGGCCAGACTTTAAATCCAGGATTTGTATATTATTAATAAATTAAAATTACAAAAAAGGTATTATTTTTAATAAAAAAAAGCCTATATAGGCTAAAAAAAATTAAAATCAATAGCTTTAATAGACTTTTTTATATTATATTACAAGTGTAAATTTTTGATGGTTACTAATTCTATAAAAAAGAATAATTAAAAAACCGGCTGGACGGTGTATGTTAACAAGTACGCATTTGTTGCTGATATTAATACAATGAAGATGAAGATCAGTACTAGGGGGATCATTAGTATGAAGAAAATACTATCTGCTGTTATAAGTTCAATGCTTATGATGGTGATATACACCGGCTGTTCCAAGGATCAGATGGCGGCCTTTCAAAAAAATGACCAGGAGCCAGAATATAATCTCCTCAAACTTTTTGACGGATTTCCCGCCCTGCACAGCGCCATAGACTCACTCGACAGCCAAAGACTCAACGACAGCCTGGGTGATATGCTTGTCAACGGCTATGATACTCCTCAATTTTTGCGGGATGCTTCCGGGTTGGTCCAGGCGCCGTTTTTAGTACCCATGATCGGCGAACTACACGGTATACTCAGGATCATGATGGATACCGTTGATTATCACTACAAGGATTCCGGTCAGGCGGATAAAGGTTTTTATGATGGAACCGACATTGACCGCCTTGCGAACTTCTATTCCGCCCTTGACCAGGTGGTGGACAATACGGAATTGAGCGGCGACATACTGGCCATGGCAACCCAGGTTGTTGATTACCTGGTCGACACCAAGACTCAGACGCCCGCTGAACTCGCTGAACTGGAATCTGACATGGGCAACATGATGAAGGTGCGGGTGTACCAGCACTGCATGTACGATGATGCATCCGGCTACGCCGTGTACCTCCCGGCCGGCGACTATGCGTTACCCACGGCCGGTATAGCCTCGGGTGACATTTCATCACTTGGAATACCCATCGGCATGAAGGTCACACTGTACGATGCTTCGGGCAATTATCTGGAATTAACATCGAACGATCGCTGTCTGACCGATAATGTCCATCCTGCTGATAACTGGAATGACAAGGCGACACGCATCAAGATAGAGTACGACATCACCAAACTGGCCAAGCTCCTGGGCAAGGTTACCATGAGCTGCGATTACCCGATGTGGGTCAACAGCAGCAACATTCCCCCGGCGGACCGGGACCTGGTGCTCACCGGCGACTATACAAGGAATACCGATCTGGGCAATGCGGCGAAGGGTCTCGTTAAGCTGCTGAAGGGGCTCAATGCTGTTGTGGCAGAGGACCCTGATGCGAGGGACATCATTGATAATATTATACTCGAGGATATCCCGGCACTGCTCAACGCGGCGGACGGAAACGCCAAGATGAAAAACACGATCGTCAACCTGTCTAATTATTTCGCCCCCGATGAAATGGGAAACAACGTGTATGATTCGGTAGCTGACTATCACAACACGAACCCCTATGTGAACGCTTCGTTTAAGGAAACCATACGGGACATGATCCCCAACGTGGTCAAGCTCTTCATACGGGACGATGACAGCGCGGACACGGATGACTCGTATAAGATATTCAATAATGCTAACGGCCGCTCGCCGATAGAAGAGCTTACCGTTTCGCTGGGCAAGCTCAAGAACGCCGGAATAGATTATTCCAGGGTGTCCCTCGAACCCTCAATAAAGAGAATGCTCCAGTACAACGGCCGGGGACGCCTCCGTTCCAGCGACGGCAGCTGGTCAAGCACGTCCTACCTCGATCACCTGGTCTTCACCATTGCGGGTAGTTACAATTTCGGCTTCCTTACGCAATTGAGCGGTGACGGGGAAGAACCGGCAAACAACTGGGACCGCACGCATGGCGCGGCCACGAACGGCATTATCACGATAAACGATTCCATGTATGCCCTGACCTCCGGCCAGGTCACAGTAGCCGGGTGTCCCCTGGGCATGCAATCATATTCGCTGGCCCTGGATCAGCGGGCTACGCAGGGAGACCATGTTGCACGGAGTTCGTCGTCTTTCCCCGTCAACCAGTACGGTTCTCATAAGTTCTTCCTCGGCTATGATTTTCCGACGCTGGCATTACTCCCCTCAGGCTGCGCCGGCGACGCGGGCATCCCCAACGGTGGCGAGACTGCCGTGACGGTGAACAATAATCAGACCCTTTCGACAACGGGCGGCGCCAACGATTACCGGACCTTTTTCCCGAAAGTGACAGACGGGAAGGGCATACTGAACACCGCACAGTTCCTCATGAGCTGGCTGGCCCGTACATGCTGGGACGGCAGCGGCCCCTACTATTACAGCTCCGAGAAGGGAGGCGGCAGCGCCGACACCACGACCTTCAACTGGCCGGGCCAGGGCAACCGCACCGTGTACCGTTATTATAAGCCGAATGGCGAGGTGTATGCGTACGTGCACAAGCCTGATCCGGGTGACGCGGCGACCTGGGAATATTTTTATCCGCACAAGGGCCACACAGCCGAGAATGCAAACGACATATCCGATAATCCACTGGACACAGCTGATGTGAATTATCAGCGGGCCAATCGATACCGCCCTGTGCTTGAATCAGATTATTATGTAATTAGTTATGACCCTGCATTTGAAGATCGGAAATATGTTGCGCCGCCCATGAATGCCGGGGGTGACAGCTGGGTCGATGGAACCAGCGGTGATGGTATGTTCCACCTCAACCAGAGCTCCAATGGAAGCAGGACTAGTGGCAATTTCAGGTTCTTTGAAAAGGTGCCTGAACAGAGCGCTATCCGCGAATGCCGCTCCCAGGAAGAGGCCCTGTACCGGAACCTCCAGTGGTTCCTGCTGGAGAAGAAATTTGTCTTTACCATTCCCTTGTACATGAAAGCCGAATTAGCCGGGATAACCCTTGGACATAGCGGCGCCTTCATTGTTATTGAGGCGAATGGCGCAGTGGGTCTGGCCAATGCCAGAAAGGGCGATGAGAATGGACACTGGGCTTCTGATCATAATCATGCATCAAAAATTCATATGGGGGACGTCGCAACGTCCAATTATCCGGACTATAAAGATTCCAGCAGACCCGGGGACGGCCGTATACTTGTTTTTGTCAGGTACCTCAACCTGGCGTTGATAACTATTTCCAATGACTATCTTTTTGGCACCATTCTCGGGAATGGCTATGTTCTTCCCGATGCGGTGGGGCGCAATATTGATCCCGTGGTAAGGATGGGATTCTTGACTGCCGATAATGACGGGACCGATGAAAACGAGGCCTATATACCTTCCGGCCATGCCGACATAGGCGTGGATGGTACGGATCTCTGGGACAACCGGAATAAGTTTTTCCCGCTTCTCCTGGCGATAACCGGCACGCTGCATGAGGGTAGCAGCTATACGGCTTCCTCCGGCCATAATTACAACTACACTGTGTCACAGCACAAGAATCCTCTCGCCGATCTCCTGGAGGGCATATTTATACCGCTTTCGAAGCCGCTGATGCGCTATTACACCGCAGATAACCGGTGGGTGCCACGGGTGAAGAATGAATCGGGGTATGATTACCAGTATTTCAACCCCAACACGACTCATGAGTCTAACCCGGTGGACGAACAGGGCCCGTACCTCCCGCGAGAGGTTGCCTCAAATGGCACGACGCCCCTCAGAACGGTTCTGAGCGTTCTGACCGGCAACGCGGCAAATGAAACAAACGGTTTTCTGCCCCTGCTTACGGACAACACCGGCACGGTGACGAGGCTCATGGCGCTGCTGCAGAAATTAGGCGACAGCGCTTATGATTCCGAGCGTAAGGATATAGCTATCGGCCTTGAGCAGGTCATGACATCGATGAAGATAAATAAGAGCGAAGCCATCAATGCCGGGTATCACCGGTCTTTGAATTACAATAATTACGGGTGGGTCTTCACGCAGAGGGATGAGGATATCTCCCTTGAGGACTTCCTCGGATATGAAGGGCCCTATCTCCCGGCGCATGATTGGAGCGATTTCGATGAATCCTCTGATATGCTCAAGGAATTCGTCGGTGGTTCCCGCGACATCACCCCGAATCTGGTGAATATTGTTAACGCCATTCTGGCCCAGCCCCTTACGGAAAACCAGGTCCATGGCCTCCTGTACACTGCAGGGAAGCTTTTTGCGAAGCATGATGCCACCGGTTGGCACTATCAGGGCTACGATCATGGTACGGGGAACACGGATAGCTATGATCAGTTGCTGGATATGCTGACGTATCTGCCGCAAGTGCATGATGCCATGAAAACACCCGGCGGTACGGGCGAGAAATACGAACGGCTGCTGAAGAATGTTGACATCCTGCTCAAAGATAATAACAGTCTTGTGCACTATATGCTGGGTACCATGACCACGCCATATTCCATGCAGTATATAATCGAAGACCTGGATCGGTTCCTGGGCTGGAGAATTATAAGCGACCCCAATTCCCCTCTTTGGGATGACCTGGTGCTGATGCTTGAGGCCATAGCCGACATGAATGACCCGCGGATTGAAATTGGCGAGGTGATCAAAAACCTTGGATTTCAGGCCAATTAGCACGAATTATTATTAAGATATGTATAAAACAGGGACACCCGCCGCATGGCGGGTGTCCCTGTTTTATATGCCGGCAGTATCGTGCAAGACCGGCCCTGCTGTCAGTTTTACTCTGACCCATGTTTTTCCTCTAATAATTTTCTTGACTCCCGCCTCGCTGCCGGGTAACTTTTATACGCGATCGTACAGATGGCAGATTTGATAATAATTCGTTATATATAAGATCCATATGCATGACGGGAGTTTATTCATCAACGATTCTATTAAGGAGATTTATACATGAGACGTTATATCAAGAAGGTGCTCGCGCCGGTAGATGGCTCAGAATCCTCAAAAAAAGCGCTGGAGATGGCGATTGTTATCGCCAAGGAATCGCATGCCAAGTTAACGGTCCTGGAGGTGGTTGAGGAATTCGGACCGCTACCCGGGTTCTATGGAGCCGCCCCGGAGGGGGTTGATCGTGTAAAATGGCTGTCAGAACAGCGTTTCGAAGAGGTTCATCCCATGCTCGATCACGAAAACGTCGATTGGGAACGGATCGTTGTGGAAGGATATCCGGCAGACAAGATCTGCGAGATCGCCGAAAAAGGAAAATTCGACATGATTGTCATGGGAAGCAAAGGGCGTTCAGCTGTCGCGCGGTTCCTGGTCGGTTCAATCTCCGACAGAGTGGTGCATCATGCCCATTGCACCGTTTGTGTTGTCAAATAATCTATGACCACGTGTGTTTCTATTTGACAGAACACATACTCTATAATTCTGTGCCGGACATGTCATTACCAATGATAGTGGATATCTTTCAATAAGACGAACATTTGCATGATTTTTGTAACATTTTGTCGTAGTATAATCAATTTATATAGACTTCTGAAAAACTCCGGGGGGCCACTGATAATGATTTATATAATGCGCGGTATGTTTGTTTTGCACTATCACCGGTATTATTTTTAATATTCCTGTTGATTTTATTATGTTTTATATATACTTTGATTATATGGACAATACGCTTGAGTACGCTCAGCGGTGATTGATAACATGACCATTTCTCTCCAGACAGGATTGAAGCAATCACAGAAGCTGGTAATGACCCGGTCCCTGCAGCAGGCTATTGAGTTGTTACAGCTTTCCACAGTAGAACTCTACGACAGAATATCCAGCGAACTAGTTGAGAACCCGGTCCTGGAAGAGGAGGGCGCGGTTATGCTTTCGCAGGCGGCCTCCGGACCGGATCTGGAAACCGGCATCTCGAGGAACCTGAGCGGCGATGAGTCGCTGATAACCAGGGGTGAGGAGCAGCAGATCAATTATGAGGACGCCAGCGATACCGGTTATTCCGACGAGGAAGACAACAGAAGGAGAAATTATCTCGAGAACATAACCACACAGCAGGAATCACTTACCGAGCATCTGCTCTGGCAGGCGCGGCTCATGGCGCCGGATGAACGAGAGCTGAACATCTATCAGACAATCATTACTTCCCTCAATGAAAACGGATTCCTTGAGGAGGATCTGTCAGAGCTGTTAAAAGACATCTGTTCTGCCGGTGAAGCGGAACGGATTTTTAATTCCATCAGGTTTTTTGATCCGGTGGGATGTGCGGTGCGGGACGTCCGCGAAAGCCTTCTGGTGCAGTGCAGTCATTTTTATCCGTCTGACGACGTGCCGGGGAGAATCGTGGCTGACTGTTTCGAGTATTTTGAAAAACTGGATTATAAAAAAATCGCCGGTTTTCTCGGCCTGCCCGTGGCGGAAGTGCTGGAAAAGAGCAAGATGATACAGAGTCTTGATCCGTATCCCGGCCGCCAGTATTCAAACAGGACGATCCGCTATATCGTGCCGGATATCGACGTGAGGCTTGTGGACGGGGAGATCATCGTGAGCCTCAATGACGATTGGGTTCCCGGCCTGCGGGTCAATTCCTATTATATTTCTCTGCTGAAGAAAAAAAACATTGAAAAAAAATTGCGGGATTATATTCAAGACAAAATGCAATCGGCCCGTTACCTTGTTAAAAATATCGCGAACAGGCGCACTACGATACTGCGGGTTGTCGATTCCATAATGAAACGTCAGCGTGAATTTCTGGAGCGCGGGCCAGGCCATCTGCATCCCCTGACGCACAGCGAGGTGGCGCGGGAGCTCAATCTCCACGAATCAACCGTGAGTCGCACCACCAGCAACAAGTATGTGCAGACCAGCTGGGGCGTTTTTGATTTAAAATATTTTTTTGTGTCGCGGCTTAAAGCCGGCGGAAACGCTGAAGAAGCATCGTCCGATGAGGCCATGAACCTGATACGGGATGTCATTGAGCGTGAAAACGGCGAGCGGCCTTACAGCGACGAGGAGATCGTGAGAATACTCGGTAAAGCGGGCATGCATGTGGCCCGTCGCACCGTTGCGAAATACCGGGGGATATTGAGTATCCCGACGTCCGGCAGAAGAAAAAAAATCAATAAAATCAAATCAGAGGAGCATACATGAACATCACAGTAACCGGAAGGCACCTGAGTATTTCAGATAGCCTGCGTGACTATGCGGAAAAAAAAATAAAAAAGCTGGACCGGCATTTCAATCAGCTGATGGATGCACACATCATTCTGTCGGTTGAAAAGCTGGACCATATTTCCGAGGTCGTGCTGAACGGCGACGGCGTGCAGTTCCACGGTAAGGAAAAAGCGGCCGATCTCTTCTCCGCGATTGACCTCCTGTTCGAAAAAATGGAGAAACAGGTCCGCCGTTTTAAGGAGAAGCATCAGACCCACAAGGGCCCTGAAAAAGGCGAGGGCGCATCTATAGATTTTACCAGCACCAGCGGCAAGGAGGTCATCCTCCGGCAGGTCAGCAATAAGCCCGTTGACAATATCGAGGCACTACTGCAGATGCGGGTAGACAAGAAGGATTATATCCTGTTTAAGAAAGGCGACAGCAAGATAGAGGCAGAAGCGGTATCGGCGAACAAGAATTACGCGGTGATATACCGTGGTCCGAACGGGTTGAAAATGATAGAAATGCCCTCCGATAAATCCGAGGGCATCGCTCATGCGGGCCATTTTACCGCCTATACCCTCGATATATTTGATGATTCTCCGGCAAATCCGAGGGTTGAATTCAAGAAGCTCAGTTCGTGCGATATGATGAAGCTCACGCTTCACGAAGCGATACTCGAGATTGAAAAATCCAGGCAGAAGTTCCTGCCTTTTTTCAACATAGAATCAGAGTTCATCAACATTATCATCAAGAATGGCAACAAGTATGAAGTGATGGTTCCGGCATTCTGAGCCCGTGCCGTATGACGGACCGCAGGTCGGCACGTACGGCGCCTGGCACAAGGAGGCGGGTGATGATGTGGGATGAAGCATTGCGCTATTACTATACACGATATCAATGGAAAATAAAATACTGGTAAAAAATTTTCTCGAGGACACCGGCGTTATAGATCTGCAGATACGCCTGGTGGCCGGAGAATCCGGGCTTGAAAAGGAGATCCGGATCGGCGATATCAACCGGCCGGGGCTCACCCTGGCCGGGTTCTACGATTTTTTCGCCTATGACCGTATACAGATTTTCGGCCTGGGCGAAAGCGCATATCTTCGCCAGCTCTCGGCCGATGACAAGCGTGACGTCCTGACGAAATTTTTTTCTTACGACGTCCTCTGCTGCGTCTTCACGCATAATGAGGAACCCGACAGTCTTTTTCTGGAATTCGCGGACCGGAAAGGCGTCCCGGTGTTCGTGACCCGGAAGGACACGACCAGATTTATCAGCTCGCTCATATATCTCCTGAATGAGGCCTTCGCCCCGAATATAACACTGCACGGTACGTTCGTGGATGTGTACGGCATCGGTGTCCTCCTGATCGGCAAGAGCGGTGTGGGAAAGAGTGAATGCGCCCTGGAGCTTGTCGAGCGGGGGCATCGGTTCATCGCCGATGATGTGGTGGTGATCAAGAGGGTCGATGAATCAATACTGATGGGAAGCGGGTCGCCGCTGCTCAAACATCACATGGAGATCAGGGGCCTCGGGATCATCAACGTGAAAGATATATTCGGCATCCGTTCCGTACGGGACCGGAAGCGCGTTGAACTCGTGGTCATCCTCGAGGAATGGGTTCAGAACAAGGAATATGACCGCCTCGGTCTTGAGGAACAGACCTATAAGGTCCTTGATATTGATGTGCCGAGCATCATGGTGCCGGTCCGGCCGGGACGAAACATCCCCATAATCGTTGAGACCGCGGCGTTGAACCAGCGGCTGAAGAAGCTGGGCATATTCACTGCCCGCGACCTGGATCGCACTATTCAGGAAAACCTCATGAGGGAGAAAAAAGGCAAATGACCGAGCAAGAGGTTGTGGTGAAAAGCGATGCCGGCGTGCACGCACGACCGGCAATGATGATCGTCAAAGAGGCGATGAAATATTCCTGTGAAGTGAAGCTTATCAAGGATGATGTGGAGGCCGATTGCAAATCTATCATGTCCGTTCTGGGACTGGCAATAGTATCAGGGTCGCGGCTCATAGTGCGGGCAAGCGGCGAAGGCGAAGCGAATGTCGTCGAAACGATTGTCACGATGATAGAGAATAATTTCAGGTCCCATGAAGAATCTTCTCAAAAAAATTAATCTCTTCCCGGACGATACCCGCGTGCAGGATGTCCTGTTCCTGGTGGGTATTTTTGTTTTCATATCCATTCTTATCATCGGGCTTTTCCCCGGTAAGAATATCAAAATAGGCAGGAGCCAGGAATTCTTCATTTTCGCGGCCATGACGGTCCCCCTGGTCGCAGCCCTCTACTTCATCATCATATCGCTGAGGCGGAACCTGTACACCGGCATGCAGGGCACGCGATCGAGTATCCAGAGCAAGATGGCGATGTCTTTAGTGTTCGTCGCGGTGCTCCCGTCACTGCCGTTGGTCTTCCTCTCAAACTATCTCCTGAATCAGACTCTCTCGAGCCTCATCCTGGACAAGACGTCCACCGCCCTGAATGAGGCAGTTACCATGTCCAATGATCCGGTGGTACAGATGATGGAGGATATGAGGGGCGAGCTCCAGGCCGTTAAGTACCAGATGGACAATGGCACGCTCTCTATCGCCACACAGGACGGGAGATTCTATATCAGGAATCTTTACGCCATGAAGGGTATATCCGTGTACAGCTTTAACCTGTATCTCGGAGAAGAATCCAACGGGCTCTGGCTTCTCGACACCATGCCTGATGACGTGCAGGCAGCGGTTGGCGATTTCTACACTATATCTGACCTGAAAAATGATTTCCGGATCGACAAGCTCTCTATACAGAAACGGGATTATCTGGCCGGGGCCATGAGGTACAACAATTATCTCCTGGTACTCTGCAAAAGCATTCCGGAGGACATTGTAAAAAGGACTGTCCTCTTCGCCCAGTCCCTGAATGATCACCGGCGTCTGGCGAATATCATCAATGACCTGAAAAGCGACAGCGGCCTCTATCTATTCGGCATAACGCTGTTCATCATCCTGGTTTCAGTTCTCATGAGCCTCTACCTGTCGAAGAATATCACCAGACCGGTCCTGGAGCTGTCCGAAGCGGTGCGGAACGTTTCCGGCGGGAATTTTGATGTATCGATCTACCGGGACTCTGAAGACGAGCTCGGGGTCCTTTTCAAGTCTTTCAACCGAATGGTCTACGAGCTCAACCGGAACCGGAAAATCGTGTACCAGAAGCAGCGCCTCGAGGCATGGCGTGAAATGGCCCGGCAGGTGGTTCATGAGATCAAGAACCCCCTTACACCGATCCAGCTCTCGGCCGAACGGATACGGAAACGGTATATCGAGAACCATCCTGACATCAGGAACATTATCATGGCGGGGACCGAAACCATAGTCGAAGAAGTGGGCGTTCTGAAGAATATTCTGCACGAATTCACCGAGTTTGCGCGCCTTCCCGAGATGAAGCCGGTAAAAACAGATATCAACGCCCTGATCGAAGGCTGCGTCAATTTCTTCTCCAGCAACGAGCAGGTCAGTTTCCATTCCGAAATAGACGCGAGAATTCCACAAATCTATATTGACAAGAATCTAATAAAGCAGACACTGAACAATCTTATACAGAATGCCATTGATGCCGTCGGGAAAACAGGTAATATTTATATCACATCCCGGCTGGTCGACGGCGAGGGCAATGATGTAGCGCGGATAACCATACGCGACGACGGCACTGGTATCATGGAGCGCGATAAGGAGAAGATATTTAACCCGGGGTTTTCCACAAAGTCCTCCGGGACCGGCCTGGGGCTCGCCATCGTCCAGAAGATCATCATGGAACACAAGGGTGAGATCTCCTGCAATTCTGAATACGGAAAGGGCACGGAATTTGTTATCGACCTGCCCATCATAAGTTAAGGGACATGACCTATGGCTAAAATATTGATCGTTGACGACGAGATAAACATCATCAAGACGCTGAGCTCAATTCTCCAGGATGAAGACCATATCGTTTATTCCGCAAAAACCGGCCAGGAGGCCATGGACTTTCTAAGAGTTAATGATGCCGATCTCGCCATCCTGGATGTATGGTTGCCTGATGTCGACGGGATAGACCTGCTGGAGCGGATTAAGGCGGTCAACCAGGAAATGGCGGTGGTCATGATATCAGGGCACGGCTCCATCGACATAGCCGTCAAATCGACCAAGCTGGGTGCCTACGACTTCATTCAGAAGCCCCTTGCCATGGAGCGGGTCCTCACCTCGGTAAACAACGCCCTCGAGCATATGCGTCTGCGGAAGGAGAACATCAAGCTCAGGAAGGAGTTCCACCTTGACGACGAGATGATCGGCAGTTCGCCGAAGATCGAGGAGATACGGGAAATCATCGAGACGGCCGCCAAGACAAACGCACGCGTCTTCATCACCGGTGACAGCGGGACCGGCAAGGAGTTGGTGGCCCGCGCTATATATCACCGCTCCAAGAGGTCGGACAAACCCTTCGTGAAAGTTAATTGCGCTGCCATACCCAATGAGCTTATTGAAAGTGAGCTCTTCGGACACGAAAAGGGGGCTTTCACCGGCGCCATAAACCGGCGGATGGGCAAGTTCGAAGTCGCCAACAAGGGGACAATGTTTCTCGATGAGGTCTGCGACATGAGCGCCTCGGCCCAGGCCAAGGTGCTCCGCGTATTACAGGAGAATCAGTTCGAGCGCGTCGGCGGGAACGAGACCATCACCGTTGATGTGCGCGTCATCGCGGCTACAAACGTGGATGTGAAAAAGGCCGTCGAGGAAGGATCGTTCCGGGAGGACTTGTTTTACCGGCTGAACGTAATTCCCATCAATGTGCCCACCCTGGCGGAGCGGATGGATGATTTTCCGCTTCTGGTGGATTATTTTCTGCAGCGGTTTTCCGAGGAGCACGGCATAGGGATCAAGCAGATCGATGACGCCGGGATGAAGGAGCTCTCGAAGCACAGCTGGCCTGGTAACGTGAGGGAGCTCAAGAATGTTATTGAGCGGCTCAGCATCATGGTTCCCGGCGAGGTGATTGGCAAGGACGATATCCTGAAACACCTTGAATCGTATGATTATGACGATTTCGTTACAAAGGACCTATCGTCCCTCAAAAAGGCACGTGAGGAATTTGAAAAGGATTTCATCGTCAAGGTGCTGAAAAAGAACGATAAGAACGTCACCGGCGCAGCCAGGGAGCTCGGGATTGAGCGGACCAACCTGCATCGGAAGATAAAGCAGTACAACATCAATATTGATAAAATCTGACGCTTCCCTACCTGTAGGATACAAGACATGGACGCCTGTGACATTTACCACGATCTATCATCGGTATTGAAAAAAGGCCGATACCGTGACCGGACGCTCCTCTACCGTGGTGATGATGAACTGGACCGGCTTTCCGGATGGATATGCAAAGCGGATCGCGCCAGTGATGAGGTCCGAGACGCCGATTTGAAAATGCTTGTCGAGTCGTGCAACCGATGCGCCGGAGTCGAAGAAAGAAAATTCGGAATAGGTACCGGCACGAATAGAGTCATGGTAATTCTCAATTCACCGCAGCTCGTCAATGTCGTTGAAAAAAAAGTCCTGAAGAAAGATTCGGTGGCGCTCCTGAAAAAAATCATACAGGCCGCGCACCTTTCCTTTAATGAATGCTATATCACAAATCTTGTCAAATGTGAAATCAGCGATTCATTGATGAAGCCTAGCCAGATTGTTAAGAATTGCGAAGACATCATTAACAGAGAAATTGAGATTATGAAGCCTCGCATTGCGATCGTGTTTGGCGACATTATTCCACTTCAAAAGATAATAAAGGAAAGCGTTGATAGTATCTGGTTTAATATCGAGCACCCCATCACCCTCCTGAAAAATCCCGACCTAAAGCGAGCTGCCTGGAATACGCTGAAACTTATCATGGAAAAGTTGAAAGAGTTGAATATGTAATTATGGTGGAAGGAGTGAGTTTCCGATAGGTTTTAGGTATTGTACTCTGACACCGTTCTTTTTGCGCTGACTCCAGGATCATTTATAAGGTTGCTCTGACACCAGAAGGATATAACTTCGGGAAATTTTAATTAAATATGATGAAATTATTGATAATGTCAGAATTCGAAGGAGTATCCAGCACCTAAACTCACTGTAAGTTGTTCACTCTTGAGGCGGTTTTCTAACTGCGCGAACCAGCCGGGAATATAATTGGTGGTACTATAGGGATCTAAAAAAGGGTTATAATAGGACTGATTCTGTTTGCCCTTAGTAACAAGATACAGATAATCGAGTTTTGCTGTGATGAATATTCTGCTGGGGAAAAGGTACTTAAGCCTGAGCGATGGCATAAAAGCAGTACCATGGCTGTCTCCTTCTGATAATTTCCCCCTCAGTATATGATCGTCAACGTCTTTAGCCTTCAGGTAAGGCGAGAACCGGATGGCAGTAGTTATTTCCAGCGATCCGCCTTTGATTGGTATAGAAAATACCGGCGTTATTTGCAGCGTAAAAATATAATAATTCAGTTTATAGGTTATGATTTTGCCCTGTAGTTTAATGTATTCTGGATTGCCGATGTATATAGGAGAAGATGTGTCATAAATACTCATTTGTTCGACATTACTGCACCAATAATACAGATACTGGTGCATAAAACCGGCGCCTACCTTTAATGAGAAGAATGATACAGTAAAGAGTCTGACGGTCAGGTCTGCTTCATTGAAAATAGCATTTAGCCTGGCATCGCTTTCGGAATAGATGGTTTTTATATTATGATAAGGGACCCAGTCAGAATCCTCCATTTTGCCCACACGGCTGTTTATGCTTGCGTGCATGCCATAGTGAATCGTAATCCTGTCCAGAAAGCTCAGGTTCAGATTGGCGTAGAACATGTAAATATTAAGGGGAAATTTCAATTCACTGATGGGAAAATGATAATAACTGATTCCACGGCGCGATTGTGTTTTGCCGCCGATCTGATAAAGGGTATATAAAAATAACCGTTCGAATCCGTTTTCAATCTCAAATTGGCCGATTTTTTTTATTGCTGAATCAGTCAGGGGTTGATTAACAATCCCTTTGAGTACCTGCCGGTCTTCTTTTATTTCGTGGGCATGTCCGGATTTGACGGCAATAAAAGAAAAAGCGAAGAAAAGCAGAAGAGTGCTATTGATTAATTTTTTTAGATAAAATTGCTTTAACTGCACCGCCATCTGCCTTGCCCTTAAGCTCCTTCATTAATTCTCCCATCACCTTTCCGATTTCTTTCTGCGTGATTGTCCCGAGTGCTGTAATCTTGTCCGATATAAACTTGTCGATTTCCTCTTCGGTCATTTGCATCGGCAGGTATTCTTCAACAACGGCTAACTGTTGGGTTTCATTATCAACAAGGTCTTGTCGATTTCCCTTTTGAAACTCTTTAATAGATTCTCTGCGGCGTTTGGCTGAACGGCTTACCAGTTCCAGCAATTGTTCATCAGTAAGATCTTTACCGGTTTTGCCCTTTTCATATGCAATGTCTGATTTTAACATTTTAATGGTTTCTGTTCTGATGCTATCGCCTGTTTTCATGGCCGTTTTCAGGTCGGCATCTATTTTCTCAAGAAGGTTCATAACCGTCTCCTTGTGGGTTGGTATTTATTGTCATCTTTCATACGGTTTTCTGTCAATTATTTATTTTCCGGGTCTAATACTGTTGTTAAAAATTTTGCTCTGACCCCGAATTTTTTTCAATTGTTTCCGTCCCGTTCGTATACCTGTAAATTACGCCTGAAACGAGAGGAAAAATGCCACGACCATCACGAATATGCCTTCCGGAAACAACCAACCATGCTGTATCCCGGTGCATAGAGAAAAAACCCCTTATGAGATCCAGCAAGATGAAGGATTTAATGCAGGATGTGCTCACCCATGCCCTGGAAAAATATGATTTTGAACTGGTTTCCTATTCCATAATGGATAATCACTTCCATTTTAACATAAAAACCATAAAGGACGGGGAAAACATCTCCCGCATCATGCAATTTATCAAGTCTCAATTTGCCAGACGCTACAACCGGATGATGGACAGGACCGGGCCCTTCTGGAATGAACGATTCACTAATCTCATTATAGAACAGACTCCTAATCCTGTGCAAACTTTCTGGAATGTGTTTTTCTATGTTGGTTATAATCCGGTAAAGAGCAGATATGTTACTGATCCCCGGCACTATCCGTATGGCAGTTTCAGGTCCTATGTTGATAAAGAGTATGTGTCACCGGTACCGATTACCCTGTCTGAGTATTTCCTGATGCTGGGAGACACCTTTGAAGAACGGGTAAAACGGCTTCTTGAATATGAAGAACTGTATCGGAAGAGAATATTTCCGAAGGAGATATTTGAATAAATCATCATTATGATCAGTGGTGATTATCGATAATAATTTAGTTTATCCGATACAGTAGCTGGTATATCTATAACTTTTCCTGCAGAATTAGCATCAACCCTGCCGATTGTATCATGCAAACTATTCAATTTTTGGAAATGTCTCCTTGTGTAAATGGTCTTGAGGTGAATAAAAGCTTTTTTGATGAATTTACTCTGACACCGGAGTCTATTTGTGGTAGTTATATAATTGCATTGACACATGGTCTGATAATAAAATATTCTATATAGAGTGATTAGAAACTATTGACTTTTCGTAAAGTATCACTGTATTGTCTATTGATTGAGAGTTAAATATTCTTAAGATGTCAGTATACACCATCTAAATAAATTTGAAACAATGTTCGCCGACGTATATATTCCATATCCTCTTGAAGAAAATTACACCTATCGTATTCCTAAAGGCATGAACGTCATCCCTTGCTGCCGTGTCAGAGTAAACTTTGCCGGAAGGAATATGACGGCCAATGTTATCAGAGTTCATGATAATAAACCGAAAGACTTTGAAGTTAAAGATATCATTGATCTAATTGATGCTGAGCCGATTTATGATGGGCGACTCATGGGCCTGGTGCGCTATACGGCATCGAATTACCTAGCTTCCATGGGAGAAACCATCGCCATGGCACTTCCTTCAGCTTTAAAACCGTCAATGCGTTATAAAATACCTTATAAAAGGTCCGAGTCACGACATGAAATGTTGCTTAATGAAGAACAGCAGCGGGTTTTTGATGAGATCATGATGCACCAAGATAAAGTTGCTCTGACCCACCTTATATTCGGCATCACCGGAAGTGGAAAGACGGAAATATATATCGAAATAGCCAGAAGACTTATATCCAAGGGCTTGTCGGTAATATATCTGGTGCCGGAAATATCCCTTTCATCAATGATATTTGAACGACTTTACGGAGTATTCGGTGATGATCTTATTATATATCACAGCCACCTGACACCGAATCAGCGACTTTACAACTGGATTCGTTTCTACCGGGGTGAGGCTCATATCGCCGTAGGAACACGCTCGGCAGTGTTTCTCCAATGCCCGAAACTTGGAATGATTGTCATCGATGAGGAGCATGATGGCTCGTATAAGGAACACAGTACGCCGCGTTATAATGCGCGACGTATAGCTCTGTACAGAAGCCGGGCGGAAGGTGCCCTGGTGGTCATGGGGTCTGCAACGCCAGCCGTGGAGACACTGTATGCATGCGAAAAAGGTGTAATGAAGCTCCATACCCTGAAAAACCGCTACGGCAACGCCTCCCTTCCTGAGATTGATATTGTTAAGATTAACTCAACCAAGCCGAGGCATATCATATCACCGGTTCTGAAACTGTACACAAAGCGTGCCATTGACGCGGGCCGCCAGGTGATATACCTACTCAACAGGCGCGGTTTTGCCCCTATTGTTATCTGCAACAATTGCGGATGGACCGTGGAGTGCCCCCACTGCAATATAGGCATGAACTACCATAAGGACCGGCATATGCTCTGTCACTATTGCGGGCACCAGCAGGCTGTTCCGGCGGTGTGCGGAAGGTGCGGGTCAGAGCAGATTGACAAGGTCGGTTCCGGGACCCAGCGGGTGGAGGAGATCATCGAGAAAGAATTTGCCGAGTTTACTATTTTCCGTCTCGACCAGGACAGCTCGCGTAAAAAAGACACGGTGCCAGAGTTAATCGGTCGGATGAACCGGGGCGAGGTCAATATCTTGCTGGGGACCCAGCTCGTGGCCAAAGGTTTTGATTTTCACAACATCACCCTGGTGGGTGTGATTCTGGCCGATATCGGCATGAATATGCCCGATTTCAGGTCAACCGAGCGCATCTTTGCACTGCTTATGCAGGTTGCCGGCCGTTCCGGCCGCGGAGATGCTCCCGGCAGGGTCATCATCCAGACCCTTGATGATCAGAACCCGCTGTTCCGCCATCTTCAAAAGCATGATTATTACGGGTTTTACCGCTCCGAGCTGGAAGTGCGGAAGATGCTCCAGTACCCGCCTTTTTCCCGGATGGCACGGCTCCTGGTGCGCGGGGCCAGTGAGGAGCGGGTGATCGCATCAATCAATGCGCTAAAGCAGGCCCTTGATGAACGGGCAAAGTCGCTCAAGGAAGGCATCAGCATATTGGGCCCTTCATCGGCGCCTTTCGGAAAGATCGGTGGTAATTACCGCCACCATATCATCATTAAATCAGGGAGTGTGACCGCCCTGCAGGAGGTGATTTCCGCCTCCCGGAGCGCTGTTACGGGACGGGATGTCTATCTCGAGATAGACATTGATCCTTATGAGCTGATGTAATTATTTTTTTCTCGCCAGTTCGTTTTGTATCATCTTATCAAGAATCTCTGCCGGGGGCACACCTACCAGTCTTCTGCCTCCGATGAAAAGGGTCGGAGTGGCGTCGACGCGGAGTTGCTTCGCCAGCATCATGTGTTCCTCTAGTCTGCGGGTGGTGGCTTCCGAGTTCATCGCCGCGAGAAACCGATTTTCATCAAGCCCCTTGCGGTCTCCGGGCTTGATCTGGTTGAACGCCATGAGTGCCAGCTCCGGGGTGTAGCGGGTATGGGTACTCTGATAATCAGCGAAATGCTTGACAATGTATTCATCTAGGATTCCCGCGTCCGAAGCGGCGATGAAGGCCCTGGATGCAAAACAGGAGTTGACATAAACGGTCCGTTTCATGTCGCGGTTGCATGACCTGTCCAGCGGGTAATTGTAATACACGATCCTGACGCGGTCCTTGTATTTGGCAAAGAGCATTGATTCTATCTTGTAAAATTCATAGCAGGCGCTGCAGAGAAAATCGGTGAAAGCCACAATGGTCAGGTCAGCCTTCGGGTTTCCCAGGATGATGCCCGTATCGGAGAGGACAAGTTTTTCCACCGGGGAATTATAAAAGTTCGTAAGGAATGCCGCGGCACGGTCTTCTGGGACCTTTGCCTTTTCCGTTTTCATCCTTAGTATGTATGATGTCGAGAAAATGGCAAAGCCGAGGAGAAAGATAAAGAGCACAAAAGCTGAATAGAATGCCTTACGGTCCGATGATGGCTCCTTCGGAAGTACCAGTTCGCGGTAAATTGCGGGGAGCGAAAACTGCCCGTCTTTACTGGCGGCCCGGTACCAGATAATTACCAGCGCCAGCATGCCGATGTTTACTGCGTAGGTGGCGATGCAGAATTTGCACATAAGCCGTGTCTTTATAAGAATGGCCCCCAGGGCCACATCAGCCAGGACAGCCGCGACTGCAAGCGGGAGGATCAGTGCCAGGGCATACGTGTGATAACGGCCCTCGGCGTAATCAGCGATTAGGAGGATAAACAGGGCCAGCAGATACCAGAGAAGGCCGTAGGCTGCGACGGGAATCGTAAAAAGGGTGGCATAACCGGACTGGGCTAGGGAGAGGCAGGGATTGATTATCCCTTCACCACAGGAGATGAAACCGAGTTTCACTTCAGGGTAGTAATGCTGGAGGAGTAGAAGCCCGGATAGTACGGCGCCGGTAATGGCAAGGGCGAGAAGGGGGTATATGATTTTTTTCATTGTTCAGTCCTGTTTGATATGGATTTTTTCGCCGCAGAGGCTGAGGTAGAATTGCCCATCAACCTCGTCAAGCCGCTCCATCAGGTGGTAGAAGGGCGAATTCCTGAATCGGGCTATCATCCTTCCGCCGAAGACGCGGCAGTACATCGTTTTATTCTTATAATACAGGGAATGGATGTCAAGCAGTTCCTCTGTTTCATTGGTCAGGTTGATGGTGATTTTTTCATATCTCCCGAATCCCTTGAACCAGAGGCCAGTGACGAAGAGGGGCGCATCCTCCACGACAATCGGGTAGGTGTATTGCCCGTAATGGATGACATGGGTCCCGTCGCTGGTTATGTTTATTGACCGGTTGAAGAATTCGATGATTCGTTTGTTCGCGAAAGGCTCGCCTTTATGGAACCAGTTGCCGTCCTTGTCAAGGCGTATCTCCTCGATTTGCTCTCCCCGCTCAAGCAGCTCTTGTATTTCTTCGGGAATTTCAGGGTAATCAGTATCCATTATTTTATATCTTCCTTGATTCTTCAAATCTACCGGTATTGCATGGGTCTGGAGATTATTATTCATAAATAGGAATGTATTCAATGTGTCTACTATTTTTCTATGAGGTTCACTGGGTTACGAAAAGGTTTTTTAATTACTTTGACCCAGGAGTACCGATAGTTATCGGTGAATCTGGTGGTTGCTCTGGACCCTGAAATACACAGATGATGCTTCAGAAAAAAGAGCTGAGAGGCCGAGTATGTTTTAAAATTCAAAGTATAAAACCTAGTTACGCAGGTCTTGAAGCTTTTTTCTAAGGCGTGTCACACCCGGATCATGGGGTCCGTTAATTTCTGGTGTTCCTCGAGAGCGAAGCGGTCGGTCATGCCCGCGATATAGTCGGTGGCCGTTAATATCACCCCATCTTTTGGATACTTTTTCTGATAATCTTCCGGGAGGGTGTCCGGGTGCCTGGTGTAGATATTGAAGAGATCACGGATCACCATCTCCGCCTTGATGGTCATGCGCGCAACCCGGTAGTGCTGGTAGAGGTTTCCCAGGAGGAAATTCTTCAGCTCGACATTGGCCGTTTCGATCTTGCGTGAAAAGGCGACCGTCTTGCTCTCTGCCTTGATGACATCGTTGTAATTCTTAATAGATTGCTGTCCGATGCGGTGCAGGGTATTATCGATCAGGTCCGATACCAGGATGTCGATGATGGAGCGGATGATGCCCTGACGCCGTACCTTCGGGTCACCCTTCGGCTCGCGGTTGTACCGCTCTTCGCCTAGGCCCCAGAGGGCAAGCTTTTTCACGTCCCCCGGGACAAGGATACCCGATGATAGGCCGTCGTCCAGGTCATGGTTGTTGTAGGCGATCTCGTCGGCCAGGTCGATGATCTGGGCCTCCAGGGACGGCTGGGTCCCGGGCGAGAAATCATTGAAATCCGGGTGATCGTGGGCCGATGAATGCTTGATAATGCCCTCCCGCGTCTCCCAGGTGAGGTTCAGGCCGTTGAAGTCGGGGTAATGCTTTTCCAGTTCGTCCACCACCCGGAGGCTCTGCCGGTTGTGCTCGAACCCGCCATGGTCCGCCAGGAGCGCGTTCAGTTCCCGCTCGCCGGCATGGCCGAAGGGTGTGTGCCCCAGGTCGTGGGCCAGGGCGATCCCCTCGGCCAGGTCTTCGTTGAGACGCAGGGCCCGGGCGATGCTACGGGCGATCTGGGCCACCTCTATGGTATGGGTCAGCCGGGTCCGGTAATGGTCCCCTTCGTGGTTTATGAAGACCTGGGTCTTGTACTCCAGGCGGCGGAAGGCGCGGGAGTGAATGATGCGCTCCCGGTCGCGCTGGAACTCGGTGCGGTAAGGATGAGATTTCTCTTTGAAAAGCCTTCCCCGTGACGCTGATGAGAGGGCGGCGTAGGGCGCGAGGCTCTTCTTTTCAAGCTCTTGAAGGAGATTACGATCGACCCGTACCATCACTCCCTGCCCAGCTCAGCCTCGTAGGCCTGCGACGCGGCTTTGCGGTTCATCCGCAGTTCCTCGTTGGCCGGGTCCTCGTCAATGCCGCGGGTGAAGGCCTGCAGGGCCTTTTTGTACTGGTGTTTTTTAAAATAGCATTTGCCGATATTGTTATACGCGTCTGCCACGAGTTTGCTGTCGCTGGCGCCCTTCACGACCTGGAAAAACGTGTCCATCGCGTTGTCAAACATCTCTTTTTTCATGTAGATGATGCCGAGGGCGAAAAGGGCTTCCTTGTCCTCTGGTTTCATGAGGAGGGCCTTCTGCACCAGGTTCATCGCCTTGTCCATGCTTTCCGTGTTCTTGGCGTCCTTTGAAACCAGGATGGCCTTGTTGATCAGGGCCTTACGCGCCAGGTCTGACTGGGGATCTATTTCGATGACCTTGTTGTAGGCGTTCATCGCGTAATCGTAGTTGCCCCGCTTGTAGTACATGGTGCCCATCTTGAAGTGGGGCTCCTGGATCTGTGGCCACCGGGCCACGATTTTTCGGTATTCGGTTTCGGCCAGATCGTAGTGGCCTCGTTCGTAATAATAGTCAGCGATGGCGACCATGGGACCCGGGTCGTTTGTATCGAGCTCGGCCGCTTTCTTCCAGGCGGTTATAGCCAGCTCCGGCTTGCCTGCATGCTTGTAGGCGATGCCCAGATTGTAGTATGCAGCGTCATCCTTGGGGCTGATTGACAGCGCCTTCTGGTAGGCTTCGATAGCCTCTTCGTAGCGCTGTGCGTCGTCCAGGATGTTACCCATGTTCAGGTAGGCCACCCGGGCGTTCTCTGTTGTCGGCTCAAGCACTGTTATTTTCCGGTACAGCTCGTAGGCGCTGTCAAGCTCGCCCTTCTCATAGTATATCTCTGCGATGCGGGACAGTATTTTCACGTTGCGCTCGTTCGTTTTCCTGACCTTGTTGTATACCTCGAGGCTCTTGTCGTAGTTCTTCATGGAGAAATAGGCCTCGCCAATTCCTTCCAGCATGGCCGCATCGTTTTCCCCCAGAGCTTCCGCCTTTGACAGCTCTTCCATGGCTTCCGCGGTCTTCTTCTGCCGCAGGTAGGCGATGCCCAGGTTGTAGCGGTTCATGGCGTCGTTGGGCCTGATGGCTATGGCCTCTTTCAGATACTTCTCCGCTTCAGCGAAGTCCTTCCGCTCCGTATAGATGACGCCGAGGCGGGAATAGGCCTTGTGGGCCACTTCGCCGATACGGTCCGCCGCGCCGGCCTTCTTGAAATACTCTATGGCCGCGAATTCATCCCCTTTCTGCATCAGGGCCGATCCCATATTGTAAAGGACGCGCGCGTTGTCCGGTGTCTTGTCCAGGACCTCGCGGTAGGCGGCGATGGCCTCGTCGTATTTTCCGGTCTCGAAATAGATATTACCCAGGAGGATTTTTGACTCCGTGTCGTCAGTGTTAATTGAGGCCGATTGCTCCGCGGTCTCGAGGGCCTTCGCGAAATCCTTCTTGTGGCGGTAGGCCATGGAGAGGTTCTTGTATATGTCGGGGTTCTTCTTGTCGTAGGTCAGGGCCCGGGTGTAGTAATCGACGGCCCTGTCGTATTCGCCCTTGTCGTCGCTGATCATGCCCAGGTAGGTCAGGGCGATGGCCTTGTCGCGGTCCGGTGCGTCCGATTCAACCACGGCGTTGAACTCGCTAACGGCGTCGGTCAGGTATCCCCGGGCATAGCTCTCTTTGCCCCGCTTGATGCCGGCATTGTCCGAGGTGAGGTTGTCAACGCTCCTGGCACCATCGAAGGGCGTGTTGGAACTCCCCCCTGACGGCGTGAACAGCGTCGGCTTCTTGTAGACGAACTGCGTGAGCACCAGGACGCCGATTATCAGGACAGCGGCGACGATGGAAATGATGATAAGCGGCTTCTTGTCGAATTTCTTTTTGTCTGATGGTTCGGATGGGGGACCCTGCATTCCTTCTTTCTCGGCCCTGATGCCGACGATCCTGTTTTTTTCAAGGTACGCATCGTCCGGAGTAACCAGATCTTCCGGTGAATGGGTGTTGTTATTGTCCTGTGTCACGGGTTGTCCTGTTCCTCCCCTTTGAGCTCATGCTTCCGCACCGCGTCAAGGATGCCGTTTATGAACTGACCGGAGCTTTCACCGCCGTATATCTTGCCAAGTTCAATTCCTTCATTGATGGTGACGATAACGGGGATGTCCTTGAGAAAGAGCATGGCATAAATGGAGATCCTGAGGATGGACTTGTCCACGGCGCTCAGTCTCTCGAATTTCCAGTTCTTTGAGTACTTGATTATAAGTTCGTCAATTTCGCGCATGTTCCCGATGGAGCCTTCGATGAGGGTGACGGCGAAATCGCGGATTGCGTCGGGAACCGGGTTCTCGGCCCATTCGAGTCTGGAGAGTGTTTCAACAGGGGTTGCTGATAGTTCATGCATATACAGGCCCTGGAGGGCGTATTCCCTGGCTTTTCTTCTGTGGCCCATTATCCTATTTGTTTGTAGAGATTCGCCATTTCTATGGCGGACATGGCCGCGTCAAAGCCCTTGTTTCCCGATTTGGTTCCAGCCCGTTCAATGGCCTGCTCGATGGTATCGGTTGTCAGGACCCCGAAGATGACCGGAATCTTCGCGTTGAGACTGATACTGGCTACTCCCTTGGAGACTTCCGCCGCCACATAGTCAAAGTGCGGCGTGGAGCCCCTGATCACTGCGCCGAGGCAGATGACTGCGTCATACTTGCTGGATGCCGCCAGCAAACGCGTAACCGCGGGGATCTCGAAAGCGCCCGGCACCCATGCCACGGTGAGGTTATTCTCATCGGCGTTGTTCCGTTTCAGGCAGTCCATGGCCCCGCCGAGAAGCTTGTTGGTTATGAATTCGTTGAACCGGGAAACGACAATAGCCACCTTGAGCCCGGTTGCGTCGATTTTACCTTCTATCAGTTTCATGATTATAGCCTTCACTATTAATTGAAATTCGCCAAGCCGAACACTGGTCTGCCCTTACTCTATCGGGGTAAATTTCATGGAAGTCAAGCCTTTTTTAAGTTAACCCCAGCCCGGGGTGGGGAGTCGACCCAGATGTGGGTCGGCATTTTTGAAAGGGGAAGAGGGTGGCTTCCCTCTTCCCCTTTCGATCCCCATCACCCCGCGCCTGCGGCGGGCTGGGCGTAATCTAAGAATTACTTATGACTGTTCGGCGCTCGTATGCAGCCTCCTGCAGACTCGCGCCTTCCGCGGCGTCCCTGCCGCGGGTATATATGTATCATTAACTTATTAACTACAAGCACTCAAAACGTCCGACCAAAGGGCGGACACCGATAGGCGCTTGTTGTCCGAGCCCTCACAGAACGAAGCGAAGCGGAGTGAATGAGGGCGAGTTAAGCGCCAAGGCCGTCGCGCCGATTGAGCGACCGGGGTGAGAGGGAGCGCGAGGGTGAGAGGGCGCGTAGCCCTCTTGCCCTCGCAAATGCCGACCCGCACCGGGTCATTTCTTGGGATGCTGCATCATCGCGCCCAGCTGCAGGAACTTCCGCGTCTGCTCGTCAAACATGATGTTGAAGCCCGATTGCCAGTCCTCGTCCTTGAGGCGCTGGCGCATGCGGTCCTCGTAGGGCTTCCGCATGGAATACTTGAGCATCATAAAGGCGCGGCCCGGATTGTCGATCCATTTCTTGACGATCTCCTTGGCCCGCGGAACCAGCTGGTCCTCCTCGACGATCTCGTCCACGATACCCAGTTCCTTCGACCTGCTCACATCAAACATTTCGCCGTTATACATCAGGTCCCGGAATCGACGGTCGCTGTCCATGCCGAAGCGCACAACCTCGGTCTGCACGATGGAGAGGCCCAGGCCGATCTTGATCTCGTTCATGCCGAGCTTAATCTTCGGGTGGTTCTTGACAATACGGTAGTCAGCAGCCATGGAAAAGATAAAGCCGCCTGCTATCGCGGCGCCGTTCCATGCCGCGACCACCGGCTTGCGGCACATGAAAAGGTTGATGAGGATCTCCTCTTCCTTTTCGAAAAAGGCAATCACCTCTTTAAGGTCCTTGAAACCGAGGAACATGGGCAGGTCGAAACCGGAGCAGAAGGCCTTGCCCGCGCCGGTCAGGACGAGTCCCTTGATGTCATTGTTTTCATTGACGTTTTTGATGATCTGGGCCAGGGTATCGATGGCGTCTTCCGTTATGGTGTTGGTTACCCCGTCATCGAAGGTGGCGATGATAATATTATCTTCAATTCTTTGTTTTAGCATGGTAGTACTCCTTTATTGTGATTATTATCATTATAACGAGACTTTTTTAGACAAGGAAAAAATCATCAAGCAGGACATTTTTTATTAACATATGTTGTTATTGATATACCGATAATTATTTAAAGGTCATTATGTTGAAAAAAGCCATTGTATATAGCATTTTTTTCGCCTTCATCATGGCGCAGGGGGTGTCTTTTTCCCAGGACAGCGCTCCGGAAAAGAAATCAGTCTCCGGCCAGTCTTCTGCTGATGATTATACCAGGGACGAGCATATCCCCATGCTTTATAAACGACTTTCCGAGGCCATCAAGAGCATAAAACTCAAACCCGATGACGAAGGAAAGTATACGTTTACCCTTAAATCCGGCAATCAATATGATATGGTGGACCGGGTATTCCTGGTGTATAATAGAAAAGCCGAGGTTTACGCGTCCCAGGGTCGTATCTCGAAAATCGTATTTGAGTATTACCAGTTCAACATGACCAGCCAGGTGCGCGAGGTAAAGACCTTCACAGCTGCCACACCGGATAGTGCCGACCTCAAGGCGCTGTCGATCGAGTATGTAAGCAATATCGGCCAGAAAGAGAAATACACGGTGGCTGATCTGCAGAAACCTGCATCCCGCATTGAAGTGATCAGGCAGTATTATAACTATTACCTGGCGTTGGTATACAAGCTCGAATTATATAAAGACAAGACCATCAAGTCAGAAGCAAGCAAGATCGAACACACCATACAACTGGGCGATTGATATCCCGCAGCACAAAGAATAAACCACTCGATTTCTTTTTTTCTCACGTCCCGGAAAAGGATTTGCATTTTTATCATCCCTATAACACGCTAATGCGCACGGAAGGAGCCGGAACGGTATGAAAGACAGGCGGCAATCACCCCGGACTAAATTTACCAGGAAAAAAACCGGGTTTTTCGTTAAGCTCATCATGAAGCGGTTTTTCTTTAAGGCCAGGGATATCACCTGCATGCTCAGGGATTTATCCGAGGGTGGCGCTTCCCTGCTGGTCAATAAGGAGTTTGAAAAATATATTACCGAAAAATCCGTCGGCAACAACGTGCAATTGCTTTCCGAAGATCCCGAAATATCCTTCCGCCTTCAACGAAAGGGGAGGGTGATCAGGGTGATCAGTAATGAAGATGGCGTTACAGCGGTAGTGATGTTCACCAGGTCCGCTGGGTAGCGTTCATAAAAAAATTGTTGACAATGCCCGTTACTAAAAAATAGTAACCTTAATTTGCAGATTCAATGGTTGCACACCATCGGGCGATTAGCTCAGTTTGGTTAGAGCGCCTGCTCGACACGCAGGAGGTCACTGGTTCGATTCCAGCATCGCCCACAGACAGACGGGATTTTGACCGTACCCCCTCACCCCCCCCGAAGTGAAAAACCACAACATCAGGTGACACCGGGGACTTGGAGGGGGTTTTGTGTTTCAGAAAATGTATTTGCGCGGAGTAATTCATTGAGCAGCCAGATTACCATAACATTGCCCGATAAGTCGGCCATCATGGCCGACCGGGGCGAAACAGTCTCCGGCATTATCGGGAAAATCAGCCCGGGTCTTCAGAAGGCGGCTCTGGCAGCGGTCCTGAACGGCGTTCCCGTCGATCTCTCCCGCGCCGTGGAGAGCGATGCGTCACTGAAGGCCATAACCTTCGATTCTCCCGAAGGGAAGGATGTATTCTGGCATTCCGGGTCGCACCTGATGGCCCAGGCGGTGAAGCGCCTGTTTTCCGATGCGAAGTTTGCCATCGGACCCTCTATCGAAAACGGCTTTTACTATGACATTGATATGGGCGCCACCCTCGCGCCTGAAGACCTTGCGCGTATCGAAGAGGAGATGAAGAAGATCGTCGGTGAGAACCTCGATATACGACGCGAAGAGATCAGGCGGGCCGACGCAATAAAGCTCTTTTCAGACGCGGGAGAGCTTTATAAAGTAGAAATGCTCAATGATATGAAGGAGGACACGGTGACCCTCTACCGTCAGGGCGAATTCTTCGACCTGTGCCGCGGGCCCCATGTTCCCCGTACATCCTATTTCAAGGCCTTCAAGCTTCTCTCCATTGCCGGGGCATACTGGCGGGGCAGTGAAAAGAATAAGATGCTCCAGCGCATCTACGGGATTGCCTTCCCCGATAAGAAAATGCTTAACAGCCATATCGAGTTTCTCGAGGAAGCGAAGCGCCGCGACCACAGGCGACTCGGCAAGGAGCTCGATCTCTATTCAATACATGAAGAAACCGGCGCGGGCCTCGTCCTCTGGCACCCGAAGGGAGCCTGCCTGCGCAATATTATAGAAGATTTCTGGCGCAAGGAGCATTTCAAGAACGGCTATGATCTGGTGGGCACTCCCCATATAGGGAAATCACAGCTCTGGGAGATCAGCGGCCACCTCGATTTTTACAACGAGAACATGTATTCACCCATGGACATCGACGGTCAGCCCTATTATACCAAGCCGATGAACTGCCCCTTCCATATCATGATCTACAAGAACAAGGGGTGGTCGTACCGTGAGCTGCCGCTCCGGTGGGCGGAGCTGGGCACCGTGTACCGGTACGAGCGCAGCGGCGTACTCCATGGGCTCCTCAGGGTGCGCGGCTTCACCCAGGACGATGCGCACCTCTTCTGCCGTCCGGACCAGATGCCGGACGAGATAGACCGCGTTCTCGCCTTCTGCCTCTACATGCTGCGTTCCTTCGGGTTCGAGGATTTCAAGGTCTACCTGGCGACCCGTCCCGCGGAAAAATCGGTCGGCGAAGAATCGATGTGGCAGGAAGCGATCAAGGCTCTCGAGGCGTCGGTACAGCGCGCCGGGATTGAGTATGAGGTCGACGAGGGCGGCGGCGCCTTCTACGGCCCGAAAATAGACATCAAAATAAAAGACATCCTTAACAGAGAGTGGCAGTGTTCCACCATACAATTTGACTTCAACCTTCCCGAGCGGTTCGACCTGACCTATGTCGATTCCGACGGCAAGAAGCACCGCCCCTACATGATACACCGGGCGCTCCTGGGCTCGCTTGAGCGGTTTATCGGCGTACTGATCGAGCACTACGGCGGGAAATTCCCGGTGTGGCTCGCCCCGGTGCAGGTGGTCCTTATCAACGTCTCAGATGAGGAGGCCGATGCGGTTGAACAACTGCGGCTTTGCCTGATGGAGCTTGGCCTTAGGCCGGATATCGACCGCCGGGACGAGACCATGGGATACCGGGTGCGGGATGCCATCGCACGCAAAGTACCTTATATAGGCGTCATCGGCAAGAAGGAAGTCGCTGAAAACATGGTTTCCGTACGTAAGCTGGGAGAAAACAAATCGGAAACGATGAAGGTCGATGATCTCATCAGTCTGATCAGCGAAGATGTTAGCAAAAAACGGTAAAACATGATAGCAGATTGATATTGGGGGTTGGGAGCTATCCCGCTCGTCCGCCTCGTATAATCCCGATACCTTTTTACTTTATATGGAATCGGGATTGACTCGGCGGAATCGGCGACATCATCCATTATCCCGGTCGCATGTTACTGCCAGGATGGCAGGAATGCTGCGAAGGGCATGGATGCCCGGGAGCGGCCTCGCCGGAATAGCTCCCGACCCCTGAAAAAAACTATCATTAAAAATGTAAATTTTATAAAAACTAGTTGATTTTGACAAGTAGTGTAGCAATTTTGTAAAATTCTTAAATATCATACGAATTAAGATGCGAATACAATCGCGCCGCATATAAAAACAATCATTCAGGGGGTGTTTAACGCTTGATAGACAAAGGAAGACGATCTAACTTGGATAAGTTCGATAAGTACAATGTCAACGAGGGAATACGGTCACAGCAGGTCAGGCTTGTCGGGGAAGAGGGAGAGCCGAAGGTCATCCCCACCGCTGATGCGATGAAGATGGCGAGGGAGAGGGAGCTTGATCTCGTGGAGATTTCGCCGAACCAGGACCCGCCAGTCGTGAAGATCATTGACTACAGCAAGTTCAAGTTCGAGCAGCTGAAAAAGTCCAAAGAGGCCAAGAAAAAGCAGAAAGTCATCCATTTGAAAGAGATCAAAATGCGGCCGAATATCGATTCCCACGATTTTGATCACAAGATCAAGCACGCCAGAGAGTTTTTGGATGGAGGAGACAAGGTGAAATTCACCCTGATGTTCCGGGGCCGGGAAATGGTTCATCCCGAGCTCGGGTTCGAGGTAATGAACAAGGTGAAGGAACAGATAGAGAGCTTCGTCCAGATAGAGAAGGACATGTCCCAGGAAGGAAGAAACATAACGATGATAGTTTCCGCCAAAGTGAGCGGGGCCAAAACGAAATAATAATCGGATAAGGGGTAGCAAGATGCCAAAGGTGAAATCAAACAGCGGGGCAAAGAAAAGGTTCCGCGTAACCAAGAAAGGAAAAGCCATCCGCGCGCAGGGCTATAAAAGCCATTTGCTGGAGGGAAAATCGTCGAAACGCAAGCGGCAGCTCCGCGGAACAACGGTGACAAGCGAGGCCGAGACCAAGCGGATCAAGAGGATGATTCCTTATAAATAAGGCCTGTTCTGCAAGATCGGGGGATACCGGCGGCGTACGGAATGTACCGCCTACATCGTCCCGGTACCGGACATGAAATACTGACACATACTATTAATATGATACGAGGGAGAGTACCACTATGCCGAGAGCAACAACTGGTAGAGTGCATCGCAAGCGAAGCAAAAAAATATTAAAGGACGCCAAGGGATTTATCGGTGCCAGGAGCACCATATTCCGCACCGCGAAGGATGCCCGGAGACGGGCCCTGCAGAATTCCTATATCGACCGCCGGAGAAAGAAGCGCGACTTCAGGGCGCTCTGGATCGTGCGGATAGCGGCTGCCGCCAGGCTGTGCGGCATATCGTACAGTAAATTTATTGCCGGCTTGAAATCGTCGAGCATCGAGATCAACCGGAAAATGCTGGCTGAGCTGGCGGCTAAGGACATGAACGCGTTCCAGAAAATCGTCGACAAGGTAAAGGAAACAGCGGCGTAACCGCAGCGGCATATCCTGCCATGAATCGCATGAAACAGATGATTAGCGCTATCAGTATAGCGCTAATTCTGTTTCCGGCCGCCGCTGAAAAGGCCGCGGCCCTTCCGCTCACCGAGACGATCTATATGATCCCGGAGTATACCGTCGAAATTTTTCTCCGTGATGAGGTGTACCAGACCGACCGCTGGTCGAGGAAGGACTCCATCGGCTTGGGATTCGGCGCGACCGATGAATTATCGTTATGGATGCAGTTCGATTATCTGAGCCAGAGCGCCTTCAAGGCGGCCAAGTCTGACATAGGCGACCTGTTTATCAAGGGCAAGTTCTACATCGGCGATTACGCCAGAAACCAGGTGCATATTGGATTTCTGATGAGCCTTCGGTTTCCCCTGGCGAAAAATGCCTATAACAACCCTGATTGGCGCAACCTTGCCCTGGGCAAGTACGAGCTGAAGATGGGCCCCTTTTTCCGGTTTGATGTCCTTGATGTTTTTTTTATACACCTGAACATGTTCTACACGTTCCGCGAAGCCAACGGTGAGGACTTCTGGGGCGGCTTTTACCTGGACGTGACCAAAGAGGATACATGGAAGAAGGTCTTCGGGCTGAATCCGAAGGCGAAAAACACCTTCTTTAATATCGACAGAATAAAGAACGACTATGTGTCGCTTTCCATGGCCTGGAATACGAACTACTTCTATCCATTTGTCCCCTATATCGAATTTTACGGGGCATTCCGGGTAACCAGTCACCATATTGATGCCGGCGATGTCCCCATAGAGGCAGGGAAGTACAACACCTTTCTAATGAGCGCCGGACTCCGCTATTTTTTCATGGAGGCCGTGTACCTGGGCGTCTACACTGTCCAGAACCCCCTCCGGGCGTCCCAGAAGAATAACACCCAGGGAATTTACGGCATCGAGCTGAGCGTCCAGATATAATAATACTGTTTTTTTCACTCCTTTGATCCGTCTCGACCTTACTCGCGCTCCGTACTCACCCCTGCTTTTCAGATATGCTGTCTGTGTTCGGCACTACGAGCTCCTGTCAGGAGGCTCTCCCTTTATATCCTCACCACCCTCGGTCCTTTTTTCTTTACAACCTCACGCGCGCTCCGCGCGCCCTCTCCTTACGACCTCACCCGCGCTCCGCGCACCCTCTCCTTGAAAAGGAGAGGGTTTCGGCAATAAGTAATTTATACTGTCCCCCCTCTCCATTTATGGAGAGGGGGTGAGGTCTAAATAAGGAAAGGGCGCGCCATAGGCGGGGTGAGGGAGGAATTCGTGCGCGGAGCGCAGGTGAGGTCTGAAAAAGGGTTAGGGGTAAGGCCCGGGCAAGGCCTTCTCAAAATAAGTCTTGACTTAAAATATTAAAATTAGTATTAATTAAGTGTTAATACCTGTTTTTCAGGGGCATTAATAAGCGGATTGTATTAATGCTGGCTGTCTGAACAGCCGAGAATATATTTATAGCCATTTACTGCCTTGCGGATGTCAGGCGCAAGGTAACGGAGGTAGCCCAATGATTTCCATGCAGCAACTTGAAGAGCTTGAAAGCCGTGTTGTTAAGGCCCTGCAACTGATAGGCGATTTACGGACTGAGAATTCAAAACTTGAAAATGAAAATGAAGAAATTAAAGGTGAACTGGAAGAAGCCCGGCTCACCCTGGAAGAAAAAGAGCAGGAAGTTGAAAAGATAAGAAAAGAACTCGATAATGCGACACGCGAACTGGAAGAATTGAACGCCAAGGAGGAAATTCTCGAGAAAAAAGTCATAGGACTCCTTGGAAAACTGGACACCCTCGCCCCGGGCGGCAGCATTCCGGCCGGCGTGAAGATAGAGAGAAAATCTTTTGACACTGCGAGGCCGTCGTCTCTCCGTGCACCGCAGAAAAAAACAGTCAGACCGGCAGATGATGAGGACACCATTATCCTGGATGAGTCGATAGATGACTACAAGGAAGAAGAAGTTAAGGTTGAGACCGTTAAGAAGTCCGAGACCATCAGCATGGACGACGACGAAGATATCATCATCATCGATGATGAGGAAGACCTGTCCAAGAAAGGGAGCGACGGTGTTGCCCTGGAGACCGTCCGTGAAAAAGACGACGATATCATATTGCTCGATGAAAAGGATGAGGAAATCATCATAGAGGATGTCGATAATGACACCATCATTATTGATGAAGATGAGCGGGCTCCCCGGAAAAAAAACAAAAATAAAAACAGAGATGATGAATTCCTGATCATCGAAGACGAGAAGTAAGTCTGTGGCGAGGTGTACCGTGGAAGGAAACAGCGTTAAAGTTACTATATTCGGTCAGGTCTATACCATTAATGGCGAGGCCCCGCGCGACTACATCCATCAGATCGCAGAATACCTTGACGGCAAGATGGAAGAGGTGCGGGCCAATAGCGCCATTACCAACCCGACGCAGGTGGCAATCCTTGCGGCGCTGAATGTGGCGGATGAGTATTTCCAGCTGAAAAACCTGAAATCTGGTGTCGACAGCGAAGTGGAGCGGAGGGCCATGGCCCTCATATCAATGCTCGATGAAGGGCTTATCGGCGACGTCTTTTCCAGGAACGCCCCGGCCGCGAAAAATTGAAGTAATCCCTTCCAAACCGGTACATCATACCGGCCTCAATTATTGTATTACCTGTGCCGAAAGCATACTGTCCATCCTGGTTTATGCAGTGCGGCGTGATCCATAATACCACGTATCACATGTTGCGGATAAATTTACACTTTTACCATATTCTGAGGTATAGTAAGTAAGTCGATGCAGGAATTCAAGCGGTTTACCGACGAGGAGCTTGTACGGTCATATAAGAGCGGGAACGAGCGTGCGTTTGCCGAGTTATTCAACCGGTATGAGCAGAAGCTGAAACGCCTTATATACTATTATATTCCAAATATCGACGAGGCGAATGATGTTCTTCAGGAGGCCATTATCCGGGTGTTCAGGCATATTGGAACTTTTGACACGGACAAATCCTTTTCCTCGTGGATTTACCAGATCGCGATCAATTGCAGCAAGAATTACATAAGCAGGGGGAGGCGGGAGATCCAGCTGCTTGAGCAGGAGCGCTACCGGATGGCCGGAAATCAGCTCCGCGGGGAATCGCCCGAAGACATATACATTACAGGACATGACCTTGAGGAACTGAACCGCTCGGTTGAAAACTTGAAGGACAAATTCAAAATCGTGTTCATCCTGAGACATGACCATAAAATGAAATACTCTGAAATTGCCGAGATCATGAAGTGCTCAGAGCGGACGGCAAAGTGGAGAATGGAGAAAGCGCTGGAGAAAATCGCGCAGTATTTAACAGAGAAAGGAATAATCTGAACGGAGCATATCGTGACAAAACAGGGATCTGACATGCGGCAAGCCCTCGAAACTCTCCACTCGAAGAGGCGGTACCGGAACATAAATCATGCCAAGCTGGCCCGAATGCTGGAATGCGTTGAGCTGAACGCGCCAGCGTCGTGGGTGCGGGCTCATGCGGACCTTTCATTCCTTCCGGAGCGGAAGCACAATGCCCTCCATATACCTAAAAAGGCCTGGTGTGTTCTGGTTCCGGCCGGAGCTGCCGCGGCTCTGTTTATCCTGTTTATGACAGGCCTGTTTGACTTCATGTGCGGGGATACCAGCGGGATCGCACGCATGGTGTCTGGCGATGTCGTGGTAAGCATTGGCGGAACCGAACGTATATTGCGGGCCGGTGATGCCGTGGCCTGCGGCGATGTTGTCGTTACCGGGGGAAATTCTTCCGCCGACATGCATTTCGGGAATCTACTGAACATGCGGGTTCTCGGCGGAAGCCGGGTCGCGATCAGGACAGTGGCGCTGGGCGGCAGCACGCGGGCTTTTGATGTGCTGGTAAGCCGCGGCGGCTGCGTCCTGGATGTGAGCAGGATTGCCGCCGGCGAATCGGTTTCGGTCCACACGCAGGCGTCCGTTGGTGTTGTGCGGGGAACCAGGTTCGGCGTCATGGTCGGGCCCGACGGGACGACCCGTTACGAAGTCTTTAAGGGAACCGTGCGCGTGCGAAGGAGCCTGCCCCCGGACGTTCCAGGGGATAGTGAAGCGGCGGAAATTATCGACCGGCATTTCAGAGATAAGGCCCTTGACCTGATGGGTGGCCAGGCATGCGCAATCGGTACCGATCCGCTTCCCCTGGGATCCATTTCCCGGGAAACGGCGAAAAGCGTTATCACATCGCTGGCGCTTCCCGTGCCGGTCCGCGCCATGCCGGTTATGAGGGACGACATGGAGCGACTGGTTAAGCTTTCCGAAGACGGAGGTGCGGGACAAGACATTGGAGCCGGGCGGAAAGTGCGGCGTGACCTCCCGACTGAGCGCGAGGCTGCGCAGGATAGGGGCAGGGCGTACCTCATGTATATTCCCGTGCTTGAGTGCGTTGTCAAGATCGGTGACCGGTATCTGACGGCAGAACGCTCCGGCAACGTGCTCTGGTCTGTACCGTTGTATGGCCCGGTGATTTCCGCCCCCGCCTATGAAGCCACGTCGCTCTATCTCCCGACCGCCTGGGGCGCGATTGTCAAGGTTGACCTGTTTACCGGCGAAACGCAATGGAAGGCCGTGGTGCCCGGGGGTATGTCCGGGAGTATCAGCCTGACCCTGGACGGTAGCGGTCTCTATTGCGCGACATCCCGGGGTACCCTCAGTAAATATGACCGGAGCGGTGAAAAGCTCTGGAGTGTAACAGCAGGCGAAGCCATTTCAGCAAGGCCCGTCATATCGGATCAGCTGGTTTTTGTTTCGACCCGAAAGGGGAGCCTTTTCGGGTTCGATGCATCGAACGGAACGAAAGTCATCACGGTGAGTATCCGCGGAAGCATCGTGTCGATCGCAGCGCGGAAAAGCACGGTCTTCATCGCCACTGACGCCGGCCGCCTCTACTGCTATGACTACGGCGATGATGATATGCTCTGGGAATACCAGGTCAATGACACTCCCGCTGGAGAAATCTCTGTCACCGGCCATTCGGTGTATCTCTTCGGTCAGAAGGGGCGGATTTACCGGATAAACAACGAGGGTAACCTGGTCTGGGACCGTGATCTCGGGATTCACATTCTGAAGCGCCCCTCGGAAGACGCGGCCAGTTTTTACATACCCGCCAGAGAATCGCTATTTGTTGTCGATAAGATCACCGGTGATGTCACCTGGTCACTGGTGTTGCCCAACATAACTTCCAGCAATGTGGCGGTATCCAAGGGGCACATCTACTTTGAGACAGGGAAAAAGAGACTCACCAGCCTTAAAAAGTAAGTCTTTCCATCGTTTCCGGCCCTAATGTCCGATTGAGGCCGCGTTACCACCCTATTTATTTAAAAAAAATGCTTGAAAAGTATAGCTTTTGTTTTAGAGTAAATTGTTTACGGGCATATTATTAATATCAGGACGACCTATATGGATCTGAATGAACTCATAGACAAGCAGGAAGATTTGAATGTTAAAATATCCGGGGAAGAGGAACAGGAGCTTATTTCCGAGGGTTCCATCATTCAGCTGGTAAGTTTCGTTCTTGAAGATGTTGAGTACGGGGTGGATATCCTCGCAGTTCACGAGATTCTGCGGTTCCCTGAAATAACCCGCCTGCCAAACACACCGAATTTCATCAAGGGAGTGATCAACCTGAGGGGCAATGTGATCCCCGTGGTTGATGTGCGCAAGAGGTTCGGTTTTTCCAGGGCAAGGATCACGGACCTGACCCGCATTATCGTCATAGAGACAACCGACAAGCTGACGGGATTGATGGTTGATAACGTGCACCAGGTTGTAAGGATTTCACGGAACAATGTGGATCCTCCTTCAGAGCTGATCGAAGGGGTGTCGGAAGAATATATATGGGGCATCGGGAGATT
Source organism: Spirochaetota bacterium (assembly GCA_041753395.1). GTDB lineage: Bacteria > Spirochaetota > UBA4802 > UBA4802 > UBA5550 > RBG-16-49-21. The sequence goes on from JBGSUQ010000022.1 coordinate 39,719, forward strand.
AAAGGACCGATTGATAGTAATTCTGAACCTCTCGAATATACTGTTCCTCGAGGAAGACGTGGGACAGGTGTAATGGCGTATCGCTCCGGTTTTGAAAGCTGCAATCATGGCTTTCAGAGGCGGCGCGCGTTTTACCGGTGATACCATGATGGTATTTCCTGAACCAGGCACATGTTGATTAAAGCCTGTTAATTGAAATCGTGGAGACCGATTATGGCTTTCTCTCTTGGCGAATACCAGGATATTTTTCTCGAAGAGGCTGACGAGCAGCTCCAGGAATTGAACCAGAACCTTCTTGAACTGGAAAAAAACCCGGAAAATCTTGAGATCATAAACAATATTTTTCGCGCCGCTCATTCGCTGAAGAGTTCGGCCGCCTTCGTCGGCCTGAACGATCTCAGTGATCTTGCCCACATGATGGAGAATCTTCTCCAGGGCATCAGAGACGGCAGTATGGGCATCACGCCTGAAATCATAGACATTATTTTTAAATGCTTTGATGAGATACATAATGTCATCGATACGATAGCGTCCGGCGAGAAGCCGGAGCAGGACCTGCAGTGGCTCATAGATGATATCAAGATACTCTGCGAGAAATCAACACGGCCGAAAAAAGAGGACCGGAAGACCGCCCGTGACACCGTAACCGAAGGCCGGCATCAGATCGAGGTCCCCAAGACGATTCTGGATGCGGAGACAAGGAAAAATATCAAGGACGGGCTGGATCAGGGCAAGTCCTGCTGCGAAGTCACCGTGTTTATAGACGACAAGGCCCAGATGAAATGGGTAAAGGCCCAGCTGGTTGTCAACAACCTGGGAAAAATAGGCGATATCGTAGCCACCTTCCCCTCCATGGAGGATATGAGCGACGACGGGATGAACAACGTCGTCAAGATTGTGATACTGACGGGCCAGTCAAGCGAGGATATACTGCGCGCGGCCAATATTGATCTGATTCACCGGATTGACATACGCACCATACAATTGAGCAAAAAAGACGGCAAGGCGGTGCTCCAGTTCAGCGACAGCGAGACTTTTTACAGCGACCAGGGGTCGGATGAAAGCGGCGCGAGGATGTCATCCGGCCGGTCAGGCGAAGATGCGGACACCGTCGGGATTGATGAAGACACTGAAGATGCTGGGGAAGACGAGGAGGAAGAAGAAGGGGCTGATGCCGAGCACGGCGCTGTCAGGGGGGCCGACAAAGAGGGAAAGAAAAAAGTAACAATGCTGAAGACCGTCAAGGTCTCCATCGATAAACTGGACTTGCTGTTGAACAATGTCGGAGAGCTGGTAATTGCAAACTCGGGCTTCTTCAAGCTCTACGAAGAGATGCGGAAAATCAGCGAGGAAAAGTCAATCATCAACGAATTCAAGAGCCGCATGGAGCAGATGTCACGCATCGCCAAAGATCTGCAGAGCGGCATCATGAAGACCCGGATGGTCCCCATCGGGCAGGTTTTTACGCGTTTCCGCCGCCTGGTCAGGGACCTTGCCAAGGAATACAATAAGGAAATGGAGCTCACCATCAAGGGCGAGGACACCGAGCTTGATAAGAAGGTCATTGACTCCATCGGCGAGCCGCTCCTGCACCTGCTGCGGAACGCCGTCGACCATGGCATTGAAACAGCCGCGGAGAGGAAAAAGCTTGGCAAGTCCGAAACGGCCCATATCACCATGAGCGCGTACCAGAGCGGCAACCAGATATTCGTCGACGTAAGCGATGACGGCCGCGGCCTCAACCTCGACCAGATTAAGCGCAAGGCCGTGTCGATGGGCCTGGCGACTCCGGAAATGATCGCCGCCATGGACGATACTGACATCTATAATTATATTTTCACGCCCGGTTTCTCCACCGCGGAGAGAATCACCGATATGTCGGGCCGCGGCGTGGGCATGAATGTCGTAAAAGAAATCGTGAGCGAACTGAACGGCAACGTGTCAATAGAAACGGAGTGGGGGATGGGGACGCGCTTCGTCCTGTCGTTCCCCATAACGCTGGCGATCATCCCCGCCATCATGGTGAAGGTGCGCAACGAAATGTACGCGATACCCCTCACCGACGTTATCGAGACCATCAAAATTTCTCAAGCGGACATTACCACCATTGAGGGCCACGAGGTGATAAATCTCAGGGGCGAAATACTATCACTGCTGCGCCTGTCCCGCTTCGTCGGTCTGGAAAGCGCCCTCGGGCCCGATGACAAGATGCCGGTTGTGGTCGTCGGATTCGGCACACGGAAGATAGGCCTTATCGTTGATTACCTTGAGGGCAAGCTGGAGATTGTCATCAAGTCCCTCGAGCAGAATTACAAGACCGTTGAAGGACTGGCCGGGGCATCCATCCTGGGTGACGGAAGCATCTGCCTGATCCTCGATATATCATCCATGATAAACAAGGTTATCCTCGAGCAGGATAGGATCTCGAAATACGAGCGCAATCGAATGGCCGAGGTGAGTGAGGCCGAAGTCGAAGAAATCGATGAGGAAGATATTAAACCGAAGGAGCCGGTCGGCAAAGCCGCGGCAAGTGAATCCGCTCCAGCCGCCGAGGCTAAGACTAAGGCTAAGACCGGTGCCGGGCTTTTCTCCGAAGCAAAGACCGCTGATGCGAAGAAGCCCGCGCGCGCGGAAGAGCAAAAACCTGAACCTGCGGCACGCGAATTCGTAGAGAAGAATCCGGATAATGTGGTGAGGGCTTTTTCGGAACCGGCACGTCCGCAGGCAAAGATTCCGGAGCCTGATGCCAAGATAGAGCAGAGGGTGCACAGGGCCCTTGATGAATTCAGGGATGAGCTCCGCGAGAGCATCAAATCGACGACGGAAACTGGTTCTCCTTCGGACCATATGGCCGAGTCTATTTCCCTCTCCAGGGAAGAACTCCGGGAATTTCAGCTCGTTGCGAACATAGGCGCAGCCAATGCGGCGGAATCACTGTCGAAAATTCTCAATAAGCAGATTGACCTCTCAATACCCGAAGTGACTATCATGCCGATAGAGCAGATACCAAAGCATATCGGGGACATAGACAGCATATACATGGGCATCATGATGCCCATTCTTGGCGACACCCGGGGTACCGTTCTGTTTATCTTCAAGGAGAACACCGGATTCGAGGTCATAGACCTCCTGTACGGTCTCGCGTCGAAAACCACTCGTGAGTTCAACGAAGACGGTCAGTCCGCTCTTCAAGAATTGACGAATATCGTCGGTTCCTCGGTCATCAATGTCATCGCAGAGAAATCGAACCTGGTCATTCGCGCCGGTCTGCCAACCATCGTGCATGACTATCTCCAATCGGTCATTGATTCAATACTTGTTCTTCACAACATGCTGAGCGATTATGCGGTCATCATGGATACGGCATTCTTTTTCGAGAATGATAAGATCATCGGGAACCTCCTGTTTCTTCCCGAGGCCGATTCACTTAAGATTATTGTTGAGCGCATGAGGACCAATGTCGGGTCAAATTAAGGTACTGGTGGTCGATGATTCAACTCTGGTGCGGAAGATCGTTACAGATAGTCTGGAAAGCGATCCTCTCATTAAGGTCATCGGGACTGCGGACAACGGCGAAACGGCGGTCAAGCTGGTTAAGGAGCTGAATCCGGATGTCATCACCATGGACATCGAAATGCCTGTCATGGACGGGCTTACTGCACTGAGGACAATAATCGCGACAAACCCCAAGCCGGTCATCATGCTGAGCGTTTTCACCCAGCATGGCGCTGAAGAGACGTTCAAAGCGCTGGAGTATGGCGCTGTTGATTTCATCCCCAAGCCGTCTTCAATGGTCTCCCTGTCGCTCAATGACATATCCGAACTGCTCCGCACAAAGGTGAAATCCGTAAGCCAGTCCAGGGTGGAAAGTTCCGATGAGCCGCTCAGGAAAAAAAAGGGCGCTGCGGCGGGGGCGGCGGCAGATAAAAAGATTGTGGCGCCATCCGACAGGAAGGGGGCCGTTTCGCGGGTTGTGGGGATCGGCACCTCGACGGGAGGGCCGGCCGCACTCATGCATGTATTTTCGAACATTCCAGCCGATTTTCCTTCGTCGATTCTGGTGGTGCAGCACATGCCGGAAGGCTTCACCAAGGCCTTTGCAGAACGCCTTGATACCATGTCAAGCCTGAAGGTCAAGGAGGCAGAGGACATGGACCAGGTACTGCCCGGCTGCGCTTTTGTGGCGCCGGGTAACATGCATATCAGCATTGAAGAAAAGAACAGTAAACGCTATGTCCGGGTTTTCCAGGGAGAAAAGGTCAGCGGGCACCGGCCTTCTATCGATGTGCTTTTTGATTCAATGGCTTCAACTATCGGCAAGAACACGGTGGCGGTAATCATGACCGGGATGGGGCGTGACGGTGCGGATGGTATTACAAAGATCAAGGAAGCCGGGGGGAAAACAATAGCCCAAAATGAAGAGACTTCTATTGTCTATGGCATGAATCGTGTTGCCGTGGAAAAGGGCGGTATTGACGATGTTGTCCCTTTATCTGAAATTCCAAAAAAAATTGTTGAATATATTTAACGTAATACTGTATTATGACTATATAATTTGTTCATAGAATAGAACCTGTTAATTTTTTTGTTGCTTTTTTTAAGTTTCTAATAATATTTTAACTATTATTGAAATTTTAAAAAACCCTGAAAAATTGAATATAAAGCTTTAATTTTTATCGTCCGAATGACGACACAGTAAATGGGGTAGGTGCATGGCGACCATTTTAATAGTAGATGATGCAAAATTCATGAGGACACTCGTTAAGGACGCGCTGGTCCCGGCGGGACATCAAATAATCGGGGAAGCTGAAAACGGAAACGAGGCCATTGAATTATATAAAAGGCTGAAGCCGAACCTTGTCACCATGGATATCACGATGCGTGAAAAGGACGGAATTGAGGCCGCTGAAGAGATCCTTCGTCAGGACCCGAATGCCAGGATCATCATGGTAACGGCGCTGGGCCAGGAAAATCTTCTCACCAAAGCCATTAAATTGGGTGTCAGAGACTTCGTGGTAAAACCGTTCCCACCCGAACGGCTGCAGAAAGCGGCAGAGAAAGCCCTGGCCTAAATAAACTGATTGACATAAATTATATTGGTTATATAAAAAACCCCTCCAATAAAGAGGGGTTTTTTACGTATTCGGGCCTCCTGCCGCGGGCGGGAATCGGCCCTGAAGCATATTTGTTATTCATTTAATTTTTGAATAATCCATGTTAAACGGGTGTTAAGGGACGAAGCCCCTTGTAAGAGCACCCGCAGGGATTTCTGGCATGTACGTATGAGCGATATAGAAGAAAAAATTGAAAACGAATCAGGCGACAATCCTGAAAGCAATCCAATCATCCATATTGATAACTTTGACGGCCCCCTTGACCTGCTGTGGGACCTGATAAAAAAAGCAAAAATCGATATAACCGAAATCACCATATCCAACATCACCGAGCAGTACCTGGGTTATCTGAAGCTGATGGACAAGCTCAACGTCCGCGTGGCAACCGATTTTATACGCATGGCATCGGAACTCCTCTTTTACAAGAGCTGCGCTCTGCTTCCGGCCGGGCAGATCGAGGATGAGTATTTCGTGCCCCCCCTGCCGCCGGAACTGGTGCAGAAATTGCTGGAGTTCAAGAAGTTTCAGAACGCGTCCCGGAAACTCATGGAGGAATTCGAAACCAGCGCGAACAGGTATACCAGGGAAAACAAGCTGGATGATATTATTGAAATCAACGATTTCGGTGAAGTGTCTCTTTTTGACCTGCTGAAAGCCTTCGCGGAGGTTATCCAGTCGCAGAAGGTGGTTGATGAGAAGGAAATTGTGTTTGACGAGATACTGGTGAGCGACAGGATTGAATACATAAAGAACATGCTTTCGAAAATGGATGTCATTCATTTTCCTGATATATTCACCGCAAAGCCGTCACGAATGGAGATTGTGGTGACCTTTTTGGCCATCCTGGAGCTGGCTAGAACGAGAATCATCAGGCTGCTGCAGCATAAGGTATTCGGTACAATCCGCATCGTGAAGCATGTAGTGGCGGTGGAGACCCCCCCGGCCCCTGAAGGGGTGTGAAAGGACGGGCTGTCTCGGAACACCCCCCAGCCCCCCCATAGGGGGGCTTTTAGGGCTCGTTGATAAAATAAGTCCCCCTCCGGTGGGATTTAGGGGGCTTTCGAAGTGGCCCTTAATTGAACCGCGTGTGATAAGGAACAGCACCATGGCAAATAATATAGAAGACGATGTCATCGAGAAAAGCGGCCAGGATACCGAACACGATGACAGCCACAAGGACGATGAGTCAATCAAGGGGCTGCTCGAGGCGGTTCTTTTCCTGAGCAACGAGCCTATTCCGCTGTTGTTTTTCGTAAACAGCTTTTCCATCGAACCGACCCACGCGAAAATACTCCTCGATTCGCTTGTGGACGAATATGAAGACCGGGACGGCGGTATCAAGCTTCAGGAAATCGCCAAGGGATACCAGTTTGTCACGAACCAGCGGTACGGGGAACAGCTGCGTCGGGTCATCGGCGTAAAAAAAAGGGAAGGTCTTTCCAAGGGAATGCTGGAAACGCTGGCGATAATCGCCTACAAGCAGCCTATCGTTCTGGCCGAAGTTGACGAGCTCCGGGGGGTATCATCCCGTATGATGGTAGTGAAACTGATGGAGCGGACCCTGGTCAAGCCGGTGGGACGTAAGGAGCTTCCGGGACGGCCCCTCGCGTATGGCACGACCAACGAATTTTTAAAATACTTCGGGTTAAACAAACTGTCCGACCTGCCGAAGCTGTCGGAGATAAAGGAATTTTCGCTTAACTGGGAAGAGTAACATGGCGGAACGCGATGAGATAGGGAACATTGACCGTGAAATAATCGACCTGATCTCACGGAGGACGGAATTATACCTGCAGCGTTTGCGGAACAGGCAGGAGGGTGATACCTTCGCGGCTGAAGATCGGAGCAGGCTTTTTAACCTTATCGAAACATCCAACGCCGGCCCCCTGGCCAGCGATACTATCAAGCGTATCTACACCGATATCCTGTCCGCCTCCATGGCGGCCCTCGTGCCGGTCCATGTGGCTTTCCTGGGTCCTGAGGGCACCTTTACGGCCATTGCCGTCAGGGAGCTTTTCGGCGAAACCATAACGCCGATGCCCCAACGCACCATACAGGATGTATTTCTCCAGGTAGAGGCCGGGGTGGCCCGGTACGGCGTCGTGCCAATTGAAAACAGCAACGAGGGCGCGGTAACCTATACCCTGGACGAGTTCATGGAAACGAGCCTGGTCATTATGGCCGAGCAGTACGTGCGCGTAACCTACAGCCTGCTGTCGCGGGGCACGAAGATGGCCGCAGTAAAGAAAATCTATACACACCCCCAGACCCTGGGCCAGTGCAAGGCATGGATCAGGGCGAACTTGCCCTATGCGGAGATCGTCAGCGTCGATTCAACGTCGCGCGCTGCCGAAATCGCGGTGCAGGAAGAGGGTGCTGCAGCCATCGCGTCGGGTCTTGCCGGGGAGATCTATACCCTGAACACCCTTGCGTCGATGATCGAGGATTCTCGGCAGAACTACACCAGGTTTTTCCTTGTCGGGAAGAAGGCCGGCGCCCCGACAGGCAATGATAAAACCTCCCTCGTGTGCGCCGTCAGGGACCGGCCGGGGGCCCTCCTTGAGCTGCTGAAGCCGTTTAGTGAGGCCGGAATCAATATGACCAGGATCGAGTCGCGTCCTGACAAAAAGAAGATGTGGGAGTACAATTTTTTCATTGATATTCTTGGCCACGCTGAAGACGTGACGGTCCGGAATGCTCTGAAGAAAGTGAAGGAGGAGACGATATTCCTCAAGATTCTCGGCTCCTATCCGATCGGCAGCTAAGACAGAAAGAACACCTGTCCCCCCGAGGGGGCCGTATGAATTCCCCCCCTGACCCCCGTAGGGGGCACGAATAAAGTAGCGGGTAGCTGAATTAATGAGATATTGACAGCTCCCACTCTCCCCTTCCGGGGGACGGGGGTAAAACAAAATGATTAGTAGAATTTAATATAACGAGTGAGGTCCCATCCTATATGCCCCCTCAGGGGGACAGGAGGGGTATCAGATATGTTTAATAATGTAGCCATATTCGGTCTGGGCCTGCTGGGCGGATCAATCTGCCGGGCGCTGAAAAAAATGAACCCCGGCATTGTTATATCAGCATACGGCAGGAATGCCGCCAGGCTTGAGCCTGCACTGAAAGAGAAAGCAGTGGACACTATCGGCAGTTTTGAATGCATCTCTCTGTCCGGTGTGGAACTGGCCGTGGTGTGCACGCCCGTTGATTCTTCCATCGAAATAATCAGGAACATTCTTACCCATGACAAGCTTGACCGGCAGGCGATCGTGATCGACGTGGGCAGTGTCAAGGAAGTCATCGTCCGCGAGGCAACGGAGCTGGAGCATTCTGCGCAATTCATCGGGTGCCACCCGATGGCCGGATCCGAAAAGACCGGATACGAGTACAGCCGACCTGATTTGTATAACGGCTCATCGGTCATCATTACACCCCATGGCGGCAACCGGCAAAGCGACATCGACATGGTTGTCAGCTTCTGGAAGTCCCTCGGGGCGCGGACCGTTGTGGTTACGCCGGAAGAACATGATCATATTGTTGCCTACACGAGCCATCTGCCGCACATGGTGGCCAGCTCCCTCGTTGAGGTTCTCAATGATTTCCGCAATAATAACGAGCCGTCCCCGGGGATCGGCTCGTTCATCGGCAACGGCTTCAGGGACGTCACCCGCATTTCGTCAGGTTCGCCGGACATGTGGCGGGGCATTGTGCTTCAGAACCGGGACAACATCTCCGGTGCGATAGACCGGATGATTGAAGAGCTTGAGCGCCTGAAACAGTTGATATCCGGGGCCGCTCCCGACGGGAGCACACTCCATGATTATTTTACCGGAGCAAAAAAAATCAGGGATGGATTGAAGTAATGAAAAAGATTGTGGTTGCCGTTGACGGTCCGGCAGGTTCCGGTAAAAGCAGTGTTTCACGGCAAGCCGCTGTTGGTCTGGGGCTCAAATACGTTGATTCCGGCGCGCTGTACCGGTCAATAACCTGGTTTGTGCTGGGTCGTGACGGCGCGGTAGGCGACGGCTTCGTTTTTACCCCGGACATAGCCGGGATTGCTATCAGGCAGGAATTTATCCCCGACGGCTCATCTCTGACCTATGTAAACGGCACAGATGTCACGACATTGATACGGGACGAGGTTATTGCGCACAATATCGGCACCATATCCGACAACCGTGACGTCAGGAACCATATCAATGCCATGCTCCGGGACTGGGCGCGGAATGATTCCATCATCATGGACGGAAGGGACATCGGGTCGATCGTATTCCCCGACGCTGATTTAAAAATATACCTGGATGCGTCGGTGGAAGTGAGGGCCGAACGCCGAATTAAAGAGTACCGGGAATTGGGAAAAAAAGTTGACGAAAATCTAATCAAAAAACAGATTATACATCGTGATGAACAGGACTCGCGGCGGCCGTATGGTGCGCTGGTCCGGGCCGGCGATGCAGTGTATATCGACACCTCGAACATGCCGATGGATCAAGTGGTTGGCCGCATCAAGGAACTGGTTCTTCAAATACGGTAAAACCGGATGGGGCTGTGATAAGCGGGATTACATCGCCGGAACATCAACGGCGGCCGTTATCCGGTTCCAATATCTCTCAAGCCAGGATGGAAAGCTATGGAGAATCTCACCCCAGAAAACAATGAAAACATAGATATGGAACATGTTGCGGATTCTACCATGGATGACATCCAGCCGGGGATGATCGTTCAGGGTGAAATCGTAACCATAGACAGCGAATACGCCTACGTCAACGTCGGCACTAAAACTGACGGCAGGATACCCCTGCATGAGTTCGAAGAGAAACCCGCCATTGGTGATGTTATACCCGTGATGCTCCAGAATAAAAGATTGGTCGACGGGATGTTCCAGTTTTCCAAGAATTCGGCAAGTGCCGAGCTTCACTGGAAGAAGTTCATGGAATGGTACGATGAAGGCCACAAGACGATAATGGGAAAAATCAAGAGCTCCATCAACAAGGGGAAGCTGGTAGATTGCAACGGAGTCATCGCGTTTCTTCCCTTTTCGCTTACCGCAGATCTAAAGAACAAAAACGTGTCAGACACGGAATACGAGTTCAATATACAAAGCATCGATAAGAAGAAAAAATCCATTGTGCTCTCCCGCAAGGAGTTCCTGGATGAGGAACTGGAGTCGCGGTGGGAGAATTTCACGGCCAAGTACAAGGCTGGCGACATCGTCAAGGGCGAGGGAATCAAGTATGTCGAGTTTGGCATCTTTGTCCGCGTGGAAGGCCTTGACGCGCTCCTGCACAGAAACGACATGTCGTGGAAGAAGGTGTTCAAGCAGCGGAAGGTCCTGAAACTGGGCAAGGAGCAGGAGTTTGTTATACTGGATATCAATCGCGCCGATCATCGAATTTCCCTGGGACTGAAGCAGATGGCCAATGACCCATGGCTTTCGATACATGACCGGTACAAGCAGGGCGATCGGGTGACCGGAAGGGTGGTGACCCTCACGAACCATGGCGCCTTCGTCGAGATTGACGACGGGGTGGAGGGCTTTGTCAACAATTACGACCTGACATGGAACAAGAACAGCTTCAACGCCAAGGATGTTCTCAGCAAGGGCGAGTCATACGAATTTATGGTCATGGATGTCAACCAGGCCGATCGAAAGCTGACGCTGGGATACAAACAGCTCAGGACGAATCCGTGGGACACCATCAACGATCGGTTCCCGGTTGCTTCCGTCCACCGCAAGAAGATAAAGAAGATAGTGAAGTTCGGCATGTTCGTCGAACTGGAAGAGGGCATAGACGGTCTCATCCACACCTCTGATATAAGCTGGGATGACAGCGTAAAGAGCGTCCCGGGAACCTACTGCGTGGGCGATGAAGTTGAGTTTAAGATCCTTGATATCAACAAGGGTGACATGAAAATATCCTGTGGGATCAAGCACCTGAGCAGGTCGCCGTGGGAGGAAATACGGAAGAAATATCCCCCGCGGACCCGTGTTGAAGGGACTGTTTCCGGGATCACCCTCTTCGGGCTTTTCGTGAAGCTTGAAAACGACATTGAGGGGCTCGTTCATATATCCGAGGTTTCGAGAAAGAGGGTCGAAAACCTGGAAGAGCATTACAAGGTCGGCGACGCGGTCACCGCCGTCGTCCTTGACGTGGATGTGGAAAAGAAGCGGCTTTCCCTCAGCATCAAGAGCTTTGAGTCGGCTTCTGAGAAGGAAGAGCTGGAAAAGATAATGAAGGGGACGAGACCAAGCACGGTCACCCTGGGCGATTTCGTCAATATCAACCTGGAGAACAAATAATTAATGGCACGTAAACCTCGTAACAGACCTGAACGGGAAACGAAAGAGATAGAAATCGAACGTAACGTAATCGAGCGGTTCCTCATGGACGCGAAAGAATTAATTCAGAAAAAGCGCGTCCTCGTTTTATATGCGTTCCTTGGCGTGTTGGGCGCCTGCATCATCGTAATAGCGGCCGTGGTCATTGTTGATCATGTAAATACGAATAATGAAAAGCAATTTGAAAAAATCATGGATGATTACGCGAAGTATTCATCCGTCGGCGACGTCGAAAGGGTAAAGGGCGTCGTCAAGGACCTGCGCGGATTCGTCGATTCAACCTATTTCGGCTTTGCCCATACCACGGGATATTACGCTCTGGGCAATATCCTTTTCAGCCTGAAAGAATACCGGGAAGCGCACAAGAACCTGGTGCGATACGTCGACAAGGCTCCGAAGACAACCTTGGCCCCCCTGGCGCTCCTGAAAGCGGCCATAGCCCTTGAAGAGGCGAATGACCTCAAAGGGGCCCTTGAGTTATACAAGCGCCTCGAGGATCGGTATACCGACAGCATCATTGCCGACCAGATTTTCTTCAACGCGGCCCGCGTTCACGCAAAGAACAAGGACCTCGTTAATTCTCGCAATTATTATAACAAGGTTATATCATCGTTTCCGGAATCTGTCTTTGCGCAGCAGGCTAAGAAACGTCTCTTTCTGATGGGTGCCTTCTGATCCGGGGAAATAGGAGATTTACGGGGATCAGTAATAAAAAAATCTTGACAGAATTTCAGCAAAATATTGAGAATCCCTGATACCGCGCTGTCATATTAATAAGTAATTATGGAGTTCTAACGTGGCATTACCAAAGAGAAGAAAATCCAAGTCAAAGTCGAGAATGAGAAGATCCCACGATGCGATCGGCGCACCCAATCTGCGTCCCTGCCCGAGGTGCGGCGCCTATACGCTTCCCCATAGGGTATGTCCCGAGTGCGGCTCTTACAAGGGTGAAGTGATCGTTGAAAAGAAGGTCAAGATAAAAGAATAATATTTCGCATATCGATTTCTATACGAAAGGGATGCCTGCCGGCATCCCTTTTTGTTTTCAGGTGCCCTGAACCAGGGCGGGTATTATTTCAAGAGGGAAGGACACACCGTCCTTCCCTCTTGGACTCCCATCCCGGTCGCTCAAACGCCGCGACGGGCTTGGCGCTTAACTCGCCCTCATTCACTACGCTGCGCTTCGTTCTGTGAGGGCTCGGACAACAAGCGCTTACTAGTGTCCGCCCTGCGGGCGGACGTTTTGAGTGCCTGGTCACAGTAATTAATGTAAACTCAAATACCTGCGGCACGGATGCCGCAGGCGCGGGGTGAGGAGGAGCGCGAGGAGGAGAGGGATGCCACCCTCTTCTCCTCGCATTCCCCCTGCAATATTCCTTGACAATTTTGTATTGCCCCATAACAATAGTATGGTGGCAGGTACCTTTTCTATGCCGGTTTTTCATCAGACAGGGAGGAAATACCATGGCGTCTGTGCTTGAACGGGTTCAGAAGATCATCATGAAGCAGCTCAACGTGGATGAGGAGCAGATCACAGGCGACGCGATGTTCGTCGACGATCTCGGCGCCGATTCAATCGACTCCGTCGAGCTGGTGATGGCCTTCGAGGCCGAGTTCAAGCTGGATATTCCCGAAAAGGACGCAGAGGGCTTCCGTAAGGTCGATGATGTCGTCAGGTATCTGGAATCATTAATTGGAAATCAGAAATAAGCACCGCGCCGCGGGGCTGCTGGAATAGCATGCTACGGGAACTCAACCATAATATAGAAGACCATTGGAAACAAAAGAAGATCGAAAACAGGAATACTGACCGGCTTCAAAAAACCTTACATGTTAAATTCAAGAACAAGAGTCTTCTCCAGAGGGCAGTGACCCACCGGTCCTTCGTTAATGAATCGGGAAGAACAGTCAAAGACAATGAGCGCCTCGAGTACCTGGGCGACTCGGTCCTCGGCCTGGTGGTCAACGAGTACCTTTTCAAGGTGTTCGAGGAATACCGGGAAGGAAAGCTCGCCAAGATCAAGTCAGCCGTTGTTTCAGAGGCCACCCTCGCTAAAATAGCCAAGGCCATGTCGCTTGGTGAATTTATCCTCATGGGCAGGGGAGAGGAGCACAGCGGGGGCAGGGAACGGCCTTCCATACTGGCAAACACGCTGGAAGCCATCATCGGCGCCGTCTACCTTGATTTGGGACTTAAAGTAAGCAGGAAATTCGTCCTTTCTCTCCTCCGTGAAGAGATTGATACCGTGAACAATCTTACCTATCTGCGCGATCCGAAGACCGCCCTCCAAGAATATGTTCAGAAGAAATATAAAGAGCGGCCCGTTTACCAGGTCATCGAAGAGAGAGGCCCCGACCATATGAAGGAATTCACCGTTAAGCTCCTCATCAACGGCAGGGAAATTGTGACCGGCGAAGGGCCCAGCAAGCGGAAGGCTGAAATGAACGCGGCCCGGGCGTCGCTGAAAAAGATCGAGGATGGGGACATTGATATCTAATCTATTCAGGGATGACGTTACTGTCCGGGTATCGGGGATCATTACGCGGGATGATACATTGCTGCTGATCGCACACAGGAAAAAAAAGGAAGTATACTGGCTCCTGCCTGGGGGCGGCGTCCGGCACGGCGAATCCCTTACCGAGGCGCTACGCCGGGAGTTCATGGAAGAACTCGGCGTCACGGTCACGGTCGGCAGGCCGGTCTTCATGTGTGATTCCATCGATCCCCTCGGAAAGCGGCATATCCTGAACATTTCATTCATTTGCAGCCATCGTCACGGAGAATACCGTATCGGCAGGGAACGGCGCCTCCATGATTTCGGATTTTTCCGGAAGCAGGAGATATCCATGATGCGGATATATCCACCCGTCAACACCACCCTGGAGTCGGTCCTTGACGCGAAAGAACCTGAATTTTATCTGGGAAGCCTATGGCTGAAGTGACTCGTACGGTTTCCGCTACAGTGGGGGGCGCGTCCTATAACGTGCACATAGGGAGCTCGATCCTTCCCGCAGCGCTGGCGCTGAAGGAACTGGACGCCTACGAGCGCGTGGGTGTCATTGCCAGCGCGCGCGTCTACGGGCTCCACCGCGACTATATTGAAGAATCCCTTTCGGTCCTCGGTGACCGGCGGTTTCTCCTGCTGTATGACGACAGTGAGGAGAACAAATGTTACGCTCGCGCCGAAGAGTTCCTCGAGAAATTCATCGCCATGAAGATGAACCGGAAATCGGCCGTTATCGGTATCGGCGGCGGCGTAACGGGCGATTTCGCAGGTTTTTGCGCCGGTGTGTACATGCGGGGAGTGGCAGTGGTGCATGTGCCGACGACGCTCCTTGCCATGGTCGATTCGAGCCTCGGGGGGAAGGTGGCGGTTAACCTCTCAGTCGGCAAGAACATCGTGGGACTCTTCCATCAGCCGCGTCTGGTCGTGAGCGATGTCCGGTTTCTTGAAACACTGCCCGACCGCGAATTCAGGAACGGACTGTCGGAAGCGCTGAAGCATGCACTGATAGGGGAGCCTTCCACCCTCGGGATTCTCGAACAAAACGACCTGCCCTCCATCCGGAAGGATATCACGGCAGTCGATCTGGTGGCCCATTCCGTCCTGTTCAAGACGGGTGTTGTCGAGCGGGATGAGCGGGAAAACGATCTGCGGGCCATTTTAAATTTCGGCCACACCATCGGACATGCCATCGAGTCGCACCTGGGGTTCCGGAGCGTTTCCCACGGCGAGGCCGTGGCGGCCGGGATGCGCATAAAAGCGGAAATATCACGGCGTCTCGGGTTTCTCTCCGATGGGGAAGCGGAGCTGGTGCGGGCGGTTATCGGCAGGTACGGGCTGATGCGGGAACGATGGGGCCTCGATGTGGACAGCATCATCAAACATATGGAGTATGATAAGAAAAATTTCGGCGGGGCCATTAATTTTGTCTTGCTGAAAGGCCTCGGTAAGCCCTTTATTAATCAGCAGATACCAGACGAGCTGCTGAACGATGTGATGAAGGAAGTAGTGGGGAAATAAACAGAACTGCCATGCTGAACTATTCAATCAATGAAATAGAAGGAGTCAAGGTCCTCGTCATGAGCGGAAGCCTCACCGCCGATACGAACGAGACCTTTAAGTCCATTGTCCGGCAGGTGACCGAGCGCGAGAGCCTGATCATTAATTTTGAAAATGTGACCATGATTACTTCAGCCGGTATGAACGCCCTAGTGGACGTTTCATTTTTCGCCAAAGACCATGACAAGCGGGTTATCATCCTGTGGCCTGAAAAGGAGCTTTTAAAAATGGCCGAGACCCTGGGTGTTTATAACTACCTCATTTTTGCCCAGAGTGTCGATGAGGCGAAGATGAAGATTAAATTTTTCACCTAATTTTAAAAAAAATTCATAATCCTGTTGACATTTTTAAAAAATATTGATAATTTGACAATTATCGAATTGTAAAAATTATTGGCAAGGTTATATGGACACAAAACAGATGGCCCGGGTCATGAAGGCCCTTTCCAATCCTAACCGTCTCGAATTGTACCTGGAAATTTTAAAGAAGTGCGAGGCGAGTTTTGAAACTGAAATCAGGGAATGCCTTGTAAGCGACGTCATGTGCTCATTTAACATCGGGGCCCCGACGATCTCTTATCACCTGAAAGAGCTGGCCAATGCGGGGCTGATCACTACCGAGCGGAAGGGCAAGTTCCTGGTTGCCCGGATAAATGAAAATACTATTGATGAAGTAAATGGCATTCTTTCAATAAATCACGAGAAGTAAAAAATTTTTATTATATATTTCGATAGTTGTAAAATTGTAATAATTAAATATATGATAGTTATCGCTTGAGGGAGGAATACAGATATGGATCAACAAACCAGAAGCATTGTAGAAATATTGAAAAAGCCGGCGGATTATTCTGTGGAGAGGGTAAGCAGGGCCTTGACGGAAATACTTGCAGTAACCGGGGACTATTACCAGTCTCCAGACCTGGATTTCTGTGTCTGCACAGCGGGAGGAGTTCAGAATGGATAATAAAAGAAACATAATGGAGATCATGGGTGAGCGGTACGCCAACAGAACCTATCAGAAAAAACCGATCTCCAGGGAGCATCAGGAAATGCTGGATGAGTATCTCGCTAATAAAGCAGCGGGTCCCTTTGGAGGTATTGCGCGCTTTTGGCTGATTGCCGCCACGGAGAAAGACTCCGCCTCCCTTCGTGACCTCGGCACATATGGTGTCATAAAAAACGCTGCCGGGTTCATCGCTGGGTCGATCGCTAAGTCCGGCCATTACCTCGAGGATTACGGGTACCTTCTTGAACGGATTGTCCTCTACGCCACAGGACTCGGCCTCGGCACCTGCTGGCTTGGCGGGACCTTCAGGAAGAGCGGCTTTGCGCGAAGCATCTCCCTTGAAGAGGGCGAATCGATCCCGGCGGTCATAGCCACCGGCTATTCCGCGGAAAAGCCCGGTTTCCTGGATTCGATCATGCGCTTCGGCGCAGGCTCAAAGCACCGTAAGCCGTGGGAAGAGCTTTTTTTCAACGGCGATTTCAGAAGCACCCTGACGGAGGAGGCCGCAGGTATGTACCGCGTGCCCATCGAGATGGCGCGCCGCGCTCCTTCCGCATCGAACAAACAGCCCTGGCGCATCGTCAAAGAAAGCGGCAGCAACATTTTCCATTTTGTCCTGGAAAGGTCGAAAAATTACTATCGGAACTGGAAGGTCATAGGCATGGAGGACCTCCAGCGGGTGGACATGGGCATAGCCATGCATCATTTCGAGGCGGCTGCTGCGGAATTGAAGCTGAAGGGTACCTGGGCGGTTGAGGCGCCGAAACTCGCACTTCCCACCGGGGAATTTGAATATATCGTGACATGGAAAGGATTGTAGAAGCGGCATTGCTGGAAGGCGCCGGCGCCATTCCGCCCGTAAGACGACAATTGGAGATTAAAGATGAGTAAAGTTTTTTTAGCGAGCTGTCCTGATTATGATCACGGAATCATGAAGGAGATACTGGCGGAGGGTCTGGCCGGGATCGGCTTTGACCTGAATGAATTCAGGGGAAAGCGCGTCGCCCTGAAACCGAACCTTCTGATGCCTGCCAGGCCTGAAAAGGCCATTGTCACGCATCCGGCTTTTGTCAGTGCCGTGGCAGAAATTGTCAGAGACTACGGCGGTGTCCCGGTCATTATTGAATCGCCGGCCATGACCGCCCTTGAGGGCACCCTGAAAAAATCAGATTACACAGAAGTGATAACAAAACAGGGGATCGAGGTAGCCGATGTCTCCGAAACCGGAGTGCTGTTTTATGGCGGCTGCTCAAAATATAAGCGATTTGAAATATCAAAGGCTCTCTTTGATGTCGATATAATCGTCAACCTGCCGAAATTCAAGACCCACGGCATCACATATGTCACCGGTGCCGTGAAGAACCTTTTCGGGACGATACCCGGCCTTGACAAGTCGAAATGGCATATGAAGGCCTCCACACCGTCGGATTTTTCAGAATTCCTTCTGGACCTCAATGAAGCGCTGCTTCACGGTTTTGAGAAGAGGAAGCGGATCCTCCATCTCATGGATGCCATCGTCACCCAGGAGAAGGACGGGCCGGGGCCATCGGGCACTCCGAAAAAAGTCGGGGCAGTCATAATAGGAGAAAGCCCTGTTGCGGTTGATTTTGTCGCGGTCAGGGTGGCCGGCCTTGACATAGACAAGGTCCACACCATCTCCAACGGTTTCAGGCGGGACCTTGGCGTGGGTTCCCCCGGCGACATTGAAGTCCTTGGCGCCCGCATCGCCGACGTGATGGTCCGGGACTTTGTTCCCACCGGCCACGCCTTTCTCACCAGCTTCGGAGCGCGGTGGCCCGTCAACACTGTAACGTTCAAGAATCTCTTCACGGAAAAACCGGTGCCGCTGGAAAATGACTGCACCCTCTGCTACCAGTGCAAAAAGATATGCCCCGCCGGGGCCATCGGCGATACCGCGGGTAAGAAAAAAGTTCCAGCCTATGATTATCAGAAGTGCATCCGGTGCTATTGCTGCAAGGAAATATGCCCGCAGGCTGCTATAACGCTGAAGCGGGGGGCCCTGCAGTGGATAATGGGGTGATCACGGTCTAGGCGTCGGGGAACAGGTGTATTTCCGGCTTACCGTTGTAGATATTTCTCGATATCAGCACGTTGATGCCGAAATAGCGCTTGATGGTGTTGGCATTCATGATGTCGGCTGTTCCGGTTTCCACAATGAGGCCGTCTTCCAGGATGACGATGCGGTCCGCCGTCTGTGAAATGAAGTTGAGGTCGTTTGAGCTGACGATGGCGATGCGGCTGCCGTTTATGACGTAGCGGGTCAGGGCGTTCCTAAACAGCCGGACTGACGCGATATCCAAATCATTGGTCGGATTGTCTAAAATCACCACGGGGGACTCGCTGATCAGTGTATGGGCGAGCATCATAAGCCTGAATATGCCGTCGGGGAGGGCGCTGATTTTTGCCTCGCCATAGCGGGCCAGGTCCAGCGCCAACAGGTACTCTTCGGTTACCTGCCGGTCGTAGTCAGAGAAGGGCCTGAATGGCTTCTTGAAGGGGACCCGGGCCAGCAACAGGAAATTGTAGAGGGTCTCCTCGGGGTTCTGCGGCATCGCGGCGCCGTAATAGGAAACGCCCTTTCGGGACCCCCGTCTTTTCTCCTGCGCCGCAGGGTTTTGTATTGAGACCGTCCCCCCGTAGGAGTGAATCCGTCCCGCAATGCTCTTGAGGAAGACCGTCTTACCCGAGCCGGATCTCCCTATCAATCCCACAATCTCGCCGTCATTCATCGTGAGGCTGACGTCTTTTAGAACGGCGGAGCCGTTTATCGTTAAACTAAGATTGCTGATATCGATCATAGACATGAACCCTCCGGCAGTAATACAGCGAAAAAAAGGCATATGAACATGCCCAGGAAGCCGCCATCGCCGGCAGCGGGCCTGACAGGGCTTCGATCAGCAGGGCTATCTGTCCGAGGCAAACCAGGGACAGAACCATGACCAGATCCGGCAGTGCGCCTCGGTAAAGGCGCCGGACGCTGATCCCTATGCCGCAGGTCCATCCGGCAAAAAGGAGAGATATCGCCGCCAGCAGGCTCCTGGCTATGACGAGGCCGGCAGTCGCGACGGAATGAGTCCACATTGGCCGCCGGGAAAAGGGGGCCCCCTGCGACAGGAGCCTCATTTCCGGATTCAGTGTTTTTAATACAAAAGGGATGATGACAGCCAGGGCGAGTGATGCCGCCGGCAGCGCTACCGGGACGCTGACGGCGGAAAAATATCCGGTAAAGACCGAACCGGCCATGGGGATACTGGTGCGGGCCCCGCTGACGACGATGAGAATGGCTATAACTGCAAAGATGCCCTGCGCGGCAATGCCGCTCAGGGCTATCTCTTTCTTTAGAGGTGACAGTACTGCTTTCATGAACAATTGATACGGGACCAGCGCAAGGACGGCTATGGCCAGGAGAAAATACGGGTCCGCCGTTACGAAGAGCGCTGCGGCGTACAGGGCCAGGGTTCCCACTGCGGTTTCACCGCTCTGGATTGTGTCGCAGAGAAGGTACGGGTCATAGTCTCCGAGCAGGGCCAGCGCGGCATACGCGCATACGCCGATGAGGGTAAGGGCCAGGTGGGAATGCGAGGCATTAATCAGGAGATTTGCCGCCCCTGCGGAGAGTGCGGCCGCTGCAAGGAGCGCAATGGGGACCGCATCGGATCTAGCTATCCTCATCCTCGTCATCATCCTCATCATCCTCGTCATCAGAATCGTCATTAGATGTATTTATTTTCTTTTTGGGTTCTGCCTCTTTTTTTTCTTCCGGCTTTTTCATCTCGGGTTCCGGTTTCTTTTCCCCGCTACCGCTTTCCATTTCACGGGCCATTCCCGAAAGCAGGGGGTCCCGTTTTGCCCGGGAAAGATAATCGCTGCTCAGGGACAGCTCAGAAAGAAGGCCCTTCGCCTTCTGCCTCCTGCCGGTCTGGGCGTAGGCCTTGCAGAGCGTGTACTTGTCGTCATTGCCCAGCGACAGTTTTTCGAACTGGTCGATTGCGTTGTCGTACTCTTTAAGGCCGTAGTGGGACTTTGCCGTAAGGAGCCGGGTCTCGAAGCTCTGGGATTTTTCGTCAAAGGTCTTGAGGATGGTTATGGTACGGCCGAAGTTTTTATTTTCATAATGATGCTTTGCCAGTTTTATAAAGGCTTTCCGGTATCTGGCAGGGTATGTTTTTTTTCCTCCTGCCAGAGCAAAAAGCCGGTCATAGGCAGCAACGTACCGGGCGTCGTTTTCCCTGTAGTGGATGCTTCCGATCTGGTAGTGGATTTCCGGGTTATCGGGGCTGGCGGCGTTCGCCTGCTGCAGTGTCTTCATGGCCTCATTGTCTTTCCCCATCTTGATTTTTATTACCGACAGGAGGAGCAGTACGTCGGTCGACCTGGCGTTGTTTCGGATCGCTTTTTCTATGTCCTCCTCGGCGTTCGTATAGTCGCTCAATTTGTAATAGCAGGTGCCCCGCCTGATCCGAATACGGTTGTTGGTGGCGCCGTCAATGAAACCATACTCCAGCACCCTGTTGTAGTGGTCGATGGCGATCCGGTAGTTGTGCCTTCTAAACTGGATGTCCGCCAGAACGTGCTGCACCTCGGCATAGAAGGGGATCTTCGACGCGACTTCCCCCAGGTAACTCGAGGCCCTGTCGAGGTCTCCGCTGTTATAGGCCGCCATGCCGAGCTCGAACTTGGGGGCGAGAAAAGAGCTGTCGATTCCCAGAGCGCTATTGAAGCGCGCAATGGCCTCGTCTGTTTTTCCACTCCTCTTGAGTCCGATGCCATCGTTATATTTATCCATGGCCTCGGTGTTGTCGGTCCAGAGCATCTTGTTGATGAGGGACTCGATCTTCTGGCGCGCCGATGCGTCGCGGTTCTTGATCCACATGGAGCGGCAGATGGAGACCACGCTCTCGTAATCGTTCCGCTGTTCCGCCATGAGCATGGCGTTCCAGTAGGAGTTGAGCATGTACTGGCGCGAAATTCCCGTTTTTGTTATGGCGGTCTTGTAATACTTTTCGGCCTCGAGGTAGTTGCCCTGGGTTTTCTCGATTTCCCCGAGAAAATAATAGGCATTGCCCGAGTTGCCCGATTCCGTTGCCTTGAGGAACATTTCCTTCGCTTTTTCGTATTGCTTGCGAGTGTAGAACTTGCGGCCCTGCTCGTAGTAGCCGGCTGCGGCCATCAGCTGCTGGGATAGTGCCAGCGTCAGGGCCAGCGCGATTAATGGTATTATTTTTTTCATTGTGTTGTGGGATTGCTCACTGGAAGTCATATTGTTCTTTGAAACGGTGTTTCCCGCATTGTTGCAGATATTTACGGTAAATGTCAAGATATTTGTTTTTTCATGACAAGACGCCCTCATCCGACCTTCCGGGATCAGAGTCACCCGAGACCTGGATGGCTCTGAGCCCGTGTTTTTTAAAAATATACGGCTATCCTCCTGCGATAAGCCTCCTCGTACAATAAAAACTCCTTGGTGCATTTCTCAAATGTATCCCCCAGATTAATAAAAAAATAATGTAGGGTAATCTTGAATGGCGCGATGAAGTTTTTATCAAGGTAACAGTTGATGAAGCCAATCTCATTATTTCTCGGATCGCGGGATAAACCTTTCCTGACGGGATTATAACCGATATACCACAATAACCATAAAAGGTACTCTTCAGGATTATCTGCTTCCTCGATGACGCTTGATCCGAAACGTTCATTCCAGAAAGCCCCGGTCATTCTCATTGCCATATTGTATTTTTCAGCAATTCTTGCTTTGATATATTGCATAATGCGAGATATCGTTTCCTTTTCTTCGCTCGTTTTGATGATTAGGTGAATATGATTGGCAACGATTTCAGCGGCAATGAGCTCAAAATCGTATTTCTCCTGGCACATGGTAATGGCTTCAATAAAATATAGCTTTCCATATTTGCCTTGAAGCAGATTTCTCTTCCCATGACACCTGCTGTAAGTGTGATGAGTTAATCCTTGAGCGATGTTTCTTGATGGGTAGGTCATAATTTTCTCCAGAATAGTTTGTTTTATCTATACGATTCTGGATTGAGAAATTTAAAAAAAAATTGGCTCAGAGCTCATTTATTTATGGTAGTAGGCTCGCAGCATCAACCTATCAAATTCAACCACGGGTAATCGATTCCTGCATTATGTTAAGGTTCAGAGCCTGTGAGATAATGTAAGGCTCTGAGCCTTTCAAGAGCCTTTTGACGCATTAAAATTTTCCAATTATATGCTTGAACAAACCCTGCGTGGTATACTAAGGTTGTCTGATGAGTGGGCTTTTCCGATCAACAGGTGTGGTTGCGGTATCGACGCTGGCAAGCAGGGTCCTCGGCCTTATCCGGGACATGCTCATGGCAGCTATTTTCAGCGCGACGGGGACCACCGATGCCTTTTACATGGCATTCCGCATACCCAACCTGGTGCGCCGGCTGGTGGGAGAGGGTGTCTTTACGATATCCTTCATACCGGTATACATGGAATATCTCGTTGACCGGGGAACGCCGGAGGCTTTCGAACTTGCCCGGAAGACCCTGACCGCGCTCATGTCGTTTCTGGCTGCCCTGGTAGTCCTTGGAATGGTCTTTGCCCCTGAAGTAGTGCACGTTCTTGCGATGGGTTTCGACGATGCCTCGCAGGTGAAGATGACCGTGGCAATGTTCAGGATCATGCTTCCCTATCTGCTCATGGCCGGGTTTCTCGCCTTTTCCATGGGGCTGCTCAACTCGCATAAATTTTTCTTTGCCCCGGCCTTCGCGCCGGTGCTCCTGAACGTGGGCATTATTTCCGGGATCCTCCTGCTCAGCGGGATTTTTGCCGAGCCCCTGTACGGCGTATGTGCGGGGGTCCTCGCCGGAGG
Source organism: Spirochaetota bacterium (assembly GCA_041753395.1). Taxonomy (GTDB): domain Bacteria; phylum Spirochaetota; class UBA4802; order UBA4802; family UBA5550; genus RBG-16-49-21. The sequence goes on from JBGSUQ010000022.1 coordinate 63,119, forward strand.
GCTGCTCCAGGTAGTTCTCCAGGTGCCATACCTGGCACGGGCCGGGTTCAGGGTACGGCTATCCCTCGCAATCAAGCATCCGGACTTAAAAAAGATTTTCCGCAGCGCTCTCCAGGGCATCATCGGCATGGGGAGTCAGCAGATCAATATCCTTGTCGCCACCCTCATGGCGTCATTCCTGGCCCCGGGCAGCATCTCGTACATATATTTTTCGGACCGGCTTCACGAACTGGTCTTGGGATTGACCGCTGTTTCCATAGGCAGCGTGGTCTTACCCGAGATGTCGGAGCTTTCTGCCCGGAAGGACTACGGCAGGCTGGGCGAGATCTATTCCGCTGCAATCCGGTCCGCCCTTTTCATGGCAATTCCGGCGACCGTTGCCCTGATGATTACCGGGTTCCCCATAGTGTCAGTCTTATTAATGCACAACAGGTTCACCGCCCACGAGGCGGCAATGACCTACCGTGCCCTCCTTTACGCCAGTGCGGGGATTGTCGGCATTGCCGTTTGCAGAATCACCATCCCACTCTATTATGCGCTCCATGATCCGCGCACGCCGCTCTATGCTGCACTGGTGTCCTTTGCGGTCAATGTTGTAAGCGGATATTTTCTGATGCGGACGCCGCTGGAGCATGCCGGGTTGACCCTTTCCGCGGCCCTCGCCGCGACGGTACAGATGACGATCCTTGCGGCATTGCTGAAGAAGAAAAATATACCTCTGAAGGCAGGGGAGATGGCACTGTCGGTCCTTAAGCAAAGCATTGCCGCGGGGGTCATGGGCGCACTGATCTGGTTTATTGCGGGTTTCGTGGATTGGGTCAATGACCCTTTTCCCCGGCGGGTCCTCTTTCTTATGCTCCTGGTATCTGCGGGCGGCGCGGCATACCTGGCCGCGTGCCTGGCCCTGCGGGCTCCGGAAGCGCGGTACATGCTTGATAAATTGTTGAAGAGATAATGATTCAGCTGAGTATGGCTTTCATCACGCTGTCGATGTCGCTCAGGTCCTCGAAGAAATAGTCGGGATCGAGGGCAAGGAGCACCTCGCGGCCGACCCAGCCGGTACCGACCGAGATCGACACGGCGCCGGATGCCTTGGCGCAGGCGATATCATGCACCGTGTCCCCGATGATGACAATGTTGTGAAATGGCACATCGATGTTGAAGCTTTCCTTTATGAGGGTGCGGGCTATGGGGGGCATATCGTTCCGGTATGAGGCATCGTCGCCGAAAACGCCGAATGTGAAGAATCGGTTCAGGTTGAAGCGGTCGAGTTTGATGCGGGCGCTTTCCCTGAAGTTGCCCGTGAGGAGTCCCACCATGAGCGAGTCGCTGTCCGAGAGACGCACGAGGAGCTCCTCCACGCCCGGCAGCAGGACCGAGGTGCTGTCGAAGATGTTCGTTCTCAGGTGCCCGAAATACCGGCTTTTCAGCTCATCGATGTTACGGTGTATGTCTTCTTCCCGGTAGCCCATGATGCCGAGGGATTCAATCAGAATGAGCGGGTCGGTTTTTCCCTGGAAGTCGACGGCATGCATTGACCCTACCGTGCCGAACACTTCCTGGCACGCCTGGATCAGGGATTTTTTCCCCGCGCCGAAACACTTCAACAGGGTTCCGTCGATGTCAAACAGTACTGCCTTGATGATTAATCCTCCCGTGCGCGTTGCTGTTGCTGTATTCATGCAAATGATGAGATAGTGGACCGGTTACAGCGTAAATAAATCAATACATTTTTTCCAATTACTTGACTCGTATATCGTGATTTGATAACATGATTCTATTAGTGGAGATGGTTATCCTGTCATTGCGAGGAGTGTAACGACGAAGCAATCCTGTCATTATTTTCATATGCAATCATCAAAGAATTATTTTCATAACTTCGATTCTATTCATTAAGCAGATCGCGTCGCTTTGCTCGCGATGACAGGAAAGAGGAGAATTAATCTTATCTGAATGATTGCTTCTACTTTATTAAGGAGAATTACTATGAAGATTAAAATGCTGGTATTGGGTGTGTCCTTCGTGGTAGTGCTGGCAGGGTGCGACCAGAAGGGAGTAACAAGCCAGGGTCCCCGGGAAGTTCTCGTAAGCAAGGGATTCGTTGATGACAATACCTGGAAGGTCGTGTGCCGGGGGTATCCGCTGGAGGGGCTGAAAGGCATACAGAAGAGCGAGTCGTCAAAGCGGGCCGCTTTGCTGAGCGCCTATTATTACATCAAGGAAACGTTCAATGAATCTGTTGCTCCCGACAAGGACGGGAAAACCGAGAAGCTTGATATTTTTGACGACCACGCTGTTCTGAATTACGTAGTCCATAAGAAAGGTTTGAAAAAAATGATGAAGACTGAAATTAAGACTGAAAATAAAACTGAATAGGCAATGAGAATAAGAATATGAAAGTATTGAACATGAGCGCTGAATATGATGTTCTGGGGATGGGTTCTGCCCTGCTGGATTTCACCGTCATGGTGAATGATGAAGACCTTTCTAAGCTTGGCCTCAAGAAAGGGGAGATGCTTCTTGTAGAAGCTGATCGGAGCAAAGAGATTCTTTCCGGCCTGGCGGGGAAGCCGATGGTGATCACGCCGGGCGGGAGCTCCGCCAACACCCTGGCCGGCATAGCGGTCCTTGGAGGGAAGGGCATTTTCCTGGGCAAGGTAGGAAACGATTCCCACGGCGACCGTTACATTGAGGACACGGAACTGAGCGGGGTTAAGACAGAAATCGGCAGGCATGACAGCACGACCGGTCACGCCATTACCTTGATCACGCCCGATTCGGAGAGGACCTTCGCCACACACCTGGGGGCGGCGCTCCAGCTCGGCAGGGACGATGTAATCCACAGCCATATCGTAAACAGCAAGATTATCCATCTTGAAGGTTATCTCTTTGAGCCTCCCGGTCTCCGGGAGGCGTGTATGGCGGCGCTGGAAACGGCGCGCAAGAACAATGTCCTGGTGTCAATCGACCTTTCCGATCCCGGTCTCATAGGCAGGATACGGCCGGTTTTTGACCAGGTGATCCGGGAGTACGCCAATATCATTTTTGTCAACGAGGATGAAGCCCGGGCTTTTACAGGCAAAGAGGGCCCTGATGCGCTGGAACAGATTGCCCGCAACTGCGATTTTGCAGTGGTCAAGCTCGGCGCCGAGGGGAGTATCATCAAAAGCGACGGCACGATATTCAGCATACCGGTCTACAGAACGGACCTGGTCAACACCAATGGCGCCGGCGACATGTACGCTGCCGGGGTGTTATACGGCCTGTCACGCGGCTTCAATCCCGAACGCTGCGGAAGGATCGGCAGTTATGTTTCTTCCAAGGTCGTGTCACAGGTGGGAGCACGTTTCCCGGGAAAAATTTCTGTTCAGGAGATTGAATAGAATGGTTTCCGATAATAAGGGTTGCTGCAATACCCCGCCGCTTTGGGTGCCGGGAAAAAGCAAACAGGGATAAGGTTGCATTAAGAAATGATTCCTAGAAAAAATAATTGCATAAAAACAGGCATTGTGATATTAAACGATCTGTTGCACGATTAATGTCTCGAGATTCCGGGCGTTCCCTTGAGGATGCGGCGGGAATCCGGCGTGTATCCAGGAATTATAATTAGACAACAATGCTGAATAAATAAATTATCACAGAGGAGGCGCACATGAAGAAAATAATTTCAATTACAGTGATCGCATTATTTGCCATAGTTGTGGTATCATGCTCGAGCATCAATATTGAGCAGGAATCATGCGAGAAGGCCTGCAAAACAGCCCAGGAATTGTGCATCAAAAAGGTGGCCACGGACAAAGAGGGTAAAGTCAGCGAAACCAAGAAAAAAATTTGTGACACTGCCGCACAGAAATGCATTGATAAATGCGCAAAAGAATACGGTCCTAAATAGGGAATCCGATTTTCGAAAGCAGCCACCCGGGTCATGTGATCCGGAGGTAATAAGCAGTGCCGGAAATTCCGGCACTGCTTATAATACGGCATGCAGCAAATAGCCCCGGTTGACGGAGAAGATGAAATGATCAACTGGTGGCCGATGATGGAAGTTCTCGATACAGAGAAGGGAAGGATACAGATGTTTAAAGGGTTCAGATTCTTCACGGGCGTTATGGCTATGATAATTTCCGTTCTCCTGGCGGTACCGGAGCTTTCGGCACAAGGAATCGTGAAGAAGAGATATAAATCGGACAAAGACTTGGTGGACCGTCAGCATGCGGCGGATCTTGAGCGAATTAAAAACATAAAGAGAAAGCTCGGCGCTTTTAAAGATGACATTAATAAACGGCTGAGTACTGATAATAGGACCCGCATTGATGATCCGGTTGATATTGACAGGATTGATGACATAGAGCGGCTGGACCATTTTCATTCAAAAAAGAAGATTCAGCCCCGTGAGTTCGCCTATGTCAACGGAGAGAAAGTCGTCATGAGATCCGAAGGGAGCGCGAAGAGTGTTGTTGTGGGGAGGCTCGACTTTCGCGAAAAGGTCGAGGTGGTCGCTCAGACAGAGCGGGTCGATGCGATACAGGAGATCGATGCCCACTGGGTTCTGGTGCGCCGGGACAACGGCGATGAAGGGTGGGTCTTCGGGGCCTTTTTGCAGAAGGGGGAGCCGGGCCGAAAGGAGGATTTCGATACCTTCAACAGGGATAAGAAGGGGCGGGATTTCAGCGCACCCCTTGCCGGTACCATAACAAGCCGGTACGGATACCGGGTCAACCCTGTGATGAAGCGCCGGGATTCATTTCACAGCGGCATTGATATTGCCGCTAAAGAGGGGACGCCGGTCAAGGCGTCTGCCGACGGCATCGTGGTTAAGGCGGAGTATCTGAAGAACGGTTACGGCAGGCTGGTCATTATCGAGCATGAGAAGGAGCTTTCTACTTATTACGGGCACCTGTGCGATATAGGGGTGGAGAAAGGTCGGAAAGTCAGATGCGGCGAGATCATTGGCACTGTGGGGCGCACCGGCAACGCCACCGGTGCACACCTTCATTTTGAAGTGCGCCGGGGAGGCACCGCCTGTGATCCGGAGGCATATTTACAGTAATATCCCCCCAACCCCCCGGAGGGGGGCTTTTCATGATTTCACAACTATGCGAGCATAAGACTACAGTCCCCCTCTGGGGGATTTAGGGGGCAGGATCACTCCTCATTCTTTAGGAAACCTTTCATAATGAGCATCCTCGCCAGTGCCAGAGAGAGATCGGTGTCATTGGCGAAATTGCCGTTCTTGCTGTAAAACTCCCTTCCCGATGAATACCCGAGGAGCCTGATGGCATGGTCCACCGCTTTTTCTCTTCTTGACCGGTACCCGGAGAAGAGCTGTCGTATGATATTATCCCCCCAGATGGTATGGCCGTTCAGGACGGCCCACTCATACCACCGGCCGTAGGAGACGCCGTTGTCAGCTCCGGTGATTTTTTTCAGGTGCCCAGCGATTTCCAGCTTGCTGTTATCGAAGGAAGTGCGCTGGCGCTTCCGGCTGATGTCGTCGAACACTGATGCTATGCCGAAGGTGATGATCGTGGCAAAGATGTCGGCTCCACCGCGCTCCCTCTGGATGTAGTTTTCCCGGAGTATAATGACTAGCGCGGGGATGATGTCGGGTGATGTGTACTCTTTCAGCCTTAATGCCGCCGCCATGCGGGTCATCTGGAATGCACCTTTTTTTACTATCTTACAGAGCTCGTTCCTCACCGTGTCAGATTTGACCCCGGTAAAAACATACATACCTCCCTGAACCAGGGTTTCGTCGTTTTCCCTGAGAGAGTCCATGAAGACCCGGTGCATGAGCGCGTCGTCACCCCATTTGTTGACCGCCTTGTAGGCGATGAGCCGGTACTTCACCTCTTCCCGTTTTTCAAGAATGACTTTGAATAACGCCAGTTCTTCCGGTGTTCCCCGTTCAACAATGAATGTCAGGGCATGGACCCTGAAGACGGGAAGGTCCGTATGGCTTTTAATGTACTGGTAATTGCCGGTTGGATAATGGGCCGCCAGGTTTTTAAAGGTGAATTCCCGGTCTTTTGAACCCTCGTCCTCGATTATGCCTTTCAGAAAAGCTTCCCCTCGCGGCGTTTTCGATGAACTGATTATTTCAATAATCCGCTCTCTCCCTTTCTGATCCGGGAGCTCCCGGTATTTGACAGTGAGAAAGTCGTAATATGCCCTGATATGTGATCTGAATCCCGCAGCTATGTCGTCATCTATCATGCGGTCGGAGAGCATCCGGTTGAGGAGCTCCGGTCCGGCACCGGCGTCGGGAAGGGCGAATAGACCCATGGCCGCCGCGGTCCGGTTCCATGATGCCTGGTCCCCGAGGAGCCCGAGCAGCTTGGCTTTCGCATCGGCTGTCCCCAGACGCCCCAGTTCCTCGGCTATTTTTCTTTTTTCAGGGATGAATGGTTCTTTCGTCAGCGAATTATACAGCCGATCTTCCTGTTCCCCGGCCATGGCACCCTGGTTTGCGGCAAAGATAAGCATCGTTATCAGTAAAAATATTTTTTTTTTCATAGCGGCCACTCCGGGTTTTATTAATGCATCAATCGGGCTTCTTTTCTCAATAATCATCATATTACCCCAATAAAGGGTTATTGTCAAAGACAATACGGCAGGATTATGATTGGTTCTGCCGATATTCCGGCCAGTGCCGCTTATTTTTTATGTTAGAATTGCCGATATTAATGGTGGGAAACCAGGAAAGGATGGTACAATATGGATCTGTACCCTTATTTTGAAAGGATAACACTATCGGACAAAGCCATGGCATCGAATATTGATAAAATCAACAAGTCCGATTTCATCGGGTCGCGCGATCCCCTGATAGAACCTGATGCGAAAAGACGGGAAAGCGGCCATGGTAAAAAAGAGGAGCCCGGTGACGAGGCGGGGAAACACTTTGACAGCCTGAAGGACGCAGCGGACCAGGCTAACAGCGAACTTGAGAAGAAAAAATCTTCCTACCGGTTTTACATATACCAGGAGGAGAATGATATCTTTATAAATTTGGTTAGGCTGGATGGTGACGGCAACGTCGCTGAGGTAAAGAAAAAAAATATCACCCACCAGGAATTCGCAGAGCTCATCAAGCACATCCAGGAAGGCGAGGGTCTCTTTTTCGACAGTACCGGCTGATGCCCCCTCAGACGAGCTTCCGGATCGCCTCGTCGATGCGCCGCACCCCTTCAATTATGTTTTTATCGGACGTTGCGAAGGAAAGGCGGATATGCTTATCCGACCCGAAGGCGATGCCCGGAACGACCGCCACTTTTGCCTCCTCGAGCAGGTACGAGCTGAGCCGGGAAGAATTGAAATCGCTCTTGTACTGCTCAACTACCCTGGGCCAGCCCTTCATCGTGTAAACCTTCTCAACTCCCGGAAAGGCGTAAAAGGCGCCGTTGGGGTTTAGGCAGGTGAAGCCGGGGACCTTGTTGAGCGCCTCGACGATAATCGTGCGTCGCCGGGCGAAGGCCTCGACCATATCCCGGACGGGCTTCTGGTCGCCGTTAAGGGCCTCAACGGCCGCCCACTGAGAGATGGACGTTGGGTTGGAGGTCGACTGGCTCTGGAGCGTGTCGACCTGGGCCATGACCCCAGCGTCGCCGGCCATGTAGCCTATTCGCCATCCCGTCATTGAATAAGCCTTGGAAACGCCGTTCAGCACGATGGTCTTCTGCTTCATTTTATCCGACACGTTGGCTATATTGTAGAACTCGAACCCTTCATAGAGTATGGATTCGTACATGTCGTCCGATATGAGGAGGATGTCGCGGTCGCCCACCACCTCCGCAATGGCCTGGATGTCTGTCTTAGTATAGGCGGACCCTGTCGGGTTTGAAGGCGAGTTGATAACGACTGCCCGCGTCCGGGGGGTTATCGCCCGGTCAAGCTGGTCCGGGGTCATCTTGAAGCCCCTTTCTTCGGTCGTGTCAACGATGACCGGGGTGCCGTCGGCCAGCATTGTCATGGGCGGATAGGATACCCAGTAGGGGGCAGGGATGATCACCTCGTCGCCCCGGTTCAGGAGGACCTGCATCAGGTTGTAAAAGGAATGCTTTCCCCCGGAATTGACGATGACCTCGGAGGGTTTGTATTCAAGGTTGTTGTCCCGCTTGAATTTTTCTATGATGGCTTTTTTAAGCTCCGGTATGCCCCCGGAGGGGGTATATTTCGTTTTGCCTGACTCGATGGCGCGGATGGCAGCGGCCTTGATGTGGTCAGGAGTGTCGAAATCCGGCTCCCCGGTGCCGAACCCAATGACGTCAATTCCTTTCGCCTTGAGGGCATTGGCCAGGGCCGTGACCTCCAGGGTCGGGGATGGTTTTACCTGAAGTATCCTGTTTGAAAATTTCATGGGCGAATCCTCAACTCTGGTTTTATGTTTCAATTTATTCTATCAGGGGAGACCCTTTATAAGTGTCAAGTTTTTTACTTTTTGTATGATGTCAAAACATCATATTAATAAATAATACTTTTGGGTTATGACCTGAGTGGCCCTAACCAGGGCAGGGTTTATTACCCGGGGCGGGTATGCAGTGTTCCAAGGGGATGAGGGTTGCGCACCCTCCTCCCCTCGGGCTCCCCGCCACCCCGGTCGCTCAGGCGCCGCGACTGGCTGGGCTTAAACTATGAAAACACTTGACCTGCTCGGCGCTCGTATGCAGCCTCCTGCAGACTCGCGCCTCCCGTGGCCTCCCTGCCACGGGTATGTGAGTAACAGCAATTTATAGCCATGGGTAATTATAATTGTAAAATTGTTTTGGGAACCTGGTCTCTAAAAAAAGTCGGGCAGGACGCTCGGCTTCAAATAAAAACGCGCCTAGGATGGCGCCGGAATCCACGGCAAGCGGTGAAGAAATATTACATTGCCCGATAAAGCGGCGCATAGATGCCGCACCCCGTAAAAAACCAACCGATCTGATCTGGGGTGAAAACCCCAGTCTCAGAAACGTTAAACTTAAGCCCCCGCCGGCGATTGAGGCGGCGGGGAAAGAGGGAGCGCGAGGGTGAGAGGGCGCGGAGCCCTCTTGCCCTCGCAAACTGCCGACCCGCTCCGGGTCGCATACCCTGGCCCCGGTCGGGGCACAATATGAATATAAGTATTGACTAAATAAATATTGGTAATATAGTTATGCTGTTCCGCATAGAATCTATTATTATCATAATAAAAACGAGTGGTGCCATGCGAATAAAGCTATGGGGAGTGAGGGGGTCGCTTCCGACGCCCTTGAGCGGGTATACCATTGAAGATAAAATCCGGAAGGCCCTGACCCTGGCCAAGCCGGGGGATATTTCATCGGAAGAAGCGATTGAGTCTTTCATCAGATCCCTTCCCTTTTCCGTGCGCAATACATTTGGGGGCAACACCACGGCGATCGAGGTAATGACGTCAGGGGGAGACCTCATCATCCTGGACTGCGGGAGCGGACTCAAGGCTTTCGGCATGGAGCTCATGAAGGGTGATTTTGGCAAGGGAAGGGGGACGGCCAACATCCTGCTATCCCATACCCACTGGGACCACATACAGGGGATTCCCTTTTTTGTGCCTTTCTATATCCGGGGAAACCGGTTTAATTTCTACTCGGCTTTTCCCGATATGAAAAAGCGGCTTGATCTACAGCAGGTATTCACGCATTTCCCGGTCACCTTTGATTATCTCCAGGCAACCAAGGAGTTCTTCACGATACAGCCGGAGGAGGAGCTCTATATCAACGATACTATGGTGCTGAACAAGGTCATGCCCCACCCGGGCGGTTCGTATGGGTACCGGATTGAGGATAACGGAACCGTACTGGTCTACACCAGCGACTGTGAGTTCAACATCAACGAGATTGACAATATCGAGAAATACCGGGGTTTTTTTTCCGACGCGGACCTGGTAATTTTCGACACCCAGTACACCTTCGACGAGGCCATCAACAAGCTGGAGTTCGGCCATTCATCCGCGGCCATCGCCATAGATATTGCCGGCATGTTTAACGTCAGGCGTCTCGTCCTGTTCCACCATGAGCCGAATTACGACGATGATAAGCTGGAGAACGTTCTCATCAACGCTCGCACCTACCAGTCAATGAACCCGAAGCGCGCGAAGGACCTGTATATTGATATCGCTTACGAGGGCATGGAATTCGAGCTCTGACCCTCCGCTTCAGTCAAGGGACTGTATCATAAGGAGGCGATCATGAAAGAAACAAACCTCATTCTTGCTGTTGATATCGGGACCACTGAAACCAAAGCAGTCATTGTCAGCCCTGACGGGTACATTGATTCGCGACAGGTTTCATGCGATCTCCTGTATCCGGACCATTCCTGCGTCGAGCAGTCTCCGCAAGAGCTGGCCGGCGCCGTGTATGGCACCAGCAGGGACCTCCTCGCGGCTCATCCCGATCTGTCGGAAAGGCTCGCCGGCATGGTCTTCACGAGCCAGATGCAGAATACGATACCGGTCGGGAAGAACGGGAAGCCCCTGATGAACATGCTCTCCTGGATGGATGAGCGTGCGGCCCGGTTCACCCAGGATGTGATGTTCAGGGGGCTCATCAAGATTCAGGGCTATCCGCTTTCCAAGCTCATCAGAATTCTTCGTATAACCGGCGGAATGCCAGGCAAAAACGGCAAGGATACCGTGTGCAAGCTCGCCTGGATGAAGCGGAACATGGCGGAGCTCTATGACAGAGCCTATAAGTTCCTGGACGTCAAGGACTACGCCCTGTTTCTGGCCACGGGCAACTACGTCACCTCCCATGACATGGCGTACATCACCTGGCTCATGGACACGCGGAATAAAGACCAGGGGAAATGGTCGTGGTCCGGAACGATCCACGCCATGTTCGATCTCGATCCGCGCAAAATGCCGGAGCTAAGGCCCTCCACCGCGATCGCCGGTAAGGTTACCGCGGAATTCTCCGCGAAAACGGGCGTGCCGGAAGGACTCCCCGTGGTGAACGGCTCCGGCGACCTTCTCACATCGGCGATTGGGTCGGGCGCCATCGAACCGGGACGGATGCATATCAATATCGGCACCGCCGGATGGGTCGCCACGCACCACCCTGTCGTTGCGGTCGATACCGGCCATTACATAGGAACGATCGCGTCGGGCATCCCGAATGTGTATCTGCTGATCAGCAAGCAGGAAACCCTGGGAGCGGCGCTGGACTGGCTAAAGAGCATCCTGTATCCGGACGAGTTTGTAAAGGGGACATCAACAGGGGAACTGTACGCCGACATGGACCGCCTGGCAGCGCAGTCTCCTCCCGGATCGAACAATGTCATTTTCACTCCATGGCTCTATGGCGAGCGGTCGCCCATAAACAATCCCTCACTGCGGGGACAGATTTTCAACATCGAGCTCGATACATCCAGGGCCGACCTCTGCCGGGCGGCCATGGAGGGCGTCGCCTTCAACATTCGCTGGGGCATGCGGTACGTGGAGAAGCTGTCGGCGAAAAAATCGAGACCCGGAACGGACGAAGTAAGGCTCATAGGCGGCGGATCGAAGAGCGCCGTATGGTGCCGGATATTCGCGGATGTTCTGCAGAAACCGATAATGCGGATGATGAACCCGCAGATGGCATGCGCCCAGGGAGCCGCAGCCATCGCCATGGTGACCCTCGGGATATACCGGGACTTCAGCGAGATAGACCGGATGCTTAAAAAAGGCGAGCGCTTTGACCCCGATCCCGGCACACAGGATGTTTATGACGGGCTATTCCGGCATTACCAGGCGCTCTATAAAAACAACAGGAAAGAATTCAGCAGCATCAATCGATAAGGATACGGAGAGTATGAAATCATCGAACCATTTCAAGCGGGCGGTATTCTGCGACTTTGACGGGACCATCACATCGAAGGAATCGTTTATCGGCATGTTCAATATCTTTACGCCGGACCTCTTCAGGAAGATTGCCCCGGAAATGGTGTCAGGCCGAATGACGCTGAAGGAGGGTGTGCGGAAGCTGATAGAATCAATACCGTCCGATAAATACAATGACATCCTTGACTATACCCTTACCATAGACATCCGACCCGGCTTCACGGAATTGCTGGATTATCTTGAATCGATCAAGGTCCCCCTGATAATCATATCCGGTGGGTTCCGTGGAATGATCGAGACGAGGCTCGGGTCCCTGCTGCGGCGGGTGCATGCGGTCCATGCCGTCGAAGTCGACACCAGCGGCCCCTTTCTCCGGGTATCGAAGACGGTCGAGGGGGACACCGAGCTCATGGCGAAGGCCACGGTAATGTCCCGGTATGACTGCGGCGAAACGGTCGCCATCGGCGACGGATCCACGGACAACAATATGGCTATCGCCGCTGACCTCGTTTTCGCCCGCGACAGCCTGATGAAGCATCTCCAGATAAAGGAATGGCCTTTTATCCCGTGGAACGACTTCAACGACATACGCAGGGTGCTGATGGAGCGATGGGGTGATGGAGCGGTTTGATACTATTATAAATGGAGAGGCATTATGCTGGCCGTTAGAATTATCGTTGGAATTTATCTTGTGATACACGGCATCTGCCACCTGGTTGGATTTGTCGTTCCCTGGAAAATCGCGACATTGAAAGAGGAGCCCTATAAGACAACCCTGCTATCGGGCGCCATTGATATCGGCGATATCGGCATCCGCATTGTCGGCATGCTGTGGCTAGCAGCCGCTATTGGTTTTGTCGTCAGCGGGATCGGCATTTTTGCACTGTATGAATGGTGGCGGCCTTTAGCGCTGATTTTATCGATTGCTTCCCTTGTTCTCTGTGTTCTGGGATTGCCCGGCGCGAAGATAGGGATCCTTGCAAATGCTATTGTACTTGTTTATCTGATGGTCGGCGGGAAGTTCGGATGGGTTCCGGTAATACAGTAACGTCAAAACCGTATGTAACGCAGGGAACGGACATTTAGTCCCTGAATTTCAGTATCTCATGCGGACGGAAAGAGCTCCGCATACCATTTAAGTTCTACGATTCATGGTCTCCATGCAATTTTCAGTTTTGAAACAAGCATATATTGTAATTTCATCTATCCTTATGGTGATGATAGCGTTAGTATTGCAAATGGGACATAATAAATAAAAATATGTTTACTTTCATTCTTTTTTGTATTAATTTAAATTAGTGTGAACATAGCATGATTGATATTGTTGTAATTATGACAATCAGCTGACTCTGGTGGAGGATAATTATGATGAGAAGAATTTTTATCTTTTTGGTCATTGCGCTGACCCCGGTTCTGGTATTGTCATGCGGAGAAAGCAAAAAGAATGACCTTGCCAAGTTGTTTCTGCTATATCCCCGTTTTGGGGAAACATTTTCCTTGGTGCAGTATTCCTTCCCGGCTTCAAAAAACCCGTCTCTTTCAGGGGATGCGATCGGCTCAATAAGCGGTGATACTATTACCGTCGATGTGCCTCATAATGCCGATCTTGCTAATCTCGTAGCCGAGTTTAGCCCCAGCAGTGAGAAAATTGAAGTGAAAGTTAACGGTATTGTCCTTAAAAGCGGTATGACGACGATTGATTTTACCAACCCCGTTGTCGTTAATCTTGCTTATAAAAATAAAGATGTCATGAATTATACAGTAACCGTAATCAAGGCAAAGAGTGACGAAAAATCAATACTGTCATATACGCTCAATACCACCGCCGGTGTCATCGACCATACCGCGGGAACGATAGCGGTTGACCTTCCTCCCCGGACGGGATTGTCATCTCTGATCGCTTCATTCTCTACAAGCGGCACTTCGGTTCTGGCAGGAGGATCCGATCAGAAAAGCGGTGAAACCGCAAATGATTTTACAAATCCCGTATTATACATCGTAACAGCCGAGGATGGATCGCAGAAACAGTATACCGTGACGGCGCGTGCACTCCCGGCCCCCTGGAAGGAAATTAAGTCGTTTTCTTTTTTAAAAGCTAATAACGAAGCCCTTTCCGCCGATGCAAACGGTAATGTCGCCGGCACCGCGATCAGTGTCGAGCTTCCGTTCGGGTCTGTCAGGGAAAATCTTAAAGCAGCGTTCGAAACCACCGGCGACACGGTGATGATTGGGGAGACTGCGCAGGTTTCAGGCGTAACCCTCAATACGTTCACTTCTCCGATAACGTACCGCGTCACCGCCGAGGACAAGACCACCGCCGACTATGAAGTAACCGTCACCGTCGCCAAAAACGACGCCAAGTCGATCACTTCGTTTACGCTCGACGGGGAGCCGTGCGCCATTGATCAGAACAATGGGACTATATCGGTGGAATTCCCGTCAACGAAAAACCTTGGCAGTCTTGTGGCGTCATTCGTCGCCATCGGCGACGCGGTGAAAGTCATTGACACGAACCAGGTGAGCGGGACCACGCCCAATGATTTTTCAACTCCTGTCCAGTATACCGTGGTAGCAGAGAACAATACGACGAAAACGTACACGGTGACCGTGGCAAGCATGACGGACATGGCGGGCCTGTGGAATTTCGAATTTCCGTCGGATGGCAGTTACACCATAAGCGGGACGGTGCCGGCGGCCGGGCTGTCGGGATCGGCTCTTCAGTTCAACGGAACCAGCGATTATGTAATAGTGCCGGACAGTGACGCCCTCACCCTCGGTGAGGCCGGGACCGTTGAGGCCGTGATATACATGGACGCATACACCCGCTTCGGCGGTATCATACACAAGGGGATAAGGACCGATTTCAACGACGAAGCCTACAGTCTCCAGTTCTGGGATCCGGACGGGATCCTGCGTTTTTCAATATTCAATAATGCCGGAGCGTATGCGTACGTGGACGGTCCCGAAGTCCTGGAGACCGGGAAATGGTACCATCTTGCAGCAACCTGGGATTCAAGCAGGATTGTATTGTACATTGACGGCTCCGAAGTCGCCGCTGCCGCGAATACTATCGGGGCAGTGCGGGATACCGCCGGCGGCCTCGTCATCGGCGCCCAGCTCCCCGTTCAGTACAACAGCACCTGGCATAACCTCGGGTTCTCCGGCATCATAGACCGGGTCCAGATATACAGCAAGGCCCTTACTGCCGAGGAAATCAATGCCGGATATAATGCCATCTTCGCAGCGGGCGGGCAGGCGCTGATGGCGTATCTTCTCTCGGCCGTTTCGAAGAGGGGAGCTTTGTTGATCATTATACTTGTTGTTGTCGCCGGGGCACTGTCCTGGATGTTTATACGGAACAGAAGGGTAGCTCTAAAAAGCAAACAGTAACGGCAATAAGCAATTCGGAACGGCGCCTGTTTCCTGCATGGGCGCCGATCCCGGTCTTCCGCGGCCGTTAACGGCACGTTTCCGATACCGGTGATCGGTGTTACATGCTACCGGATGTCGAGGCGAAGTCCTGCCAGATTCTTTTCAATAATTTCGGATAAAGCATCTTCCGGGTGGGCCGGCTCATCCAGCGAGTATGTGCTGCGCATGTACCGGACGAGGTCATCATGAGGAATCACGGCCAGCGCGCCGTCCCGGGCTGCAGGGAGTTGAAGGGTGACAACACCATGCTCCGGTTTGCTTCCTGAGAGAAGAGAGATTATCATGGCGCTGTATGTCATGTGCTTTCCCTTCATGAGGAGCAGTTTTTGAAGATATTCGATCGTGCTTGTCAGCTGATCCTGCGTGCTGTCGGCTCGCGTTAATAGATTCCGCACAAGGGCGAGAGCGAACTGCGGATCATTTTTGATCAGCGCCTCAAGGTTGTCTGATTGCGCTTCAGCAAGCACGCAGCGGGTCACGCATTCCGCGGTAACGCTCCGCCGCGTCTCTCCCAGTATCGCCATTTCGTTCAGTATCCGCCCGGTCTCCATGGTCTCAAGTACGATACGCTCCCCTGATTCCAGCTCCTTGACGATGTTGACCTTTCCCTTTTTAATGAAGTAGAAGCTTTTTACGGTATCCCCCTGCCGGAAAATAGTCGCACCCGGGTGAAACACGATCTCATTCTGCATAATGGTAGACGGACTCATGAAGAGTCTTCGGATGGCCTCGAATCCCGGGAGTTTCAGGTTGAATACGATACCCTTCCAGAATCGATATATGAAATACCGGGCGATGAAGAAGTAAAAAGATGGCCCCGGGTTGATGATCGCTATTATAGTTCCCACGGGTTCGTCGTCCTTTCCCCCGCCGTGGCGGTTCCATACCGGACGGGCCCTGATCAGGGGTGATCTGAAGTTCCGCATTTCGAAATGCATCTCAACTTCATCAGTGCCGATAGGTTCGAAGGTGCGGATAAAAGAATTAACGCCGGTAATATCGAATGTGATCAGGGAGTCTTCGAAATTGTTCTGATGGAGCACGGCATCGAAGATAATAGGAATGCGGACGATGCTGTACCGGAAAAAATCTGGATTGAAAATACCGACCAGTATGAGTGACATCCCGATGGATGCCGGATATGCCGTCGTCACGAGAATGCCGGTCTGGTGGTTGAGATTAAGACCCAGCAAGGCGCAGATAGCATCGCTGAAGGGTAGGGCCGCGATGGAGACGGCTAATAGAATTAAGGCTATGCTCCAGAGCGACCAGCTTTTATGAGCCCGGAGGAGAGGAACCTTCACGTTGGATGTCGTGCCGGTGGAGTTGAGGATCCAGCGTTCGAAACGCGGCTGCCGGTATTTGAGGAACCAGTCCTCGAGTCGGAGCCCTTCCTCCCTGAGAGTACGACCTGATGGTATCAGCTTCGATCTTGAAATGAAGATTTCCAGCAGCAGGACAAGCGCAACGATCAGGGGACTTGCGGTATAGAGAAGGTTGCCGTCTAAGAGGAGTATAGTATCAAAGAAACCGTGACATGCCGTCGGAATAACACAGGCCAGGGCGAGTTTCAGGACCTTGATGTGAAAGCTTGTGCTGAGCCGCATGGAAGAACAGTAATAGCCGACCATTCCGCATGTTGTCAGGTGGAGCGGTGCGGAAAAAAGAAGTCGTACGATAATCACCTGGGGACCGAAATTGAGGGCATATACAATGTTCTCCACAAGGGAAAACCCGGCGCCGATAGCGATGCCCGAAACGATCCCTTCGAGGATGGAAAATCTCGGGTAAAAGCGCATAACTAGCATGAACAGCACAAGGGTCCCCGCTTTTTCTATCAGGGCGGCCTTTATGAAGGCATTGATAAATATTGTGTCATTTTTAATGAATCCATCAATGTATGGTGCGCAAAGAATGATGATGAGGGCGAGGACCACGCCGGAAAAAAACGATTCGAGGTGTTTGCTGTATACCGGGATTTCATGTTTTTGGTGGTAATAATTGAAGAAATGGCGGAAATAGATCAGATAAAATACCGGTACTGCGGATAATGCGATGAAGTAATATGGTATCAATTTGTAATTCATAGAAACATCCGCTTGTTACCGGACCCTGTACCCGGAATGATATCCGCGCATCAGTTTATATATCGGCGATAATTTAATTGTTCATGAAAGATATTACTGTATGAAGGTTTGACTGAGTGCTGCGGTTGACGGTGGGTGCTTAGGAAGTTTTCTTTGCCAGTATGACCGTGAAGTCGTCCCGCAGGTCGACGTCCCTGACGAAGGACTTGAATTTTGCCAGCAGATAATCGAGGATCTCCGCCGCGGTACCGTCCGGCACTTCATCCAGCGATTCCATGAGCCGCTTGAGGCCGTATCTCTCTTTTCGCGGATTCCGCGCATCCAGTAAGCAGTCGGTAAATAGCAGGAGCAGGTCGTCTTTTTCCACGGTGAATTGTACGACTGAAGGCATATGGTGATTGATGGCCAGGCCCAGTGGCTCGCCCCGGAAATTCTTTTCGCCGGCGTCGATAATCCGCACCTCGCCTGATTTATGTACCCGGTGCAGCAGATCAGGGTGGCCGGCATTGATGTATTCGATCCTGTTGTCCATTATCCTGAGCAGGATGCAGGTTACGAAATTGTCGAGACGGGACAGGTCATTGGAAAGATGTCCGTTCACAATGGACATAATTTTTTCAAGGCTTTCCGCCGGCATCGAATTGAAAACCCGGAATGTAACAGGCTTTACCATCATGGTTATGAGTGCCGATGAAATGCCGTGGCCTGACACATCAAAGAGGGCTATCCCCTGGAGTCGCTTGCCGGAGTAGTAAAAATCAAAACAATCGCCCGATGCGCCGTACTTTGGCTTAAAGGACATGGCGATGTCCCACTGGTCTATGCCCGAGGGGACCGGTGGGAGGAGCATTTTCTGCATGTTGGCAGCCAGGTCAGTCTCGATGGCGGCGATCTCGTTGCTCAGTTCCAGTTCCTTGTGCGTTTTCAGGAACCGGTTGGCCAGGATCAGGGTTATCCCCATGGTAAAGGCGAAAAATCCGTATTGGGTGAGAACGTAATCGTAGGCCCAGAACATGGAGTCGGCAATATCAAAGATTGAGCATGCTGCAAGAATAATGGCTCCCAACAGGAGGTTGCCCGACGTGGTGGATATCAGCGTGCGTTCTGTAGTTCTGATGACCCGGTAGGTGAATACATGCGTTCTGTATCTGCCAAAAAGTCTTTTCCAGTCTTCATAGACCTTGTATCCGATCCTGGCAAACAGGTAATAAATAAGGGGGATGATGACCGAAACCTGCCACACCCTCAATATGTCGATGGCAAAGGGATTAGAGGCCGGCATCATTGTGATGATGATAAGAATGGCGTAGAATACGCTGTAGATCTTGGTCAGGCGGCTGTAGATCCCGGTCAGTAGAAGGTCGATGAAGGCGCCGATTAGGGGGACCAGGGCGTAGAGCGAGCAGTATTCGATGCGGTGCAGTATGGTCGAATCGCTTATGATTTCATAGATCGCATGGGTGCGGGAAAGGATATATACGAAAAGGAGAATGGAAAACAGGGCATAGTACAGGTTGAACAGCTCGTCACGCCGCCTTATGAAAATGAAAAGATGGTATACTCCGAAAAACAGATAGAGAAAAACCAGAATCAGGGTCGTCTGCTCGGAGCGCACTTTCTCAATCTGTTTCATGGTATCGATGACAAAGGGCGTGCTCCGGTGAAATCCTGAATCAATATTGGTGGGGTCCCCGATGATCCTGGCGGCGAGGATGTTTCTTCCCTGCCGCAGTAGACGCGGGTCTATGGGAATGAGTACCTCCCGCGAATGACGGTAGCCGGTTATCCTGCCCTTGCCATCAATATGAATTTCCGACCGTAACAGATGGCCGTTGAGATACACCGACCAGTTCTCGCCGATGTTGGCGAAAAAAATGCCGAGGAAGCTGTTTGGATCCGGACTCTTTTCGTCCATGGTGAAGGAGGTCAGGAATGTGAAGTTTTCCGGAGGATACTCTTTCAGGGATAGGAAGCGCCGTTTGGGCATGCACTTAAGGGGCAGCTCTTTCAAAACGACTTTTCTGCTGCCTGATGCTACGCCGGGGATCATGAGCCATTCCCTGTCGCCGGGAGCGGGTACGGTATCCAACCAGGCAGTGTCAAAACCCTTACGGACGTAAATGTTTTCTTTATCGAGATTAATTCCGGCAGCTGCAAGGGACATTGCACTGAACAGTATGGTGCCGACAGCGATATAGAGTAGGGTTCTTTTCATTTACTACAATTGGACACAATTAACTGCACATACGGTATACTGCCGGGAAAGATAACGATGATGATGTAAACATCATGGCAGAAAACCACCCACCTGGGCTCTATATGCTTGTTTTTTGATTGCCTGTCAATTGATTTTTATCGGACCAATTAAATAATAAATTTGGTACAATCTGCCCCGCCGCTTTCGGAGTGGTGTTTATCTGGATTATTAATAATTATGCAGAAAGACTAATGATTTGAATTAGCGGGGTCAGAGTAAAAATATGAGTAATAGTCTAATATCGTTATCCGGATGAAAACTTATTAAGCATTTATGATCAAAAATATTTATATGTATAAATCTTTCAAATTAATATCAGGCATAGTCCTACCTGTTTTTGTTTTCCCCCTACTTTTCAGCGGGCCTAATTGTAAAAGATAAACAACACTCATGCCGATGATTTGCTCCTTCACGAAATCCGGCAGCTCTGTGGCAGTGAACAGATCCCTTAAATTTTGGGGCGTGCGGCTTCCGAATATTTCCATGGGACGCCATGTTTCTACAACTGATATGCCTGGAGCATAATCTTCAAACTCATAAGCGCTATTGATGCTCCATTTCCACAGGGAACACATCCTGTTTACATATGGATACGGTGTTCCTTTCCTGGTGCTGTTAAGATATAGGGTGGTGGACGAGTCCAGCAGCAGCATTGATCCGGGGTATGTGTTGGATAAAAAAACAAGAAAGCTTTTTACTTCTTCGGAAGTGAAATAGATGAATAGCCCTTCCGCGATGAAGAATATTGGCGATTTACTATCAATGCGGGTTGACCAGGTAAAGTCCAGTGCTGATGATGGAATAAGGTGTTCGCGGTCTGATTCACCTAAAATCGCTTCTCGTATTTCAATGGCCTCGGGGAGGTCGACATCACACCATTGGATGCTTCCATTGTCTACTCTTTTAAAGCGGAAGTCGAGGCCGGACCCGAAGCTGACTATCGTTGAACATGGGTTCCTGGTGATAAATTCTTTCGTTGCCCTGTCGATTATAAGGGAACGGCATGCAAAGAAGAGCGGCGACTCTTCAGGATACGGTTCGAATATAGTATAATCGAGATTTATCTGTTTAAAGATTTCTTCATATTCGGGATCGCTGATTATTCCGTCAGGCCGTTTGGATTCAAGATACCTCATGAAAAACGTGTAGAGCATTGTCTCGGGAACGCCGCTCAGTTTCTTCGTTTTGATTATCATGATGATCCTACCGGTCTGTTAAATTACTTTAGCAAACAGCATCGCGTCTTCATAGATATTGTTTAATCGTATGTGTTTTCTCAATAGTTCCCATAGAGCCAACTCATCTAAACTCAATTCTTCCTGCAGAGTCCTTCTTGTGCACCCCCATGATCGCGTCATGATGGACCGAGCACACCAGGCCGGCTTCACTGCCGTCGTGGGAGCCCAGGTGCTCATGGTCCATCACGCAGGAATCGAAGATGATTTTTTTCCTGATCACGGGGATGTTCAGGTAACAGTCAAAATAGACCCATTCCCTGCAATTGTCCGTCCAAGCCTGGCCCCTGGAGATTACCGCGATGCCCCGCTCGATCAGTTCCTGCTCCAGTTTGATTAAATGTTCACATACCATCTCTACCTGCCATTCCATCCGGCGATACGCGCCAGCATCCACCACTGGGCCTTGGCGAGTCGTACGGCACCGCGTTGACCAATGTGATCGCCGTCTTCCGCATATGAACCATCAAGATCAAGCATATTGTCATCTGCTATCGTCGGGAAGGTGTGTCCATTCCACGAGGTGGCGTTTTGATTGCCGGCATTATCGTAGCAAAGGATATCGGCATAATCAAAAAGTATTCTATGTAGATGGGACTTTACATAATTACGTATATACTCGTGTTTTATGTGACCCTGATATCCTGATTCGCCATCTAAATCCGCGGGACCTGTAGTAAAGACCGCTTTTGTTACATATCCATTTTCAGTGCAAAATGCATTATATTCATCTGTTGCCCTGAGATAGGTGTCCATGGAAACACGGTTACCAGTTATAACATAATCAGAAGCATCAAGGCCCCAGTCTGTATCTCCATTGGGGCCTCCTTCAGATGAACCTGCCCACCTGCACCCGAAAACCGGATCATAATTTGTAGTAAATCCATCCCGTGTCATATCCCAGCACCAGCCGAATCCTATGGCGTGAATTGGATGATTGTGGCTTGCATATTCCGCGATCAGGTTTTTTACATCATACATGTTTATGCCGCCATCATCGTGCCCAATGTAAGCATACCATGTAAACCATATTGCTTCACCGGCAGCATTATTGTTGACCCGCACATACTGGTCGGTATAGGCTTCGCCGGTTGACACGTTGCAGGCATAGTCTGCGTTTTGCGCTTCGAGCAACTCCATTCCTCTGCGATATGCATATGAATGGGACTCGCCGGGGAAGGCCACCATCATTTTCTTGACCTCGGCCATATACTGCGGCGGGATCCTGTCATAGTCGTCAACGATGGTATGGTCCGCAATTATCGGCTGGTTCAATAGCGAGTTTACCACTGCCAGAGTCAGCAATGTCTTTTTGACGTTGATATCGATGTCTGTTTGACAGCTAGTCGAGAATACTGCCAGAAATAATAACACGATTCTAAGAACTCTCATGATTATACCTAAATTCAATTTTCATCCTTATTGGCTTTTTCGTGTCACAGGGGACTCCGCACATCATCTGAAACAGTATTTATAAAATCATTAACCTTGATTTCAAGAGCTTGTGTGTCCATAGTGGTTGTTTAAAATAATACGCTGCCATTGAAGCCACCGCATAAGGAAATAGTCAAAGCTGCAGCAGATAATGGCCAGGGATTATTAATCTTTATTTATTTATTGCGATGGTGCGTGTGTTATCGGTTATCAACTAATAATACAAATAACTGATGTCAATAAGAATTTCCTGCATACTAATTTCATACCATCACCGATAACAATCGGTATAATTCAAAACAGTCCCGTTGTCCTTTATTCTTTGAATTATCATGCATATTCATTTTTATCTCCCAGCCGAAGCCTGCTCTACATCTGACATTATTAAAGTTTTCAAGAGAGCTATTGTAATTTTTATTGCCAACATGGGCTTGAATGTATATTATATATTATAAGGGATCATCATATGAGCGGACTTACAAGAAAAAAGAACAATGTCGACGTGATAGTTATCGGCGGCGGGCCGGTGGGATCATACTTCGCCGGGCAGATGGGCTTCCAGGGATACACCGTCCACGTGTTCGAGAAAAGAAAGAGAAATGATGTCAGGAAAGAGCTGGGTTATATCCACTTCGATGTGCCCTGCTTCGAACAGCTGTCACTCCCGAGGCCCATTTTGGACAGGCGCATCATGAAAGGAACATTCAACGAAAACTGGCAGATCCCTCTCTCGGAGGATTTGAAATTCCAGGTCCCCTGCAGAACCGACATACTCTCCATGAACGGCTTCTCGCGGTGGGTTGCCCGCCACGCGGAAAGTTCCGGCAATGTCATGTTTCATTACGAGTCGCCCTTCGTGCGCCCCATAATCGGGGGATCGAGAGTTGTGGGCGCCGAGATCGAGGGATACGGCGAGGTCTTTGCCGGGATCGTGGCGGACTGCACCGGGCGGGAGGCCGTCGTCCGCAATTCCCTGCCCCGGGAATGCGGCGTGTCTCCGCTGTCCGCCCGGCCCCTAAGGACGTTTACCCTCCACATGGAGCGGTGGCGTTGCCATGGCTCGTTCCCGCAGGGGAGCAATACCTATGTGTGCTATAAGGGATTCGCCAACCAGGTGGGGCCCGCGGAAACGCTGGTGGGCCTTTCAACCTTTGGCGACCTGCGGCATACCCGGGACGTTCACCGCGATTTTATCTCCCATCATCTGCCCGGTGTTGAGCACAGCGTCGCTTCGGTATATAACGGCTCGGTTCCCTTTGACTTTCCCCCGGCGTCCCTGGTGGGCGACGGCTTCATTTCAGTCGGTGACGCGGCCTTCCAGAATAAGCCCTTTAACGGAGAGGGCATTGCTTCCGGGATGGAAGCGGCCAGGATCGCAGTGCCGGTCATCGCGGAGGCGCTCCGAAATGGGCCCGTTCTGCGCAAACACCTCTGGCATTACAATTCAGCCTATTTCAGGGGCATCGGCGCGGGCTTCGCGAAGCTGCGCGGCATCTGCGAGATGCTGGCGGACCTGTCACCGCGCGAGTTTGACTGGCTCTATCGCATGAAGTTTATCACCCGCAAGGACATGGTGGCGATGTGGCTGAAGCAGAAATCCGCAAAAGGGACCTGGGAAATCATCAAGATGACCCTGAACGGCCTCCGCAACCGGGAGATGTTTAAAAAGCTTATTGATGCATTCCGCCTCGGGGGTTCCCTTGGATCGTTGTACCGCATCTATCCTCTTCTTCCGGCAAAGATTGAGGAATGGGAATCCCGCCTGGATACAATTCTGCTGAGCCACGGGATAAACCTCAATACAAACCGGACCGCATAATCTGCGAGGCGGTCCCGTTCGCTCTCCGGGGAAACCTGTCATGCCTGCTTTTCTTTTGGGCACCCCACGACATACACTATGCCGGCTGTTCGGTCTTCATAGGTGGCGACGCTGTTGATATTGTTTTCCCAGTAGCGGCAGTAAATCTGCCCGCGGCTGTATTCTGAATGGAATGAGCAGTTTTTGCAGACTTCAAGTTTCATGTACAATTATGACTCCCGATAGTTACACGGCTTGTTACATGATATGCGCGCTGTCGTCAATAATTATTTTTTTCAGAGATCCTGCCTGTGAAAAATGTTTTTATTTCTGGACAAATCACCGGAGCGTTATCATGGTGAAGCCGGGACATGGCAATGATCCGTTGAATTGTTCAATCCGGATCATCTGTTCAAGGCAACAAATCAAGGAAGGAATTGCAAATTGCGAGGTGCTGTTATGAAAAAAAAGGTGATTATTCCATCTGCCGTTATACTGGTGCTGATTATTTCCGCTGCCGCTTTTCTGCTGGTCAAGGCGTCGCAGGTTAATGCCGGCAGGGAAGAGATTAATGCTCTTCTCGATAAAACATCGTATCCGAAGCTTGCCAATGTCGGGACTGTCAGCAGGCTAACCGTGCTTCCCCTCATCGATTTTTATACTGATGATAAAAACCTGAAAACAGAACCCGGCGTATCCTACCTGGTGAAGGCGGACGATACCACGATTCTCTTGGACGTGGGCGATAACAGAAAAGAACTTCATCCTTCCGCCCTGGTGCAGAACATGAAGGCCCTCAATGTAAAGGCATCTGATATAGATATGATGTTCATTACCCATATCCACCTGGATCACGTCGGCGGGATGGAGGAAATGAAAAAAGGCGAGTTTTCTTTGTCCCGGGGACCGGTCGAGCTCGGTGCTGTTCCCGTCTATTCTCCGGGGCCCCTCAAGCCATCGCGGTGGAACCCCGGCCCGAAGGTGCGGGTGGTGAGCGATCCGATAGTTATCGCCCCGGGTATAGCAAGCCTTGGCGTGATACCGCGGCATCTCTTTATCGCCGGCAGAACTGACGAGCAGGTGCTGGCGGTTAACCTCAGGGGAAAAGGGGTGGTGCTGATCATCGGGTGCGGTCATCCCACGGTGGAGCGGATCATCCAGAGGGCCAAAATGCTTTTCAATAAGCCGATATACGCCATTATCGGCGGGCTCCATTTCCCGGTGAAGGGGGGAAGAGGAAATATCGGCCCCATCAATGTCCAGTATATAGTCGGGGCAGACAGGGCCCCCTGGAATGGCCTCAATGAGGAGGATGTGGACCATGCCATAAAGGCGGTCCAGAAAGAAAAGATATCCGTCATCTCAGTTTCTCCCCACGACAGTTCGGATTGGAGCCTGGATCAGTTTAAAAAGGCTTTCACGAAGGAATGGATTGACCTGAAGGTGGGGAAAGAGATTATTCTTTGATTTGTATGAATCAGGGGAGTTGTTTTTTTGATATAATCATAAAAAATACACCAAATATCTTGACGATCAGCAATAAGTTTTATATATTATTTCGATAGTTATCAAATTAACAAATAATAAAACTATATACCTATTCTTAGCGAGGTTTAAGTTAAGGTTATGAAATATCTTATTTTCACCTTCTCACTTGCGGTTGTAGCTCTATTTGTTTCCCTTAAATACGCCTCTTCGCAGGTTGATCATGATTCGGAACTGAAAAAGAAAAAATCACCCCAATGGAACGGCATGATCTTCAGTAATCAGGTTCCCACAATTCTTGGCACTCCGGGGACCTTTGTCAAGACTCTCTGGCTCTGGATGACCGGCAAGGAGGAACGGCGGCCGCGTAAAAGGATCGAGTTTCCCCTGGTCTTCGCCGGCGGCGTTGAACCGCAATGCAACCCGGCGCTCCGTGTAACCTGGTTGGGACACTCCACGGTCCTTATTGAGATAGACGGGAAGCGGTATCTTACCGATCCGATATGGAGCAAGCGCTGTTCCCCGGTGCCGATGGCGGGGCCGGCGCGGTTCTTCGATGTGCCCCTTGCCCTTGACCAGCTGCCGCACCTTGACGGCGTTATAATCTCCCACGACCATTACGACCACCTCGATGAGGCGACCATCAGGAAACTGGCCGGCCGCGATACACTTTTCTACGTCCCCCTCGGCGTGGGGAGCCACCTAGGGAAGTGGGGCATCTCCGCTGACCGCATACGGGAGTTTGACTGGTGGGAAGAAGCCGTCCTCGGCGGAGGGCACCGCATAATTGCCGCCCCGGCGCGCCACTTTTCCGGCCGCGGGCTTCTGCAGAAGGATAAAACACTCTGGGCGTCATGGATCATCGAAGGCCCGCGCCACAGGGTCTATTTCGGCGGCGACAGCGGCTATCATCCCGGCTTCAAAAAGATCGGCGAGGAGTACGGGCCGTTTGACATCACCATGCTGGAGATCGGCGCCTATCATCCCAACTGGGGAGACATACACATGGGGCCGGAGATGGCGCTGCGCGCCCACCGGGACCTCGGTGGAAGGGCCTTCCTGCCGATACACTGGGGAACCTTCCAGCTTGCCATGCATTCCTGGACCGAGCCGGCGGAACAGGTCCGCGCCGGAGCCAGGCAAACGGGAATACGCCTTCTATTGCCCGAGCCGGGACAGCCGGTTGACGCGTCGGATGCTGCCATTGATTCGGGATGGTGGGTGAAGATTTAAGGAATCTATCAGACCTGAGCCTTATCGTTACCGGTCACAACAAATCTATCGATATAATTCCAGATACTGTCATCCCGGAGGCACAATGGATACCAGAAAATCATTTTTACAAAAGGGTGCCCTTGCTGCGGCAACTATCGCGGCATCAGGGGAACTGGAACTCGCAGCACGGGTTCATGGGCCCATGAAAACAAACCAGCCGGGAAAGGGTCTGGTCCTCTGGTACAGTCAATCCGGAAATACGAGGCGATACGGCCGCCTTATAGCAAAAATATGGGAGAAGGAGGGACTGGATGTCATCGCTGATGATATTCGGAACTTCGACGTGTCTAAATTGACCGGGTATGACCTGATCGCCATCGGCTCTCCCGTGTTTAATTATACCGTGCCGGTGAATGTCAAGACATTGCTTTCATCTATTCCGTCAATAAAGGGTACACCGGTGGCTTCTTTTGTGAGCTTTGGAGGTCCTGAAGGCAATCAGCATAATACCGGCGTTAAATTGTTGAATATGATGGCGGATAAGGGCGGCGTCCCCGTTGGAATGGAAGCTTTTATGAACATGGGAACAATGCCCATAACGAACTGGGAAAAAGCGCCGGGCACTATTAAGCACCGCCATCTGCCGGACCAGGCAACGTACGAAAGAGTACGGGCCTTTGCACGAAGTATAATCACAAACGTAAATAACAATAGGACTATTGAGTATTCGTGCAAGGCTACCGCCAGGGAATTCGCCACGGCGTTTCCTATTGCAGGGATAATGAAAGTGTTGTACAATAAGCATGTTATAAATAAAGATACTTGCATCGGGTGCGGCACCTGCGTGGAAAAATGCCCGGTTGGTGCCATCGATATCTCAACGCACAGCATCAATCGGAAAAAATGTATTGAATGCTGCGGCTGTATCAATAACTGTCCGACTCAAGCCGTTGAAGTGGAATACATGGGCAAGAAGGTAATCGGGTTTCCGGCCCTTCTGAAGAAAAACGGCATTACCGTTCATGAGCCGCCCGAGCTTATGCAGGATGGAGAAAAGAAATCATGATGAGGACGTCGGCTGATATGAGGGCGCCGCACGACGCCCCGGCTCGGAAATCAGTAATCATCACCGGCGGCAATGCCGGGCTGGGATATCAATGCGCGCGTTCCATCGCAATGTCGGACCGGGAATGGCATATCATCATAGCCGCCAGAAATCTTGAAAAGACGGCGGACGCTATAAACAGATTGCGGGAAGAAACGAATAATGCTAATTTCACCGGCATGGAATGCGATTTGGTATCTCTCTCATCGGTAAGGAAATTTGCGTCGTTATTTCAAGCGAAGGGTCTCCCGCCGCTGCATGCCATTGTCTGCAATGCAGGACTTCAAATAACAACGGAGACCATGTACACGGAGGACGGTTTTGAGATGACCTTCGGCGTGAACCACCTGGGCCACTTTCTCCTCGTTAACCTGCTGATGAAATACATGGCCGAACCGGGACGGATCGTTTTCGTGAGCAGCGGCACCCATGATCCCGAGCAGGTGACGGGGATGCCGGCGCCGGTCTACACCAGTGCCCGGCTGCTTGCCTATCCGGATACGGCTTCTTCCGGTGAGAGCGATCCCCCTATCGGGCGGCGGCGGTACTCGACATCAAAGCTGTGCAATATTTATTGCGCATATGAGCTGGCTGACCGGATACGGCGGGAAACCGGCAGAAAGATTACCGTCAATGCCTTTGATCCGGGCCTCATGCCGGGGACCGGTCTTGCCAGGCAGGTAAAATCCGCCGCCCTGTTCGTGTGGAAATACATACTGCCGGTCATCACCCTCCTTCCGATTAATGCGCACACTCCGCGGAAATCCGGTAAAGCCCTGGCTTCCCTTGTTACCGACACCGTTTTTCGGGATGTAACGGGCAGATACTTTGAAGGCACGCGCGAACGGAAATCATCGATGCTGTCCTATAGTAAAATAAACGCGAAAGATCTCTGGGATACGAGCGTCGAGTTGGCGCGTTTATCAGAAAGCGAATCAGTATTACAATAAGCGGACTGATTTCTTCAGATCTATCCCTGTAACCTTTCTCCGATTGTAGAGCTGTTATCCGCGTCGACATTTTCAATCAGTGGAATCGTTGTTAATGACCTGATGTCCTGCGGCGATACCGGTATCCGGGTAATGTTATTTTCACTGACCGCGGGCTCTGTTTTCTCATGGGTAATTCTCCCTGCCACGGTGGCATAGTGACGGCCCCGGAATACCAGCTCGATAGCCACCGGTAACGCGAAGAATCCGTGTCTGAATGACCTGATGATAAACCATAATGCCTGTATCCCGAAGGGTGAGAAGAAAAGCTTCACCAGCTCAAACACGAGCAGGATCCTGTTAGGATTATTGACCATCCGCGCCATCGCACGGTCCCATCTCCACGGCGCAGACCAGTTGAAACCGTTCAGCTTCATGTCCGGCAGCCTGCTGATAAGGGTCAGGGCGCGGGCGAAATAGTTCCGGGGGTCATAGGTTTCAGATATGACGCGGCGGTAGCCCGCGACCAGTTTTTCAGCCGGCATGACGGGTATAAAATTGAGGACCGTGTCAACATTGTCGCCGCTGTGCGGGTTTTCCTGCTCCACGAGCCTGCCTTCCCGTTCCAGACGTTTGTACAGATCGGTGTTCGGCATGGCGGCCAGCAGACCAGTCATGCTCTGGGCGATTCCATTGTGACGGATGAATTCCAGCTGCCGGTCGAACACCTCTTCCGAGTCGGTATCGAATCCGAATATAAATCCCGCCATAACTTCTATGCCGGTTTTCTGTATTTTCTCAATGGCGGCATTCATGTCGCAGGAGGCGTTCTGTTTTTTGTTGGTTGCCCGGAGTGTTGCGGAATCAGGCGACTCAATGCCGACAAAAACGGATGTAAAACCGGATCTGACCATCAGGTCCAGGAGTTCATTGTCAGCCGCCAGGTCGATGCTCGCTTCCGTGAACAGGAGATACGGATATCTCCGTTCCCGCTGCCATGGCGCCAGTAGGCGGAGCATCTCCTTGACGGCCTTTCTGTTGGCTATGAAGTTGTCATCCACGATGAACAGTCGCCCGCGGTACCCGGTCTGGTACAGCGCTTCAACCTCGGCCATGAATTGTGCGGGTGACTTGGTCCTCGGTATGCGGCCGAACATCTGTATTATATCGCAGAATTCACAGTTGAACGGACAGCCCCGGGAGAACTGTAGGGCCATTGAAGCGTAGTCAAGGGGGCGTATCAGGTCAAAGCGCGGCGGCGGGGTAAGGGCGAGGCCGGGCCGTTCCCTGTTGTTGTAAATCTTTTTTGCTTTTCCCTGCTCATAGTCACGAAGGAACTGGGGCAGGTTGTTTTCAGCTTCATACAGGATCAGATGATCGATCTTGTCCGATTCAAGGAAGTCGCGGCCCGGTTTTCCGTAAGCTGACTGGACAAAGGGTCCGCCGGCGATAATAGTCTTGCCGAACATACGGCAGGTGGCAACGATTTTCAGGAACGATTCCCTGTGTATCCACATCCCGGTGAGAAAAACAATATCGCTCCATTGTACGTCAACTGTGTCCAGGTCGCGTACATTCAGGTCGATTAATTTGACATCGTAGTTTTCCGGCAGCATGGCAGCCACGGTCATCAAGCCCAGTGGAGGCATGACAGTCTTGAATCCTGCTGACTTGAGCGAACTGTCATGGCTCCAGAAGGATTGAGGTGTCTTTGGTTGAATCATTAACGTGTTTAAAGTTTTCATCATGGTTTCCTTATTTAGTGGTTTCAGGTTTGTCCGGTCTCCGGGTCCATTTTGTTTCATTAAACCTCCTGTTTATTAATCATTGTTATTATAGCCACTCATGTAATCATCAGACCATAATATAATAAATGCTATTGTCACCGTCAATAAAAAAGCAACAAAAAAAGCAAAAATAAAAGCAAATAAAAAGCTTAAAAAATAAATTTGTAATTGACAGGACGAATGCTGATAATACAGAATCAGACTGGTTGGAAAAATAATTGTCTTGAAAAGGGTGGCGGGCATAACCTCTTAAAGGCCTTTTTCCGGGGATTTTAACGGGAGCGAGACAGAAGTTCAGCAAGAAATCGTGTGATTCATTTTTGGAGGAAATATGGCTGTCATGCGGAAAGATCAAAAAGAAAAAATGAAGAACGTATTATTAAGGGTGAGCATTCCGGCGCCATTGATGAGCGAATTAAAAAGAACACAAAAACTGTGCAAGGACAACAAGCTCTATTTTGATATTAAGCCGGATATTATCGCCGCTCTTGAAAAAGCTATTGAAGAAGCCATCGATATAGTGAATTCTGAAAAGAAAAGCAGGAACAAGTGATGCCATTTCATCTAAATCAGGCATGAAATGTACAACAGTGCAGAGAACCGGTTGTTAACGTAAAGGAGCACATATTATGAGAAAAGTACTCCGTTGGCCGGCATCCCTTATGTCGCCGGCGACATGCGCCGCATTCTGCTTCCTGCTGGCTCTGCTCTGCGCCGTTACCGGCTGCGGCAAAACGGAAGATGCATCATCCGGGCGGAAGAAAAAATCTGAGGGTGTCAGAGAGAATCCTGCCGATAGCCACAGCTCCGGCTACATGGATATGAAAGGCTGGGAACTGGCGAAAGCGGACATGAAAACCAATGAAGAAGTGATCGGGGCGTTCAATAAATATTATGAAATATGGGGCTGGGCCTACGAACACCGGGTGTTTCTCAGGTTCAAGGAGGCCCTGGAAACAGCGGCTTATCTGCCAGGGCAAATGGATAAAATCGAGAAACTGGCGGGCAGTATGAGCGGGGTCCCCGGTTACCCGGAAATAAATGAATTGAAGAAGTGCTACTTGAAGATGATACCCCTGCTGCGGTCCGGCGCTGATCATCTCCGGCAGTCGATAGTCGCGGCTCGGGACAACGACAGCGCGGCGGAAAAGGAGCATGAGCGGGTTTATGTTGCTAAGTATAAGGAAGCCATGGCATACGGCAGGGAATCCTTTGCCATCATGGGGGAGATATACACGCGCGGGGGGAGGACCGAATATCAAAAGCTCGCGGGCGTGAAGAAGCATGACGCGTCAACAGCCGCTACGTTCAGCGCAACTGTACGGCGCATCGTGGCCGATTATGACGGCCCCATCATGAAACAAATCGCGGGCATAACGATCTTCGCGGCGAAGGAGAAATGGGATATAGCCTCGATGAAGGCCGATCAGGTATATCCCCGGCTCCAGTATTCCATCATGGAAGCGGGCCGGGCCGAACCCGGCGACCTGAAGGCGCTCTGGGACGCCAGGCAGGAGCTTGTCGGCATGCTCTCCTACCGCCTGATGGGCGTTAATAAATTCAGGGAATACATGAATACCATGAAAGCCGGGAAGGCGCAGGAAGCGGAGACGGCGAAAAAAGTATACCGGATACTGGTCAAGAGCGCTGAGGATGCCCGTGCTAAGCTGAGGAACATGGGTTATTGATTCAATGCCTCAGTCTGTTCCCTCCGGTGCATTGAGGGCTTCCGCCACGGGCTTCACATCCTGGGGGCTGTTTATCTCCGTGTAGGTGCCCTCGGTAATCGTGGTGACCGTGCCGACATCGGTGCCGGTGTCCTGGCCTGCCTTCATCCAGACCCGTTTCATTTCCATCGTATTCCTGTCAATGGTTATGTGCATCACCGTGCCTTTTGCCGGCGGATTGTCGGTACCCGGGGAGCCTTTTTCATGGTTATGGGTGCGGCCCCCGGCAATGCGCCGGGCGCCGGCTTCGTACTTCTGCCCCATCGTGCAGGTTATCACGTACTCATCATCCGTCACACTGATGAAGCTGACGTACTCCACCAGGTCGGCAAAAGCGGCGATGATCTTCCGTGCCGTGAGGGAAACCATGCCGGCTCCGTGGACTTTCGCTGAACGCGAGTTGCGGCTCCATTCTCCACCTTTGAGTTTACGATAAGAGATTCTTTTATGGGTGTACGCTTCGTAGGACCCGCCCGGCGATTCGACCACCATGTGGCCGTCCACGGCGCCCTCGTCATTGACCCGCAGCCTGGTGTCAAAGGAGCCGCTGTTGGAAAGCTCCGGGCGGCCGCTGATGGTCAGTTTCGAGGTGCCCCGGTAGCGGTAGCTCTTCCACTTCATGAATTTTTCTACCGATACGGCCAGGGCCTTTTGCGCCGTCATGTCAGGTTTTTCTCCGGCAGTGTTTCCCTGCCGGCATGACAGGGGGATGACCAGGAGCGTCAAACCGGCTGCAAGCAGGCAGGTTTTGCGGAGCAGTATTGAATGGGACATGGGTATATCCTCCCGGGCGCGTCATCGATAATGAAAAACCAGCATACCGTAATAATTGACGTCAGGGTTAATAGGATAATACTATAAGAAGCCTGATGAATAATAGCAAGATATTTTCTATGGGGCAGGGGTGTTAAAACTCATCATGGGAAACAGCTGATGGATGTGATTCTGCAAGGAGTCACCCATGACCGGGGAGTGCGGGCATTACTGGACATGAACCAATGAAATTAAATTTTTCCGGGCACGGAGAAGCGTTACGGCTTATTTTTTAGTTGCGTATTTGCCCGTTACGGTTATCGTATAACAAACATAACCTGACGGCTTTACCCGGCCATGGCATCACTGGAAACTATTGCAAACAACTTTATTTATTTCGCGGGCGGCGTTTCGCTTCTCGTTTCTATCAGCGAGCTGTGGGTTCGTAAGCGCCGGATGGAAAATTTTCTTTCTCTGGGGCTCTTCTTCTGCTTCGGCATGCTCATGTTCCAGATCGGCTTCATGGCCGCCAGGTCCGTGCTTGCACATCCTCACCTGATGTACCTGCACATGACCTTTCTCTATCTTGTGGGTCCCTTTGGCTATTTCTGCTACTTTCTCATCATTCTTCCCTATGATACGCTCCCTGCCCGGAAAATCTTATATTTACTGCCGGCCGCGATAGCCCTGGGATTTGACATCTATTATATGCTCATGCCGGCCGAATCACAAGTGGATTTTCTCCAGGCCCTGCTCTATACCGGCGATACTACGCAGCATATCTGGGTGCGGGTCCTCTATGCCCTGGCAGGAGTACAGATTTTCGTCTATCTTGGCATGCTGGTCATCCGGTTTATTATAATATGGATCAAAGAAAGCCATGCCGCGATTATCCTCATCTCGATTTGCTTTCTCATTTACACAATCGTTGCGTCCATGCTGGAGATATCAGGGTATTGCATGGCATCACTGGTGCAGATGAAGTGGGGCGGCTTCCTGATGGCATTTATTTTCATCCTCTCCTTCCCGGTCAGCCAGCGTTATCCCAGATTTTTGCAATTGATCATGGATGAGGCTGAAAAAAAATCCCGTCCCAAGTCGCTGCTCGACAACCTGGATGTCGACCAGCTCATCATCAGGCTCAAGGAATGCATGATTGAAAAGAAAATGTTCATGAACGAAGACCTTACCCTTAAGGACCTTGCTGACGAGCTTTCCGTTACGGTGCACCAGCTTTCACAGATTCTCAACGAGCGTCTCTCAACAAACTTCAATAATTTTGTGAACCGGTACCGGATAAATGAGTCAAAGATGATCCTTCTCGATGATCCGGACCGCTCGGTACTTTCCATAGCGTATGCCGTGGGTTTTAATACCAAGTCCTCTTTTTATTACGCCTTTTCCCGCTTTACCGGCACAACTCCGCACGATTACCGGCGGGAAAATCTTTAATCATCAGTATTGCGTCAATCAGTGTGGTGACCTCACCCCGCCTCCGGCGCGCCCTCTCCCACAGGGAGAGGGCTTCTAAAAAACAACTTTTCCCCTCCCCCTCTCCCTGTGGGAGAGGGGGATTACGGGGTGAGGTCTTATGGGACTGGGAGCCTGACTATCCATATTTATTTCGAATAAAAAAAAGAGTCCAAAATTATATACTCGGACGACAAAGACCGTCTGGACGGTTATTATCAAGCCAATCAATCCATTTCTTAAGTATGATAAAGAGAAGTAACCGCATGGAAGCAGTATAACACGATGGGAACGAATCGCATGTGCCGGCGTATGCATGGAAACGTCCTTCTGGTATGGAGGCTGTGAGTGAGTAAGAAAAGTGAAAAAACGAAAAAGAAGGTGGTGGTAATCGGCGCCGGATTGGGCGGAGCCGCATCCGCAGCATTGCTCGCAAAGTCGGGATACGACGTGACTCTGCTGGAGGGACATGCCTATCCAGGCGGCCGTTGCGCCACAATGGAGCGCAGGGGGTTCCAGTATGATTTCGGCGTCCACATGTTCAGCCGGGGCGGCTCCGGGCCCCACGGCCAGGTCAACAGGGAACTGGAGGGAAACCTCGCGTGGATAACAATGGACCCTCCATGCCATGTCATGGGGAAGATGGAGTTTGATTTTCCCCTCGATATAAATCCGCTGGGCCGGCAGATATATCTTGCGCGGCAGCTGAAGATCGGACCTGCGAGTCTGCCCGGGGTCTTCCGCCTGTTCCGCTCCCTGATGAAACCCCGATCTATCGAGAATTATGACAATGTCACCCTGAAAGATTATATATCGCGCTATACCTCGGATAACAATGTGCACCTCTTCCTGAACTGCCTGTGCCAGCTCTATTTTGCCCTGTCATACAAGGAATCGTCGGCGGGAGAATTCATATGGTGCTTTGCAAGGATGTTCAGTGACGCCTCCTTCGGGTATCCGCGGGGTGGCGGTCATGCCATACCCGGTTCATTTCTTGATGTCTTGAAAAAATCCGGGGGGACGCTGATGTATGGCCAGCCCGTGCACAGCATCGTGGTAAAAAACGGCGCGGCGGTGGGAGTCAGGACGGCCAAAAGGTTTTATCCCGCTGATATTATCATATCGAACACGGGATTAAACCGCACTATCGATATGGCGGGGAAAAAGAACTTTCCCGGAGACTATGCCGCGAAGGCGCAATCATATGTTTATTCAAATGCCTATATAACCATCAAGTATGCCCTCGATCGTCCGGTTATTCCCTATCCGGTTGTTTTCTACATGCCGGACATGCCCGGCCACAGCGTATTTGATTACATCAAAGAGAAGAGCGTGCCCGATGACCCCTATATATTCCTTCCCGTTCCGTCCAACATGGATCCCGGCCTTGCGCCCTACGGGAAACAGCTGGTCATAGCCGGGACAGCTGCCCCGGCCGGGGCGGCGAAGAAGCTGTGCGAAGCGATTATTGACCGTGTCGACAGAAAGGTCTGCGCGCTCTTCCCCGGACTGAAAGACGCTATTATCTGGAAAACACACTCCGTCGCCGATGATACGATGCGGCTGACAGGCCATCGGACGGGCGCCTGCATAGGGCTCGGACAGGTCCCCGGCCAGGTGGGGGCGCACCGCCCGGGTCTGGAAACGCCCCTGAAGAATTTATGGCTCGTGGGCGCTGATGCGGGATCGCGCGGCATCGGCACCGAGATGGCATCGGGAAGCGCGCTCAATCTGGCGGAGATAATAAGGGAGAGATACCGGGATGACCGGAGGCGGTAGTGCGCTGGCAGTATCCGGTGTTTAATATAATACATGCGGCATAAGAAGTCGCGTACAATAGCAGGGCAAATTTTACAGGAGGGTTGGTTGTATGGAAAAGACGAATGAGATGCTTATGAAGTCCTTTAACAGGGCTTTATCGGAACTGAACAATCCATACATAAAGGAAGCTCAGTCAAATGGTAAAAAGGTCATCGGTTTATTCTGTTCTTATATCCCCCTCGAACTTATAGCCGCTGGCGGCATGGTGCCATACCGTTTAAAAGGACAACCGGGGAAAGATATCGGGGCAGGGACCACGTATCTGAGTACGCGTCTCTGTACATTTTCCAGAAATGCCCTGAGCCTTGCCCTGGAAAATGATTATTCGTTTCTTAGCGGTTTTATCGGAAATAACACCTGTGACCAGATCCGGCGGGCATCCCAGAACTGGATCATAAAAAAGCCGGCCCAATTCAATCATTTTATCCATATCCCCCGTGTATACGGTGAGGAGAATGTCAGTTTTTTCAAAGACCAGTTGATAGAGTTGAAGCAGGAGCTGGAGGAATGGTCCGGGAAAAAAATAAGCGATGACGATCTGCTCAAAGAAAATTTGAAATACAACAAGGCGCGTGAATTATTAAGAAAGCTTTCGATGTTGAGAAAATACAATAAACCGGTATTGAGCGGTTCGGAAATGCTCACCATATCAGCGGCATATCACCAGATGCCTGTGAATGATTTCATTCCGGCAGCCGAATCTCTCCTTGAAAACCTGCTCAAAGAGAAGACTTCCGATAAAGGGAGTTCCGGTAAGGCGCGTATCCTGCTCTGCGGCGGCATGATAGATGAGCCGGATTACATCGCTTTTATTGAAGAACAGGACATTGACGTTGTCGCTGATGCGGTCTGTTTCGGCATGCGGAGCTACCGGGATGATGTTGATATGAAAATGGACCCGATGGAAGCTCTGGCCGAACGGTATCTGACCCATTTCCCCTGTCCGCATATAGGCGAATCTTTTTCAAAGCGGTGGGAGACTATCAAGCAGGTATATAAGGAATACAACGCGGATGGTATCATATTCCAGCGCCTGAAATTCTGCCAGATATGGGGCGTTGACTCGCATAACATGTCAGGCGAGTGCGAGGAAATGGGTATCCCGCTCCTCACCCTCGAGCGCGAATACGGATTCTTTTCAACCGGACAGTTGAAAACGCGCCTGCAGGCGTTTGTGGAATTAATAGAAGAAAGAAAAGAGGCGGTATAGGAGGAAACACAAATGATACTGGGAAAAGAAAGATGGCAGGTTTGGGAAGAGGCATATGAATCAATTGAGATCCTGGAGGATATTTTTTCCGTCGCGTCTGACGACCGTACGCATAACGCACTGCTTAAAATATACAAGGGGTATTTCCATGATCTTTTCACCGCGATCGACAAGGGTAAAAAGATTGTTTACGGGAACTTTGCCGTGCCGGGCACGCTGATGCGGGGCTTTGACACTGACAAGGTTTTCTGGTATCAGCTGGAAGCGCTGTCAGTCATCCAGTCCCTGGTGGGGGAGCCCGGCGTCTGGAACTCGAAGCTGGCCGATGCGGCGGAAGAGGGCGGCATGGCGCCGGAGATATGCTCGGTGGACCGCATTGCCCATGGAAGCTGGTTAAATAAGGTCGTCCCGAAACCGGATGCCTGCTTTTATCTCACCACGCCGTGCGATTCGCAGACCTGCCTGGTCAATAATATGGTCAACGAAACAGGCAAGCCTACCATTGTACTGGATATGCCCTACCAGGCGCGGGATGAAGATATCAGGTATGTTGCCAGGCAATTCAGAGTGGTGATTAAATTCCTCGAGGACAACCTGAAAATAAAGTACGATTTCGGCAGGTTGAAGCATGCCTGCGAAGTATACAATAAGATGATGGTGAACATTGCCGACTGGGTGGAGCTCCGCAGGCCCCGGCCGTCAGCGCAGCCGAGTGAGACCGTGTCCCTCATGGCTGCTGTCGTGACTGTCTTTTCCGGTCACCAGAGCGGTCTTGATTATGCAACCGAAACGCTCGCCGAGATCAAGGACTTTCAGTCCAGGGGGATCAAGACAGTCAGTGGCGATGAGCTCAGGGCGATATGGATGGGTACCCCCTACTGGACCGACCTGAATTTTTACAACTGGCTCGAGGGAGAGCTCAATATAACGGTGCCGATGGACATGTTCGGCTACTATCACGCCGGCAACCTCATCGATACATCCAGTGAAGAAAAAATGATGGAGGGTATAGCGCGCAACGCGATGCGGAATTTCCCGATGACGCGCCAGCTCCTGGGGAGCTATGAGGATTACCTGGGCGATTACCGGATGCTTTGCAGACACTATGATGCCGACTTTGCCGTCATTCCCGGCCACCTGGGATGCACGCACGGCTGGGGCATATCAGGGCTGATGCGGGAGGAATCGGAGCGCATGGGTATACCGCTTCTCATGTTCGAGTTCGACATGCTTGATCCGCGCGTAAAACCGAGGGACGATGTTGAAATTATCTTCAAAAATTTCGTTGATGATATTGTTCTTCCTAAAAAAGCCGCACGGACATGATCACGGGAGGTGAATTATTATGAGAGGTGATATTATTACGGCCGGGGTCGATATAGGGTCCACCACGTCAAAATCCCTGGTCATGATGGATGGGAACATTCTCGCCTATGTTATCGGACCCAGCAGTGCCAATCCCGCGCGAACGGCCGGCGAGGTATATCAGGAATCATGCAAACGGGCCGGCATTACAGAGAAGGATGTGGCCTGCGTTGTCGGCACCGGGTATGGCCGTGCGCGCGTCACCTTCGCGCATGAAAATGTATCCGAAATATCATGCCATGCGGCCGGGGCCTACAGCGTTATGCATGAAGTGCGGACCATCATTGATATTGGCGGTCAGGACTGCAAGGCCATCTCGCTGGACAACAACGGCCATCTAAAAAACTTTGCCATGAACGACAAGTGTGCGGCAGGAACAGGCAGGTTTCTCGATGTCATGTCACGGGTCCTCGAGGTTGATATCAGCGAGCTGGGCGCCCTTGACAGTGAGTCGCAGCGTCCTGCTTCCATATCAAACGTCTGCAGCGTCTTCGCGGAATCGGAAGTTATCAACCTGATCAACGAAGGAGCGTCGGTCCCTGATATCATACGGGGTCTGCACAATTCTCTTACCAACAGGGTATCCGTGCTGGTTAACCGGGTCGGGCTTAATGCCGACCTGGTTGTCACGGGCGGGGTCGCCAAGAATAAAGGCGTCATCAGGGCGTTGAGCGAAAAGCTCGGTACCCGGATAACGTCTCTGGAATCAAGGATCGATCCGCAGATTATCGGCGCCCTGGGCGCTGCCGTAGTTGCAAAGCGTAAGTTTGGAAAAGAATGTGCGGCGGAAGCAATATAAAAAATTAACAATAGGGGTGCTATTATGAGAAATTTCAATTCATCACAAGAGCTCCAGCAAGTCCTGGGCGGTTTTTTTCAGCATGTTGTCCAGAAGGGCCTGGTGGAGAATGACCCGGTCGTGGCAAAGCCGGCTAAAAGCCTGAATGATACCAACCTGATCGTCCATTTCTCTTTAAAAGACCCGAATCTGCTTATCGTCATAGATACTGAAGAAAAGCCGATAAAAATCTCGTTTGGCAGTGAGAATCCCAAACCACCGACGGCGACATTCTACGTGTCGGCGCTGGACGGGCATAAATTCTGGCTCGGGGATTTGAATATTCCCAATGCACTTCTCCGGAAAAGGGTCGTTCTCAAGGGCCCTGTTCACCGTCTCCTGAAAATTCTGCCTGTTGCGAGGCAATGTTTCGCGATTTATAAGAATTATCTGGCTGTTAATGGGTTCACCGACTTTCAACTGGATAAAGAAAAGGGGGAGGGTGATGAATAAAATAGTGAATAAAAAAACATATGACGCCATCATCGTCGGCAGCGGCCCGGGAGGGGCCACTGTCGCAAAAGAGCTTACCGCCAGGAACAAGAAGGTCCTCATACTCGAAATGGGCAAAAACGCGCCGATAACCGGTTCGAAGTTCCAGGTTGTCAAGGATCTGGGAATTCCGGGTAAAAGTTTTTTACTTACCTACGGCGGCCTTGCGTGCGTCCGCGCCACGGCGGTAGGCGGGACTTCGGTCTATTTCTACGCGACGGCCTTCGACCCTCCGGTTGAAATGTTCAAGAAGTACGGGATAGACATTACGAAGGAGGTGGCAGAGGCTTACCGGGAAGTACCCTGTTTGCCGTTGAAAGATGAATTGATCGGCCCGCGGGCTAAACGGATCATGGAGAGCGCACAGTCGCTGGGCTTGAAATGGCAGAAGATGAATAAGTTCATCTACCAGGACAAGTGCCTCCCCGATTGCGAGCTCTGCCAGATGGGCTGCCCCCATGGTGCGAAATGGACTGCCCGCGTATTCCTTGATGAGGCGTTGAAAAACGGCGCCGAGCTACTCGATGGGTCAACCGTGAACACGGTGCTCATGGACGGCAGGCGCGCGATCGGTGTGGAATATACCCGTAAGGGGAATAAGTACAAGGCCTTTGCTGAAAATATCATACTCGCTGCCGGTGGCATCGGTTCCCCGGTGCTGATGAGAACAATCGGGGTCGCGAGGGCGGGCTATGATTACCTGTATGATCCCTTTGTCTGTACGATGGGATATGTGAAGGACTTCAAAGCCGGGAGGGAGCTACCCATGGCGACCGGTCTCCATGTGCCGGAGGAAGGAATCGTCATGACTGACCTGACACTCCCCAAACTCCTGTACATGGGCCTGACCGCGGAGGTGCTGAGGTTCGACAAGATATTCTCGCACTCCCATGTCCTTGGCATCATGACAAAGGCGAAGGATGCTCTCGGGGGGATGCTGACCGATTCGGGCGGCATCAGGAAACGACTGCAGAAGCAGGACAAAGACAAGCTGATGGTAGGTCACAACCTGGCGGGCAAAATACTCAGGAAGGCCGGGGCGACGAGCATTTTCAAGAGCTGGTATATCGCAGCGCATCCCGGGGGAACGGTCCGTATCAACGACCTCCTTGATTCAGATCTTAAGACGGAGTTCGACAACCTGTACGTGTGTGATAATTCCGTGATGCCGGACCCGCTCGGCCTTCCGCCTACGATGACCCTTATCTGCCTCGGCAAGAGGCTGGCGAAGCACCTTGCCGCAGGCGTACAGTCGCGCAGGCTGCAGGCTGTTGCAGGCGGCAGGGCAAACTGAGGTAGGATCCATGGGATTATTCGATAAAGAATTATCCGAGATACGGGAATTCCTTGCCGGCGCGGAGGCTCGTCCCCGCCGGCGGGAATACTGCCATTCCGCGCCGGCCCGGTGGCCCCGCGGCATGGGTAAAAGCTTGGTGCTGTCTCAGGACACGGCCGTTGAGCTGGGCAACCCTCTCACCGAATCGTGCTCGTTCCTGGTGTGGGATGACGACCCCGGCCGCGTACGCGACGGGGCGATAACCCTTATCGGGCCGGAGCTGTCGGAATGCGGCGGGATGAGTGTGCCCTTCGGTAAAGCGGTCATCGCAGGAGTCAGCGGGTTTAGCGCGGAGAACAGCTATGACCGCTACCGTGCGATGGACCTTGTCCGGTTTGACCTTGACCTGCGCGGCTACATGCTGCGCGCCGCTTCGCAGTACCAGCGGGAATGGAGCAGGGTGAGCCATGAAGCCCTCCGGGAAGGATTCTCATTCCAGGTCCTGGGCGGCGCCCTCATCGATGTCCTGAAAAAAACGGGATACGTGGAAACCGTCGAGGTCATTTTCATCACGTCGTCTCCGGAGGATGTGATGAGCCTCCGGCCTATTTCCGAAGGCGCTCATAAGATCATAGGCGCGATGACCAAGATGATGGATGAACTCGATTATGATTGCGGCAGCTGCTCGTATAACGAGGTATGCTCGGATGTAGCCGATCTCAGAAACATGAGACAACAACTTGAAAAAAGGGGGGAATTGAGATATGGAACCTGATATACAGGGGACGACGATCATCGCGGTATGCGGAAAGGGAGGCGTGGGGAAGACCTCCATCAGCGCGGCAATCGTCCGTACGCTTCTGGAGCGGGGGAATTCGACCGTCCTCGCCATCGATGCGGATCCTGCCGTGGGCTTCGCGACCGCCCTGGGTATTGAACCGAATCGTGGGCCGGCTCCTTCCGGCCTGTTTTCATGGAGCCGATAAAAGGCCTGAAGAACACCAGAGGGTGATATAAAGCAATTCGTCTGTTATTTCCCCTGTTCCGCCCTGTTTCGTCTAATTAACGTTGTAGAGGTCATCTTCCCAGTTGATATCTGACGGATAACCGAAATGGAACCCCTGGAGGTAATCCACCCCCATCTCCTTCAGTTCTTCAGCCAGCTCCGGGCTGTCAACCCATTCGGCAATGATCACAAGGCCTGTCTGTTTGCAGAAGAGTATGATGTTCTGTATCATCATCCTGGCTTTCATGTTGAGTTTCAGCTGCTGGATGAGTGTGCCGTTTATTTTGATGATATTGATCGGCAGGGTGAGGAGCTTTTCGAAATTTGAATACCCGGAGCCGAAATCATCGATGGCGATGAGGCAGCCCAGCTTCCTTGCTGTGGCGGCGAATTCGCGGCATGCTTCTATTTCGCTCAGTTCGGATCGCTCAAGGATTTCCAGTATCAGTTTCCCCTGTCCGGGGGCCGGCATCCGGTAATGCCGTGTCAGCAATCCGGCAAGGTCGCTCTGTATCATGTCCCGGAATGAGATGTTGACCGATATATTCTTGTCCGTATAATGCAGGGCCTTGCAGGCGGATGTTATCATAAAGCGTGTCAGGTTAATGTCAAGGCCGGTGGACTCGGCGATGGGAAGGTACGGCACCGGCGATTCATACGCCCCCTCGGCATTACGGATCCTGAGCAGGCCCTCGTATGAGGCAATTTTCCCCGTGGAGGCATCGATGATGGGCTGATAGTAGGCCTTGAACGTATTCTGTTCATGGTTCTTGTAGAGGATGGAAAAAAGATTGCTCGCGTGGAATGCTGAGGTCTTGATATGATCATGATTCTCGAAAAGGGTCACACCTTTGTGGTTCTCGATGGACGATTTCAGGGCAAGGTCGGCTTTTGACAGGATGTCCGACGATTCCCCGAGCATGCCGGAATTGAAGGCGACACCGCCGATATGGATGTTGAGTCTCAACTCGGAGTTTTTCCATGGCATGGCGGTCGATTGGAGGAGCCGTCTGATTTCTTTCATCTTCAGGTATGCTTCTTTCCGGTCATCACGCTCGAGGTCAAGGAGAATGCCGAACTCGTTCCCTTTGAGCCGGTATATCGTGTAATTGAATTGATCTTTCCATTGACCCAGCTGTTTTGAGCAAAAGAGCAGTATTTCGTCAGAGAGGTCGTAGCCGAATATCAGGCCGAGGTCATTAAAGTTTACGATGCTGATG
Source organism: Spirochaetota bacterium (assembly GCA_041753395.1). Lineage (GTDB taxonomy): Bacteria > Spirochaetota > UBA4802 > UBA4802 > UBA5550 > RBG-16-49-21. The sequence goes on from JBGSUQ010000022.1 coordinate 106,876, forward strand.
ATGGCAAAGAGGTAATCCGTGTTTTTTTTGATCGAATGGAGCAGCATTGTTTTATTCGGGTGCCGGGTCGTCTCATCAAAGAGGATGCTCCTGATGATGGTATCGATCCCCTTTTCGTGCTGCCGTTCCCCGAAAAAGGTTAACAGCGATATGAAAAACAGGGCCACACCGGCCAGGATAATGTTGATATTGCTGGGGAATTCCACATTCCATGGCGGTATGTTTCCGTAATATTGAAGCGTGTATAACAGCACAGCAGTTGTAATGAAAATGGCTATCCACAGGGCGCCTTTTCTGGTCCCCCGCAGCTGGATCGCGATAGGGGGGAAACAGTAGAAAATAACCAGGCTCACATGACGCGAATTGGGAAGATATAGGGTCAGGACGAAGCTGATGATGCAGGAAGCAACGGCAATGGTTGCCAGGATATCGGTTTTTTTGGTGATAACCAGGGTGATTAACAATACCACAAGGTATATAAAGGGAATGGTATAATTGAAAAGAAACGACGTCTCGCCCTTCATGATATCCAGGACGGCAAACATCACCGGAATCATCGACGCGGTAAGCAATAAAATGCATAGCAGAGTGTACCGGTACCGGTCGTAATTGCTTCTCAACTCCCTGTACCATTCGGCATTATGAAAGTTGAATTCATCGGGCACTATTTTTGTAATGATCCTGCTCAGCATTGTTCTTTCATTACTCTGCAGTTGTTATCCTATCATTATCTGGGTCGGTTAGTCAATTACCTGTTCGCGGGAAAATCTGCGTATGGTACTGTAGCCGTTACTGAAAATATAATTGCGGATTGAATTAAATCATATTCATTTTTTGTTGGAGCATGTGGGGGAGTTCCCCTATTTTTGTATGGTGGAAATGGCCATGATCGGGTTGGACTAATTATACTATGAATACTTACTGCCGGGCGGCTTGTCTCCCTGTTTCCCGGCTCATGCTGATATGCGGCGGGATGCTGAGATAAAAACAGCCGGAATACCAATGGGGCCGGTCGATTATTGTTGCTGAAAAATGCATCTGGAATGATAGTATGCGGCCTTGAGCTTTTAGACCTTCGCGCTTTCTTCATGATAACTGCTAATACTTTTTGTATTCCCATTTCTGGATAATTTTATCAGCCCTGTTATCCGTCATCTCCAGCTTAATGCGGGTTATTTTGGCATTCTGCTCCCTCATTTTCAATTTAATTCTTTTTTCCGGCTTTCGGGTCAGCCGGCTGATTTCTTTTATATATAACTCTTCCAGATGGTAAAATCCTTTAATCTGATTGCAAAGAATTGCGATATCTTTCAGTGCCCTGTCCCAGTCGATGTTCATCCGTATGGATTGCAGCAGCGTGTCGTTATTCTGCTTTGTCGTTGTTAAGAGCGCATGCCGGGTTATCAGGGAACCGGCTACCGCGCCGCCCAATCCTCCGATCAGGGCAAATATTCCGGATATAACAGATGGTTCCATTGGCATCCTCGCATTATTAAATATTGTTGTTGCGCTTTCGGCGGTGGAGGCGACTATAATGATTAGACTTGTTGCTATTTGGAATATGCAGCTCATAAGAAATCAAGAATTTTATGCAAAAGATCGCCAGTTGGCATCGCACAGAACATTTTTTTGGCACTTTATTCTATTATATTCGTTATACACAGCAGAATAACTGCTAAAAGGAGAATTCATATGAATATGATGAAATGGTTAATTTCGGCTTTAATGCTGGCGTTATCCTTGAGTATCGCGCCTCAGGTAATGGCGCAGGATGTGTCCGCGGAAGGCGACCGGAAGGTATGGGCTGACATGACAGACGAGGAGAGGCACGTGGCTCGTGAAATTGCCCGGGAGAAATGGGCCGGCATGACACCCGAGCAGCGGGAAGCCGCGCGGGCAAAGGCACGTGAGAAATGGAACAGCATGACACCGGAGCAAAAGGAAGCGGCCAGGTCAAAAGCAAAAGCCTGGTGGCAGAGCCTGACGCCGGAACAGAAGCAGGCGGCCCGTGTAAGGACCAGGGAGCGGTGGAATAACCTTACTCCCGAGCAGAAGCAGCAGAAAAAGGCCCGGATGAAGGAACGATGGAAGAACATGTCCCCTGAAAGAAAAGAACAGATCAAGAAAAGACGGCAGCAGAGGAAGGCCGGAGCACAATAATCCAGCCGGACAGTTTACCGTTAATCTTTAAAAAAGGCCCGGGAGAAAACCGGGCCTTTGGAATCACCGCGATTCAGCCGCCCATGAAAACGTCATAAATCTGTAAATTTCCACACTTCAAAGAAAAATTTTAGAACAAATCAGAACATGCGATGATCTAATGTTTTGACAATACCGGGACACGGTAGTATAATAGATATACCATATAATTTAGTGGAAGCCATGAAAACATTAACATTAAAATCAGCACAAAGACAGGGAGAGAGTAAAAGCACGGTATCCCGTCTTTTCCCCATGACATGCTTGTTTGTTCTCGTCATCTTTATGACCGGCTGTGCAAGTTTCCCGGTCGCCATACATGAAGATCCCTTTAAAGGTGTAACGATTGTTTCCGTCGACATGTGGCACACGGTCCTGGACAGTGATCTCGATAATATCCGGACCTTATACTATAAAAAAATCTCCAAAAGCGAGGTGTCAGATCCCATCGCTACCATCGTGTTTGTGGGTACAGTTGATCCTTACTATGGCTACCATTGTGAAGGCCTGAGCCGGGAAGGCTATATCATGGTTGACTCCGAGAGTTTTCCGGTGAACCTGTTTGAAAATAAGAAAGAACGCATGAAGCATAATTCAATGTATTATAATTACCCCTTTTTCTTCGCATATCCGCATTTTCATCCCTATTTTCATTTTTATTATCCCGGTGTGGTTATTGTAAAAGAGTCGCGAAGGTGCATCCTCACAGCCAAGATTAGTCTGACGCCTGATATTCAAAGAGCCCTGGCTGGCGCTGTTTCATATAAAATACGGATGTATCAAGGCGAGATCCCCGTCACGCTCGAAGCCACGTCCCGACAGCTTGAAGCGCTGAAGAAATTCCTGATGAACGGTCAATCCGCCGGCGCACCCCCGGAAAAATGACCGGGCAGCCAGACCTGATCAGTTCTGATAGTAACATTATTTCAACTACTGAGGTTTGCTTCCCGCATTGTCCCATACGGGGGTATGTTTTATATTATATCCCGATCTAACACACCTGCCACTGCGCCGTCCGGACGGTTGAATTATCTCGGTGTCTTTCGGATGAAAAATAATATAATGGTAATAATCTTCCCTGAATTTTTTGTCAATATAGCGGCAAAACAGACAAAGAAATTTCATGAGAAACGGGCAAAGATGGGAAAATAATCCTGAGATGGCCTTAATCTGAAGACCATCCGGGAAGCACATTTCTGCGGAAAAAATACTTGACGATATTAAGAAATTTAGTTATTTATATAATAGTAAATAACCATCGTGGAGGTTAACCATGAAAGCAACATCGAGCGGCAACAAGTTAGCCGAAAGAATAAAAAAAGCCATTGAAGATAATGTTATCACGGGAAGCGAGTACGAAGAAATACTGGCCCTGGCGGATGAAGATGGGAGGATAGATCATCATGAAAGGACATTATTGAAGGAATTGAAAAATCTTATATCGGAAAGAGTCGTTGAAAGAATTCCCGGATAATATCGTTCAATAATAATATGAATCCTGAAGGACCGCCGCTACGGCGGTTCTTCTTTTTTATACAGATGAAATTCTGCTTGTATTACCTCCTGTCTGCGGTCTATATTAGAAATCATCATTAATTGTGATTACAGAAAGTTTGCTTTGGATATCACCAGATGCTTGCACAAGGAGAGATGCGATGGCACTAAAACGTGTGGGGATTCTGACAGGAGGCGGGGATTGCTCCGGCCTAAATGCGGTCATCCGGGCGGTCACCAGGGCGGCCATCATCGGGCACAATACCACCGTCGTCGGTATCGAGGGAGGTTTCGAGGGGCTTATCAACGGCCATTGGGAGGAGCTCACGGTCAAATCCACCCGCGATATCCTCACGCAGGGCGGGACCATACTGGGAACTACCAACAAAGGCAATCCCTTTGAATTTCGCGAGATCATGGGCGACGGCTCCATCAAGGTAAGCGATTACTCGGACAGGGCCGTTGAAACCTACAGGAAACTGGGCCTCGATTGCCTATTCGTTGTCGGAGGCGAGGGGACCCTTGAGATCGGATACAGGTTTTTCAAGAAGGGCATTCCCGCCATCGGCATCCCCAAGACCATTGACAACGACCTGGATAAAACAGACTACACGTTCGGCTTCCAGACAGCGGTCGAGGTTGCGTCTGAAGCACTTGACCGCCTGCAGACCACCGGCCGGAGTCACCAGCGGGTCATGATCCTCGAGGTCATGGGCCGCACTGCCGGATGGATCGCCCTGGAGTCGGGAATCTCTGGCGGCGCCCACATCATCCTTGTCCCTGAAATACCGTACAACATCGACCGGGTCGTGGAGAAAATCCAATATCGCGCGAAGGGCGGGAGCCCCTTCAGCATCATCATGGTCGCGGAGGGGGCCCGGGAAGAGGGCGGCGATGTGATAACCCAGGCGTCGGCCTCCACGCGCCTCCAGGGCGTACCGCAGCTCGGCGGCGTGGGCCAGTATCTTGCCGACCAGATCAAGAAGCGGATAGACCTTGAGGTCCGCTGCACTGTTCTCGGCCATATCCAGCGCGGCGGCTCGCCCTGCGCCTTCGACCGGGTTCTCGGCACACGCCTCGGGAGCTTCGCAGTCCAGGCCGCGGCTGAGGGCAGCTTCGGGACCATGGTCGCCCTTGATACTCCCCGTATTACGCTGGTTCCCCTCAGCGAATTGGCCGGGAAGGTCCGCACCGTACCGGCGGATTCCCAGCTCATCCAGTGCGCCGAGTCGATAGGGATCAGTATGGGCCGGTAGATATTGCGAGGAGGGAGACCGCCTACTGTTAGCCCGGGGTTTAAACCCCGGGCTAACAGTAGGCGTATGTTTGCAATCACTTGCTATTTTTTTGCCACAATCCCCTTGAAGGAATCATCAAGCAGATTGATGATTTTAACCTGCAAAAATCCCTCTTGTTTAAGATCGCGAACAATGTCATCGATGAGTGGCAGCGGATATAGTCTCTGGGTTGCTGAAAAGATTATATCATAGTAAGCTGATGTAAGCTTTTTGCTTTTAAACATCGTCGCGAGCATGAACCTGCCGCCGTCTTTAAGCAGTTTGTGGATTGATGCAAAGAGCTTTTTCCTGTCTTCATCGGAAAAGTAATAAATGTTGGAATAGGACGTGATGAGGTCAAATGATTCGTTCTTCAGGGACTTTGGTTTCAGGATGTTGTCCTGAAATACCGAAAAATTATTTTCAATGCTGTTTCTCTTCAAATTATCCCGCGCTATGGCCACTGCTGACCCGTCCAGATCGATTCCGATACCGTGATTCGCGCTGTTTCTATCAACATAGTATTTAAGATAGGCTCCTGATCCGCACCCGAATTCGAGAATGGTAAGGGTTTCAGTTTTTTGTACAGTATGCTCGATAAAGGATTTTATCAGGGTTTCCCCTATGCGGGAGGACCCGGCGATGACGCCGCCAAGATTGTCGAGATAATTGCCGTTTGTGCCTTTTAAAAGAAATGAATCGAGTCGTAGAGCTACATCAGCGTGGTATTGAACCGTTTCGCGGATTAGGTCGGCAACAGAATTATTTTGCAACAGCGCCCGGGACATCCTGCCCCGTATGCTGTACTTCCCATTGCTGCATTTCAATTCTTTCAGGGTGCAGCCCAGATCGAGGAGGGAAGACAATAGCTGTATGTTTTTTATGCTCAATTTCCCGGCGATCTGCTCGATCGTTGCAGGACTTTCAAGAGTTTTGAGCAATCCTGTTTCGAGGGCTGCATGATAAAATATGAGTTTCCCCACGGGCTTCATCAGGGAGAGTACTTTTAATTGAATGTATTTGTCCTTCGCGAAGAGCAGGTTTTTAATGCTTTGAATTATCATGATATTATCCTTGTAGTGAAAGTTTGTGGGGTTCAGGGATTTTGTCAATCACAAAGAGCATGGAGGTGACACGGTTGCTCAAACGCCGTGACAGCCTTGGCTCTTAACTCGGTTGCATTCGCTTTGCTCGGTGCAACCTCATACAACAAACGCATATTAGTGTCCGCTTTTGGGTGGACGTTTTGAGGGCTGGTTTTATTTAATAGGCCTATACTGTTGCGCTACTTTTTGTTTCTGCGTTTCGTGCGGGGCGGTTGGGTACAATAGTCGATTATTTGATTAAAAAGAGAAAAAAATAAAAAATTGTGAAATCCTATTGACTCTGATGCCGGGTTTTATTATTTTGATTTAGATAATTCGAAATAATTCGAAATATCTAAATGCTCATAACGTTGAGAACTGATACCTGCATTCACTTAATGAGAAAGCAGGTTTGGGTTCCTGGAGAGGTAGCATATGATAACAACAGTTGATACGGCCATCGGGGAGCTGCTCCCCGCTCAAACCGCGGTACCGCGCTGCTTTGTCTGCGGTCAGGATTAAAACTCAGGTTCGTTAAGGAGAACGAGACCAGTATCAGTACGCATTTCACTGCTCCCGGGGATTGGACCGGCTGGGGCCGCATGCTGCACGGAGGATTTCACGGCCTCCTTCTCACTGAGTTTCATGGACTTATAACCAGAGTCAATCCCGAAAAGATGAAGTTCATGCTATAATTGAGGAGACAGGATGCCATTGGCACTTAAACCAATTAAAATATCAAACCAGTTCAATGCATATAAATCATTGGGGTAACACACATGAAAAGTTATAAAACAAAAATTCTGATCTATGCCACTCTTGCACTGGGAGGGGCATCAATGATACTTTTTTACCTGTTTCTGTTTTTGGGTCCCTTTACACTGATCGATATCGGTATAAACACGGCACCGGCGCTGGTATTTGACGCTTTTCTTTCAATGCTGTTTTTCCTTCAGCACAGCATTCTGATAAGAAAAAGTGTCCGTGCCAGAATCAGTAAAACCATACCCGACGACTATTATGGCGCTTTCTTCGCCATAACATCAAGCATTCCCCTGTTCATATTGGTCCTGTTCTGGCAGCGTACCGTTACCATAGCTGCAGCGGAAGGGGTTATATACTGGATAATGCGGGTAATATTTATTCTCTCTATTGCCGGATTCTATTGGGGTGTTGCGTCCCTCGGATTTTTTGACCCTTTCGGCACCATAAAATTAAAACTTAAAATCCGTAATAAGGAACCGAAATCGCTGCCCCTTACGGTAAAAGGACCCTACCGGTGGATGCGGCATCCATTATATTTCGTCTCCCTGGCAATGATATGGTCCGGTCCCGATCTCACGGCAGACAGACTTCTTTTTAATAGTATGTGGACAATATGGATCATACTGGCCACATTGCTCGAGGAACGGGATCTCGTCCGGGAATTCGGGGACGGATACCGGGAATACCAGTCCCGGGTGCCGATGCTGATCCCGTATAAAATCCCGTCAGGAGAGGGTTCAAGCAGGGCATGACCTGAAAAGTTCAGGATGGGGATAATGCTGAAAAAATACTTATACCGCCAGCAGGTCCCCGGCCCCGTGCCGCCCCGCGAGATGGTATGTCATGCTTCCATTTATTGAACGATGGGTTCGGAGGGCGAGTTCGGGCGTGTTGTTCTCGCCTGACAGGTGCCCCAGGCAGGCCCAGCGCAGCCGCGCCCCGTATCGGGCAATGAGTTCGGCCGATTCGATGTTTGAAAGATGGCCGCGGGAACCGGCTATCCTGGTTTTAAGATACCGCGGGTACGAACCGTTGCGCAGCATGTCCGGATCATAATTGCTTTCAATCAGCACGGCGTCCACCGTGGGGAGGGCGCTTTTCAGGTCGTCATACACGTGCCCGAGGTCGGTGAATATCCCCAGCCTGAATTCGCCATCGTCAACAATAAATGCCACGCCGTCCGCACCGTCATGGGGCGTGGGAAGGGTCTCGACCCGTACCCGGCCGAACTGCATCGGTGCGCCCGCCCGGAAATGTCGTACATCTGTAAGTGTGCCGAGATCATGGGAGGAATGCGCTGCCCGCATTGTTTTTTCGGTAGCATACAGGGGGACGCCGAACTTGCGCTGGTAAATTCCCGCGCAGCGGACATGGTCGGCGTGGTCATGGGAGATGATCAGGGCGTCGACGCGGGAGATGTCCCGGCCTGAGAAGGTAAGGCGCTCCGCCGCCTGCTTGCCGCTTATCCCGGCGTCGAAGAGCAGCGTTACGTCCCCGGCCTCGACATAGATGCAGTTGCCGTTACTGCCGGATTGCAGTGAAATGAGGTTCATAGGAATCTGTTTTCCATTAGATGGTCATGTAATCAGTCGGCAGAATGCAGTCCCCGATCATTCTTTATCCAGGGGTTCATCTCGACCGTTGCCGCCTGCGGGTTTTTTACAGGACCGGGTTGGGGAAATCCACGCCTGGTGAGTGGAGAATCCCCCTCTGTTGTATATCAAATATTGGTAAATTAAATATCAAGAATAAAATAGGCATTTATTAAAAATCAGCAGGAATTAACTTTTCTTTTTGCAATGCACTGTATGCCTGGTGAAGCCCCTGATTCTTATGTAATCTCCAGGCCTATAAGAATAGTATCATCATGAAGAGAAGCATTCCCTTTGAATCTATTCAGTTCTTCCATATAGAATTGAGTGTTTCGGATAATGAATAGCCGCACATGTTCTTGATTTCAGCTCCGTATTATTTCCCGATGAGGCGATGCTCAGAATGGGATGAGGGTTTTAAAGCTTTTTGTCTTATCGAAATTCTGCTGGTAAAAAATTTAAACAAATAAACATAATGGCGCTGGAGAAACAGATGAAGTTTATATGCACATTGCTTGTGGTGGAAGATATAGAAAAATCCAAAGCGTTTTATCTGGATGTTCTGGGTCAAAAGATCAAATATGATTTTGGCGAAAACGTTACCTTCCATGGCGATTTTGCCATCCATAAAAAGTCTCACTATAAAGGTCTGATCGGAAATAAGGAAATCAGGCAGGGTGAACATAATGTTGAGTTGTACTTTGAATATAATAATGTTGATGAAATGGAACAGGAGCTCACTAACAGGGGAGTGGAATTCGTCCACAGGACCAGGGAACAGCCATGGAGACAAAAGGTATTACGCTGTTATGACCCTGACAGGTACATCATTGAAATTGGGGAATCATTGGCGCACCTTTCCTATAGATTGTCGGAAGAAGGGATCGGTGAAGATGATATTGCAACAATTATCGGCATACCTGTCAGAATGGTTAAAGAAGGTATCGGAATGTTCAGTAAGGGAGGGAGGTAGAACTTGAAAATTTCTGATGAGCAGCATATGAATCTTTCACGGTTGTCATTCGCTCGCATGGACGGCGCCTGGTTCATGGCGGTGGCGAAAAAATTCGGCATTGACGCGGCATGGGACATGGATGTTGCGGCGTGGAAGCAGTTTTCCTATGTCATGGGAAAGCACATGCGAAAAAGCGTGTTCCCCGATCCTGTCTGGCCTTCCAGTTTCCTGGAAGCAATGGAAATCTTCATGAGCATCCTGGGGATAACAAACCGGACAGTTGACCTTGAGGACGGCGCTATCCGTGTGCGGGTATCCGACTGCGAGATCCAGAAAGGGATCGCCAAGGCGGGGATAGCCGACTGCGGTATTGTAACAGTCGAGACCTACACGGGCATGGTCCGGGGCCTTTTCGGAAAAGAGGCGGACATCGAGGTCATTCACGCGAAAAACCTGAACCGGGGAGACGACTGCTGCGAGGTGATTATCAGGCCCACACGGGGAACTGTGATAAATAATGAATTGTAAAAATATTGCGAGGGGAGGGAGTCTATGAATACTATTTTATTAATTGGTGCGGGCTTAAATCTATTCGGCGGTCTTGCAATTCTACTGTCAATGCTAATCAAATTACCATATTCTTTTCCTGTTTTACCGGCAGCGGACAAAATAAATCCGCCTGATTATGTTTTATTCCGGCTGTTTACCGCTGGTACCGCCTTTACTTTTGCATCAATGTATATTTATTTATTTTTTCATCCGGAATATGCAATGCCATTTTTAATATTCGGCATGGCTTTGAAATATTGGGCATTTGCAGCCAGTCTGGTTTCATTCATTCTTTATAGGTTGCCAAAAGATGTTTTAATAAATTTCGGTTTTTCAAATCTGGCTGTTGCTATATTGTTTTCATATTATTTGATTAACATTTAATCTTTTATTATTTGTCAGGGGTTGCCTGGGTTCTTCTTCCGGATAAGCGAAACAAACGGCATTGAGATGCTTGCGCAATGGGTCGTACGTCACCAATGCGCAAGCGTCTTTATTGCTATTTACTTCCCTCCTTGGGGAAGAATACATCCATCAGATCCAGCCCTCGTACCATAACCGATTTCCCTATGGCGGGTGGTGTAAAGGGAACATACTTTCCGTTTTCCAGTTGAAGCCAGCGCAGGGATGGGTCTTCAAGGGGTACCTTGAAGCGGTAGGTCACCTCCGTGGGTCCCTGTTCCCCGGCCACGCCGTGTATCCGGACTGTCATGTTGCCCAGGTTAAACAGTTGGCCCGGGACCAGCGGTTTCTCCGGGGACACGTATATTTTGCCCAGGACATAGTTGAAGAGACCCCGGGGGGTCTTTACCTGCAGTGTACGGTCATCGACGCGGGTTATTTCCGCCGGACCGGGGCCTCCGAAAAGAGAACGAATGCTCTTCGGGGAGCTTTTTCCGTCAAGGATCCTGAAAAAAGGAATAAATCCGACTGAATAAATATAATCAGGAGGGTTCACCAGGATGAGGCACTGCCTGCTTAACTCCCGGTCATCGGGAATACTTTTAACGGGATTGATATAAAAATCATTCATCATGGTTATGTATCCGGGATTGTTCGGGAATGAAATCGGGTTGATGACTAAATGCGCCAGGGCCAGCATTATTCCCAGGGGCAGCGCGATACGGCGCCAGGCCCTCGAGGAAGGGAGGAGCTCCGATTTCCGGACAAGTCCCCCCAGCACCTGCGCCAGGAGTCCCATCGCGCCAAGGCCGACGAAGATGAGCGAACGTTCCTGCGGTTCAATGCCGGCGATGGGCACCAGTGAAAGAAGCATGCCCATGGTAAAGAATCGGGCGACACGGTCCTGTCTCACCAGGCTGTACAGTAAAAAGACCAGCATCAAAAAAAAGACCGCTACCAGGACAATGAAAGCATGGGAGGATATCATCTGGCCTATCTGAGCGGGTATGGGAGCCCACTGGGAGAGTAACAGGGCGGGAACATTGGTGATGAAGGCCTTCATGAAGGCGGCCGGCTCTTCCAGGGGATTCAGGTACATGCCGGAGCCGTGTGACCCGTACCTGAAGATCTGATACATCACCGCATAGGCCAGCCCAACCGCTGCATTGGGGAGGAGGGCGAGGACGCGCTCTTTTATCGTGCCCCGGTCAAGGGCGATGGCATAGGCAAAAAGGAACAGGGGCACGGCCACTGCCGCTTCCCCCGAGAGGAGAGCCAGCGCCAGGCAGGCAGGGCTTGCCAGGGCCAGCCACTTTTTCCCCGATCGCCGCCAGCCGTCATAGGCGAGGAGGCAGAGGAGGCCGAAGAACAGGCACATCAGGGCATACCTGTTCGAGAGCATGCCTGCCGGGGTAGCGTGCCTGTAGTCGACGGCGAAGAGCAGGGCCGCCAGTCCTGCGATCCAGGTGGCGCCCATGATGCGGCGGTAGAAAAGAAAAGCCAGGACGGCTATGGCGGCATACCATGCTATGCTGTGAAGGTGCATCAGGACCGGCAGGTCGGGCCACAACTGGTAGTCGAGCCAGAGCAAGAGAGAGCCCAGGGGGCGAAAGAAGGAAATGCGGAAGTCGGCGACCGTCCACCAGGGGAAGATCCCCAGTTCAATACCTTCACGGAGCCTCCCGGGGTTTACGTCGACAAAATTGTAGGCGGAAAAAATTTTCAATGGAATCGGCACCGGGGACAGGTCGAGCATGATCATGCGGTGCAGATAATCATCCAGCTGCAATCCGGACCGGAGGGACGGCAGGCTCAGCAGTACGGCTATAACGACAAGGAACAGCGGAAGCCAGGGATGGGCGAGGCCTTTTTTTATGGCTGAGAATACGCGCCCGCGTCTTGTCTGAGTATTGATAGTGGAAGAATCGATAGCGTTCATTTCATTTTAATCTCCTTGGTCTCTTTGAATTACCCATACCGTGACCGGTATGACTGCTTATGGTCGAATATAGACAATGAAATAATGTTTTACTTTGCAAAACGTTGGAATGTGAAGATTTGAAAAGCCGGTTTTCGAAGTTATTTTATAAAAATTGCCACTATATTCTATTACTCCATTTCTCTGTGCATCTGTGACAAATCCTGTCGTGTATTACATTCCCGTGTATTTGAAAAAGGTATGCGTGTCCGCGGTGTTAATTACCTTGACAGAAATAGCGCATCATTGCCATCTAAACGTATAAACAAATCTTTCTGACATGTTATTATCCTTTTTTGCGATGATCCGATAATACGAGGCCTGGTGTGGCGATACAAAAAAAGATCCTCATGACACTGCTCGCTTTGTGCACGGTTATTACCGCCTCATGCAGCGGCGGCGAACCATCGGTTACCGTCAGCGATCTCAGAATCCTTCGTTCCGATAATCCATCTCTGACCGATGCACAGAAGAGTGATCGGTGGCGGCTCCTTGAGGACCTTCGGAACGTCACCCTGGCCTTCGGGCCGAAAAATAGTTATACCTATATCTGGGTGGCCGGAAGCTTTGACCTCGAAGACCCTTCGCGATATGCAGGCATATATGTACAGGATGCACTGGTGACGAAAACCATCTATATTAATGGGGTTATGATAGGAAAAAGTAATCCCGATGATTTATCCTGGAACATGCAGTATCCAATTCCATCAGCCGTGGTGCGGAAGGGAAAGAATGATGTTCATATCAGCATGGGAATATACGGCATACGTGACGTCTCAATCGGAAAAATAAAGTCCGACATGCAGATACAAACAAAAGAAGAATATACTGCGACGTTCTTCTGGAACAATCTTTTCTACAGGCAGGCAATACTGGGAGTTATCGTTATTCTGACGACGTTTATGATCGTCCATATCCTCTATTTCATTGTGGACAGGACCTCGAAAAACCGCCTCTGGTATTCCCTGGGTTTGCTGATGTGCATCATCATATCAGCATCACTGCTGATCCCTGCCGGGACCTGGAAAATTGATTATATGATAACCTTCTTTTTCTGTATCTTTCTTGCTGCAATCTGTTATATGGGGATAGCTGTCCAGGGTTTGTATGGCATTTTTTTTCCTAACCATAACCGTGTACTGGTCATCGGCACCGCTCTCTGTATGGTACTTGCCTGCATCTTTTACAATGATTTTATCATCCAGTCCCTTGCGGTCATGGCTGTTTTTGTTTCATGCTTCGGGCTTATGGGGTACATGGTCTTCCAGATGCACCGTATCAAGAAAAACTGGTTCAACCTGTATCTCATCCTGTCGGTAATCGTGGTGTGGTTTATACTCAACATGTGGGCGATCCTGTCGTCGCATCTGAAATTATATTTCCCCGAATTCATCAATTTCTACATCATGCCGTTTTACATGATGACCGGCATTCTGTATGAAGCCCGCGAATCGAAGAAGCAGAAGATCAGGATCGATCGGCTGTATGATCAGCTGAGAGACTCGAAAGAATCCAAGCCGGCAAAGCTGACCATTACCGAATCCGCCGAGGAGAAACTGCAGAGGGTTATCAAGTTCATCAACGAGAACTATACCTCTGACCTGTCCCGGGAAGGGCTGGCAGCTGCGGTTGATCTGAATCCGAATTATTTCAGCAGTCTCTTTAACGCCTATACGGGTAAAAAGATCAACGAGTATATCAACGGTCTCCGTATACAGGAAGCGGCCAGGCAGATCGCTCAAACGGAGAATAAGATCATCGATATCGCCTTTGCCATGGGATTTGAGAGCCTCGCGACATTTATCCGCTCATTTAAGAATGAGATGGGCACCACGCCATCTGAATACCGGGAGCAGATAAGAGCGGTGTGAGGCTGGTTTTACCGCGCCTTGTCGCCGTCTTTTTTCTTTTCATCCTTGGGAAAAAATAAATCCATCAAATCTTTCCCGTGGAACATGACAGTTTTCCCTATTGCCGGCATTACAAAGGGAACATAGGTGTTGTCCTCCAGCTGCAGCCAGCGCAGGGACGGGTCTTCCAGGGGGACTGTGAAGCGGTAGGTCACCTCGGCGGGACCATCTTCCTTGCCGGCATTGTCTATGTGCATGGAAACATCGGGAAGCTTAAACTCCTGTCCTGCTTTCGGCGGATTTTCTTTTGAAAAGAAGACTCTGCCGGAGAATCCTTTGAAAAGCCCTTCCGGGGTCCTGACCCTGAGGGTGCGATCGTCAAGGCGTTTAATCTCGATTGGTCCCGGGCACCCGGCTAGGGCGCGGATTCTTTTAGGATACGGTTTTCCCTCCACTATTTTGTAAATAAACGACTGGCCTGCGGAAAAGTGGTAATCCGGCGGATTGACCAGGATGAGGCTCTGCTTCTTCAGAGCCGTGTCATCGGGAAAAGTCTTGATGGGAGCTGTGTAAAAATTACTGACCATGTTCATGCCATTGATTTCATTATGAATGTTCAGCGGTGCTATGATGAGATGAGTTAGAATAAAAATCACTGCCGCCGTCATTGCGCAAACGCGCCAGAAACGCATTTTTGGATAATATGACGCTGATTCGGTAAGGCCTGCGAGAAATCGGGCGATTAACGGCATAGCTGCCACCCCTATATAAGGGAGCACTCTTGTAGTGGGATCGGCGCCGGCTACGGGCAGAATGGAGAGCATCATCCCTGTAAACCAGAATCGTGCTGTATGGTCATGCTTTAGCAGCGGAAATAGTATCAGAACCAGGAATGCTGTGAACAGCAAGCCGGTTGTTATGGCTAATGCCGGCGGCATTAGACTTCCTACTGATGCGGGAACCGGGGTCCATTGTCCGATAAGGAGGAACGGTGCGTGCTCGATCACAGCCTTGATAAAGGAGATCGGGTTTTCCGCCGGGTGAATATACATGCCGGAACCGTGTGTTCCAAAATCATTTAGAACATAAAACATTGCCCAGATAAACAGTACCATAAAGCAGGGGAGCAGGGGCAGTAAACGCTTCTTCAACCGGCCCTGGTCGAGGAAGAGGGCATAGGCAAGAAGGAACCCGGCTGTTGCCAGGGCCATCTCCCCGGAGAAAAGCCCCAGAGCAAAGCAGAGAGGGGGCAGGACGGCGTACAGTTTTTTTCCTGAGGTTCGCCAGGCGTCATAGGCGATTAGGCAGAGCACGCCGAATAAAATTGATATCAGGGCGTGGCGATTGGCGATCCAGGTTGCAGGGATGGTGTGTCTGCTGTCAATGGCGAAGAAGAGGGCAGCCAATCCCGCTACCCAAGTGGCGCTCATGATGCGGCGGTAGAACCAGGCAACAGCTGCCACGAGGGCGCCATACCAGGCGAGGCTGTGAAGGTGCATCAGGACCGGCATGTCGGGCCAGAGCTGATAATCAAGCCATATGCTCATTGAGCTCAAGGGGCGGAGGAAGCTCAACCGGAAATCAAGGGGTGTCCACCAGGGCAAGAGTCCTATTTCCATAAGAAAGCGGTTCGTTGCCGGGTTGGTGTCGATAAAATTGTAGGCGGAAAATATTTTCCATGCGCGAGAGCCAAAGGGCGTCAGGTCAAGCATGAACATACGGTGACTAAAATCGTCAAACCATAAGCCGGTCCACAAAGACTGGATGTTCAGTAACAGCGCCAGGATAACGAGGAACAGTATGAGCCAGGGATGGGCAAGGTACCTGGTGACGGCGGAGTATGCCCGGCTCCACCATGCCCGTTTTTTATTGTTGCCAGAATCAATGGAATTCATGCTTTTCTTCTCCCCACATTAAGGATTTTATCATAACCGGTATGACAGAAATCCCCGAATATACCAAACTATGTCTCTTTCATCTTTGCAAAATATTGGATTTAGAAGCATTGCAGAGCCTCGTTATTATTGAATATTCTGAAATAATGCCTGATTGATTCTATTCATATAAATATCTGGTATATAATGGCCCATTCCATCGATAAAGAGAGTCTTTGCATGGGGTATCATGGGGGCATATTTCATCGAATGTTCAACGGGCAGAAGAGGATCGGCTTTTCCATGAATGATCAGTGTCGGCGCTTTGATTGAGCCCAGTTGATCATACCGGGAACCGGAAGTTATGATCGCGGCATCATGCTGATCTTTCACCCTGGGATTGTAGCCTCCATGCTTTTCAATTTCATACCGCGCTATCAGAGCGCTTTGCCTGGCGTCATAGGAACTGTTATTGCTGACAAGGTAAAATAGATACGTCTGGAATTTGATCTGGTTTATCTTCGTGGGGATCAACCGGTACCGTAAAGATATTGTTATAATTTGATTCATTAGTTCCGGTGTTATTACTGTCAACGCGGGGTCCTCCAAATAGCCCGAAGACATGATGGATGTTAATGAAGCCACCCTGTTTTGATGCTTGATGGCCAGCTGCTGGGCTATCATGCCGCCCATTGACGCGCCGATGAGATGTGCTGTGTCGACTTTCAATGCATCCATGACCGTAAGGGCGTCCTGGGCCATGTCTTCGATGGTATATGGATTGTTCTTGTTCCAGTCTTTTATCCAGTCGGACATTCCCGTGCCGCGGTTATCAAACCGTATAACCTGGTATCCGGCCTTAATAAAAGGCACATGAAAATCTTGCCATCGGAGTGATGTGGCGGAATGGCCCATGATCAGGAGGATGGTTCCTCGTGGTTGTTGTGCGGGTTTGAAGACCTCATACCAGATTTTCACCTTGCCATTGTTTGCAAAACCCGTCTGTCCGGTAACCAGCTCCGGAAGCTCGCATGTCATTATCTCGTTGAACATGTCATCGCTTCCGGGAATAATCGGGCCGGTTTTGATGTAAATGAAAAATGCGATGACCATTACACAGAGCACCCCGGCAACGGCTAAAATAATGCGTTTTCCTTTTTTTGTCATGACCCCTTTCTCCAATTAGATGCTGGCAGTGGCACCCTCAACATGGGCAGAGAGAACAATGATGTATAGTATTAAGCAATAATTATTGAAGGAGATTATTAAGCAACTATATTTGTCATATGGCCATGGAATTATTTATTTTTTTGCAGCGTTTTCTGCTGCAGAAAAGGTGATTCGCAGCAGAATCATGCCACCGCCCGAGTGTGGAGCAAACCTCAATTTCCCTCTTGACACAGATTCAATGGCGGATTATCTATAAAATAAATCAAACCGCTTCATTCAATCATGACACCCGGCAACAAACATCACGATATTAATTGCTATGCGCTATTGGGCATCGCACGGGGATCTTCAATCCAGGTAATTAAAACAGCCTACAGAAAAATGTCCATGGAGACGCATCCTGACAGGGGCGGCAGCAATGAAGCGCAGGCGCGCATCAATTATGCCTATGAAATCCTTTCAGACCCGGTACGGCGCAGGCGCCATGACGAGGTCCTGTCAAGCATGACCGTCCATGCTACTGTGAAGCAGCGGAACAGGTCACAGTATGCCGGGGATTGGGAAAACAATCTCCGCAAAAAAAAGGCCGTAAAGAGCTTCAAAGAGCGTGTCAGGGAAGAGATGGATAAAAAATCTGAAGAAATCAAGTCCGGTTATAGTCATATGGTTGATGCTGTATATGCGGATGCCTGCAGGGATTTTAAGAAAATCCGCGGGCGATGTATAATTTCCGCGACTGCCGGATGTGTATTTGCAGCTTTCGGGTTTGTTTATCCGGTACTCTGGGCCGGGGTTGTATTGTCCGGATATGCAATGGTACGTTATGCCAGATATGGCAGCGGCGATGACGCTGTCTTTGTTCTGAATCCGGAATGGAAATATACTTTAAAAAAATGCGCGAGAAAAAAGGCTGCCATTGAATCAGACGCGCAGCGTGCTCATCTGGACGATATATCAGACTGTGTTGCCCGGCTTTTCAAGGCCTTGAGAAAAATGTCCGGGATCAAGGATGATGAGGCAACCGTACTGCGGCGGATACTGATGCATTTTTTTTTGCTGGGATTTGCGCCGGTCAGCCATGACAAAGATGCCCGCATTGCAGTGTTAAGCGACGGTGATGAAAAAATCGCGGTCCGGTACCGGCACCGTACGGGCATCCCTGTGAATGCCGCATATATTGAAACATTATATGACTATATGATTGAGAGCAATATACAGAAGGGTTTTCTCTTTGCAGCACCGGGGATTTCCGGGAATGCGGCAAAATTGGCCAGGAAACACGCCATTGCCCATTATTCAATCAGGGAGATGAATGCCTGGATCAGCCGGATAACGTCAGGCCGATATTCAGGTCCCCGGGGCGACATCATAGATCACATTGATGCTCTCATGAAATTCATGCAGCTGATTTGATACATCAGTGGTGAAGAACCATGTAATCAATCGACGGGCAGGATTCTGCTGGCAAAGCATTGATGTGTTTCTCCACAATAAGAATGTTGACTTTCGGGGAATACTTGACACTTTACAGGATATACATTACCATAATTTCTTATTGAAAAGAATCATGCGTAAGAAACATGCATTGTAAAAAGTAATCTATGAAAATACGTATTTACATTTTTAATTTGTTACTGTTAATTACAGTAACTACTTCCGCTTATGCTGATAACTTCGTTCTTTTGGGAAATGGATCCGGTAAACACACGATTACAAAATCTTTTGAGATTTTTGAAGATAAAAAACGTGATCGTGATATAGGGTATATCCATGGCAACAGGCATTTGCTACCGTTCAAAAAAATCGGTTCCGATTCAATCAACCTTGGATTTTCCGGCTCCGTACACTGGATGCATGCGAAAATAGTTAACAGGGCCGAACAGGAAGACTGGCTGATCGAGGTTGCCTATCCCTGCCTCGACTATGTAACGCTTTTTTCATTTGATGAAAACAACGAATATACCATGAAAGAAACCGGGGATATGCTCTCCTTTAAAAAGCGGGACATTCAGTATCGGACATTTGTCTTCAAGCTGAATATAAAACAGAATACCGAAGAAGATGTTTATTTCAAAATTTCCGGTGAAGGGCCTATGATATTTCCAATTTATATCTACAGCCCCTATGCTTTTTCGGAGAATGTCAATGATGAAGTGATCCTGTTTGGTCTCTATTTCGGCATCCTGGCTGTAATGATGATTTTTAATTTATTTATTTTTTTCAGCACACGAGACCAGTCGTATCTTTATTATGTTTTATATATTTTTACCACGTTCATGGGATATCTGGCTTTAAATGGATTCTTTGCGCAATACTTTTTACCTGACAATCCGGTTATTGTAAATAAATCCATACCTTTTTTTATCAGTACCATGCTATGCCTGGCTTCAATATTTTCAAAATCTTTCCTTAACCTGCAAACAAATTTCAAAAAGGGCAATGTAGCTTTAATAATTGCCGCCCTTATTATGGGATTTGTTATGGTCCTGTCAATTTTTGGAAGTTATAATATAAGCATAAAATTATGCGGTGCACTGGGCAGCTTCGTAGCCATCAATATCATCATTGTTTCGTCGATTTCATTATACAGGGGAAACCGGGTAGCCCGTTTTTTTCTCCTTGCCTGGATGGTTATGCTGATCGGGATGATTCTCTACGCGTTGAGAAGTTATGGATTGGTGCCTGATGTAATCATCACCTCGTACGGGGCTCAAATCGGATCGGTCTTTGAAGTGGTATTGCTTTCAATTGCTCTTGCCGACAGGATAAACATTCTCAAGCTGGAAAACGTATCGGCCCAGGAACAAATCATCACCATGCAGCAGACCTATACGGAATCTCTCGAAAAAACGGTTCACGACAGGACCTGCGAACTTGAAATTGAACGAAATAAGCTGAAGCTGCGTAATGAATTAATGGAAAATGAATTGGCCCTCGCAAGAAGAATCCAGGAGCAGCTGATCCCCGTTCATCAGCCCGCGGATTTCATATATTCGCTGTACAAACCCATGGACCAGGTCGGGGGTGATTTTTATGACTTTATAAAATTCAGGGATTCGGAACTGATCGGTATTTTCCTCAGTGATGTTTCGGGTCATGGCGTTCCCGCAGCGTTCATCACCTCTATGGTTAAGACAATAATTATGCAGTCCGGGGAAAGTAAAGCAGATCCCGCGGAATTGCTGCTTAACATAAATAAAATCCTCTACAATCAGACAGATGGAAATTTTGTCACGGTATTTTATGGTATATATAATCCTCGCGATAACTCATTATTATATTCCAATGCCGGTCATAACCCTCCGGTGATAATTATGGATAAAACTATTAATTATCTTAAAAGCGCGAAAAGCGTTCCAATAGGGATCATGAATAATACTTTTTTACGGGATAGTAATAAGACATATATCAATTCGCAAATAACCTTATCGGGAGACAGCAAGATATTATTTTTTACCGACGGGTTTGTTGAAGCCCGTCCGGTGGATAATGATGATTTATATTTTGAATACAGTGAAATGAATGAGGTCCTGCTCGAATTAAAAAATTTATCGCCTGAATTATTTATCAAAGAATTGTACAAGAAGCTGGTTATCTTCAGGGGAAGCAACTCTTTTGATGATGATGTATGTTTGATATGTCTCGATGTGATATGATGCCCAATTATAAATAAGTTAGAATTGTTAACTTGTAAGAATGACCGGATTATCCATGGATTCAAATCCTTATTAGTTATTTATCAGTGATTGGGACAGGAGGGCCGGTGCCTATTCCTTCGCCCCGGCGGCTTTCAGTAATGTTACTATCTCTGAATGCTCATAGTATGAAGCAAGCCCCAGGGCTGTAAAGCCTTTACCATCCTTCACCTTTACATCTGCGCCTTTTTCAAGCAAGAGTTTTACTATATCCTGTTTGCCTTGCTCTGAAGCATAAATCAGGGCTGTTCTGCCTTTTTCATCCTTCGCATTCACATCAGCGCCTTTCTCAATTAAGAGTTTTACGATATCGTTAAAGGCAAAAACTGAAGCCATCATCAGGGCTGTGTGCTTATTGTCAGGCAATGCGTTCACATCAGCGCCTTTCGCTATCAGGTGTTTGACGATATCTGTATGGCCGCGGTACGAAGCCCACATCAGTGGCGTAAGACCGGAAACATCCTTCGCGTTAACATCAGCACCTTTCGCAAGTAGAGATGATACGTTAGCTTTGTTTCCCTGCTCCGCGGCTTTTATTAAATCATCATTTATACCAGCCCATACAGCTAACGGGAACATCAATACCAGTATTACGAATAGTTTTTTCATAGGATACCCCTGTCATCTGAATTTATTATTAGACTTGTTGCGAAACTCAATAATCAACTATATTTGCCTCCGCCGCCGAAGGTGGCGGAGACAAATATATGCAATTATAAGTAGTTATGCAACAAGTCTATTAAATCTAATGCAGCAGCAGTAATGTCAATTGATTAATGAAGGAACCCGCCGCCGATATATGCTACTCCGTTACAGGTGGGGCCAGTAAGCTTTTTTCACGATACAAAACGTCTTGCACCAGCGATGACGCGGATACCGGTTGTTCTTTCAATTGAAAAGCCAGCCTGGCAGTATTATCTTCATAGCGGGTTGACGGTTCATAGGTCCACCCGCGGGCAAGCCTCCTGTTCTCTCTGACCATGCACAGGTGCGCGAATATTCCCGTTATACTTGCCGCGATCCTGGTCTTCCAGCCGAACTCATCATATAACCCCTTCAGAACATCTGATGCCTCATTAAAGATAAGGGTATCATGACGATACCAGCGTTTCATTGCCCACACGGCACCGGCATAGGAAGTTTTAATCAGCAGGCATTCATGTTTCAAACGCTTTCTAACGCATGGATCCGGATGATTTTTAAGATTTTTCCATCCCGCGAGCATGGTTCGAATCAGCCGGAGCAGACTCGGTCCGTTTTTTTCAAAATCCTTGTTGAAAGCATTCAGGAGGAGACCGGTTTCCTGTTGATTGTCAATATGGGGGTGACGGAAATTGAAACGGTACTGTCCGTGGGCATCAGCTGCCGGGCATTCTTCTTCAGATAAAAGCGTCCCGCTTTTTTTGTGTTCTTCATGGAGCGGTGTTCCCGGAACAGGCGTGTACAGCATGAATTGATGGAACACGGTATTGTGGCTCACCGCCCAGTCTATAACCACAGGTATGTTTTCAGGTGAATGATGTTCGAGACCGATAATAGTCGAGCCCAGGACGCGGATGCCGAGCGATTGAAGATGACTAACCAGCGTCCTGGTGTCAATGCCGTTGAGTTTTGCGTACCGGCTGTTTTTTCCTTCAAGCCCCATCCATACCCAGGAAATACCAAAACGAACCAGCTGTTCATCGGTGTATGATTTAATTACCCTGGCTGAACTGAAAATGCTGAAGGTCCAGGTTTTATCATTTTCTATCATTAATTCAAGGAGCCGTAGGGAGCGTTTTTTGTTTAGCATAAAATTCTCGTCCATTACAAAAAATGAGCTGACCTTGAGCCTTTTTTCAAGATTGCACAGAATCGAGTAGAGTTCATCTCCAGTTTCAAAAAAGTTTACGGATTTGCCCTTTCCCCCGAACATATGGGATGTTGCGCAGAAATTGCAGCCCATGGGGCAGCCCACTGAAGGGATCAGGATGGCCGCCACGTCTCCGCGCCGGTTAGGCAATGGAATGCCCAGGATCCTGCTGCCGAAGGCGGATATTGCCACGGGATGCTTGACGGGGCCGTCCTCATCCTCGCCGAGAAAATTTCTGAACCAGCGGACGCCTTCGCCTTTTACAATATGATCGGCGTCTATCCGGCCGCTGATGCCGGGCGCGTTAGCAATGTGCCCGCCCACGACTATCGTGGCATGGGGCTGGTGTTCGCGTATGAGGGCGCACATTTTTTTAACTTTACCGATGTTCGGAAGAATTGAGCTGATGCCGATTATATCATACGGTTTGCTTTCCAATTCTTTTATAAAACGATTGAGGTCGGGAAAATCCAGCATGGTGCAGGGTGAATTGATATTTTCCATTATCAGTTTTAATCCCAGCGAGGGGTGAAACATGCGCAGGGAAAAAGGACCCTGCACGCGGGTCACCTGATTGTGAAAGAGCTCCATGGGATTGATCTTCCTGCTTCCATATTCATCGTCCAGGGCATAGGGGCCGAAAACGCTTGTTAAAAGGATTTGTGATTTTTTTCCGGGAGAATGAGGTGTTTCTGAGAGCATAGTATTTCCTTGCTGTAAATTTATGCTGCAATACAACATACACATGGTATAAGAGTTGTCTCGTCGTTTAGCCCGATAATCACAATGGCATAGGTACATTACAGGGGAGGTTCTTATGGAGAAATGGGTATGTGGTACCTTTAATACTGACAGGATAAAACATGATTAAGTTGCGGAAATTTATTTTTTTCCTTATAAAATTACTTTTTGACCAATCTGTTCTGCATCACAGTTCAAATAATGCGATTCATGCATATGATACGCACGTCCGGGAACTAATATTCCCGGATGTTAAAAGGGGCCTTCTGGTTGAATGCCCCGCGATTATAATTCGAGCAGCAACCTTCCGCAGTGCGGGCAGTAGTTAACGATGTTTGACTCTTTCATCTCCTCCAGCTGAATAGGGGGTATTTCCATGTGGCAGATGCTGCATGAAGTTTTCTGCAGAATCGCGAAGGGATTTTTTCCCTGTGCTTTCATTTTCTCATAATAAGAAAGTGATCTGGGGTGTATCAGTTTCTTTAGTTCTATGATTTTTTTTATCATGGCATCTCTGATAGCCGGGTCTTCCGCCAGTTGGTAGAGATGGTCCAGCCGTATGATAAAATCGAGTTCTATCGGCGTTACCATGGGAGCCGGTTCTTTTTCAAATGCCGGCGGCTCTTTTTGGGAAATTGACTTAAAGTATTGCAGTGAGGATTTGTTTAAAACAGTGTATATTCTGGATGATGTTTTAGCGGCGTCCAGAGGTGTTCGGTAGAGGTCATGTGAAAGTATCCATGATATCATGCCGATGAAATAAAGATACTTGGTGCTCTGCTCCATCGGTATAATGCTCAATGCCATGTATCGCACCGGCATGCCGTCGAATGAATTATATTCAATTCCTTTATGCGAGACGCCAAATGCGCATACAAAATCAGTCATGTTTTCACTTCGCATGTGAGGAACGGCCACCCCTTTCCCGATGCCGGTATTTTCAAGGGATTCCCGGTGAAGCACCTGAGCGTAGTATTTGCCGGTATCCTTTATTTTTTTCTGATGTTTAAGATGATCCAGCAATTCGCGTATGGCCTCATGCTTCTCGACGTTTTTAAGTATGACAATGCTTTCCTTGCCGATAAATGATTCTAAATTCATTGATATTCCGCCTTTGTAATTTAATTCTATTAAAACTCATTGTTTTTTTAACGGTTCGATTTCCATTCTTACCTCGACCGAGTGTTCCCGGCGGTCATCAACAAGGGGAATGGCTGTGCCGCCTAAAGGCGCGCCGTCGAGAGTTATGCCCGCACCCTCTCCGGGCTGGATCCGCAGTATGGTGATATGGTAGGTCGTTTCCCGGTACCGGTAGTGCATCGTGAACGAATCCCAATCATCGGGAAGGCATGGTTCAAAACGCAGCTTGTCTGTTTCAAGCCGGAGTCCCAGCAGGGATTCCACAATTAGCCGGTACATCCAGCCGGCAGATCCCGTGTACCATGTCCATCCGCCGCGGCCGGTATGGGGGGATAGCGCGTATACGTCAGCCGCGACTACATACGGTTCCACCTTGTAGGTCGCAACCCCCTGCGGGGTCATGGCATGGTTCACCGGGTTGATTATGGTCATCAGCTCCCATGCACGCCGGCTGTCGCCCGACTTGGCAAAGGCCATTGCGGCCCATATGGCGGCATGGGTGTACTGACCGCCGTTCTCCCTCACGCCGGGGACGTATCCCTTGATGTAACCGGGGTTCAAATCCGATGCGTCGAGCGGCGGGTCCAGGAGCTGTATCAGCGCGTGGTCCCTGCGGACAAGGCGTTCATTTACCGCTTCCATCGCCATGCGCGAACGGGCGGCGTCGCCGGCCCCGGACAGAACGGACCAGCTTTGCGCGACCGAATCAATCTGGCACTCAGGGTTGGCCGCCGATCCGAGAGGCGACCCGTCGTCGAAATAAGCGCGGCAATACCATCCGCCGTCCCAGGCGTTCTGCTCGATTTTTTGACGCAGCATGGACGCTTCGTTCCGGCAATGTTCGATGAAGGCCATATCGCCCTTTATGTTTGAAATTGCCGTGAAACCCATGAGCACCTCGTAAAAAAAGAATCCCAGCCATACGCTTTCGCCTTTTCCCTGTTCACCGATGGCATTCATACCGTCGTTCCAATCACCTGAACCGATGAGCGGCAGGCCATGCACTCCGTAGCGTTCGCCTCTTAGAATGGCGCGCACGCAGTGCTCGTAGAGGGTGGCCACCTGCCGGGAGCGGTTTGGAAGATCGTAATAGGAGTCTTCGTCCGCATTTACCTGGCGGCCCTCGAGAAAGACGACCGATTCATCCAGCACGCCTGTGTCTCCGGTGGCCAGTACATACCGGGCCGTTGCCATTGGCAGCCAGAGAAAGTCGTCCGAACAATGAGTGCGCACACCCCGGCCTGTGGGAGGATGCCACCAGTGCTGGACATCGCCCTCCGTGAACTGGCGGGACGCGCACAACAGAATGTGTTCGCGGGCAAGACGCGGTTCCGCATGTATGAGTGCCATAACGTCCTGCAGCTGGTCACGAAAACCGAAAGCTCCGCCGGACTGGTAATATCCGCTCCGTGCCCACATCCGGCATGCGAGGGTCTGGTACAGGAGCCATCCGTTCGTCAGTACATCAAGGGAATGATCGGGTGTTTCCACGTGTACTGCGCCAAGGGTGTGGTTCCAGTATTGCCATACCCCTTCAAGGGCGCTTCTGGCCGCATACGTTCCCCGGAAGCGTCTCACCAGGCTGCTGGCATCACTGGCGGTCCGGGCGGCGCCGAGCCTGAAAATGATTTCGCGCTCCTGTCCGTCGTCCAGATCGAACGGGACCTGTATGGCTGCGCAGGGATCCAGCGCGGCGCCGACCCTGCCGGACAGACCCACTCTGGTCATGGCGGCGGGGTTCCGGAGTGTGCCGTTGCGGCCGATGAACTCGGTGCGGTCGCCGCACAGGGTCCGTGTCGTATCATCCGTATCAAAGAAAGCGACCCGCCCGGCAAAATCCATGCTGTAGCCGTTACGCGCCAGGAGAGCGCCGCTTGCCGGGTCAAGTTCCGTTACCACATGCATTGTCGATTTGGAACGAAGGTCTCCCAGCACCCATTCCGCGTACCCCGTGGCCGACAGCCGCCGCGGACGGCCTGAGATGTTCTTTATTTTCAATACCGTAAATTTGACGCTTGCGTCCAGGGCCACGTACACCCACGCCTCCGAGTTGATGCCGCGCTCGGTATGCTCGAATACGCTGTATCCGAATCCGTGCCGGGTCACATAGGGCATCGCGCCGCGCCTCGGGAGCGGCATGGGAGACCAGTAATGGCCGCGTTCTTCATCGCGGATGTAAAAAGCTTCCCCGCCGGGATCGCTAACCGGGTCGTTATGCCAGGGCGTGATGCGGAATTCATGGGCGTTCTCCGCCCAGGTGTAAGCAAGGCCGCTCTCCGATACGACCGTTCCGAAATACGGATTCGCCAGCACGTTCACCCAGGGCGCGGGGGTCACCTGCCCGTGGGCGGTCGTTATTATGTACTCCCGTCCGTCGGGGGTGAATCCGCCGTAGCCGTTGAAGAACATGAGATCCGGACGGGGCTGCGCGGCCACTGCCGGGGGTTTTGGGCGGTTGCCCCTGGCAGGCATGAGTTGCGGGACTGGTTTTCTCGCGCTGCTGCGGCGGTTGACCTGGTCCGCCAGCGTCCCCCGCCTGTCGGTTATTATGACGCGGGCGGCGGTCTGGATCAGTATACGGTCCTCGTCGGATATCTGGTCTGAAGACCGCACGAAAATTCCCCCGGGCCGATCGATGACATTGGTTTCCGCCCCGGTGGCTATGAGACCCATGATCTGGTCGTGCAGAAGCTGCCGGTACCCGGCATGGTCCTCGTTCCAGATCACCAGATCGACCGAAAGTCCTTTCAGGTGCCAGTAATTGTGGGCCTGAACGAGCTGCCGCGCCAGGTTGATATTGGCCGGATCTTCAATCTGCAGCAGAACGATGGGAATATCGCCGGATATTGAATAGCCCCACAGGTCGGACTGACCGCGGCGGTTCCGTGCGATGATCCCGGGATCGGCCCGCAGGGAGGAATGCACATAGATGATGGAGCCCGCGAGGTGTCCGTACAGCTGCGCATCGGCCTCGGTCGCGTTGAGCTGGCGGAGTACCACCTGGTTGTGAGTCCATGCCAGATCGAAGACGCGGTCCGCGAGGCGCCGGTCCTGGTATTTCCCGGCAAGGTTTACGGCTGCGGCGCGGTCCTCGCCGATGCCGGAAACGATGTCGATCGTGGCCGATTCCTCCGGTGCAAGGGTTATCCGGTACCGGATAGCGACAATAGGGTCCAGCACTGATCCCTCGCTTCCCGAAAGCGGCCCGGGTTCGTTCATGGCGAGGGGGGCGGCCGCCGTGTTCCAGCGTCCTATGAACCGCGCACGGTCCGTCTCGTAGGAAATTCCCCCCGGGTCAGCCTCATACGCGGTCATCTGGTGAAAGAAAGATGGCGTTTTATCGGTGAGGGAGCGCGGACGGCGGCGGCAGATTATGGCATGCCGCTCCCGGTCGATTTCGGTATGCACAAAAAGATTGCTGAAAGCGGGATGCAGAGCGTCTGCGGCAATCGGCGCGATGACAACTTCAGCGTAACTGGTCACGTCGATCTCCCTGCGGGTCCGGGTCCGGTTGGTGATGCGGGTGCGCCGCAGTTCGATATCATCCTCGGGGGAAACAACGATCGTTGTATGCGCATCGATGCCGTGGTCCCGGCGGCGGAACTCGGCGCGCCCCTCGGAGAAAATTACTTCATAATTTTTCGGCTGTCCGAGCGTCGGCTGGTACGCGGTCGACCAGAATTCGCCGCTAAATACGTCCCTGATGTAGCAGAACGAGCCCCAGTTGTCACAGGTCCCGTCTTCGCGCCAGCGCGTGAGTGCGATGTCGTTCCATCGGCTGTAGCCCCCTCCCGCATTCGTGACCATCACGTTGTAACTGCCGTTCGACAGCAGCTGTACCTCCGGCAATGGCGTGTCGGGGCCGTTGAATATGCGCAACGGCATGTCCGGGCCGGTGAAATTCGAGTGAATTTCGGGAAGTTCGGTGGTATGCGAATAAAAGGCGGTGGCCTTCGGGATACGCTCTTGAAGAAGCAATGTCGTCGCTTGGAAGATCGGTTCTGCATTGAATCGCTTCTGCATCGGGCGGTCAAGGATCGCATAGGCCAGTGCGAGAAAGCTCATACCCTCATGGTGAGCCATGAAGGACCGGACAGTGGCGTTCGATTCACCGTGTGGAAGCCGGGATGTGGTGTAGTCGATCGCCTCATAAAAGCCATACCTTCCCGCAAATCCCCCGGCCGCAAGCCGCTGAAGATTTTCGCACGCCTCCTCGGGCGCCACCATGAGCGCCAGCACCGAAGCATAAGGCGCGATGACACAATCGTCGGCGAGTCCGCGCTTGAGCCCCAGGCCGGGCACGCCAAATGCCCGGTACTGGTAATTGAGACTGGCATCGATAAGTAAGTAGCCGGATTCCGACATCCCCCACGGCACGCCGAGCTGTTTCCCGTATTCCATCTGCCTGGCCACGGCCGCTTTGTATGTCTGGTCGAGGAGTGAGTGTTCATACGTCGGCATCACGAGAAGCGGCATCAGGTACTCGAACATTGATCCGCTCCATGACAGGAGCACCGGCCTACCGCCGGCCATGGTGAGCTGCCGCCCGAGGGCGAACCAGTTCTCTTGAGGAAGCTGTCCCTGTGCAATCGCAACAAAACTGCACAGCCGCGCTTCCGACGCCAGCAGGTCGTAGTAGCTCGAGTCCCTGCGGCGTTCATTGACATTGTAGCCGATGGCCAGCAGGTGATGTTCCCTGTTGTAAAGGAAATCATATTCCATCAGGGCAAGCTCACCCGCATGATGAGCCAGGCGTTCAATAACCGCTATCCTTTCGGCGGCGCGGTTGCCCGACTCTCTTATGAGTCGCCGCATCTCGGCATGCCCCGCGTTCTCAACGGGCGTCGCATCGGAGCCCGGCCTTTGATCAAATGCCGGCATGAGTTTTTCCATGCGGAAGACCAGTTGCCGCAGCGTCGGGATTTCGTTGATATCCGGAAACTCGCGGAGCAAATCAGATAAAACCGGCGATGCCGTCCACGGGGCGAGAAGGTTCAACTCGTCAGAGGCGGCTTTGCATTGCCGGGCCAGCGTCTGAGCCCACCACGATATCTGGCTGTCGGGACTGGAATGTACAGCATCGGCCATGACGGCGGCGGATGCTGCAAGGTGATCAAGGCACAGCAGCGCGGACCCGAGCGTTGACGGCTTGTCACGGTATGCGGCGTCCATCTCCAATTGAAAGTCCGCGAGCCGGGCAGGCGGCGTCCCCCCTGCCGTTGTTTCCACGAGAACCATTAAGGTGTCCCGGAGACCGTCAAATAACCGCGGCCCGACTATTTGTCTATCGGGAATTTCAAGCAGGCCCGAGCGCAGTGTCAGCAGATAGGCTGCGAGGTTCCCGCTGTCAACCGTCGAAATGTAGTTGGGCGGCAGCGGCATAAGGGACCGGGTGTCGTACCAGTTGTAGAAATGTCCCCGGTACCGTTCCAGCCTGTCCAGCGTGCCAAGCGAACGCGCCGTGCGATCGATACATTCACCCACTGTCACATAGCCGAAATCATAGGCGGTTAGATTCGCGAGGAGGGCGAGACCAATGTTGGTCGGCGATGTCCGATGGGCGACCACAGCGACCGGATACTCCTGATAGTTATCGGGCGGCAGCCAGTTATCTTCCGGGCCGATAAATGTCTCAAAGAATGCCCAGGTTTTACGGGAACAATTAAGGAGAAAGTCGGTCTGTTCGGCTGAAAGGTGCTTTTCCCTACGGTCGAGCGGCAGGCTGAGCCACCAGGCGATAGAGGGCGAGGCAAGCCAGAGCGTCAGTACCGGCCAGGCAGAGATAATCGCTTCCGGCATGTACAGCGCGAGATATACTGCCGCGGCTGCGGCGATGAACGGGGCGATCCACATGGTCAGATAGGACCCGGCAAGGCCCGTGCGGCTGTCGCGTTTCGAGTCCGCGGCCGTGTTCCACTCGAGCAGACGCCGGTGAGAAATCAACATTCGCCAGAAGGTGCGCAAAATCGCACCAAGGCTGAAAAACGCCTCATAGGGCATGCACGCGATCGAAAATGCAGACTCCGCCAATCTCCTGCCGACTGAATTCATTGCCGCCGAGAGGTGCTGGCCCCAATGCACATCGTCCGGTTTTGTAATAGCATCAATAAAGGAAATGATTACCGAGGGCAAAACGATGATTCCAATTGCTACCGCGGTCCAGAGCCATGCCGGCGACAGGATGGTCCATCCCAGGATAAGCATGATTGACAGCGCAGGCGGGACGAGACTCCGCCTTAGGTTGTCGAATAACTTCCATCGGGACAATCCCGAGAGCGGGTTCCTATGCAGGCGGCCGTCAGGTCCGGGAACGACCGGGAACAGCCACCGCACCAGCTGCCAATCGCCGCGGATCCACCGGCGCCGGCGGTTGACGTCCGCGCTGTAGCGGGTCGGATATTCTTCGAGCAGCTGCACATCGCTTAAAAGCCCGGACCGTGCATGGCATCCTTCCAGTAGATCGTGGCTGAGAATCAGGTTTTCCGGCAGACGTCCCTTGAGCGCCTGCTCGAATGCGTCAACGTCGTAGATCCCCTTGCCGATGAAGGAGCCTTCACGGAACAGGTCCTGGTAGACATCGGAGACAGTGCGCGTATACGGATCGATGCCAGGCTCGCTTCCGCACAACTGCGCGTACCGTGAACGGTTTGTGCCCTGCAGAATAACGGCCACGCGCGGCTGGATGATGCTGTATCCCTCGGTGACGCGGAGCCTGGCGTCATCGTACTGCGCTCGGTTCAGCGGGTGCGCCATGGCGCCCGCGAACTGCCGGGCGGAATCGCGCGGCAGGTGCGTATCCGTGTCGAGGGTGATCACATACTTCATGTTCGACAGGAGATCCGTGTTCCCGATGACAAGCGAGAATTTCTCCCGTGCCCCGCCCCGAAGGTACGAATTCAAATCGGCGAGCTTCCCCCGCTTGCGTTCATAACCCATCCATAGTTTTTCGCGGGAATTCCAGCGGCGCGGACGATGAAAAAGAAAAAATCTGCAGCCATCCGGATCGTGGTACTTTTCATTCAATTCCTCGATTTTTTTCCGAGCCAGCTTCAGGAGCGGAGCATCGTCGGGCATGACTTCTTTGTCGGCATCCCGGAAATCGGTCAGCAGGGCGAGGAACAGGTTTTGATCCTGGTTCGCCAGGAACCTCACTTCCAGCGCCTCGGACAGGTCCTCGATGTTTTTATCGCTCGTGAGCATTGTGGGGATCACCACCAGTGTCTTCGATTCCGGCGGGATCCCTTTGGAGAAATCAAGACGCGGCAGCGGATGCGGCGTCGCAAGCAGTGTCACCGCCCAATTAACGAGTGCAACCGACAGGTGTGTTGCGCATAAAAATGCGATGATAATGAACAGTCCGAACGGCCACCCCTGCAGGCCGCAGTCACGGGCCATCAACAGAAGTCCGCTGGCGAACATCACCGCGAGCAGCATGATTGAGCCTGCGTATATAAGCAGGGGAAACCGGCGAATTGCATTTTGAAGGGCTTTGGAAGCGGTTATGCGCACTCCTGCCGATCGCTCAAGCCGTGCCAATCCGTTGTCGACCAGGTAGTAGCCGACATGCGCTGCCCGATCGCCGCTTCCCCTTTCCGCCGCGCTTTCCTGCGATAAAAGGAGCGCCTTTCGCGCCACTTCGGCTTCGGACAGCCCGCTGCTTTTTGCGATCTCTTCTATTACGTGCCTATAACTGTCGCGTGTCGTAAAGTCCATTCTGCGGTAAAAACCGCCGGTGTCCTCGCCAAGGGTCTGATCGACAACGCTCATCGTTTCGACGAACTCATGCCAGTCCATTGAACTCAGGAACCGGAGACTGCCGAAGCTGTTGCTCATCGAGACCTGGTCGGCAGCCTGCTGCTGGACCTCCGAATGCACCAGTTGCTGGATTGTCGAACCTGATTCAGAGAGACGCTGCTCGATCCAGGTCAGCGGCATTGCAAGGTTCGAGCTCTGTCCCTGCAGACGGCGCGTGAGTTCGGCGACAAAAGCGCTGACCATGGGAGGGTCCGAACGCACCATTTCTGCAATCACGAGAATAAGGTTCTTCGGGTCCTTCTCCGAAGTCTCGATCATCCGGTCTGCCCAATGATCCGCGCGGTTCTGTTCGGCCATATCCGATGCGATCCGCGCTGCGACGCGGCGGAGGTTCTCGATCAGCGCCAGGCGCAGCATGATTGGAATTGCCCATAATTCTCCCAGCTTCAGTATGCTGACTGACTGGTAGGCCGCGACAAAACTGCTTAGATTCTCCGGATCCACCCGTCCATCGCCGTGTGAAATCGTTTCCAGCGCGATGTCATACACGCGCGGAAGGCCGGCCGACGCGCCGTTCCGGAGGCGTGGCAATTCCCGGCTGTAGCCCTTCGGCAGATGCCTCCGCGCCGTGCGGATCTGCTCTTCGATCAGGTAAAAATTGTCAAGCAGCCATTCGCCGGCCGGGGTAATCCTTCGATTCACTTTAATCGCTTCGGCAAGCATGGTGCGGACTTTCAGAAGGATGGCCTCATTCTCCGCCAGACGCGTCATCAGGAGATGTCGGCCTGAAACATGCTTCAGGCCCACCACGTGGGATCCCGCGAGGATCCTGCCATGCTCCTGCATCTGATCGGAGCTGAATAAGACCGAACGCAGCGGCTCCTCTACACCGGAGTACTGGTGCACCCGGCCGCCGCCATGTCGAAAAATTTTACCGGTCAGGGACCAGCGATGTTTGGTGCTGCTCATTTTTTTAATCTGAGTATTCCTTATTTAAGAGAAGATCTGACAAAGCATTGGCCCCCGGTATGGTATATATGACAGTCGATGCTTTACAGTATCACAATAGAATTTTCGTTAATCTTCTGAGAAAGAGAATCGAAGAGAGGGCGCTGTATAAGACTGAAAATAATATATGTCAATTTCTGAATACAATCAAATTTTTACAAGCATGTCAACAAATTTATATGTTGAAGTATTTATACCGCCCATGACTGCAGGGTATGCGGGAGAGGTGTTGGAAAATTCTCAATTATTATCAATAGGTATAATGCCCGTAAAAAAAAGAAGACCCAGTATCGCCGGAATGGTTGTGGCAATTGCGATGATAAGCTTCATGGTTTTCCGTTTTCGTTCAATAACTGCTTTTTGCTGCGGGGTCGTGGTTGGACTGAGGGTCTGATTGAATTTTTTAAGTAATATTTTCGGAAGAATATACATGTCTATTATGGCTGTCCCGATTAATACTATGCCGACAAATTGATTGGTGCTAATTGATTTCATCCCATCCTCCTGGTTTGAATGATTGCTCCGGTTAAATATACAGGAATATGCAGCCTCTTCCATGCCGCCACATTGGACGCAGGCTGTCCCTGTCTGTGCCTTTCCCTTCTCGGGTCGTGGCGATGCATACAATGCAGAATATTACTCACTTTTAAAATTAACCATTAATAAATACAAAATGTCAATAAAAATATGGTAATTAAGGCAAAATCGAAGATATTGAAACAATTATTAGACTTGTTGAGAAACTCAATAATCAACTATATTTGCCTCACCCGCCGAAGGCGGCGGAGGCGAATAGCTGTAATTATAAGTAGTTATGCAACAAGTCTAATGAATAAACCCAAGATCAATATGACCTGTTCATGGACGGGCTTGGAAAAAGATTAAAATAAAACAAGCAGGATTGCCCCCGCTTGTTTTATGGAATGAAGATGACGACACAACAACTGGTTTGCCGGTTTACATCTTACTGACAGAGCAGCTGCCGTTGAAATTGCCAATATCCATCGTGCACTCTGAATGATACCGGAATGTTTCTGAGTTAAAAAACCTGTCAATATCAATATCAATGCCATGCCCGAGAGTTCCATCAACCGACACATGTCCCGTTATGGTTTCTATGTAATCGCCGGAATATTTCAAGATGTTGCCCTCGGTCGTATATGTATAATTGGATACCTGGGATGTTCTTGCCAGATCAGTATTGTAAGTCAATTTCACCTGCGAGAAAACTATTCCATTTACTGATAATGATTCTGATGAAACGGTCCTGCTTCCGTTTTCTGTCGCCGAGATGGTATATGCATCGGAAAATATTTCACCGGCACTCAGAATGCTCTGAACCGCAATTTGATCATTCTGCGCCATGGTTCCATTAATGATGGTATACGTAAACTTGGGATAGCTAAGCCAGTTTTGAGTCTTATTACCGCATTTCGCATAGGTTGTAGTACCATCAATGGAGCCCGTGAAGACGGAATTCCCTTCCACCATTACCATTTCAATGTTCAACTTTACATCATTAAAAGTCTGGCTTCCGCCGTTCATGCAATTGGCGGTTCCGCTAAGGATATAACAGTTGCCTCCTTCACATGAATCATCGGGAATTATTTCAACCGACTTGTGAAGTCCCGTAGAACTCAATTCTGATTTCAGAAACGTAGATAAAGCAATTTTGTTGATTTCTGACAGCATTTCCCTTGTTGATGCGAGAGACTTACTCCCCCCGGAATTTGATGTCGAGTTCTTGACGTTGGGGACGGATGCAATAATACTCAAAGCGGCCTCCTCGTCGGTCATGGAATTGCTCAAGCCCAGCAACAATGCTGCGTTTCGTTCTGTATCGGAAGTAGCATTTGAACATCCGCTTATCATCCATACTGTCACGTACAGTATGGTGATCCCCCTGATTAAA
The DNA here is from genome assembly GCA_041753395.1 of Spirochaetota bacterium. Taxonomy (GTDB): domain Bacteria; phylum Spirochaetota; class UBA4802; order UBA4802; family UBA5550; genus RBG-16-49-21. The sequence goes on from JBGSUQ010000022.1 coordinate 142,169, forward strand.
AAGTTTATTTTCATATTAAACCCCCTGTAAAATGTAATTGGTATCGCTATATTCTTGGTGAGCACGTTTTTTTAATTTTCTTCAGGTGCCCCATCCGATATAGCGTATATTTTTGTTAACATTTATACCGTCCTGAATGAGCCTGAAACCGCACAAAAATTTTTTAAATTTTATCCAATCTTCCCATCCGGAATTTCTACAGCGTCAGGATAAGCTTTATATTAACATAATTTAAAAAAAATGATTGAGAATGAAATTACTTGTGTTATAATTGCTGAAATACAGACTACATAACAGGTAGATAACAGATCAAATGAAGAAATCAACAGGGCATGTTGATGCATTTACACAGGCTTATATGGAATACTACCCGCTGCTTCTCAGTTCTTTACTGACAAGGGTCGGCAATCCCGAGGAAGCCCGGGATTTATGCCAGGAGGTGTTCATAATTTTTCTGGAAAAATATGACACGATAAAAAACAAACGGGCATGGCTGTACGGGACCCTGAAAAATGTCGTGTATCAGCACTATTCCAGGAAGAAACCGGATGTGGATATCGACGAAGTCTTCAATGATGAGGGACTGACGTTTTCCAACGGTTCCAAAGATGCCAGAATTATGATCAGTGAAGCAATTGAGCATGTAGAATGCTCCGAGGATGATCGGATACTGCTTGAACTCATAGCGATACACGATTATTCATATAGCAATGCCGCTAAAATTCTGGGTCTGTCGCGGAGACAGGTAGAATACAAATTCCGCCAGCTGGCAAAGGGCATACTGGAGTACCTTAAAAGCAGGGGAATAAAGGATCTGGCTGAAATATTATGAACGACGATATACAACGATTACGCAAACTCGTAGACACGTATAAACTGTCCCGGCCGGTATCTCCGGAACTACAGCAGTATGTCATCGATAGCAGGACTCCCGACCTCCGTAATATACTCAGGAGATCCGGCAAATACGGCCTGGTTTCCTGGTTCGTGATCATGATATACATGCTGTTCAAAAAATACGGCTTCCATATCACCATGATGCAGAGCAAGATAATCGCCGGGATTACTGCAGCGGCGGTTGCTTCCGGTTCGGGGGCAGTGATATACCGGGGGGCGAAATACATTATAGACGCATCAGTACGGCCCCCTGCGAAAATTGATGAAACAATCGACAGGGCTGAACCCGGTATTGAAAATCATACCGAAAACATCCTGCCGGATGCTCCGATCGAACAAAAGAAGGCACAGGAAAAACAAACCATTCCTGTCAATAAAGAGATGGAAGACCCCGGGAATGAAAAACCGACTGAGAGCGGGAAAATGGAAAAAGTAAAAAAGAAGAAAGAACCGGAGCATAATGTCATCAGTGATGTACCGAGCTTATAGGTGTATACCGCAATTGACGCTTATTGTTCCTGGTCTATTTGTTGATCTTTTTTCTTTTTAAAATCAATTCGATATAAGACTGACGCGGTAATCCCGTAAAAATGGTCATAATATTTACTATATTCTTCATACTTTGGAGCCGATCTCACTGTTTTGAAAAACTGATATCTGAATCCTATGGCGATGTTTGTGCTAATCGGTTTAATAAAATAAGCAAGGGACAGGTGCGTATTGGCCCCGATTTTATTTATTGAACAATGCTGACGCGGCATCGGTAAAATCATCAGCGACGGGCCGAGTATATACATATCTGACTTTCTATATATGGAACTGTGTTCGTACAACATTGATGCCGTTATCAATAAAAAGAAATTCTCAATCAAATGAACAGAGAAGCCGATGCCCAGCGCGGGAGCATAATTATCATATCTATATTTCTCTTTGAAATAAAAAATCGTCGATACTGATGGAATCATTGATCTTTGATCATTCTCATAGTCGATACGTGAATATTTAAATCCCGCAAACAGCTTGAGAAACCAGGTAAATGAATAACTTATTGTGGAGTCGCTGTCATATCTATGTATTACACGAGTCTCCATTGACGTAGCCCAGGGTGCTAATGTTGGTCCTGGCGGCGATTCCGCTTTCAACCTGGCATATAGAAAACCCGATGAGATGGTTACATTAGCCGGAAGCCGGAATGACAGTGCCGGTCCGTAATAAAAACCGGGCTTGACGGTAAACCCCGCACTCTCATTATTCCAGGATGGTTTCCACCAGGAGAACCAGGTTGATCCGCCGATATCAATACCTGAGGCCATGGATTGCAATGGAATGGACGGGATAAGCAGTCCCGCGATCAGAATAATTATTCTATAGTTGCAGTACCTGCGCACCCGGCAGGAGCAGAACCGGCGGCCTGCGCATTCGGCATGCGGCGTTCTATCCGGAAAAGCGGCGGGCGCATTTGAATTGCTATCCGAAGTGTTAAAAACACGGGTATATATCATAATACTGGATCAACAACCTCTTTGGTATGGCCCCATGGAGCGTGTTGTCAGGCAATCATTTCCTGTTCCGGATGCATTATTTCAGTTCATATCCGCTTACAATTTTTTTCCAGAGCGCGGGAAGGGAAGGGTCATCCTCGTCCTCGATCATCGAATTTTTCTTGATATCGCGGCGGACGGTCTCCACCCAGGTAAAGAGCCGGTTGGCCGCGTCGCGGGCGTCTGCCGCCTTGTGGCATAACGCAACGAGCTTCTGCATCTCTTCGAGGGACAAAAAGTTGCGGTAGCTGTTCAGTATTATGATATAGTAGGTCCCGTCCCGTCCTTTCTCGATTTCCGCCAGCACCGATTGTCTCCGGGGTGCCGCCGGCCCCCTGTTCGAGTTAAAATCTTTGAGCACCCTCTCGTTATGGGCGAGGATCGTCGCGTCCTGGAGGAGCTTTTTCAGGCTTTCGGCGTCGAGGGTCAGGGTCATTGCCCGGATTTCATTACGAAGCTGCTCCTCGAGTAACTGCTGCTTTGAATGTCCCGGAAGTTTTTTAGCGGACGTAGACTTCTTCGCCGCGGTTTTTTTTGCCGCGTTCTTTTTAGGTTTTTTTGATAATTTCGATCCTGTGGATTTCATGGCCATTGTATCTACCCTCCATTTTAATAATTGTCAACATATAGCAGCCCGGACCGGGAAAGACAACTATTTAATTATCAAGGATTTGCGCTATCTTCAGCACCTGTACATGAGACAGAATTAATTTAATATGATGTGGAATATTAGATAAAAAAACTACTATAAAACCACATATGACACTATCTGTCATACCCATTCTGATATATTAATTATATAGTATTGCATGCCGGCCCGTTAAGGGGTCTGCATCGATAAATTAGAATAAGAGCAGATATTAGGAGGGGTAAGCAATGGAAAAAATAAATCTAAATCTTGACCCAAAACATTTTCCACAAATAAACAGGAGATACTCTCCTGACAGAATCAGGTACCTGCTTGTCAATATGTGCCAGGGTTTGCAGATGGAGATTACTGAAGAGAACCTGAACTTCCTGGCGGCTAATGTAGAGAGTGATTTGCGGCATATATTTGCGTGATATAATGAAGAAATAGCATGTATTGGAAATCCTAGTATGCGTCCCGATTTCAGAATGCCGGTAAGGCATTCATTTTTTTCTTCTTGCCAAGGTTTAATTGCTCTGTTATTGTATCTATTAAATCATAACAACAATAAAACTATCAATATTTAAATCATTAAAACTAAAATATTTTATCAAGGGAGTGAATATCATGAAAAAGATTTCTGCACTTTTCGTCAGTGTTGCCATATTGTTTATCATATTGTTCATTATTTCTATATCTGTGTCAGCCTCAAAGCCAAAAGATCCAAACTGTGTGAGCAGATGCATGGATGAATATAAAAAATGTGTATATGAAGTGAGAGGGTTAAAAGTCATTGAGCGTATGGATGCTGAGGATGAATGTCTAAGGCAGAGGAAAACTTGTATCGCCTTATGCTCTGAAATGTTATAATTGTACTCACTATATCTGCAGAATAACATTAATGACTTTTAGTATCAGGTTTTCGGCATGAATACCCATGGTGCCGTGCTTGAAAAATATCCCGATACAGCGCACATTACCTGAGGTCGATCAGCCCCTGTATCCTTTATCTTCAGGGAGTCCCTTCTGCTTTGCGGAACTTACGGCAAGTTCATCGCAGCGTTCGTTTAAAGCATTACCTGCGTGTCCCTTGACCCAGACGAAAGTCACATCAAGCTCAACTGTAAGGTCAAGAAGCTCACCCCACAGGTCGGGGTTTAGCGCCGGCTGCTTATCTGACTTGATCCAGTTATTGCTGCGCCACTTTTTTGCCCAGCCTTTTGTTATTCCGTTAACGACATAACTTGAGTCGGTGTAAACTGTTACGGGTAGCTCCCTGTATTCGAGCTCTCTCAGAGCAACTATAACTCCCATAAGTTCCATGCGGTTATTTGTTGTGAATCTGAATCCGCCGGTGAGTTCCTTAATCTTTCCATTGTAAACCTGTACTACACCATAACCGCCTGGGCCGGGATTGCCGGAGGAACCCCCGTCGGTGTAGATGGCCACCCTGTTTTTATCATGCACTTGATGGGCATGAATGGATCCTGACTCTTTTTTTGGAGAAGCAGGCCGCAGTACCGGTTTTTTCAGCCATTCCTCGGCTTCTTTGTATGTGGCAAAGCCTTTGTATAGTGCGCCTGCGAATCTGTCGATCTGTAATTTGGCGTCGGGCCAGTTTGTGTATATACCGGGCTTTAAGCCCTTTGCTACTGCGTAGAATTTTTTTTCGCCCATGAATGTGTTCCTGATAATATAATTATGGATACCGCCACTCCGCTATGCCGTGGCCGCATTGTCGTGCAGTCCTATCATAATTTCAAAGTAACGATAGACCGGGTAATAAATTTCAATGCCCCTGTCCAGCGCTTTTTGTGTTTGGGGGCGTTTCATCCAGGAAGGAGTAGGTTCACATGAGGGCCATTGTGTTTCATTAAAACGAGGAACGGTAAAATTTCGGCGCTTCTATAGAAAATTTGAAATCGAGGTTCTTCAAACTTAAGTTATCCTTCGTGATCGAAGTAAAGATATTCCGTAAAAAAAGTTTATAAATTACACGTGGTCTGCATTTATAAAATTAGCTTCTGATGTTCATGAACTTATTTTGTAAACTTAGCGCCGCAATGTTTGCAGTATGTAGGGAACCATTCTTTCCCAAAATGCTGCTTGCATGACGGGCAGCGCCAGTTGTAATACGTGAATAGAATCATAGGGACAACGACAACAAGCGGGAGATATTTTATATAACCACCGGGGATATATTGGCTGAGAATGTCAAAAACATCCTTTGAAAGAAATAGCGCGGTTATCAGGATGATCGATGGTACCATCACAATATACTGTCTGATCTTTCGCTTATTAAATTCTTTGATTAGTTTTTCTTCTTTCTGCTGCTGCATGATTTCCTCCCCCCAAGAGTCAGTTCCATCGAGTGCCCGAAATAACGGCAATTACTAAAAGTAATACGCATATGACTCCAGGCACCGCCAGAATCAGAAGAAGAGCTGCGGCGATGCCGGGATGACCTGCCGACTTGAGCCAGAGGCTTCCGCCCATGACGCCCGCAAGACCAAGAAGAATCAATAGCCACAGTCCGATGTTTAAAGAGGACACGGAACGGTCGATTAAACCGACAAAAAAGAAGTAGAGCACAACAATCGTTATAAGAACATCAATTATCCACGGGATCCAGAACTTCATCTATGGTCTCCTCATAGCCGCAAGTAAAATAATGGGTCATTCTTTTTCCACGTTCCCCTTTGCCGCACCATGTATATTTGAATTGTTGATAACTATTCTGCCCTTTAACTCTGTCTCTGCGGCGATGGGGGCGGATATCGTTGAGTTGGTGATCGTGACTATCGCATTTCCGGCTAAGTTCTCTCAACGTAATGGTCCTCTCAGCATGGGGCGATAAACATGAGCATGGAAGAAAAATTCGGATTGTCAAATCATTAATATACTATTCCAGATAACTTTTAGCGGCAGGATTTATCGGCCCGACAGGGTCTGGTTTCGCATGTCTCCGGGACCCGTGAGATAATTTATTACATGACCTGTTATCCACCTGGCGGCTTTACACGCACCGTCCGGCTCTGAATTTTTCCATAAACCGGATTCTACATTTTTCTTTCTCGCGTGCTGATCATCAAACTTCCTGGTGAAAGGGAAAAGATAATGATGGCGGGAAGGACCCGCCTGGGACGCCATGGCCGCCATGTTATAACCGGCACCGGATATAATATACTTATACGATGATAACAGGTCATTGGCCGGATATATTTTTTGATCGGGGAATAGTGTGTCAATCGGCACTGAAATGTTTTTTTCCAGGAACAGTTTTTTCGCGTAGCCAAGGAGCAAATCCCGCTCGTTCTGATTTCCGCTATGAACAACGGCGCACCGATTTACAAGCCCTTCGCTTTCGTCGCTTCCACGCTGGCGGGACCGGCCCTGAAGAATCGGTTCATGCAAATAGGCGACAGCGCTGTGGCCTGTCAATACCGCTTCATAGTCGATATCAAGAGGCTCGATGGCCAGGGTGCGTGTGGGATACTCACGGATGCAGTTGTTTTTTTTTATGTTTATGATGTCCGCATACCTGTCCCATATGAGCGAGCGGGCTATCAGCAATTTGGGGACATCTTTTGCCAGGGTAAGCCATTCACCGACGATCCCGAAGGGAAAGGTGTCCACTATTATTGACGCGAATTGATGTTGTTCGATATATGCCGACAGAAAGCCGTAATAGCTCTCTTTTGAAACGAGTTTATCTTCGGTAATATAGTCGATGGTATAACCGGTTGAAGCGAGGACCATCGGCGCGAGATTGCTCGACCCCAGAATCCTTATGGAAGACGCAAAGGGGCCGAGCTCGTCCGCGATCGCCAGGGTCCTGGACAGATGGCCCAGGCCGCCTCCCATGGCGTAATAGAGAATGGGGCTGCCCGGCAGGCTTGGTTCCATGCTACTTGTTGATAAGAGAGAGGGCGGCGAAAAGGATCAGCATGTCGCTCTCTTTAAACCCGGCGAAAAGAACCACCGCCGGGGCCGCATACAGCCTGTTCGCCGCCGCCTCGCATATCTCCGCGCCCTTTGCGTCCTTGACTTTTATCTTTTTTTTATCCGGATAAAATTTGATCTTTCCGAGGTCCCGCTCGCCGCCAACTATCTTGTAATGATCTCCCTTGAATTTTATCGACCAGGGAGCGGGATCGTCCTCGCTTTTCATGACCTTAATCTTACTTTCTTTTTCCTTGATTTTGAATATCATCTTTCCGGACGGGTCGTAAATTTTATATCCGTTCTCTTTTTCTTTGACCTGGTATTCCTTGCCGCCCATGAGCAGCCTGTATCCCGCCTTGTCCTTCACGACATTGAGGATAAGTCTGGCGGAAGTGGCCGTGTATCCTTCGGCTGTTTTTTTGAAAGAGAATATTTCCTTGCCCCCTTGCTTCACCGACAGGTCAGCGGCCTGCGCCGGGGCAATGAAAGAATATGCAAGAATCATTATCGGAATAAGAAAGAAATGTAATGTTTTCATCGGGTACCTCACCGTATTATTTATTTATGCCCCCCTGTCTCCCCCCATTGGGGGCACGCAGTATGAACCATATTTACGTGCCCCCTTCGGGGGTCAGGGGGGTGTGAATCAAATCATAAATATTCTTATTCTCAATGATAAAATCATCGCAGCGGCTGCATACTTCAAAGGTATTGGCCGCGGACATCGACATACGTATATCCCTCATCCGCGCGCTGCCCAGCAGACCGGCCAGAGGCTCGTTGATTACATTGCCGATGGATGGGATTTTTCCCCGCGTCATGCAGCAGGGATACGCGAACCCGGCAGGGTCTATGAAGAGGTGCATCCATGGCATGAAACAGGGGAAATGCTTGTAATAATTACCGGCGTAGTTACCCATTGAAATGTTTTTATTGCTGTCATACCTGCTGAAAATATGGCGGTTTTCAAGGAGGTCCCATCTCCCGGAGCGGTCCGCCAGCTCCGCCACCTGGGTTTCAGTGACCCGTATTTTTTTGTTCTGTGAATCGACCGGTATCAGCTTCCAGATGATGTCCCGGTTCATGCCTGAAAGAAATGCGTGCATATCGTCAAGATCGCCGCAGTTGTCCCGGGTCACGACCGTGTTGACGCGAAGCTTCGGGTTTTTTTTCCGGTACCTGACCAGGTGCTCAAGGGCCCTGACGGTCGATTTGTACGCGCCCTTTTTACCCCGGAGCCGGTCGTGGATGGCGGGCTTTGAAGAATCCAGCGACAGCGATATCGAATGGACCCCGATTTCAGTGACTGTTTTCGCAATCTCTTTCGTTATAAGCGTGCCGTTGCTGGTAAAATTCACCTGCACCCCGCTGGCGCAGGCGGTCTCAAGTATCCTGAGGACATCAGGATGGAGGAATAGTTCCCCCCCTGAAAAATGGATTTTTTTCACGCCATGGCCGATCAGGTCGCCCAGAATCCTCTCGAACACTTCGTGGCTCATCGGCTCACCGGGCGCGGGACGGTCACAGAACACGCAGGAGAGATTGCACTGCCACAGCAGCTTTATCTTGGCGAATATGACCGGCATCTCATGCAGCGGTTCCTGACGGATGGCCGACAGTTTCTCCCGCAGTCCCGGCGTATCGTTGATGGTCTGTATAAAGTCCATATCAGGTTAAATGATTTATAATGCCCTTTTCAATTATTTCAATTTCTTTCTGCGGATTGAAATTATCAGCGATCGTTTTTCTGGCGGAATCCGTCATAGCGGACCTTGCGCCTTCCTTCATCTCCAGGGCCTTATGCACTATCCGGGCCGCGTCCGCAATGTCGCCGGTTCTGAAGAGAAATCCATTATTCCCGTCCCGGATCACGTCCGGAAAGGCGCCGGCGCCGCTTGCAACGATGGTCCTTCCAAGCGCCATTGCTTCAAGGAGCACATTGGGCATTCCGTCATAGAATGACGGCAGGAAGATGATATCGGACGCCGCGTAATAGAGGGCCATGTTCCCGCGTTTCTGGAACGGCACGTGGAACCATGAATTGCCGAGGCCGGCCGCGAGCTTCTCGCCCATGGCGTCCGGGATATTCCCGACCGTCAATAATACGGCCCTCTCCTGGAATCCATAGGTCGTAAATAAGGCGAGGGCTGTATCGAGGCCTTTCTTTGATTTGAGATCGCCGAACATGGCAATGATCTTTTTTTCTTTATGCCCGATGGAGCCGCGTAATTCGTCGGATTTAGCCATGTCGGATTTAAGAAGCGTCCATTCGGAAAGGTCCACGCTGTTCGGGGTGAATATGACCGGCTTCTCCCGCATGGTGCTGATGCGCGACGCCATCTCGGTTGAAACAGCGCCGACCAGGTCGGCGTTTTGTAGGATGGCATGGGTGACCCATCCTCTTTTCAGGTCATGGATAATCCTGTCAAAATCATTTCCCCGATAGAGGACGAAGCTTTTTTCTTCGATCCATTTTGCCCACAGCGCGGCATAGTAGCCGGCATGGTTGCCTCCAAAACCTGCTATGACGGCGTTTTTCATGCTGTCGCGGTAGTGCCAGAAGAGCTTTTCAGGATCAGCCTGGTACCGGGCGCCGGACGTCATGACCATGCCGTTATCGGCGGCCCCGGAAAAATCGCTCTCCGACAGGTGCAGGACCGTGACGGAATGCCCCCGGTCCCGCAGGCCATTCACGATCCGTTCTGATGACCGGGACATTCCGCCGGTGTCGGGGGGATGGTTCGCCGTAATCCAGAATATATCCATCAGCTTTCCTGGAAATCCGATGGCTCCACTTCTTCCTTGCCGACAGCATCCCGCGTAGAATCATACGTATCGTCAAAGTAGGTATAGTCATCATGGGCGTACCGCCGGCCCGTCCCGAAATAATAGGGATGGAAGGCGGCGGCCCCGTAAATCAGATTACGCCTTCTGGCGGCCCGGGATTCATCGTCAACTGCCTTGTCGTCTTTATCGGGAACCTTGTTGACAAAGCATTCCATGCAGAGGGTGCTCTTCTCGAAAATCTTGCTGTGGGCGCCGCAGACGGGCCTGTTGCACGATGCGCACACGGTCACCCCTTCCTTGCCGCAGTCCTGGAGGTTCAATAATCCGACTTTATATTTGCATTTTGGCATATCAATTCTCCTACTTGGTTTTTACCGGCTTGAGAGCGGTATAGAGCTGCGTCAGATTGCCCAGGACCACAACGGGGTCAGAGCAGATTTCGACGGCGCCGACCGATTTTTCCTTGTTCTTGACGGTAAAGGATTCGGCGACAACCGTCGTTCCGTCTTTCCTGGCAATGCTGATTGCAGGGGCCGCTACAGCTTCCTTTTTTGGGGCAGCCGGTTGCGATACGGAGAATTTTTCCGTGTTTACCTTTAATTCAAGAGAGCACCCGGTTTTTTTTGCGTATTTATATTTCGTCTTTGTTTTACCCCTCGGGTTTCTCTTAGTCTTTTCGGTTTTAGTGAGGCATTCATCGACCGCAATGGACAATTTATTGCCGTCCATGAGGCTCATTTTCATTTTTAGAAAGTCCCGCTTGTAGATATAATCACAACAGGTCGGATAAGCGCCGGCGGAATACTTATCGCTTTTATTAACCAGGAACTTCTTGTTGTCAAGGGGAAGCATCTCGAGTTCGACTGTTATATCGGACTCTTTTTTTATATCATAGCGCAATGAATCAATCATCGGCTTGACGAACATGCGCACCTGGTCGTCGATATCAAAGCTCTTAAACCGCCTGAACAGGACAATGCACACGATGCCCACCAGGGCAAGGGGCAGCAGGAAAAAGAACCCGACAAAGAGGGGGACAATCGCCACTATAAAACTGATGATGCACACGGCCAGCGCGATTTTCTTCTTGCGCGCGACCGCAATATCGAATGTTTCAAGCCCGGCCAGGATGCTCTGCACGTCTTCAGCCTTCCATTTGCCGGACATCTTATGCTCGCGCAGTATCGGGTTTATCAGCTTTTGCGTGGCTTTTTTCATTGTATCCTCCTTAATTATTTATAAACATCTTATACGCGTCATGGAACTTTTTCATCCATAAGTCTATATGGTATATATTCTGGCTTTTTGCTTTAGCGTTTTTTCCAAGCCGTGATAGAAGGTCGTCGTCGTCAAGGAGCAGGGACATTGCGTTTGCCAGCGCCCGGGGAGAATCGGGCGGAACGAGGAGGCCGTCCTCCTTGTGGTCTATGAATTCCGCGCACACGGCGAGGTTTGACGCGATGACCGGGGTCCCCGCTGACATTGATTCTATGATTTTAAGCGGAGAACACCCCTGCAGCTCGTTCCTGCTGCATCGAGAAAGGGGCGCGAGGCTGAAGGCCGCCCGCCGGTACAGCCGGTGCAGCGATTCCCTCGATAGGCCGATTTTAAATTTGATTTTCTCTTCAAGGCCGGCTTTTCGTATGGTCTTTTTTATGTTCCTGGAATATTTAGCCGTTGACCCCGCGATATAAAGGAGAACATCATCGCGGTCGGATATGAGTTCGAAGGCCTTTATGAGCGTGGGCAGGCCCTGCCATTCTGTCAGGGTGCCGGCGTAGAGAATGATTTTCCCGGCATTGACGGTCGCGCGTTCATCGGATTGGTCCTGCGTATTCTGCGGAGTATCCCCGAAATCAAAGGCAGTATTGGGGATGACCGTAATTTTGTCCGCGGGCACGTTCCTGCTTTCGAGATATCTTTTCGTGACGCTGCTGACGGTGATGATGCCGTCGGCCGATTCAAGACAGTGGTCCTCCATCATCCTGATCCTGGACATGAGCCCGGGATTTCGCAGCAGGTGCGGATAATGATAGGGCAGTTCAATCGACGGGAGTCCGTTTACTTCGAATATTTTTTTTGCCGGGGCAAGGCGGGGATCATCGAAAACCGCCATCCCGCCCCAAATATCGCGGAAATGAATATAGTCAATGCTGCCGATCTTTTCCACGGTATCGTGGATGAAATCATAGAAATATTCGGTCCTTTTTAAAAAGTTGGGATGGTGCGAGAGGCAGCGGAAAATCGAAATGTCGCCCTCTTTCTGGAACCGCGGCATGTCGCCAAAACCCAGGGACGCCAGGTTTACCGGCCCGAAGAGAGATGTAAGGGCGCGCAGAGTATGCGCGATATGGGTGCTGGACCCCTTGGGAAGAGGAAAGACGTCAAATGTCGTAAATAATACCGCCATGGGATAACTATTTCATCTTTCTATTATCTTGAGGATAATTGAGTATACCGTCTAATAATAAATGGTCAAGCTATTTTATCCTCCGGAGAGAGCTTGTATTCTTCACGATTGATTCGAGCAGGTCATTTTTTTCTTCTTGCCATGGTTTATATCCTCTGGTATTGTTTCTATAAAACAATAATAAAAATCAAGCTGCCGCCAGTTAACATCATCTTAATTAAAACAATGTGTCAAGGGAGGGTGTATCATGAAAAAGGTTTCCACAATATTCGCCGGTGTTGGTATGCTATTTATAGTATTCTTCATTATTTCTATATCTGCATCCGCCGCAAAGAAAAAAGATTACAACTGTCTGAATAGATGCAAATCAGATTATAAAGTATGTGTTAAGAATGTAAGAATGCTTAAATATAAAGAACGTATGGCTGGGGAAAATGAATGCAGGAGGCTTGGGGATACTTGTGTTGCTTTATGCCCGGATGCTTCATTATCAAACTAACTATATTTGTAGAAAAGCACAAATCATAACCGGATATCGGTTGTTATGATTACCTCATAAACCTGGTGCTATGATGTAAGAATCAGGGTATGTCTGCATCCTGATATCGGACATAGCCGAGCAGGTCAACCTCCTGTCCCTCAACGCTTCAATCGAGGCGGCCCGCGCAGGAGAGTCCGGCAGGGGTTTCGCAGCGGCGTGCAGGAATTTTTAGAGAGATCGGAACGGCTGGCGGATCTGTCAAAACAGCTCATGGACATGGCGAACTCCCTGTCGAAGTTCAAGCTCTAAAATTTCAGGGGTTAACAATGTAATCGCACCCCTGGCGGAATCCTTCAGCCCAAACGCTTGAAAAGTCCTTTATATTTTCCGATCTCTTGTATACCTGGTTGAAGGAACTTATTTTTTGCCCTTAACCTTTTTAGCATCTTGCTCGGACTTGTTTTTTTGAACCGCCTTTGCTTTGTCGGTGTCTTTCTGTTTTTGAGCTTTTTCTTTTGACTTCGGACTCTTGTCGCCCATGGCATCTCCTCTCGGACTATTTTTATACGTGATTGAATCCGCTCTTTGGATCAATTGGATCTGAGAGCAATAATGAATGAAAAAGAATATTATTTTTAAAAGCTCTTGTAAAGTACAATTTTAACAATGCAGGCAATCTTCGCACTGTGCATTTCATTCTGAACAACCCGGATGAACGGGATTATTGAGATGTCCCCATAATGTTCTTGACGTATTATCGTATAAACTAATTTCATTATTTCCTGCGCACGTGGATCAGGTTTTTACAAAGTATTTTCGATTGTTGTAACCGGTACGGGAAATTTCCTGGTATCCAGGGTTGGATCCGTTTATACTTCATGCATACATGGAGCTGTTCTGAATATATACTGCTCAAGATGGTATACTGTCATATAATTATAAGACCCGGAGGAATCATAGTTTGCGTTTTATTCTATTGATAATGATGTTAGTCGGCTCAGCCGTGGCGGGAGATAATTTCAAGGAACAAGATATTATTATAATTGAAAGAAATCTCAATAAAAATGAAGTCCATTACGCTGTCAGAATCGCACATGGCAGGATTGATCAAGATGAGCCCATTGTCGCCTATTGGGTAATGAAAGAGAAGGGTGGCATAAGAGAAGATTTGAATTGGATTGAAAAAAGAAAAGCCTACGGTTTTAGTATACAAAAAGACAAGACGGGTGATTTCTACAATATGACATTAAAGGGATATGACAAGAGATCCATAAAAGTCCTGGTGATAGACGGGCAGCCAAAGGCTGAAATTGGAATAAACAAGGCTCCTGCGTATTTTGAAAAAATGTATATCTATGCGGAAGGATCCGGTTTCATGCAGGATATTAAATATATTGAGCTCAGGGGAAAAGATTTAAGGACCGGCATTCATGTCAGTGAAAGGATAATTCCGTAATAGTGCGCATTGTTCCGCCGCAGCGGAGATTCTCCATCCGCTGGAAACCCGCTGTTTTTCGACTTACGCCTGCTTACGAAACCGCCAGCACCCCAAGAAAGACCGCCATCACGAAGGCATCCGTCGCCAGCGGGACCATTCCGCTCCAGTATCGTGCCGTCCCGTCCAGGCGGTAATACAGCACGTAGCAGATCAAAGCGGCGACGGTGACAATTCCCACCAGGGCCGCCAGTGCCGCCGCGCGTCCCGCGCTAAAACGGCCTGTGCCGTACAGTACTGCGACCGCGGACAACTCCAATGCCGCCCATATATGGATTATTAAGAGTTCAGATGTCACTGTCCGGTGAAATGCGATGGCCGTGACCAGAAGCAGGACGATAAATAAAGCGGCGCCGCCCATCAGGATGAACCTCACCGGCAAACCCGTTGAATCCTGAGAAAGAGCGTTAATCCCGCCGGACATCAGCGCTATCGCGGCAAGTCCCGTGATAAAGGCGGCCGTGATGTATAACCATCCGAACGATCCGCCGGATGGACTCGGCCGATAGGAGACAACCCACCAGGCAAGGTAAAACAGGCTGCAAATCAAAAGCAGCAGATTGCCGGCGAATATCTCCCAGAGCGGGGCGGTGAAGCTGCGGAAACAGGTCATGGCGGTCTCCCGTGGTGCGATTATCGGAATGATTGTAGTTCAAACCGCTCCTGCTGTCAATTTTTTATTCGCCGATGGCCCGCACCTTCAGTTTTTTCAGATGCAGCCTGGTCCAGGCCCATGACAGGGGGAGCGCCACGGCATTTCCCGCGGCAAGACTGATGAACACGCCGTTCATTTTCATGTCGAAGACATACACCAGCAGGTATGCCGCCGGCACGGCCAGGATGATCATTCTGATGAGGGTGATGAGGAGCGCGGGCAGCGGTTTTCCCGTGGCCTGGAAGGTGGAGCCGGATATCATGGCAGTGGATACGCCGATGAAGGTGAAGGAGAGGGCGCGCACCTGTGAAACGCTGCCGCTTATTACGCCTTCCACGCTGGAGAATCCGGCGAAGATCCATTCGGCCGCGATGTTGTACACGACCGCCAGGCAGAGCACCATGGCCAGGCCGAGGAGTATGTTCCCCGTGTATATGCGCCGTACGCGCGCCAGATTGCCGCGCCCGTAGTTCTGCCCCACCATGCTTATGGTGGCGCCGGATATGGCGAAGGCGGGTATGAACATTATCTGATCGGTCCTGCCGCAGAGCGCCCAGGAATTCATGGCGTCCTGCCCGATGGAGGAAACGATGTTGTTGAGGAACATGAAGGTTACCGACATGGCGGCCATCTGCAGGGACTGGATCGAACCGACGCGCAGGATTTCCGCTATCAGTTTCACCCTGGCCTTCGTGAGGTTCCAGTGTATCGGGATCGAGGATTTTTTCTTCACGAAAATGCCGATAACGTACACGGCGGCCACGGCGATTCCCAGCGATGTGGCAAGTCCCGCCCCGGCAACGCCCATGCCGAAATAGAATATCAGCAGCGGGTCCAGGGCGATGTTCACCACGGCCGAGAGGACCGATGCGGTTGCGATGTATCTGGTGAGGCCTTCACCCTGCAGTACTCCAAGAAGCACGTGTCCCAGCAGCAGCAGCCCCAGGGCCGGCAGAATGAAGTGGAAGAACCTGAGGCCGTGCCCGATGGCCTCTTCCGTGAGCTCGGAGCCGGCCAGGAAATGAAGGATATCGCTTCCGAAGGCGTATCCCAGCGTGAGGGTCACGACCGCAATGACGGTCGCGATGAGAAGGCCCGAATCGGCGGCCCGCTCAAGCGCCGGCTGGTTCTTTTCCCCAATGGCGCGGGCCACAAGGCTGCTCACGCCGATGTTGATCCCCATGCCCAGGGCGAGGAAGAGGAAATAAACAGGAAAGACCAGTCCGGTCCCGCTGATGAGCGCCGTGGAGCCGGGATCGATTAGCGTGATAAAATAGGTGTCGACAAGGAGGTATAAGAGGCCGATAACGTTGCTTATGAAAAAGGGAATGGAAAGCTTCAATGCAAGGGGCAGTATGGGCCCCTCGAACATTCCGTGAATTTCGTTTGTATTTTTATTTTTTTCTTCCATATAAGTTCCTTAAGCCGTGAAAAGAATACATTAAGTATTCGTTCAATGGTTACGTCAAGATAAAATAGGGCAGGCGTCTTGTGGGGGTAAAGAGTCGATGGAGAATGATCCTGTTCAATTAATACTGTCCGTCCTCTCGTGCGATACCGGTATCATCCGGACACCGCATTTCTCTTCACGCCCCCCAGAAAACTCCTGATATTTTCCGCTATTTCATGTGTAAGCCTTTTACGTGACTCAATGCTTGCCCATGCTATATGAGGTGTTATTATCAGGTTAGGCGCCCTGAGCAGCGGATCATCTTCCCCGGGAGGCTCCATTTCCATCACATCTAAAGCTGCGCCGGCTATTACGCCATTTTCAAGGGCCTGGCACAGGGCAGCGGGCTCTACAATCGGCCCTCTGGCCATATTGATCAGGAATGCGCTTTTTTTCATGTTGGAAAGAAATTCGCGGTTTACAAGGTGTTTTGAGTAGTCAGTAAGAGGCATATGCACTGAAATAAAATCCGACTCCCGTGCCAGGTCATACAAGCTGAGCCGTTGATAGGGAGACTCCGGAGCGCTTTCTCCACGCTTGAGCGCGATGACATTCATGCCAAATGCATCGCAGATCCTTGCCACGTTTTTCCCTATAGCACCAAGACCCATAATGCCAGCGGTCTTTCCTTCAAGATCGGAGAAGGGCCACGTTCCCAGCGTAAATATATCCGACCTGCTCCATGTGCCGTCATGCGCGGCGCTGTCGTACTTCAACAGGTTAGTGGAAAGGGCAAGGATAAATGCCATGGTGAGCTGCACTACAGAGGCTGTTGAATATCCCGGAACGTTTGCCACGGTAATGCCGCGCCTGCAGGCCTCTGCGATATCAATATTATTATAGCCCGTGGCTGCTTCAGCTATCATCCTGAGACCGGGGCAGCGGGACAGTATCTCGGCGCTGAACACGACCTTGTTTGTTATTACGATATCCGCACCCGCGCATCGCTCGACTACCTGGTCCGGGGAAGTAACACTGTGGCAAACTAGGTTTCCGATCTTCCTGAGCTCTAAAAAATCGATATCGCCATAATCGATGGTTGACGCATCAAGGAAAACTATTCTGGGACTCATGGTATACCATCAGCTTGCAATAATTCCAGTTATGTATTCATATCTTTGAACTTGTTTCGAAATACTTCAAGATCATTCGGCCCATCTATGTCATTTTCCCAGCGTGCGGCGTTCTTTTTAATATGGAAGAGAATGGCGGCGAAATTGCTCAAATCGATTTTAAAAACCTGTTCAATGATGTCCAGGATCGCCCCGTAGACATCATTCTCCACGATGCACTTGTTGCGGATCTGCTTGATGACGTCCATGTGCTTTGATTTTATAAGGTAATATAAAATTTTTGAAATCACGCTGGGGGTCAGCGCCTTCCTGAGGTTGTAGGAGAAATTCGCCACCTCGTACGTAAGCAGATCATCCAGCCCGTGATTCTTATATACGCCGAATGTATTCGCGATCCGCGCCTGGTATTTTTCAAACGCCATAAAGCTCTTTAATTTTCCCTTATTTTTCCCCCGCTTGATCCGCCTGGTTCTGTAATCGAGCCAGTTGTCGGTCAAATCCTTATATTCGGTGACGCTGAAGGCTAGGTTGCATATCACCCCGCGATGGTCCTTCACCCTGCCGAGGATGCCGTCATACTCGCGGTTTACATATTCAACGTCTTCCGGCTTGATGCGGGGGGTATCGCCGAAAAACGCGTCAATGCGCTGGCCGTATTCGGCGTAATTAAAATAAAAATCCTTCCAGTGGCCCCCAAGCGAGTCCTTCATCTGCAGCACGTGGAGGTTGGGATACCCGCTGACATCTATTTGCTGCTTGAAGCTTTCAACATCATTATAGACATATATGCCGCTATAGAGCGGCTTGCCGTTTTTTTTCGCGTTATAAACCGCATCGATCACATATTGGATAACGGGACGTCCGGCTAGTTGATGAAGAAATTTATTGTCGCCGACATAGATTTCCTCGCCGTCGTAGGCCTCTTTGATCTCTTCCAATGTCTTTTTCCTGGTTACTGTATCAACTTTGTTATAACCGGCAAAGATCAAGGCTACAGGTTTTTTATCTGATATCATATACAAATCCATATTATCGAGGAAAATACGCCGAATGTCACCTCATGCTGTGACAATGCGCTTTATGTAAACCAGTTTGGAATATTTAATGGGAATATTCAATACAAAAATGCCGGACTGAGGGCATAAAATTTAATCAAAGATGGATCACCTGTCCGGCGCGTTATTCTTCTTCCGACAGGTATTTCAGGACAAGAGAGCAGAGGGCCGTGTCCCGGGGGTATTTTTCATAGCGGAAGTGAAGTTCGTCCAGCAGGCCGTTTGCCTCGTCGTCGAGGTCCAGAATGTATGTTGCAGTATCGGTCTCGTTGATCATTTCAGGCGGGCATACAGAGGGGTCGCCGAGATTTATGTACGCCCTGCAGGTCAGGGGCCTGATCCGGTAGATTGCGCAACGGTCTGTTTGATCGAGGAACGGGCACCGGTTCTTGAGCTGGTAATAGCTGTTTAAAAGGATCTCGTCGGGATCGGATTCCTCCGAGATGGATTTATATTCATCCAGCGATAGTTTTTCAAGGACAATGTTTTTCAGGCGCTCAAATTGATATACAGCCTTTTCGCATGATTCTTCGATTCGCGCCTTTATTTCCGCTGGCAGTTTCCTTACGCGGGAAGCTATTATCTCCGCCTCGAAAGAATAAACATCCTCCGCATAATGGCAGCAGCAAATCCAGCATCCCTCATGGCATGCAAGTTTGTCCCCGGAGGCGGCGACAGATTCACGCTGGTAATCATCATACAGCATCATTGCGTTCATGTATGATCGGCGGAATTCCTCATTATCGCAATCAGGGTAATGCGCGTCCAGAAGGCCCCGCAATACCATAATAATATCAGCATGAATTTTTTCAGCCGAAGGCGGAATCGGAAGCAGCGGTTTTGAGGCCGTGTTTTTTTCTTCTATCATAATTATTATGGCGTATAAAAATTCATCTCCAGGTTCACGATGATAAAGAATGTATATTCATCGTCGTGTCCAAAGTGTGTAATTAGAAATTTCCAGTTCTAAAAATCAGTCAAGTAGAATTATTTAAAACCATGAATGTATGAAACTCGGAGTATGCCGCTCCGTATCGGGCCGATTATTTTAAATATACAAGAAAACTGATACTGCTCATGATGAGCCCCGTGAACGGTCCTTTGGAGATGAAGGTGAAGATTATGGCCGCGGCCAGGGCATCGTCAAGGAGAATATCACGGTTGCCGTCCTGTGACGTGCGAGATACTATATCAATGACAGCAGGTATGCGACGCCCAGATCGGGCGGCCGGACGCGGTGCAGAGGACCAGGTTGCCGTCGTTCTGAACGGCGATGTAAGCCCCTGAGTCGTCCCTGGTGCTGGTCGCCCATAGAGGTTTTTGGTCCGCATCGTACAAAACGAAGTTGCCGTCTCGCTGCATGATGGCGCTGGCGGTTTTCCTGCCGACGGTGTCCGTTGCCCAGAGCGGAGTTTTCCCCATGTAGAGGACAAGGTTGCCCTCGTACTGCATGACAAGGGTGAACCTTTTATCGCACGAACTTAACTGTTGCCCCGGGACCAGGCCCTCGCCGCCCTGGATGACACCGCATGCTGCGGCCGGGTACCTGATTACATCAAGGATCGAAACCTTTTGTGCCTTCGGCGTCTTCGGATTGATGTACATAATAATGCCTGCGGTCACTGCGAGTATTATCACTACTCCCACGGATGCGATAATGTGGGTGATTCTTAAACCGGATGACCGGGGCTGCTGCGGCCGGCCAGTTGTTTTTATCCTGCCATTTTCATTTACCTGCCTGGACCCGCAGTACCTGCATACCAGGTAATCCGCATCGACATTTTCAATGGGACTGCCGCATGATTTACAGCGTATTGATGACATGATAATGATTATTACCGGGTCAGTCATATTTTCAAGCAAAAAAATTCAGGCTCCTGTCCTGTTGACATGAGCCGGAGTCGGTTCATTAAAACGTCGTTATGCCCATGGGCCTGTACTGGAGAAGGCAAACTCCTGGAAAAAATATCTTGCTATTCTTACAGCCCCGGCATATCATACATCCTTTATGACGCCGACCGGGGCTCAATACCGTACAACGTTTGGATCACAATCACTATCAATTTAGCAGGTGGATTTACGGCGAGGTGCTGACTATGCTCAATCTTTGTATGCCCGATAAAAGCAAATCGTGCGCAGCCTGCTGCGGCCTGATGAATCACGCCGATATTTCGCGGGAAAATCTGACGAAATTTTTAAATGCCGGAACCTTTCGCACGGCAAACTACTGGCGTTATCAGATAGAGGGAAGTTACCCTGAGCAGACGACATCGTGCAGGGATTAC
Organism: Spirochaetota bacterium; assembly: GCA_041753395.1. Lineage (GTDB taxonomy): Bacteria > Spirochaetota > UBA4802 > UBA4802 > UBA5550 > RBG-16-49-21. Next base: position 162,871 of record JBGSUQ010000022.1, read on the forward strand.
TCTTTGCACATCTGCCCCTTCCATGGATTCATTGCTGATGGCATTCCCGGATGTCTTGTGCATCCGAACGTCGCCGGCGAGGACCAGCGCGACAAGGGACTATACGGCGCCGCTACTTGCAGCAGCTATCTATGCCCTGCCTATGAATTGTTAAGTCATGAAATAAAAACCATTTTAATCGATAATCTTGATGACTGGTATCTATACACCATAGCCATCATCGACCCATTAGCATCGGTCAGTATAATCGATCAACTCCATGAAAAGGGCTTCCATGATGGCGATGAGTCATTCAAGCAGGCACTCGCCGACGCATTGACAATCCATGCGGAAACGATGGGCAGCCGTGAAGGAAACGTGTTCTGTTATTCCAAAGAAGAATACGCCTTTGCGTCAAAAAATCATTTCCAGAAAATCTGAAACAGGAATTTGAATCATTCTCCGTACAGCGGCGCCTGCCGCAACACTATCAACAGGAGCTGATGCAAAATGAAAAAAATAATAGTCGGAATTTCACTGATAATCACAGCAACCGTGGCTATTCTGATCGCCATCGGAATATCCGGTAAGATAAAACAATTTCAGGTTGGACAGTGGCTCCCCTCCGATCAGAAAATTGTCAATCAGTGGGTTGATGAGCGGGTCCGGGAAACTGATAAAGTTGCCCGGCCATTACTGCCGGTCATCCAGGAGTTTAAGGATCTGATCGAAAGCGACCCTGAATTGATTATGCTGTTCACCCGGATGTTTGAACAGATTCCCGCCGAACCGGCATTTAGGAACGACCCGACCGGCCAGCCCCAGATTAAAGACTACCACCATATGCTGCGGTTCCTTAACCATGTCATGAGCACGGCCCCGGAATTCAACAGGACCGGACTGGTCGGTTTTCCCATCAATGCGATTTTAAACTGGCCGATGGGCACCCCGGCCGGAGCCAGCGCATTCTTGAATGAGAAAGTGAATCGCCAGTTGAAAAAGATTCTGAATCAATGGGCGCTGTTCCTGACATCGAAGGATTCCCGCTATGTTTTGAACAATGATCCTGAAAAAGGCTGGTTCGGAAGGGATGCGATGAAAGCAATGCCAACACTTGTCAGGGATTTCCAGTGCGATCCAGCCAAACCCTATTACGGTTTTTCCTCCTGGGATGACTTCTTTACCCGGCAGTTCCGCGAAGGCCGCCGCCCGGTGGCCGGCCCGGAGGATAACGCGGTCATCGCTAACGCCTGCGAGTCGGCTCCATACCGGCTGGTCAAGGGAGTGAAGGGAAGCGATCTCTTCTGGATCAAGGCCCAGCCCTATTCACTCTATCACATGATGGCGGGGGACCCGCTGGTCGGACAGTTCACCGGGGGGACCGTGTATCAGGCATTCTTGAGCGCACTGAGCTATCATCGCTGGCACAGCCCGGTGAGCGGGAAGATCGTTAAGACCAGACTTGTGGATGGGTCATATTACGCGGAGGCCCTCGCGGCGGGGTTTGATCCGGCCGGACCCAACGAGTCGCAGGGATACATCACCCAGGTAGGGGCCCGGGCGGTAGTCTTCATAGAAGCCGACAATCCCGATATCGGTCTTATGTGTATCATGTTTGTGGGGATGGCCGAGGTTTCATCCAACGAAATAACAGTCAGGAATGGTCAGCATGTGAAGAAGGGGGACCAGCTTGGCATGTTCCATTTCGGGGGCTCGACGCATTGCCTGATTTTTCGTCCGCAGGTAAAGCTGCAGTTCGATCTCCACGGACAGACCCCGGGGCTTCATTCGGAGAACATCCCTGTCCGGGCGCGTATTGCAACCGTTGTGAAGTAATAGCGTGGTCGCCTCTGTTGTTTTAATATGACTTTTTGAGAAATTTATTGGATAAAAAATTTTCCCCATGCCGCAGGCGGCATGGGGAAAATCAGGAGCTATTAGTCTTACGGCAAGCCAATTTTATTTGTTGTTAACAGTCTCATGTTAAATCTATATTTGCGTTAATTCGACCTTATGGACGAAATTTCCAGAGGTCATTAAAATAATTAGTTGGCATTCCCATGCCACCAAAGAGCCAAAAATTACCCGATGAATCTATCCATGATACACCGCCGCTACGATTCCCGCATTTATTAGCGATATCGCCGGTGCCCTTTGTTCCGTACACTCCGTACTGGTTTACGGTGTTGTCGCCTGATATCCATGTCCATAACCCAGTTGACGGCTCATATCTCCATAGATCATTCATATTACCATAAGCTGGATATCCTACAATCACTGCAGGAACCATGCCGCCGAAGAGCCAAAAGTTACCCGACGAATCTATCCATGAGATACTATTCGTCCGCCCCCCGGGTACATTAGTTACATTAGCGATGCCCTTTGTTCCGTACACTCCAGTTGCCGTATCTGGTGAATTGGCGCCAGACATCCAGGTCCATATCCCGATTGACGGTTCATATTTCCAGAGATCATTTAAAGAACCCATGCCTGCTCCGGCATATCCAGAACCACCAAACAGCCACAAATTACCCGATGAATCTATCCAGGAGATACTGCCGGATCGAGAACCGGGCTTATTAGCGATATTGCCGGTCCCTTTTGTTCCGTAAACTCCTGTTTGATTTCCAGAATTATCGCCAGACATCCAGGTCCATATCCCGATTGACGGTTCATATTTCCAGAGATCATTGAAACAACCTACACCAATCGATGTAATCCCCACGCCGCCAAATAACCACAAATTACCCGATGAATCTATCCATGATATACTATCCCTGCGAGCTCCAGGCATATTATTGACATTACCGATGCCTTTTGTCCCGTAAGAAGGACTACCACCAGATATCCATGTCCATATACCGGTTGAGGGCTCATATTTCCAGAGATCATTGAAATAATCCGTGCCTGATCCGGAAGGCCCATAACCGCCAAATAACCACAAATTACCCGATGAATCTATCCATGATATGGCGGAATTGCGAGCCCCGGGTTTATTAGCGGCATCACCGATGCCCTTTGTCCCGTACCTGCCAGTTTGATTAATAGTATTATCGCCCGACATCCATGTCCATATTCCCGTTGTCGGCTCATATTTCCAGAGATCATTGAAATAACCCAATGTATACGCCGTTCCTGAAGTTACATATCCATTTCCTCCGAAGAGCCAAAAGTTACCCGACGAATCTATCCATGATGTGCTATATTGACGGCCCCCCGGTATATTCGTAACATCACCAATGCCCTTTGTTCCGTACACACCGTCATGAATATCGGTATAGGTGTTTTCACCCGACATCCAGGTCCATTGCAGGGCAGGTTGTACAACCGGAGAAAGTTGTATCACCAGGGGCTCTGTCGCATATTCCTTCAGCTCTGTGCCGGTCAGCGTGCGTGTGAAATCGACATAGCCTGTCTTTGTCACTCTGATAACGTAGGAATCGTACCCGTCTTTGACCACGAGCTCGGTCGTTGCAGCCTGCAGGCTCCCGCTGTAGAGCTGGGTGCCGGTGGTGGATATGGTTATAGTTGCGTCCGTCAGTTCGTAATTCCCCGAGGTCTGGTTATACACCATTACACCGGCGAGGAAATTTATTACATCAACGATATCAAAATTGAACGTCGCATACCCGAAATCGGCAGGGGTATAATCCGCCACGCTCAGGACCTGGGGCATGAGCGTGCTCGTCTGGTTCAACGCCACGCTGAAATTGATGGGCAACGGATCGTTGACCAGGTTGAAGTTCGCCAGATGCGAGCCCTCGACGGGCGTTGCATACAGTGAGTTTCCTGATCCGTCTACCACGATGAACTGCGTGAGCCGGTATTGCCCGACCACGAGATCGATCGGCTCGGTGATGTAAGTACCGTTCATGCTGATCAATTGGATCGATCTGGCGTTGTACACCATGTCCCCATCCGCGTTCTGGATCGTCACAATGACGGCTGATGCGGCAGGCGCGTTTATGGGACCCGCAATGCTGTAACGGGCATGGGAAGAATCAGGACTGTTTTGGTCGTAGCTGAACGACACCTGACCGGTATTAGCCATCATGGCAGCCAGGTTATAAAGGTCATTCATCTTTTTCCCACTGCTGCTATCACTGTCGCTGCATCCGATGCCGAGCAGCGTCAGCAGTCCGATGATGGTTAATAGAAGCTTTTTCATTAAATACCCCCATTGTTTTTTAGACATTAGTTAAACCATTGATAATCTCAAGCCTACTCAGGCGGCTTTTATATCATGAGAACAAAAGTAGTATTTGAATGAAAGTTTGTCGCGTAAATGCCTGCGCGAACAATAATTGTCCATAGTAAATTTAATAAATACTGAAGCGGCCATACCTGCAGTCCACCAAGCCGCTTTTTTGGGAACCAGTGATTTAATTGTGAAATGGCATGTTTTTCCCGGGGCAGTCTGAGGATGCAATAGTAACGGGGGCAGGGGGGTGTTTCCTGCAGGGCGAAGCTCCCGAGGCGGAGGTAAATCGAGGTTATGGGCGGGTCAAATGTATCAGATTAGTTTTCAGTGCGGAACTCTGTTGGAACGACCCCTGTTATTTTCTGAAACGCCCTGTTAAAGGTGCGTATGTTTTCAAAGCCCACCTGAAAGGCGATTGACAATACGGATTCGTCAGTCGTTTTTAAGAGACGTTTCGCCTCTTCTATACGAAGTTCATTTATGTATTCGTCAAGACGCTTGCCGGTGATGGTGTTGAAGGTACGGCTTAAGTGGTCGGGACTTAAATCCACGGCGGCAGCAAGGCCCTCACGTGAAAGATCGGCGGTAAAATTCTCCTCGAGGAATTCCACGACCTTTTTCACTTTTTCTTCGGTGGACTGACTGACTCTGGGTTCAGCCCCGGCCTGGTTTTTTAACCGCTGGTACAGGGTCTTGTTTACCTGCTCCAGTTTGTCCCGGAGTTTCTTGAGCTGGATCTGCGAATTGATGCGCGCCATAAGCTCCCGCACGCTGAAGGGCTTCGTTATGTAATCCGTGGCCCCGTATTCAAGGCCTTCGACTTTCATTGATATCTCAGACTTCGCGGTGAGGAGAATGATTGGTATACCCTCGAATTTTTTATTCTTACGAAGCTCCCTCGTGAGGGTGTATCCGTCCATTTCCGGCATCATGACGTCGGAAAGGATCAGGTCGGGAAGCTCTTCAGTTTCATCAAGGTATTCCATCGCTTTTATGCCGTTTGGCTTAAGGGTCACGGATGCGCTCTTTTTCAGTATATCTTTGATATAGTGCTGCATGTCCACATGGTCTTCGACCACCAGAATTTTGTGTAATCCGCTTTCATCGCTGCCTGTATCGATGGCTTGCACAGGTTGATGTCCCGAAAGGCTCTCGCTTTTGGTTTCGGAAACCGATTCAAAGTCGGCGATTAATTTCTTTTCGATGAATTTCCTGCCGGCCCTTTCATCGTATTCAACGGCCTGTTGCGGGACAGCCCCGGCGGCTGGAACGGAAATGGTGAACTCGGTGCCGTGGTCATCAGGATGGTCATGTATGTGACAGCTTCTCACTCCGATTGTTCCGCCGTGAAGCTCGATGATCTCTTTGGCGAAGGCAAGGCCGATTCCGGTGCCTTCATATTTTCGCGAGGAGCCTGAATCGACCTGGCTGAATCTGTCGAATATGAAGGGAAGTTTGTCGGCCGGTATTCCAATGCCGGTGTCCTGTATGGATATTATCACCCCGCCGCCTGCTGCCTCCACCGCCACAGACACCCGGCCGCCTTCGTCGGTGAACTTAAACGCATTTGAAAGGAGGTTGTAAATGACGCTTTCGAATAATTCCCTGTCAATGAGCGCGTTCGCCGGATCATTTTTTACCTTGAAATCGAGGCGTATCTTCCTGCTCGCGGCGTGGGACTTAACGCTGTTTACGCAGAAGTCAGTGAGCTTGACCATGTCAACGGGTTTCCTTTTCAGATTCATCTTGCCGGATTCGATCTTTGTGAAATCGAGGAGAGTGCCGATGAGGCTCTGCAGTCTGACGCCGTTTCTATATATCGAGGTGAATATCTCGTGATCTATGGACAGGGTTTTTCCGTATTCCCCGTTTATTATCGATTCCACGGGTGAAACGATGAGGGTGAGAGGGGTCTTGAATTCGTGTGATATATTGGAGAAAAAATCGGTCTTTGCCTGGTCAAGATCGAGAAGACGATTGTTGGCTTCTTCAAGCTTAGCGGACTGCTCAACGACTGTTTTTTTCTCGATCAGCAGGTTCATGCGGACCGATTTATATTCCCGAATATAAAAGAGGACGATGTACCAAGAAATATACCCATAGGTGACAAAGCTTATGCCGATGTCAATATATCTGGCTTCCCTTGTGTTGTAGGAATGGATTAGCTCAGCATGGGTATACTCGATATATACCAGAATAAATATGACTATAAGTGTCTTTGTAATATATAATATTTTAAATCTTTGGAGTACAACAAGCCCGGTCAACATATAAGGAAAGAAGATGTATTGCCTGCCTCCGGATGACCCGCCATTATAAAACCATGTGACGATAATAATGGGAAAAAGGAACAGGACCGTGTAGATCAAGACTTTGGAGTTGAAAATGTTTTTAATCTTGGTAATGTAGTATAAAAGGAAGAAATTTATTAAACCGATGCTGAACATGCAGATCATTATTTCATTGAGCATATTAAAGGAAATATTTATCGCCAGGAAAAATATCGAGATTACCCCGGATATGAACATTACCCGGTAAAACAACCGTTGTTCAATCGTGATATCCGGACGATCATCTTCGGGATTAAAGAGGCGAAGGTATGCTTTTTTAATTGCAGCCCTTATTATGTTCATGGCACTATCCGAAGTCATTAGTATGAGTACTTGGGAAATTTTTCCGTCATACATGTATATTATTAAGGGAGGGGTATGGCATTACACAAACGTCATAGATAAGTGTTCATACACAATGAATAAATTATCTGGCATATTTATAATAGCTCTTTTCACCTGCTTGCCATGGTGAAAACGCATTCATTATTAAAGAAATTTATCTGTGGCATGAAACTGATTATAAATCAGTTAAAGGCCATAACATATGAAGCTGGGCTATAATGTCAACTAGAAGTAATAATAATATTTTACGAGCTAATCTGTATTTTTCTTTAATGTAAATTGTCAAATATTATATTCACTATTTTAACGGTAATCTTTTTTATTGGGAGATAAGCGAGGTCTTCTTGATCTAGTTGACAGCCCATCTTTATCATTTAATAAAAAGGAAATTGCAACCTCTCCAGTATGGGCCCAGGGGCACGGGTGAATTTTATCAGCAACAACAATAGCATACCGGAAGGCTATTGACAAGCAAAAGTTTTGGTCAGGTGTGTTGAAATTTACCAACTTGTATAACATGAATACAATTGTATTCATGTTATCATTGACATAACGATTTATTATATTGTATTACTAACAATTAATTTCAAAAACACATAGATTTGATGATAAAATTTGAGGTGGATGATGAAAAAAATCTCTGTAATATTTCTGCTGCTATTAATCATATCATTGTTTACGTCCACATCATGCGTCGATGGAAAAAATACCAAGCCAAGGCAAAATTTACTTATTATGGTTCTCATGTCAAGATGCACGCAGTCTTTGATTGACGGTTGCATCCAGGGATGCGAATTATCACTTGATACTGTTGTAACAACTATTGCCGGACCTGCTCAAGGATCAACAACAAGCGGTGACAATTCCGAGAAGTGCATTAAGAATTCCTTTGATTAGAATTGCCATGCTTACGAACGTAACACCACGTATGCCACTCATAGGCGCTGCTTCCTTAAAATTTTATTTTTCGCCATGAATATACTGATAAAAAAAGCATCGATACCATCAGCACAAGTCCCGCAACTGCCTGTACTTCTGGGCCGATAAACATTGTTATGAATATAAAAAGGATTAAGCATAGTATATTTGATACAATAGCAATAATGTATACCTGGTAATTATCAGTTCTTATTGCTGAAATATTCAATAAACCCGTGAGTGAAACTCCCATTCCTGTTCCGGCAAACCATAACGAGTCAAGAGAAAATGAATCATAGAAAACCGGCGTGCATGCGGCATGCAGTATTCCCAGCAGAACAAATAAAATAGAAACTATCATATAAGTCTTTTTCATGATTACACCTTTTTATCCTTGCCGGTCAGGGCTTCATGCTGATTTTTTATTCATCTTTAACGGTATCAGGTAACAGCAGGCTGCAAGCAGGGCAAAAGCCTCGACAATTAGTTCTTGAATTGAAAAACCAAAAAACGGAAATCCACAGACAATACGAGTGATAAAATATCCTGCGACCAGCACCAGGAATAGTTTATCTGTTTTTTCTAATGTCTCTTTTTTTGCTATCGTGTATGTTATGAATGCGCTGAATATGAGGAAGAATATCGAACAAATATTCAGCACCTGGACAATTCCCTGGTTCATAGAGTTTAATTTTTGTAATTCTACCTGCCAGTTTCCGATTTTCCAGAAAGACAAATGAAGAATTGAAACTAGAAACGTCAGTACGGCCGCGATAAGCAATAGTATTCTTTTCATTTGTTTCCTCCATATAATGAAATGAGCCAGTTGATTTGTAAACTTAACGAGAGCGGCATCAGTCCAACCGGTAGGTCATTTCATTAGCGTTTATATTTTCACAGGAATGAAAAGCAATGTCGCGCACATGGTTCATTCGGCTCCATAAAATGTCATAGCCCTTGAACAGCTTAAACGGTCGCACGAATTTTTGTATCTGCGCAATCTCCTCCGGCGACGCCAGCCTTTTTTCACCGGCTGTTCCGTTAAGCCTCACAGCAGGCAGCGAGCCAAACCTTCCCCTGACAATGGCTTTGAGCCAGAACCAGATGCCCGAATGCACGGCTTGAACACAAACATGACTGTCTGCGTTCAGGTTCCTGGCCAGGTTCCCGGCCAATTCCTCGAAATAGAACCCGCTCATGTCATCCCGAAGAAATAATGAACCAATGGGCGACACATGGGGAGTCCCGTCTTTATTTACCGTGGCAATTGCGAAATGCCCTGTTGACAGCTGCGCGTCCCTGAAGAGTTTCCGGACTGCCTTCCAATTTCTGTCGTTTAATTGCATAATCAGTCTCCAGTTATACTATTTTCATCTGCACCCGTGCGCCCAGCTTCTGTAATATTCTGTAAAGGCCGTATTCTGCGCGGCCGTAATAAACAAGGGAGCCGTCATAACGGTCGACAAAGCCGTATATTTTAGGGATGAATTTCATGCCTTCGGTAAAATAATCAGGATTTTCCGCAAAGTCGAAATACTCTTCCCTGAGAGGACGGGTGATCCATTCCAGCCAGCGCGATGTGAACTCCCGGAATTCCCTGCTGTTGGAGGTGGTCTTGTAATGCATGCCCACCGCCCCATATATTGCACGTATTGTTTCAGTGTCCTCTTCATCGATGCTGCTTATCAGAATTTTTAAATTATCCGTGAAATTATCCTCCAGCATCTTCACGCACCCGAAATCAATCAGGCCGAGCCTGCCGTCTTCCCTGAAGAGGAAATTGCCGATATTCGGATCCGCATGGATTACCCGGTGCTGATACACGTTGGCGGCGAAGAGATCGCACAGAAGCTGGCCGTAACAGTTGCGTTCTTCCTGGTCAGGGTTTGTATCCAGCCATTCATTCAGATGCTGGCCGCCAACGAGGGTTGTGGTCAGAACATTTTTACTGCTGAATTCTTCAGCGACCTCGGGGACGATTACGCTAGCCATGTTCAGATGCTCCCGGAACCAGATGGTGTTGCGCGCCTCCCGGTGATAATCAAGCTCCTCGTAAACGCGATCCTGTATTTCTTTAATGACCCCGGAAAAAAATCCCGAATAAGGGGTCATTTTTACCATGGCCTTAACCATCTCCATGTCGGTCTTTACGCCCCGGGCGATGCCGGGATACTGGACCTTCACGGCAAGCTCCCTGCCGTCCTGCGATACGGCCCGGTGCACCTGGCCAAGGCTGGCCGCGGCAAAGGGCACTGATTCAAAGACAGCAAACAGCTTTTCCGGCGGCGCTCCCAGCTCAGTGGAAACGACCTTCCGTATCAGCGCCCTGTTCATCGGCGGCACCTGGCTCGCGCTTTTCGCCAGTTCCTTCTGGAACGCCTCCGGAAGTAGCTCGAGCTCCATTGACATCATCTGCGCAAGCTTCAGGGGGGCGCCTTTGAGCGTGCTCAGGGCTTTGAAGAGCATGGTGGCGATATCCTCGTCGTTCCGGTCTTTGCATTCCTTCACTTTCTCATCAGACAGGAACGGCTTTTTCGAAAGGTATCCGAGCTTTTTGATTCCCGCCTTTGCGGTGGCCGCTCCGATAATGCTGCTCCTGGCTATTTTACCGGACGGTATTTTTTTCTGTTTATCCTTTTTATCCATTCCCGTTGCCATTTTTAATACCGTTCAGCTGCTGCTTGAAAAAGTCTTTAAAATCATTCCCTGCTGAAAATAGCTTTGTGATGCTCTGGACATTGCCGTAGATATGGCTCCTGAATAAAAATGACATGATATCCGTCACCTTGATTATTATCCCGCTCTTTAATATCTCCACGATGATATCAAGGGTCATGTCAATGAGCTGGCTTGTATTGGAGAAGCCCTCTGTTTCATCATTCAGCCAGTAGAGAATCATGAGACTCGAGTAATCCCAGTAGAGATTATTGATAAAGCCCTTGAAGGGGTGCTCAATAATCTCATTTTTCCCGATTGCCGATACAATAAAGCCGCCCACCGTCTCCGTGAAGCTATCCTTGACTGGGGACAATTCCGCGAAAGTGCGCAGGGGCGAATCGAACATCATTTTATATGCCATGAGGACAAACTCCCGGTCCTTGATATACAGCCCCAACAGCGACTCCAGGTGGGACTGGAGCTTTTCCTTGAGAGTGAAGGCATCAAAATCAGGTATTATGGCGATTTCCCGGGCCAGTTCCCTCTGTTTTTCCAGAAAATAGGCATAAAGGATCTTTTCTTTTGTGGCAAAGTAATTATAGATGGTTGCTGTGCCAACTTCGGCCTTATTTGATATCTCCTTCATAGTGGCAGCATGAAATCCCTTCTCGGTCATAATATCCACAGCCGCTTCCAGCAGCTTCTTTCTTATTTCATCCTGGTGTTCTTTGGATACTTTCATGTTAAACCTTAACAATATTTACTATACATTAAATGACATTATTATACATATAATATATAGTAATTTCACATTAGTCAAGTGTTTTTGTTAATTGATATTAAAATATTTAAGAATATCAGGCAGTGCTATCAGGGGGTGATGTATAGAGGGGTTTCTCTGCCATTGTTTGAATGTCAAACATCTTGTACAAATTCTACTTCTTCTCTAAAAGAGGAGCCTGCTCAACCCTGTTCCTGCCGTTGTGCTTGGCCGCGTACAGGGCCTTGTCGGCCTGTTCCTTCAGCTCGGCTGCGGTTCGGCAGGTGGCGGGAAAACACGAAAGCCCCAGGCTCACGGATATATGCAGGTCGGGCCCCTCAAGTTTTTTCAGGAAGTCAAGCTTTTCAACGTTTTGCCGGACCTGTTCATTCACTTCCAGGGCGGTCTCGAGATCGGTATCCGGGAGAAGGATGGTGAATTCGTCGCCGCCGTAGCGAGAAACGATGTCCGTTTTCCGGAAGGTGTTCGTAAAAACCTTCGCCACTTCGACGATATACCGGTCGCCCACCTCGTGGCTGTATCCCTCGTTCACTTCCCGGAAATAGTCCATGTCGGCCATAACCAGTACCAGGGAAGTGCTGTTCTTCTGCGCCAGGGCGAACCTGTTGTCCAGCTCGCTCTCCAGGTACCTCCTGTTGTACACGCCGGTGAGCTTGTCGGTGACGGCGCGAAGGCTCGCATCCTCGCCCCACTTCACCATCTGGGTGATGACCTGGCCGCTTGCATTCAGCCTGTCGGTGGTCTTGTTCAGCATGCTTTTCATTGCTTTTATTGCGGGAAGCGGCGACATTTTCATCATGCTGAAGAAGTCGTCCTTGTGCAGGCGCAGGAGCTCGCAGTCCTCGGCCGCTATGCAGGTTGCGGAGCGCGGTTCGTTGTCGAAGATCGCCATTTCGCCGAAGAATTCGCCGGACTTGAGAACGGCTATCTCCCGTTCGGTGCCGTCCTGGATGTGTATGCGGACTGATATGGCCCCGGCTTTAATGATGTAAAGCTCGTTTCCGTCCTGCTTTTCGCGGAATACGACACTGTTCTTTTTGTAGCGGACCGGCTCGAGCCTTTGCGCGAACTGGTGAATCTCGGATATTTTAAGGCTCGAAAACATGCTGACGTTCTTGAGAAACTTGATATGCTCGTCCTCTCCGGCGCTTGCCACCATCAGGCCGTTTCCGCCTTTTTCCCTCTGCTCAAACACTTTCGTGAATGCCTTCTCAACCAGTTCGAGAAGCACCTTTTCATGCTCCGGATAGGATGCCACTCCGATGCTGAAGGTTTGTTGCAAGCTCTCTCTTTTCATCTTTGCCCCGATATCGAACCCGTTCATTTCAGCAAGGTACATTGCGGCGAGACCTGCCGCTTCCTTAAGCGGTGACGCGGGGAAGATTATGATGAACTCATTGCCGCGGTAGCGGATCGCCAGATCTCCCGTGCGAAGCAGGGTTGTCAGCTTCCATGATATGGCCTGCAGCGCGCCGTCTCCCGCCTCGTGGCCGAACGTGTCGTTGATAAGTTTGAAATTGTCCGGTTTTATAACAAGAAGGCTGAACAGGGGCCCGAGGAAGGAGAAATTTTTTGAGAGCTCGTCTTCCAGGTAGGTCCGGTTGTATACCCCGGTCAGCTTGTCGAAGAACATCTGTTTTTTCAATTCCTCGATCCAGCCGGCCTTCTCGCTGATAAGCCGGTGTGTCATGCGCTGCCTGCCGGCGTTTACGGAAATGAGCTTGTGGTACACTTTCGCGAATATGTGCGCGTATTCGTCCAGGAATTGCTCCAGGTCGACACCTTCCCCGGGGAAGGTGAGAAGGGTTGTATCTTCTGCCGCCATGGCAAAGGCGGACCTGGCATCCTCTTCGAAGAACTCGAATTCGCCGAATATTTCTCCGCCGATAAACCGGGCTATCGCCTGCGACGGCGAGGCATTGCCATCCTTGTAGGATTTATCTATGTTGCTGGCGATGACCACCTCGCCCCGTGCGATGATGAAGAGCTGGTTGGCTTTATCGCCTTTCTCGAAAATAATCTTGCCTTTTGTATAGTCGATAAGGTCGCTTCGCGAGGCGAAAATGTCCAGATCGTCGTCAGGCACCTGTGAGAAGATGTCGGTTTTTTTGAAATAATCAATGATGCTGCAGGTTTGTTCATTCATTGCGGTCATGGCTTGTATGTTGTCCGCCTTGTTTTAATAATTCTGCCTGGGAATTATTTTTCATAGGTGCGCATAAATTGCAACTTTTCTTTATAATCCGTATTAATAATTATTTTTATATTCTACCAGGGTATACACATGCAGGGGCGGGTATAAACCCGCCCGCACCAGGGGAGGGGCGGGGATATGATAGACGGGAATAAGTGAGCCAGAAGGAGACAGGAAGTAAAATTTATTTGTTATTGACACTCAACCGCACCAGCCCTATACTTACCTCATCTCAAAGCAGGATCTTTTCATGAACAGCAATAAACCACAATGCGGCAAAGGAGAAACAAAAATGGAAAAAAGATTCGTACTGTTCTGTCTTACCCTCTTTTTCATGACGGTCATTTCAGGGTGCGCAAGCTACTTTAAGGTCAATGACCCGGTTTCAAACAAGGTCTATTATACTGATGAAATCAAGAAAAAAGGCAATGGCGTAATCCAGTTCAAAGACAAAGCCTCACGTACTCAAGTGACGTTGCCGCATTCTGAAGTCATTGAGATAACAAAAGATCAGTTTGAAGCCAATGTGCATTCTAAATAATATTTTACTGTAGAGCCTGTTAAATATGTTTCTGCTTCTCTGGCGGTCCTTATGGCTTTCAGGGCTTTTTACCGGAAACCTGCCTTGAAAGCCCCGCCTTGCAGGCGGGGAGCATCACTGCCGTCACCATGCAAATACCCTGATCTGCTTCCTGTTGCTACTTCTGCGCCGCTGCCTGTATCACCATCAAGGAAATTACACACTATAAAGTTGATGCACATGAGACTGAAGACGGATTATCGGTAGTTCATTATGTGGTCAACGGTGGTGGCAAAACTGGCAGGCGAGCGACCATAAAACAAAAACTCCTGAATGTATCAGGAGTTACGATGTGGGCGCTGCTGGACTTGAACCAGCGACCTTTTATTTTGTTGGCAAGGGCATCGCAAGGTGAATTTTAAGGCCCCTGTCCTGAACTTTTTGCTTGTCAGGGCGATCCTGGTGTACGATTGTCACTACTGTAAGACCCATGTGTACCCTGGGCCTATACTGAAAACGGTACTTTCCCTGATAGGGCAGGTACAGATGAAAAGGAGTTAATAATATGACTTATTTTCCGGGACCGGTGCGCGGCGTGCTCGGTGTCTTTTTTCTGATTGTTAACACGTTTTTCTGGGGAATACCGGTATACATTACAGCGCTGTTTAAGCTGGCGTTTCCATTTAAGGCAACCCGAAGGTTTTTCGATGCTGTCCTCAACAGGCTTTCCTATACCTGGATGTACTGCAACAACATGTTTATCGACCTTCTGAAAGAGGTGGAGTATGACGTCCAGGGTCTCGAGCAACTCCGGCTTGATGAATGGTATCTGGTCATTGCGAATCACCAGACCTGGGTTGATATTATCACGGTCCAGAAAATATTTCATAACCGCATACCCTTCTTAAAGTATTTCCTGAAAAAGGAACTCATCTGGATACCGATTCTGGGGCTCGCGTGGTGGGCCCTCGACTATCCCTTCATGAAGCGGTATTCCCGGGAGTATCTTGAAAAAAACCCCAACCGGAAGGGGCGGGACATTGAATCAACCAGGAAGGCCTGCGAAAAATTCAAGGACAGGCCCGCGTCCCTGATGAACTTCGTCGAGGGCACCCGCTTTACCCCTGAGAAACGAACTTCCCGCCGCTCACCCTACCGGCATCTGCTGGAACCCCGATCGGGCGGGATTGCTTTTGTTTTGTCCGCCATGGGCGGGTATATGAAGAAAATACTTGATGTGACCATTATCTATCCCGACGGCGCACCGGACACCTGGGAGTTTCTCTGCAGTAAAAAGACACGTATCGCGGTGCGAATCGAGGTCCTTCCGATCGATACGGCCCTGATATCCGATGATCCGGATGACAGTGAAGTCAGGGAGCGTATCAACCGCTGGTTGAATTCCGTGTGGCGTCGAAAGGACGGGATGATTGACGGGGTACTCGACGAGTATCGAATGAGGTAATACAAAAAGTATTGGATAGGGTCCTTTTGTGGCACACTTTCCAATAGCTGGCAATCCATGCGGAAACACCGGACAGCCGTGAAGGAACCGTGTCCAGAAAATCATTCCTGGAAAATCCGGACCGGAATTTGAATCATTCTCCGTACAGATGTATCCGCGCCGCGGATGATGAAGCTTGAAACACCTTACATGGAGCATTAAATGATATATCTTGCGCCGATCCAGGGCGTTACAGACAGGATTTTCCGTAATGTATTCCCGGAATATTTTAATGGTGTCGATTGTGCGATGGCTCCTTTTATCTCCACTTCGAAAAGAAAAAAAGTCGAGTCCGTTATTTTACGTGAACTGGACCCGGAAAAAAATACGGGGATTCCGGTGATCCCGCAGATCCTGGGCAGGGACCCCGATGATTTCATTCAACTTGCAAATCAGTTGTATGATATGGGATACGGCACCGTTAACTGGAACCTGGGCTGTCCCTTCCCGGTTGTCGTGAATAAGGGGAAAGGTTCCGCCATGCTGTGTCATCCCGGCAGGGTCGATGAATTCCTGGATAAGGCACTACCCGGAATAAAATCAAAATTATCGATCAAACTCCGTACCGGCCTGGTCTATCCCGACGAGATACTTGCCCTCATTCCCATATTCAACCGTTACCCGGTCGAAGAATTGATCATACACCCCAGGACGGGGAAGCAGATGTACGATGGCAGTGTCGATCTCGAGATGTTCTCGAAGTGCCTGGAACTATCGGAACATGAAATCGTTTACAACGGCGACATCGATTCAACTGCGAAATATGAAATGCTTTCACGGCGTTTCCCTTCGGTGACCAGGTGGATGATCGGCAGGGGACTACTCGGGGACCCGTTCCTTGCTGAAAAAATTGTTTCGGGCGACCACGGGACCCGCAATGACAAGATTACAATCATCAGGGCCTTTCACGATGAATTGTTCAGGGAATATTCGAACGTCATGTCCGGGCCTTCGCATATAACAGATAAGATGAAAGGTCTGTGGACCTATCTTGGGAACTTTTTTGAAAATAAAGATAAGGTAAAGAAAAAGATACGTAAGGCACAGAACGTGAATCATTACCTGGATGCGGTGGAAAGTATTTTTAAGGTTTCAAATATATGATTAAGGGAGCCTTACAGATCCGATACGAGTCGTTTAACCTCGGGGATGCCCCCTTTCCGGGCGTAATCAGCCGCGGTAAGTCCGTTCACATCCTTTATATCGCCCCGCGCTCCCTTTTCCAGGAGAAGCTGTATCATTTCCAGGGCCTTGCCGCTGTTGATAATCGTGGCGTTTTTCACAGCATCGATGAGGGCGGTCCTGCCGTGGTTATCGGCGGCATTGATATCGGCTCCCTTGTCGAGGAAAAAGGCTATAATCTTTTTGGTGGCATCGGCCTTCCGGTTCGTGAAAATGTATGATAACACGCTCTTCTTCAGAGCCGTGTTGCCGTTCCCGTCTTTCGAGGTCACATCCGCGCCTCCGGCCACCAGAGCTTCCACGATATCATAATTACTTTTGTTTGCTGCCTTGTCAAGGGCCGAATTGCCGAACCTGTTTTTCGCATTGAAATCGGCCTTGTAGTTACGGAGGATAGCTATGATGCCCAGTGATGGCGGTGTGTTCATTCCGGGTTCCGCGGCCGACACGTCGATGAGAACGGTCTCGCCGTTCCGGTCGGTCAGGTTCACATCAACGCCTTTTTTCAGGAGAAACTCCACGATGACCGGCTTTCTGCCTGCCGCAGCTTTATGAAGAAGGGTCTGGCCCGATTTATTTTTCAGACTCAGGTCCGCCCCCCGGGTAATGAGGGTTTCCAGCACGGGGAATTGCCCCTTTTCAACCGCTTTAAGGACCGCCGTTTCATCATCCATTCCACGGGCATTAATGTCGGCCCCGTTATCCAGAAGAATCTTCACTGACCATGCATCACCAGTCATTGCTGCCACGATCAGGGCGTTGTTCCCGGCCCGATCCCGTACTGCGATATCGGCCCGGTTTTTCGCCAAAGAAGAGAGAAAATTCCCGCGCCACGATCCGGCCGCCGCGATAACCAGGGGCCTGCCGCTGGCGTCGGATATGTCGGGCTTTGCTCCCCGGGCGAGGAGCAGGTCGAAAAGCACTAACACTTTTCTTTCGTAGGCGAGCAAGAGCAGTGGTGCGCCCCTGCTGGTGACCGCGTCCGGGCGCTCACCGCCGTCGAGAAGCATTTTTGCAATGGCGGCATACCCCCGCTCTACGGCGATCTCCATGGCCGTCTTTCCCGCCGCGTTCTTCGCGTGGATATCAGCTTTCGCCGCGATAAGGATCTGCGCCGCATTCCAGAAATTCTTTTCCGCGGCGACGAGCAGCAGATTCCGGCCTCCCGCCTGGGGCTCATTCACGTCGGCGCCACGTTCGATGAGCATTTTCAATACACGCTGGTCGTTCCGCTCTGTCGCCAGGAGCGGGAGGCCCTTCCGGTCCCTGTTTTTCCCCTTCAGGCCGGCTCCTCTCTCAACCAGGAGGTTGAATATCCGGATGAAATATTTTTCATACGCCACGATTACCAGGGGCGTGTCGTCCCCGTCGGTGCTTTCAACATTTCCTCCGCTCTGAAGAAAAATATCAACATTGCCGATCCGGTTGTTTTCCACGGCTATTGCAATGGGGGTCTTTCCGGAATTATCCCGGGTATTGAGGGCCAGGCCCATCCCCGCCATCTGCCGCAGCATTTCGGGGCTGTTGCGCGCTGCAAGATAATGAATGACGGTCTGGCCGCGGTTGTCCCGGGCGTTCACGTCGCATTTTTTATCCAGGAACAGCCGCACCATGGCAGCATACTGCCGCTCGACAGCAGTCATGAGGGGCGTTTTGCCTTCCCGGTTTTTCTGATTGCAATCGGCATTGAGCTTCATGAGATATATGACAAAGGCCATATCGCCGGCTGTCACAGACGCGTGCAGGAGCGTATCGCCCCGGTCCCCCTGCCGGTTGATATCTGCGCCCTTTTCCAGGAGAATCTTCGATACGTTCGGCCGGCGGAGCCGGTAGGCATACACCGCAATGGGCGAGCCGGATTCAAGGGTATTGAGATCAGCGCCATTATCAATCAGGACAGCCATGTTCGCGCTGTTCCCGGCGCGTACCGCCCTGCCGATGGGCGTCGATCCGTTCGCATCCTTTCCATTGACGTCAGCACCTTTTTTGATAATATCATGTAACAACACCGATTTCGGCGCCATCTGCAGGGCCGCCATGATGTGGAGGAGCGTCTGGCCCCGTTCGTCACGTTTTTTCACGGAGGCGCCGGCATTGAGGAGGAGCTTCACCATGTC
>JBGSUQ010000023.1:0-13815 GCA_041753395.1 Spirochaetota bacterium
CCGCTTCCGCAGGGGCAGGGATCGTTCCGGCCGGCGGCCCCGGCGCGCGCGACCCGGGCCCGCCGCTCCCGCTCCGCCCCCTCCATCCGCTTCCAATCGGCAACCATCAATTTCATCTCCCCGTCCGCGTGCTCGAAGAACATCTTGTACGAGCCGCAGAAGTGGCTTACGCCGCGGTCGCGGGGATCTCGCAGCCGGTCCTTGGGACAGCCGCCGCGGCAGTAGCGGAGCCACTGGCATTCACCGCACTGCATCGGGTGGTCGGCTTTACGACGGCCGAATGAAACCTGCGCGGAAGAATTCAACATCCCCCCCAGGGATCCCTGCATGATATTACCAAGGAGCCATGGCGGCTCCACGAAAAAATCGCACGAGTAAACGTCGCCATTGTGTTCCACGACCACATAATCGCCGCATATTTCACACAGGGTGCAGTCCGGCGGCAAAAACCCGGCATAACTGAAAAGGAGCGATTCAAAAAACCGCACCGATGTTGTCGGCATATCATTGACAAAATCGGCGCGCCACCGGTCGAAGACACGGCAGATGAACTCTCCATATAAATCCGCCGTCACGGAAAAAGGCGCTGCGCGGCCGGCATCTGCCGGGTCCCTTTCAACGCAGGGGATGAACTGCATGTACCCGAGGCCAAGCCCCTTTAAAAAATCATAAATCTCGTCCGGGAATTGCGCCGAGTAGTCGCTGACCACCGTGAGGGCGTTAACCGATACTCCCTCGTCAAGGAGCATCATTGCCGCGTCGCTGACCCGTGCCCAGGATCCGCCACCGCCGCGCAGGCGGCGGTAGTGATCGTGGACATGCTCCGGCCCGTCGATGGAAAGTCCCACCAGGAAATTGTATTGCTTTAAGAACCGTGCCCACTGCCGGTCCAGGAAAAGACCGTTGGTCTGAAGGCCATTCCCCACGACCTTCCCACTGCCGTATCGTTCCTCCAGCTTCGCGGCCCTTTCGAAGAAGGGAAGCCCCATGAGGGTCGGTTCGCCGCCCTGCCACCCAACCGAGAGATCGGAGGCGGACTGTCCCAGGAACTGACGCAGCATCTCCTCCAGCACGGCGTCGCTCATCCGGTGCGCACCGGTTTCAGGGTAGAGACCCGACTTGCCGGAATAAAAGCAGTAGCCGCACTCCATGGGGCAGTCGGGGCCGGCCGGCTTGACAAGTATTGACCTGAGAGCCCTGTCCGCCATCGGCTATTTCTTTACCCATCCCCGCGGGTTGGCAGCCACCTGTCGCTCCCACTTCTCCATGGCCGACTCCATCCGCCGGCACACGTCCGGATACCGCGCGGCCTGGTTGTAGCACTCGCCCTCGTCAACGTCCAGCCTGAAGAGATTCGGCCAGTCCGCAAAGTTGCCCTTCGCCACTTTTCCCATGAATGTGCTCTTCTTGTCGATCGGTTGAGGCCAGGTGTAGTGATTGAGGCTCCGGAAATACTTCCAGTTGCCCTGGCGGATACCTTCCACTTCCTCGTAGTGATAGAAGTAGAGGGCATCGTGGGGCGAATTCGCCTGCCTCCCCGTAACAAGACCCTCGAGGTTTTTCCCGTCAATAACGCGGTCGGACGGGAGCGTGAGCCCTGCCGCCGCGGTCAGCGTTGGGAAAAGATCGATGTTCATCGCTGGTTCCCTACAGAGCGCACCGGCGCGAGCCCGGCCTGGCCACTTCACGATAAAGGGCACGCGGTACCCTCCCTCGTAGCTCTGCCCTTTTCTTCCGCGGAAAGAGCCAGGGCTTCCGTTATACCAGGGACCGTTGTCGCTGGTGAAGATGACGATGGTGTTGTTCGCAAGGCCGTTATGGTCCAGGCACTTGATGATCTCGCCCACGCTCCAGTCGAGTTCCTCGACGGCGTCACCGAATATGCCGACTTTCGACTTATCCTTAAATTTTTCCGACGCGTAGAGCGGCTGATGCGGGAAGGTGTGAGCGAGATAAAGGAAGAAGGGTTCGTCCTTCGATTTTTCTATAAAGTCGATTGCCTCTTTCGTGTACATACCCGTGAGCCGGGCCTGGTTATGCTTGATGTCCGCCTCAAGCATTGTCTCGTCCCGGTAGAGCGCGCAGGGCCACATGTCGTTGCTGTGGGGCACGCCGAAGAAGCTGTCAAAGCCATGCCGCCGAGGATTGAACCGCGGATTTGCGCTGAAATCACCCAGGTGCCACTTGCCCACCATGCCGGTGCGGTAGCCCGCCACCCTGAGCGCCCCCGCCACAGTGATCTCATCGTCCGGCAAACCGTCAGCCCAGCAGTCCTCCTGAACATCAACCGCACCCAGGCTCCCGAACCAGCGGCCGAGCTTCCGTATCATATATCGCATCGGCGACTCGTTCGACGCTGGAAGCACAAAGATAAGGCCGGACCGCACGGGGTAGCGCCCTGAAAGAAGGCCGTACCGCGACGGCGTGCACACCGAGCAGGAGGAATAAAAGTCCGTGAAACGCACCCCCTGCCGCGCGAGGGCATCGATGTTGGGGGTCCTGATGGTCCGGTTGCCGTTGCAACCGATATCCCCCCACCCCAGATCATCACAGAGTATGGTGACGATGTTGGGTCGCTTCCCCGCGAACCCGGGAGCCTTCCTGATAACCTTCCCGGGCAGCACCCTGCTCCCGCCGGAATACACGCCCGCATCAAAGGTCGCACCATGCTCCGCATCACCAGCGCTCTTGCTGCACGCCAGAAGCCCGGCGCCTGCAGCAGCAGCCGCAGTCACCGCGCTCATCTTAAAAAAAGTTCGTCGCGTTATTTGTTTGTTGCCCATGTTCATCCTCCCTGGATATCAACATTATGACGCACGCATCGTGCTGGACAAGGGACGATAATTATATCAACGAAAAAAAACTCCCCTACATTGCCATTCAACAGGAGACACGGCCACAGGTTATACATACTTAACGAAAATAAAAAGGACTTTATTCTTCAGCCGCCATAAAAAAAACGGCTGGCTATAAAACCGATCAGCATCAGCGCAATAATGATGAGGAATAGAATATATACGGCCGGGAAGCGCACCTGTCTTTTCTCATCAATAGGCGACAACTGTTCCCTGTCCCGGTCAATTTTCCCTGTTTTCATGTTGGCCAGGCAGTTCCAGCAGTAATCGAAGCGGTCGCACACCATTTCCCCGCACTGTTTGCATCTGCGCAGTTTTATATCGGACAGGTCAACGGATGACGATTTCGCCAGCAGCGCTGTCGCCTCCTTCGATTTATCCTTCGGGACCCACACCTGGGCCTCGGCGTCCCTGGCCGCTACCATGCCGAAAAAGGGGTTCATCTCCTGGTTCTCGATGACCGTCTCGATCCCGTTGTTTTCAAAGAGAAACTTCACCGTGTGCGCTTCGGCAATATTGAGGGTTGAATATACTTTAGCGAATCCGTTTTTCTTCATGACATAACCGCTTTCCCGTAACCGGCAGGCTATCCGGCATGATCAATAAATGATTGCAATAATAATATACTAACATGTTTGATGTATTCAAACAGAAATATTGCAATAATATATTCAACATTTAAATATCATTGGAGCCGGTGTTTCCCGGAGGCCCCCCCTCACCCGCGCTCTGCGCACCCTCTCCCATTGAACTCGGATAAAAGGAGAGGGTTTGCGAATTAACAGCCCTGATTAATTCTCCCCCTTCTCCTTTCTTAAGTTCTCAATGGGAGAAGGGACCGGGGGATGAGGGGTCATTTCGTGACCCGCCGGGGAAGGCGGCCCCATTGCCCTTGCGGTCAACCGGAAGAAACCCGGCCAGGCCCTGATCAGGGACCTCTGCTTCCCGTGATCCCATTTTTTCGCCCGGCACGCCGGCAATCAAAAAAAATGCTTTAAACCCGAAAGGTATTCTATATAGTTGGCTTCCAGAAAAAAAACGGCATACAGAGTTATCCCATGAAAAAGAACCAGAACAAGCGCCTGTACGGAAAAAACCTCATCAGGAAAAAACCTATCGATATCATGAAGCGCATCCTTGTTTTATGCATCCTGGCCTTCCCGCTCATGGCCGCAGGAGTCAATATCACCTGCCTGATGCAGCCCCGGGGCGTTGCCGTCGATCCCTACTGGAACGATGTAGCCCGGTACCTGGCCGGCATGGACGTCCGCGAGAAAAGCGTGCTCTGGCCCAAAACGAACGAGATTCAATACCGCAACCATCAGCGCTTCATGGACGGCCTCTGGTCGAAGATCCAGAAGGAAACCATCGACATAGTTGTGCCCTGGCGCGACAGGAATGTCCCGTCAGCCGGCCGCCGCGCAACAGCCTTTTATCCGCTGAGCGGGGCAGACTTTATAAACCTTCACACCCTCTTCCCCGGCTCGCGCCGCTATCTCATGATCGCCATGGAGCCCGAAGGCGATGCCTCAGTGCTGAAAGACCACCAGTCACGGCGGCTCATAGACGGCCTGGTGCCGGTCCAGAGGAGCATCTACCTTTACGGGGTCAACAACTACTTCCAGTCAAAGGTCATGTCTCAGGAGATGACCAACAGGCTCCTTCCGGGCACGGTCCCGGCGCTGCTCATTTTCATGGCGCGCATGGGCCTTGTGATAAAAAGCGTAGACAACGTTTTCATTGGCGAAACCGGCGACCTCGTGTCCATTGCCGGCGCTCCGGCGAAGAAGGAGAAGGATAAAATTTACGGGATCCGCATCTTCTTTACCGGAAGGGACGGAAGCTCGCGGGAACTGCTGTATCTTTCGATGAAGATCGGCCCCCGGTCCGTAAATCCCTCAACGCCGGAGGGCAAATACCTAAGCCGGCTGAACGGCATGAAGACCATGATGAAGTCAGCGGTCTACCTTCTTCATCACGGTCCCTTCGACGGCGTGCGCGACTTCATCCTGAATCGAAGCATCCTGATGGTCCAGGATGATTCGGGCATACCCTACCGGTTCTTCACCCGGGGCTGGAAGGTTGCCCTCTACGGGAAATACCGTCCCGCCCTGGCACTGAAATACTGCCTGCCCGTGTCCCAGCCGGACCTCAAGGAGCGCTACCTGGCCGGAGCGCCGCCCCTTCCCTTCAATTTCGGATACGGCATCCTCTTCGGCCCCGGACAGTCAAATATAATGGTGGCGAAGAAGACACTGTGACGGGTTTCGCCCGGCACCGGGGATAAACCTCTTGACGCGCCGAGCAAGATTGCCGTATCATTTCTAAAGACATTCCGCGTCAGTATCATCTTTTTCGATAGGATGGTTCATCATGAAACAATCCATTCTTCACGCCCTGATACCATTCCTCGCCCTGTCGCTTTTCATTACAGGATGTTCGAAGGATAAAACACCCGTCCCGGCCGGCCCCCGGGCAAAATCCCTGGCCGCTCACACGGCGGAATTCAGGCAGGACATCATCAAGGTTACTGACGGCGTGTACGTGGCCGT
The DNA here is from genome assembly GCA_041753395.1 of Spirochaetota bacterium. Lineage (GTDB taxonomy): Bacteria > Spirochaetota > UBA4802 > UBA4802 > UBA5550 > RBG-16-49-21. The sequence goes on from JBGSUQ010000023.1 coordinate 5,408, forward strand.
CGGGTACGGCCTGGCCAATTCGGTCCTTTTAATCGGGAAGGACGGCACGGTGGTCGTTGACGTGATGGAAAGCGCGGAAGCGGCGGTCCCGGTCAAAAAGGCCTTTGACCGGATCTCGACCAGGCCACTGAAGGCTATCATCTTCACCCATTTTCACACGGACCACGTGTCTGGCACGGAGGTCTTCACCGGGAAAGGGAAGGTAGATATCTTCTCACATGAAAAAACGCTGGAGGAGCTTGACCGCGTCGCCACCGTCACCCAGGAGATCACCTACAAGAGAAGCATGCGGATGTTCGGTTCCTTCATCCCGAAGGAGGATTTTGAAAACTGCGGCATCGGGCCGCTTCTCAAATTCAACGATAAAACCACCTTCTCATACCGGCGGCCCAATAAGACCTTCTCCGGCAACCGCATGAAGGCGACAATCGCGGGAATCAACATCGAACTCATCCATGCCCCGGGCGAGACGGACGATCAGATCGTGGTATGGCTGCCGGATAAAAAGGTCCTCATCGCCGCGGACGATTACTACAAGTCCTTCCCGAACCTCTATACCATACGCGGCACCAGGTACCGCGACGTGCAGGTCTGGGCGCGGTCCCTGGAGACGATGCGGAAACTCCAGGCCGAATACCTGGTCCCCTGTCACACACGCCCGTTGACGGGAAGAGCGCAAATCAACGATACCCTTGCCGACTACCGCGACGCCATACAGTTTGTCCACGACCAGACCGTGCGCGGCATCAACAAAGGGCTTTCCCCTGATGAGATCGTGGAATCGGTGAAGCTGCCGCCGCACCTGGCCGGCAAACCGTACCTTCAGGAATTCTACGGAACCGTCGCCTGGTCGGTGCGCAATATATATAACGGCTACCTCGGATGGTTCAACGGCAATTCCACGGCCCTGAACCCCCTACCGCCGAAGGAGCGGGCCGTGCGCATGGCCGCCCTTGCCGGCGGGAAGAAGACCCTCCTCGGCCACGCGCGGAAGGCATTAAAAGACGGCGACCTCCAGTGGGCCCTGGAGCTCTCCGACTGCCTCCTCCAGCTTGAGGAGGGCAGAAGCGACGCGCTGGAGATTCGGGCATCGGCGCTGCGCGTCCTGGCTGGAAGCTCTGGCAACGCCAATGAAAAGAACTACTACTGTTCCCAGGCCATGGAAGCCGAGGGAAAGCTCACCCTCACCGGGGTGAAGATAACCCGCGACCTGGCGCACCGCGTTCCCCTGGCGGCGATCTTTACCGCCATGGGCACCAGGCTCAATCCGGAAAAATCAAAAGACATTGTCAGAACCGCGGGATTCAGGTTCCCGGACACAAAGGAATCCTTTACCGTGCAGGTGCGGCGCGGCGTCGCCTTCATCGAGCCTGCCTTTCCGAAAAAGGCCGACCTCACCGTTACCGTGGATTCAAACACATGGAAGGAGATCGTAACCAAGCTCGCCAACCCGGCCGTTGCTCTCGCCAGGGGCGACATGAGGATCGAGGGTGGCGTAATCAACCTGGTGAAGTTCCTGGACCTCTTCAGCGACTAGGGTTGCTCCCGGTTATGGGAATAATCTTTCCCAGGAACCGCGGTTTCCGGCCGATGGCAAGATCCAGAAACGCCTTCACGATGGCTAGGTATTCCCGAACCGTATAGCGCTTCCGGAAGAGGTAGCTCCGCCGGTCCGCGGGATACCCCCAGGCCTTCAGTCCCGTTTTGCGGGCAATGTACAGGGCGCGGGGAAGATGGAAACGCTGGGTCACGACAATGCAGTCATCGGCGAGAAAAACTTTACGCGCGCGCACCATGGAGTTGTACGTGTTGAAACCGGCATGGTCCAGGAAAAGGACCTGGCGCGGCACGCCATTGCGAACCATGAAGTCCTTCATGTGACTCACCTCGTCATAGGCCACAGTGCCATGGTCGCCGCTTAACAGGAACTTCTTCACCTTGCCGGCCTGGTACAGTTCCAGGGCCTTTACCAGGCGGTCATAGAGCACCGCCGACACCCGGTTATCCTCGTATACGCGCGCTCCCAGGACCAGGCAGGTGTAGGCTGATGGTATCTTCCGTATGTCGTTCTCGATGTACCGATCAGCCTCCGCATGGACATGGATGTTTACGGCGACAAGGAGTACCAGACACAGAAATGTCAGTGCGGCACATATGCCCGTTAGTATCTTTTTCTTTCTCATTTAATTAATGATCCGCGGCCGGACGGCTGAGATGACCCGGAATACAGAGGCCATGGAATGTCAGATTCATATAAAACTCAACAGTTTTTCTTATGTGAAAGTTGTTATCGTAACATAGCTTTCAACCGGTGAAAATTATAGATAACAAAGTCAGCGCAATCATACTTTTTAAATTGACAAACCAACAATTATTATTAATCTTTTCAACGATTTTATTCTGCTTTTACGAAACTCAAGATATTTAACGACTAGAGGAAAATAACATGAAAAAATATTGCATCATTCTATTCGCTTTATTGACCTTCACCTTCATTTTTGAAACCGGATGTAAAAAATCAGCAACAAAGGACAGCGCCTTCACTGTTGATGCAGTGGGCGGTCTCAACATGAGAAAGGATCCCACCCTCAACGGTGAAGTGGTTGCCCTTGTCCCGAACGGTTCATCCGTGTCACTGCTGGAGGAAAAAGACACCGCCATAGAGATAAAAGGCATCAAGGGGAAGTGGACTAAAATCACCTGGGAAGGCAAAACCGGATGGGCCTTCGGAGGATTTTTAAAATCGGGATCATCTGCGAATACGGGCAGTGATATAGAAGCAGATGAACTTATCGGTAAAACATGCTCTTTCGGAGAGGGCCCGGATAGCGGCAGTTTTACGCTGCTGGCGAACAACAGCATCACGGGGAGCAATCTGCTCGGCGGCAGTGGAGAAGCCAAATTAATGGGAACATATGCCATAGCCAAGGAAGGCGGCGCCATTAAACTGACGATAAACGGAACAGTGGACACCCATGTTGCGGCCGAGACAGATCAGAGAAGCTCCGATAAGATCAATAACGGACAAATAACTGTTAAAAAAGAGAACGGCAAATTTAAAGGGGGAAGTTCCGGGATAAGAAATTTCTCCGTGTATGGCGAACTTAACTGCAGGTGATCTGACCGACCTCCAGGACTCGACAATTGCCCGGCGCTGCGCGGGGTCTGAACGCCCCCGCGCTAAGCGATATTGATTCATTTTAACTATTAATACACGAATCCAAGTATGCCCAGTCCTATGATATTCATCGCCACGGGGACCGAATAGATCGCACCGATAACTATCAGCTTTCCCTTCATAGTCGTGCGGCTCAACATGAAAATGATGGCGACAAAGAATTCAAAATAGCCGAAGACAAAGATGAGCCATATCCCGGCGAAGGAGCGGTTCCACCAGGGATATTCCCACACCAGGTGCCCGCTGTAATTAAGAACGCACTCAATCAATACGCAGATCATGGCAAATATCACGGCCCAGAACCAGCGGTTGGGAACGCCGAGTATCCTGGTCGTCTTATCCGGCAGGAGGGAATGATAGAAGATGATGCCGAGTATGGAAAACATGAACATGATCTCGATGTTCCAGCCGATCATGGTGCGCAGGGCCGTGTCGCCCGGCGTGGTCCAGAAGGCGGAATACTGCGTCAGGTGGAACACCCATCCGTTCCATGTCTCGTTGAAAAAATCCATCCAGAAGAGGGTCATACCGGCCAGGATCGCGTCCCAGACACCGGATTCGCGCGCCTTCTTGATCTCCATCGTGTAGATATACGCGACAATAACCAGAAGCGGAATCACATACCAATTGAGCATTGACAGATCTCTCAAACCCTGCAGGGCCTGTTCTGATGCTGGTGTAGGCATAGAGACCTCCCTTGCATATAGCTACAGGGCCGGACAGATCAAAGGCCGCGTTTGACCTGTCATTCTGCCTATAGCATACATAACAAAAAGGACCTAGTCAATAATTATATGACATCATGTATAATTCAAAAAAAGCTTGCGCCCTGAACGCTATAAAACATACATTGATGAACATCCAATCTAAAAGCTGGTTTATAGATACACCGCATCACATATCAAGATGCTTCCGCAAAGAGCGCGAGAGGGCCATGGATTCCGGCAGCGAAAGTAAAGCCACCAGAAATTTTTTTATCACCCTGAATCTTTTCACGGGAAGCTTCAGCTTTCTCTTCGTGGTTCCCGTCGCCATATTCTACATGTGGACATCCATCAAGCTCACGCCTGCGCAGTACTCGACGTTCAACAGGATATGGCCTCCCGTGGTTCTCTTCGGCTTCGCCTTTGTTCTGGCCACCAACCGGATTGTCCTCCTGCCCATCACCGGGTATTTGAAGCAAATCAAGAACAGCCGCCCCGTTGACGATGATGAATACCTCAGGGCAAAAAAACGGCTGGTGAGGCTCCCGTTTATTTATGCCGTTCTCTCCTTCTTCCGCTGGCTCATCCTGCTGGGAGGAGTCATTGTGCCCCTCACCCTCCTGAGCGATCTTGCCAGGCCGCAGGTCCTCAACATGTGGATGGGGGCGGTTATCTGCGCCTTTGCCGGCATATTCTCCTATTTTTCCATCACAGAAATCCTGGTGCAGAACCTCTTAAACAGCAACGTATTTCACCGCAAACCCGGGGAGGAAACTCTGCCCCGCATTACGCTGTTGCAGCGTCTGACGGTCCTGTCAATATCAGCCGTTCTCCTGCCGCTCCTCTTTTTATCCGTTTTTTTTTCCATCACGATGGAAACTGCCGGTATAGCCTCTCCGTTCCTGTACGGGCAGATGGCTTTCTTCGGGATCTTTTCGATCACAATCGGCATCTTCAGCCCAATCCTGGTCAGCAGGACCATCAGGCACCGGATGGGGATCGTCACGGATTTTCTGAAGCGGATAGGCGATGGCGATCTCAACGCCGACGCCCGGGAGGTCCCGATCCGGGACGAACTCAGCGAAATCATATCGGACGTTGACGACATGAAGGAACGGCTCCGCAAATCGCGGGACGAGCTTCTGGATCTGAACCTAACCCTGGAGAAAAAAGTGGCCGAGCGAACTCAGGACCTGGCCGCGACGCTGGAGGAACTGGAAGCGGCAAACAACGAACTGGAGGCGATGAACGACAACCTGGTGGTCATGAACAGGGCAATGGAAGAGGCGGAACAGGTTCGTAAAAACGACATGGCTCTGGCGGCGAGCGTGCAGGCCTCCTTCCTGCCGAAAACGGCCCCCGCCGGCGGGTCCCTTGATGTCGCCTTCGTCTACCGGCCGTGGACCGAAGTTTCCGGCGACTTCTTCGATTTTTACGAGGACGGCAGCGAGATCAGGGGCGTGGGCCTCTTCGATGTGTCCGGCCACGGCATCTCATCAGGTCTTCTCACCCTGCTGGTGAAATCGATCATCAGCCGCAACTTCTATCTCCATAAAGATAAAACGCTCGGAAGGATCATGGAGATGATCAACGAAGATCTGATTGCCGAGATGGGCACTACCGACCATTACGTTACCGGGGTTCTAGTCCGGTTTGACAATGACCATGTCGAATATGTCAACTGCGCGTCCCCCGACCTGATATTCAGATTAGGAAAGTCCGGCAGGGTCGGCAGGGTACTGGACAACGCCGGAATAAACTGCACTGGCCGTTTACTCGGCGTAGCTGACATGAAGGAGTCCATCTCCGCAGTGACAATCACCATGGACCAGCGAGACTGCCTCTTTCTCTACACCGACTGCCTGGCGGAAGCAAAAAACGCCCACGGGCGCTCCTACGAAGAAACGGGCATCATGGCATCATTGCAGAATGCCCCGGAGGGGTCCGCGCGGGACATCCTGGACCATATAATGAACAACTTCAATGAATTCAGGAAGGGGAGTCCTGTCAGGGACGACCTTACCGCCATCATCATTAAAAGAAAATAACCGCCAGACAGAGAGACGGCGCCTGGGCTATTTAAGAAGGTCCCTGAACCGTTTCTGCGTCAAGGCGTCCCTGAAGCATTCGTCCTTCCTGGCCATTTCACGGTATTTATTTTCCAGTTTTATCGATTCGGTCAAAAGTGAATATGCCTCGTCATACTGCTTCAGCACCGCCAGGGAGCAGGACAGGTCGTAGGCGGACCCGGAGACCATCGCGGGGCGCTTCAGGGTGCGCCCCAGTTCCAGTGATTTCCTGAAGGGCCCAACCGATTCCTGCACCTGGCCGGTCATGGCGCAGGATATCCCGAGGCCGTGATAGGTGGCCCAGATCGAGCCATCATCGGGCAGCCTGTTGATCTTTTCATGCAGGTCCAGGGCGCTCCGATAATGGGTTTTCGCACCGTCCCAGTCATGGGCCATGTAATGGAACTCAGCCAGGAAGAAATGGCCGAAGCTGTAGCCCTTGATGTCGTTATAGTTCTTTTTCAGCAGATCGATCCCCTTCTGCACGTCCTTCGCGTTATAGAACTTCTGGGCCTCGGCAATCACCGAGATGAAGCGGTCCTGGGAGGTTAGGAGGTTTATCTTCCTCTTTTCATTGAGGAATTTCTTCACCATCAGGGATTCCTCACTCCGGTATCCGAAGCAGAATATCATCACGACATTTTCATAAATGTACATCTCCTCGGGATGCATTTTTGTCGGCCCGTTCTGTTCCCCCCACAAAAGCCCGGTGAGAAAACCCTTCACGCCGGCCGCATCCTTGCTGTTACGGTACTGGAAGAGGAGAAGTGATCCCCGGGGCTTCCCTTCGTACATGAAGGTCTGGAAATCTTTCTTCACCGGGCCCGGCATGAGTCCGGAGCTATCAGGCATTTTATAAAAGGTGACCGGCTGCACTGAAACTGACATGATCTCGGTGCCGAAGGTATAGCCCTGGGGCAGGTCTCCCTTCGCGAGCTTCAGGCTGTCAATGGATTGATCGGCAAATAATTGCAGAGCAAACAGAATCACCAGCGCCGCTGACGCGGCAATCGACTTTTTCATGGCTTCCCCCGGATGGATAGAGTGATATTGTTCAGGATAATGAATGGATAGCAGTATTACAAGAACAATTTCATCCGAAGATTTTTAACCCGGTGTTACTCTGCAATAATTATTAATAAAATAAATGCGCGGTGAGTTCATCAGCGCGCAGGCGACATGGATGTCGCCGATTCCGCCGAAAAAAACAGGTGCGCTGGCCAGGATGGCCGAGTGCAGAGCCGCGACAGGATGTCGCATTAGGCTCTGCTTATACGAGGCGGACGAGCGATGAACTCCTGCGCATAAAAAAGTGAGTCACACAATCTCAAATCCGTCAAACAGGGAGCGCATCCGCTCCATCCTGTCCCGGCCGATCCATGAGTGCATCTCTTCATTTCCCACATCGGCCGAACGTCCCAGCATTTCATTCTTGCCAAACCAGAGGGGATTGTTCTGGAGCAGGCCTACCCTGAGGGCGCCCTGGCCCCGGAGAAAATCCGCGATGGCGGCCAGGTTTTCCTCCGTTGCAGTGAGCCCCGGTATGAGGGGGATCCGCGGCAGCACGGCGATGCCGCCGTCCCGGTACAGTCTATTGATTTTTATGAAATTCTCCAATATCACGTCATTGGGCTGACCGCAGAGATGACGGTGCGCGTCCCCGTCGATTATCTTGATGTCGAAAAAGATCATGTCAAGGTTTGGATAGATCCGCTCCAGGAAGGCGTCGTAATTGAATAGCCCGCAGGTTTCCAGGAGTACGGCAACGCCCCGCTGCCGGAGCTCAGCAGACAGGTGGGCGGCAAAGTCCATGAACAGGGTCGGTTCGCCGCCGGAAAGGGTGACGCCGCCGCCGGAGTTTCTGAAAAAGGGAATGTCCTTCTCGACAATCCGGATAATTTCATCCACAGTCATCGGCTTTCCCACTGCAGACAGCGTTCCCGACGGGCAGACGTCAACACAGGCCATGCAGAGGCTGCAGCGTTCCCGGTCCACGAAAAAGGGATTGCCCCGGTCAAGGGCCCTGTCCGGGCAGAGGGCGACGCAGGTATCGCACCCCACGCATTTTTTCTTATCGAAGGAGAGCTCCATCTCGCGCCGCTTGCTTTCCGGGTTGTGGCACCATACGCAGGACAGGGGGCACCCCTTGAAGAACACCACCGTGCGGATCCCCGGACCGTCATCCAGGGAGTTGCCTTTAATTTCGAAGATTAATGGTTCGTTATCAATCTTATTCATGATATCCTGTAGACCCCCCTCTCCCCCTGAGTGGGCACGATGCATAATTAAAGTATTTATTATACTCCATTAGAGCCGCGGATGCGTATCAACGAACAGGCGACAGGATGTCGCCGCTCCCGCCGAGTCAACAGGAAGTTATACGAGGCGGGTGAGTGATACGCGTCCGTGGCTCTATTATATAATATTATTCATCAATATGCGGCGTGGCTTCTAGAA
>JBGSUQ010000024.1:0-93638 GCA_041753395.1 Spirochaetota bacterium
ATGTCCTTAGTCTCAAAGGTGATTCTTACCGCATGAAAGATCGCCTGAAGGTTGGAGCAGTCAATTTTGAATAATACCGAATACAAAAACCGGCAAATTCAAACCGGTGAAAAGCGGCAAAATAGAATCGGCGTTGACAATGTAAACCAAAATTACTGTGGTAATTGTACTTTTGAGCATTAGCCTCCCCCAAATAATTATATACTCAAGATCAGTATTGAAGAATTTACTTAATTAATAAAAACTTCCATGATAATCTATCATTATCATATTTTTGATTGTATTATTATTATTATATCATGGTACACCACGTTCCATAGTCGCTCCTGGCGCGTTCCTTGCGGGGGCCAGGGTAACGTTTTAAAACGCGCCGAGCTGGCACGGCTTTATCTTTATCCCCAGCTTTTCACAGGCCGAAGCAACATCCATCTTCGGAACCTTGAGCTTTTTTGCTATGGTCCAGGCATCGGCGCAGGAGAGCCGGTCGTCTTTCAGGCATGTCGATAATTCCCTGCTCATCTCCTCCGATACCGATTCAGCGGGCTTCACGATTTTTTTATCCGGGCTGTAGCCGAAGAGGCCCATCTGGCATTTTACGATGGATATGTCCATCAGGTCAAGCGCCCGACCGGCTTCGATCGGCTCGATCTTGAGTTCGTCGACTATCGTGAACACTGCGGCGCACGAGATGGTTTCCGCGATGGCTTTGCCCTTTATTGCTTCAACCAGCTGTTCGTTCTGTTTGTGTACTGACATGGTTCCTCCTTGTCACTTTTTCCCCAGAATGAGGGTGTCGATCCAATTTTTGAATTCGCACTGGCGGATGTCCGCCGATAGTAGGTCGTCGTCGATGCCGAGCTGCCAGCGCAGGTCCTTGCGCTGAGGCTCAGCGTTAAGGGCCTCCAGGCGGTCGGTATATTCCCGGAAGTCCTCATGGTCCCGGAAGAACCCTAACTCCGTAAGTTTTTTCTCCCGCGCCACCATGAGGCGCGCCATTTCATGGAGGTCATACTCCGGGTGATACTGGAGACCCCAGAACACGCCCTTCTTGTATTTTATTTCCAGGGCCTGAACATGGGAGAAGTCGTTTCCTGACAGCAGTACCGATCCTTCAGGGAGGCGGGTCACCTCGTCGTCGTGGCTTACGAAGTGATCGTATACCTGGGGCTTTCCCTTCATCATGGGGTGCTTTTTTCCCGCCTCGGTGAGCCGTATCTTCCGGCCGATGCCCATCTCGCGACCCTTCGGATTTGCCTTTACCTCTCCGCCGGCCACGAAGGCGGGGAGCTGTATCCCCCAGCAGGTGCCGAATTGTGGGATCCCCGCCTCAAAGGCCCGGTCACAGAGGGCCAGCATTGGCTTCACCCGCTCGTCGTCGGTATGGTACACGGTGAGGTTACACCCGGGCCAGAGCACGCCGGCGTATGCCGCCAGGTCCCTGACTTCCGGTATGGTCACTCCCGGATCGCTGGTGTAGAGGATGTCATAGGCTGCGCCCGGAAGATATTTCAGCAGCATCGCCGCGTACAGCTTGCCCGCGTGCTTCATGCCGGCGGCGTCGAATTCCTCTCGGCTTGGTTTCGGGTAGCCATCAATGATGAGTATGCGGTATTCGCGTGCCATGGATATCTCCTTGGAAGTGTGAAAATATATGCTATTTCAACGCCGCTATGACGGCAGGAAGTTCCCTGTAATCGTGAAACACCGCGTTCGCTTTCGTGTTTCCGCTGCCGCGGTCGATGGCCGCTGTGCAGAGGATCGCCCGCGCACCAATCTCGAGCGGCCCCTGGATATCGTTATGCTCCCGGTCGCCGATGTGTACCATTTCTTCCGGCTTTATGCCAAAAGAACCCGCCGCTGCCAGGAATACGGACGGGTCGGGCTTGGCCCGCCCGATCTCGTCTGAAAAGATGAACACGTCAAAAAACCCGATAAGTTCGACATCGGACAGGATCTGCCGCAGGGCTCTGCCGGGAGTGAAGATGGCGTCGGATACCACTCCCAGTTTGTATTTTCCATGGAGCTCTTTCAGGGCTTCTTTCACGCCGGGGACGATGTCGGGCCGGATTTCCAGCTCCATCTCCTCGTGGAGCCGCACCAGGTCCGCGAACTCGATCTCCGGAAGTTCTCGTCCCAGGCCCTTGAGCACGAGGCCCAGGCGCTCCGCCGCGGTCCAGGTGACATGGTGTTCCTTCCAGACCTTGTTGAAGGCGGCGTCCACGGTATCGTAGGCCCGGTCGACCAGGTCCCTGCTGATTGATCCATGACGCGCGAGATAGTCGTGGACCAGGTTGCGGCGCTCGGCTTTTTTCGTGGGCCTGCCGGCCTCTTTCCGCTTCGGCTCGTCAGAGTCGTCGCGGATGATGGTGTCCCACAGGTCGAAGGTTATGGCCTTGATTTTCAGCATGGCGGCTCCGTTCGTCTAAAAATAATGCTCATGGACATCGCTTTTATAAATAGTTTTCATTTTTACAATGCCCAATCGTATCCATCTCGGGGGAAATGTAAATGAAATTTCAGTGGAATTTGCAAAAAAGATGCACAGCAATGGCGCTGTATCGTTGATCAGAAGGAATACATATGACAGATGTCTGTTATTTGCAGCGAGTGGATAATATACGGATAGGGAGAAAGTAAAAGGTTGAAAGGACGATGAATGTCAGGCTCACTCCACTTCCACCAGGATGCGCTCCACCCTACCGGTTTCTACGTCCAGTATCGCCACGGTGAACTCGTCCGCGCCATAGAGCGCCCCGGGGTTGATGACCCGGGCAGTGCCGGCCATATAGTTTTCGAAGATGTGCGTGTGCCCCTTGATCACATAGTGGTATTTACCCGAGGCCACGGCCTCCCGGAACAGGGGCACATTGTTGCCGTGAAAGACGATGATATTTTTCCCGTCCTGCTCGAAGACGCAGCTTTCCTCGATGGGGCCGAACCCGAGTCTCTTCGACTCCTCGTTCAGGGCCTCGCTGTCGATGTCGCCGTTCCCGAGAACGAAGCGGGACGTGAATCCCGTGAAGAGGCCCAGCATTTTGGGCGAGGTGATGTCGCCGGCGTGCACGACATGGGTGATGCTACTGTCCCGCAGGAGGTCCAGGGCGCGGCGTACCATGTCAATGTTGTTGTGCGTGTCTGAGAGGATCCCGAGTTTCATGCCCTATCCCAGTTTTGCCCCTGCCGGAATAGAATCGTCAATCTCTATCAGGACCGGCCTGTCGGACCCGGGCGCCTTCGCCGCCAGCAACATGCCGTTGGAGGTCCGCTTGAAAATGGTGGCTGGCTTCAGGTTCGCCACGAGGAGTATCTTTTTTCCGGGGAGCGTTTCCGGCTCGTACCACTTCGCTATGCCGGCGATGATGACGCGCTCATCCAGACCTGAATCAACGGTTAGCTCCAGGAGTTTGTCGGAGCCTTCGACTTTCGCCGCGGTGAGCACCCTGGCGACCTTGATGTCTATTTTCGCGAATTCCGATATGTCAACCAGTCCTTCTGGGGTTACTGTCATGCTTTTTTCTCCCTGCTTTTTCGTTTCTGCCTTTTTGACCGTGCCGGCATCGGTTGCGCTTTTTTCAAGACGCGGGAACAGGATCCCCGGGTCGGATATTGTTACGCCGTCATCCAGGTTGGCGAAGCTGGCGGCACGCTCCGGGTCTCGTGGCTTGTTTTCCGCCTTGAGGGCGCGGAACACGGCATTGGACGACTTCACCAGTGCCGGGGAGAGGAGTACGGCTATGCCGTAGACCGCCTCCAGGAGGTTCCTCATGATGGATCCGAGATGTGCCGTGTTCTTTTCCTTCGCCATCTGCCACGGCTTGTTCGTGTCAATATACTTATTAAGATACCGGATGAATTCCCACAGCTTTTCGAGACCCGTGCTGGTCTGGAAGTTCCTCGCCAGCTCCAGGTAGTCCCGGGAGGCGGCGGCGAGGCGGGCTTTCAGGTCATCGCGCTCCGCCGGCTCGGTCGGGTCAAAGGCCGGGATGGCGCCTTCGAAATATATATGCACCATGTTGCAGAGGCGGTTCACCAGGTTTCCCCAGTCGTTGGCAAGGTCGAAGTTGATCCGGTCGATAATGACGTCCTCGCTGAATTTTGCGTCGTTCCCGAAGCTCATCTCGCGCAGGAAGAAATAGCGCATCTGGTCGTTCCCGTACCGGTCAGCCAGGTCTTTCGGTGTCACCACGTTGCCCAGGCTCTTGGACATCTTCCTGTCCTGCATGTTCCAGTAGCCATGAACGTTCAGGTGCTGGTACGGCTCGATGCCGGCGGCCTTGAGCATAGTGGGCCAGAAGATTCCGTGGGGTTTCACGATGTCCTTGGCGATGATGTGGTTTACCACGGGCCAGTATGATTTAAATTTATCGCCGTCCGGATAACCGAGAGCGCTGATATAATTGATGAGTGCGTCGAACCAGACATAGGTCACATAGTCCTGGTCGAAGGGGAGGGTGATCTCCCACTGGAGGCGTGACTTGGGCCGCGATATGCACAGGTCCTCCAGGGCTTCGCTCTTTAATAGGGCCATCACCTCGTTCCGGTACCGCTCGGGGCGGATGAAATCCGGGTTTTTCTCGATATGACCGATGAGCCAATCCTGGTACTTGCTCATCTTGAAGAAGTAGTTTTTCTCCTCGATGAAGTCGAGTTTACGGTCATGGTCCGGGCACTTGCCGTCCACCATCTCCTTCTCGGTGAAAAAGCGCTCGCACCCGACGCAGTAGTACCCGCCATAGCTCCCGAAGTAAATGTCGCCGCCATCGTAGATCTTTTGGAGGATCTGTTGCACCACGGCGATGTGGCGCTTTTCCGTTGTGCGGATGAAGTCATTGAAGCCGATGCCGAGATCGGTCCAGGTCTTGCGGAAGATGCTGCTGATACGGTCTGCGTATTCCTGGGGTGTGGTGCCTTTTGCCGCTGCGGCCTGGGCAATCTTGTCGCCGTACTCGTCCGTGCCGGTGAGGAAATATGAATCGTAGCCGAGGAGCCGGTAGAGTCGGCTCATGTAGTCGGCCAGGATCGTGGTATAGGCATGGCCGATGTGCGGCTCCGCGTTGACGTAGTAAATGGGCGTTGTGACGTAGAAATTTTCTTTCATTGAAAGTGTCCTTATAAATCCCCCCCTCTCTTGATGGGAGGGGCCGGGGGAGGGTGGTCATCAGACCGGATAATTGCGGAAGTTATTCACCCCCACCTAACCTCCCCCATCGAGGGGGAGGGATGTTCTATATTCATCCCGGCAGAAGACGGTGTCACGTGACCCCGCCTTCATGCAAAATGTCAAAGCGTGTACGTGTCTTCCTCGTGGTTGTCTTCCTCGGCGGTCTCTATCTTGGTCACGATCTCCTTCTTGAGGACGTAGGACTTGCCGTTGATCTCGAGGTCGCACTTGAATATCTCCACGGTCCGTTCCTTGTGGCGCATGCGTATCGATTCCTTGAGGGTATCGACGTTGGTGACGACATAGGTGGTGTCGCCCGCCACGATCTGCGCGCCCGGGTCGGGCATGTCCTTGTTGATTTCCTTGTAGAGCTTGTATTCGTACCCGAGGCAGCAGAGGAGCCTGCCGCACATCCCGGATATCTTGAGGGAGTTCAGGTTCAGGTTCTGCTCCTTTGCCATTTTGATGGAGACCGGCTCGAATTCCTCGCTCTGGTGCACGCAGCAGAGCTGCTTGCCGCAGGGGCCGTAGCCGCCCACGAGGCGCGCTTCGTCCCGCACGCCGATCTGCCGCATCTCGATCCGGGTCCTGAATATGGAGGCCAGTTCCCGCACCAGTTCGCGGAAGTCGATGCGGTTCTCTGCCACGAAATAGAAGATGATCTTGGTGCGGTCGAAGAGGCACTTGACCGAGATGAGCTTCATGTCCAGCTTCTTGGCTTTTGCCTTTTCCCTGCACTTCTCGAAGGCGTTCTTCTCTATGGCGATGATCTCGGGTATCTGCTTCAGGTCATCCGGGGTCGTCAAACGTAATAACTTCCCCTTCACCTCGACGCCTGACTCGCTGGTGGCCTTACGGCACTTGTATACGTTGCCGATGTCGACGCCGTGCTCCGTTTCCACAACGCAGAGGGAGTTCTGGTTCACGAAGAGGTTGTTTGTGTCGACATAATTTATCTGATAGCTGTTGCGTAATTTTACCGCTGATATTTCCATGGTTGGTCCTTTCTTATTCCGTGCGATCGAGCCGCGGGAGGCCGAGCTCGCTGATGCTTTCGATGGAATAGAGCATTCCTTTTAAAGCGCCGCGAATGTTTAAATTATTGGCGAGCCCTTTCCTCAGGGCAAGCAGAATTTTTATTAATTTGGTCAACTTTTGCCGATCGTCGACCCGGACCTCGGCCAGGAAGGGGTCAAGGGGCCCGCCGCCGATGGCCGCGACCAGGAGGGTCCGGTAGACGTTGAGCATGACGGTGAGGAACTGGTCTATGCTGACTTTTTTCTGGATTGCCGCCATGTCCAGGCTGAGGCTTTCCCCCCGGTTGAGGAAGGCCGATATTTCACGGCAGAACGATGCAATTCCGGATAGAATAGCTTCATTAGAAAGGAGCAGGGCCGCCTCAATGGAGCCTCCGGACAGTTCCGTGATAAGACCGCTGCCCGCCGGGGCTGATCCGCCCGCTTCGAGTACCTGCAGTACCTCGGCGCTGCTCAGGGGGTTGAATGACAGGTCCATGCACCGTGACAGGATAGTCGGCAGGATGAGGGACTTATTGGCGGTGATTATGATGATATGGGCACCCTCTTGAGGCTCCTCGATGGTTTTGAGGAGGGCGTTCTGCCCGCCGGTTGAAATGCATTCGGCCCCGTCGATGAGGACGCCGTAGGTGCCGGATACGGACTTCTTCGAAAGGCGGTCGATGAACCACCGGACGCTCCCGGTCTCGTTCCGGTCCGAGCTGCCGATGGGTATGGTCCCCCTTTCGTCCGGGCCCAGTTCGATGAGGTCCGGGAAGGTCCCGCCGGCGATCTGGACGCAGGCGGGACAGCGCAGGCAGGGAGGGTCGCCGGCGCCGCAGAAGAGCGACGCGAGGAGCCGCCGCGCAATCAGCTTTTTCCCGATGCCCGACCTGCCGGAGAAAAGCATTGTTCCGGGCAGGCTGCCGCTGCTCCTGATAAGGTCCAGGACTTTCAGCTGACGGGTATGACCGATGATGCCGGCGGTGTTCATGGGGCGTGAATGCTTAATAGACCATGTCCAGTATCAGTCCGCGGATTTCTTCTATTGTTTTAAGGAGATTGAAGGCCTTGTTCTGTTTGGTTATGGCATTGGTGAGGTCAAGGAGCTTCGTGTTGATCTTTTCGATGATGACGTAGTCGCCCCAGTTTTTCTTTGTGCGCTTCAGCGTCTTTTCCTGCAGCCCTTCGGCGATGATCTGCTTTATGATCTTCTGCACCAGGGCCTTGTACCGGATCAATTCATGTTCGGTCTGTTTATCAAGGAAGCGCTTCTCCTGGTCTTTCAGATCTTCCATGAGCTCGTCGATGGAGCCGTCGATATCAATGGCCATGGTTTTTTGCAGTTCGGTTGAAAAGGTTTTGCTTCCCCGCTTCACCGAGGAGAGTTTCCCTTTTTTGGTGATCTTCTCCTTTTCGTCTTTTGGGGTGCGGGTACCGGTTATTTCGATCATTGCATTTCATCCGGCCGTTTATTGATGGTGCAGGTGCCCTCGAATTTAACCCCGTCCTCCATGATGAGGCTTGGCGTGATTATGGTGCCGTTGATGACCCCCGTTGACAGAAAAATGACCCGCTCGGTGGCAAAGATGTTGCCCCGGACCATGCCGCCCACCACGACCAGGCGCGCCTTGATGTCCGTGACCGCTTCCCCGCTCTGTCCTATCAGCACCTTGCCGTCGGTCTCGATGGTGCCCTGAAAATGCCCGTCGATCCTGAGGAGGCCGTTAATCTTGAACTCTCCCTTAAAGTCAGAGCCCTCGCCGATGATACTGTTGACGATATTGTCTTCCGCTAATTTTCCGTTTCGTGCCATTGCTGTTCTGTTCTCTCATGTCCGGCAGGGTTGTATACCCCCGGTATGCTCCGGTTACCGGCATCTTTTCCGATGCCGTATCTTTGACAAGACATTATTCACAATAAATGACCTGTGGCAAGTAAATTTTTTCGGGTTACTGTGCCCTCCGCGATGAGAATTCCCCCCTGTCCCCCCGAGGGGGCACGTATTAACTGATGAATAGTTTTTATCAACCGCCTTCACTGTTCGTTCATCCTTCATGTACCTTCGAACCCCGACTTTTTCGCGGCCTCCTGCCGCAGTCGGGGTTTCGGCATCCATGCCTCAACACAAGTCGAGGTCGCGGCCTTACCGGCCCGGTATGGACAGGCAGTCACTCTATAAAGGGGTGTGGCAGCGATACTGGCGGGAATTCCGGTGTATCTATTGTAACGCAGAGTTCGCAAAGGACGCAGAGAAAAGAGGTATTATATAATGTCGGAAGTGGATTTAAATAAAATGTCTGAAATATTAATCAGGGCATACACCGGGTAATAAACAATTTTAATCACTCTGCGGCCTCCGCGACCTCCGCGACCTCCGCGTTGAAAAGTGGGTAGTTCATAACGCAAAAGATCTGGAAGACCCATCTTCTGGTTGGCGGGTATTTCAGAATGAAGCGGGTGCCGTAAAACTTTTTTTACGGCAAATTGTTCTCAAAAATTCAGTTTTTTCTTGCTATTATTTCTAAACGCTGTTTGAATAATCATCGGATAGGGAATTCATACACATCAATTGCGATTTTTCTCAATTTCGGCACGGCGAGCGACCCTTCGGCAGGCTCAGGGCAAGAATTTTAAGGCCCCTGTCCATTACTTTTTTGTGCTGAAGGGGCCCCATGAGACCCATGGCAGTTGCTGATACAACGCATTGTGTCTCTTGTGCCATTACCGATATGGTCAGAGTTTCCTATATAGTAACTACAGTATAAACCTATTCAATTCTTCAAAATTTAGAATTTCTATCTTACCCCGTAAAAGCCTGATCACTTTTTTATCTTCCAGTTCTTTTAAATGTTTGTTGGTAGTTTCACGAGTATAACCAATAGATTCAGCTAAGGCCTCCTGTGTGATCTCGATGATAAAATTTCCTGTAGCCATATCACGGATTTCAAAGGATTCGATTCTTGCCCGGAAAAATCTGACGATCTTTTGCAAAGGAGTACAGGATTCCAGATTAGCATGGAGAGTATAATAATGCCTTGCGAGGTATTCAGTTATTTTATTTTGGAAGTGTGGTATTTTCAAAAGCAGCTGAAAATTATTTTTTGAAAAACAGAGCATTTCGCACTGTTTTTCAGTAACAGCATCAGTCAGATACGGGCCATTGGCAATAACTTCCGGAAGCCCCAACCATTCACCGGGACCGGTTTTTTCAAGGATCAGAGATGACTCGTCTGCCCGGTATTTGACTATTTTTAGGGTTCCAATGATTATCAGATAAACAGTTTCCGCCGGTTCCCCCTGGTAATATAAAGACATCTCTTTCCGGTAAGAACGCTGAAATGAACATTTTACAATATTCAGCAGATCAAGCTTGTTCAGGCCTGAAAAATTCGGCATACCCTGTAGTTTTTCTAAAATTTCTTTCTGTTCCATAAATTCTATTTTTTATTAAGTGCTCATAAACTGGTGGTGAAAATGCTCTCCACCTGTTTTGAACAGTTTTATTTTTTTAACATATAAATTATAGGTTCGATTGTAATATATGGATAAACAATAATTAATTTTGATTCGGGATCATTTTTGTCGCTAATCTCAACGGTAATAATCATATCATTAGGCGGCACGATTTTTGCTTTTTCCGGATTATTATGTATAGCTATACATTTCAGATGAATATTGGTAATATTTTTCCAGCCATTCCTTAAGGGCGCAAGTACCAGTTCATCAACGTTTTCTATGGTTTTGATATTTCTTAAAGGAGATTTCCGGGTTGTTGCGATAAGGATCTGGCGTTTAACTATATATTCAGTATATTTATCCAGCCGGTTAAGAAAATCTTTATCTACAGCAACGGGATTTATGGTATCTTCCTGGAACAAAACCAGTTTTCCCGGTTTTTTCCCCAAAGGCCTGAAATATTTGTCATTGAGCTCCGGACGAGGATCGGTTTCAATAATCCAATAGTTGATATCTTCGGATTTTATAGAATCCAGTAATTCGACAATCGTCATTTGATCGACACTTGTCGTTTTGTAATTTTTTATCTCCGGGATTGCCAGCTTCATATTTTCCAGAAAGAGCTGGTGAATATTTTCGATGTTTAATATTTCCTGAAGTGAGAATCTGTCAGGCCTTTCGTAATCATATATTTTTACCTTTTGTCGGGATGAATCAGGATCGATTTTATATCCGGAACTCATGATCGGGACATTGATGTCTGGTTTACTGTATACCCTGGTAATTTTAATACCGAAATTTTCATCAATAACAACAGTTACACCCTCGGCGATCTTCTCGCCTGCCACGATCAGTTCAACATTTTCCTCCAATGAATATCTTTTTTCAAGTCCGATAAATGTCCCCTTTGTAATGCCTCTTAACTCGTCCAGGGAAACAGAAATTCTCCCTAACACAATCCTTGATGGCAGGATTTCACAGACGTCGTCAACGGCACCTGGTGATCCTGGGACGAGTCCTCTGGAATTTTCATTATCCCCAACAAGAAAAGCAAAAAAATCATCCACTACCAAGATTTCACCATAAAAATAAGTTTCTTCATTGAAACAGGCAGTATGAATAAATCCGGCAGTATTATCGATCTTGAAAATATCGCCTGGTTTTAAATTAACTGCTTCATACAAAGAAATAAAACCTTTCCCCAATATAAATTCAAGAGTTCCTTTTTTATCATAAAAATTTTCCATGCCCTGCCTCCTTGCTTAATCACGATTAAATATAACTGATTTAATTTAATAATTCTATAAATTAGTTCTGTGAAGAGATTCACAGATAGAGGTAAAATAATGATGGAAAAAAATTTCAAGGCCCCTGTCGAGGACTTTTCCTGTTGACAGATGCCTTTTTGCTTCACATAAGAGTCATTGTGTCTCCCGGGCCATTACTGATCTGGTCGGAGTTTCCTATATAGTAAAACAAGATTCCTTCGTCGCGGAGTTTATCCCGAATCCCGAGCCTATCGAGGGGCTCATCGAAATGATACGTTTAGAGGCTATCCTGCACGCCCCCTCCGGGGGACGGGGGGTGTAAAGAGTTGGCTGCAGCCGATGAAAATGTATTTGAAAAAATCATTTCACGATGTAGTATCATCCATCAAACCTGCCCGAGGAGCGGACCCATGATTGTGAAGGTGCTGAATTCCATCACGGCTTCTGTGCTGCTGCTTGCAGCGCTGTATCCCGCATCATCTCCCGCGAACGCCAGCGGTGAGAAATGCCCCGCCAGGAGGCCCCTGAGCACAAAGGAACAGAGGGCCTTTCTGGATACCCTGCAGATGATTAAGAGCGCCATGCCGCCGGCGCCGGAGGGGTGGACATCACAGGAGCCGGATTCCTCCTGCAGTGCCCCTGCCCTGGTCTGCGATACACCCGGCTTTCCCCTGGAGTCGGCCTGCCAGGTGAGCTTTACCAATGAAAAGAGAATCCTGGAGAACATACAAAAATTCGAGAGAAGCAAATCTGCAGGGAGGATGGAGAGGCTGGCGGCCGAAATGAGCGATGCCGCTGAAAAGGGCGATTCCAAAAAACTGCTGAAGCTGCAGGAGGAGCTGGACGGCCTCAACGCGACCCCGGCAGGAAAGATGACAGCGCGCATCCTGGTGCGGATCAATCACATTGCAGCTGCCGGGAACATCAGGGGTGGGAGCGAATTCCAATTGCCGGGTGCGAAATTTGCCTACCGGATCGAGGATAAAAAGGGCGGGAAACTGGCGCTGTACCTGGGCAGATGGAACAGGCGGGGGGAGTTCGGAGTCTATCCTGAAATAGCAAAGCTTGCGTCGAATGTTTCGGTTCAGCTTATCGAGGTCATCATAGAAGGCGATATAGCGGAGCAACTGGCAAAGACGATGGACCTGAAGGTTCTTAATTTACTGATACAATAGCATCCGGCAATTCCCCCTGTATCATCGGTGCCGGAAAAAGCCGCTTGAGGAACACAGTGTCATTTTTTCCGTGTACACAACGCATAATCATTAAACATTTTATTGACAAGAATCTTCTCTCTCCACTATTGTTACATTTTTTACAGATTCGGTTCCCGTCCAGCTTCATAATTATATGAAAATATTGATATCACATCTGTTGTTATTCCTGCTGCTTTTTTCGGCGCACCGGGGATTCGCCGCCGGTCAAGTCACCGTTGATGAGGGCCTTTCCTTCAGAAACATCAGCAAAGATATTGATTTTATTGAAGATGCGGATAAAGCGCTCACCATCGATGATGTGCGAAAGAATGGTTCCCTGAAATGGACGCCGGTCCGGACCACGAGCATCAATTTCGGCTTTACCAGGTCGCAGTACTGGTTTCGTTTTACCATTGATAACCGCGCAAAGAAGGAGATGAGGTGGCTGATTGAAGTCGACTTCCCATGCCTTGACCTGGTGGAACTTTACGTGCCGGACGGCCGGGGGCTGTATCGTGCAAAAAGGACCGGCGATTCCCGGGGCTTTGGCAGCCGGGACGTTCCTTTCATTACCTACCTCTTCAGAATTAACCCGGTTGAGGGACCGCTTACCTATTACCTGCGCATCGATTCCAGGGATTCCATAAATATCAATATTAATCTGCTTTCGTATGCCTATCTCCTGGAGCGGTTCAGAAATGACATGCCGATCTACTGGTTGTTTTTCGGCATCATGGCGGTCATGGCGCTATACAACTTCTGTATATTCATTCCAACGCGTGACCGCGAGCATATCTATCTGGCCCTGGCCGTTGTTACCTTTGCGCTGTTTGAATTCAACTTCAAGGGCTTTGGATCCCAATACCTGTGGCCTGACGCGGTATGGTGGACGGACCGCGCCAATCCCATCCTTGTCAGCCTGACCTGTCTCTGGGTGGATCTCTTTCTCCTTGAATTCGCCGGGGTCAGGAAGCGCTCCCCCGGTCTCTACCGGTTTTCACTCGTCACGACAATGGCCCCGGCCCTGGTCCTAACCGTGCTGTCCCTGGTGATTGAACTGCAGGTGATCATCATCGCGGTCATATCCTTTACGCTCTACGCCATTATCATGATCGTGGCGAAGGGAATATACCTTTCCTTTGTGAAGAAGCCGGCGTCGCGCCAGGCCTTCATTACCCTTGTCGCCTTTTCCATGATCGTGATTACCATGCCGATCGTTGCCCTCACTGTGCTGGGGGTGATTCCGCCGAATTTTTTCACCCGGTGGGCGTTGCAGTTCGGTTCCACCGTCGCGGTGATTCTCCTTTCCTTCGGGATGGCAGACAAGATCAATTTTATGAAAAACAGGATCTTCAAGGCCGAGCGGAAGTACCGGCATCTTGTTGAAAGCACCGCCGACATCATATTCACCCTCGACGAAAAAAACAGAATCCTGAGCATGAATGACGCTGTGAGGATGCACCTGGGATTCAAACCCGAGGAGCTGGTGGGGACAAATTTTATTGAATTGATACAGGAGCACCTGAACAAAAAAAATGATGTCGCCCAGCATATGGCACTGGAATGCATAAATGGCCTCAAGAATAAAAAAACGGGGAGCGCCCAGTTCCGCACGACCATGAAGGATAAATTCAGTCATGAGCCGAAGGATATCACGGTAAGCCTGGAATACAGCAGGGACAACGAAGCCGGGTACGCTATCCTCGGCAAGGCATCGCCCGTCATCGACGATACCCTCACACAGTTTATCGTCGAGGAAGCGTATACCTACGACCTCAACAACTACCTGGGAAACGCGGAGCTGATGAGCCAGCGCCTGGTGCGGAACCTGAACAAATTCATCGATCCCATCACCGTATCGGATGTCCGGATCGCACTCCGCGAGGCTATTATCAATGCCATCGAGCACGGCAACCTGGAGCTCACCTTTGACGTGAAAAAGGAGGCGCACCGCTCCGGGAGTTATTTCGATCTGATCAGGGCGCGGCAGATGAACCCGGCCCTGAATGGGAAAAAGGTGCGGGTTACCTGTTCTCTGACCGATGAGCGCGTAACCTACCTGATATCGGATGAAGGACGGGGCTTCGATATCGCGTCAATGGAAAGCATGAGCCCTGACGACGTGAATGCCGCGTCCCTCACCAATGGCCGCGGGCTCCACATGATCAGGGGCGCCTTTGACGCGGTCCGGTTCAATGGAAAAGGGAACCAGCTCCTGCTGGTAAAATATTTTACCGGAAAGATTTGAGCGGCACGGAGCAGTTCCGCGGCAACTCCATCTGATGGAAGTTTTTCCAGCGGTGGGGCGGTCACACCGGGCCATTCTCCCTGAAGTATGATATGGTCCTGGCGATAGCCTCCTCCTCGGTGTAGAGGGGTGTGTATCCCAGGTCGCGGCATGCCTTGCCGCTTGAGAAGGTCAGGTCCCTGCAGACCATGGTGACGCTGGTCCTGCTTATCATCGGCTTCAAATGGATGAAGGGCCTGCAGAGCCATGACGCTCCCTCGCACAGCACCCCCAGGGCGTACATGACAGGCATTGGTATGCTGCGGCTCCTGGGGGGCATGCGGTAGCCTATTCCGTTCAATATCGGCTCCATGTAATCGAAGAAGTTTTTCGCATCGAAGTCAGTGGCGAAATACACATTGCCTGCGGCGATGCTCCGGGGCTCCAGAAGGGATTTTGCAGCAAGCACATGGGCATGGGCTACATTTCCCACGTACACGTGCTGGAATAATGACCTGCCGTTACCCACGCGAAAGGCTAGCCTGCCGCTCTGCGCCATTTTAAGGAAGGAGCTCACGTGGTAGGGGTCACCTTCGCCGAACATGCCGCAGGGCCGTATTACGCAGGTCTTCATCGGCACCATTGCGCTGTTGGCCTTCAGGACCGCCTGCTCGGCAATGGCCTTGGTCTCTGCATAGACCATGGTGAATTTTTTCGGGTATGGCATGGTCTCGTCGCCGCCGAGGATGTCGCCGCCGTCGTAAAGGACGTCCATGGTGCTCGTGTAGACCAGAGCCCGCACCCCGGACCGGGCCGCGGCGGTTATCACGTTGTTCGTGCCGTTGACATTCACGTCGTAGAGTAATGACCGGGGGCGCTGCCCCCAGTCAATGAGCGCAGCGCAGTGGAATACGAGATCAACGCCTTCGCAGGCCCTCTCGATCTCTTCTGGTGACCTGATATCGCCCCGTATGAATTGCACCTGGCCGTTGTGATCCCGGGACGGCGGTTTGGCGTCAAGGATCCGTATCTGGCCGGGCGAAAGATGCGCTTTGCCGCCGCTTTTGAGCAGTTCCCTCACCAGGGCGTTCCCCAGGAAGCCGGCACCGCCGGTAATGAGCACGGTCGGTTTTCGGGAATTCTCTGCTGTGTTTGGGGACATGATATCACACCTCCGGTTGAAAACGTATCATATACCGGCCGGGTTCCGGGTTTTTGTCAAGGATTATCAAAAACACCTGGCCCCCTCTTTCCTGGTTTATCCTAACTCCCTAACCGCCTCTCCTCTGTCTGAAACATCCTCACCCCCCAGCCCCCTCTCCATCAAATGGAGAGGGGGAGCGGAATAAATCATTGATTACGGAAGCCCTCTCCTTTTTAAGGAGAGGGCGCGCAGAGCGCGGGTGAGGTCGGAAAATGGGGATAGGAGGGATCGGGGAATTATTTATTTGACAAAATAGCCAAAATAATTGGATCATAGATTCACATGACATGAAATCGGGCAGCCATGCCGGACCGGGCGCGGCGGAGACCGGATACCGTTAAAGGAGTCTAGAGATGAAAAAAATTGTAGTTCTGTTGATAATCGTCGCGGCCTGTACATCCTGCGATCTTTTTAAAAAGCAAATCCTGATGGAAGAAGTCGTCAATGAAAAGATTCAGTTAGACGTGACCGAAAATCCCGCAAAGAAGTTTGTTCTAAAGGAAGATCTTGCAAACCGGCGGATTAAGCTCTTTGACGTGACAGTTAAAGATGTCACCTCTTCGAACAACATAGAATATGACTACTGCGTGAAGGCCGATGTGCAGACAAAAAAGGGAATGGTGGAATGCAGCATATACTCCACTAATGTAAAAACCGTGGCCAAACTGGTTAAGGGAAAAACAAAGATAGACGTGGCCGGCGTCTTCAACAGGTTTTCTCCCGTCCTTGACGACTACTACATAAAAGTGGATATTATCCGGGCATGCATTACGATTAAATAGGACATGAAGAAGAGCTTCGACGCTGCTCCATGGCAAAAAGTGCGTACTTCATCAGACTCCAAATGAATCGCAGATGAAAAAAAAATTAATCATAGCGGGAATATGCGCCGCCTCTGCCGTCCTTTTTACAGCAGCCGGGTGGATGATATTTCGCCAGGCCGGGAGGATGTCCTACTCGGGATCATTCGCGGCGGATGTTTCATCAAAGGTCGTACTGGAGCGCGGCGACAGCGGCGTTCCACTGATCCAGGCAAAAACCATTGACGATGCCTATTTCGGCCTCGGTTATCTCCATTGCCAGGACCGCTACTGTATCATGGAATACTTCAGGGCCGTGGCGGCCGGTGATTCAGCCGCGGTCATCGGAAAAGACGGGGTCGTCATAGACCGCCTGTCGCGTGCCATGGGATTTGCGCGCAGGGCCCAGGACATGACGAAGCGTATCGGGGAGCCTTATGCCGGCAACATCAGGAACTACGTAAAGGGTGTCAACGAAGCCCGTGAGCGCCTTGATCAGAAGGACATTGTAAAGCGTCCCTGGACGCCGGAAGATGTCATCGCGGTCCTGATGCTCCGGGAATGGGCCAACGCCTTCCTCAATAACAAGGAAAACATGTTCCTTTTCTCCAGGGACGAAATCAGCATCAATCTCAAGGAAATCATACCCGAGGATCTGATTTTTTACTATTCGGAAAATGAGTCTGATTGCGCCGATGTCATCCGCAGGCTGAAAAAGCTTGTCAAGCAACACATCGGTTCCTTTGACAGGGGATTTTCCTTTTACCTGCCGGCGCAGAAGATCAAAGATAAGTACCCGGTAACTGCCTACAGCTTTGACGATGAACTGTCCCTGTATCCCGGCTGGTATCCGGTCCATATCCATACGGAGGACCGTATAATCAAGGCGGTTACCCATGCCGGGCTGCCCTTCATGTTCGCCGGAAACAACCTCGATATATCCTTTTGCGGGTTTTCTGCCGCCATAGACGTGCAGGACTTTATCTCGGAGATGATAATCAAGACCGGCAAAACCTACCAGTACCTGAGCCCCGCTGGATGGCGTGATTTTGACGTCATCAGGGACAGGGGCGCGACGATCAATTCCACCGAGAACGGCCCTGTCCTCAATGACGTGATCGGCAGCGCGCCGTACGGGTCAGCGGTTGTAACGGTGCGATCCCTCTTCTTCGGTGAGGATTACATCACCTCCCTCTTTGAAATCCCCCTTTCAAAGAAAGTTGACGAAGCGGGAGCGCGCGCCAGGGGCGTCAAGTCCCTTCCCCGAATGTATCTCTTTACTTCCGACGACACGGCCCTTCGCGCCTGGTCCGGCATCATGCCGGCGCGCAAAAAGACCGATGCCGTTTTCCGGAATGGCCCTGACGCGGCCTGGACCGGTATGACCGACCTGTCCGCGTTCCAGGACAGGACCGATCAGCAGATGGCCGCGGGGAGCGCTTTTCTCTCGGATGCGCCTGGGGCGGTGCGGGAATTTTCCCTGCGCGAGGAAGGCCGGTACGAACGGCTGAAAAAAATAATGGATAGGAAAAAGCGCTTCACCAACCAGGATGTGGAGAACGCCATCACCGATAAGTATTCAATCAACGCCGGACTGTTCCTTCCCCTGTTTCTTGCCATACTGGCGGATAATCCGATGGCTTCGGCACGGCTTACGCGGATTTATTTCCAGAACTGGAAAAGCCGCATGAAGACAGATTTCGTCGGCCCCACTATATTTCACGTGCTGCTGCAAAAATTCATCTACGAGACATACCGTGATGAGCTGAAAGACCGCACCGACGATGTCATGGATAACTGGGACCTGCTTATACCGCAGTTCTACGTCATGGCCAAAGAGAACAAGTCCACCATCTTTGACGACAGCACAACCTACGCGGTCGAATACCGCGAGACCATCTTTGACCGGTCATTCCTCAGTGCAACGCGGTTTTTAAACAGGAACGTGAGCCATGACATAAACGACTGGAACTGGGGAAACCTGCACCGGGGTCATTTCAATATACCCGGATCAGGGGCACGGATCGATGACATGCCGTTCCCGGGCAGTTCCGATTCGCTTCACCTCGGCTCCGTCGGGCTGGACCTGAAGCCGGTGACGGTCACGTCGCTCTCCGGTTTTTTCGGCATCGAGGAGTCGCTCCTGTTCATGAACTACGCCTATTCCACGGATCACCGATCGCGGTTTTATTATGGAACCGCCGGTTCCGCCGGCACCCTGACATTCCATGAGGTGACGGGAAAGAATTCTATTACCATCACGCCAAAGAAGAAATAGTAATGCATCCAATGAAACTGATACAGGGCCTCGGCCTTCTCCTGGCGGTATGCGCCTGCTGCCTGTGTCTCTCCTGCCGAAGGGATGCTTCCTCCATCACCGTGGCACAGTGGAGTATCCTCTACAGCGATGAGCCTTCGCTGGAAAAGATCGGCAGCGCCGGGGAATGGCGGCCCGTCAGCATTCCGTCTACATTCAGGCTTCCCCCCGGTCAAGTCAAGGGCCTGCAATACGCCTGGCTGAAAGGCAGGTTTGACATGCCGGGAAATCTCTTGGATTTTTACGGCATCTCACTGGGCAGGATATACTACACTGACAGCGTATACATCAATGGCAGACTCGTCGGATCAAAGTCGCCTCATGACATCAATATCATGTGCCGGAATCGCAGCTACGCCATACCGCCGGGGACCCTCAGGATCGGGTCCAATACCGTACTGGTGCGGATCGGCATATACGCCAATGAATTCGGGGGAATTCTGTCCACGGTAGCCATACAGGAGGAGGCGCGCTTTTCACAGGCGCGGATTGTCGGGGACATGATCTATATATATTTTCCCATGGCGATCATAATCGTGGCTTTTTTCATGCTCATACTTCTTGCTATTTTCTACCTCTGGAACAGGGCGGAAAAACAATTCCTCTACAGCTCTTTTGGCATCATTATATATATAATCTACCTGGCGTCGCTTTTTTATCCGTTCCGGGATGTCGATTTTCTGTTCATCAAGTTCATGCACGCGGCAACAGTGCAATTTTTTTGTATTGCCCTGATCCTGATCGTGCAATCTGTATACGGTATTTACCTCACCAATTACAACAGGATACTGGTGCCGGCTCTCCTCGGGGCCGTCCTTTTAAACTTTCTTTCCCTCATGCTCATCTACCGGGTCGATATCCCCTATACCCATTACACCGGGGATGTTCTGAGCATACTCACGGTCTGTGTCAACTCGCCGCTGGCGGTGCTCCTGGTTGTAAAGCTCAATCGACTGAAGCCTGACAGGTTCAAATACTATCTGTCCCTCCTCACTACCGTTGCGGGGGGCCTGGTCATCCTGTTTGAGGTGATACTCTCCATCAAAGGGGGGCGTCTTACCTTTCTCCTGGCGACGTTCTGCTCTCCCTTTTTCTTTTTTCTGTTCGCTGTTTTTTTCGCCCGGGACCTGATGAAAAAAAACAACGAGATCAACCACCTGTACGACCGACTGAAGGTTGATGAGCCGGTCATAAATGAAACTACCCAGGAGAAGCTTGATAAAATCATACAGTTTATAAAGGAAAACTACACGTCGGACCTTTCCCGGGAGGGCCTTGCCGCCGCGGTGGGCCTGAACCCGAATTATATGAGCACTCTCTTTAAAAAATATACCGGCTACAAGATTAACGATTATATTAACAAGCTCCGGATCGACGAGGCGGCAAATAAATTGTCGAAACGGGACGAGAAGATCATCGAAATAGCCTTCGCCGTTGGCTTCGAAAGCCTCACCACCTTTAACAGGGTCTTCAAGAGCGTCATCGGCAAAACTCCGACCGAATACCGCGACATGGCGTAAGATAATCTTTTCCATTTCATATTATATAAACCACCCCGAACCCCAAGAATATCGACCCCCCTGTCCCCCTGTGGGGGCAGGTTAACTCCCCCCGACCCCCCAGGGGGGCGCGTGGGATAATACTATCAAGATTATTATTTCGAACGAAGTGAGAAATCATTTCCTGATTTACAAGATAGTGCTCGCTATGTGCGTTGAAATGATTTATGAATTCTTATCATCTTTCATTATATCTCAAAACATACATTAAATCATGCCCCCTCAGGGGGACAGGGGGGTCATTTTTAAGGGGCGGAGCCCTTTGGAAGCCCCCGCAGGGGCTAACCAATTCTACAGATTGAAAAATCGGTAATAACCAATTCGTTAAGTATGTGAATTTGATAAGATTCATCCCGCCGAATAATGTATTTTTCTGACCATGCAGTAAAAAAATATTGCTGCGAAATATTTACAGGAAGGTGTTTCAACATGCGTACTCAAAAAAATAATTTTTACAATGGGTTCCTTTTAGGGTTTATTCTATTTCTGGCATCTGCAGTCACATCGTGTGGTGCCAACTATTTATACCGTTCACAGCACAGCCCCACCGTCTCGCCGGACGGCAAAATGCTCATTTTCCAGTCCGATCATGAAAGCCCGGGCAAGTATGACTGCGTAGTCAAGTTCAAGACAAACCTGGGATGGACGCCGCCGGTGCCCCTTCTCTTTGCCAATACAAAAATGAATACAGCCGGACCGTTCATTACCTATGATCAGAATAATCTTCTTTTAACCTCCGACCAGAAAGGAGGGAAGGGTGATGTGGACCTCTGGATCGCGAAAAGGGGAAAATCATTATGGGGCAAGGCGGTAAACGTGGGGGCTCCCGTCAATACGGCCGGATATGAAGGATTTGGATCAATATCCCCGGACGGTACTACGCTCTATTTTACCCGCGAGTGCAATGAGAAGAAAGGGAAAGACAAATTCTGCCTCTTCAAGTCCACGAAGATGAACGGGCAATGGACCGAGCCGGTCCGCATGCCCGCGCCGGTCAACTCTGAGTACTCGGATTTTGCCCCGACCGTCATGGCGAACGGCACAACGATCATTTTCGCTTCCAACAGGCCCGGCGGCCGCGGTGGTTACGACCTCTATAAAACCGAGATGATGAGCGGCGGCGCCTGGACCGAGCCGGTCAATCTTGGCGATGAGATCAACACGAAGTATGACGACCGGATCGTTTCCGTTCCGGCATCGGGCGATGTTATCTATTGCTCCCGTCCTGAGGAAAAAGGGGGGAAACTCGTGTACCGCATCAAGACCGCGAAGCTCCCGGTGGAGATGAGGCAGTCATCGGTCATTACCATTGCAGGCGTCGTGTCGGACAGACATGACCACTCAAAGAGCGTCAACGCCGAGATCCGCGTGACCGATGTGCAGACCCGCGTAACCCAGGTGATCTGGAGCAATAATGAAGACGGCAAATATTTCATCGTGCTTAACAAGAAGAGGGCTTATGACGTATCGGTGAGCAAGAAGGGGTACCTCTTCTATTCGACAAGGTTTGACCTCGGTGATGTCACGAAGTACGACGCCGTGATCCGCGACATAGAATTGACCCCTATTGAAAGGGGATCATCCATGGTGCTGAACAATCTTTATTTCAGGCACAACAGCGACAATGTGTTCGATTACCAGAAGTCCCAGTTCGAGTTGGACCGCCTTTCCAGGCTCATGCAGGCGAATCCCGGGATGAAAATCGAGATTGGCGGCCATACCGATACCACAGGCACTGAGTTGTATAATAAAACGCTGTCTGCAAAGAGGGCCCAGGCCGTGTACGGGTTTCTGCTGGGCCGGGGCATCAGTAAGAGCAGGCTCATCGTAAAGGGATACGGATACTCGAAACCGCTCAGCTCCTATAACGCGGATAAAAACAGAAGGGTGGAAATCACGGTCCTTTCAGCCAATTGATAGTATGTCATCGCGAGCGTAGCGATGTCCCGATGCAATCGGGACGTCGTCGCTGCGCTCCTCGCAATGACAAAAATAATCCGGACATACATCTTACCACTGCCGCAATGAAGGCACCCAACTTTTGACCGGCAGCGGATGGAACCATCCTCCCGCTGCCGGACCTTTTTATCTCCTCATAGTGCTGCGAACAGTATGGGCCGGTTATTCATACTGCTTCAGGAGCAGAGAAGCTTTTTCGTGTGCCGGCCGGCCTATGAAATCAAGATAGGCGTCGCACCGGTTGGTAATCATACCGTCAATGCCAAATAAAGAAAAGAGGGCAAAGTGCCATTGTTTGTCAATGGTGTAGACAAAGACGACTTTGCCCATACGGTGGGCCGGGCCGATGTTCCACGGATAGGCGAGGTAGCCGCTGGGTCCTATTTCCGCCTCAAGCGCGCGGGCCGTTTCCAGGAGGGACGCGAAGCTTCCTTTTTTCTTCTCATCGTCTTCATCGACCAGCAGGTTGCGCATGATCTCCGGCGCGGATTTTTTTAGTAGAGCGAGGGATCTGTCGTCAAAGCTCTGGAGTATGACGCGGCGCGGGCCAAGGCCGACGGTGATGCGGTCTCCGGCGTCTTCCGGTGCCGGAACGACGACGGCCCTGTTTCGTTCATCGAGCCAGCCCCCGTCGCGCAGTGCCGCCAGGATCTCCTGTTCAATAGAGTGATAGTTTTCCGGCTTTTTCAGCTCGATGAGAAGACCTGGCCTGTTGCGTCCCGACGAAAGCAGTGCAAGGTATTCCTCGAATGAGGGGATCTTCAGGCCGACAAAGCCCTTCTTCGCCCGGTCCGGGTTCGTCCTGTTGAACCATGACCCGGCGTCGAGGCGTTTTAGCTCGGTCCAGGTGAAGGATGACACGGGATTTTTCTCCCTTCCCGGGAATATCAGGGCGACATTCGTCGTGCGCGAGAGATCGTCGTCATGAAAATTGATGAGAACCCCGTCTCTGGTCCTCTGCACGTCGGTCTCAACATAGTCGGCACCTAAGTCCCGCGCCAGGGCGAAGGACGGCAGGGTCAGCTCCGGCGCGTAAAAGGAAGCGCCGCGGTGGGCGATTGCCATGGGCCGATTCAGGCCCTTTTCAGCGGCCAGTTTGTTTCCCGCCCAGGGAGGGCTTATTATTATCGAGGCGATAACTATCGCCAATGGAATTCCCAGGAGTGGTGCTGCGGAGATCAGGACTTTTCTGGACGTTTTCATCTGAGTGTCTCCTTAAGCAGAACGGCGGTTTGTTGTTATTGCTGTTTTTTACATGAAGACACGGATCATGTCAATAAGATATTGCTTGTACCGGATACAGTTGTTTTCGGGGCTTCCGGGACCGTGCGGGCCGATATTTTTTCCTTGAAAAAAGTATGCACACTTCTAAAGTTGATCCATTCTCGCCAGTCAGATGAGGATTCCTTCTGAGAGCGATGCATCAGTACCTATTGCGACATAATATCATAGAACCCAGGGGTGAGCAATGTACTTCAACAAAGAAATCGAAACAATGCCATTGAAGAAGATGAGGGAGCTGCAGACTGAGCGGCTCAAGTGGGCCATCGGCCACGCATACGAGAACAACGCCTTTTACCGGAAAAAGTATGACGATGCCGGCTTCCACCCGGACCAGTTCAAGACCCTAGACGACATGAAGCGGGTCCCCTTCCTTACCAAACAGGACATGCGCAATAACTACCCCTTCGGGCTCTTCGCGGTACCGATGGAAAAGGTCGTGAGGGTGCACTCCTCATCCGGCACCACCGGGAACGCTACGGTTGTTGGATACACCAAGAAGGACGTGGACATTTTCGCCGAGGTGGTCGCCCGGTGCCTGGTGGCCTACGGCGCGACCGAGAAGGACGTGATCCAGGTCGCCTACGGCTACGGTCTCTTCACCGGCGGCCTGGGGCTCCATTACGGCGCGGAAAAGCTCGGGGCACTCACGGTTCCCATATCCGGCGGCAACACCGAACGCCAGCTGATGCTCATCAAGGACTTCGGCACCACCATGATCGCCTGCACGCCGTCGTATCTCCTGAACATAGCCGACTATATCGAGAAGAAGCGCCCCGATTACGACATGCGCAAGACGAAGCTCAGGGCCGGTATTCTCGGCGCCGAGCCCTGGTCTGAAGCGATGCGAAAGGAGATCGAGTCGCGCCTCGGCATCCAGGCCTACGACATCTACGGTCTTTCCGAGGTGATCGGTCCCGGTGTATCCTGCGAGTGCCAGGAGAAGTCGGGCCTTCACGTGCACGAGGACCATTTCTATGTTGAGATCATCGATCCCGAGACCGGCGACATTCTTCCCGAGGGCGAGAAGGGCGAGATCGTTTACACGACAATTACCAAGGAAGCTTTCCCCGGGATTCGCTACCGCTCCCGCGACATCACGCGCCTTTACCGCGACCAGTGCAAGTGCGGCCGCACCCTGGTGAAGATGGAGAAGGTGACGGGCAGGTCCGACGATATGCTCATCATCCGCGGCGTAAACGTATTCCCGTCACAAATAGAGAACGTGCTCATGGAAGTCGAGGGCACCGAGCCGCACTACCAGATCATCCTCGACCGCAAGGCGGCCATGGACGATGTGGAGGTGATGGTTGAAGTGAACGAGAAGCTCTTCTCCGACGAGGTGAAGGTGCTTGATGATTTACGGAAGAAGATCAGCGATCGGTTCCGGAGTGTTCTCGGCATAACAGCAAAGATCACCCTGGTGGAGCCGTTGACCATAGCCCGGAGCGAGGGCAAGGCGGTCCGCGTAGTGGACCGGAGGAAGATATAACCTCACCCCCCGGCCCCTCTCCATAAAATGGAGAGGGGGGCACTAGGAATGGTGCATATATATACGGAAGCCCTCTCCTTTTTAAGGAGAGGGCGCGCAGAGCGCGGGTGAGGTCGAATAGGGAATTTGAGAAAATCATATGACAATGGAGGAATAAAATGAACGTAACGCAATTATCAGTATTCATGGAAAATAAACCGGGGCATCTGCAGAATGTGTTAAAAACGCTCGCCGACCAGAGCATCAATATCATAACCCTGACGATCGCCGAGACGTCCGATTTTGGAATTTTAAGGATGATCGTCAACGATGCAGAAAAGGCAAAGAAGGTCCTTCATGACGCGCGAATTACCTGTTCGACCACGGAGGTCCTTGCTGTCGAGCTTGACGATAAACCCGGGTCCCTCTTTAAAGCCATCGATACCTTTGCCAAAAACAAGCTCAACATTGAGTACATGTACGCCTTCACCGAAAAGCGGGGCGACAGGGCGGTCATGATTTTCCGCTTTGACGATATTGAGGCGGCCAAAAAGGCTATGACACAGGAAGGATACCAGATCGTGAAAAAGATCGACATCATCGGAGACGGAAAGTAATTTGACGAGTCCCCCTCCCTTGATGGGAGGGGATAGTTTTTAATTGGAGCGTAACATGGAGAAAAAGGTTCTACTGGGCAACGAGGCCATTGCGCGCGGCGCGTATGAGGCCGGGTGCCATGTTGCCACGGCATATCCCGGAACGCCGAGCACCGAAATTCTGGAAACAATAGCGCGGGATTATCACGACATCAAGTCCCAGTGGTCGCCCAACGAGAAGGTGGCTCTGGAGGTCGCAGCCGGCGCGTCGGTGGCCGGGGCGCGGGCCCTTGCCGCCATGAAGCATGTCGGCCTCAACGTGGCGGCCGATCCGCTCTTCACCTTTTCCTACACCGGCGTGAACGGCGGCTTCGTTATAATAAATGCCGACGACCCGGGCGCCTGGAGCTCGCAGAACGAGCAGGACAACCGGCACCTGGCACGGGCCGCAAAGGTCCCCATGCTGGAGCCGTCGAGCCCCCAGGAGTGTAAGGATTTCACCAAACTCGCCTTCGAGCTCTCCGAGCGCTTTGACCGGCCGGTGATCGTGCGCATCACCACGCGCATCGCCCATTCCCAGGGGATCGTCGAGATCCTTCCAAAGGATGACGTCCCGGTGAAGCCTTTTGTCAGAAATTTTCAAAAATACGTCATGCTGCCGGCGCACGCGCGGCCGCGCCACGTCTTCATCGAGGAGCAGCATAAAAAGCTGCAGGAGTATTCCAACATGAGCAGCCTTAACCGCATTGAATGGGGCGGTAAAAAGCGCGGCATCATCACCGACAGTGTTGCCTACCAGTACGTGAAGGAGGCCTGCCCGGATGATTCGGTGCTGAAAATCGGCATGGTGTGGCCCATGCCGGATGACATCATCAGGGAGTTCGCCGCGGGCGTGGAGACGCTCTACGTGGTCGAGGAGCTTGATCCATTTATCGAGGATTACGTCAAGGCCCTCGGCATAAAGTGCATCGGCAAGGAGATCATCCCCCTCTGCTTAGAACTCACTCCCGAGATCATCGACAAGGCGCTGAACGGGAAAGCCCATCCCGGGAAATACCCTGCATACGATACCAACCCGATACCGCCGCGGCCGCCGGCACTCTGCAAGGGGTGCCCCCATGGCTTCGTCTTTACCGTCCTCGGCAAGCTGGACCTGAACGTCAACGGCGACATCGGCTGCTACACCCTGGCGGCGCTCCCGCCTTATTCGGCGATGCATACCCAGGGGTGCATGGGCGCCGGCATCGGCATGCACCTGGGCATGGAGAAGGCCCACGGCCAGGAGATGGCAAGGAAGAGCGTCGCCGTCATCGGCGATTCCACCTTCGTCCATTCCGGCATCACGCCCCTCATTGACCTGGTCTACAACAAGGGGACCGGCACGGTCATAATCCTGGACAACCGGGGCACGGCCATGACCGGGCACCAGGACCATCCGGCCACGGGGCGCACCCTCATGGGCGAAGAGACCCATTCCCTCGACCTGGAAATGCTGGTGAAGGCCTGCGGCGTGAAGCGGGTCGTGGTGACAGACCCGAAGAACATGGATGAATTTGAAAGGATCGTGCGGGAGGAGGTCGCCGCTCCGGAGCCGTCGGTCATCATATCGCTGAGAAAATGCATTTTGATCAAGTGAGGGACAGGGCATGAAGAACGTGATTTTTGCCGGAGTCGGCGGCCAGGGCGTCATCCTGGCAAGCAAGGTACTTATGGAAGTGGCCATGAACGCCGGGTATGATGTAAAAGAGTCGGAGGTGCACGGCATGGCCCAGCGCGGCGGCAGCGTGGACTGCAACGTCCGCTACGGTGATAAGGTTTATTCTCCGCTTATCCCTCGGGAAGAGGCTGATTTCATCGTGAGCCTCGAGATGCTGGAAGTCATGCGTAAGTTGGACTACCTTGCTCCCGGCGGGAAACTCATTGTGAACCGCGAGAAGCTGGACCCGGCGCCGGTGCAGACCGGGGCTATGAAATACCCTCCCGACCTTGAGGAATGGGTTGGGAAGAACGTGAAAAACTCTATTTTTGTTGACACGGAGTCCATCCTGAAAGAAGTTGGCACCCGTAAGGCGCTGAACATTGTGATGCTGGGAATCCTGTCAAGGGACCTCGAGTTCAACGAAGCACAGTGGGAAGCTGCCATCAAGTCCCTGGTAAAGGAAAAGTTCCTCGAGATGAACCTGAAGGCCTTTAAAATGGGCAGGGACTATAAGTGACCGGCGGCACGGGTGCCGGACAGGACCCGGAAGATGCCGCCCCGAGTAAGAGGTTTTGTTTCATGAACAGAATTATTTATTTCGCGCCCCTGGCTTCATTGCCGCTGATGGCCCTGGCCCAGCAAAACTCTGACGACTCAATGAAAACCGATAATCCCTATATTGCAGCAGTGTTGATATTCATCGTCGTCCTGTCTGTATCGGTGGCACTTGTCAGCTATTTTCGGCTCCAGACGCGGGGCCGATTGACCGCGGGTATCGTTTTCGCGGTCCTGGACTGGCTTATTACAGCCCCTGGCTGCATCTCCGCCGGTGTGAACTCGTATGCAACCCTTGCCATCGCCACTGTTTCGGCGTTGTTTCTCAGCTACGTTGTCATACGCCACGGGCAGGTCATGGCATCCATCTTCCGCCGCCATGATGCGGAACGCATCGACGCTGACGAAGACTGATTTCCACAGAGCTTGCGTATGGACGAACGGCCGGATCCTCCACTGAAGAAAACCCGAGAAAAAGAATACAATACGATCAAGTTGCGTCTCTCCATCGCGGATATCATCCTCAATATCATTATCATCGGCATCCTGGCCTTCAGCGGGATATCACCCCTGATCGTCGGGACTGTCACCGGATACTTTTCAAATGATTTCCTGGTGTTTCTATTTTTTATAACTGTGGTGGGGATCATTTATTCAATTCTCGACTTTCCTTTTGATTTTTACGGCGGATATGTAATCGAGCACCGCTTCGACCTCTCCAATCAGTCTATTCTGGCATGGCTCCTGGAAAAAATGAAAGGGGCTGCTGTGGGGATCATCGTCGGTGTCCCCGTGGCGATGGTCTTCTACCTGTTTTTAAGAATGACCGGCTGGCTCTGGTGGCTCTGGTTCAGCGTCTTCATGTTTTTCATCTCGGTGTTTCTGGCGCGGATAGCGCCGGTCATCATTTTCCCCATCTTCTACAAATTCAGGGAGCTGGAATCGAAAGAGATCCGCGAGCGGATCACGGGCCTCCTCGACGGCACGGGCATTTCAATCAGCGGTATCTATTCCTTTAATCTGAGCAAGGACACGAAAAAGGCAAACGCCGGCTTCACCGGCATCGGCAGGAGCAAGAGGATCATCCTGAGCGACACCCTGATCGAGCATTTCACCCCCGATGAGATCGCCGTTATCTTCGCCCACGAGATGGGGCATTACAAAAAGCGCCATATCGTGAAATCGATCGTCCTTGGAACGGTCAGCATCTTTTTGTCATTTTATCTCTGCGGCGAGCTCTACCGGCTCACCCTGGCGCAACTCGACTATGCTAATGTGTACGATATAGCCGCGATACCAATCCTTTTCTTCTACCTGACTCTGTTCAGCCTGGTGACGATGCCCATTTCCAATGCACTCTCCCGGATGTACGAGCGCGAGGCGGACCGCTACGCACTTGATGCGACCCGCGATAAAGATTCCTTCATATCCTCCATGGAGAAGCTGGCCGACCTGAACCTGGCCGACCGGGACCCGAACCAGGTGACGGAGTTCATGTTTTACAGCCATCCATCCATCAAGAAAAGGATTGCCCTGGCGCGGAATCACGTTCTGTAGGATTCCCCCCTGTCCCCCTGAGGGGGCACGCGGGATAACTTTAATTCAAATAAGTAATGTAACTATAATAAAGTTCTATGATACATGCCCCCTTTGGGGGACAGGGGGGTGTTAGCATTGAATCGCCGCGGAGGTTATACCCGCACCACTTATTGATTGACTGATTCCGCATCAAATTGTAAAAATGACTAGGATCGCGCTTCAGATATTATAATTAATGTAAGGTATATGTATGAACTACGAGTTTATAATCTTTGAAAAACCTGAACCGGGCCTCGGCATCCTGACCCTCAACCGGCCGGCGTCGTATAACGCGCTGAACCAGGCCATGGTCCTCGAGCTGGAGGATTTCTGGCGTGAGCGGTTGTATGACAGCGAGACCAGGGTCATAATACTCAAAGGAGGAGGAGACAAGGGCTTCTGCGCCGGCCTCGACATGAAGGAGACGATTGCCATGGCGCCGCAGATGACCATGGAGAAGTTCTATATGTTCCAGGCTCGTTTTGCCCGCCTCAATCTGGCGATGCGCCGAGCTCCCCAGCCGATAATCTGCTGTGTTCACGGCGCCGCTGCGGGGCAGGGCTTCAGCTTCACCCTCTCCTCGGATATAAGGGTCGTGAGCACGGACGCGCGGTTCTGCGCAGCCTATATCAATATCGGCCTCGGTGGTGCGGACATGTCGTGCAGTTATTTCCTCCCGCGCATGATCGGCGCCGGGCGGGCCTACGAGTTCATGTACACCGGCGAGTTCTTCTCCGCAGAAGAGGCGTACCGTCTAGGCCTGGTCAGCAAAGTCGTGGAGAAGGAAAAGCTCCATGAAACTGCCATGAGCTATGCCTCCACGCTTCTCAAGAAGAACCAGGTGGCCCTCCGCTTCACCAAGGAAGCTATTAATATGAACATCGACGCGCCCGGGCTGGAACACGCACTTTACATGGAGGACCGGAACCAGACTCTCCTGGGGATGGGCTCGCTCATGAAAAAGGGGTGAAATATAACAAGCGCCGTCTTGTACAAGACGGCGCTTCGCGTTTTCACTGATGGATTGATGCGTCGTTTCCAGGCGGCGTCTCAGGAACGTCATCGAGACTCACCCTGTAGGGCCCATCCGGGTTTAATCATACACTACAGGGTATTAACGCTCGGCGGGAGGGTCTTGGACCCTTCTCCCTGAGTTTCTGCAGGCTTGCTCTCATTATGCTGCCGGGCCGGCTCCGCCTTTTTCTGGATCATTTTTTCCCGGAGCTTCTTTTCCTGGAGAAGTCTCAGGTTCCGTTCTTTTTCCTTTTTCTCTTTGTCTTCTTTCTCTGTATCACGGCGGGCCGAATCGTCGGGAGGGAGGATTTTTTCTTTTAACTCTTTGCGGGCGCTGTCATTCACTTTATCCAGCATATCAGGCTTGATGTCTTTCAATTCTTCCCTGATCAGCCTGATCTCATCAGGCCTCAGCTCCGTCACCTTTATTTCCTTCTTCTCCTCGACCGCCTGTTTCACTGTCTTCTCGTCGATTTCAACGGTCTGGTTGGTCTCCACGGTTTTTTCGATGTCGTGTAACACGGCGTTGTTCTGAACCGGGTTCACGTTGACCGTGCCGGTTACCACGTCCAGCCGCATCGACTTTTCATCCGCGGATATCCGGAACGATGTCCCCCGTACCGCCGCCACCGCAGTTGATGTTTTAACGCGGAAGTTGCCTTTTAATAGCTTTGCCAGGGTCACGCTCATCTTTCCGGTGGACATGTCGAGCTGGGAGTCTCCCGTCTTCGGGTCCATGAGGGAGGATATGGAGATGGAGGAGCCGGGTTGTATCCGCAGTATGCCTGCAGTGCCGAAGAGGATGTCCGCGATGGAATCCGCCCCGGTCCTGATGCTGACGCCGGCGGAAAGAATATCGCCCACGGCCGCGGCTTTTTCGACATTTTTAACGACGATGGTGACCTTGCCGGCCATGCTGTAGATCTTGACGATTTTATCCGGGTCTTCCTTTTTGCAGCCGGAAATGCAGATGACCAGGCTGGATAGCAGGAGTAATGAAAGTATATGTTTCATGAGTTCCTCCGATGCAGAAAATATATAGTATTGTTTCAGTTAAAGTGAGTTCTTTCCAACAACTCAAATATACTCACAAACCCGATTTTTCGTCAAATATTTAATATCACAGATAGTTGTTTGCCGTCACCGGCCATTCAATTGTTTTTCGATATGGACCCTATACAGAGCCGGCATGGTTATGCCGAAGAAGTGGTTATTCTGCAATCGAGAAATAATTTTCGGCTTCAACAGATCTGTTTTGTGATACACATGGCATCATGCCGGATCCGGATTCGGACTGCCTGGCGGAGCATCTTGCGCAAAAAGTGCTGGACAGTGATTTTGAAAGTAACACACATTAAGTAATCAATACTGCACCAAACAGGTACGGAGTAGTGAAAAACCCGGATCGATTTGATGCACATGCGCCCGTAGCTCAGCTGGATAGAGCGCCGGACTTCGAATCCGTAGGTCGCAGGTTCGACTCCTGCCGGGCGCGAAAGGGACCTTGGAAACGTTAAGGCGAAAAATCGGCTTTAACCTGGAGCATGATATGAAAAAACAGCTGGCAGTGATGGTGATGGCGCTGGTCATGATGGGATGCGCGGGATCGGTGACGATGGTCAGGGATAAATCATTCACCCTCGAGAAGTATAAAAAGATCGCCGTGATGGACTTTGCCGGTAATGATAAAGAAGCCGGCGCCGCCTTAAGCGAGTCACTGGTGCCCCTGCTCATGGATGCAGGTTTCGAGGTGATCGAGCGGAGCCAGCTGGCCGCGATACTGAAGGAGAAGGAGCTGGATATGTCGGGCACCGTCGATGCGGAAGCCCTGCAGCGCATCGGAAGGGTGGCCGGTGTAAACGCCGTCGTCCTGGGAAATTTCCACATGATACACAGAAAGAACCAGCAGGAGCCAGCGAGAAGGGGCGGCCTGATCAGAAGAATTATCAACAAAGGGCGGGCCTGGAATGATCCCATCCCGATTGAAGAAATAATATTTCAGACCATTACCGTTCGAATCGTAGACGCTGCCACCGGGAAGGTCCTGTTGAGCAGTAAATCCGACCATGAAATAAGAGAGGCTGATCTGGATAAATTCTATGAAAGCTTTTCCGCATCAATAAAAAACAGCTTCAAGTGATCTGCGGGAGGCAGGCCTTCCGTCGGGCAAAACCTTGAGCTGTGCCCGGTACC
Source organism: Spirochaetota bacterium (assembly GCA_041753395.1). Classification (GTDB taxonomy): domain Bacteria; phylum Spirochaetota; class UBA4802; order UBA4802; family UBA5550; genus RBG-16-49-21. Next base: position 32,554 of record JBGSUQ010000024.1, read on the forward strand.
GCATCCCTCCTGCGGGGATAGTGATGATCGCCCTCCCCCCAGGGAGCAGGCCGCCTTCCCGCATTCCTGGTCCCTGGGGCGGGTAACTTTCCGGAAACAATATCGAAAAAGATTCTTGACCGGCGGATGCTCCGGTGGTACTTGTAGGTGGGGATATAATGCCGCAAGACAGGGGTCTGGCGAAGGTTTATGATGGAGAGGAGCTTACGATGAAAGATATGTTGCAGGATACAATAAAACCTGAATGGGATCAGATCGACAAGGTGAGGGAGGAATGCTCGAAATTCCTGACCGACCATTCCCTGCCCGGCGACGCTGTAGATGCCCTTTCGATGGTTGTGCACGAGTTGCTCGAAAATGCCATCAAGTATGGAAATTATGAGAAGAGCGAATCCCGCATAACCTTCACCCTTGAGATCAACAAAAAAGACGTTACCGTCGAGGTTGTAAATCCGATCCATGGTGACGACACACCTCATTTTAAAATGCTCGATAAAACCATCCAGTGGATACGGGGATACCAGAACCCCTTTGAGGCCTATGCTGAAAAGCTTAAAGAAGTCTCGATACGGCCCATAAAGGACATGGAAAGCAGACTGGGCCTTGTCCGAATTGCCTACGAGGGTCAGAGCATCCTCGATTTTTATGTTCGGGACGATGACTGCATCAGTGTGTCGGCGGTTTATCATCTGCATTGATAGGCCGGTCGCCTCACAACTTCAGGAGCCGGGTATGAATCTGCAAAACAAGTACAGCAAGAACCTTCTGGAACTCACGATCACGGAAGACGATAATGCCATCTGTGTCTCCTGGAAAGGCAAAAGCGTTGACCGTGACCCATCGGTCTTCACCGGGCCGATACTGACTGAAGCCCTTGAATACTGCGCAGGCAGCGGCAAAAAGCTTCTTCTCGATTTCCAGGACCTGGAGTTTATGAATTCTTCGACCATAACGCCGGTATCGAAAATAATCGAACTGGGGAAAAAACGCTCGGTACGGATCACGATACTGTACCGCAAGTCAAAAAACTGGCAGGAGCTCAACTTTTCGGCACTGCGCATTTTTGAAACGAAAGACGGGCAGATTGAAATAACAGGCAGAGAATAATGGATCAAACGAACACCAATTTTGAAGGACTACTGATCCGGGGCGGAGCCCCGGAGCCGGTCAGGGTTTCATATGCGTCCAGGTTTTCCGTGTACATTCAATTCACCGGAAACGCGAAGCCGGAAGAAGGCGCGGAGTACGATAAACTGGTGATGTCCGTCGAAGGAGTTGACCTGGAATTCGGTCTGTGCCGGGTCCTGGCTGAAAACACCCCGAAGCCCGGCCTGTTCCGGCTCTTGTTCCTGGACGACCTGTTTGATTTCGACAGCCTCTTTTCCCAGCGCAAGCTCATCAACCTCTCGACCTATTCCCGGAACCTGAACCTCATTTTGTCGCAGAAGGCTAACGTCAAGGAATCCTTCAAACAGTATATAACCGATCTCGCGTATGACCTGAAGGTGTACCAGCAGTTCTTTGATGATCTCGACCGGAAATGGGCCGGCGAACCGGAACCGGTGCGCCAGGTCATTTCAGAGGCGATCATCAATTCGGAAGGAAAGAATTTCCTGGCTTTTTTCGAGGAAAAGATGGGCGAACTGGAGCGGCTCATAGCCGGTTCTTCGGGCGAAGAGCACAAGCTCCACGGCTTTTACCTGCGCAAACAGATGTGGGACATCATCATGCGCTCGGAATTCATGGCGCGCACCAACATCAAACCGCGGGGATATGCCGGCGACTCGGAGATGATGCGCATGCTCTATGAAAATACGTACCGGGGCGATTCCACCTTCGCCCGGATTCTGAACAAGTACGGCCTCGAGGTACCGGCAGCCCAGTCGGTCCGAAACCGCCGCCAGATGATCCCGCAGCTGCTCCACGCGGTCCACAAAGAGTTCACCGGCCGGAACGTGGAGACCCTGAGGTTCATGTCGGTTGCCTGCGGACCCGCCTTCGAGCTGACGGATCTCTTCACCGTCCCGGAGGACGCTGCGAGGTTCCGGTGCACCCTCCTTGACCAGGACGCCGAAGCCCTGGGCGAAGCGAAAAAAAACTTACGCGCCATTGAAGCGGCGATGGGCGTTACCATCCAGGCGGAATACCTGCTGGATTCGGTCAGGACAATGCTCAGAACGCCGGAAGTCCATAAAAAATGGGGCCGGTTTCATTTCATCTATTCTATGGGTCTTTTTGATTATCTCACCGGACCGGTCGCCCGGTCGGTAGTCGAAAAAATATACAGCCTCCTTGAGCCGGGCGGAACGATGGTCATCGGCAATTACCACGTTCATAACCGGAGCCGCTGGTTCATGGAATACTGGCTTGACTGGGTGCTCTTCTATCGCACCGAGGAGGATATGGTTGACCTGCTCCGCGGCATCGATGCAACTGACGTCGCGGTTCTGTTTGAAGAATCCCGGTGCCAGATGTTTCTTACAGCCCGGAAACCGTTATAAAGCAGGGGAAGATGATTACATTCTCATCATCCAGCAGCTCAAAGGAATTCCTTGTCTACCAGAAGGAGATCGTTCACCAGTGGCTGAGGACGCTGACGGTGCTCGGCTTTACCCTGGTCCCCCTCTTTTTCATACTTGATTATTTCACTCTCCCCGGCGCGCTGCTCCCCCGGTTTGCGCTCTACCGGGCCGTGGCAACAGGCATAGTTATTCTCCAGTATATCATACTGCGGTTCACGAAACCGCACGCGCTGTCATACATTCACGGTTTTATATTTACCCTCGTCGTCGGCGGCGTTATTGTTTTAATGACCGCGGATCTCGGTGGGTTCGACGCCCGGTATTACGCGGGGCTGAACCTGGTGATCATTGCCGTCACCCTTCTTCTCCCGATCCAGGCGGTTTTTTCCGCGATTAACGGCTTCATGCTCATCTCTTTCTATATGCTCTGGAATGTCTTCATGGGCGGTCCCTATGAGACGACGAACATGATCAGCAACCTGTTTTTCATGACCTCAACGGTAATAATAGCGGTCAGCATAAACCATGTGCGGTTCCGGCTGATCAAGCAGGAATTCACCCTGCGCTCAGACCTCCAGTCGGCACAGAATGCGCTCTGGACGGAAATGGAGCTTGCGAAGAGAATCCAGACCTCGCTGCTGCCCGATACCGAGAGGATCGGCAATTATGAAGTCGCCGGCACCATGCTTCCCGCCACCGAGGTGGGCGGCGATTACTACGACATTATTGAAACACGGGCAGGGGAGCGGTGGGTGGCCATCGGTGACGTCTCGGGGCACGGCCTTGATTCAGGGCTGGTCATGATGATGACCCAGATCTGTTTTTTTTCCATGGTGAACATAACTCCGGGCAGCGCCCCCTCGACGCTTATAGATTATTTGAATTATGTTTTGATGAACAACCTGAAGCGGCTCGGGTCGAACAGTTACATGACCCTCATGGCCATGCGTCTCGAAGAGAGCGGGATCACGGTCGCCGGGAGCCACCAGGACATCATCATTCACCGGGCTGCCACCAATATTATTGAAACCTTTCCCGTCAAGGGGAGCTGGATAGGGCTCGCGGACAACATCCGCGATCACCTGAAAGACATCACGATACCCGTGGAAACCGGCGACCTGCTGCTGCTCTTCACCGATGGTGTGACCGAGGCCGGCGGCATCGACGGCGAGATGTTCGGCCAGGACCGGCTCGGGGACCGGCTCCGCACCTACGCGTCCCTTCCCGCAGCGGAGATAGTGAAAAACATAGCCCTTGACGTAATCCGGCACAACCCGGTGCAGTATGATGACATCACTCTCGTAGTACTGAGGAAGCTATCATAGCCCCCACCGACAGTCATCCGGATAAACGGGTCTTTTTGAATGATGCTGTCTTTGAGCCCGGCCGGAACCGCCTTTTCCACTGCCGTCGGATCACACGGGCACTGTAATGGTGAAGGTCGTTCCCTGTCCATGCCTGGTACTGACCTTTATCTTCGCGTTGAGGCGGTCCGCCGCATCCTTTACAATGTCCAGGCCGTACCCGCGGCCGGAAATTTGCGTGACCTCATTCCGCGAGCTGAAATTGGGCCTGAAAATAAGCTGCAGGAGGGCCGGCCGTGTCGCTTCCCTGTCTTTCCCCAGCAGCCCCCGGTTCATGGCGATATGGTGTATCCGGTCAAAATCAATTCCGCCGCCATCGTCTTCAACTTCAATGGTGTAAGAGGTTTCCTGTTCCTTCAGGCGGAGATAAATATTTCCCGCTGCAGTCTTGTTCCTGCTCAGGCGCTGGTACTGGTCTTCGATTCCATGGTCCACCGAGTTCCTGATCAGGTGGATGAGCGGGGTTTTTATTTCTTTGAGGAACGGCAGATCTTTCACGGTGCAATTGATTTTGAATGTCACCTCCTTGTTCAGGTCACGGGCAAGGGACTCGACCATCTGCGGCAGTGAGTTCAGGAATTCCCCGAGGGGGCCTTCCCATTCGGCGGGGGTCACGGACACCCTGAGGTTGGAAAACATGCGGAGCCGCTCTATCATGTCGCCCAGGTTCCGGAATTCCCTGAACAGGGCAATAATCAGTTCATCGATATTCCCGATGACGCTTTTTGTCAATTTTCCCGGATTGTCCCGGACCTTCACCAGAACGTCCTCGATTTTGTGCGCTATGGTGGATATATGGTTCAGTTCGAGGTGGCGGGCCGATCCCTTGAGTGAATGGGCCTGGCGGAACACGTGCTTCAGCGTTTCGGGGTCATCCAGCTGGCTTTCCCTGGACCGTATCTCGCCCAGTATGGTGTTTGATTCCTCCAGGAAATCAGAAAATATCGACGGGCCCGATTTTAATATGGCCGATATCGATTCAACCTCCTGCTGGTATCTTGATTTCTGCTCTTCCAGTTTACGTTCGTATTCCACCATGTCCGTGATGTCTTCGAATATGACCATGATGTATTCCACGGTTTCCTTGTCGTGTATCCGGATGAAATCGGCGTTGACAATGATCTCCTTGCTGACGAAATCGCTGGTCTGAATCCGGATCTTCTTCGCCTTGAAGGGGTTGAGGTCCATGATCATGTCCAGGTCGGCGGACCTGTTGGTGAAGAGGATGTCGAGGAACTTGTCAAGCTCCTGGCGCTCAGTCTCGAATTCCTGTGTGTCGGGATAGACCAGGTCGGCGAACTGCTTCCCCTCCAGGTCTCGGCTCTCGAAAAGGCGTTTCAGGAATTCTGAATACTGGTTCAGGATCGTGTAATTCTCATCGATGAGGAGCAATCCCTCCTTGATATTGTCCATGTATTTCTGGTTGAGGTTGTATGACTTCTCAACCTCGAGCCTCAGCAGGAAGTTTTTCCGCATATAGTATTCAATGGTGAAGCTGGCGAACATGCCGATGATGTTCGCCGACAGAAAGAAAAAGTTGTTATTGATGAAGACCGTCACGTTCTCGGGGGTCTTGAGCATGTTGTTGACGAATATGGCGATTATTTCATATGATATCGTGACGAGGAGGCTCGTTGCCGTTCCGTAGATAAACCGGATGCGGGCCAGAGCATAGACCCACATCAGGACGAGCATCAGGCCGGCGTAATAGAACTTGAACCCCAGTTCCGATTCGAAGGAAAAACCGATCATCAGGACAATGCCGAATCCCGACATGAAGCTGAGCACCGAAAGAATTATCTGCATGTATTTTTTAAAGATCCAGTGGTAGGTGAGCCCCAGCACCAGGAACAGGGCGGGGCAGACCACGGCATACCGGATGATCCACACGGTCTGCTTGTGCAGCGGCACGATCCATATGTCCAGAACGCCGAAGAGGGCGTAGAGAATGATATGAAGTATCAGGGCAACCCGGACCGTGTTCAGCGAGGTACGATAAAATCTTCATAATAAATCTGCTCGAGCTCTTCGGGAAATTTCCAGAAGACATGTCTGAAGGTGAGAAACGGGAGCTTCTTGGGCAATTTACTCATTGAATAACCCTCCTCTGCTATTCTTCACGGTTCTGCGAGGCATCCTGCCCGCGCCGGCGGTCTGTGCGGGATTATCGTTTCTTCGGCTCTTTGAATGACACGTTGACGGTAAAGTCGCCGGCATCCGACTCAAAGGGAATGGTTATCACCGGTACGCCCTGGGGCCAGTTGATCCGGTACTTGTTCCCGGTGATGACACCGGGAAGTGAGATCTCTATGCGGAATTCGGCAAGGTCCTTTTTCGCGTTCCCGGCTATGATGTTGACCAGCTCTCCCACGGCGTCCAGCACCTCCTTGGTCATGGCAAGGTATTTCTGGCCGCTGAACCGCTCGGCCATGGCAATGGCGGTTTCCCGCGTGAAGCTCAGCACCACCGCGCCGATGATGTCGCCGGCAAGGCCGATTATTGCCGAAACCTCGTGCAGGTTCTGGTTGTCCTGGTTTACGAAGGGAGGCTTGTTCTTGATGCTATACATCAGGTGCGTTTTAAACAGGTGTATGGATGCGTCCAGAAAGGGATTGATGTATTCGGCTTTCATCTCGCCTCCATTATTGCTTTATGTATTTTGAAATTTTTTCCCAGAGGACGTTGCCGTGAATCGGCTTGACGATGTAATTTGTGACGCCCGCTTCTATGGCCTCGACGACCATGTACTTGGCCGCCTCCGAGGTCACCATGATGATCGGCGTTTCAGCGTATTTTGCCATTCCCCGGATTTTTTTCACGAAGTCCAGTCCGTTGATGCCGGGCATGTTCCAGTCCACCAGGAAGAGGTCGATGTCATTCAGGACGGCCAGTTCCAGGGCTGTCGCACCGTTGTCCGCTTCCAGTATGCCTTCTTCGGAGAATTTTTTTTCCTTCAGCAGGTTTTTGTGAATGTTCCTGATCACCGTTGAATCATCGACAATGAGAAATTTCATATGCGTACACTCCAGGTATTATAACTGCCCCCCCGTGAAATCTCCTATGGCATACTGAGTTCCGCACCTCGGGAATATCGATACTAATTATCATCGAAAAAGCAACTAAAAAAATTAAATTTAAAGGCTGATGATCATAAAATGACCGGTGCCGGAGGCGGGGACATTAATTTATCTTGCATTCACCCCGGCCGCCGGGTATACTGAATCAAAACCGTTACGGCATCAGCCCATGAAGAATTCAGGCGATTCAACCTGGTGGAAACACGGCGTCATCTACCAGATCTATCCGCGCAGCTTCTATGACGCCAGCGGCGACGGCGTGGGGGACCTCCCCGGCGTCATCGAAAAGCTGGACTACCTGGCGCGCCTCGGCGTGGATGCGATCTGGCTCTCCCCCGTCAACACTTCACCCATGCTCGACTTCGGGTATGACATCTCCGATTTTCGCGGCATAGACCCGGTTTTCGGCACCCTCGGTGACTGTGACCGTCTTATCGCCGAAGCCCACCGGCGCACTATTAAAATCATCATGGACCTGGTCATTAACCACACGTCGCATCTTCATCCCTGGTTTATTGAATCGCGGTCGTCGAGGGAAAGCCCGAAGCGGGATTGGTATATCTGGCATGAGGGGAAAAAGGGGAAGCCCCCCAACAACTGGATGGCGGCCTTCGGCGGCAGGGCCTGGGAATGGGATAAGGCCACGGGCCAGTATTATTTTCATTCATTTCTTAAAGAACAGCCGGACCTCAACTGGAGAAACCCGGCAGTCCGCAAGGCCGTGTTCGATGATGTGCGCTTCTGGCTGGATCGGGGCGTGGACGGCTTCCGCCTGGACGCGGTGAGCTGGTACGTGAAGGACGGATTATTCCGAAACAATCCCCTGGGCTGGGGTCCCAACGCGCCGCGGCCCTATGATCTGCAGAAGCACATCTTTGACCAGAACCGGCCGGAAACGCATGATGTGCTCAGGGAGTTCCGCACGGTCCTTGATGAATACGAAAACCGCATGAGCGTCGGTGAGACCTTCGTGGCGTCTCCGGAAGGGGCGCGGATATCCGCATCGTATCTGGGGAACGGCACGGATGAGCTCCACCTTGCCTTTGACTTCTCGCTGCTCTTTTCGAAATACGGCGCGCGGCGCTTTCGGGAATGCCTTGCCCGCTGGTACGGGGCCCTGCCGGAGAGCGGCTGGCCATGCCTGGTCCTGAACAACCATGACCAGCCCCGCAGCATCACCCGGTGGTGCCGGGGAAAGGACGGTGAAAAAAAGGCCCGGGTCCTGGCGGCGCTTCTCCTGACGGCATGGGGGACGCCTTTCCTCTACTACGGCGAGGAGATCGGCATGAAGAACGGCCGGGTCAGCAGGCGGCAGATATATGATCCGGTGGGCAAAAAATACTGGCCCTTTAACAGGGGCCGGGACCCTGAGCGTACGCCCATGCAGTGGTCTGCGGAGGATAACGCCGGATTCTCAACATCAGAGCCGTGGCTTCCGGTCACCGATAACTATCGGGAGGTCAACACCGCGGACCAGGAGAAGGACCCCGGTTCGCTCCTCAACTGGCACCGCGCTTTGATCAGACTCAGGAGGGAACGGCCGGCTCTGCACCGCGGCTCCTTCAGGCTTGTCGGCGATGACCCTGACGTGCTGGCCTATATACGTGAAGAGGGCGGAGAACGCCTCTTCGTGGCACTGAATTTTTCGGGAAGAACGAAGGAATTTTCCCTTGAGGGATTCCGGCCCGGAACAGTGGTCATCTCGTCCTGTCCCGGGAAACCGGCGCTCCCGGGACCGCGTGTAAGCCTTGATCCTTATGAAGCCCTTATCCTGCAGGAGTCATGACGGGAATCATTAATAATTGACACGGGTTGCGAACCAGCTTAGTATCGGGAAACCACACGCGGAGGTGCCCCATGGAAGAGAAAACCCGCTTTGTCGGCAAAGAGCTGTACGCGGTGATCCTTCTCGCTGTCATGAACCTGTTCCTTTTCGCGGACCAGAACCTGATGGCGCCGAACCTGACGCAAATCGCCCGCGACCTGGGCCTGAATGACGTACAGCGCGATGTCATGCTGGGCGGGAACATTTCCGCGGTCTTCTGGATACTGGGGAGTATCATAACCTTGGCGATCGGCTACTTCACCGACCTGGTTTCGCGTAAAAAGCTCTTCATTGCGGTCATCATCGTGGGTGAAATACCCTGTCTCCTCACCGGTTTCGTGCAGACCTACGATCAGCTCTTCTGGATGCGCGCCCTCACCGGCATCGGGATCGGCGGGGCCCTGCCGCTCACCTATTCAATGATCGGCGACTATTTCTCCCATGGGAACCGTGCCATGGCCACGGCATGGATCGGCCTTGCCGAAGGGTTGGGCATCGCAGCGGGACAGCTCCTCGCCGGCTTCATCGGACCGGCTTTTGGGTGGCGGCTTCCCTTTATCATCGTGGCGATCCCGAATTTTGCCCTCTGTCTCCTCTTTGTGCTAACGGTGCGTGAACCCGGGCGCGGAAGGACCGAGGATGGCTTGAAAGACCTTATCGAGAAGGGAGTGGCCTACACGGGCCGCATCGACTGGAAGAAGTACCGCGAACTCTTTAAAATCAGGACTAACCTCCTGGTCTTTTTACAGGGAGTTCCCGGCACGGTGCCCTGGGGGGTCTTCTTCATTTATCTGAACGATTTTTATTCGCAGGACAAGGGGTATACGATCGAAGTGGCGACCCTGATCGTCATGGTCATCGGCGGTGCCGCGATACTGGGCTCCTTTGCCGGCGGTATTCTTGGCAACAGGCTCTTTAACATCAAGGCGAAGTACCTGCCGCTCCTGTGCGGGTCCAGCACTCTTCTCGGTATCATACCCATGGCGTTTCTACTGAATTACCCCTCGCAGATCGGTGTTGCCGAGCCGGGGGTGGCTGGTCCCCTAGCTCTCGGGTTTGTCACGGGCTTCACGGTGTCCGTGACCAGCCCCAACGTGAAGGCCATGCTCCTGAATGTGAACGCCCCGGAGACGCGGGGTTCCATATTTTCGCTCTTCAACCTGACCGACAACCTGGGCAAGGGGTTCGGTCCGGTCATCATAAGTTTCTTCATCGTCCACTTCGGACGTCTCTATGCCTTCAATATCGCCAATCTATTCTGGGTGATCTGCGGCCTGGTCCTCCTGGCGATGGCCTGGACATTTCCCCGGGATGAGGCGGCCCTCAACGCGGCCATGAAGGAGCGGGCGCGGGACATGGCAGGGGTGACGGACCGGTCATGACAGAGGATGAGAGATTGCCGGTATCAAAAAAATGTTCATGAGGGAAATATTTTTTGACAGGGCGGGGAATCTGCTCAGTATGGCATATCGTTGAAATGATATTTAATGTAAGGAATTTTTCATGAATAAATCCCTGATCCGGTTTTCGATGATCGTGATGTTCTCCGCGATGACCATGCTTGACTGCGCCGCCGGCGCCTACCGCTCCGGCCAGGGGGGCGTGATGCGCGGTCTCTACATCCCCAACCGGCAGGCAAACAGCCTGCCATACATGCGGTCGGTCATAGAGCGGGGCAGGCCCCTTGGCGTGAACATGGTGGTCATGGACGTCCATCCCTTCGGGACGCACCGGGTGCGGATCAACCGCGAAGTCCTCGATTATCTCAAAAGCGAGGGAGTCTACATCGCCGGACGGGTCGTATGCTTTCAGGACGGTCTGAAGTCCCTGCCGGTCCCGGTTGAGTACATGCTGCGTCTCTACGGCGTCATTGAAGAGACCGCCCGCGCCGGGTTTAACGAGGTCCAGCTCGATTACATCAGGTTTCCCGACGGCGCGCCCTATTACGCGCTGTCGGCGAAGTACGGCTTCGTCGATGATCTGCTTCAGAAGGCGCGGGCCGTGACTGACGCCCGTGGGGTGAAGCTGTCTGCTGACCTTTTCGGCCGCGTCGTGTACAACCGGGACGACATTATAGGGCAGAAGGTCGAGAATTTTGCGAAGCACGTTGAGGTGATCTATCCCATGCTTTACCCGAGCCATTTCACCGGCGACAATTACCGGATGGCAAATCCGGGAGAGACCATTAAGGACGGGACAAACCGTGGAATCGTGAGAGTCAGGGGGACCGGGGTGAGGATACAGCCCTTCATCCAGGCCTTTCCCTACAATATACAGTGGGCCCGTGTCAGCCTCGATAAATATGTGGAAATGCAGATCGTTGCCGCGGAATCCACGGAAGCCCGCGGGTGGGTGGCGTGGAACGCCAAGGGAGAATATGATTGCGTGTTCAGGGCCCTGGGTAACATGAAAAACGGCTCCCGGAAAGAAATGGCCGCCGCCCGCTGACACAGGGCTGTTTCGTCACAGGTGCTTGTGGATCATTGCTTCGGTGACGCCCTTCCGCCTGCAGATATCCGCGTAGAATTTTCCGCTCTTTCGGATGGTGCGCATCTGGCTCCGGTAGTCCACTGCGACCAGGCCGAAGCGCGGCTCCAGCCCCTCAGCCCACTCGAAGTTGTCCATGAAACTCCAGTAATAGTAGCGCTGCACGTCGACGCCTGCCTCTATGAGGCGGCTGACCTGATAGAGGTGATCGTAGATGTACTTCGCCCTGAAACCGTCCTTGGCGTCGGGGGTTCCGTTTTCCGTGATATATATCGGCAGCTTGAACCGCCGGTAGTATTGCTCGCAAAAGCGGTACAGCCCTTCCGGGTATATCTCCCAGCCGAGGTCATTTACCGGCGCGCCTTCCTTCGTGCTGATATCGCCGAACATCTGCCCCGGTTTTTTAATATTGAAGGAGACAAGTTCCCGGGAATAGTAATTGATGCCGAAGAAGTCCTGGTAATTGCCCTTTCCCATGGGGTACCCGGCGCCGAGGGGGAGGATATATTTCCCTTCTGACATGCCGGTGATGAAGATTTCATGGAACAGGCGGTTCTGGAGAAAGCAGGCCAGGCGCTCCCCGGCGGTTCCCTTTTTCGGGTCGAAGATGCGCAGGTGGTGCGCCGCACCGACCTTCGTGTCGCGGAATCCCATTTCCGCCCGCACCTGGTGTATCTTCCGGTACGCGGCGATGTGGGCGCGTATCATGACGCGCGCTCCCCTGATGTAGCTGCCGATATTCGTTTCCCCCGGCGGCCAGGTCCCGGCCACGAAGCCGAAGAGGAGATACACATTGGGCTCATTGATGGTGACCCATTCGGACACCAGATCGCCCAGGTGGCGAACCGCCACCTCGATGTAGCGCACGAACCGCTCGATGGCGGTTTCGCTGGCCCATCCTCCCGAGTCTTCCATCCAGAGGGGGTTCGTAAAATGGTGGAGGGTCACCAGGGGCTCAATCCCGGCTTTCTTGAGTTGCCGTATCTCGTCGCGGTAATGGTCCAGCGCTTTTTTATTGAAGCTCCCCTCCGTCGGTTCAATGCGGCTCCACTCGAGACTCATTCGGTAGGCCGATACGTTCAGTTTCTTCATGATCCTCGTATCTTCGCGAACCCTGTTCCAGTGGTCATCGGCCACGCTGCAGTCGGTTCCGTCCGCGGTGCGCCCGGGCTGGCGTGACCAGCGGTACCAGTTATTGTTGGTGTCTCCCCCCTCGATCTGCAGGGACGCCGTGGCGGTCCCCAGGGAAAAGCTTTTCGGCAACTGGAATGGTTTCATGACTTCCTTCCTGGTGTTATAGATCAACTTTAAGGATAAAGAGCTTGTCCCGGACCTTCTGCGACTGCACCGGGGTCCCGTTTATAAAAAAATTGCCGGCATTGGGGGTCCGGATGTACACGGTATTGCCGTTACGTACCTGCTCGTGCTGTGTTACGGTTATGGCGTCGCCCTTCTGGACGCAGGACGTGATCTCGCTCCCGGGGAAGCAGTGGGCCGTGGTCCCGGCCACGGTAAAGAACTCTTCCCGCACGGCAAGGTAGCAGCGCGATTCATGGGCCTTGAGGACCACCTCCGTGCCGCCGGGAACAAAGCGGCTGTCTTCTTCGAGGCCGCCGCAGAAGAATGTCCCCTCGTCGAGCGCCATCTTTGCCTTGCGGGCGGAGAGATTGGCAAAGGCGACATAGCTGTTGCCGCCGATGCTGAAGGCCGTTTTAAGGACCTCGCCGGACCATGACCGCGTGATGTTCTCTTTTTTCCTGAAGGGGAAGATGGAGCGGTATTGACGGAGGATCTCCGGCGGATACTCGGATATGTTGTCAGAGGTGAACAGGACCCCGCCGAAAATATTGTTCAATAAAAACAGGGTGTGGCGTTCTTCCGCGTTCAGGTCGTTGTTTTTGTCGCGGAGGATGACGGCATCGGGGTCGTTCACGAATACCCTCCCGTCAAGGTGGCTTCTCCCGATGGTGCTGGCGATGGAATTGTACGTGGACACGCGTTCTCGGTAATTGATCGCGGCCAGGAGGCGGTCTTCCCACTTCGGCGCGACGTCGCTCCCGATCCGGCAGTAATCGACGCGGCCGAAGGCGGCCCCCAGCGGGACGCCGCAGCCCAGGATGACATGGTCACCGGCGCAGCGGCACAGGAAGTTCATGGCGTCGGCCATGATCGACCCGCGCGGCTTCCCATTCCGGGGCACCATGGCGGCGGCGTAGAGGAAATCGAGCTTCACCATGTCAAAGCCCCACTGGTTGAAGATGGTGTCAAAGACTTCTTTTATATAATACATGAACTCGTCATTGTAGACGTCAAGGGCGTAAAAGGTGCCGCTCCAGTTGGGGTTCCAGCCCCCCGGCACCGGGACGCCGTTGTTTTTCAGCAGCCAGTCGCCGTGGTTTTTCATGAGGGCGGACTTCTCTTCGCAGATGAAGGGGGCGAGCCAGAGACCGGCGCGGTAGCCTTTTGACCTGATGGCATCAGCTATCGGCTTCATGCCGCCCGCAAAGGACGGTTTCATCTCAAGCCAGTCGCCCACCGCTGCCTGGTAGCCGTCGTCGATCTGGAATATATCGATGGGGATCCTGTTCTGCGACAGGACGTTTAGGTTGTCGGTGATGATGCTTTCGGAGATGTTCGTGTAGTGGTTGTACCAGCTGGTCCAGCCGGTGATGGGGTCTTTTGTCTCAAGATTCGGGCAGATGGACTCGAAGTAAGTCTGCATGACCTCGCGATTCGGCCCTTGCAGAATCAGGATGTCCATGATGGCGTGGGGCCGGGATATGACGAGGCCCTCGACGTCTTTCCTGACGAGAATGCGGTTCTTTCTCGTCTCAAGGGCGCATATGGTATAGCCGGTATCTTCGTTTATGGACCCCAGAAGCGTCAGGTCCCCTGTTTTTTGCCTGATGTAGCAATAGGTGTGGCTGTGCAGGTTCCCCTTTGCGCCGGTGTAGGGGTAAAAGTGGTAGTCGCCGAAGCAGTGGACCTTGAACCGTTTCGCGGAGCTGGCGAGTTTCTTGATCCGCTCGCCCGGTGAAAACTCGCGGCTTTCGGTCCATGACTGGAAGCCGTTGCAGAAGATCCTGTCGTCCTGCGTGAAGCGGTAATTCGCTTCCAGGTACACTTCTTTGATCTGGACCGGTCCCTGGGGGAGCAGGGTGAGCGTAGCGCGCCATCCAAGATCGAGATGAATCAGCTCCGATTCAATCTCCATCCCCGTGCCCCTGGCGGGAGAGCCGGGCCTGAAGGTTATTGTGTATTCCCGTTTTCCAAACTGGTACCGCACTATTCCTTTTTGTATATTCATATGAGATCCCTGTTAATGGTGATGGTAAACCTGTCGCGATGATAACGTCTCGCGCACCCCGTCGTCCAGAATGCTCCGGTAAAAATCGACTGTGAGGTCTGTCGCATTCCGATACGCATCGCTGACTTCAGCTTCAAATTCCCCACTATGCCTATTTTCCACCAGGGCTATAGCGCAGCCGCCGAATCCGGCCCCGGTCATCCGCGCGCCGGCGCATCCAGGGGCCTGTACGGCGGCATCGACCAGGGCGTCCAGCTCGGTTCCGGTCACCTCGTAATCTTCGCGGAGCGAACGGTGCGATTCGGTCAGGAGGATACCGAAGCGGTGAATGTCCTTTGCCTTGAGGGCCGCAACCGATTCAAGGACCCTCCTGTTTTCCGTAATGACATGGCGAGCGCGCGCTCCCAGGACACGGTCCTGGATGCACTCCAGGTCATCAATCCCGGCCCGGGCCAGGTGGCTGAGTTGCGGCTTTTGTTCCCGGATCAGGGCCAGGGCCTGTTCACACTGGGCCCGGCGCTCGTTGTACCTGGAGTCAGCCAGGGTGCGCGGTTTGTTGCTGTTCATAATGATGAAGCTGCTGGTATCGGTATCAACCGGCACGTAACCGTACGCCAGGGTCTCGGAATTGAGCAGGATGGCATGGCCTTTTTTGCCGAGGGCCACGGTAAACTGGTCCATGATTCCGCACTGGACGCCGATATGCTCGTTTTCCATGTCGCGCATGAGGATGGCCATGTTGACCCGGTCCTGCTCTGATTTTATCGAAGCGCCGATGATCATGTAAGCGGTAAGCACCTCCAGCGCCGCCGATGAAGAGAGGCCCGATCCCTGGGGGAGGGTGCTCGAATAGAGAATATTCATCCCGCGTGACAGCGCGGCGCCGCTTTTTCTGGCATACCGGAGCGCCCCCAGGGGATAATTCGCCCATGCCGGGGCGGTTCCTTTTAAGATGTTTCCCTCGAGGTCAGCCGTCACGTCCCCGGGCGCCTGTTCCGATTTGATGCGGACAAGAGCGTCGTCCCGCTGCTGCATGAAGCCGGTAATGCCAAGGGATATGGCGGCGGGAAACACATAACCGCCGTTATAATCAAGATGTTCACCGATGAGGTTTATTCTGCCGGGTGCAAAGAAAGAACGGATTGGTTCAGAATCGGTGAAAAAGCCGTTTATATGTGTATCACTGTGTGTCAGGTTCGGCATTATTCCGTCCTGTTGGTCGGTAAAGATCGCATTGTAACGCGTTCACGTGACTGGTTTAATATACTGAAAGTAAGGGGTTATGTGTCAAATCTATTTCAAAATAACGGTTTTTGGGGATAGGATAAATAAAAAAAGCCGGGCGCGGTGCCCGGCTTTTGCTGTAGACCGTAATACTGCAGGCTATATTCTCATTCCAACTTCCATCATAACGCTGTGGTTCATCCCACTGTACTTGTAGCTGGGATTCAGCAGGTATGTCTGCATCATGTCGTCAAATGTTCCGGCGTCAGAACCGGTTATATTATAGCTTATGCCTGTTTTATTGACCGATTTAGGCATCAGATACTGGAACTGATACGCCATGGTGATGATGACCTGGCCGTTGAGTCTCCACATTTTGGGGACTGTGAACTTCAGGCCCAGGGACGCCATGTGCTTATCGTTATCAAGCATGTTGTATACGCCGGCAACGTATTTTGTTGAGGTGGTGCCGACCCGTATGCTGCCCTGTGTTGCGGTATTTTTGTCAAGTATGCTCGGTACATACGAATATCCCACCATGAGCGAGAGGGGAGTCCAGGGGGTATCATACTTGAAGCCGACTTTGTAGGAAAGGGTGTCGACGAATTTCGGGAGTTCCAGGTAATGGAACTTCACAACCTTGGAAAAATTTGTCTTTGACCACATGTCCCAGTTTACGTCCGCCGAGATGGTGAGTCCCCAGCGGGTATAGGCGATGCCCCCGGTAACGGTATGGGGCGTGTAATAATCGAATATGGCCAACAACAGGCTCATCCGAACGGCGCCGCCGATGATGCCCGCAGCCGCGTCAAAGGGATCGATCTTGAGCATCGTTTCCTGCCGGTATGACGCGCCAATCTCGAGGCCGTTGATGGCGCTGAAGAATTTCCCCGGGCTTAAATAAATACCCGCGATGGCGCCAGGTGAGATGCTCAGGTCCATGGTGGTCTGGCCGATGGGGATCTGCGGATCGCCGGTCATCTGAGCTTCCATGTAGAGCTTGCCTTTTCCGCCGAAGGCGGCATTGACACCGACGCCGCCGCCGAAGGCGTCGTTTAGAAATCCCATGCCCGCGCCGATCAGTATCGTCGCCCTCTGGACCTCCCGTCCATAGCGAAGGAAGTCGTGGGTCCGCGGGTCAATATCATTGACCTTAACCAGGCTGAAGTCCCAGTTCATGCCCATCCCGATGCCCAGGCGCGCCGAGGAAATGAAGTCGGGCAACTTGATGATGTTGTTGAGGTCAAGGGCACCGCCGATGACGATGAAGCCATAGGGGTCCAACTTGGCGGCATCAGTTTTTTCCGGGTAGTAGACCGGCGTCAGGCCGGTTGTCCTGTTATAGCGCTGAATGTTCAATTTGAGCTGGGGGATGGTTGCGAGCACGCTCAGGGCGAACTGGTTAGGGTAGATATCTTTCTTTCCCGAATCGCCTTCACCTTCCGCTTTTCTGAGCTTCAGGGTCATTTCGCCTTCTTTTGCAGCTGGTTCCCCAATGATGTTCTGGGTCTTGCCAAGGCCTGCCACATTATAGTATACCGATGACCAGTCATTGACGACCGCAGTCATGGCATTCCCCCGTGCCATTCCTTCAGCGGAAATTCCATATGTATCAGCAAAGCTGCCTGCAAAAAGGCTGGATGAAATACAGATGGAAAACAGAATTGTAAAGAGAATGATTAAATGTTTAGATTTCATTGCCGCACCCATTATCTCCTGAAAATTTTTTTCTTACGACTGATTGTAATTCTTCTATATTAATTGCAGGATACAACTTCATTTTGTCTTTTGTACCCTTTTGTTCCCTAAGAAACGGCTATATACTATTCCCCCTGTTATTGCTCATAACAATTGGATTGTACGTATAAGAGTTTTTATGGTTTAAGAATTCAGGTTTACAAAACAATTCATAAGATCAGGAACTGTAATATCAAAAACCGTCCAGACGGTTTTTGATATTAAATTTGTATTAATCTGAAAATCTTATCTGATCCCTTATCGATTTCCTTTATTGTTTTAACAATTATTCTATAACATCTGGTTATAGAAATGGAATTTGAAAGTAAAATTTCTCCTGGATGAACAATGGAAATTTTTACAATGCACTTTATTTATACTATATAATAATTAGCAATTATTATTTTTAGGATAATTTATATTCCTGTAAAAATTTGTCAATTAAAACTGACACATCAGTTCCAAAAACATCGGAGTTGTTATTTTTTTGCTTCCTGATGAAAGTATTTTGCTTGATTTCCGAAGACATCTTGTACACAGTGCATTGCATACAAAACCCAGGGATAAAAGACAATGCTGAAAAAAGGTGAGCAGACAAAGGAGCGTCTTTTGCTATGCGCTGAAAAGGCATTTTCCAAAAACGGATACTACGAGACACAGGTGTCTGATATTGTGAATATGGCACATGTTGCAAAGGGGACGATCTACCAATACTTCGAGAATAAAGATGCTGTATTCAAAACGCTGTTGAGTACCTATCTCCGGCAATGGGAAAAGGCAGTCGCCCTGGACCTGAAGGGTTTCGGAGGAGACAGGCCCGGTTCATATTATGCCATGGAGTATCTGAGGCACCGGCTTAAAAAAACAGCTGATTTCTGGAGCGAGAACCAGGAACGGACGAACATTATCCTGAGAATCGCCGTGGGGTTGAATGCCGAGTTCGAATCGGTTATGAAAACGCTTGAAGAAAAAATACTGAAGGTGATCACGGGGGATATTGAGCTCGGGCAGCGATGGGGGAATATTCCCAAGGATATTAATGTCGAGATAGCGGGCAATGCCATTCTCGGTGTCGTGTTCAGGCTGAACTATCACTTTTATGTTTTAAAAAGAAAAAAATTCCAGAAAATGAACAATGATGTATTACAGAATGAAGTGTTGAAACTTGTCGCCAGTCTCCTCAGGATGAAAAAATAACGGGGGCTGAGCCGTACATTTTGGCTTTTTCCAGCGCGTGTGATCCCGGTGCCAACGCGTAAACGGATTTCTCCTACCGGTCGATATACGTGACTGCGCCGAAGAAGCTTTTCCGCCAGTATTCCAGATTCATGTTCGCGAAGCCGACGCGCTTTCCCCATGACGGTGAGTGGATGAAGAGGTCCTTGCTTATGAATATCCCGACGTGTGATATCCGGTTACGGTAAATTTTAAAAAATACGAGGTCCCCGGGTTTCGCTTCGTCAAGATCGATTTTTTTTCCCTTTTCAAATTGATCCACCGTCGAGCGCGGCAGGGATATGCCGTTCTCGCGGTAGACGAATTGCACGAATCCCGAGCAGTCGAATCCGGTGGTGCTCATTCCACCGTAATGATACCGGATGCCGATATGCTTCTTCGCTGTTTCAAGGATGCTGGTGCGAAGGTCCCCGGCGCAGACGACTGCGAAAGTAAGGCTCAGTGCGGTGATGAGAGGGGCCGAGATCTTAACATGTTTTAGTATGGACAGTCGCATGGCTTTCCGGAAGTATACAAAGACCGGGAGTGGGGGCAAGCATTTTTTATATGAGGCAGGGGGGCTGCGATCGGGCTGGCATCTACTATGCTAATATCTAGTTACATGATTCGTGCCAATTATCAATTGACATGCGTATATTGCACTGTATAGTTGCAGATGGCTCCTTTCTAATGATAACCTGTTCGGAATTGATGTCTTGAAATCAAAAAAAATATTCATTGTCGAAGATGCCGGTATCGTGGCGATGGAGCTTCGAAGGATTCTCGAAGGCCTCGGGTATGCCGTCAGCGGAATAGCGGGCAACGGCGAGGAGGCCATTGCCATGTGCCTGGCGGTCCCGCCGGACCTTATCCTCATGGATATCAAGCTTCCCGGAAACCTGAACGGTATTGAAGCATCAAAGGAAATACGGAAGCGCATCAGTGTTCCGGTAATCTTCACTACAGCTTATTCGGACAGCGAAACCGTACAGGAAGTTCAGAAAACATATCCTTTCGGTTTCGTCATAAAACCGTACCGGGAAAAGGATCTCCTTGTCGCCATTGAAACGGCCTTCACCCGATACGAGTATGAACGCAAACTCGATGAAATCCAGCAAAAATACAAGAGCCTGTTCGAAGGATCAAGCGATATCATTTTCACTCTCGATGAGGATTTTACCATACTGACCGTGAACCGGTCGGTCATAAATTACCTGAGCCTGGATCCCGATGAGTTAATATCCAGAAATCTTCTGGACCTGCTTTCTGTTTCCGTTGACGGGGACCCCGCGCAGGTGAGCTTTGTGCGGGAGAAGCTTGAGTCGTTCACAAAGACCCAGCGCCCCCAGAACTTTAAAACCGTCTTTAAGGCAGGGTATAATCGTGAACCGGTCGAGATGAATGTGCGCCTTGAATATATCATGATCCCGGACGGAAAGCTTATCATGGGCAGGGCCTACCGTGTCGTGGAGGACGAGCTGCTGAAATTTTTTATTTCCGAGAGCCAGAATGTCGTCATGGGAAACCAGCTCTTTTTGGTGGCCGACGTGACGTACCGGATGACCAGGAACCTCAAGCGTTATTTTGACCATGATACCGTGGAACTGATGCGGCTGGCGCTGGTGGAAATGATCATCAACGCCATTGAGCACGGAAACCTTGAAATAACGTACCAGGAAAAAACGGAAGCTTTCAAGAATAACACCTATTTTGATTTCATAAATGAGCGGCAGGGCAATCCATCGTACCGCGGGCGTCAGGTGCGGATCGAGTATTCCATTACCCCCATCGAAGCGCGGTATGTCATTGCTGACGACGGTTCCGGGTTTGATCACAAGGGATTTGTTGAGCGGGACATGGCCGATATCAGCCTTAACTTCACAGCCCATGGCCGCGGGGTCCTCATGGCAACAAAAATATTCGATAAGATCCGGTACAGCGACGAGGGCAATCGGGTTGAATTGGTTAAAAGGATCGGCGATTCCAAAGAAGAATGACCAGGGGGCCGTGAATTCTGAGGCCTCTCACCTGGCGCCGTCAATCCTATTGTATCGCCTGGTACCGGCGTTTTTTTTCAGCAGCATGATCCCGTTTTTTATTGATACGATCTCGGCGTAGACCGAATTGAATTTATCCGTATCCGATTCAAGGCGTATTTCGGCGCCCTTCACAATATAGCCGATCTTTGCCCGTTTAGAAATATAGAGCCCGTCTCCGGTAAAGACCTCCCTGTTCTCTTCATCGGTTATGATTTCCTTTTTGCAGCTACCATCGGCGCCGCATGAGTCCCCGGTCCATTCCCAGGTGCCGATAAGGGATGTACGGTAATCCTCCCGTGAACAGGCGGTGAGCAGCAGCAGGGCCGCGCAAATAAGGAACACAATCGTGAATTGTTTCATCGTTAAACTCCTGGATGCATCATGGGTCTTCCCGCAACCTCGCGTTCACTCTTCCGTCTCAATGGCGGATAAATTCATGCTGATATTTTTCAGGAAAGCCGGAGGAAAATTGGTTACAATAATCATTATTTATAACTTACCGGCACACGGTTTGACGGGCAAACTAGTGCTGCATCAGGCCCCGGTAAAGAAAAAACGAGCCCCCGTGCCCTCTTTATTTGAGTATCTGGAAAGTGTTTAAACGGCCAGGACCTGATCAATGTTTGAACTGTTTTATCAGGCTCTCCAATTGTGTTTCCTTGGCCTCAACTATTTTCTTGTACTCATTGGTCGCCGTGTGATGTCTTTCGACCATGGCGCTTTTGAGTTCCTTCTCCAGCAGGAGAACAATAAAATCAACATCGTTCTTTGATAATTCGAGATTCATAGTTACCTCCAAAAATGTTTCCGTGGAGAAAAAGAATGTCTCTACGAACTATATCCTCTCTTCAAATATAGTCATAAACCATCAGAATTCAAAAAAAATAGATTTGCCGGGAAATTTTTGAATTTGTGACATTTTCTGCCGCTGTGCTGGCGATGTGGGAATATAAATAATTGTGAGTAGTTACGCAACAAGTGTATATTGGCTGTTATGCTTATTATTGATAAATAAATCAAAAAATGCTTCATTTTACCGGTATCGGACTTTATAACTGCTATTGTATTAGATATTACAGATCAAACGACTTTTCAGCTATTCATGCTAAATGATTGACAAAAACAAGAGTCGAAGCTATTGTACGCTGATTTTTTTTCAGTGATCCAGCTGTGTTTCATGCCCTTATCCTTGGATGAGCATGACGGCTTGCAAAAATTTGAAATAACAGTGCTCCCGAGGGACATGTATTGACCGACGATAATTCAAGACAATCTCTATTCAGCCGTTTTAGAAAACTGGTCATGGGAGACGCCCGGAGCATATCGGATCCAGGGATTTTTCATAAGCTTTCCCTGATTGCTTTTTTCGCCTGGGTCGGACTCGGCGCGGACGGCCTCACATCGTCCTGCTACGGACCGGAGGAGGCTTTCCTGGCCCTGGGCAAGCACACGCACCTGAGCATCTTCGTGGCCCTGGGAACGGTCATAACAATTTTTGTTATCAGCGCGAGTTATCACCAGATCATAGAGCTCTTCCCGACCGGGGGCGGCGGCTATCTCGTGGCCAGTAAGCTCATCTCGCCCTCTGTGGGCATGATCGCGGGGAGCGCCCTTCTCATTGACTACCTTCTTACAATTACCCTGTCGGTGGCCAGCGGCGCCGATGCGCTGTTCAGTTTCCTCCCCGCTTACATGCTTCCCTACAAGCTTCATGTGGCGGTCGGGGGGGTCTCCCTTCTCATCGTCCTCAACCTGCGCGGCGTCAAGGAATCGGTGTTGCCCTTGGTGCCGATATTTCTCGTCTTTATCATCACCCATGCCTTTGCCATCATCTATACCTTTTCGTCGCAGGCCGGGAATATCCCTTCCCTTGTGAATGCCACGGCAACGGAGATCAACTCCTCCAGCTCGGAGCTGGGTGTAGTCGGCATGATCTTCCTGATACTGCGGGCCTACAGCATGGGCGCCGGGACCTTCACCGGTATCGAGGCAGTGTCTAACGGGATGTCCATCCTGCGCGAGCCGAAGGTGCAGACCGCCAAGCGCACCATGAACTACATGGCCACCTCCCTGGCCATAGTTGTGGCTGGACTGATGGTTTCGTATCTTCTTTTCGGTGTCCACCATGTCAGTGGTAAAACCCTGAACGCCGTCCTCTTTGAAAAGATGACGGTTAACTGGGGGACTGCGGGCATGGTTTTTGTACTTGTCACGCTGCTGTCCGAAGCGATACTGCTCTTTGTCGCGGCTCAGACCGGTTTTCTGGGAGGTCCGGCCATACTGGCAAACATGGCCCTGGACCGGTGGGCGCCGGGCCGGTTCGCCTCCCTCAATGACCGCCTCGTGACCCAGAACGGGATACTCATCATGGGTGTCGGAGCCATCATCCTCATGATATACTCCGGGGGATCGGTTAAGTTCCTCGTCATCCTCTACAGCATTAACGTGTTCATTACCTTCACCCTCTCCCAGCTGGGGATGGTCCGCCACTGGTGGCAGTCCCGTTCAAAAGTTTCCCCCTGGCGCAAGAAGCTCCTGATAAACGGTATCGGCCTGATGCTGACATCGTTTATCCTCGTAACGGTGGTGGTGCTGAAGTTTAACGAGGGAGGATGGATCACCATTTTTATCACCGGTTCCCTGGTGGCTGTCGCAATCATTATACATCGCCATTACAAGAAAACGGGAAAGCTTCTGAAGCGTCTGAACGGCCTCGTGGAAGTGGCTGAAGCGGAAATGAAGAACATAGAGGAGAAGCAGAAGAGCGGCGAGAAGACCATTGTCGAGACACAGTTCAATCCGAAGGAAAAAACAGCCGTGCTTTTCGTAAACGGATTCACCGGGACCGGCCTCCATACCCTGTTCAATATTGTGCGCCTCTTCCAGGGCATGTATAAGAATTTTGTTTTTGTCCAGATTGGCCTTGTTGATTCCGGCGTATTCAAGGGCACGGAAGAGCTGTCAGCGCTGCGGGGACATATCAGTAAAGAATGTGACCGTTACGTGGAGTACATGCGGGCCCACAACCGGTATGCTGAGAGCGTTACCGCAATAGCCGTGGATGTCATAGAGGAAACGGTGCGGCTGGCCCCCGGTATAATGGAACGCTTCCCTAATGCTATTTTCTTCGCCGGGCAGCTGGTGTTCCCCGAGGACACCTTCTTCACCCGGTGGCTCCATAACTACTCGGCCTTCGCCATACAGCGGCGGTTCTATAACAAGGGAATCCCAATCGTTATTCTGCCGATCAGGGTGTAGTCAGCCGCTGCTGTACAACTAATGGCCGGCCGGGACGATCCGTGTTTTCATTATCGGTCCCGGGCCGCCCTATAATCACTATTCCGGAGGATAGTCATGACCCAGAAAGCCATTGCTGCGAAAACACAAAAGCTCAGAAAGTTCTTCAATACCGGCGACACCAAAAAAATTTCGTACCGGAAAAAGCAGCTGCGGAAGCTGAGAAAGGCGATACGGAAGAACGAGAACGCCATCATGGAGGCCCTGTACAAGGACCTGAAAAAACCGAACTTCGAGTCCTACGCCAGCGAAATCGGCATTCTCTACACGGAGATACGCCACATGCTCTGGCATCTCCGGTCATGGTCCCGGAAACAGGAGGTGAAGACCCCGGTCATCCATTTTTATTCTACGAGCGCGGTCCACTATGACCCGTACGGCGTGGTGCTCATTATCGGCCCCTGGAATTACCCCTTTCAGCTTATTGTTGCCCCGCTGGTGGCGGCCATCGCAGCCGGCAACTGCATTGTTATAAAACCGTCGGAGCTGGCGCCGGCGACCTCGCGCCTAGTGGCGAAGATGGTGCGTGAAACCTTCGACGACGATTACATCACGGTGGTCGAGGGCGGCGTGGAGGAGACTGGCGCCCTGCTGAAGGAGAAGTTCGATTACATCTTCTTCACCGGCGGCACTGCGGTGGGCAGGATCATCATGCGCGCCGCGGCGGAGCACCTAACCCCGGTTACCCTGGAGCTGGGCGGCAAGAGCCCGGTGATTGTCGACGAAGACGCCCATATCCCGACTGCAGCGCGGCGCCTCTGCTGGGGAAAGTTTTTCAACGCCGGCCAGACCTGCCTGGCACCGGACTACCTGCTGGTACACAGGAAAATCAAAACGGCCTTTATCAATGAGATGAAAAAGACCATCGAGGAGTTTTATGGGGATGACCCCCGGACGAGCAGGGACTACGCGCGGATCATCAATGAAAAGCACTTTGACCGCATCACGGGCCTCATTGAAGAGAAGAAGGTGATACTGGGCGGCGAGAGCGACCGTAAGAACCGCTATATCGCGCCGACACTGGTTGATGGCGCGACCCTGAAGGACCCGATCATGCGCGAGGAGATCTTCGGGCCCCTGCTGCCGATCATATCCTTTGGAAAGCTTGATGATGCCATCGCTATCGTGAACAGACTTCCGCGCCCCCTGGCCCTCTATTATTTTTCAAAGAGCGACAAAAAGCAGAAGAAGGTGCTCAGGGAAACATCCTCTGGCGGCGGCTGCTTCAATGACACGGTCTCCCACGTGGGAAGCCAGGAGCTCCCCTTCGGAGGCATCGGTGACAGCGGCATGGGCCGGTATCATGGGAAATCCGGATTCGAGACCTTCTCGCACCAGCGGGGGATTCTTACCAGGGCCACCCTGTTCGACTTGAAGCTTCGCTATCCTCCGTATAACAAAAAGGTGCGGCTGCTGAAGTTCCTTTTCAGAATTATCGGATAGGGCACTGCCGCTCCTGCATCGACACTGCAGTTCGAAAGCCATTGAAGGGGAGTCATGATGGCTTTAATAAACTGGGTCATTGTCGCGGTCTACATCCTTGCCATAATCGGCATCAGCTACCTGACCGGGCGCTTGCAGAAAAGCAGGGAAGACTATTTCCTTGGGGGGGAGACAGGTGTCACCATGGCTGGTGGCGCCGTCCCTCCTGGCAAACCAGGTGAGCGCCATCAGCCTTGTCAGCGCGCCGGCTTTTATCGCGGTTCGGAGCGGCGGCCTGAAGTGGCTACAGTACGAGCTTGCCGTGCCCCTTGCCATGATTGCTCTCTTCTGTGCTGTGTTGGAACGGTTACTGGCGGGTTGGTGATTGCTCTGACTCCGGGAAGTACCGATAACTATCCCCGACTTTTACGCAGCGTCCTGCTGCAGTCGGGACTTCGGCATACCTGCCTCAGCTCATTTTACCGATAACTATCCCGCTGAGGGCTTGCTTGCCATTCTCTAAGAGTGTTGTCACAGTGAAGAACTCATTGCTCGGCAGTTTATACCCAACCTCCACAGGGGCGTAATATTCGTTGAAGCCAGTGGTGATACCGCCCCGTGACCGCTCACTTAAAAATAGCGATTCCCTCCTGTTGAACCGCGCGTAATAGCGCAGTTTTAGTTTTTCAGAAAGCTCGATCACCCGGCTGCTCCGTTCTGTTTTTACCGCTTCGGTGACCGTGTCTTCCATCGCCGCGGCCTTTGTCCCGGGCCGCGGAGAATAGCGGAAGGTGTGGACATGGGAAAAGCCGACGTCTCCGATGAGACCCAGCGTTTCGAGAAAATCCTCTTCGGTCTCGCCAGGAAACCCGACGATGACGTCTGTTGTGAAATTGAAGTCCGTCACCGCGCTTCTGATCTGATTGACGAGGGACAGATAGTCCTCCCGTGTATAGGGGCGGTTCATACGCGCCAGGACTGCGCTGCTGCCGCTCTGCAGGGATAGGTGCAGGTGCTTTACAATTTTCTCGTGGTGGAAAAGCTCGATAAGCTCAGGGGTGACGTAGATAGGCATAAGGGAGGTGAGATGAATTCGGAACCGTCCCTTGACTGTGAGGAGCCGCCTGACGAGGCTCGCCAGTCCTATGCCTTCATCAAGATATTTTCCGATCATAACCCCGGTGAGGATTATCTCCCGGTACCCGGCTTCGATCATCCGTTTGAATTCATCGGCAATCTGGTCTGATGGCTTGCTCTGGGTCGCGCCCCGCACCAGGGGGACGATGCAATAGGAACAGAAGTTGTCGCATCCGTCCTGTATCTTCAGGTTCGCCCGGCTGGTGGAGGACTTGAGGGGCGCCGGTAACCGGAAGCGCGCGTCGGGCGGCGGCTTCATTTCTTTAAAGAGATCCCGGTTCCCGATGAGGTCCGGGATCATGAACTTGTAGTCGTTGGGCAGGTAGTAGGTATTTCCCTCCCTTGCCGGCGCGTCGGCGATGCAGCCGGTCACTATGATCATGGCCTCCGGTCGGCTCCGGGCCGCTTCC
Organism: Spirochaetota bacterium; assembly: GCA_041753395.1. Taxonomy (GTDB): domain Bacteria; phylum Spirochaetota; class UBA4802; order UBA4802; family UBA5550; genus RBG-16-49-21. The sequence continues at coordinate 59,617 of JBGSUQ010000024.1, forward strand.
GCAGCGTGATGCACGAGGCGGCGGGTCTTGCCCTCGCTCCGCTGCGTGACTGCGCAGGAATTGATGATATATACGTCGGCGTCGTTGCCACGGGTGATTTCATGGCCCATATCCTGAAGCGAGGTGGAGACTGACTGGATCTCCGACTGGTTCAGGCGGCATCCGAGGGATGATATCTTGATTTTCATTGCCTTTTTCCGAGAGGTGTTCAATTAATGAAATGTACATTGTGTAGTACAAGTATTTTTTCATATGTGGCTGATAATACCCAGGTGGTTACGGTAGCAGTATTTTTGGGGTCGGGCTATCCCGCTCGTCCGCATTGTATAATTCCGATACCTTTTTACTATATAAGTAATCGGGATTGATTCGGCGGAAACGACGACGTCCTTGTCGCCTTCTCGCTGTTATAGCCATGACCCCTAATAAAGACGCGGCTTTAATATAAGTCCCCTGTTAATAATATATTTGACGGGTCATTCTGAACATGGCATGATGTTTCAATAATGAATTGTTGTAATCAGGCTGATGCCTGCAGGGAGCGTAATTGATATGACACCGGTACGGATAATAACGCGCGAACAGGCCTTGAGCGCTATTGCATGCGGCGAATTCGGGAGCGATGTGGTGGCATCGAACCGTAAGGTTGCGGTGCTCATGACGCAGGACTGGTGTCCCCAGTGGACCGCCATGAAAAAATGGTTCTATTCCCTGGACGCTGATTGCGACCTGTATGAGCTGATTTATAACAAGGTGGCTTGTTATGATGAATTCATGACCTTCAAGGAATCGAAGTGGGGGAACAGCTTTATACCCTATATCCGCTATTACAGCGGCGGGAAGCTGGTGGCCGAGTCGAATTACGTTTCAAAAGAGGAATTCCTGCGTAACCTGGGCCTGTGAGCCGGTACGATAAACGCCTGGGATTAGCCCGCTTCCTTCATATATATGGTATGCGAAAGTAAATCAAAACAAGGGTGGTGTGATATGCCAATCAACATAACTTCCGTGCCGGCCGGGACTGGAGCGGCGTCGGGTCTTTCCGTTGGTTGGGATGGCGGACAGATCGTGATTATCGCCGCACAAAAAGGCCTGGTGGCCTGCGGCATCGTGGACCTGGCAGTTGCGGATAAGTTCGGCTTTGCCGTGGCGATAGCCAGGGGAACCCCCGAGAAGCCACTGGTCACTCCCGACGACCTCCTTGCCGCCTCGATCGCCGAGGTGTCTTCGAAAGCTGCGGAGTACGGGGTACGAAAGGGAATGAGCGGAAGAGAGGCCCTGGAAAAGCTGTCATGACCTGCCTCGGCGTGAGATAACCCATGCCGTTATGATGAGCGCCCCCGACGCCGCGCAGAGGAACACCATGCCGGCCGACAGGGACCACTGCTCGCTGATGACGCCGGCGGCCCAAGGGAAGAACATGAGACCGATCCCCAGGGAGGTGAGCATCACGCTGGTGATGGCGCCGACCTGTCCGGGATAGGCGTTTCCGCCCAGCCCCATCAGAAGGGGGAATATCCCGGAGAAAAAGAACCCTGTCAGGGAAAGGGCCAGACCCGCCAGCAGCGCGTTATGCGACACAGCGAAACCGGCGCACGCCGCGCCGGACCCGACACAGAGGGCCAGTAGAAGGGTGTCTGCCCGCATTACCCTGGCACAGTAGACGCAGATTATCCTCCCGAAGGTCATGAAAAACCAGAAATAGCTCAGGACGGCGCTGGCCGCCATCTTGCCCATGCCAAGGGACGTTTCCAGGTAAAGCACGGACCATGTGTTGATTCCCATTTCGATCCCAACATAGAGGATGGCGGCAAGGGCTATCAGCATGACATATCCGTTCCTAATTATCGTGAAGAGTGCCGGCCCGGTGACGCCTGCCGGATCCAGCCCTGATGGGAACTGAGCCGGCAGCAGGACCAGGAAAACGAGCAGCGCCAAGACCGCTAAAGAGAAATAGATCGTGTACCAGTTAAAGCCCCGTGCCAGGGCCATGCCGGAAAGGAGCGGGCCCGACAGGGCGCCGATGCCGTAAAAAAAATGGAGCAGGTTCAGGGAAGACGCCCTGGTTTCATGATGGATTGTTGATATCAGGGTGTTGGCTGATATCTGCACGAGGCCGCCGCCGAATCCAATGAGAAGGCATGACACCATGCCTGCCTCGATGGTCTCGCTGAAGGCGAAGGCCCCCATCCCGACGGACACGAGCGCCTGGCCGACGCAGATAAGGGGCTTGAGTGACATCCGGTCGGCGACGAACCCTGAGAGGAAGACCGCCGCGATGAAGCCGATTGAAAAGGCCGCGGTGAGGAGCCCCATGGCGCCGGTGCGGACACCGAAGGCCGTGGCGATTTCCCCCATTGCAGGGCCCATCACCGTCATGCACAGACCGAAGATAAGGAGCGTCGCGTAGGCGCAGATGGATATATATCGATTGTTCATGCCTTTAGATTGCCGTTGCCGGAGAGTTTCACAGGTGAAGGGCAGCCTTCAGTTTCAGACCCTCTTCGGCTTTCCCCTCGATTTTGAGCTTCCCCTGGACAAAAGCCATCTCGATTTTTTTCTTCCCGAGAAGGATAGCGGCCCAGGTCCCGGCTGGAGCGGCAAGGATGAATGCCGCGTTGTCAGGCCATGGGCCTTCGCTGAGGGTCATACCTTTTTCATTGATGACCGCGTAATATTTTGATTCGGCTACGCCGGCGTCGGCCAGGATATGAAAACCGGCGACGCAGCGCCACCCCGGTGCGGCTGCCGCATCAAACCGCGCCGGCAATTCTCCGGTGAGGCGCTGTGCCTGCTGGGCATAACCGGCGCCGCCCCTGCTCAGCCGGGAAAGGGCGCTGCCGCCCGGGATTGTTCTGTCCCGGCGGGCCCGCATCTTCGAGAGGAGCCAGGGAACGGCGCTGTCCATTTCATCCAGGTAGACTTCGCGGCGGCGGCGCGACGATCTCTGCACCGCCAGGGCGAAGCGGAGCACTTCACGGCCCTGGACTCCGGTGAGGAGCGGTTCTGCCTCGCCCCTGATTGCGGCGATGAAGTTCCGGGTCGCGCCGATGAAGCCCTCGCGCCAATCGGAAGCGATGTTGTACCTGGTCCATTTTTTTCCGTTGAAGAGGCTCAGGGCCGGGCCGGAGTGGATGTTCCCGGTGCAGCGGTGGATCATGATGATGCCGCAGCTCCCGGTGATTTCGATCCATTCATCATTGGCGTAGTACTTCGACGGAATTCGCAGGTCCTTTGCCTGGGCGTATTCGATCACGCCGTAAGAGGTGCAGCCCTCATACTTGAACATAATCACCGCCGGGCAGTCAAGCACGCCGTCGGCATAATCGATCCAGGCCGCCACCCTCTCGATATCCCCCATGAGGTGCCAGGCGGTGGCGTATAGGTGATGGCCGTGATCGAAGGTCTGTATTCCGCGCCCCTCGGCGCGCTCCTGCATGCGCCATTCCCATGACGACGCGGGAACATCCCATCCGCCGAAACCGCCGGTAAATTTTATCCTGATGTTCGTGGCAGTGCCGATGGCGCCGTCATTGATCAGTTTTTTCGCCAGCTCGATGGGAGGGTAGAAGAGATAGTTATCGGTAACCCTGAATATGGCGTTGCTGCCCTTGGCAGCCCGGAGCATGCGGTCCGCGCTGGCGAGGTCTATGGTCATCGGTTTCTGCAGGGCGATATGCTTCCCGGCATGGGCGGCGGCGATGGACATCGGTTCGTGGAATTTCTGCGGCGTCAGGATTTCCACCGCGTCAAGGGCCGGATCACCGAGCATTTCCTCAAAAGAGGTATAGTGGCGCGCTGCCTTCCATTCCTTCTTTCTTCTAAGGGCAAGGTCTTCGTCGGTGTCGCACACGGCATAGATGCGGCCATGCCTGTTCCCGGCATAGCCCGGGGCATGAAGATCGGCGATGCGGCCCAGACCAACGATGCCGACCTGTATTTTTTCGAGAGATCCTGCCATGGCTTTCTCCGGGAATAAGATTGCATCGGAATGGCCCATCGTCAAGGAATAATTGTATTGATCCGGGCTATCTCTTTGATATCATACTTCGGTTCTCTATTAAAGGCTAGGAGGCCGTTTTGTTCCTCTTCCACGTCATAGGCCTGGGTCAGGCAATAGCCGGCTATTTTCGAATAATCCTTCATAATGCGGATGTTATCGGCGAAGCATTCCAGAATATTTTTGTCTGTCTTATAAAAACCTGCGCCGCCGAACTCGCTCACCATGAAGGGCTCGAAGCCGCGGTAGGTCCCGCCGGTCAGGTACGGCTTGCGTGAAATCATGTGGGTCATGACAAGGTAGGCAATGGCGCGCGGGATTTTGAAAAAACGCATCGTCATCTTCCTCGTGTCCCCCAGGCTGCCATAGAGCTTTCGGATCTTCGCGTCGACGGCCAGGTAATGATGGATATCGGCAATATCGGTCAGGATGTGGTCATACCCGGAATTGTCCACAACGAGGAGATGGGGATAGCATTTCTTCACGCGAGTGTACAGGTGGCGGATATATTTTTTTCTCCTTCCGCTCCAAAGAAGGTCAAAAATACCCCAGGTCTCATTGAAGAACACCATGGCCATGGCCGAGGCATGGCCGCTGTCCCGCTCAAGCACTTCCCACAGTTCATCCTCGAACTGCTGTTTCAACACCATGCTGAACAGGAATGGCGAGGGCATTTCCATCCAGACCAGGAGGCCGTGGCGGTCGCACAGGTGGAGAAAGCGGGGATCCTCGATCTTCTGGTGGACCCTGATGCCATTGAAGCCCATGCGCTTGATGAGGAGAATGTCCCGTTCGAATCCCGCTTCGCCATCAGCCGGTGTGTAATGCCCGCCCGGATAGTAGCCCTGCACCAGGAGCATCTTGAGATAGATCGGGTCGCCGTTCAGGAACATGATTCCGTTTCTGGATTCAATAATGCGAAGGCCCGCGCGAGAGACAAGTCGGTCGCTTTCTCCATCCGTGTCATGAAGCGACACGGTCACGGTATAGAGAAAGGGATCCTCCACTGACCAGCGGCGGGGATGCTCTATGACCAGGGTGGTGTTTCCGGTTTTCGCAGGGCCGGCGATTTCCTCCCTGGCAGCAATGATGCCCTCCGATCCCTCGGCCTGAATAATCATATAGCTGCCCCTGTCGATTATCCATGTTACTGAAATAGTATTCACGCCGGCGGTTATCTTCACGCTTTCGATGCGGGAGTTCCCGGTGGCATAGATATACACGGGCTGCCAGATTCCGCTCACCGGCGTGTAGAAAACAGGGCTCAACCGCTTCCACAGATACTGCTTGCCCCGGAGAGTGCCGCGGGACCGGGGGTCATTGACCTTCACGACAAGGCGATTGTTATCGGTAAGCTGTCCCGTAATTTCGAAAGAGAAAGGGGTGTAGCCTCCCCTGTGCGAGCCGAGGAGGACGCCGTTTATCCAAACCGTGGCTTCGTAATCCACGGCTCCGAAGTTGAGGAAAAAGCGTTTCCCCCGGGGCAGGTCTTCACGCCTGAAGCTTTTTGCATACCAGGACAATGCCGGCGGGTCTTTCACGCCGATACTTCCCGCTTCGCTTTCGATGCAGAAGGGGACTATTATGGTCCGGGATAAAGGTCCTTGTAAGGGGTCTTTGTCACCCCCGGCATCAAACTCGAATTCCCATCTTCCATCGAGAGAAAGCCACTGTTCACGCTCCATGTCCGGCCGGGGATAATGATTATCTGTCATTGCTTTTTTCCTCCCGAACCCACACCTGCATCTTTGACGGCCCCCGGTTGGCCCAGCAATAATAGGGTATGAAGGTGAGGGCGTTCCCGGCAGGATCACCTCCTTGAAGGAGCCAGGCGCCGCCGAAGTGTGAGTCGGAATAGCGCGCTGTCACAACTTTGCCTGTGTCAAGGCGGGCGTCCGGGATCGATGCAGCGGCATTGTCGATGTTTTCAAGGCAGTAGACCAGGGGGCCCCGGGACAGGGCTACCTTTCCCCGGTTTGGCCTGACCCGCTGATGGGAGCGGTGAAACACGATGTCCATGGGAAATATAATTTCGATGCTGCTATCCTTGACCCATCTTCTGCGCAGGGTGATATACCATGACCGGTAGGGCGAATATCCTGACGCAGTGGCACTATCAGATCTAAAGGGAATCTCAATTTCCGCCGGGCTGCCGTTGATTGTGATGGAAGGATTTTCAGACCAGCCCGGGACGCGGAGGTGAAGGGTGGACTCAATCGGGTTATCAACATGAAGAAGGATTGAAACGCGGCCTTCCCAGGGCAGTCCGGAATCGATGGTAATATGCGCACTTCCCGCTAATCCATCGTTCGGACCAATCTCTGCGCTGCTGCTGATGTACTGATGTATCCACAGGTCGCTGCCGTCGATGGAATGGATATATCTGCCAAGGGACGCCCAGGTGCGGGACACGTTGCTGGGGCAGCAGGCGGTTGCGTACCAGGGCCTGCGCGTCTGCCCTTCCGACTCCAGGGGATTGCGGTAGAGGTAGGAGCGGCCGTCAAGGGCTATGCCTGCCGAGGCGGCGTTGTACAGTTGCCATTCGATGAGGTCCGCGTACCGCGCCTCGCCGGTGGCCAGAAGCATTTCGCGGTTCCAGAAAATGCTCGCCAGGGCGGCGCAGGTCTCGCAGTAGGCGAAGCGGTTGTTCAGCTCGTAATCCCGGCCGAAGCCTTCAATGACGGGAAGGGAGCCGATTCCGCCGGTGACGTACATGCGGCGCCGGACCATACGGTCCCACGCTTCGGTGAGGGTCTCAAGGATCGACCGGTCGCCTGTTTCCCGGTAGAGCATCGACATGGAGGTGGCGAGGTATCCCCACCGCACCGCATGTCCTTCGGGGGAATGCTGCTTCCTGATGGGCCGGTGCTGCTGGAAGAATTTTCCGCTGAGGAATGATGCATTGGCGCGCAGCTTCAGGAAGGGCGGCTCCGTAGCAGTGAGGTTTTCAGTGAAGTCGAACCCGGTCGGGGCTGATGTTGCGCCGGTGGATTCTTTTTCCTGTTTACGGATGATGTCCGCGCGCCGTGATTGGTTCAGGAACTGTCCAATCAACCGCAGGCCGAAGAACCGCGTTTTTCCCCGCTGTTCCAGAAAATGCCGGGCTGTTTCGAGATATTTAGTCTCACCCGTGGCCCTGTAGATGCGGATCAGGGCGATCTCAATTTCTTCATGTCCTGGTGTCATAACCGGCCCGGCTCCGGCAAAATCGCGCACCACCAGATCAGCAGCCTTCTTCGCTATCTTCATCAGGTCGGTCCTGGCCGTGGCCTCCATGAGGGCAATGCCGGCTTCGATCAAATGACCGTGGGTGTATAGCTCATGCTCGATCTGCAGGTTTTTCCAGCGCTCGCCCGGGAAGTGGAATTGATTGTAGGTGAAGATGTAACCATCGGTCATCTGGGTGTGGTTGACGATATCGATATATTCATTCAGGATTTTTTCGAGGCTGTCATTGCTCCCTGCTGCCAGAATTGTGGCGGCGGCTTCGGCCCATTTATGGACATCGGAGTCGTTGTAGAAAAAGCCTTTGCGGAATCCCTGTTTTGTTCCGGCAACAATGCGGAAGTTGTCGACGCGGCCCGTCTGCTCCAGCTGGTCCCACTGGTAGAAGATGGCACTGTCCCGGTTCATTGCGCACCGGTCGCCCCAGAATCCGTTACGGACCTTCACCTGCGTGAGGGGCAACTCTTTAAGGCCTTGATGGTACGAGGGGATGTGGGGCATATGGCTTGTCCTTGCATAAGGAGAACAGATTGATGTAAAATCTTCAAGTATTTTACTTATGTGATATATTTTTCAATGCCGGGCGGGTAGCCCCAGTAGAACTTCCAGCATTTTATATTATCAATCAATTCTCTAATCATCAAATAGTTTCTATGAAGATAGTTATCGGTGGTATTTCTTAAAATCAGTTTTAGGTATTTTCCAACAGCATATGCCAGTATTAAAGAAACAGACATTTTTAAAAGCTTCCGGAGATCCAGAAAGAATTCATACTCATCCGGCCTTAATTGAATATGAAATCTATGCCATTGATCCGGGCTTCTTCTTTCTTGATATTTCACCATTTTCCCAAGAAAGTAGGGATTCTGAGTGTTGTCCATGACCTTGTTTAACAGTAAAATTATCATATCAGATTGGGCGATTTTTTTTCTCAGTGCCGCTTTTGTGATCTGTTTTAGTATGTCACAATTGATGTTCAGAGTCGTCTCCATTTTATCGGCCCCTTTGTTCTTTTTTAGGATATACGAATGAGAAAACCAACCATAAAAAATAATCGCTTTGCTTGTGTAGATCTGAAATCAGACAGCTTGTCAGATGTATGATTATTATTTTTGTTTCTTCCACGAAATGTATTGCAATTTTAATATGCGGATGGTATTTTGCTATGGTGGATTAAGTCCTGGAACGACAACCATTGGGGAATATTCATGGTAAAAACAGGAATGTCTATAAAAAGCAAGATCGGGTACGGTGTCTGTGACCTTGGGGGCAACCTGTTCTTCACCGCCATCGGTTTGTGGCTAATGATCTACCTGACTGACACCGTAGGCATAGCTGCAGGTCTTGCCGGTGCCGTGGTGGCAATCGGCAAGATATGGGACGCTGTTACAGACCCCATGGCGGGTTTCCTATCTGACCGGACCAGGTCCCGGTGGGGGCGGCGGAGGCCATGGATCCTTTTCGGATCATTCCCTCTCTTTGTGGCAATGGTTATCATGTTCACCAATCCCGGTTTCAGCAGCCAGACCGCCCTATTTGCATGGGGGGTCCTCGCCTTCTGTCTTCTCAATACGGCATACACCGCGGTCAATATTCCCTACAATTCCCTTACACCGGAGCTCACGCAGGATTACCATGAGCGCACCAGCCTCAACGGATTCCGTTTCGGCTTTGCCGTCGTCGGCACCCTGCTGGGGGCCGGTATGGCTCTTCCCATTGTTGGGCTTTTCAAGACGAAAAGCATCGGCTTTATGGCCATGGGTGCCATCTTCGGCGCTGCCATGCTCATCACTGCCCTCATAACCTTTTTTTCTGTCAGGGAGCCGGTGACCGAGCGGGAGCCCCTCAGCAAAGGCTTTTTCGAGACCTACCGCAAGGTTTTCAGGAACAGGCCCTATCTCCTTATCCTCGGCGCCTATGCGTCGCACGTGACGGCACTCACCATCATCATGAGCGTGGCCGCGTATTACTTTAAGTATATCCATAACGATGAGCAGATGACGACCATGGCAATGCTGGTGCTCCTGGTCACCGCATTTGTGTTCATCCCGGTGAGCGTAATCCTTTCAAGGAAATTTGGGAAAAAAATCGTGTACGGCGCTGGCATGCTGATCCTTGCCGCAAACCTCATGGTCCTGTTTTCCCTGGGGCACCTGTATCCGGTCACTTTTTCAATAGCCCTGATGTGCTCTGCCGGTGTCGGCCTCGGGCTCACCTACGTCATGCCCTGGGCGATGGTCCCCGATGCGGTAGAATATGATTATCTTTTATCGGGCGAGCGCACCGAGGGGTCCTTCTACGGGATCTGGACCTTCGGCATCAAGATTGGCCAGGCCATAGCCCTTGCCATCACCGGCGCGGTTCTCTCCCTCGCCGGGTATGTTCCGGACGCGGCGCAGACGCCAGAGGCGCAGCTGGGCATCAGGCTTCTGGTGGGTCCCATAGCAGCCGTCATTTTTGTCATAGGAGTCGCGGTGCTGTATTTGTATCCCATCAATGAAAAGCGGTACAATGAGATACTTGAACAGATCAGCGAGATGGAAAAAAAGAAATAACATGCCGCTGTTCCCGATGGGGCACTCCGGCTCGAAATAGTATGTTCAGGAGGATCGATCGGTATGGAAGTCTTTGCTTTGCTGATGCTTATCGTCGTGGTCATTATCGCGGCCGCCTTTGTGTTTTTCAAATGGTTTAAAAAGCCCACTGTGGAGGACCTCGGCCTGCACTATGGAGAAAAGATGGTCTTCGATGACGATAAGTGCAGTATCGAGCTCCCAGCGGGAATACTACCGGAGCCGCTGGGAGATATCTTTGTCAGGGCTACGAATAAACGGATCATCATAGGCCTTGGCGGGAAGAAAAGGCACCTGCTCAAGTACGTAATTTACTACGAGGCGAAACCGGCCAAGTCGGCCGGCGGCAAGAGCCATGGGAAAAAAGGATATGTTTCATTTGCAACCGATTTGAACAAGGTATCATATCCGGCTGAAGATATTGTGCGGATTGAGCCATCGGCGGTATCAGGCCCCGATGTCCCCCAGTGGGTGCAGATAAAAACAAACCATATCGGTAATTTCCGGGAAGCCTTCCGGGTCTGATTATTTATTTGCGCGCGGCCCCGGGTCTTTAAATTTTCCCGGCCCGCGCAATATCCGCGCCGGGAGCATGAATATGGATTTCAGCAGTCTCAGGACCCCGTCAACGGCCACCCCGAGCAGCCTGAAGGGGAGGAGCAGCAGCCATACCACCGGGTATAAAATGAGGGCGATTATGGCCAGGGGCCAGCAGAAGACCAGGAGAAGGAGCCAGAGCAGAAATTTTATCATGTCATTCATCTCCACGAGTTTAGATAGCGCGATGTCGATTGTGCGCCGAAGATAAAAGATAAATCCGCAAAATCAACCACATTTATTGCCATGAAGTAAAAACCGCGCGGGACGGGAATACCGGAGGTTACATGAAAATTGACATTGACCGGGCAGCCGGGCATCTTGCCGGGGCCGTCAGGTTTAAGACAATATCGCATCAGGACCAGCGGCGGATCGACCGGAAAGCGTTCCGGGGTCTCCATGGATACCTGAAAAAAACCTACCCGAAGACGCACCATTTTATGAAGCGAGAAACTGTCAACGGATTGAGCCTCCTCTACACATGGAAGGGGCGGGACCCGGGGGCGCTAAGCCGATTCTGCTCATAGCGCACCTTGACGTGGTGCCGGTGGGCACTCATCCACGCCGCCGCGGCGCACCGCCGCCGGAAGGATTGCCGCCGCTCTGTGCCGCCTCGAAAAGAATCCATTTCCTGCGCGGCTCATCCCGCCGGTGGAGGCCATGTTTAAAAACCTTGGAGTGGAAGCGTCGTTTCCCTATAAGACTGCTTACTCCGGACTCCGGTTCCTCTGGTCCTTGCTGAAGGGCAGGCTTGCTTCGTCGCCGCAGTCAGACGCCATGATACGGACCACCATCGCCCCCACCATGCTGGAGGGGAGCGAAAAGGAGAACGTGATGCCCCAGGTGGTCCGGGCCGTGGTCAACCTGCGGATCCTGCAGGGCGAGACGAGGGAGAGCGTAACGGCCCGGGTCAGGAGCGTTATCAATGATCCGGAAGTCGCTATTGCAGCGCGGGAAAATTCAAGTGAACCGTCCCCGGTTTCCGGTACCGGGTCGCCGCACTATGCGGCCCTGAAGGAGACCATCATGTCATTATTTCCCGGCACGGTGGTAGCACCCTTCCTCATGTCCGGGGCCACGGATTCGCGGCATTTTACGAAGGTGAGCGGGCAGGTATTCCGCTTCACACCCGCCCGCATCGGCAGTGAGGACATGGTCCGGGTCCATGGAGTCAACGAGTGCATCAGCGTCGGCAATTTCGCCGAAGTCATCGCTTTTTACGCTGAATTCATCCGTCGGACCGCGCGATAACGGTAAGGACTGAACATGTTCATTGTGTTCCATGCATTCCTGGATGGGCGCCGATTGTAAAAAAAGTTATTGCAAGCCCCTTGATTTTTTTTTATCTGGCAGGATAGTGCGCCGGGATTGTTAATCGAATAATCGGCAGATAAATTTCGCCGGAGGAAATCATTGGATAACAACGCTAAAAGCAGGCCCCTGCAGAAGATGTTTTCGGAAGTGCCGCACCGCTACGATCTGATCAACCGGCTCTTCACCCTCCGCCTCGACGAACGGTGGCGCAGGCTTGCGGCGGAAGAATGCCTCTCAGCAGGCGCGTCGCGCGTTCTGGACCTCTGCACCGGAACCGGCGACCTGGCGGTCCGGATCGCCAGGACCGCCGGAACGAAAGCAACCGTCTTCGGCGTTGACTTCAGCATGCCGATGCTCACTTTCGCCAGGGTCAAGGCGGCGAAGGCCGGGGCCGCGATCAGCTTTTCCGCAGGGGACGCAGCTGAGCTTCCCTTTCGGTCCGGGAGCTTCGGTGTTATCGGCATAGCCTTCGGTTTCCGCAATCTTACTTATCGCAACCCGGGACGGGACAGGTACCTCTCTGAAATTCTCAGGGTCCTGGCTCCGGGCGGCAGGTTCGTCATTGTGGAAAGCAGCCAGCCGCGGTCGCGGATATTCAGGGCCCTGGTCCATCTGTATACGAGGATCGGCGTCGCTTTCTTTGGGGGATATGTATCGGGACAGCGCGGCGCCTACAAATATCTTGCCCATTCGGCGGTCAATTTTCATCACCCGGAGGAGCTGGCAGGACTGCTCCGGTCCGCCGGATTCAACCGGGTTGAATATCGTACCCTCCTGGGCGGGGTAGCGGCAATCCATATAGCATTTAAAGATTAATTTGATTGTTGAATAATCAAGCCCCTCACCGGTGAATTTTCGGGTTTTTTCATTACATCTGTGGAAATACAATATAATAAAATAAACACTAATTAATAAATGTTTAATTTGTATATTTTGTCCCTACCTTTTTGATGGACACTTTTTGACGTATCAGATTATGGCTAGATTAATAATTTAAATTATAGTATAGATTATATCATTACTGATAGCGAAATACATATATTATTGAGTTTTTGCGGGATTATTTAGTTTAATTGGAGATATTTTAATGATCTTCCGGGGGAAAGGAAACATTAAAAAATTTTGAGGGGTTGAGGATAGTGAAGGTTTATCCCGCAATAACTCTGATTTTCTTGAATGGATATGCTGGATTGATGGCTTTAAAGCGAGAGAGCCTATAAACTGCACTCATTGCTATATTTAATTATTATTGAGGGATGTATGAAAAGAATTAGCCTGATATTATTGATATTCATCAGCTGTTTTGCCGTCATGACCGGCTGCAGCGAAGATCCCAAAAAAAGGATCCTCCCATTCCTTGGTGGTGATGACAGTGTAGTTCAAGATGAAATTGTTTATAATGGCCCCTCTTCTGTTACCGCTACCGACGGCCAGTACAAGAACAAGGTCGGGATTAACTGGGCAACTGTTACCGATGCCGCGAGCTACCGCATATACCGCTCCAGCAGCGTAGCCGGCCCCTTTACCGAGGAGATAGCCTCTATCGACGCCGCTGAACTGGTCAATGCCGACACCAGCGCTGTATCCAGCATGACCCCGGACACCGTTACGACCACAGCCACCAGCGGCACCTGTGACGTGCCGGTATATCAGGCTACATATCAGTCGGTACGGGATATTGGGGATGGAATCTTTCTTCCCTTGGGAGTGCCTGAAGTTACGGAACATTATGCAATAGACATAGAGATTGGTGGGCAATTTATAGGAACATTCACATTTAAAGGATATGCTGATGTGTGGAATTGGTCCAGGTTTTGTTATGGAACGTGGTGGACCCAGGATAAGATAGTACAGGAATTGGATAGCTTTCTGGGTGGACATGCTGACTGCTATCCTGTTACCGTCAATGGTAAAAAGTATATCAAGATTGTCAGCCCCAATTCAATTCGCCTGACAAATCATTATAGTCTGCTTTTCCAGCTTTTATGGCCGGGACTCGATTTTTTTGATGAGAGTTCAAATTCAAATACGGTTATCAATGTACAGAGGGTAATGATCGCCTGTAACGACACTACTGCTCCCACGGTGACCCTGACAAGCCCGGCAAGCGGCGCAACGGACATCGCCCTTAATACAAAATTGTCCGTGGCCTTCAGCGAACCCATTACCCAGAGCACCCTGAGCGAGTCGAGCTTTACCCTGTCGGCCGGCGGCTCACCGGTGGCAGGAACTGTTTCCAATGCCGGCGTATTTACGCCCACCTCTGAATTGACTTCCAATACTGAATACACTGCCACCATAACCACAGCCGTGGAAGATCTATCAGGCAATAACCTTGCATTTAATTACGTGTGGAAGTTCACCACCAGCGCCGCGGTGCTCTATTACTTTGTCGATACCGGGGTAACCGAAGGCAACCACTATTATTATACCGTTACCGCTGTCGATAAGGACGGCAAAGAGAGTAAGCCAAGCCCCGTGGAGGAAGGTTTTACCAAGGCCAATGACTATGTGCCGTCCAAGGTCCCCAGCTGTTTCGCTTCCGAAGGCCAGACCGGCGGCGTGACCGTGACCTGGACTGCAGCGACCAACGCCACTTATTATAAAGTATACCGCATTGACAGTTCGGGCCAGACCCAGTTGGGAGGAAATATTACCGATCTGTCAAATTTGTCCTATACCGATACCACGGTGGGTCCAGGGGCTTTCTCTTACAAGGTCGCTCCTTTTAACACCTTTGGCGAGGGCGGCAGCAGCGATATCGATATCGGCTTCCGGGCCGTGACAAATCAGGAATTTTTTGACCTGGTCTACGCGGAAGAAGAGTCAGCATTAAACCGAATAGAGCACATGAAAAAAAGTGGATTAGCTATGCTGGGAGAGGAGACCGTATACGATTTGGTCGGTAATGGAAGGTGTGACTATGATGCTTCATTCAGTGGTAATGCCACGGTTTTAATTACTTTTACCAATTTCTGTGACATTTTCTTAACTTTAAACGGTACTCAAACAACTATTGCCAATATGTCAGCAAATGGTAAGACGACAGGTCAGATAAATGTGACCGGCATTTATACGGGTTATGTCAAATTTAATTTAACTCTCACCGGTGGTGTTGCAAGCAGCGGCACCTATACCGTTTGTCAGAGTGGCGGTACCGAGACAACTATTTCAGGCACCTATGCTCCCTAATTGGCAAACGAACAATTGATTATCCACAGGAGCGCACCAATACCAATGTGCGCTCCTGTTTTTTATTGTTAAGCCATTTTACCCAACCAATCGAACACCTTTTGTCATAGTATTAATCCGGATTTATATTATTATACTTGAATTATTCTCAAAGCAGTGCATCATTATTTTATAAGATATCAAATTCATTATAAGGATGTCTGTTATGATACGCTGGAAGTTATTATTCACTATCTCTTTATGCCTAGCCATTTCCGTGGCATCTGCCGAAATCCCGAAACTATCGGTCAATATCGACAAGGCCAAGCTCGATAAGGGCGAGCTGCAGACCTTTATTACTGCATTGAAGACCACGGAAGGGCTGGTGAAAAAACGTGTTATCGGCGTTGTTGTTATCGACGCGCCGCCGGCGAAGGTGTGGAAGGTCCTGGAGAACTGGGAGGTGATGCCCGCCTTTGTCCCCGGCCTTGAGTATTACAAGGTCGTGCACCGGGTGAGCAGGGATGATCTCCTCATCGAAGGCGTGGTGAAGGCGGGCCTGATAAAGATTTTGTACACCCTCCGGGTCAGGTTTGACCGCGTCAGGCTTACCCAGGAATGGAGTTTTATCAGCCCTGAAGAAATTAGGTCTTATGGCGAGAAGGGCATAACCCTCAAGAAGCCCGCCTGGAATATCAAGAATGTCGAGGGCTTCGAGTATATAGAACCTTACGGCAACGGATTGCGCACATTGTACTACTATGCTCCGGTAATCGAGGCCCGGGGAGTTCCGGAGTGGATCGAGCGGCTCCTGGCCAAGCAGGGTCTGGAAGGCTACATGAAGGGAATCAAGAAACAGGCCGAGATTAAATAGCTTGCAACCCTTCTATAAGCCTGCCATGATGAGAACATCGCGATCCGGGACGAAAACCCGATAGTTATCGGTAAAAAATGCATGGGGGATAGAAATCTGTGGTCAGAGAAAGCAGGTCGCCATGAAAAGGAAGTACCGATAACTATCGGTCATTCAGGGTCAAAGTAACCGGTATTGCACAAAACAGGAGAATTGCATGGTTAACATCCGCCTCGACCTGTGGAAAAAACCTATTCTTGCGGCAGCAGCTGCGGGGGCGTTCATTATTGGGCCCCTCGATTTTTTTCACACCTGGGTCGGTGTGGAGCGTTATCTTGTCAGCAGTTTTACCATAACAGACGCAAATTGGCCCTGGTTCCTGCCTCTCCAGATGGCTTGTATCGGCATAGGAGTACTGGTTTCGTGGGTAGTGTTCAGGATGCTGGTTGTAGACCGGATGCTGGGCGCGGAGAAGGGCCGCCGCGTATCCGATCGGATAACTATTATCCTTTCAATCTTCATGGTCGTGGGATGCTACTTTTTGTCCGCGGCCTTACTCGGCCGTGAGCATCAGCCGACAATTTTTTTCACCCTCTATACCGCGTCGCTCCTCTTTGTCTCGCTTTTTTATTCCGGTCATTCAGTCGCGGCCTTCCTGCTGGTGGGATTCGCCGGGACCCTTGCCGAAGCCCTGCTCCTGTCCCCGTCCATCGGCTACTATGAGTTCGCGCATAAGGAGCTCTTCGGCCGCGCGCCATCGTGGCTCCCCTTCGCGTACGGATGGGTGGGGGTTTTCATTAACACCGTATCGCGGGAGATCGGGCGGGAGGACAGGGTCAGCCTTTCAGCTTATCTGTGAGAACCTCGTTCACGAGGGCCGGGTTGGCCTTGCCGCCGGTGGCCTTCATGACCGCGCCAACGAGATAACCCAGCACCCTGGTTTTGCCGCTCCGGTATTCCTCGACCTGGCCGGGATGGGCAGCGATGACCCCGTCTACCGCCTTCTCGATGGAGGCGCGGTCGGTGATCTGCGTGTGATCTTCGCTTTCAATTATTTCAACAATACCTTTCTTTTCGGCAAAAGCCTTCCGGAGGATATCCTTACCCTGCCTGCCGCTGATCTCGCCGCTATCTATCTTCTTTAGAAATTGTGCGAAATCGTCCGGGGTGATATGGAGCCGGTCGAAATCGCCCTCGTGGGAAAGGAGTTCAGAGAAAAGCCAGTTAGCAAGGTTCCGCGGAGTGCCGTAGCGCTCCAGCGCTTTCTCGAAAAATGCTGCATAGCCGGGGTTAACCATGAAGAGGCGCGCCTCGGATTCGGTAAAGGAGAAGTCGTGTTCATACCGGATTTTGCGCTCCAATGGCATGGGTGGCAGCGTCGCACGCACAGACTCGACCCACTCGCCGGTGACGGTGAGTGGCAGAAGATCAGGATCCGGGAAATACCGGTAGTCGTGGGACTCCTCCTTGCTCCGCATCAGGGCCGTCTTCTGGGAGCTGTCGTCCCAGAGCCTCGTCTCCTGTTCGATGGGGGTCCCTGCATGTTTCATCTGCTCGAGGCGGGCGATTTCGTAGGTGAGGGCGCGCTCGATCGCTTTCAGGGAGTTCATGTTCTTGATCTCAACTTTCACGCCCAGCTCGGTATCACCCCGTTCGCGCAGTGACACGTTGGCGTCGCACCTGAGGTTCCCCTCTTCCATGTTGCCGTTGCAGATGCCTAGGGTCACCAGTATTGCCCTGAGCATGACCATGAACTCCCGAGCTTCCGCCGGAGAGGACATATCAGGCTCCGACACGATCTCGATGAGGGGCACGCTCGAGCGGTTGAAGTCGACGGCGCTAGCCTTGGAGCCCCAGATACCCGGGGCCCCCACGTGCACCAGCTTGCCGGCGTCCTCCTCCATGTGTATCCGATTAAGCCGTATCTTCCTCGTTGTTCTCTCAATCTCGATCTCAACCAAGCCGCCGCTGCAGATCGGTTCCTCGAACTGGGAGATCTGGTAGCCCTTGGGAAGGTCCGGGTAGAAATAATTCTTTCGCGCGAAAAGAGAGCGCCCGTTGATTCTACACCCCATGGCCAAGCCCGCCATGATGGCCATGGTCACCGCCTCCCGGTTCAGCACCGGGAGCGCGCCGGGCTGCCCGGAACATACTGGGCAGGTGTTGCTGTTGGGGTCGCTCCCGAACGCGGTTGGGCATGAGCAGAAGAGCTTGGTGGCCGTATTGAGCTGGGCGTGCACCTCGAGGCCTATGACGACCTCGTAATCGCCGCCGCCCGCCTTCGCCATCCGGGGCTCCCGCTCCTGGTCGGTCCCGGCGCTCCCCGCCAGGGGGGGCACCAGGTAGCTCGTGCCCTGCAGGCCCGGCGCGTTGCCGATAAGGGACTTGCGCTCCTTCCACGGGGCGGCCTTGTCCTCGCGGAGCAGCTGATCCTTGTCCACAGCGTGGCTTGCCGGCGGCAGGTGCTGCGGCGCGCCGTTGATGACCCGGGCGTATTCCAGAAAATCGGTAAGCTCGCCCTCGAACTGCTGTTTCTCCGCACCCGTTACCTCGAAGGACCCAAGGTCGATGAGCTTGTCTATGTTGATAAGGTTTTTATCTTCCATAATGATAGTTGACCCCACTGTCCCCCTGAGGGGGTACGACAAGGATAACGTTTGTTTCTGAAATCAAAAGCAATATATCCATATTAACGTCTTTATCCTCTGATATAATTACGATCACACACGCCCCCTGCGGGGGCCGGGGAGATCTACGGCGTTATCCGGTTGATGTCACGCGGGAATAAACTTGCTTCCCGGATGTTTTTCAGGTTCATGATCTTCATGGTCAGGCGCTCGAGCCCCATCCCAAGGCCGCCGTGGGGGGGCATGCCGAAGCGGAAGGTCTCCAGGTAGTGCCGGAATTCGGCCGGGTTGAAGCCGAGCATCTTCATGTTTTCCTTCAGCATCTCGTAGTCGTGGATCCGCTGGCCGCCGGTGGTTATCTCGATGCCGCGGTAGAGAAGGTCGAAGCTCCGGGTGTATCCGGGGACGCGCTCGTCCGGCATGGTGTACATCGGCCGCTTCTTCACCGGGTAACCGATCACGTACACGAACTGCGATCCCTTCTCCTTTTCAAAGTGGCTGCACAGGATCTTTTCCCCCTCCGGCGAGATGTCGCCCTCTTCGAGGCGGCCGCCGGCGGAGCGGATGATATCGAGCGCCTCCAGGTAGTGTATGCGGGGGATCCTTCCCGGGAAGGTGAGTGATACGCCGCCGTCATCAAGGAGATCGTCCGCATGCCTGATCAGCTCATCGAACATGTGCCGGAGGAGCCCCTCCTGCATGTCGATCACGTCCTGCTCGTCGTGGATGAAGCCCATCTCGAAGTCCATGCTGATGTATTCGTTCAGGTGGCGGATGGTGTCATGGTGCTCGGCGCGGAAGACCGGGCCCACTTCGAACACGCGCTCCAGGCCGCTCCCCACCATGATCTGCTTGTAGAACTGCGGAGACTGGGCAAGAAACGCTGTGCGGCCGAAATAATTCACCTTGAAGATGTTGGTGCCCCCCTCGGTCCCGGAGGATATTATCTTCGGGGTCTTGATCTCGGTAAAACCGTTTATGTGCAGATAGCCGGTGAAGAGCCTGACAATCTCCGATTGGAGACGGAAAGCTTTGAGGATGTCAGGGTTGCGTACCGAAATGGTCCGGTTGTCCAGTATGGTCGGCAGGTTGATGTTTGCCGGCGGTCTGTTAAGGGGTACGGGAAGGTTCGCATCCGATTTGCCGAGTATCTTTACTGATTCAACTTTTATTTCAATGTTGTCGAAGGGGCTCCGGTCCTCCATGGTGACCTTCCCGGTCACCTCCACCACGGTTTCAAGTCCTATGTGCTCGTCCTGCTTGCCGCCTTCAAAGACGAGCTGGGTGAAGCCGGTCCGATCGCGGAGCTCGTAGAACTCGATGCCCCCCAGGCTCTTTTTGCGGTGGATCCATCCCGCCAGGGTAACGCGTCTGTTCAGATGGGCTGATAGACCGCCGCAATAGGCGCGCTCGGCCATCCTGTTTTCCCGGTTCATGAATGATTTCGAAACGGTACTGATGAATTCCGGCGTGTAGGCAGATGCCGCTCCTGCTTCGCGGCCGTTATCTTTCTTTGCCGCTGTTTCCGGCAGGGTTTCGCTGTTGAGGATTTTGTCCATGGGCGGCGCCAGCGCAGCGCTCCGCTCCCGCTCATAGGCGCCGGCCATGGAGAGGAGCCTGCCGTCGTCCAGGGGGCGCCCGATGAACTGCAGTCCCGTAGGCATGCCGTGGACCGTTCCGGCCGGCACCGACAGGGCAGGCAGCCCGGCAAGGTTCGCGATGACCGTGGTCACGTCGGAAAGGTATATCTTCATCGGGTCGCTCTGGCTCTCTCCCAGGGGAAAGGCGATGTCCGGCGTTGTCGGTATGACGATGGCGTCATATTTTTCAAGGAGCTTCATCATGTCGTCCCTGATGAAGGCGCGCACCTTGAGGGCCTTGCGGTAATACTCGTCGTAGTAGCCGGACGAGAGTACGAAATTGCCGAGGAGGATGCGCTTTTTCACCTCCCTGCCGAAGCCGCGGGAGCGGGTGGTAAAGAGCATTTCCTGGTAGTCGCGCTGGCTCCCGCTACGGTACCCGTATTTTACGCCGTCGTAGCGCGACAGGTTGGAGGCTGCTTCCGCGCAGGCGATAAAATAGTAGGCGGATATGGCATAGTGGAGCGAGGGCATGGGAGCCTGCTCCACGATCGCGCCAAGGCTGCTCAGTGTCATGAGGGAATTCTCGAACTGCTCGCGCACGAGGGGTGATATCCCTTCCTGGAAAAGCTCCGGGAGCACCGCTATCCGTACTCCCTTCAGGCCGCCGCCCGACGTTCCCGCGCCGTCCGATGCGGGAGAGGAAAGGGACGTGGAATCGTGCGGATCAAAGCCGCTGATGATTCGCAGCAGCAGGGAGCAGCCGAAGGTGTCTCGCGCCAGGGGCCCTATCTGGTCAAGGGATGAGGCGTAGGCCACCAGGCCGTAACGCGATACCAGCCCGTAGGTTGGCTTGAGCCCCGTGATACCGCAGAAGGCGGCGGGCTGGCGGATTGATCCGCCGGTGTCGCTTCCTAGGGCCAGGGGCACGATCCCCGCAGCTACTGCGGCCGCGGACCCTCCCGAGGACCCGCCTGGTACGCGGCCGATGTCCCAGGGGTTTCGCGTTATTTTTACCGATGAGTTCTCGCAGGTGGAGCCCATGGCGAATTCGTCCATGTTCGTCTTTCCGAAAATTATCCCGCCCGCTTCTCTGAGGCGGACGACGGCGGTGGAATCGTAGGGAGGCAGGTAACCTTTAAGTATTGCTGATGCGCAGGTGGTGGCGATGCCGATGGAGTGGATGTTGTCCTTCACCGCAACGGGTATGCCGTCAAGCGGGCTCTTTTGGGCGCCGGATGCTCTGCGCCTGTCGCTTTCCCGGGCCTGGTCAATGAGGTCCGCCTCCGGGTACACGGAGATAAAGCATCCAAGCACAGGATCATACGTCTCGTAGAGGGAAAGGCTGTTCCGCATGAGTTCTTC
This sequence comes from Spirochaetota bacterium, assembly GCA_041753395.1. Taxonomy (GTDB): domain Bacteria; phylum Spirochaetota; class UBA4802; order UBA4802; family UBA5550; genus RBG-16-49-21. The sequence goes on from JBGSUQ010000024.1 coordinate 80,922, forward strand.
GCAGGAAAGCTCGCGCGTTTCCACCAAAGCGATGATCTCTTCAGATGTTTTCCCCGTCAGGTCGGTCATTGACTGTTCTCTTCCGGTATTTATTTCAAACACAGGTAAAATAATTATTACGGCGCCATACTGTCAATAGCTGTTTCGCGGATGTGGAGGTATATTGCTGTTATTTTACACAGACTTAACAATTCCCCCGCCAATATACAGTGATACTTGCAAAATGCCGGGGTGAGTAAGATTGTTGACGAAAAAGATATGGATGATGCACTGTGACGGTAACCTATGATGACTCAAAGCGTCAACATCTGCCGTCCCGGATACGGCGCGTCATGCTCCCTCTGCTGCGGCAGCCATAACTATCAGGTAAGCCGCGTGGAAATTGAAGCTCTTTTCGTTCGCCGTGCTAGAATTATGAAAGCATACAGCAGGGATTTCTTAATCAGAAAAATGATCGCCTTCCGGAGCTGTATGACCGGTTCTTATTATGTCGATCCTTCTGACCAGCTTTTTAATCCCGCTATACCGGCTCTCTTCCGGGATTGCCCCCGATGTCCCTTCACCGGATTTATCGGCAGGGAAAAAATCATCGGGTGCCTGCTTGACGGGGAAGATGACCCGTCATACCTGCACCATGAATGCTTTCTCAGTTATCGTGGAAAAATATTTACTTGCCCGGCCCGGGAAATTCTTTCAGATGAAGAAATTCTCTTCGCCGCCCGCCTTACCCGGGACTGGTATTATTACGGCATCCTGATCCATGAGGCGGAGATGCTCAGACGCCTTGGGGAGGATTATTCTGTGCCGGAAAAGGTTTCCGCTGAGCGTCGCTGGATTCTTGAGCGGGAACTGGAGGAACGCATTATGGTGCGCCGCGAACTCCACGCGATACACTCGTATTTTTCCTAACCACGGCAGGCATCAATTAATCTTGAAATACTCGATCCCTTCCTTCAGCGTCTCGGCCATTTGCTCAATGCCTTTCAGGTTTGCCGTCATCTGCTCCGTGCCTGCCGCAATCGATTGGGTAAGCTCATTTATGCGGGTAATGGACCTGACGATCTCCTCCATGGCCCGCTTCTGTTCGTCCGTGGCGAGCCGTATCTGGTCGGAGCGCCCCTGCGCCGCATCGCCTTCGCTGCTTACGGAGTCTTTTATAGCTTCCTGATGGCGTATGTTCTCGGTGAGGGTGCCCATCCTGCCGGTGATGGTGGTGACGCCATCGATGATGGATCCGATGTTCTGCGTCGTCTGGCCAATATACACCATCCCGCTCTGGATCTGCTCGGTGTTGGCTTTGATCAGGCGGTCAATGTCCTTGATGCTGGTAGCGGTCTGGTCGGCAAGCTTTGATATTTCGTCGGCCACAACAGCGAAGCCGCGCCCGGCGTCCCCGGCCCGCGCCGCTTCGATGGCAGCGTTCAGGGAGAGGAGGTTGATCCGTTCCGATATGTCGTTTATGATCTTCACGATCCCGGTGATCTCGTCAGAGCTCTGGGTGATCCTGGACATGGCGTTATTCATGCCGGTGAGCGACTGTTCCCCTTCGCGCGCCTTGAGGGATATCTGCGACGACACGTCCGCCGCTTCGCGTATCATTGACGCGGTCTCGCTGATGCTCCGGTCCAGGTCCCTGATCTGTGACAGGAGGAGGGTAATGCCCTCGTACTGTCGCTGGGTGTCGTCGGCGATCTTGTCCACGCCGGCCGAGACTTCCTCGGCCGTGGCGGTGACCTCTTCCGCAGTCGACGCCTGGTGCTGGGCGTTTGCTGAGAACGACTCGGCCGTGGCCGACATCTCAAGAGATGCGCTGGCAAGGTCGCCGGATACGCCCTGGGTGCTTGCCACGATAGCGCGAAGCTCTGCGAGGAACAAGCTCATGGTCAGGAGGATGCTCCCCGGTTCGTCAGTGGAATAGCTGATAACCGTTTGGTGGAGGTTCCCCCGGCCTGTTTCCTGGATCACATTGCGGCATTCTTCGAGGGGCGCAAGGCGGTAGGCCACAAGGCGGTATACGCCGAATCCCATGATGATGAGCAGGACGGAAGCGAAAGCAACCATAACGAGAACGATGGTTTTACTGAGCCTGTCGATCTCGACGCGGCTGGTTATGTAGGCTACCTTGAAGGTGTAAGCCCTGTTCTTTGCGCCGCAGGCAATCATGCGGCCTCCGCTTTTACCATCAATGAAATCAAAGCACCCGCTGTCGGCCGCCAGAACGCGGGGGCCCCAGGGGAATTCAGACGCTTTGCGAAATACCATCGATTCGTCGGAGTGGGCTATGACGGTTCCATCGCTGGCGACGATGGCCGCGTATCGGTCGCTCCCCCGCGCTTCGTCCACGGCATCCCTGAGGCCTGCCTGCAGGCGCGACTGGTCGTCGCTATCGCTGTCGAATACGGCGGCTGCGCGGCCGTTGATGAGGGACACGGCGACATTCATCTGCTCGAGGCGGTTGCCATATACTGTTTTGTCTATAATAGTGAAGGCTGTGGGAACAACAAGGCCGCAGAACACGGCGATAAAGGCGATGATCACCAGGGAAAGTGACGTGCTCATGCGGGTCTTCAGTTTCTCCTCCCCCTCTGCCATGCGTGAAAAGATTCCGGTGCGGGCGATGCGTCGTGTGATGAAGTCGATTGCCAGGTAGTAGAGGCACGACATGGCCATAGCGTTTATGAAGAATAGCGAAGTAATGATGACGATGGCTTTCAGAGTCGGATGGAACAGGAGCACTACAAGAAGCATGCCGGCGGGCATGAGGATGCACCAGGAAATAAATGCTTCAAGGCACCGCTGCCGGGAAAGGGAAAAAAAGGTCTTTTTCGCCAGATAAAACTCCTTATCAGTTACTTCACGCGATTCCAGGGCTGCGTTAAAATAAAATAAAATGGGCGAGAAGAGTTTCCGGTAGCTTATCAATGTTACGAGACACGCCGCTCCCATGAGAAGAAGTATGGCTATAAAATAAATGATCGTTTGCGTTCCGGTTATATCGATCATGAAGTAGGACATAAACGCGGTAAAGGGGATTATAATGGTGAACGTTATGAAATCTGTTGTAAAGAAAACCCGTCGGGGAAGTCCGAGAAGCAAACTTCGATCGTATTCTTGTGACATGATTCACTCCAGTGATTGTTTAAAAAAATATCGTCAAAAATATGTATATCTGTCATCGCGACTCCTCGCAATGACACAATGAATAATCGATAAATTGTGAACCATATGATATGTAATATATACAATCTTTTCTAGCTAGCTGTCAATACAAATTACAGGTGAGTTCAAACCGGTATATTGTAGATACCGGGTGATACTGCCTGAATTACTCTTGACTTCCGCCGCAGCCGCATGGTTACTTCATTACATTCCATGAAAGGCGGAAGCGCGTATGGCAAAACCGGAATTAAAGCTGCAGACAACGACCTTCTGGGACTATCCTTCCCAGCAGTATAACCGTAAAATGGAAAAGCACAAGGATTACCAGGGGGCGACTCCGGCCTATATCATCTGGAACCTGCTCATGCGGTATACGAAACCGAAGGACCTGGTGGTCGATCCCATGTGCGGGAGCGGCACGACACTGGAAGTGGCCCGCGACCTGGGGCGCCGCGCCCTCGGCTATGACCTGGCGCCGATCCGCGATGACATCTTCCGCGCCGACGCCCGGAAACTGCCCCTCGAGGCTGAGAAAGCTGATTTCGTCTTCATCGACCCTCCGTATTCAAACCATATCCGTTATAGCGGACTGCCGGAATGCATCGGCGAGCTGTCTGCGAAGGGTGAGGAATATTTCAGGGCCATGACCGAGGTGATACGGGAGACGGGCCGCATCCTCAGGCCGGAACGCTGCATGGCGCTCTATGTGTCCGACTCCTACGAGAAGGGAAGGCCCTTCATGCCCATCGGATTCAGGCTTTTTTCCATCATGGAGGAGTGTTTCGAAGCGGTGGACATTGTCGCGGTGAAGCGCTACAATGCAAAGCTCCAGAAGCGCAACTGGCACACCGCCGCCATCGAGCACAATTATTTTCTGCGCGGATTCAATTACCTCTTCATCATGCGCAAGGTGAAAGCAGGGAAGAAACAGGCCGTGGCGGACCGGAGGGACCGCGAAGAGGTCATGGAGCAGATCAGAAGTTACTGATCACGGGCCGGCAGAACCGGCGACCGTTACCGTTCACTGATCACAACCCCCCCCGTGACGTGAAGGATAACCCCTGCTGTCCTTTTGTGCCGATCATAATTGACTCAAGGATTTGGTTCTTCGCAGGTCTGGCCGTGGTGCGCCGCACCAGGGTCCACCATTTCTTCAAAGCGTCTTCTGTTCTCGCACCGGCCTATGACCGCCACAACGTCACCCTCTTGAAAAATAAAATCGAATTCAGGGTTTGGCGTAAATTCTTTATTTCTGTACACTCCCACGACGGTTGTTCCCGTGGCGGTACGGATCTTCAGCTCCGCTATTGACTTCCCGTTGACGGGGCTTCCGGTGATCACGGTGAACCATTCCATCTCCAGCAGATATGAAGCGTTTTTTATATCCGCCAGCAGCTGGCCGCTGTCTCCCGGCGCCTGAAAATAGCTTCGGCGGCGCATGTCGTCGGTGTATTTCTGGATCGAGAGGGCGGGGATGTCCAGGTGGAGCAGCGCCTGGCGCAGTATTTCAAGGCTGGCTTCAAATTCCGGCTGCACCACCTCGTGAACGTTAAGGGCCCGCAGCTCCTCCATCTCTTCCAGGCTGTTGCTGCGCGCGACTATCTTCAGCGAAGGGTTTGCCCTGGACACGATCGCGATGATTCCCCGCGCTACCATTACGGAAGGCACGGTGATAATGAGGAGGCGCGCCGTTTCGGCATGGGCCGCTGACAGTATCGGCTCCTGGCACGCGTCGCCGTAGATGACCGGGAAGCTGCTGCTTTTTGAAGCCTCAAACCTGCTGTGATCCTGTTCCAGGATCACGAACCGGTACCCGAGGCGGTGGAGGACAGAGGCGATGGTAGTCCCGACGCGGCCGCCGCCGGCGATGATTATATGGTCCTGGAGACCCTCCCGGGGAATATTGTCGATACGGAAAGTTTCCCTTTTAAAGAACCTGTTTTTGAGTGAATAGAGCGGCGTTGTCAGCATCGTCAGCAGGGGCGATATCAGCATGGTGACGACGGACGTCGTGAGCACCATGGAATACATTTCATTGGTCAGTACCTTTCCGCTCAGACCCAAACGCGCCAGCACGAAAGAGAATTCACCGACCTGGGAAAGGCCGAGGCCCACGGCGATCGGGACGACGTTATAATAGCCGAAGACCCGTGAGAGAATAGAGAATATGACGAACTTGCCGGCGATGATGAGGCCCGCAAGTATGAGGACCATGCCGTAATGGTTGAACAGGAATAACGGATCGATGAGCATCCCAACGGAAGTGAAGAATATCAGACCGAAGATGTCCCGCAGGGGGATGATGTCGTGCAGCGCCTTGTGACTGTAGTCGGATTTGTTCAAAACCAGACCCGTGACAAAAGCGCCCAGGGCGAAGGAAAGCCCCATCATGTATGTGGCGTAGCCGGTACCGAGGCCCAGGGCCGCGATGGTCAGTAAAAAGAGCTCGGGGGAATTAAGCCGGGCTATCTGTTTTAATATGAAGGGTATGACGCGGGTCCCCGCCACCATGACGACCGCGAGCACCAGTACGCCCTTCATGAGCGTGAGGCCGATCAGGGGCAGGCTGCCGCCGATGTTGTCGAGCTGCGGGATGATGATCATCATCGGCACCGCCACCAGGTCCTGTATGATGAGCATCCCGATCATGACCCTGCTCGAGAGGGTCCCCATCAGCCCGCGGCTCATGAGGGTCTTAATGACGATCATTGTGCTGGAGAGTGATATGACGGCGCCGAGGAGGATCGACGCCGTCCAGGGAAGGTCCATCCAGATGCCGAGGGCAATGCCGTATCCCGCAGTCAGCAGGATCTGCAGCGGCGTGCCGATGAGGGCGATGGCGCGGACCTCCTGTATCTCCTTGAACGACAGTTCAAGGCCGATGGAAAAGAGGAGGAGCCCGACGCCTATTTCCGCGAGGAGTTCGATCTGGTGCACGTTGGTCACCGTGACGCCGCCGGTGAAGGGGCCGATGATGATTCCGGCGACGATATAGCCCACGAGGAGGGGCAGCTTCAGTTTGTGAGCCGTGAATGCCGCGGCGAGGCCCACTATGATTATGATTATGATGTCTTCAGCGATTCCCACAATGTTTGCTCCCCGAAATTAATATGTTGATCGGTTCACGACGCTCTGTCAAATTAATTTTTAACACTGTTAGAATCATGTGCGGCCGGGTTGACCGTCAGGCATTGAGTTTGTAGCGGTCAAGGGCCGCAGCCAGATCGTCCCGGACCAGGCGCGCCAGCGATTCCGGCTCCAGAACGCGGGCGTCGGCACCCCAGGCGAGGACCCAGCGCTTCACCTCGAAGAGGGAATTGGTGGTGAAGGATAGAATGACGGATCCGTCGCTTTTCCTGGTCATGGTCTGGCCGCTGTGCCAGGTGCGCTCCTCCACGTAGGGCGCCTGGACCGGGGAGAACTCGATCTCTACCCTGTGCTCTTCTTCCTCGGTCATGATGCCGAAATGGGAGCCCAGGTATTTCTGAAAATCGAAGTCTGCCGGAACGGTGAAAATTTCATCGGCAAGCTCGGCGCTCCTGATGCGGGACATGGCGAAGCGCACTACGGCGTTTCTGACACTGCAGTGACCCACCAGGTACCATTCTCCGCGGTAGTTGACCATGTGGTACGGGGAAACCCTCCGCCGTGTTGTCTCACCGCCCGCTTTCTGATGGGTGATGTCGACCCGCCGCGCGGTGCGGAGCCCTTCGGCCACGGTTTCCCAGATTGTCGGGTCGATGGCGGTGAAGCTTTCCTGAAGAAAAGTGAAGCGGTTGTCTATCCAGCCCGGGCGGACGGTCACACTGTCCGGCAGGTATGACCGTATCTTTTCAAACACCGAGGAGAGCTTGTCATATAGCGGCGTGTTGGCGTACTGCTCCAGGGCCTTTTCCGCGATGCATATGGCGAAGAGATCACTTTCCCTGATGGCGATACCGGGAAGGGTGTAATTCTTCTCCGTGTAATAGAAGCCCCTCTTCTCCTTGTCATATTCGATGGGGGCGTCCAGAACATCGCGCATGAATTCAATGTCCCGGAGTATAGTGCGGGTGCTCATCTCGTACTCCCTGGCAAGGCTGGTGCTGTTGGGGTAGAGGTCGCCCTTCAGCTTCTTGTCGATGAAAAGGAACCTGCCGAACTGCGGTTTGAATTTGGCCATGGCGGAAACCTCGCTGCGCTATTGATGCGGATTATGGCGGTATGTATCTTATTGCTTATATGCAGCGGCGGATCGCCTGTCAATCGGGATTTTTATAAGAAGGAAGGAAGCGGCTAACCGGTCCTTCATTAGAATGCGGTGTTGAAAAAAAGTGAGTGACGGCGTTGAGGAATTCTATCGGGTGAGAAACAGAAATGGGATGGCCTCTTCCATTAAATATAGGTTGGTCTTGTTGTTATGTATAATAACTTCGCATTCTTCCAGGCTTACCTCATAGCCTTTAATCTCGAACCAGAGGGACAATTCATCAGCTGAAGAGCTTTTAATCATTTTTTTGAATTCCCTGGCAAGCGTCCTGTCGGCAGGCATTATCTCTATGAAATCAATATATTGCGCCATTGCTCCCTCCCTTTTGTGCTTTTCTGTGATACACAGATATGCAACAATTATAATATATCTATATATAGAAAAAGTTAAATAGGGGGTATCCCCTATTTCAAGTTAATGTTATTTCTTACATTTCTGCAGGTTTTTCCCTTATGAAAAAGACGTCAGTAATGATACTACTCAGTCCCTGTGCTGGGGGTGGTGTAGCATTGTAATTGCATGCTCCAGAGTAATAGATTTATGCAGTTTTAGCCGCAATGCATTCCGTGATGATGCAGGTAAGTAAAATTCCTATACAATGGTAGGCAGGCCTGCTTATTGACGTTCGGATCTATTGGTATGATATTACATATCAGGAGGGGGGAGAAACGTTAAGAAACCCGTATCCTGTCCCGGAGGAGGCTCAGCTCAGGGCCAGATTGGCGCCCCGTTTCTGAACAGCGAGTATGAGTTCTTCAGCAGGCATCATCATGATTGAGCCCATCACGGGAAAACGGCTTGCGCTCATTTCGATCGGGATGAAAAACGGTTTCCCTGGAGATTATCCGGCTTGCGTGCGGTCTTATTCGGAATATAAACAGAGATAATGCAGCTGTTTCTTGATTCACATTCTTAAGAGGGTGATTTGAATGGATAATGCAAGGGATGTATCCGGATATTTACGGTCATTCTTCAGGACTTTTTATTTACTCACTGAAGGTGTGGCATTTTTAATACTGACTCCTACGGCAATAATAGTAGTTTTAAATATCATAAACCTTCAGAAGAATGATGTCGTCGTTTTTTTTATGATCGCTACCGCTGTCATGCTGCTGTCATTTGTCGTTTCAATAATTACAACGTGGAAAAAAGTTAAGCCGATAGTGAATTATTTCAAAAAAATTACAAAACATGAAGTGATTAGCGACGAGGAATATATCGAGGCATACAGCCAGTATAAAAAACTGCCCAAGCTCCATGCTATTGATACTATGGTGCGGTGGGTCATAACGGTGAGTCTTGTCATCGTGGTCCTCACTGTAACGGCCCATCCCTCATTCACTGATAAATTTAACATGTCCATGCTATTGCTGATCAATTCCATGGTATCGGGAATAATATTTTACCTTGTTCCGGAGTATCTGTTGAATCGGATCGCGAGATACGGGATCTTTTCCCGGATTATTGCGAATGATTTTGATGCGAATAGCAAAATGGGAAGATATCTTTCAATATCGGTCATTGCGATCATGGCGTTTCTTGGAATAATCATGGTCACGACGGTGTATAATATCTCGTACTATCAATTGAAAGAGTCATATCTGAATAAAATGGATCTCGTCACTGGGACAGTCGTCAAGGAAATGGATGATTATCTTGATGAAGCCGCGAAAGATCCTAAAAAAAGAAATACCGACATAGACTCATTGATACGAACAGCTGTTTTTCGTGAACGGGTATTAAAAAACATAGAGACGGGCAGTGGCGGTGCCATTGCTGTTACCGATGAAAGTTTCAGGATCCTGACCCAAACTGGAGCGGATCTGCTCCTCGATAAAACATTCTTCGATAGATACGGGCCTGACATTTTCGATAGCAAAGAGAGGTATCATCTGCGCTTTGATGACGGCGTGTATTGGAGATACCTTTCGATCCAGAAATCCTTAAAAAACGACCGGTATGTTTTTTCAGGAATATATGAATCGGAGATTGAAGAACAAATATTTAAAACTACGTTATTTATGATGGCGTTTCTCTGCGCGGGCGTAGTCATGATGGGCGGGGTGACCTATTTTATCATAACACAGCGAATCGCCCCGCTGTCGCAGGTGAAGCAAGCGGTGAAAAAACTGGCGAGCGGGGAAATCTCGCAGAACCTGGTGCTATCAACCTACGATGAAGTCGGGGAAATCGTTTACAACATTGATAAGCTCCTAATGATACTGCGCGATATCATCAGGAGCATCAAGACCACCTCCATAGACCTGGCGAGCTCATCCGAGCAGATGTCGAATTCGACCTCCGTTTTTTCCAATAACGCCCAGAACCAGGCGTCGAATTCCGAAGAGATCACGGCGACCGTCGAGCAGGTGTCAGCCGGCATTGACAGCATTTCAAATGCGGCCCAGTACCAGTATATGAACCTGAACGAATTGATCCAGAAAATGGAGCGGCTATCACGCATTATCGTTGAGATGGACACCAAAACGAAGGAAACACTGGAGCAGACGTTTAAAATTACACGCCGGGCCGAGGGCGGCGAGAAGGCCCTTAAGAACATGCAGGTGACGATGAACAACATAATCGCCAGCTCGGGGCTCATGACGAACGTGGTTGAAATCATCAACGGTATTTCCGATCAGATAAACCTTCTGTCCCTCAATGCGGCCATTGAAGCGGCCCGGGCTGGAAACGCCGGAAAGGGCTTTGCCGTTGTCGCAGATGAAATTTCCAAGCTGGCGGATATGACGTCAAAAAGCATAAAGGATATCGACAGATTGATAAAAAACAATACGGCCGATGTGGAGACGGGCATGGCCAATGTTGCGACCACCATCAATCTCATCAGTGAAATCATCGTTGGCGTCAATTCAATAGACAGGATGATGAACGAGGTCGCGGAATTCATGAACAACCAGAACGCCACCAATGCCGAAGTGAACTCCGCCGCGCATGAAATAAGGGAAAGGTCCGAGGAGATTAAAACCGCGTCGCAGGAGCAGAAGAATGCCAATTATGAGATAGTCAAGGCAATAACGGCCATCAATGAGCTGTCTCAGTCGAATGCATCCGAGACACAGGAACTGTCAGCGAGTGCAAACAATCTGTCAAGCCTCGCTGAAAAATTGAAGGAAGCCATAAATTATTTTAATATCGATTATAACCAATAAACTTGCCGGGTAACCGTTCATGATTTATAACGTCTTCCTTCGCCGCCGAAGGCGGCGAAGGAATTTTTCTTCATCATTGAACTGTACGAGGGAATCCACCGGTTATAAGAGAGCGCCCTTGAAGACGTGCTGGCGGGTCAGCCGGGGCCGCCGTTTCGCCCGAGAAGATTAATGCAATTATTTTTAAGGTAGGTGTGGGTATTATGTCAGTGACTTCAAAAATTACCGGAATAGGCATTTACATGCCTAAAAGAAAAATAACCAATCGTGACGTCTTGCATATGCTGAAACTGAAAAGCGAACAGTATCTGAGCAAGGTCGATCTCGATGAAATTCTTGCGATTGCCGATAGTAAGCTTGCTAAGGCGGGTAATGTCACCAGGTTCTGGTGTGAAGATGATGAATACTGCCCTGATATTGCGTACAGGGCGTCGGTGGCGGCCCTTGACGATGCCGGGCTGAAAGCAGAAGATATTGACTTGATCATTTTCACCGGCATGTCGAAAGCCTTTGTCGAGCCGGCCACGGCCCATGTGCTCCGCCATAAATTGCAGGCCCTCAACGCAAATGTGATCGATACCCAGGACGCATGCACCAGTTTCATCAAATCGATCGAAATTGCCGATGCCCTGATCGAAACCGGCCATTATCGATGTATTTTAATCGTTGCAGGGGAACGGACCTTCGATTGGGCGGATATGGTGTGCAAGACTAAGGATGAACTGGCGTGGAAGTTCGGTTCTCTTACAATAGGGGACGGAGCGGGAGCGGTCATACTTGAAGCGACCAGCGAGGCCATGTATGTGGAAGACGACAATCATATGAAATTTTCCTATGAGTTGTCCGACGGACAATATCATCTGTGCACTATCGGCCTTAATTATTCCGTGGGCGAACGGTATAAGCTCTTCACACATACGCCGGACCTTTTTAAGGCAGCCTATGTTGTGACACGGGACTGTGTGAAAAATTATTTTCTGGAAATGAATGGCACCGATATTGTCTATGACAATCTTTTCTACCATGATGTGGGAAAGCTCGCCCAGGGTGCCATACTGTCGTTCCTTGCCGATTCGTCCATCAGGGTTAAATATCCCGAATCTGATTTTTATCCGGAATACGGGAATGTGGCGTCAGTTAGCCTGCCGCTTTCCATGTGGCGGGCCAAGGAAAAGGGATATTTCACAAAAGGAAACCTGGCCCTGTGCGTCGTACCCGCGTCAGGCACTCAATGTGGTATTTTTTCTTTCAGATATTGATATAGCGGTTATCCTGGCTCATAAAACAATAATTATCCGATTAAAATCGGCAGATCTGCCCCTCGCAATCTGTTACGTAAATTTCCTATGTACAACTTCCGAAAAGTATTATGTATCTATAGGTGATTTCTCCTATTATCACCCCGGCCATTATACAATATAATGGAAGTATACTAAATATAATTAATCGGAGGAGCCTTATGCATACGTATATTGAGTTTATTGAATCCATGTCACAAAACAGGGAACTTGCGCAGGAGTTTACACAAAGCCTTAAATGTTTAACCAACGACGATTTATCAGCCTGGTTCAATAATAAAGGCTTTAAGGTAAGCAGCGCCGAGTGCGGGAATATTATGAAAAATACAAAATCGAACTTTCTCGGCACTACGATGATAGGCGGTTACTAATTCTTATGATGTTTATATGGTTCTATATTAATCAGCTGGTGTTAATTTTAGAACCATATTAATTAAGATTGTTTTATTATTATACTTGATCAAAGAATAATATTTTGATACACCTGCCTTATGTATGTACAGGTGATGGTCATTTATTATCGCCAATAAAAAAATTATGCGGCATCTCCGATCTGTCGAGGTAAAACTAGTGGTGTGCATAGCCATACTATTTAATCAATCATATGATTTCGCCTTATAGATTCATTTTTTTTGTTATTCTTGTTTTGTGTATATGTCGCGTTGATATTGCATATGCTGCAGAGTGCGCCGTACAAATAAATGTCAACGCCGATTCTATTTTGCCGCTTTTCACCGGTTTGAATTTGCCGGTTTTTGTATTCGGTATTATTCAAAATTGACTGCTCCAACCTTCAGGCGATCTTTCATGCGGTAAGAATCACCTTTGAGACTAAGGACAT
>JBGSUQ010000025.1:0-351395 GCA_041753395.1 Spirochaetota bacterium
ATGTCCTTAGTCTCAAAGGTGATTCTTACCGCATGAAAGATCGCCTGAAGGTTGGAGCAGTCAATTTTGAATAATACCGAATACAAAAACCGGCAAATTCAAACCGGTGAAAAGCGGCAAAATAGAATCGGCGTTGACAATAGCGCCGATATGTTCGGTGAATACGGGTTTGGTGTTAGAATCGAAAGCGTCAAATCTAATAATAACATGAGTGCCGGCCCGGTGCGGTAGGACAGCTGCGATCATGCCTTTTATTACTATCTAAGAAATTGCGTCCTCTCCAGTAAAGGCCCAAGGGACACAATGCGTTTTATCAGCAATTGCCATGGGTCACATGTGGCCCCTTTTGCACAAAAAGTTCTGGACAGGGGCCTTAAAATTTTCACCCTGAGCCCGTCGAAGGGTCGCGCGCCGCGACGAAATCGAGAAAAATTGCGATTGTTGTGTATAGAACCCCCGCCCGATGAATAGTAAAACAGCGGTTAGAAATAATAGCAAGAAAAAACTGAATTTTTGATAAAAATTGGCAGGAACAGGGCCTCACGGCCCCCGTTTCATCCGAAAATAACCGCCTATGAGAAGATGCGTCTTCCAGAGTTTCCGCCATTCATAATCAGCATTAAAAGAAAAAACCACTGATTCGATCATTTCCGCGCCGCAGTCGGGACAGATCGCGGGATTTGTGTCAAAGGAGCTTTTAATGGCTTTGGCCCAGGTCTTTCGCGTTATCTGATCGAGCTTGTTTTTAATTCCGTGCGCGTATATTCCGTAATAGCGTATCGCTTTACGGTGTTTATTGGGCAGATAAAAGAGCATCCGAGCCATGAACTCGTAGATGTCCAGGGTCATTTCAGAGTAAGTCTTTTCTTTCGTGTTACGGTCTACCCAGCTCTTATATCTGAACGTTATCTTCGCTTTATCATGATCAACGGCTGTTATCATGCTATTGTGAAAATAACCTGCTGCAAGGTACTCCGCGGTGCGAAACAATACTTCGTTATTGGTGCCGATAATCGGCTGTAGGTGAACATGAAAGCCGTTTTTATATCTCTCTCTTATATCACGAATTTCTTCTTCGGTAAATATGCCGTTTTTATGGAATAGGCGAAGCGCTGTATTCATCCATGAAAAACGAATTCTACGATAATTCAGGAGCGGGGAGCGCAGTATCTCGCCGGTTTTGGTATTCACCAGTTCGCGCGTACCGATCAGGTGCAGGTGTGGGTTGTAGTTCAGGGCATTGCCGCATTTGTGGAGCGTGGCGATGCTTCCGGACTGCCATTCCCTGCCGGTATTGCCCGCGCTTTTCAGGAGTTCCTTCCAGTATACTCCCGCGGCGACGGTGATCAGATCTTCACAGAAAAAGCGCTTATCGAACAGCGTCCGGGTCACCGGGCCGGGCAGCGTGAAAGTCGCATGAATATGGGAAAGCGATGTGTTCATGATGATCGATAGGTTCATGGACCAGCCGTACAGCTTTTTCCGGTAGCATGAAAGGCAGAGCCGCGATTTACAGGTAAAGGGCACCATGAGGACCGTGCCGCACTCAGGGCAGGTATGCTTCCGAAACCCGTTCCGGTAGTCGCCGCACGAAAGGAGTTTGGACACCTCGAAACACTTTTCCGTCGTCAGTTCTCCATACCGGTGGGCAAACCGTTCAGGATATATCTCCCGGAAGCCACGCCAGTGTCTCTGCAACACACTTTTATAGGCGGATTTCCAGTCCATGCCGGGCCAGTAGGAAAGGGCGAGGTCGTTCATTCGCAGGCACTTAAAGTGGGAACGAACGGGGATATCAAACAATAAAATTATTTCCTGCGCGCCCCCTTCGGGGGGCGGGGGGGGAACCATGATGTTGGTCAGAGGATGATTGTTTTGGATCATTGGCGGGTTTAATCCCGTCATTAATCCTGCGGCCTCATGGTGGGGAAGAGGAGCACGTCACGTATTGACGTCTCGCCGGTGAGGAGCATCACCACCCGGTCAATGCCGATGCCGAGGCCCCCGGTGGGAGGCATGCCTGCCTCGATGGCCTGGACGAAGTTCTCGTCCATGGGAGGAGCTTCTTCGTCAACGGCGCGGCGCAGAGACTGTTCGTACAGGGTCTTGCGCTGGAACAGCGGGTCGTTGGATTCGCTGTAGGCGTTGGCTATTTCAGTGGCGTTAATGAAGAGCTCAAAGCGCTGCAGGAACCGCTCGTCGTCGTAGTCCGGCTTGCATAGGGGTGTGGTTTCCACCGGATGGTGCGTGATGAACACGGGCTGGACCAGTTTCTCCTCAACCAGCTGCTTGAAAAGCTCGTCGATGGCGAGCCCCCGTATGAAGTCTCCCTTGACCACGGCGCCGATTTTTTCCAGTTCTGCGGCAAGGTCCGCGTCGCTCATGTCCATGACGTCGAGCCCGGCGTGTTCCTTGAGAGCGTCGACTACCTTGAGCCTCTTCCATGGAGTCTTCAAATTGATCTCCTTGCCGTCGTAGGATATCGTGGTGCCGCCGGTGATGGCGATGGCCGTCTGTTCGATAATCTCCTCGGTGATGGCCATCATGTCGGTAAAATCAGCGTATGCCTGATAGAGCTCGAGCATGGTGAACTCCGGGTTGTGCGTCCGGTCAATACCCTCATTTCTGAAGCATTTGCCAATTTCGTAGACGCGGTCGAAACCGCCCACGATGAGACGCTTGAGATAAGGCTCCAGGGATATGCGCAGGTAGAGGATCATGTCCAGGGCGTTGTGCCGTGATGTGAAAGGCGAGGCCGACGCCCCACCGTACAGGGGCTGCAGGATCGGCGTTTCAACCTCGAAAAAGCCCTTTCCGTCGAGTATGTTTTTTATCTGCTTGATGATGGCAATCCGTCTTATAAAGGTGTCTTTGACCCCGGGGGTGACGATCAGGTCCACGTGACGGTTACGGTATCGCAGCTCCTTGTCCGCAAAGGCGTCAAAGACCTCGCCGTCCTTTTCCTTCACCACCGGCAGGGGGCGTATGCTTTTCGAAAGGAGCGTCAATGATGTGGCGAATATGCTGATTTCTCCCGTCTTTGTCTTCTTCACCGTGCCTATGACGCCGATGATGTCACCGATGTCCAGCTTCTTGAACAGCTTATAACTCTGTTCCCCGATATTGTTGATCGCGATGTAGAGCTGTATCCTGCCGTCCCGGTCCTGGATGGTGCAGAAACTGGCCTTGCCCATTTCCCTGACGGTCATAATGCGGCCGGCGGCGCTCACTTCTTTTTCTGAGGCTGAATTTTCATCGAAGTTTTTGAAAATTTCTGCAGAGTGGTGTGTGACATTATAGTTATACGGGAAGGGGTTGATGTTCAACTCGCTTCGTATTTCATTGAGTTTGTCTTTTCTGATTTTTATCAGACTGCTTTCTTCTTCCATTGTATCACCCGGGTGCGTTATGTATAAACGGCTTCACTTATTTGGGGTTAAGTCCCGACATGTCGGGATTAAAAGCCCCGCAGGGCTTTCCCGTGTACAAGACGACAGTCTCGCTGCCTGTCTATAGTTGTTCATCATTGGCATGGTACGGTTTGTGTCAAATTAATTTTATTTACCCCTCCGCGCTGATACAGGGAGACGGAACGTCATGGAAATCAGTAGAAGCCGATTCGGCATTTAACATCAATATGTTGGCAATTATAGGCTTTTCTGAAATATTATCGACGGGTATATTTTTTTATTTACTTATTTTGCATTATTTTTATCACATGCTTTGATTTGTCTTCATAATAGTATATATTCATACGAGGATTGTTTTCATCTTGCGGAGGGTCCATAAATGATAAGATATAGAAGCATTACCGCCCTGGCGATAATGCTCGCTGTAATTTGCGGTGCCGGATATGACTGTGCATACGGGAGATTTATACGAGTGGCCGTGTCTGCAGATGAAAGATCCGACCCCAATAATACTTCC
This sequence comes from Spirochaetota bacterium, assembly GCA_041753395.1. GTDB lineage: Bacteria > Spirochaetota > UBA4802 > UBA4802 > UBA5550 > RBG-16-49-21. The sequence goes on from JBGSUQ010000025.1 coordinate 3,928, forward strand.
CCACAGGCGCAGGAACTGGTAAAGGAACTATATCCGAACGGGAATGTAAAATCCGAGACGCCTTTTTCCGGGGGAAAAATCCATGGCAAGAAAAAGCTCTTCACTGAAAACGGCTCGGTCCTGAAAGAGGAGGAATACCGGGAGGGCAAGCGGGATGGTCTCTCCATCGAATACTATGAGAACGGCACTATTAAAAACCATGAAACATACAAGGAAGACAAGCTGAACGGCGATTGCTTCATGAATTACCCCAATGGCCAGAAGATGATGGCGGGCCAGTGTGCAGAAGGCAAAAAGTCCGGGAAATGGACCCTGTTCCATAATAACGGTAACAAATACATGGAGGGGAGTTACGCGGAAGGCGTCATGGAAGGGGTGTGGCGTTCCTATTCTCCGGAGGGATGGCTTGATTCCGAGGGGGAGTACCGGAACGGATTGCAGGCGGACGTTTGGGTGTATTATGACAAATACAAAAAGGTAATGAAGAAGTTTACGATGAAGAACGGCATGATTGACGGCCCCTGCTGGATCTATAATCAGGGACGCCTCGCTGGTGAAGGCGTCATGAACGGCCTTGCTCATGACCCTAAGAAAAACGGTAACTGGAAAGGGTATTACCGGAACGGCCGGCTGAAGTATGAGGGGGTCTTTGCCATGGGTCAGAGAACCGGTCGTTTCACGGAGTTTTACTCTACCGGCAAAGTAAAAGGGACCGGCGACTATATTATTGATAAACGGAACGGCAACTGGGTTTTTTATGGCAAAGACGGTGTTACCGTCGATACGGCTAAATCAGGCCAGTACATAAATGGAAAATTAAAAAAGCAATGATTATCAATAATACCACGTTAAGCAATTAAAGGTATTCTCTCCTGTTTTATTATACTACTGACTATTTATGAAAAAAATGCATGGACATTGTAACTATGCTATATCATAGGTTTACACAACAATGTTGTGGTCCTATACTGTCTGTTATACCTTGAATAAAATGGTCCTGTACATCTGAATGATTTCATTACTCTTATGCGGAGAGAAAGGAGATTATTCATTGTGGAATACCAATTGTTTGCTTCATAGTATGATACTATCACAACAATATTCTGGATGATGTACACATGCAACCTGACACGCTCTATAGCGGCATCCATCTGTATCATGGCGTAATTCTTTTCGCGGTATATTCCTTCATGGGGTGGATCATCGAGGTTGTCTACCGCTCATCAAAACAGAAAAAATTGATAAATGCCGGCTTTTTACTCGGGCCTTTCATCCCTATCTACGGCTCCGGCGCTGCCTTTATCATCATCCTGGAATATTTTCTGCACCCCTTCAATGACCTCGTCAAATTATTGGTGTACGGCATTGTGCTTACCCTGATCGAGTATGTCGTCGGATACCTGTTCGAAAAGATTTTCAGATTAAAGTTGTGGGATTATTCCGATAACGCTTTCAATATTCACGGCAGGATATGTCTTCTCTTTTCAGTTTTCTGGACAGTTTTTGCTTTTATGTTTGTCACCTTTGTTAACCCGGTCGTGGTGCGTTATGTTCTCTCCCTTGACGATACACTGGTGCGCAGCGCAGCAGTGGTTTTTATTTTTTATAGCTCTGTTGATTTTGTCATGTCGGTTACTTCCATTACCGCCTTCAGGAGAAAGATCTCCTTTCTCTATTCCGAATACTTTAACCTGAGCAATGTTGAAATTGAGAAGATATTCGAATCCTTCAAGCGACTCCGCGCCGCGTTCCCGTATCTGGACAGATATATTGATAAAAACATAAATTTTGAAATACGCAACAGGATCAGCACGTTTATGAAATCAATCCAGACAAAGATCATGATGAATCTTGAAGGGAGAAAACCCTTTGAAAAGGAATTCTACGATATCATCGATGACATTTACAAACACGATGAGTTTATGAAGCTCAAACGTTTTTTTCACCATAATTCTTCGATATATGCCCACGTGAGGGACGTCGCCTATTTTACATACAGGACCTGCAAGTACCTGAAGCTGGATTACCGGTCAGCAACGCGGGGCGCCCTCCTCCATGACTTCTTTCTGTACGACTGGAGGAACCACGATGAGCCTGATCTTCACCGGGACAAGTACCACGGTATTGAGCATCCCCGGATAGCCCTGGACAATGCGGGAAAGTATTTTCAGCTCAATGACATAGAAAAGGACATCATCGTGAAACACATGTGGCCCCTTACCCTGGTCCCGCCGAAATTCAAGGAATCGTACATCGTGACCTTCGCGGACAAATACCTCTCGTCAAAAGAATTCATCGATGAGTTTAAGCGGAACAGGAAGCCGGGACGCCTCCGGAGGCCGCGAAAGGCGGGGAGTTGATGCGTACGATAGGAAGAAAGCCGTTTACACGGTTGAGAGGCATTGATGTATTAACTCCAGATACGGTCATAATGATACCATGAGACTGGCAATAAAAATTGTAATATCCATACTGACAGCAATACTGATCATGATAATAACCGCCTTTATATTTTTCACCTGCATCTTCAAAGACCCGGTCTATATTTCTGATCATTCCGCACACCTGTCAGATGTTACTATACAACCGTCAGAAGCGGTTACTATCGCAATGCCTTATCTGCCCGGGCATGGAACTGTGATATATAGAAAAGATAAGCCGCTGACGTTGCACCTGTTGAGGCTCGGGGAGTGGTATTATGTGATGAAAACGAATTATCCCGCAAAGACAATACGCTATTATATGCAGCCTGCGGTGAAGGTTCACGTACACACCGGAAAGATTGAATTTTCAACAAGGTGATGAGAGTGGTGCGGGATTCGAAGAATGCTGAAAATAACAAAGCCCATCGCAAGATGGGCTTTGTTTGCTATATATTATATCCCAGCCTTTTTAAAGCTTTCGGCCAGACTGGTGTTCATGCGTATGATAATGCTATCCCACTGGGGATTTTTCCATATAATACGACATAATCTATTTGTCAATATTTTTCAATACCGGGTAAAAAATTTTTTACATAAAAGTCTTTACAGCTAAGAATCAAAACAGATTATTTTTCAAGCAGGGAATTGTCACACTTCTTCACATAAAAAGCAGGGCCGACAAAATACGTGCAAAATATTATTTACAAATAATTTTCATGGCGGCTTATTGACTATTATTTTATATTACAGGTGCAATGATGAATATTAAACCAGGCGGAGCGGCAACAATAATTGGGAGCTTCCCCCACACGGAAGCGGCGGATGCATGCAGGCTCGTATTCGATATACTAAAGCAGATACCCGCGTGGCCCCAGCTACCCAGGCGGGGATTTTTTGAGGACATGAACACGCAGTTCAGTAGAAGCCTTCCCTGCCTGCACCTGGACGAAGAGAATAAAAAACTCGGCTTTGACACATCCCGCGATATTGCCGGTGAGCTGGAGCGTTTTTACACGAAGTTCATCGAGGACGACGTGGAATACTTCGGCCTGGACAAAAAGCATGCCGCCGGCTTCGGCTGCTTTATCGATGAGCTGAGGAGCGGAAAGGCTGCCGGGGCGCTGGCCCTCAAGGGGGAGACCACAGGTCCCCTGACGCTGGGGCTCATGACGGACGTTACGGATGGCAAGTATGCCCTGTACAAGCCCGACCTTTTTGACGCCATCGTCAAGAGCTGTACGATGAATGCCAGATGGCAGGTGCGGAAACTGAAGGAATTTCTCGGCACGGTTATTATTTCCTTTGACGAACCTTCCCTTTCAATCATCGGTTCAGGGTTTTATTCTGTCGACAAAAACCAGATATCAGGCTCTTTCAAGGAAATAATCCAGGGGATCCATGCGGAGGGGGGCCTTGCCGCCACCCACTGCTGCGGCAATGCCGATTGGGACGAACTGCTGGATCCGGCCCTTGACCTGGACATCATCAATTTTGATGCCACCGATGATATCATAGCTGATAAATTTCTTAACGCGCGCAATCTGCCTCTGTATTTAAAGAACGGGAAGTGCATCGCCTGGGGCGTGGTGCCGACCCTGAAGGACAAGATTGAAAAGGCCACCCCCGGTGATGTGGAGACGAATTTTCGCGCGGTGGTTAAAAAGCTGACACAGAGAGGCGTCAGCGAAAGCGATATCCTGGCTCAATCCATCGTAACGCCCAGCTGCGGAACCGGGACCCTCACCATCCCCCTGGCGGAAAAGGTGATGGATATCCTCGGCGACCTGTCACAGAAGATCGCATAATACAGGCAGCCGGCGGATAAGGAGTTGGACTATTTCTTTGATTTCTTGATGTAGGCTCTGGCTTCGTCCAAGCTGTGGAACACCGCCATGTAATTGAACATCTCGGGATGGGCCACCATAATCTTCTGGAGGAAATCCTCTGTCATGACGATAACGAGGTAACCCTTGGCCTTTTTCATGATCCCCATGGCTTTCATGAGTATACCGATAGCGGAGTCGCTTATCTCGGTTACTGACGAGGCATCCATGATAAAATCAGAAAAATCGGGGAGATTTGACTCTTTGGTATAGCTCTCATAGATGGCATCAGCGCTATCCTTGTCGATATTGGAGACAGAGAATTTCATGTGAAGGATCTTGTCGTCCTGCAGATAATGGATGGTGTAGAGATCACTGCTCATGCCGGTATCCTCCATGCAAATAATATCTGCTTTGTGGCACAATAAAACAGGGATGTCAAATAGATAATTGATTCATCGGGTAAAAAAGGGAATACCATGCTATGCAATCATCGTCGCTGTCGGCTTTCATGGAGGCCGATGAACTGGTCCACCAGACTTCCGAAATAGGCGATGGCCTCCTCAACCGGTCCGGGCCTGGACATGTCGATACCGGCGGTTTGGAGCTCGTCAAGGGGATACCCGCTCCCGCCGAGGGTGAGAAACCTGAGGTAGGCGTCGCGGGCCGGTCCGCCTTCCGCGATGACTTTTCGTGAGAGCGCTATGGCGGCTGATATGCCGGTAGCGTATTTGTAAACATAAAATGAAGAATAGAAATGAGGTATCCGGAGGCATTCCATGGTCAGTTCTTCGTCGATCACGAGGGAATCCCCGAAGTAGCCCTTCAGCAAGCCCCTATATATCTCCCGCATCACATCCAGCGTGAGAGGCCTGTTTTCTTCAACTGCCTGGTGTGAGAGCTTCTCAAATTCTGCGAACATGGTCTGCCTGAAGAGGGTCGCCCTGATGTTGTCGATTTCACGATTGAGTATGTAGGCCTTCATCCGCGCGTCAGAGCTGTACCTGTTCAGGAGATGGGCGCTGAGAAGGGCTTCATTGAAGGTGGATGCAACTTCTGCCACGAATATGGTGTAATCATGATAGACATAGGGCTGATTCCGGTTGGAATACCAGGAGTGCATGGAGTGGCCTGCCTCATGGATCAGGGTGTAGAGGCTGTTGATAGTGTCGTCGCGATAATTCATGAGTATATAGGGTGGCGAATCATAACATCCTGACGAATAGGCGCCGCTCCGCTTGCCCCGGTTTTCATACCGGTCGACCCACCCTTGCAGGAGACCTTTTGCCATCGTGTCGGTATATTCGCTGCCCAGGACGGCGAGGGCCTTGACGCAGGTTTCCACCGCTTCTTCATAGGGCATGGAATAGGGCACGTCCTTCACAATGGGCACGTAGGTGTCGTAAAAATGGAGTTCCTCAAGGCCGAGCATCTTCTTGCGAAAATCAAGGTAGCGGAATAGGGGGGTGAGGTTTTTACGGACCGTGTCGATCAGGTTGTCATACACTTCATCCAGCACGTTGTCTGAAAAAAGCGACGACCGCCGGCAGTTTTCGAAATTGCGGACCCGCGAATAGAAACGGTCACTCTTGTTCGAGTAGTGCAGTGCAGCAGCGATGCTGTTCTTGTGGCTGTCATAGGACCGGTAGTACTGGGAAAAGGCCTTTTTCCTGATATCGCGGTCCTGGTTCTGGAGAAAGGAGCTGAAGTTCCCGTGGGAGAGCTCCACTTCTTTTCCCGACTCATCGGTGATATGACCGAAGGTAAGGTCGGCATTGTCAAGCTGGCTGAATATCTCGGATGCGGCCTGGCTCATGTCGCCTGACATGGCTATGATCTCTTCGATCTCTATCGACAGGGTGTGGGGCTTGAACCGGATAATTTTCTCGAAGTAGAAGCGATAGTGCGCTATGGATGGGTTCTTCAAAAAGCCGGCAATGATGTCATCGGGAATTGCCTGGATCTCCGGCGTCATGTAGCTGGAGAGCTCCGATGCCTTTGTGTAGAGGTTCATGGCGCGCTGGTGGAAGCCCAGGTAGTGCTGGTTTGATTTATCCTCATCGCTTCGCAGGTGGGCGAAGGTGTAGAGCTTCTCAAGTCTCCGGGATACATTAAGGTCAAATTCGACCGCTTCCCTCAGGGTTGCCGCCGATTCGCCCAGGCGGCCCCGGTAGGAATCGTATCGTGGGAGTTCCTTTTCAACCTTGTCATAATGCGATTCCCACTCCTGGTCCGTGGTATAGAGGGGTGTCAGGTCCCATTTGTGTCCGTCGGGGACGCTGTTTCGATCCGGTATTTTTTCCGCCATGGATGTTTTCATTAATAGATTTTACCGTATTGCTCACCGAATGCGTCCAGATAAACACAGCTTCGTAGATCTTTACGGGTTGGTCCTTTGCCCGACTGCGCAGCAGGTCTGCCCAGGGGTATGGCGACGACAACCTCATAGCCTTCCGGCATCAGGAGGACCTTTGCGCAGGCGTCATGATCCATGGAGCCGACCACGACGGTTCCAAGGCCGATCTCGTGCGCCTTCAGGCAGAGGGTCTGTGCCGCCATGCCCAGGTCGAACATGAACCATTCGTTGAATTTGGTGCGCTCCTTGCCCTCCTTACATCCGGACACTTTTGTTTTGGCGCAGGCTACAATAATGGCCGAAGCGTCAAAGGAACAGGTGCGGGCGGGGTTAGTCGTCGAGTAGGTCTCGGTGACTTCCTTGATCAGCTCGCGTTCCCGCACTACGATGAATTCCCATACCTGCGTGTTGGCCCAGGACGGGGCGTTATGGGCCGCATCAATGACTTCGCGAATCTCTTCATCGGTCACGTAGTGATTGGTAAATTTTCTCACCGACCGCCTGTTCAGTATCGCTTCGCTAAGCTCCATCGGATCCTCCGGGGTATAGTCATTTTATTGAGACCAGGGATAGTCCTTGCCTTCTTCCTTTGTCTTCATGAGCACTGTCGGGATGAAACGGGAAACGCCGAAATCCGATTTGCCGCTCACATCAAGACTGAGGTCAAGGGAGTTGTCGGCGCAGTGAGGATGCCTGAAGATCAGCTTGAAAGGAATCCCGGACGTTGATTTCATGATGCTGTCGGTATATTTTGGCCAGAAATGGAAGTGGCCCCTGGTGGCCTGGCTTGTCCTGTATGGATTCTCCCAGTCGGAATCAACCATGGCCACAGGGGCTGCGCCGAATACCAGCGTTACTTCAACATCCGGTACAACGGAAAGCGTGGATTCTTCCAGGACCTGACCGACAATATGGGGCAGATACGCGTTAGATTCGTGTACGGTCATAACTTTAGCTGCGCCGATAGGATCCCTCCGGTTCAGAATTCGATAAATGGCTTCGTAGATGAGAAACAGGACGTCGACGCGTTCCTGCACCTTGTACCGGGAGTCCAGTATGCCGTAGAGAAATCCCCGCTCGCTGGTGACATATTTGGGAGGCACACGGTTCAGAACATAGGCGATAATATCGTCCCTGCTGGAGCTGGTGACATCCTTGGGAGCTTCTTTCTTTAACACTTCATCAAGGGTGTTGATCACGATGTCTTTCATTAAGTTGTTTACCGGCATCACGTTTCTCCATTTATTTTTTTATCGAGGTTTTCGTTTCTTCGCCTTATTAGTAAACGCGATATTAATGACTTCCTCAACCTGGTCGACAAGGTGGAAATTGAGGCCCTTCTTGATGTATGGCGGGATATCATCCAGGTCCTTGCTGTTTTCCCTGGGGAGTATGATCTCCTTAAGATGAGCTTTCTTGGCCGCTATGATTTTCTCTTTTATGCCTCCCACCGGGAAGACCCTGCCCGTAAGGGTAAGCTCGCCGGTCATAGCAAGGCCGGGCTTGATTTTCCTGTCTGTCGCCATGGAATAGAGGGACGTCGCCATGGTTATACCGGCGGATGGGCCATCCTTGGGGGTGGCCCCGGCAGGCACGTGGATATGGATGACGTTGTTGCTGAAGACGGTTGCCGCTTCGTCGCGATCTTTTAGAAGATGCTGTACGTAACTGTAGGCAATATTTGCCGATTCGCTCATGACTTCCCCCAGCTGCCCGGTGAGTTTCAGACCGCCCCCCTTCTTGTTGGTAATGCCGATCGATTCAACCACGAGAGTGGCGCCGCCGTAGGGTGTCCATGCCAGCCCGATGGCCAGGCCGGCCCTGGTTATTTTTATGAGGGAGTCGTCGGCAAAGAGTTCCGTACCGAGGTATTCCCGGATGATTTTAAGGCTGAGTATCTTGGCCGAAAGCTTTTTATTCCTGGCAACGTAAGTAGCTGTTTTACGGCATATCTTTTCAATCTGCCGTTCCAGGTTCCTGACACCTGCCTCGCGGGCATAGTTGTTTATGATGTGCATGAAGCCTTTCTTGTCGATTCTGACGCTGTTTTTCTTGAGCCCGTGCTGTTCCATCTGTTTGGGTAGGAGGTAGCGCCTGGCTATTTCGTACTTTTCATTGGCAATATAGCCGGAGAGCCGTATGATTTCCATCCTGTCAGCCAGCACCTGGGGTATGGTGTCAATGGTATTGGCGGTGGTGATGAACAGGACATCGGACAGATTAAAGGGCGCATCCACGTAATAGTCGCGGAATTCCGCATTCTGCTCCGGGTCTAATACTTCCAACAACGCCGATGCCGGATCACCCTGAAAGCTCTGGCCAAGCTTGTCGATTTCGTCAAGCATGAAGACCGGGTTGCGGACCTTGCAGACTTTCAGGCCCTGTATGATTTTGCCGGGCATTGCGCCCACGTAGGTACGGCGGTGGCCCTTGATCTCCGCCTCGTCCCGCATGCCTCCCAGGGATATGCGAAAGAACTTCCTGTCGAGAGCACGGGCAATGGATTTCCCCAGTGATGTTTTGCCGACCCCCGGAGGGCCCACCAGGCAGATGATAGAGCCTTTGCCGTCGGGCTTCAGCTTTTTGACTGCCAGAAACTCCAGTATCCTCTTTTTAACGTCTTCAAGGCCGTAATGGTCCCGGTTTAATATTTTTTCCGCTTTGTCCAGGTTTATGGAATCGATGGTTTTGCTGTTCCAGGGAAGTGAGAGGACGATATCAACATAGTTGCGGGTGACGGTATATTCCGAGGAGGCCGTATCCATCATCATGAGCTTGGAGATTTCCTCCTCCATCTTTTCCTTAATCTCGCCTTCCAGCAGGAGCTCTTCCAGCTTTTTACGGAGCTCCTTCAGCTCCCGTGTCCGCTCGTCTTCCTCGATCCCCAGCTCGTTCTTGATGGCCTTCAGCTGCTCGCGGAGGAAAAAGTCCCGTTGCTGCTTGTCTATCTTTTCGTTGATGCTTCCCTGTATCCGCCTCTGGACAGACAGAACCTCGATCTCCTTGTGCAGCAGGACGAGCACCTTCTGCAGCCTTTTTTTAACGTTTAGTGTCTCCAGTATGTCCTGGTATTCATTTTTTTCAATGTTAAGTATGGAGGTGACAAAATCGGCTATTTTCCCCGGCTCGTCCACATTCAACATGGTGAGCTTCATCTCTTCAGTGAAGAGGGGGTTGTTGTCCGACAGTATCTTCAGCTTGCTCAGCACCTCGCGGGTGATGGCCTTGAACTCGATGCTTTTTTTGTCTGCCACGATGTCCTCGATGTAGTCCACTTCCGCGAGGATGTACGGCTCTTCCGAGATGATCCTTCGGACGCGGAACCGCTTGATGCTGTTAATGAGGACGTTCAGCCCGCCGTCGGGGAGGTTGATGCGCTTCAGGATTTTCGCCGCAGTGCCGAAGCTGTAGAGGTCTCCCGCGGTTATTTCATCCTTGTTGTCGTCCTTGATCAGGACCAGCCCGATGGTCCTGGTGTCGTGGATGACTTTGTCAATAACCTCGGTGAAGCGGCCATGCGATATGATGAGGGGTGTGATGATCCCCGGGAAAATGGGCCGGTACCGTATCGGTATAATGTAGAGCTTTGAAGGAAGGACCTGGTCTATGGCAACCAGATCGCTTTCAAGAAGCTCCGTATCGATAGAAATGTCGTTCTTGTCCAGTATTATGTCGTCAAAATCCATGATGCCTCTATGTTGTTGAGCTAGTAGTGCCGGAATTGTGTATGCAGTATTTATGCATCTATCGCCGTTTTTTCTGCATTTTTACTGTCAGTGCCACGTTATATCTCCGAATTTACTGTAATGAAAACAGCCTTATTTGTCAATTTTAAAGTATGAATTTTTCAGGTATCATATCTTTTTTAATAGACTTGTTTATTAAAGAGATTATTATATACATTCCCCGCTTCACAAAAGGGGGCGGGGAAAAATGTCAAATATTCTGACTAAGAAACAAACAAATAATTGCATTTTTGATGAGCGGATAATAATGTTGAGATTACATAAATCAGCAGCGCAATAGAGTTTTTACAGCCATGTATCGAATTAGTCTCAGAATAAACACCGGCATGAGATTGCAATGTGCCGGTTAACTATTTAAAAGGATTACCATAATCTGCTACGATGTCTATCCCTGAAGAAATACAAAAAAATCGTGAATTGTTTCTGCAGTTTAACGATGTCAAGTACAAGCGCTTTCAGCAGCTTATCGGAACCACGAATATCCGGAAGGTTGTCAATTCAATCCCGATCCTCCTTAGCACCAACTACAAACGGTTGCCTGGCTTTGTCGATGGTGACGTCCCCTGCGGTATAGCCGGATTCGAGCCTGACGCAGAAGCAGTCAAGTTTTTGCAGGGCCGCTTTTACGTGAAGGATTTCGAGATCAGGAAAAAAAGTCCCTTTATCCAGATGATGGCCGTCATGGGCAGTGTCGGGACGATTGCTTATACCAGGAACTCCGATTATGACTACTGGGTGTGCGTGGACCGCAGGAGCCTGCCGGCGGATAAGATTGAACGGTTCATGAAAAAAGTTGAAGCCGTCCAGAACTGGGCCATGGAAGAGGCTGATATCGAAGTCCATATATTCATCAATGATATCACTGATATAAAAAATAATATTTTCGCCGAGAGTGAGGAAGAGGCCTTCGGTTCAATAATCGGCACGGTTTTAAAGGATGAATTTTTCAGGAGCTCAATTATAATAGCAGGGAAGACTCCTTTCTGGTGGGTCCTCCCGCGGTTTGTCCGTGACAGTGAATATGAGAATCTTTACGCCATGGTTCCCCCCGAAGAGCGTGAAAAGCACTTTGTCGACCTCGGTAATCTGTATGAAATTTCAAAGGAAGACTTCATCGGCCCCGCCCTGTTTTTGATTATCAAGTCGCTGGGCAATCCCTTTAAATCGATCATCAAACTCGGGCTCCTTGAAAAATATCTCTTTGCACCCGACTACTCCCCGCTCCTGTGCCAGAAGATAAAAACGAATATTCTCCGGGGGACCCTCGACAACAAGATCATCGATTCATATATCCTGATGTTCGAAGAGGTGTACGACTACTACGATTCGACCATGGACGAGCCGGCCCTCCTTAAAATACTGCGGCAAAATCTCTATCTCAAGATAGACCCGCAGTTATCGCGTTATATCGGAGTGAAAGACCGGCAGGGCCTTCCCTACAAGGTCCTGGTCATGTTCAAGTATGTCAAGGAATGGGAGTGGAGCGCGAAAGAGATCCAGCTGCTCGATAATTTTGAAAACTGGGATTATAATCAGACCATGGTGTTCTGGAATATGGTGAAGAAATTCATGCTCCTGAGCTACCAGAAAATCGTCATGCAGATACCGGCAATGAAGCTGGAGGAAAAGATATCAAGCTCCGATTTTAAGCTCCTGAGCGGGAAGATCAAGTCGCATTTTGCCCAGGAAAAGAATAAAATAGATAATTATATAACGTTCAAGGACACGCCCCATGAGTCGTTCCTCTACATGGAGCCGTCGGCGGGGGGCGGAGATGAGGCCGGTGAATGGAGCCTGATAAAAAAAAGGAAGGCCGGCGATGACGCAACGTCGACAGTGGTGCTCAGGAGTGAAAAAGGACTGGTGAGGCTCGCCGCGTGGACCGCCATCAACCAGATCTATGATCCCAAATTCAGCAGGCTGAAGGTACAGGCAGGACACAAGCGGATCAATCAGAATGCCGTTGCGGATCTTCTTTCAAGCATCGCCACTCTGTTTTCCGGGACCATGACCAAGCTGAAGAACGAGCATTATATGCGGCCGCCCTTTAACATGGCCAACATGGTCATCATCAATTTCGGGATTGAGAACGCGGAAGCCGTCCAGACCATCCATCATATATATCAGACCAGCTGGGGCGAGTCGTATATCGATGAATACAGCAGGGCCGATGATCTTGTTTCAATTCTCGGGACTATTTTGAAAGAAGGGCTAATTTCGCGTCAGAAGTTCGACGGCTACTGTGTTATCGTCTCCCCAGAGCCCTTCAAGAAGCCCTACAGGGAAATCGAGCAGATATTCAAGGACGCCTATGAATTTATTATCCAGAAGGATAAGCGGGTCTCCTTCAGGTTCTGCGCCCGTCTCGGGGGGATATACGTGACGGTCACGCGGGAAGGCGACTCGGTATTCATAAGCTCTGACGCTGATATCGTGAAAACCCTGATGCGCGTGTCTCTGAATCCCCGGCGGAGCATCGTATATGCATTTCATTCCTCGGACCCCCGTCTGCTGATTCTTGACGCCATGTATAAAATGAGGAAAAAAAATTCCATAACAATTGTGTGCGAGGAATCAGGCGAGTATGTGCTGCTCTATGTTATTAATGAAAGAGACAACCTCTTTACCTTCATCAGGCCGAAGCGGATCAAGGATGAGACGATCATGTTCCTCTATGATTTCTGCCAGAATATGCTTGCGAGAATAAGCGCCAATGAAAGCCTTCCCCGCGTTAATCAGGGGATCCAGTTTTTTCAAATCGTCATCGACCGTTCCGGAAAATTGTCCTTTGAGAACAAAAGCCGATGGGTCCAGGAGCTGTATCTGGTCAAATATAAAACCAGGAAGGCCCTAACCGTGCGGATGACCAGACGCGAGGGTGCAGAAACACAGTATGCAGTGGCGGTACAGGATGGGGCGGCTCAGGCTTTGTTGCCGCTGAACCAGGTCTCCGGGCAGGTGGCAAGTATGAGGAAGGCAAATCCTGCCTGTTTCGCTGCTGTGCATGATATGATTATAGAGGGCATGCTGGAGAATGAGGTCCAGCTCGGTTCTACGCCGTATTTCTTGGAAAAATACAGATTGGAATTGATAATCGGTAAAGCGGTGAAGTAGCTTATTCCACCGGGAAATTATCGCGGAAAAATTTTACTTTTTTATCCTTCTCCTTTTTATCGTCAGAATCACTCCCCAGGGTCCCCTTTTCAAGAGCAATATCGAGTATTTTTACGCTGCTGTCATCAATGATCTTCCGCTCCGGCTCCTTTTTGGCGGGAGACGGCTTGGACTTTGCTTTATCTATCTCAAGCGTGCTGATCTTCGCGTCAATCTGGTCCTGAGTCAGCATTGGTATATCGTCATCGTCAAGGGATTCGACGGGCTCCGCTTTTTTCGGTTTTGGTTCCTTTTTCTTTTTTTCAGGCTCCGGTTCTACCCTGGCCTGGAGCGCCGGTTTTACAACAGCCTCGTCCCCCTCTATCTCTTTCCGCATAGCTTCAGGGGGATTCTCGATTTTCAGGTCCAGCATTTTAATCCTGTCGCCCAGGAGAATATTGATCTGCTTTTCTATGGACATGAAAATGGGCGTGGTGAACGATTTGTTCCGTTTCACCGATTTTTCAAGTTTTTTCAATTCCCTGATATCATTGTCGATATCCTCTATTCTTTTTATAACATGGATAACCTTCATAGTACACCCCTGAATATCGTGCTGTTGCGACGGCCTGGTAGTTTCTAATATAATGCTGACCTGTCACACCTATGCTACAGTGACATAATGATTTAAGTCAATGATTTTTTGATATTACATACTGATCTGGACTGATCTATATGCCCCCTTTCCTTTGAAGGGAAAGGTGTTATAAAGTTAATTAATAATTGAAAAATTCCAATATACATATGATTCAAGTTGATATATGCAAAGAACCTAACAACACTCCGTGTTCTCTGTGTACTCTGCGTTGAAAAATACTGATTATTAAACGCAGAGGGCGCTGAGGACGCAGAGGATAAGAGGTCTTTCATTTCAAATAGTGAGGTTGCTACTAATGCTTCACAATTAATGGCAAAAAGAATCAAGTTCCGGGCTAATAATGTCTGGCATTAAAAACGGCCATGTAGAGGACAACGAGTTGAAGACAAAAGTATTGATCATCGGCGCTGGACCGGCGGGCAGCATGGCGGCATACCGTCTGGCAAGCGGGGGGTTCCACGATTTTATTCTGGTTGACCGATCGGATTTCCCGCGCATGAAGCCGTGCGCTGGAGGAATATCACCTTCATCGCACCGATTTTTAAAACAAATCGGCCTGGATCACCTTCTCGATGACCTCAAACCCAGCGCCGGAATGAAGCGTGTCCGTTTTGTGGGACCGGGGGGCCAGGACATCATCATGTCCAACAGCCTGAAGGCTATGACCATAAACAGGAATATTTTCGATGCAGCACTCCTTGAAAAGGCCAGGGCCCTTGGGGCGCGATTCATTCCCGGGTTTACTGTCCGGGAATTCATGCTGGATGAAGGGGGCAGGGTCGTCGGCGCCCGTGACGGCGAACGTACCATTGAAGCAGAGGTGACCATACTGGCCAACGGCGGCAGAAACAGGGAATTCAGGGAAAAGTATTTTGCTGACAGGCGGCCGCTTCGCCTGATGACCTCCCGCATCGGGTGGTGGAAGAATTTTGAACTGGAAGATGGGACCATGGAGATGGTCTTCGACAGGGACCTGCTTCCCCATTATGGCTGGGTTTTCCCTGAAGGCAGTGGCATCGTCAATATCGGAATATGCCTCTACGAGGACCGCCTGAAGGGAAGAAATGTAACGGAGATATTCGAAAAATTTCTGGACAGGCATTACGCGCGGCGTCTGGAAGGAGCTGAACAGGTCGGGAAGAGCTTTTCCTTCGTTATCAACACTGCCGGTTCGGTTAAGGATGTATACGCTAACGGGATGCTCTATGCCGGTGAGGCAGGGAGACTGTGCAATCCCGCCACGGCCGAGGGAATATCTTACGCCATGGAGAGTGGGGTCCTTGCCGCTGACGCGGTCATGCGCGCTTATGTGCGGGGAAACGGTGGTATGCCTGATGAGAAATCCCTGGCGAAGTATGAAGCCATGTGCAGAAAAGCCTTCAATTTTCGCCTCAGAAGGGCGTCACTGTTTAAGAGACTTATAGACAGCCCGGCCTTCAATTTGATGATCTCCATGAGCAGGACGAAATTGTCCCGTGGAATTATGAATCAGCTGTTCGGCGGATTAGAGCAGGGATAGTATCAATCCGTCTTGCGGTCCAGCAGTATGGTGTCGTCGATGGTTTCCTCGTCGAAATTCTGCGGGCGCGCATCATTGAAGTGTGTTCGTATCTTTATCTTGTCTTTGGACACAAATCTTACTATCATCAGAATCTTGCCACGCTCGGCCCCTGTTGCATCGATCCCGATAATGTCCAACTCTATGGGATCCTTCGTGTAATCGGCGGTAAACTTGAGCTGGCCTATCCCCCCGGAATCAGGCCCCCCCAGCGGCTTCCCGTCTATGATGAGTATCACCGATCCGTCCTCAAAAAATTGGAAGGCCCCCGGCTTGCCGGTCCGGTCAACACCCTCCCATTTGCCGATGAGGGTAGTGGACGTGGTCGCACTTTTTATTGTTCCGGTAGAGCATGCCAGAAAACTCAATAAAAAAAGCGACGAAAAGAAAAGAAGATACCGTGTATTACGCATAGAGGGCTCCCCTATTTGGTGTTCCCATATATATGGATGTTAGTGATTATATTGATCATGTAGCCCGGAATAGCGCTCATGTCAAATATTAATTTTCTACGGCTCCTCTCGTGATTATGTCAGTTACTTGGTCTTGATGAGATATTCGCTCATGACGGTGGTGCGGATGCTCCGAAGGTCCAGAAAGGATTTTACGGCTTTTAGTATTCTGCACATGTTCTTCAGAAGCTGCAGGATGTTCCCGGCGCCGTAAAAAAGGAAACGATCTGACACGTGCTTTTTTGAAGGCCATGCCTCTTCCACGATCCCTTCGAAGGGGAGGGCGTCGGGGGTGATGGACTCTATTACAAGGTTGCGTACATACCGGGTGCGGGGTTGTATCGCTTCCGAGACCGGCGACATGATGCCGTGCCAGCGCTTAATCCATTCCTCGCGGGGAAAGCGCTTCGGCCGTTCCATCAGTGTAACCATGGTGACGCCCGGCGAGCGTTTGCCGTCGGCCCAGTCCCTGGGCTTTGAATGACGGTTGCCGCCGTATTCCGTATAAATCGATTCCTCCACCAGGTACCCGGCGATCCTGAAACCTGCGTACCGGAGCATGTCCTCGATGTTTCTTCTTTTGGCCAAGTCTTCCACCCACACGTTGACCAGGGCACAGATCGGCTCCCCTCTGTAAAGCTTCGGCGCCGGGGAGCGCATATCCGCTTCCGGATCGGCTATGTCCATGGTAAGCCGCTCCGCCCCGGACCCGATAAGCCGTGTCGCCAGATCACGAAGGAGGATTTCCCTGGTTTTTCCCTTCTCCTGCCCCTTGATGGGCCAGAGAAGATATATGATTTTATGCAGATCCATGTTATACTCCTGGTATTTGATTTCGTGATTGTGCGGCCATGCCTGATGAGGCAGCGGCGTGTTTTCCGGCGTTGCGGCCGGAAAAAATGCAGTCCGCCAGAGAGAGCCCGCTCACGTAGGAGCGGGAACAGACCCCGGCCGCGCTGCGGCCGGCGGCGTAGAGCCCCGGGACGGGAATGCCGTTCCCGCGCAGCACCTGGCCGGTGACTGCGTTAACGGCCAGTCCCCCGAGGGTTATGCAGGGACTGGGGAAGAGGCGGCTGTCGAGCCTGCAGTTTATCGCGTAAAAGGGAGGCCTGCCGATCACTTCCCGGTAGTGACCTGGTTTTCCAAATTCATCACCTGCTCCTGAAGCCAGGTTATCATTATAGCGCGCCATGGCCCCAGTCAGGGATCCTGCGGGCAGGGAGCACTTTTTTTCGAGATCGGCCGGGAAAGCGGCTTTTTCCCTGTTCAGGCGGCTGTTGACCAGGAACATTGCCTTGCGAAAGATGAGGGCATTCATTTCGCCGGATAAGAGCTGTGACAAGGAAAAGTCGCGGAGCCGTTCCTCGCTGCGCATCTGTTCTTTTGCCCTGTCCATGATTGTTTCATCGATTATCAAATATGCGCGATTCTCCGGCTGTTCTGATATGTGTCGGCTCAGGGTGGCGCCGTAAAGGCTTTCGTCGCAAAAGCGCTCGCCCCGGAGATTCACCAGAATACCGGAGATGAAGGCTTCCGGCGGCGAAAAAAAGCGCGAAGCTGCGCAGGCGTCCATGGACTCAAGGATCCCGCCGGCAGACAGGCCCAGCATGATGCCGCTCCCATCATCGCCCGGCGTGCCCAGTGGCATGCAGCCGGCGAAGCGGGGCGCGTGCTTCTCCATCATGGACCGGTTGTAGACGAACCCGCCGGCGCTTATGATGACTCCGCCCCGGGCGCGTACCCGCGTTACGGCTCCAAAGGTGTGCTCGAGCCGAAGGAGCAGTCTCCGGCACAAACCGCTCACCATGCCGAGACTGTAGAGAAAGGTGTGGGCCCAGTGTACCGGCAGGCTGTTCTTGAGAGAGAGCAGGTCAATACCGGTGACCGTGCCGTTCTCGGTAATGATACTGACCGGTCTGCACCGGTGACGTATAGTCACACCCCGTTCCCGGGCGCCTAGCTGCAGGGCCCGGAACAGGGAACCGCCCGACATCCCCGTTCCATCTGGAACGTGACCACGGGGGATGGGATCATCAAAGGTGTACTGCTTTTCGTTGCCGGAAAAGTAAAGGCCATAACCGCCCGGGGGCTGAGTGGTTTTACCCTGGTAGTATCTGTCAGGTATAATGACTCCGAGTTTTTTAAGCCATGCCAGGTTATCGAGACTGGAAGTGCAGAAGGCCCTGATGGCGCGACGGTCGACAGCGCCGCCGGTCTCGCGGGCAAGATAGCGGTACATTTTATCGGCACTGTCACGGAATCCACCGCTTATCTGCACCGAAGAGCCGCCCCCGGCATAGATGACGCCGCCGCTCTTTATTGTGGCGCCGCCGCCGGTGAAGCGGTCGACTACCAGCACCTGTGCTCTGCGGTCTGCCGCCTCAATGGCTGCACAGGCTCCGGCGCCGCCGAAGCCAACCACAATAACGTCATACTCCTCGTCCCACCGGAGATTTTCGCTGATAGCTGTATCATGTCGTGGTGTATTCACTTTGTTTCGGACCGCGCGGTTAAGTTTTTGTATCGCTCGATGCATAGTTTCATTCCTTCGGCCTGACCGATGATCGGGCTGTAGCCGAGATCGCGGCGGGCCTTGTCGCACCGGAAGGTGAAGCTGGTTGTGAGGTTATGCACTTCAAGCCGTGTCATGAAGGGCCGGGGACCACCGAAGCGGTGGATCCATTCCATCACGAAGGCAAGCCGGTACATGAGGCGGACCGGAATCGAACGTGCCGGGACCCGGTATCCCAGGCCCTCGATGAGGGGCCGGAACCATTCGATGAGGTTCATTTGCTCCTCGTCGGTCACGAAGTAGGCCTGGCCTCCCACAATGTTCGGCGCTTCGACCAGTTTTTCAGCGGCCAGCAGCTCCGCCTGGACCAGGTTGTCCACATGGGTGTTGTCGGCCAGAGAAGTGCAGTCTCCCACGGTGGCCACGAAGGAGCCCTTGCGTAGCTCTTTCACCAGCTTGGACACCATGTAACATCCTTCACCGTGGCCCCAGAGGCCGGCGGGACGGATAGCAACGGTGCGTAATCCTTTCTGTTTGTCAGCGGCAATCACTGCCCGTTCCGCTTTAATTTTTGTCTTGGCATAAATATCGAGGCATTTGTCGGCATAGCCCCGCGATTCATCGCCGTCAACCAGGTGGCCGGGGCTGTAACACACGGTGTTGGTGCTGGTGTACACGAGGCGGGACGCGCCCTCCTCCTGGCAGGCCCGGATGACGTTTTCGGTCCCCGTGACATTGATTCCGCGAACCTCGCCCCATGTCTTACGGTCGCACACACCGAGGAAATTCATGACCGCGGCGGTATGGAAAACGGTAGCGCAGCCGCGGGCCGCTTCCCGAACGATCGCGTAATCGCGGATGTCGCCAACAATGGGCTTGATTTTTTCATGATCTTCAAAGCCGGTCCTCACGTCAAGGGCGTGGACGGCATAACCGCGGTCAACAAGGGACCATGACAGGGCCCTGCCGAGAAAACCGGCCCCGCCGGTGACCAGGCACACCGGACCGATATTTACTTTCTTATTCCTTGTTTTCACCGCTGATTTATTCATCACGATTTACCCGATCTTACTCAGTGTATTTCTTGAGAAAACAAATTTTCTGTCAAGATTTAAAAAGAACATGATGTATCATGCAGGGTGTAATTCTTCTCTTGACTTTACGCGGCAATGGATTAGGATGGAGCTTCGTCATAAAAAAAATCGGGGAGTAGATGCCATGGAAAAAATAAAAATAATGCCGTGTCTCGACATGAAAGAGGGCCGGGTTGTCAAGGGAGTCAACTTCGTCAATCTGCGTGATGCCGGCGACCCGGTGCAGAACGCGGCCTTTTATGAAAAAGAAGGGGCCGATGAGCTGGCCATGCTCGATATAGCCGCGACCGTGGAAAACAGGAAGACCAGGATTGAGTGGGTCAGGCAGGTTTCGTCTGCCATCACTATTCCCCTTACCATGGGGGGCGGCATTAACAGCCTGGAGGATATAGAACTGGTGCTTGAAGCTGGCGCTAACAAGGTGTCAATGAACAGCGCCGTGGTGAAAAACCCTGACCTGATGAAGAAGGCGGTGAAGGAATTCGGATCCAGCAGGATCGTCATAGCCATCGATGCGCGGCGCAACAAATCGATGCCCTCGGGGTTCGAACTGGTAGTCTCCGGCGGGACCACGCCGGTTGGTAAGGATGCCATTGAGTGGGCCGGCGCCTGCGACGCTGCAAAGGTGGGATGCGTACTCCCCACCAGCATGGACGGCGACGGTACCCTGGCCGGATATGACCTGGAATTCACCAGGGCAGTGGCGGACGCGGTGTCGGTGCCGGTCATCGCTTCGGGAGGCGCTGGAAAGCTGGAGCATTTCTACGACGGCGCTGTCAAGGGGGGTGCGCAGATACTCCTCGCCGCGTCGGTATTCCATTTCCGCACCTTCAGCATCAGGCAGGTAAAGGAATATTTAAAAGATAAAGGCGTGGACGTGATTCTGTAGTATGGCCATGGAACAGGATAAGTACAATATCTACCGCATCGATGATGTTCTTATAAAAGTTGGATATGTCTTTCTCGTTCTCTTCATTCTTACAGGCGGGACCGCCATATCAAACATGGTGAAACAGGCGCCCGCCAATCAGGCTTCGACGCTTCATACTGCAGCGGCGCTGCTCCTGGCCCCGGCGGCACTCTTTATTCTGATCGGATACAGCTATCGCAGGAAGGAACAGGTTGCCGCGGCAATCCTTCATAAGATGGAGCTTGCCCGCGAGGCAACGGTAACGGACCTCATGAAGAGCACTGGATACAGCCGGCGCATGGTGGAGAAGGCGCTGGTGCTCATCAATCGCCGCGGTCTCGGTTATTATGTCCAGGAAAAAGGTTTGGACAGGATCGTTGACGGCCGCCTCCGGCGGAATATGGTCCTGATAGACCGCTGCGACCGGTGCGGGAGCGGCATATCAAAAAGCTTTCCCGCGTCGCAGATTGAACCACCGCAATGCTCTTATTGCGGCATGCCGGTCGGGATCGACCGGTGGAATGATATGAGAAACAGTGCCATGAAGGATATTTTGCGGCAGGATGCAATGGCGCTCCCGGTAGCGGATACGGGACAAGGCGGACCGGCTGCTGCCACCGGCAGGGCGTCCTTTTCCCTTCCTATCTTTATCCTGCTCCTCCTCCTGTTCTGGCCGGCGGCGATTGTTTACGCGGTATCGCGGTATAATAAATAAATTGGTCATAAGTCCAAATGTTTGACTTGACGCGAATAAAGCGTTAAATTGTAATGGAAAGGGGCGTCCGTATCTCTCAGGAGGTATGTGATGATCCTATGCTCAAATATCAATGAAGCGGCCGCCCTTGCAATCCGAAAACTCGGCAGAAAAATTTTCGCCATGACCCCCATCGGGGTCGGTTCCGGGAACGCCTACCTGAATTCCCTAGCGGATTATGCGAAAAAGGGCGAGATCGATTTCTCCATCATTGCCGCCCTGACCCTGGAAAAGCCCCGACCCTCCGGCAGTCCCCGGGCCGAGGCCCTCGCCTCGATCTACGATCGGATTTTCAGGGATTATACCACCTTCCACTATTTTGACGAATGCGATGCTGCTATTGCGAAGGGAGAGGCGCCGCCGCGCTATCTGACCTATCACAGCTATTACTATTCCCCCGGACTGGGAAGGAAGATCCCCGGCATCCAGTCCGACTACCTGGCGGTCAATTTCAGGGACACCAGTGAAGCGGCGCGGTCGCGGGGACTGAACATGGTGGTAATGAAGGCGTCCCGCAGGCACGACAGATACAACTGTGGCACCAACGTGGACCTCATGCAGCAGGCCATCCGCGATGTGAAGAAGAACAATGGCGTGGTCATGCTCCTGGAAAACGACGCTATGCCCTATTGCCGCGGCAACGCCGATATCCCCGATGACTGCATTGATTTCGTGGTGAAGCAGAATGAGCCCCTCTTTATCATGCCACACCAGGCGCTAACCGTGCTGGAGCACGCCATAGGGAGCTATGTTGCTGAGCTGGTCCCTGACGGTGCGACCCTCCAGATAGGGATCGGGCAGATGGCTGATTCCATAGCCTACTGGCTGGTGAAAAAGGGGCGGAGCGACATCAACGGTTATTCCGAGCTCATATCCCCGGCCTTCCTCTATCTGATACGCAGCGGCGTTATCACCCGCCGCGACCGGAGGGGGGCCCTTCTCACCGGGGCTTTTGTGGTCGGCGGCGAGGACCTTTACCGGTACATAGACGACAATCCCGACGTCTGGATGACCGAGGTGCACGAGACCAATAGCAAGGATCATATTACGAAGCTTCCGAAATTCCATGGGATCAACAGCACGCTCCAGATGGACCTCTTCAGCCAAGCCTCATCGGAGGGGTTCTTCCTGAATGACCGCTTCGTGCAGTATACCGGTATGGGCGGCCAGTTCGAGTTCCAGGAATCGGGCATGAAGAGCGAGGGGGGCAAATCGATCCTCTGCCTGCGGAGTTCTTTCAGGAATGATGCGGGGGAACCGATCATGAGCAACATCGTGCCCGCCCTGAGGAACGTGGTGGCAGTCACCCGCAATAAGATGGACTGCGTTGTCACGGAATACGGATGGCGGCAGCTCAGGTTCGCTTCGATTGAAGAACGGGCCCGGGCCATGATAGAGCTGGCCGATTCCGCGTTCCAGGATGACCTCCTCAGTGCGGCAAGGGACATGGGGCTCATCAGAAGCGGCTATTCCATCCCTGAGGAGTTCCGGGACAACACCTATGAATCCCTAAAGGCGCGGTTCGGCGATATTGAACGGACGAACCCGTACCCCCTCGGACTGGGGTATGACCTGGAAAGATTCGCAACGAAAGAGGAACAGACGCTTATAGGCCCTGTCGGCGGGAATGTTGCAGCGGGGATTAACTGAGAATCACTTTTGGACGCGGAAGGGGCAATGGACAGGAATTAATTATTGACAGATACCGATGATGGAACTGTATGATCTATCATCTACCAGGCGAGGTATATCCATGGCGTCAGTAACCGACTACACTAAGAGCAATTATATCAAGGTCCTCGAATCGACCAACAAGTTTAAGGCCATCGAAGAGCTGGCATTGGTGTTCAAAGGCTGCGATGTGTGCGAGGACATAGACAGCCTCATTAAGGCGCTGAAGGAGAGAGAAGAGATCATGAGCACCGGCATAGGCTTCGGCATAGCCATCCCCCACGCGAAAATCGGGACGATACAGGAAATGGCCTTTGCCATCGGGATCTCGAAACAAGGGATCGATTTTGATTCCATGGACGGGGAGCCGGTCCACCTGGTCATACTTGTTGCGGCAGGGGAAAAACAGCACAAGGAATATCTGCGGCTCCTATCCAATATCATGTCAATCATCAAAAAGGAAAACGTAAAGGAGAGCATCATTGATTCCCCGTCCAGCGAAGATGTTCTGAATATTTTACGTAGCTACAACTAGTTAGTATCTGTCCACACATCATGCCACTTTTCATGCACCCGCGGACAGGTTTGACTCCCCCCGACCCCCCCAAGGGAGCGCGAGAGATAATGTTAGTATTTATTTAGAAATATCTCGAAATTATCATATCGTATCTCGAATCCAAGAAAAAATATGACTTATCCAATGTAAAGGTTATTAAGATACCAGTTTTCTTTATATTTCCTACACGCCCCTTGCGGGGGTCGGGGGGAACGAAAATAACGGTCAACTTCTTATGATACAAGATATATGACAGGATTTCCGGAATCTAATTCACGCCAATGCTCCAAGATGTAACCTGTAAATTACTCTTGACAAAAGATACACCCGTTCATTTTTTTATATGTGCTTGAGACCCTGGAGCAGTATGCAAATGATGCGGTTCATGCGGCTCTTCAAGGACCCCCGAACTATTCCGCACCGAGGTTAATGATGGCAGAAAAAGAAAGAGATTACAGCTTTATAGAAATCGAGCTGAAATGGCAGAAGCACTGGGAAGAAACCAAGGCCTTCCTGTGCAAAAAAGACCCGTCAAAAAAGAAATATTACGTGCTCGAAATGTTTCCCTATCCTTCAGGGAGGCTCCACATGGGGCACGTTCGGAACTATACTATCGGCGACCTGGTGTCGCGCTTTTTGAAAATGAGCGGCTACAATGTGTTCCATCCGATGGGGTGGGACTCCTTCGGGCTCCCGGCGGAAAATGCAGCCATCAAGAACAACATCCCCCCATTCAAATGGACATCTGAAAATATCAATTACATGAAGCAGCAGCTTAAGAGAATAGGCTTCTCCTACGACTGGACGCGGGAAGTCGCCACCTACAAACCGGATTATTACAAGTGGAACCAGTGGATGTTTCTGAAAATGTATGAGAAGGGCCTTGCCTATAAGAAAAAAGCTGCTGTCAACTGGTGCGAGAAGTGCGGAACCGTGCTGGCCAACGAGCAGGCCGAGGGAGGCATCTGCTGGCGCTGTGAGAGCGAAGTTATCCAGAAGGAGCTGGAGCAGTGGTTCTTTAAAATAACCGATTACGCTGAGGACTTGTTGAAGGGCCATGAGGAGCTTACAGCCGGATGGCCGGAGCAGGTCCTCACCATGCAGCGCAACTGGATCGGACGCTCCACGGGCCTCCGCATTAACTTCAAGCTGGACAGCGGTGAGAATTTTCCCATCTACACAACCAGGCCTGACACCGTGTACGGCGTCACTTTCATGGTTATCGCGCCGGAGAATCCGCTCCTCGACCGCATACAGGACAAAAAGGTGCGGAACTTCATCGCCCGGATCAGAAACCAGTCGATGTTCGACCGGATTTCCGATGAAAAGGAAAAGGAGGGGATCGACACGGGCCTTAAGATCGTTAACCCCTTCTCCGGTGATATCGTTCCCCTTTACGTGGGCAACTTCGTCCTCATGGAATACGGGACCGGCGCCATCATGGCGGTTCCCGCCCATGACACCCGCGACTTCGCCTTTGCCAAAAAATACGGCATTCCGGTGAAGCTCGTCATAGACAACCCGAAGACACCGATTGATGTTGCGGCCATGACGGACGCCTATGTTGACGAAGGGGTGTGTGTTAATTCAGGCCAGTTTAACGGCGTCCCCAACATGGATGCCATTGAGAAGATATCAGACTTTGCTGAAGAAAAGGGATTCGCTAAGCGGGAAGTGAACTTCCGGATCCGGGATTGGCTGGTGTCCCGCCAGCGCTACTGGGGATGTCCCATTCCCATGATCTACTGCGAAAAATGCGGCATCGTGCCGGTCCCGGAAAAGGACCTGCCCGTCGTGCTTCCGGTCGAGGTCGATTTCAAGGGAGACTCCCAGTCGCCCCTTGTCAATATGAACGAATTTAAAAACGCCGTATGTCCGAAATGCGGTGGGAAAGCGCGACGCGAAATGGACACCATGGACACCTTCGTGGACTCCTCCTGGTATTACGCCAAGTTCACATCCCCCGATTCAAAGGAGATCTTCGACCGAGGCGAGGTTGAGTACTGGATGCCGGTGGACCAATACATCGGCGGTATCGAACACGCCGTGCTGCACCTGCTCTACGCGAGGTTCTTCTCAATGGTGATGAACGACATGGGCCTTCTCAAGTCGCGGGAGCCCTTCACGCACCTCCTTACCCAGGGGATGGTGATCAAGGACGGCGCCAAGATGAGCAAGTCCAAGGGGAACGTGGTAGATCCGGATGCCATCATCGAAAAATACGGGGCGGATACGGTGCGACTCTTCATGCTCTTCACCGCGCCGCCGCACAAGCAACTGGAATGGTCGGACAAGGGCGTCGAGGGGTGCTTCCGCTTCATCGGGCGCATCTGGCGCTTCGTGAACCGCTATAGCGATCTCTACAAGGCCGGTGCCGGTCTTGACGGGGTAACATTAAGCGTGACATTGGAAAAGGCCCGGCGCGAGCTTCACATGACGGTGAAGGCGGTCACCTACGACATCCGGGAACGGATGCAGTACAACACTGCCATTGCGCGGATGATGGAGTTGGTCAACGCGCTGTATCTCGTCGACGAGAAGGAGCTCGGCACTGCCGAAGGAAAGCTCTTTATCTCCGAGGTATTCGGCAAGCTGCTGCCCATGCTGTCACCCTTCATCCCCCACGTAGCGGCGGAACTGTGGGAAATCCTGGGGAATAAAACCCAGCTCCATGAAGTATCCTGGCCTGATTATATCGAGGCCCTGGCCAAACGTGATGAAGTCGAGATCGTGTTCCAGGTGAACGGCAAAATCCGTGGCAAGGAGCAGGTGAGCGCCGGCATCACCAAAGAGGAAATGGAAAAGATGGCCCGGGAGCACGAGAAGATAAAAGACTTCATCGAGGGAAAGAGCGTTAAAAAGGTCATCGTTGTGCCGGGGAAACTGGTTAATATCGTGGTCCAGTAAGAACCCCCCTGTATATGTCATTCATATTAATTACTATTGTTGCTTATCATATGGCGCCCCAGGGGGACAGGGGGGTATTCATATATGTGTGATCTCTGCATGAAACATGGCGCCGGCGGCAAGTGGTACTTAAACGCCGAGCATTACTCGAACAGCATCGCTGAAAAATACAATCTCCGCGATTTTCTGATGGAGCAGTATAAAAACTTCGAGCAGATATCCGTTAGGAAGGTCCATGGCTTTAACGCCGTGGGAATGGGATATAAGCTCCGGATACCAATAATCGGTCGCATCGTGAAACACGCGGCTGAGAAGATGCTCCACAGCACCAGACCCCCGACGAACCCCTTCCGGGCTGAGGGGCACATCGGCCAGATCGTGCCCCTAGAGGACGCTGTCGCTATCCTTGAGACCTGCGCGGCGGAGCCGATCATCGAAAAAAATTGTATGTGCCGCTATATGACCCGGGGCGTCAAGGAAGCCTGCTGCATAAACTTCGGTGTAATGTCGGAGATCGTGGATAAGCTTCCCCGGTTTATTCCGGAAAAGGACAACTATTTTCTCACCAGACGGCAGGCGATAGACCGCTTCATGGAGCACAACAAAAAAGGATACATCGGCTCGATATGGTTCGGGCCCTTTCCCTATATTAACAACCTTTGCTCCTGCGCGAGCCCGGAATGCGCCGGCATAAGACCCCGCATTGATTACGGTATCAAATCCATCTACAAGGCCGAATATATCGTGGATTACGACCAGGATCGCTGCACCGGATGCCGGGCCTGCGTCGCCCGGTGCCAGTTTAAAGCTATTGAGTACAGCCAGGCAGAGAACCGGATAACCGTTGATTTTGAAAAATGTTACGGCTGCGGCGTGTGCCACCATGCCTGTAAAGAGAAGGCCCTGTACCTGAGGCCGCGGGATGAGTTTCCCGGCTTTAAAAAGAGCTACTGAGGCGCCGCTCTTCATGAAAGGAAAAACCACTATAACTATTGATTACAAAAAATGCGGTGACGGAATCGGGACCGACCCCCGGGCCTGTGGAATATGCCTGCGCATATGCGGCCCTGCCGTGTTTCTCCTCCACGAGACAATCGATGCTGCGGAAGAGAACCCCTATGACCCGCAAAAATGGCGGGTGACGCCCCTCTGGCTTGACCTTTGCACCAGGTGTATGAAATGTGTCGCATCATGCCCGGAAAAGGCGATATCGGTCCGATGGTAACGTTGCAGCAGATTTAAATATTTATTTTGGACTAACGGGGCCATTTCGATCGCCCGTTTCGTACAACAGGCAATTGTTATCAGATTTGGAGCGTCAGAAAAAGCCTCGCTGCCTGCGGAACTTGTTTTTATACTCTGAATTTGTAGACATCCTCGGCCGCTCGGCTCTTTTTCTGACGCTTGTTAGTTAATAGACATACTGATATAAAAGCCAGGCCAACAAGACTACTGTAGAAACATCCCCTTTTGTTGCTTGATTTTTACGGGCACCCTGCTTAATAGTAGTATTAGAATATGGATGGTGATGCTATGCTTGATAAAAAGCGAATTAAGGCCATTGCGATTCCCCTTGCTGCGGGGATTTTCATTACGATGGCAATCATTTTCTTCATGGCTGTTTTTGCGAACTATGACGCGCTGGTGAAGGACGCCTCCGGGAATTTCTATCGGGCCAGGGCCCTTGTAATCGCCGGGAACACCTTTATCTGTTCCCGCGATACATTGAATTATCCCACGAGGCAGAGGGCTCTCCAGGGGATGGACACGGGGAGGAGCCTTACCTTGGTGTCGATGAAGCAGGTCCAGTTTATCGAAATCATCGGTGGTAAGGAAGAAACGGGGCCGGCCCTGGGGGCATGGCAGCCAGCACTCAAGGATTACGTGGGGGACTTCACCGTGAACGCAGCGGGCAATCACGGCTTTCTTTCATTACGCGCCAGCGGCGGGTATCTGTATGGGACAATCCGCTTTCCCAACTGGGGAAGGGGGGCTACAGAATACCTGAAAAACGTGGGTATCGCCAATGGGAAACTCTACTTTACCCGTTCAGTGACCACGCAGCAGGAGCTCAGACGGACAGGCGCCAACGCTTATTTCACCCAGCAGTTTTACGGCGAGTATTTGCACAGCGGAAACCTCATCAAGGGGACCTATATCGTGTATAAAGAGCGGAAGCAGTGGGAAGCCTACAAGAACCGTTAGGAATGTGACCTATGTCGAAGGGAAAACCGTATTCTCTGCATAAATTCATCGGCGTAAAGCCTTTTAAACAGCTTCTGGAGGAGGCCGGCGTCACGTTCCTTCTTTTTGAGGATGAAGCGGTGCCGCGCCTCTATAAGGAGCGTGCCGACTACTTCAATGAAGCGGAAGACTCGATTACCATAGGGAAATGCCTGCAGGATGGCGTCGATGTCTATTTCGCCGAATTCGGCATTAAAATAACCAAGAGCTTTCTTTCATATATCGTATTCGTTTTCGATCACCATCCCACGGCGGAAGAAATGCTTTCCACCGCCGATGACCTGGAGCCCTTGATCCAGGAACACCTGGAAGGGGTGGAACTTGATGACATTAAGAACTAATTTCAGTAAAATATCCATTCTTCTGTTTTGACATTTATTAACTGGAATAGTCTCTGAACAGGAAAGCATACTCGTTATTGAATTGTCCTGTTCACGGCAATTACCTATGGGCAAAGGAGGGCCGCTATGATAGACGCGCATACCCATATCATTAATTTTAAATATGTTCCCGACGGCTATTTTTCAGAAATTCTGGGTCAGGCGTGAAGGCGTAGGGAAGGTGTCTGTATTTCTCGATAAATTTTTCCCCAGGACTGACCGTGATAAGCTGAGCAGCTACGCCCATTTTCTTCAAACAGGCAGCAAGGATTCAATGGAGGAGATTTTTGATAACATGGTCCGCTATTATCCGGCAAATACAATTTTTGTTCTCCTCATGATGGACCTCTGCTTCGGCATCAGGGGCTGTAAGGAAAAAGAGAAATGCCAGAGTGACGTCAGGACGGATAATCCGTGGTCCGGTACAGATCAGGCTAAACAAAGATGCTTTGCAGTGCAGATTCAGGAGATCATCGAAATCAAGAAGAACAACAGGAAAACCGTATACCCCTTCCTGGCGGTAGACCCGAGGAGGAAAGGGATTTTTGACCTGGTAAAACAATCGGTGGGGAAAAACAGGAATTTTCACGGTATCAAGGTTTATCCCGCCCTGGGATATCTGCCAAGCCACCCGGACCTCATGAAGGTATTTTCCTACTACGCTGATAAGGACATTCCGGTGACGGCACATTGTTCGAGAGGCGGTGTGAATACCGACTTTTTTCATTACCGGTGAAAGGAAAATGGTTTGATGGAGAACGGTATGTCGATGTGGATAAAACAAAACGTGAATTGTTCCGGCACAGGTGGAAACGTTATTTCAACGAACCGCGTAACTGGGTCCCGGTCCTGGAACAATATAACAACCTGCGCCTCAACCTGGCCCATTTCGGCGGAGAGGATGAATGGCGTTTGTATCTTTCAGGAAAAAGGGCACCTGGGTCGATAAAATAATAAATCTGGCGATGCGTTATAAAAATGTGTATATCGATATATCCTACACCTTCTGCCACAGGGAATTCTATCCAACCATAAAAAAAATGATCGCCGGGCCGATGGGAGACAAGGTGCTCTTCGGTTCTGATTATTTCATGGCGGAAATGGAAGGACACTTCTATTCTACAATCAATACCATATTTGTCGAATTGACCTCTGAAGAACGTCGAAAGATAACCGATAAAAATCCGAAGAGGTTTTTTAAGGTTGTGACGAACATTCTACCTCCCCCCTGAGGGGGCGTGTGGGTAAGAATTAAATTTAATTTCAATTCAGATAAGAATATAGTTACCGTTAGGATTCTTATCCCATATAAAATTGGACCTGTCGTAATGACTTGCATCAAATAATAGTTTTTTATTACATGCCCCCTAAGGGTGAGAGGGGGGCTATAGTGTATGCGATTTAATGCCCTCTAAAATACGTAACTCCCTGAAGCGTAGAACAGGTAATTCTTCCTGAATTCGGAAAAATCCGATGCCTTGTTGTTAAAAA
The DNA here is from genome assembly GCA_041753395.1 of Spirochaetota bacterium. Taxonomy (GTDB): domain Bacteria; phylum Spirochaetota; class UBA4802; order UBA4802; family UBA5550; genus RBG-16-49-21. Next base: position 34,556 of record JBGSUQ010000025.1, read on the forward strand.
TGAATGACCCCATTGCGCCGATGGTAAAATCCAGGTTTTCATAGGCATTGATTTTCAACGCCGGCGACCAGAAGAGAGCCTGTCCCTGAATATCTCCGATGGTGAAGAATTCGCCGCGCACCAGAGGATGGAAATCGTACCCCAGGGCCACTGCCAGGTAGTGCTGGTTGGTGGTGAGGAACTGGTTTGCCATCTGCAGATAGGTCTTCTGGTCCATTGCGTTTAACTGCGAGGACATTGCAGCCAGTTTCAGGTCCTTGTTGTAGTTCAGGGCCCGCTGGTTGTAAAAATATTCCACCAGGAAATAGACCCCAGCCTTGAAGGTGTATTCATATCCGACATTGGCCTGAAAGTAAACGGGAAATGGTTCGTCTTTGCCGGTGAGAAGATATCTCCACCAGTAGCGCTGATCTTCTTTTTTATAGTAGGGATCTCCGGCTTGATTTACAATCATGCTTCCCCGAAACATACCATCAAAGAGGATGGCGGCAAAATCAAATCCGGCAACTCCCCTGCGGGAGACATAGCCCCCCAGCACGGCGATATCGGTGTCTTTAATTGAAGTCTTTGCTCGCAGTATATAGTTGCAGTCCTGCATGTTGAAATGCTCTATCTTGTTGTTGCTTTTTTTCATGTCGTAGACGAGGGAAATCTCGGTCTTGTCATCCGGAAAGAAGTCAAGCTTGACCGCGTCGGTACCCTTCTGGTCGTCGCCTCCTTCCACGAAGGTCGGCGAAATGGGATTGAGGATGTCCAGAGGGTTCCAGAGTTTGCCGCTGCCGAAGCGGATCTGCTGCCTGCCAATGGTGGCGGTGAAATAGTCAACGCTCACTTTGATATAGGCCCGGTGGATCTTGGTGCGGTAGTAAACCTCGTCTCCCCGGTAGGGCTCCCAGGCCAGGTGCAGAAAATCGTTATACTGCGACGGACGCCAGTAGCTTTTAAAATAAAGGCTGTTGCCGTAATTGCTCGCAATCAGCTCGTTGTCGTAATCGACCTTGATATTAACGATGTCCCGGTAGATGAATTCCGGCGAAAGCTGCACCCTGGTCAGATCCGCTGCCAGGTTTCGGTGGATCGTGTCCAGGGGGTTATATTCGATGAAATTGTCGGTTTCATGAAAAACAAAAAGGTTTTTAACCTGGCCCTTGAATTTGAACTGGGGGCCTTTTTTTTCCGCAAGGGTGTCCCCGTCATCTTCCGTCTCTAATTCTTGCCCGGTTTCTTTTTTTTCAGTCGGCGTTTCTTTTTTTCCGTTTTTTTCCTTTTCGACATCCTTGCTGCTCCCATCGTCCATGTCGATATCTACTGCGTTTTCATCCTTCTCTTTAATAATTACTGATGAGTCCGGCTTGGTGCTTTTTTTTGTTTTCTGCGCGAAAGCGATTGAAACCATTCCTGACAGCAGGACCAGAATGATTATTCTCAGAATGCGGGCTGTTCTATTCACTGGCATGGCGGGGCACCTTTATTTTTTCTTTTTTGTTTTTTTGACTGAGCTTTCTTTTTTACTCTTTTTCTTTTCGTCGGATATTATCATGCCGTCGGAAAGTCTGATGAGGCGCTCGGCATTATCCATGACCATCTGGTCGTGGGTCGAGAAAAGGAACGTTATATTCTTCTGGTGGTTCAGGTCGTGCATCAGGTCGAGGAGGCCTGAACCGGTCGTCTGGTCCAGGTTGGCCGTGGGCTCGTCAGCCAGCACCAGTTCGGGCTCTGAAACGATGGCCCGGGCCACGGCGACGCGCTGCTGCTGGCCGCCGGAAAGCTCCTTGGGGAGCCGGTTTATTTCCCTGCCTAGGCCCACTTCCTCCAGGATGCGCCGCGAGCGGTCGCGGCGTTCTGACCTGGCAACGCCCTGGAGAAGCAGGATGTACTCAACGTTCTCCAGCGCGGAGAGGACCGGGATCAGGTTATAAGCCTGGAATATGAAGCCAATTTTATTCAGGCGGATGTCCGACAGCTCCCGGGGCTTCATATGGTTCAGTTCGCTCCCTGCCACAGTGAGGGCGCCGCTGGTCGGATGGTCGAGACCGCCGATGAGATTCAGGAGGGTCGTCTTGCCCGAGCCGGAGGGGCCGGCTATGGCGGTGAACTCGCCTCGGCCGATGGCGAGATCGATGCCGCGGAGGGCCTTGACCTCGATGCCGCCCCCGTCGTATATTTTTGTAAGACTGCTTATGGTTATGATGGACATGGTGCCCTCCTTAAATGTAGTGAAGCGCTTCAAGCGGTTTTATGCGCGCTGCCTTGAAAGCCGGGTAAATGGCCGCCAACAGGGTGGTGAACTCAACCACCACAACTGATATGACAATATCCCTGACGAAAAGCAGCGGGTAGATTATGCTGCCGGCCCCCCACTGGCGCATCGCCTCCATGAAGAGTGAAAAGTCGATTCCCTTTATGGCGAGGATGTTCACCGCTGCTATGCTCACCACGACCCCCACGGCAAGGCCCACGGCACCAAGGTTCATGGCCTCGAACATGATTATGAAAAAAATCTGCGATGGCCGCGTCCCGATAGACTTCATGACCCCGAGCTCGTGAAATCGCTCCATGATGGACATGATCAGGGTGTTGGCTATGGAAAAGATTATGGTGATGAACACGATAAAATAAAAGATAACCATCTGCTTGTCGATCATTGCGATGGCGCTTAAAAGGAACGGTGCCATTTCTTTCCAGGTGAGAATTTCCAGATTATTATCTGCAATGTTTTTTACAAGCTTCGGTTTGACTGAATCAACGATATTTTTGTTTTTTGTTATGACCATGACTTCCGAGACGTTGTCCTTTAAGCCGGTGATCTTTTGAAGCCGCTTGATCCCCATATAGACCACACCGTTGTCGTAGTCACGTACGGGGGTCTGGAAGAGTCCTTTGACCGTGAGGCCGACCCCGGTCATCTCGTTGTCCTTGTCCTGAACGAGAAGGACGACCTTGTCTCCCACGGTGACATCGAGTTTTTCGGCGATGGACTTGGAAATGAGGATATCATTCGAGGCAGGGTCATCGAGGTATCGACTCCCCTCATCCTTCAGGGTGTATTCGTTCATTTTGGATATATTTTTTTCTCTGTCGGGGTAGATGCCCATAACAATGACACCCCGTGACGCTTCGCTGGTGCGGATCATGGCAAAGGTCTTTACCCTCGGAGTAATGGCGACAACATTTTTTTCCTTACTGATTTTTTCAAGCATGCGGGCATCTGGAAAGAAGTTGGATTCCAGCTTCATGTCGTCGAAAAATCCCTTTTTGCTGATGGTGATATGGCCGAGCTTGGTGCTGATATTATTGTCAAGCATCTGGGTTATCATGCCGTTCATGACAGCGATCTGGAGGAGCATCAGAACGACCCCGATGGTGATGGACAGAATGACGACCAGGGACCGACGCTTCTGCCGCCACAGGTTTCTCCACCCCAGCATTATGAATGTTTTTATTTTAATCGCGGTTTCCATCATATTTGCTATCATCAGAAATTCCTCCTTACAACTGCCTGATCGCATCGAGGGGACGCAGCTGTGAAGCCCGCCGGGCAGGCGCGATTGAAAATAGCACGCCTATGCAAAAGGTGAAAAAGGCCGTCGAAATGACATTTTTAATGGTCAGTTTCGTCGGTAAGATGGTGGTGATCTGGTTGAATTCCGCCAGCTCTTTCTGGTATTCGGTGAAATCAATTGGAAAAACGGTAAAGTAATAGCTGATTACAGAACCGAGCAGAATGCCCAGCAGGGACCCGATAAATGAGATGAAGACCGATTCATAGAGCACCATGGTCACTATCTGCGACGGCCTGGTGCCGATGGCCATCATGATCCCCAGCTCGCGCCGCCGCTCGAACACCGACATCTGGATGGTGTTGAGCACGCCAAATGCGATGATGAGGAACAGCACGATATAAAAGATTTTGGCAAAGAGATCGTCCATGACGATATGCTGGATGAGCTCCGGCAGCAGTTCGTCCCATCCCATGACCTCAAGGATCTTTGAACCGTGAAGGCCGCGAAGTTCATCGCGGACCTGCTCCATGTCCTCGGTTTGTTTCAGCCTGATGGCAATGGAACTGATATAGTCCATCATGGTGAACGTTTCCGCGGCCTGGTTAAAAGACATCATGATGGTGGACTGGTCGTATCGGGGATTTCTGGACTTGAATATCCCGACTATGCTAACGTTGGCCGCTGCAATGGAGCCGTCAAATCCCTGGGATATGATGGAAACGGTGTCGCCGGTCTTGACCTTCAGGTTCTTTGCCAGGGTGGCACCCATGACGATGTTTTTCCCGTCATCGGCAAGAAGGTATCTGCCGCCCGGTTGAATCGATTCATGAAGATTGCTGACCTTCTTTTCTGTATCGGGTTCCACCGCCTGGATAAGGGTGCCGTAGGTGTTGTTGCCATAGGAGACCAGGCCGGCGGCATGAATGCGCCGGGAGTAGTCAGACACCGCGGGATTGTTGCGGAGGTACTTCATGAGATCATTGCCCGGCTTGAAGGCATAGTCAATGCTCTGGTTTTCCCAGAACCCTTTTTCGTGGATCTGGATGTGCGTGGTGTTGGACGCGATTGAATCCTCAATCATCTTCCCGTAGCCGCCATCCTGGAAGGCGCGGGAAAAAATGATCATGGCGCACCCCACCATGATGGTGAGGAGCGTGAGGACCGTGCGGCGTTTGTTCTTCCATACATTGCGCCATGCCAGCATGATCTCGATGGAGGCTTCCCGGGGCAGTTTCATGACTGCTATCTCCTTTTAAGGTTTTGCAGCGAAAAGACGTTGTTTGGGATCTTCACGTTGAACCTGACGTCTTTTATATCCATCTGTGTGTATTCTTCCCCGGTCTCGCCCTGTTCACGGCGCTTTTTAAGGGTGATCATCTTCATTGTTGCCGGTATGACCCGGTCGCCCATAGTTTTAAAGTTGCTGAGGGTCATGACTTTTTTGAGTTTTCCGTGCTGATCGTAGAATTCCTGCTTTACGGGCAGGCAGTCACTGACCCGGGCGTAATAGAGGAGCTTGCCCCAGACAACTGCGGCATTCGGCTTCGGGATCATGGTTATAGCGTAGCATTCATGACCGTCGACCTTTTTTTTGCCGTCAAGGGTATGAGTGTAATCGTCGAGAATACTCGATTCCTTAACGATGTCGTCATTGGTGAAATCGGAACCCATCCAGGACTGAAGCATCATGGAAGGGTGTATTTTCATTTCCTTGCCGATGTCCGGATTGTAGTGCCACATGAGCTTCTCCGCCGTGATCATAAGAAAACGGTTCCCGGCGTCCTTTTTCGGGGCCAGGATCTCGGCAAAGGATTTTTTCGCGATCCGGTTGTCCCAGCTCTTCATCTTCATGGTGCGGGTCCAGCGGCGGTTTTTGATAGTAATTTCTACCATGGCGACCTGGGTGTCACCGCGCACGGCCTTTTCTGCCCTGTCAATTATTTCAACGGCCGTCAGCGCGTAGGACATGCTGTGCAGCAGGGGAACTGCTATTGACGCAGCAATGATTATTAATAATGTCTTTTTCATACTATGCTCCTTATGTGATGTGCGGCTGGCACTGAAGGATTGTTTCATTCTCCCTGCTGTGCCGTGCCGGTCTGCTGCTTAGAATCAATAATTCCATAAAATGTCAGATTCAACATCAGGTCCAGACGCTCGTGAGGGTCCGGGGCGATGGCCTTCATCCGGTCGCTGTTAAGCATCTCCTGAAATTTCTCAATGAGATACAGGATCACTTCAGGTTTCAGCGTCTTCCGTATGACCCCTTCCTGCTGTCCCTGCTTGATGAAATCGCTTATGAGGTGATATGATTCCTTTTTCAGCGTGTTGAAAAAGAGCATGAAATCTTCACTATACTCCCACATCTCGTCAAGAAAGATATCCTCAAGCTCTTCGCTTGTTTTTATGAGATGGTTGATGATCCCTTTTATTTTTTCGATGAAAGGGATAGGGCGATTCATGATATCGTCCTGCTCTTTCAATATCCGGTCATTCAGTTCGGACAGAACCCTTGTTGCAAGCTCGTTTTTGTTGCGAAAGAACTTGTAAAAGGTCATTTTGCTGACATCAGCCTTTTCGCAGATCTCCTCGATGGTGACTCTTTTGGTCCCATGCTTGAAGATAAGCTCCCGGGCCGTGTTCATCAAATCCTGGTATTTCTTATTATCTAAATGTGTTTCACCCATTTGTTTACTTTTTTTAAAATTCATACATATATCGTATAAGTTTACGAATTCAGTATAAAATAACGAAAATCGTATAATTTGTCAAGTATTGTAACAATTTTTTTGAAAAAATTATTAATTCATTGGGATATGAAAAATGTAAGGAATATACTATTTATTTAAATTTTTCAAGGGTGAACAAGGTCAATAAATGCAGGTTAATCCCATCTTATAAATCAGATCTCCAGATTCAGTCGGATCTATCTTTATAGATAGCGAAGTCTGGTTTATCCGTCCTTCTTGTTCGAATTTGAAAAAACTGTATGCCGGCGGGCAGAAATATGCTGTTATAAGCTCGATAAGCTTCACTCCGCCCAGGGCTATGCCTCCATAGAGGACCTTTTTTTTATTATCTTTTGTATACACGCAGAATCCGGCCAGAAACATTTCCGAAAGATAGAAGCTCCATCCCGGGAGCCGGTATCCTTTGTAGAACATACCTCCACCGGGTATGAAGAGGGAGAGGACCAGTGCCGTTTCATTTTTGTTCATGAAAAAGGGAGGCAGGGCATTGTTCATCTTGAACTGGTACGCCAGCTGGTCAAGGAAGGCTACGGAGATCGTGAGGGGCACCGTGGCCCAGCAGAATATCTGGAGGTTGTTCATCGCTTTGGTCTTGTCGCTGTCCATGATGCCTGGCACGAAGTTGATCTTGAATTTCGTCATGGCCTCAGGCAGGATGAAGTGGGTGACGATGAGGAGTGTGGAGAACACGATGCCCCCGACGCTGGGCGATGTATTCTTGAAACCCATATAAGAAGTAGACAGGTATGACCCGTATCCGGGGAGGCAGGCGTTGGCGCCGGGATTTACGATGCACATCCCCAGCGTGAATTGTTTTTCCGGGTCCTGGCCCCGGATCCCCGTGGAGAGGAGGCTGTACTTCTTGTTGGTGTTGTATTCGATCTGTTCGTTCAGGTTCCTGACCGTGGCCCGGTACGACGGATAATTCTTAATGGTGATCCGCGATAGTTTCGATAACTGCTCCGGCAGTAAAGCCAGGGACTGGAACCTGTTGGTGTTCCTGACGGTTATGGCCTCTCCCTCTTCGGTGCGGTACCGTCCCGGCGACAGGCCATGCCACTGACCCGCGTCCAGGAGGCAGAGACCGCCCCTCTTTTCCAGAAGGCGTGTCTCTATCGGCCTGTTCCTGTGGAGAAGGGCCATCTCCCGGGCAAGCTTGAGGGGGATGTTCATCATGACTTTGCTTCTGACGGTGATGTTCTGTTCCATCTTCTTATACTGGTCCGATATGGAGCGAATGGCTACAGTGCCGGTGAAGGTGTTGCCGTCCGTGGAAACGGTGACCACGGCATACAGGTCAGCTTTGAGCTGCTGCGCCGCCTTGAACAGCGCCTCTTCGCCGGATCCTTCAGGAATGGCGTCCATCGCTTTTTCAACCCTGTCGCTTTCAACCGGCAGAAACCTGCCCAGCCGGTCACAGGTATCCATGATGGCCTGGGCTGACTTCTCCGAAAGGGCATTGAGTTGGACGCCGGAATTCTGGATCGCAAACAGGGCAATAGTCCCCGGGATGTGAACTTTCTCCGCGGCGAGATGACCGCCTGGCAGAAGGAGGAACAGCGCCAGAAGAATAGTCCAGTATGGCCACCCTGTCCCCCCGGGGGGGCATGATTTATATGACTTCTTGTGTCTCATGAATTTAATATATGTCCTTTCTATCCTCTGATGGTTCATCTTGTTTCTGTCTTATTGACCTCACCCCGCCTCTGGCGCGCCCTCTCCCATGGGTGAGGGCTACTTCTTAATTCTATTTCGCCATCCCCCTCTCCCTGCGGGAGAGGGGGACCGAAGGGGCTTCACCATCGATACGAATACTGGAGACCCAGGCTCGTGTCGTTTTTTTCATCTGCGTATATGACCGGCTCGATCGAATATCCTTCATCGATAATATCGCCGTTGCGGACAGAGTCCCGGATGAACACGGCATGAATTATCTCCGCGATTTTAACCGCACAGAAAGCCGACATAAGGGAATAGGCCCGGGCCCTGTTGATCTTCCCTGTTGTAAAAGTCTGCGTCAGCGGGTTGAATTTCCTCTCCGGGCAGAATTCGCTGATCATGAAGTAGAGGAGCAGATTGTCCGCGTGATAATAGATATAGCCCCAAAGGCGGTGGCCGCGGTAAAAATGGCCTCCCCCGCCGGAGACCAGGGCCAGGTAGGCCGCGGTAAGAGCGTTCCCCATGTACGGCTGTGTTCCCTGGTAATTGGCCGCTTTGCCGAGCATGCCATGGGCCAGGGAGTCCACGAAAAGCGACGAGCCGCCGGCGCAGAGCATGTACCAGCCGAAATAGTATTGTGCCTGCACGTCCCGGGGAACGGTTTTCTTCTTTTTATAATAATTCGCGAAGTAGTTCGATAGGCCGTTGAGCTCCAGGTAGAGGTAGGGCGTGACGTTGAAGGTCCAGAGGGCCAAACCGGTCCAGTCGCTTGACCGGTAGTATCCCAGGGTCGGCGCGAGGAGGGGCATGACCGCGCTGGCGGGACCGGTGAGGAGCAAGGCGTAAAGCGTGTCAAGGGGAGATGCTGTGCGGAACACTACTTCACGCTTGCCCTCATAGACGAGCCTTTCGATGAACCGGGCCGTTTCGCCGTAACCGGTCAGGATGAAATCGCCGGGCTGAGCCGGGGTGTCGGATTTCACGATGGTCCCGGCGGTTAGGCGCGCCGTGCCGATGGAGCGGAAGCCGCGGAGGGAATTCTTATCAGCGGCAGGCTCCGGCCGGTAGAGGGTGTAGGACCCGGTAAGGCTCTGGATTACCTTCATGATGTTACCGGGCCCCGCCGCAACGGTGTGGGCGGCCTGATAGCGGGCCAGGAGCCTTGAGAAGAAAATTCCCGCGTGTTCTCCCGTGATATTGCTGTATTCAACCTGCCCGTACTGCCCGATCATGGGGATCCGCACCATGTACTGGTACACCGCCTGCCGCTGGTACGGGAAGTCAGTGCCGTAGGCGCGGAGGGTGAGGTTGATGAAATCGCCGGTATCGTCCAGGTCGCCTCGTATGACCAGGCTCAGCCCGGCGTCACGGGCGAAACCGAGAAGGCACTGCTCGTCGGTGCAGCCGAATTTTTTTATTTCCTCCCGCAGAAGGGCGGGGTTGACGGTCTGGAAAAGTCCGCTCCGCTCAACCAGGCGGGCCAGGTTTTCGTCAAGGAGGGAGGTGAGGGCCATGGCGCGCGGGCTGTTGCTCCTGACCGTGGCAATGCCGATCAGGGGTTTTTCCACCGCAAGGGCAGCTCCCTGCGCCATGAATGCGAACAGGACCGGGAGCAGTAAGGATGCGGCGTATCGTGTAAGCTTTATCAATCTTCGATCCCCTTGCGCGGCGCTACCCCGGCCTGGTAATAGTGCTTGATTTCCTTCATTTCAGTGACCAGGTCCGCGCGGCCAATGAGCGCGTTCGACGCGCCCCTGCCGGTAAGGACCAGCTCGGTGGCGTCATGTCTGGCGCTGCAGAGGGCGAGCACATCGTCATCGGTCAGCAGGCCGAACTTCACCGCGGTGATGATTTCGTCCAGAATGACGATGTCGAAGAGCGCCCCGGCGAGGACCTCCCGGGCGCGGCTGTATCCCTCAAGGGTGTATTGCCGGTGCTCATCGAAGGAGCCGTCATCGGGCCGGCAGAAGCGCCGGCTGCCGTAGCGCTCTATGGTAATGAGGCCGCCCAGCTTCGATGCCGCCTCAAGCTCGCCCGTGGGCAGGCCCTTCATAAACTGTATGATGATGCTCCGGAGACCCGAGCCGGAGGCGCGGAAGGCCAGTCCCAGGGCCGCGCTGGTCTTTCCCTTGCCGTTGCCGGTATAAATATGTATGTAGCCTTTTGAGATCATATGTTTCATTCCGTGATGTAAGCCGCCATTTTTTTTGCCTCGTCGTATACTTCTTTGAGGGGCACCTGCCGCTCCCCGGCTATCTTTCGGCACTCCTCGTATTCGGGAGACACGGTAACAACGCGGCCTTCCCGGGAAAGGACCTTCACTGTTATTTCGCCGAAGCGTGTTTTCACCCGCCGCATCTCCCGGTCAAGGACCGTGCGCTCGAGCCTGCCCGCGCGCACGCCGGCGGTGGTGGTTTCCGCGAAGAGGATTTCCATAAGGGCTTCGCGGCGCTCATCCCGGACAAGAACCGTGAGCAGGGTCCCGGGACGGCCTTTCTTCATGATAATCGGCGTAGCGAACACGTCAAGGGCCCCGGCGTCAAGCAGCCGTTCAAACACGTGCTGATAGAATTCCGGATTCATGTCGTCGATGTTGGTTTCAAGGGAGATGACCGTGTCATAACCTTCCCGCGCATCGTCCTCGCCGATGTAGACGCGCAGGAGATTGGGGACCGGGAGGTCCTTCATGCCGGCACCGTAACCAACGCTCCGGATGGTCATGTCTGGCAGCGGGCCGAAGCTTTTCGAAAAGTATTTCATGATAGCGGCGCCGGTGGGGGTGGTGAGTTCCGCCTCTATGCCGCTGGAATAAACCGTCGCGCCGGCAAGGATCTTCGCCGTAGCCGGCGCCGGTACCGGCAGCATTCCGTGATCGGTCTTCACGAAGCCGCTGCCCACGTTAATGCGGGAGCAGCACACCGCGCCGATACCCATCAGGTCAAATGCCGCGCATACGCCGGCGATGTCTATAATTGAATCGACCGCGCCGATTTCGTGGAAGTGTATCTTTTCAATTGAGGTGCCGTGGATTTCGGCTTCAATGCCGCCTATCAGGCGGAAGATGTCGCCGGCGGATCGCTTCGCCTTTTCCGAAAGTGAGCTGCTGTTTATCAGGGCGAGGATATCGGACAGATGACGCTCCTTCCCGGCTTCGGAGGTAATGATGTTAAAGCGGGTCCCCGCTATACCGTTTTTCATGACCTTTTCCGCTGAAAGCTCATAGCCTGACAGGGGAATGCCCGACACGGCTTTTTTCAGCGCTTCCGGGTCAAGGCCGGCGTCGATGAGGGACCCGAGGATCATGTCGCCGCTCACGCCGGAAAAGCAGTCAAAATAGGCGATCTTCATATTATATACCAATCTGATTGATCATGCCGGCGAGATATCCGGCGCCGAAGCCGTTGTCGATATTGACCACCGCCACGCCGGGGGCGCAGGAGTTCAGCATGGTAAGGAGCGCGCCAATGCCGCCGAAACTCGCGCCGTAGCCGACGCTGGTGGGTACGGCAATTACCGGTTTGTCCACGAGACCACCGATAACGCTGGGGAGGGCGCCGTCCATCCCGGCCACGGCCACGAGGACGTTGGCGCTGAAAAGGCTCGAGGCGTTCTCGAAGAGGCGGTGGATGCCGGCCACGCCCACGTCGAAGAGGCGCTCCACCGGGTTGGCCATGGCTTCGGCGGTTACCGCGGCTTCCTCGGCCACGGGTATGTCCGATGTGCCGGCGGTGATGACCAGGATCTTTTTGTCGGTTTTCGGCTTTACCGCTTCACCTATGATAATCAGGCGGGCGTCTTTTTTGTACACGGCCCCGGGATTCACCTTTTTCACTGCCTCATACACCTCATCGGTGGCGCGGCTGGCTATGATCGTTTTATGGGCAACGGTAAGGCGCTCGACAATAGCGCAGATCTGGCCTACGGTCTTTCCCATGCAGTATATCACTTCCGGGTAGCCGGTGCGGAGGGCCCGGTGATTGTCGGTCCTGGCAAAGCCCAGGTCTTCGAAGGGGAGCATCCGCAGGGCTTCCATCGCCTCCTGCACAGCAGTCTCGCCGCTTCTGACCTGCTCGAGAAGCTCGCGGATTTTATCCCTGTCCATTATCACTCCCCTTTGCTGTCGGTTCATTCATGCTGCCCCTGCGATACCCCTCGATGTCAAGTGCAATATGGGTGAAGCCGAGCCTTTTAAAGGCTTCCGCAATGACAGCAGATTCCTTGAGGATTATGTCCTGTTCATCGCGAGGGGCCTCTATGCGGGCAATGGGACCGTGGTGACGCACCCGTACATCACGGATGCCGAGGCCGTGAAGGTATTCCTCAGCACAGTTAATAGTTTCAAGTATTTCTTTTGTAATTGCCGTGCCGCAGGGAATCCGCGTGGCAAGGCAGGGGTTGGCCGGCTTGTCCCAGACGGCAAGGCCCATGGCCCGGGAGGCCTCCCTGATGTTTTCCTTGGTGAGGCCCGCTTCCATGAGAGGGCTCAAAACCGTAAGCTCCCGTATGGCCCGGGATCCGGGGCGATAATCATCCCGGTCGTCGAGATTGGAACCTTCAGCGACATGGGGGATCCCCCTGGATGAGGCAAAAGCGATAATGGCGCGGAACACGTCGAGCTTGCAGAGGTAGCAGCGGTCCGGGGAGTTGGCGATAACAGCGCTGTTGTTAAAAATATCCACCCCGATGATTTCGTGGCTGATCCCCTCCTCGGTGGTGAAGTTTCGCGCTCCGTCGATCTCGTCAGGCGCGATAAAGAGCGAGTTCACTGTGACGGCAATCACTCCTTTCCCCAAAAGGTTATGGGCTGTTTTTAGAAGAAAAGTGCTGTCCACGCCGCCGGAAAAAGCAACGGCTACGGAGCCGAGGGAATCGATAATGCGGTGAAGAGCATCAATTTTTTTTTGCAGTATTTTATTCATGTCTATATTAAATCGCCACATCCCCTTCAAATAACTCGTCGAAGAAGCGGATAAGGTATTTCATTTCTTTTAAAAAGCCGGTGACTGATGCTTGATTCTGGGCGTGCTCCACATACTCGGTGCCCAGGAACCTGGTGCTGATGCCGCTCTTTTTCATGAACTCCGCCAGATTTTTGCCCTCGAAGAAGGGAATGACATTGTCGTTCTTGGAATGGAGGATGAAGAACTTGCATTTCGCCCTGTTTTTCCCGAACATGGTCTTCGGGTTGATGTCTTCAAAGTCCCGGTGGTGGAGCTTCACCACCGTGATGTCGCTGAAGAGCCTGTCGCCGAGGATCTTCTTCATCTCGCTCCGGTCCGTGGTGCCCGGCTTTGACGCTGCTATGGCCTTGCGGATCAGGTCCTTTTCTTTTTCCGAGAAAACGTCCATGTTCAGGGTGATGGCCATTTTCACCATGATGTCGATGTCTTCAGGTTTTGATATTTTATTGTAGAAATCGAAAAGGGTCCTTCCATCAAAGAAAGGCCCCAGCATGAAGATCTTTTCCGGATAGATCTCGTCCGGCACGCGGTTCAGCGCCACCAGGAGGATATTGGCGCCGATGCAGGCGCCGAAGGCGCGGTACCGGCCGGGAAACTGCTTCACCAGGACCGTATAGATATCAGCCATGTTTTCGTATGTTTTTGTCAGGGATCCCCCCTGGATGCTTCCCTTTACAAAAGGGATCACAACGTTCATGCCCGTGGCGTCGCAGAGGCTCGCGGCGAAGCGGTCTATCTTCGGGTGCTTGTGGCCCTGGGGAGTGAGGCCGTGCTGAAGCATGAAGTATCTGTCGGATTTCGTCGTTTCGTGGCGGTACACTATTACCGGAACTTTCTCTCCTTTCATGTCCATAATGATTTCCTTCTTCGTGTAGCGGGCCGGCGTCCTGAAGCCGGAATTAGTCAGCAGAAATTTCACGCTCGGTTTCTGCATGAGGATATAATAAGCGGTCCCCGCAGTGAGTCCGGACAGAACAAGGAGTGACAGAATCACTATGGCGGTGACGGCGATAATTTTTTTAGTTTTCATTTTAATATCCTCTATTGAAAAACTCTAACTGCATGCTACTGTGACAGATGAACATGTATACTTGTTTCAATATCGTCATTGTCAAGGTTTTTTATCGGGGGTGATATCATACGGATTGAAGAGCGTACTTTTTCAGGTTTTCCGATATCACGGACCATACTCGTTCCCTGAGCTGCTCCGCGTACTCAGGGCCATAGTCCATGGTTGGAATGGCGTCACCGATGATGATCGTAATCGTCCCTTTTTTAATGTGTAACGCCCCGGAGGGCAGGAGATTGAAGCTGTTGACCACGGTGACAGGCACAAGGGGGAGCTTCGAGTCAATGGAAAAGATAATCCCCCCCTTTTTAAAGGGCTGGAGCCTGCCGTCCCTGCTCCGGCGGCCTTCGCCGAAGAAAAGGGCGCTGATGCCGTTTCTGAGTTCCCTGCAGTAACGATTTATGGTTTCGATCGACTTTTGCCCGTCACTGCGGTCTATGGGTATCATCCTTCCCAGCTTGAAGGCCTGTCCCATGATAGGTATTTTTAAGAGCGACTTCTTTATGACAAAGCGAAGGGGTGACGGCAGGGCCGTGCCTATGGCCAGGCCGTCAAGATTGCTTTGATGATTGGAGATAAAAACATAGGATATTTTCCTGTCGATGTTTGCCAGTCCCTCAACCCGGATCCTGACGCCGTTCAACCGGAGAATCATCCTGGCCCAAACCTGGCCAATGCGGTAGGGTATCCTGCCGGTCCTGTCCACCATGGCGGAAAGGAGGGCCGGGATTCCGAGGATTATTGTGGCCAAACAGGTGATGGAGAGGGTCCACAGAATTGGGAATAAATTTTTTCCTGATAGATTCATGGCTTCCACTGTTAAAAACAATCTTACAATAAACAGGTAAATATCAATGCCTTACAGGATAAACCGATCCAGTAAAATTTCAACTGTTGATTTGTAAGGGCATTAGCATGCTTTTGCTAAATTCAATATAAATAATAAACGCACCTTCCGCCTGCTGCAGGGAAGGCAACTGTAAAAAATTATCAGAAGAAATGCAACAAATCTATTCATTGGTCAACAACCAAATTTCTTATTAGCAATTAATGTGTGGTTTATTCAGATAAAAGGAATGATGCTGTAATTTTCAGAGATTTCATTTCAAACAATTGTCATTTGTATACAATCCTTTTGTGTTAATGGTTTTTGGTTGCAATTCTCATAATGTAAAAAACTGAATTTTCAGTTTTTTCTATTGACAGAATATTGTTGTTTCAGTAAATTTTCTCTATAGATCTATATAGGTATCATTCCGCAGTTATTAGTGAAAAGGGATAAATATTGTTTCACTAAGGTAATGATGTTGATGCATAAAATAGATAGAGCAATTAAAAAAATCGCATAAGCTTAAAATAACCTGAAATCATAAGAGATTAATAATTTACGGAAATAAATTAGAGAACAATAGAAATTCATATATACATACCGGCTGGACGGTTTTTATTTATAACCAAACAGAAAAATATATAGTAAAATAAAGAATGCAAGAGTTGGGAGGATTTAAATGAAGAAGATACTATCCATTGCAATCAGCACGATATTGACAATGCTGATATATACCGGCTGTTCCAAGGACCAGCTGGCGAATTTCCAGAAGAACGACCAGGAGCCGGAATACAACCTGCTTAAACTTTTTGACGGCTTTCCAGCGCTTCACAGCGCCATCGATAGCCTTGATACCCAGAGGCTCAACGACGCTCTGGGGGACATGATGGTCAACGGGTATGAAACCCCTCAGTTTCTGCGGGATGCAGTGGGACTTGTTGAAGCTCCTTTCCTGGTTCCCATGATAGGGGAACTCCATGGTTTGCTTAAACTCACGATGGATACGACCTCTGCCCATTATATTTGTCCTGATGGACATCACGATGGAGGTTATTATGATGCTACTGACGGCTCCATTGACCGGCTGGCCAACTTTTACGCGGCCCTGGACCAGGTGGTGAGCAACACGGACCTGAGTTCCGACATTCTGGCCATGGCATCTCAGGTGGTGGATTACCTTGTCGATACCAAGACCCCGGCCGAGATTGAAGAGGACATGGGGAACATGATGAAGACGAGGGTGTACCTGGATTGCATGTATACAGGCACCTATGTTGATATCCCGGTCGGAAGTTATACCTACGCAACCCTGTCAGGTCCCCCGTGGAACTTTACAACTTCCGGCGGGTTTCTGTCTGCTTCTTCAATAGAAGTACCCATTGGCATCAAGGTTACGTTATATCAAAATGCGGATCTAACCGGAAATAAACTCGAACTTACCTTTAATGATCGTTGCTTAACAGATAATTTGCAGGTCGGGACCGATTATTGGAATGACCGGGTCGGTTCAATAAAAGTGGAATACGACATCACCAAGCTGGCCAAGCTTCTGGGCAAGGTAACCATGAGCTGTGATTACCCGATGTGGGTCGACGGCAGCTATAATCTCCACACGAACCGTACTACCGCGATCCATGGTGCGAGTTCAAACAACACAGACCTCGGCAACGCTGTTAAGGGTGTCATCAAACTCATCTATGGTCTTAACACTATTGCCGCGAGCGATGAAACGGTGAGGAACACCATTGACAACATGATATTACAGGACCTGCCTGCCCTGCTCAATTCGGACCCGGACGCCACAACCAAGATTGAGAATGCCATAGTCAATCTTTCTAATTATTTCGCTCCTGATGAAATGGGCACCAGCACCTATGAGAGCAGCACTGATTATTACAATACAGCAGCGAACGGATACGTCAACGCATCGTTCAAGGAAACATTGAGGGACATGCTGCCGACACTGGTTAAACTCTTTATCCGCAATGACGGTTCAAGCAGCACGGATTATTCAATAATTAATGCCGATAATCAGTCTCCCATCGAGGCACTAATGGTCGCCATGGGCAAATTGAGATCGGCAGGCATTGACTATGCCGACAGCGCCAATGCCCTTGAGCCGACCCTCAAGAGAACGATGCAGTATAATGGAAGGATGCAGAGCCGTACGTCAGATGCTTCATGGTCGCAGATGTCATATCTGGATCATTTAGTTTACACCATCGGCGCGGCATATAACTTTGGTTTTCTTACCCGTGTCGGTAACAGCTCTGGCGAGGGCAATTATAGCAATTTTAATTATGGTCATGGAATTTCTACCAAGGGTATTATTACAGTCAATGATTCAATGTTTTCTTTAACATCAAAGGATGCATCAATAGCAATTTCTGGATGTTCATTAGGTATGGATTCATACGCGCTTGCGCTTGGCTCCAGGACAGAACAAGCTGACCACATTTCCCGCAGTTCATCATCATTCGGTTATTCTGGACGAGGATCACATAAGTTTTATTTAGGATATGATTACCCAACCATGCTCCTTCTTCCATCCAACTGCGCTGGAGACGCGGGTATACCAAATGGCGGAGAAACGGCAATAACAGTCAGCAATAATGCAACTCAATCAACTACCGGCGGAAATAACGATTACCGGACCTATTGGCCCAAAGTTGCTGACGGCAAAGGAGTGCTCAATACATCCCAGTTCCTCATGGGATGGGTAGCCAGGGTTGCCTGGGACGGTCAGGGGCCCTATTAT
Organism: Spirochaetota bacterium; assembly: GCA_041753395.1. Lineage (GTDB taxonomy): Bacteria > Spirochaetota > UBA4802 > UBA4802 > UBA5550 > RBG-16-49-21. The sequence continues at coordinate 52,085 of JBGSUQ010000025.1, forward strand.
TCGACAACCTATACTAATGATGCGACCCATCCGGAAACGACGACCTGTGTCATGCCTGTTAACGGCAGCAAGACAGTCAATGTATACTATAAGCCCAATGGCGAGGTCTATGCCTATGTATATAAGCCTTCATCAGACCCGACAGGATGGGAATATTTTTACCCCAATTCTATACAGTCGGGTAACGGCGATGACATAGCTGATCCCGATGATGCCAATGGACAGAGAGCAAACCGCTATAAAGAAGTAGTAGTTTCAGACAATTATTTAATACAGCATAACGGCGGGGGAGTTCTTGATGGTATATGGGATAGTCGCTATAATGTTCCTCCAATGAATGATAATGGAACGGGCTATATACAAGATGATGATAAATTTAGATTGAAACCAATTGATCCGGATGACTCCGGCGCACCTTCGGCAAAACCATTTAAATTATGGGAAAGGATTGGCCAGAATCAGGAAACATCAGCTGGTTCAGGCGTTTCAGTGAGGGAATGCGCAACTCAAGAAGAAGCCATGTATAGAAATGTGCAATGGTTTCTTTTTGAAAAGAAATTTGCCTTTATAATCCCCATGTGGGTCAGCGCTCTTAGTCTTAACTATGGAGGAGCATTCATTATTATTGAGGCAAATGGCGCTGTGGGTTTAGCCAATGCTAAAAAAGGATCTGCCAATGGCCGATGGGCAAAACTTGGCAGTGAGGGCACCCCGGGGACCACATATAATGTCAATTATGGCAATAATCCAGACTACGGCGATTCCAATATTCCTGGAGATGGCCGTATTATAGTTCTTTGCCGGTCGATATATGTTGCATTATCAACAATAAATGCGACTTTTCTATTCAATAATGTACTGGGCAATGGATATGTCCTTCCTGACGCAGTCGGCAGAAATATAGAACCTGTTGCTCGTATGGCTTTTTTAACAGAGAATGCAGTTAACATAAATTCTGATGATCGTACCTCCACTTGGACTACCGCATGGGGAAATAGAAACAAACTGTTACCGGTTCTGGCGGCTCTGACAGGCGCACTCCATGAGGGGACTTTGTACCAGAAATCGACATCAGGATACAATTACAATTACTCACCCGCAACGCCGCACAAATATCCGATTGCTGATCTACTTGAAGGTGTTCTTATGCCTCTTGGAAAGCCTCAGCTCCGCCGCTTCACCACACCATCGACCAGATGGGTCCAGCGGGTGAAGGATGAAACCGGCGACACGTTCATGTATTTCAATCCCAATACAACCGGCTATTCCGGTAATATAAGCAACTACGTACCGAGGGATACCCTGCGGACTCCCCTGAGTGTTCTTGTCGGGAACAGCATCGACGGTTATGACGGTGTACTGCCCATGATGGCGGACAGCGGTGGCATGATTACGAGGCTCCTGGGTTTGCTGCAGCTCCTTGGCAGTGATCCCTATACCGAGCCGCGGCAGAATATTGCCCTGGGCCTGGAACAGGTTATGACCGCGGCTAAGTTCAACAAGAGTGAGGCCATCACTAATGGCTACTTCACAACACTCGATTTCTCGAAATATGAATGGATGTTCTCCCAGAGGGAAGAGGATCTCAATCTGGAAGATTTCCTCGGATATGAGGGCGCATATCGTTCTACAGATGACTGGTCTGACTTTGAAGATACTGTCGATATGCTGAAAAGCTTTGTGGGCGGTTCACGGAACATTTCTCAAAATCTTGTCAATATCATGAACGCTGTCCTGGCACAGCAGCTTACAGAAGATGAGGTCCATGGCCTTATGTACACTGCCGGGAAGCTTTTTACAAAGCATAGTCCCACCGACGGCTGGTTGTACCATGGCTATGATCATGGTCCGGGGAACGCGGATGCTTACGACCAATTGATTGACATGCTGGCATATCTCCCGCAGGTACATGATGTTATGAAAACAACTGGCGGCACAGGCGAAAAATATAACAGGATGCTGCAGAATGTGGATATTTTATTGAAAGACAATAACAGCCTGGTGCATTACATGCTTGAAGGCATGTCCACGCCGTATTCAGCCCAGGACATTGTTGAAGATCTGGACCGCTTCCTGAGCTGGAGAATCATCAGCGATCCCAATTCGCCGCTCTGGGACGACCTGGTGATAATGCTGGAAGCTATGGCGGACATGAACGATCCAAGGATTGACATTAGTGTGCTAATCAAGAACCTCGGGTTCCAGGCTAACTAGCAGTAGAAAAGAATTTGATATATAAATGCAGAACACCCGCCGGAAGGCGGGTGTTCTTGTTTCTGGTAAGTTTTATTCTGATCTCAAATTACAATATCAGTGCATCCTTTTTGGTAAATTTTCCACAAATTTTTTCAGGCTTTCCATATTTGAAAATATACCCGCAAGGGCGTAGATAGAAAAGGAAAGTCCAAGGACGATACTTATCGGTAATTCAAGGCCGGAACCGAGATGGGTTCTGAGCCAGCCGAAGGAGTTGCTGAAGGGGATGGCGATGAGACTTATAAGAATTATCGAGCCCACGACGCCCCACTGAAGACCGGAAACATGGTGTTCATACCGGGCCTTTGAGCGGAAGACTTCGAGCATAATCTGCTCGCACCGGTCGCGTTCAAGGTTGAAAGCCGCATCAGTGCGTAGTGACTCAAACTGCTCGGTGAGCATGGTGATGTCGTGGCGGCACTTTGTGCAGTAGAGAGTGTGAAACTGCACTGATAGTGGGATGCGGGAATGGTTGTCCATTTCAAGAAACCGCTGCTGGATGTTTTCACAGTTCATGATAGTCCTCCGCTATTGTTCCTTTCAGTTCATCACGCAACATGTTCTTTGCCCGAAGAACGTTCGATTTGATCGTATTCAGGGGATACCCGGTGATCTCGCTGATTTCACCGTAGGTAAGCCCCATAAAAAAATACAGGTCGACGCAGATCCGGTACCGCTCAGGAAGGCTATTAACGGCTTCCAGAAGAACATCACGGATTTCTTTCCGCAGATGTCCTTTTTCCGGAGTCGTGTCGGACGCCGGCAGATCATCGGCAACCTCGGGCTCAGTTCTTTTCGAGCTGACACGGTTGATGCCGTGGTTATAGGCTATCTTTGTCAGCCAGAAAGGAAACGGCGCCCTCCCGGCAAAGGTCTTCAGGCTCTCGAAGGCCCTGATAAAGACTTCCTGTGTAAAGTCATGCGAATCGTCACTGTTTTTAAAAAAACGCATTCCGATGCTGTAGATCTTCTTCTGGTAGCGCTCCACAATTGTTTTAAAGCTTTCAATACCGCCCAGAAGCACCTGTTTAACGATCTGCTCATCGGTCTTGAACTCATTGTCCATTGCTATCATTGCCTGTAGTAACCCGTACAGTGTAAAATACGAGCAGGCTTATGCCGATGGCGAGGGGTATCAATCCGCTCAGCACCGGGTATGTAAAACCCTCCAGGATAACGAAAAAAATCACCAGGCATGCGCCTGTGCTCGTTAACACCAGCCCGGAAAACAGGCTGAATGTAGTTAAATCGAATTCGTTTTTAGCGTATTGTCCCTTTTCAATGAGAAGGACTTTCTGTTTGTGGTGCCATAACAGGAAAAAAAAGAGCACCACCCCTCCCGTGACAATACCCACAATAGGGATAACTGTTATCAGAACTTGTGCTGCAGCTGACGGCATATATATCTCCTTGAGTTTCTGGTAGTGCTGTTATCTTCCAATACTGTATAAAAAGTAAATCATTATTTTACCGCCTGAAACACCGGTACGGTCATTAGTAACCTGACAATCAGATACTATTCATCAATGATTCATCATCTACTATCGCCTTCTGGGACCAGCAGTAGGCGATCGTGTCGCATTTCAGCTTGCATTCATGATAGGTATCTTTCAGATATACCTTTAGTTCCGGATTAAGCTTCCGGTATATCCGCCGCATGTTTTTCATCGCCTTATCAGCAAGTTGCCTGATGGCGGCCGGCTGGATTTTTTCCGGGTCTTTGAATTTCAGCTCAAATTCCTCTTCAAGGCGTTCAAGGGATGTTTTCATGTATGCCGATATCTGCTCGGCCTTGACGATGTCGCCGGTCATTTTGAAAAAATGATATCCCTTGACGGCCAGGTTTACGGCCATGGGGAATTGCCGGGGATTATGTATAAGAGCCGATGCCAGGAGATGCAGGTAATCAAGGCCATAGCGGGAAAAGGTCTGCTTCAGCAGGGAGTGGAAAAAGGCTTTGGCCTGCCTGGAGCTGATCGATCCATGCGAATTGGCGTTGCCCGGGATCCTTTTTAAAAGGGTAATGCAGCGCTCAAAGTAATTATGCGGCTCATAGATGGTGGAGATCACGCGCTTGTATCCTTCCATCAGCGTCTCCCGCGGCATCCGGGGGACAAAGTTCAGCTCCATGGAGTGGGTGTTGTTGCCGTCGGTCTCGCCCAGGATGCGGCCTTCACGCTCAAGGCGGCGGTAGAGCTGGGTATTGGGGAGCGCCACCATGGTACCGATCATCGCCAGAGGTATACCGGCATTCTGGATAAAATCAATCTGCAGGTCGAAGATGTTTTCAGGATCGCTGTCAAAACCGACAATGAAACCGCCCATCACTTCTATGCCCTTGTTCTGGATCGTCCTTACGCTGTCAAGAATGTCCGCCCTGGTGTTCTGCTGTTTTTGGGTGAGGGCCAGGGTCTCCGTTATCGGTGTTTCAATCCCTATGAATACCGTATCGAGCCCTGCCTCGACCATGAGATCAATGAGCGGCTCGTCCTGGGCCAGGTTGATGCTGGCTTCGGTGAAGAGAGAGAAAGGATAATCCCGTTCTTTCTGCCAGCCCCTGATATGCTCCAGCAATTCCCGGGCCTTCTTCTTGTTCCCGATGAAGTTATCGTCCACAATGAAGAGGGAGCCGCGATGGCCCATATCGTAAAGTATATTCATTTCATTGAGAAACTGCCCGGGTGTTTTATACCGGGGAACCCTGCCGAACATCTCGATGATATCGCAGAATTCACAGTTGAAGGGGCATCCCCGTGAAGATTGCACCGCCATTGACTCATACGCGCCCATGTCAAGCAGGTCAAAGCGGGGAGGCGGCGTTCTGGTTATGTCAGGCTTGGTTTCATCCTGATATATTTGTTGCGCTCGCCCCTGTTCCAGGTCTTCGATGAATTGCGGGAGGGTCACTTCCCCTTCATTGAGAATAAAATGGCTCACTCCTGTTATCTGCCGGTAGCTGGAGGTTGGATAGGGGCCGCCGGCGACCACCGGCGTGCCGTATTCGTTGCACAGCGCAACGACCTGATGGAAAGATTCCTTCTGGACGATCATGGCCGATAAAAAAACCATGTCTGCAGAGGTTATATCATCAGGGGTAAGCTTCTGGATGTTCATATCTATGAGCCGAACCTCATACTCTTCAGGCAGAAGCGCGGCTATGGTAATTAGCCCCAGGGGAGGCATAAGGGTTTTGTATTTTACAAAAGGCAAAGCGTATTTAAAACTCCAGTAAGTCGCAGGTATCTCCGGGTAGACCAATAGTATCTTCCTTCCCATATCTTTCTCCAATATAAAAGTATTTATATTTCTATATGTGTGTTTTACGTGTGCTACACGTAGAGGGGGTTATTGTACGTGGTTTAGAGTGACCGAAGAATTCTCATCCCAAAGATTGCACTCAATACAACAAGTATCCCCAGTAATGATTCCAGCATGATATTCTCCAAGTATTATGTCCTTGTGGCGCTATGTTTTACGCCTATTCAAAATGTAAGGACAGGGTTGGGGTCTTTAGAGTTGCAAAAATATGCGCTTTTAATTAATTTATTGACATGTTTTTTCTATAGGAAATAACAATTTATCAGTATATTAATGGTTATTATTAGGCTTAAAATACCATTGTCATACCACCATGGAAGAGGATGGGATCCGGTGGTCCCCGCGGTCTTCAAAACCGTAGGCTGTGATTTATCACAGCGGCAGGTTCGATTCCTGCCCCTTCCGCATCTTTTACATTTCACTTGAGTTAAAACAGTAAAAAACCTGCATAACCGGGAAACAGCAATTGTTATGGAAGACAGGAACCAGATACTAAGGAACATCCCCCAGGTTGAGAAACTCCTCCAGGTTGACGAGATAAGCCGGTTTACCGGTGTAATCGGACGCTCTGCCGTGGCCGCCGCCGTGCGCGAAGTTCTCACCGAAATACGAGGCAGGGCTGAAAAGGGGGAACCTGTTGATCTGGAAAATATCATCCCGCTGGTCATATCACGATGCCGGTTGAAGCAACAAGGGAAGCTTCAGCGCGTTATTAACGGCACCGGGGTCATCATCCATACAAACCTTGGCCGGTCGCCCATCAGCGCGGATATTTTTAAAAAAATGGCTGCTGACTGCTCGGGTTACTGCAACCTTGAATATGACCTGGTTGAGCAGCGGCGGGGCAAACGGGGAGGCTTTGCCGAAGAGCTTATAAGCGGCCTGACCGGAGCCGAGGACGCCCTTATCGTGAACAATAACGCTTCGAGCGTGTTCCTTATTTTGAGCGAATTCGCCCGCGGCAAAGAGACCGTGGTATCGCGGGGCGAACTCGTGCAGATCGGCGGAGGATTCAGGCTGCCCGACATCATGCGGCAGAGCGGCGCTGTCCTGGTGGAAGCGGGCACCACCAATATCACGACGGTCGAAGATTACCGCCGGGCCATTACCGATGATACCGCCATGATATTTTCCTGCCACCGCTCCAATTTTACGCTTGAGGGCTTCACTGAAAGCCCTTCCCTCAGGGACCTTGCTTCGCTCAAAGGCGAGGGGATCATTTTTGCCCGCGACCTGGGGAGCGGCAACCTCACCGCTGACCAGCGGCTTCCCCGGAACTTTGAACCGACGGTGCGGTCGGAGATCGAACAGGGACCGGACCTGGTCTGCTTCAGCGGGGACAAGCTCCTGGGCGGGTGTCAGGCCGGGATCATCGTGGGGAGGAAGGACCTGGTGGGACGCCTCCGCAAAAACCCCCTCATGCGGATGCTCCGCGTCGACAAGATAACCTACTACATACTACAAGAAACACTGATACGGCACGTCAATGGAGAGAATGATACTGTATCACTCTGGAACATCATGCACCACGACAAAAAGGAGATAGGCGCGCGTATCAACAGGTTTCTCCGGCTTATCACCAGCGCTGCCGGCAGGAAGATGCTGAAGAAAACAGCGACGATGAGCACGATCGGCGGCGGTGCCATGCCCGGCTTCCAGATGGAAAGCATGGGTATCCAGTTTGACATCCCCGGCATCGGTGCAGATGGCATCTATGCCGCCCTGGCCGGCGCTGACGTGCCGGTCATCGGCGTTATCATAGACGGGCGCTATACCCTCGATTTCAGCGCCATCCTCGACGGCGACGTGGCTGCCGCGGCGAAAGCGGTCGACCGCATCATCCCTCTCCATGAAGGGAAGCAATAATGTTCGTCGTCGGCACCTCCGGACATATCGATCACGGAAAAACCTCACTCATTCTGGCCCTGACCGGGGAAGACTGCGATCGCCTCCCGGAGGAAAAGGCGAGGGAAATGACCATTGACATAGGCTTTGCCGCGACGGAGGTCCCCGGTTTCGGTACCGTCAGCTTCATCGACGTGCCGGGACATGAGCGGTTCATCCGCAACATGGTTGCCGGTGCCTGGGGCATCGACCTGGGCCTTCTCGTCGTGGCGGTCGATGACGGATGGATGCCCCAGACGGAAGACCATTTCCGCGTTCTCCAGCTCCTGGGCATCGAGCGGATCATCGTTGTCCTGAACAAGATTGACCTTGCCGAAAGCGAGATGGCTGACCTGGTGGAGGAGGAAGTGCGGGAAAAAATCGCCGGCACACCCTACAAAGACGCCGACATGGCCAGGGTCTCCTCAAAAAACGGCACCGGGATCGATGCGCTAAAAAAACTGATTGCCGACAATCTGAAGAAGCTTTCACGGGCCCGCAACGCCGACAAGCCCTTCTTGTATGTGGACCGGGTCTTCGCGTCAAAGGGACATGGAACGGTGGTTACTGGCACCCTGAGAAACGGGATGCTTCATAATGATGACCTGGTGTACATTCAGCCCGGCGCCATGGAAGCGCGCGTCAAGCGCATTGAGAGCCATCACAGCACCCTAGCCGAGGGGAGCCCTTCCCAGCGAACGGCGCTGAACCTGACCGGGGTCTCGGTCGACTCGCTGAAGCGCGGGCAGATCCTCTACCGGAACGGGTTCTTTACCGAGTCAGAAGAGATAATCGCGCGGATACAGCTACTTGACAGGAACCGGGAGCTGAAAAACAATACCGGCATAGAGGTGCTCATTGGCACGGCGGCGGTCAGGGCCAAGATAATTCTCCTCGAGGGTGAGGCAACAACATCGCTGCATTTCCCGGCGCGGATTAAGTTCAGCGAGCCGTGGTACTCCTATCCGGGCCAGCCCCTTGTACTCACCAGCCCGGGGGGATTCCGCATTATAGGCGGCGGCAGGGTTCTGTTCCCGGGGTATAAACCGCGGCAGCACAGGGACCGGGTGAGGGAGAGCCTGGGCCTCCTGGAGTCTTATACCCTGGATGAATATATAGTTTTCATTGTATCGGTCCGCGGATGGATGAAACAGGAGGAAATCCATACCCTGTTTCCGGAAGGCGGGAAGGATATTGACAGGGCCTGCACGGCCCTCCTTGATCGGGGCGTGATAAAAAAGCTGGGCGATTTTGTCATGAATGCCGTTACCCTTGAGGCTGCACGGAAGCGAATCATTGATGCTGTGAACAGGAAAGTGGGACTTAATCTGAAAGAGGTGTCCGATACTGCCGGGACCGATCAGGACATCTCCAGGCTCATCGTTGCGGCTCTGGTCTCCAAAGGGCAGGTGGTTGAAAAAGAGGGACGGTTCTTTCCCAGAACCGGCGTCATCCTGTCGAAGGGAAAAATAAAACTGCTGGAATCGGTCCTTGCAAGCGCCGGCGAGGGCGTGGAACTCGATCGGTTGGGTGATGAATCGATCAAAAGGGACGCCCGGGAGCTTGTCAAGCTGGGTTCACTGGTGAGCCTGGACGGGAATATCCTGTACCACCGGGATGTGTATGAAAAAATGAAAAATGCCATAATGTCCCTTTTTGATACGAAGAATAAAGTCACCGTTCCCGAGGCCAAGGAAGCCGTCGGTCTTTCGAGAAAATATATCCTCCCTCTGTTGAACAGGATTGAGCGTGATGGCCTTATCAAACGGCTTGGCGATTTCCGCATTAAAGCTTGAAACATGATTTACCCCATTGATCAGTGTCAGGAAACTTCTGCATTTTTCACTTATCATGATGAAGTGATGCAATAATTCATTTCAGCATTATTTGTATATTGATTTCAGGCATTAAGATAAACTTACTGTTATGGCTGAGAGTTTTTAGAAAATAGGAGAATTTGCTGATGAATAAATCAGGGAATTTACCTACAAAAACCCGCCCAGGTAGAATTTTTTTTAATTTACAAAGAATTAATTTGAATCCAGCCTTTGGATTGACTATGTTAATATGGATATCTGCTGGTTAGCATAAACCGCTCAGTTTCCTTTTCCGTAACTCGATATCCACAAAATTAAGACCCTTTCATGGTGAAGGGCAATGTGTATGAAAATTAAACTGATAACATATTCATGGCGGATTGTCGGGCGCGTCCTAATGACCATCAGCTTGGCTGTCCTGGTCCAATCATGCTTTGATGACGATTTCGATAAAACCATGAAACTCGAAACATTGCCGTTCATCCCAAGCATACCAGAAGATGGAAGACCGGTTCCGGGCAATGGCGGCATCATAACCACCGGCACCGTGACTGATACCAGTCTTGAAATTTCATGGACTCGCGGGGGAGACGATCTGACTCCGCAAACCGATCTTGAATACCGCGTATACCGCTCTTTAAGCAATAATATATCAACACCTGCCCTGGCTGAAGATAATGGCACCATTGTGATTGACTGGGCTCAGGATATCGTTACCGCTCTGGCAGATGGATTGATGTCTGGAACGACCTATTACTTCAACGTGGTAGTGCGCGATGGAGACGGGTATACTGCCGCGTACATGACCATTTCAGTCACCACTCAGAGCGTATCAAACGAACTGCCGGTTCCGGGCAACGGGGGCATTATTACCACCGGCGCACGATCAACAACTGAAATACAGCTTATTTGGACCAGGGCTGAAGACGCCCAGACACCCCAGGGCGAGCTACTGTACCGCGTCTACCGCTCTTCTAACAACAATATATCCACCCCCGCCCTGGCTGAAGATAATGGCATTCCGGTAACTGGCTGGACCCAGGACATCATTACTGCCGTGTCTGACGGATTGGCGCCCGGCACGGGCTATTATTTCAACGTGGTGGTACGCGATGGTGACACTAATGTGGCAGCGTATATTACTGTTTCTGTCACTACGCTGAGCGATGCCGTATACATGTTCGCCACTGATACGCATACCGGCGATCTTACAACAATGACTACAGCATCAGCAAGGGCGGATATTGACGACTATTGCGTGAATGCCAAGAGTGTGTCTTATCCAACGCTCCCCTGCCTCAATGTGAGGGCCTTTATAAGCATCACAACCTCCGATTGCATTGCTGCCATGCCGGGCAATTTCGGCGTACCCACCGGGAAAAGAATCGTCGGTCCCACGGGTATTGAAGTTGCGGCAAACTGGGCCGACCTTTTTGATGGTACAATACTGGAAACGCTTGCTAATGCTGACATAGCACACAATAAATGGTGGTCCGGTTCCGACTATACTGGCAGATACCTTGTCACGGATGCCTGTGTCGCCTGCAATACCTGCACTGGATGGACCGTGGGCACTAACGCGTCACAGGGAGAAACTGGCACCACTAATGAATTAGATTCCGACTGGATAGACGATGGACCTGACAATTGCAATAATTCCCGACATGTCCTTTGTGTCTGCTGGTAACAATTAAACTATCATATTTTTAAATTCGATGATTTTGTATAAATACTCTGTCTGGGTAATTCGCATGAATAGAGGATTCTAAAGCACTATAATTCTCATCAAGTTTCTCCCCTGTTGTTGACAAATAGCTCAGGTAAAAATTTATTGACGCTTTGATTTATCATGGTAAGATAAAACGTTTATGAAGAGATATATTATATTCATTCTGGTTTTATCCGTCATAGGAACCGCGATATCCTTCATTTTAATGTATCAGCATTTCTTTCCCAATTCAGATTTTGCCATTGCCGCATGCGGCAATGGGATGGAAAACCATTGCGCAGTACTGAGTCGGTCAGGGTATTCGGCAGTGTTCGGCCTGCCGGTTGCTGGCTATGGACTGATAGGGTATTTTATCCTCATTATCACCACGTCGCTGGCCTTCGCATCCGGTGATTCATGGCACCTCCCCTGTTTCGCATTCCAGGTTCCGGTGGCAGTCGCATCAGTCCTCACGGATGTTGTTCTTGGTTCCATACTGATATACCTTAAGCTTTCATGCCGCCTCTGCATTGCCACCTATGTCGTCAATATTCTGATGTGTATATTGCTTTTCGCCTGGTATCTGTCAATCAAGGAGAGAGGCGAAGGCCTGGGGTCAATATATAGAAATCTCATATCCTTCGCCCTGGATCCGCACAATAGGCCGGCGGTAGCGGGCTTTTTCTTCAGCGTGCTCTTCATGGCGCTCTTTGTTTTTTCCCTGTCTGCCTACCTGGGGGTCATGGGGTCGGTATCGGAGCTGTCCGCGGTGGAGATGAGAAAATTCAAAGAGAGGTATTATTCCATCAAACAGGAAGATATCTCCCTTCCCGACAGCGCCATGTCCGTTGGAGAAGCAACAGCCATGGTCAGGATCATCGTGTTCACGGATTTTCTCTGTCCGGCATGCATGAAATTTTATGAAGTTGAACACTATCTCATGTCGCGGTTCCCGGGAAAGATCCGCGTCGATTATTACAGTTTTCCCCTTGACACGGTGTGCAATAGCCATATACCAAAGACAGTGTATTCCAATTCGTGCATTGCGGCACAGGTTTTCAGCGCAGCGGCCCGGCGGGGCATATTCGGTGAGCTCCTCGATTATCATTACGGGCACTACCGGGAAAACCTGCCCCGGTTGCAATCCGGCGATGTCATGGCCGGCTTTATCAACTATTTCAGAGAGCGCTCGTCCAACGATGAGTACAAAAGGTTTATGCAGGAAACGTTTTCGGAAGCAGCGCGTTTATCGGTACATGATAATGTTGAGCAGGGGGGCGGCATGAGGGTGCGCGCGGTCCCGACGATTTTTATCAACGGAAGGCGCCTGGAAGGAGTGCCGGAGGCAAAGCTCCTTGAACATGTGATCTCGCAGGAGATTAAGGAACAATAATCATTTTAAGCCTGTATGTCCGGTATGAAACATTTACATAACACCATCATCCAAGTATTCGTTTTCATTGCCCTCGTTGTTCCTTCAGCGGGACAGGTCCATGGAGAAGTATCAACAGGCTCCATAAGCGATATCATCATCGGCGTAAAAGCCGGCTATTCGATGATTGAAGGACCGTATAAAAACCGGTTCATGGGATCATATTGTGCGGGTGCCACCCTGTCATACGGCAACCAGAGCATCGTGCCATTTTTGATGGGCGAGATGGATGTTTTCTATTCCCGCTATCCCATGAAGGAGAGCAGGAGCTCGTATCTGCAGAGTGTATCAGTGGCGGCCGGCCCGCTGTTCTACTATCCGATTATCCCACATTTCCAGACCTATGTCGGAGCTTCGGCTATGGGTTCCTATGTCCATCTCCACGCGAGCAGATCGAATCATAATGTGAAGTCCCTTAAGCCGGGACTGCTGGCAAAGGCTGGATTCTTTTTCCCGATCAAGAAGGGCTTCAGGATTCGTGCCGGAGCTGAATACACCCTCCAGTATCTTTCAGGGAAGCCCCTTCACGGCCTAAACTTTATTGGAGGGGTCTCATATAATTTCAATTCTAATGAAGCGGTGACAGATCCCTCTTCAGCTGGAGATCCCTCTGTTAGGGTTGAATGGTATCTGACCCTTGCCGAAAATGCACTACGGAAAGGTAAAATTGACGAAGCAAAGGACAACTATTCCAAAGTGCTCGCCCTTGACCGCATCAACAAAGAAGCCCGGGATCAGCTGACAGGCATCAAAAAAGCCGAGGAGGATTATGCCAGGGCGGTGAAGCTGGTGGAAGAAAAACGGTATTATGATGCCCTTCCGCTTCTGGGCAACGCAGGAAAGTACCTGCCGGCCGCACGGGAGGAACAGGACAAAATCCGGAAGCACCTTTCAATGGATGTCGCCCAGTTTGAAAAACAGGGTATTGATTTATATGAAAAGGGAGATTACCGGGGGTGCATCAATGTCATGAAACGCCTCCTGCTCATAGACCCGAAAAACAGGGTAGGACTCATATATCTGCCCCGGGCGGTAAAACGGCAGGGCGCACTGGAGCGGCTGCGGTAAATTGCGAGACAGTGGATGATATTCGGATTTGACATAGGTAATACCAGCACTACCGCGGCCCTATACCGGGAAGAAGCCATTATTCCGGAATATACCTTCCGCTTCCCAACGGTAAAAAACAGCGATTCGAAAGAATTATACCGCCAGGTATATGACGGGTTATCGCGCTGCGGCGCCGGTGATGTAACAGTTGGTATGGCTGGCTTCGCTTTTTCCAGTGTGGTGCCTGAGATTAACCAGGCCTATCATGATATGGCTACTAACAGTTTTGGCCTTGCCGCCCATGAGATAACCTGTAAAAGCAAATTGAATTTTAAAATAATGTATCCTGACCCGCAGCAGCTCGGTGCGGACCGCATCGTCAACGCTGCTGCCGTGTTTATGGAATATGGCGGCGGAAAAATCGTCGTGGATATCGGCACTGCCGTAACATTCTGTGTGCTACTTGAAGAGGGCATATTCGACGGCGGCATTATTGCCCCGGGGATCGATACTGCCATCAAGTCATTGTGGATGAGCGCCTCACGGCTCCCGGATGTGCCTTTTGAGAAACCGGACCGCCTGGTGGCGCGGGACACGGTGAACGCTTTGAAATCAGGTTTTTTTTACGGGTGGCTGTCTCTTGCTGAAGGGATTATCGCAAGGATAGAAAAGGAATACGGGCGCACCTTCACGGTCATTCTGACCGGGGGTTTTGCCGGGACAGTGGCGGAACATCTGGCCCATGCGAATATAGTGGATTACATTCTTCCCATGAAGGGGATCAAGATAGTCTATGACTTGAATGTGTGAAAAATCAGCAGTTAGTTATCGGCATTAACTAACTCACTCACCTCGAGTTCCGGTAATGCCATAAATCCCCGGCCTTCGTTTACGATGGTTCCCTTGACCGTAACGCGCATACCCTGGAAGCTCTCCTGGAGCTTTTTTTCTAGAGGACCGATTATCTTCATGTCTCCTTTATCCGTCACAAGAGTGAGATAGGTGAAGGGTTCATTCCCTTTAACCGCGACCCTGCCGCTGAAAGTGCCGCCGCATGCTGACAGCATAAATGTGGTTCCCATAATTAAAAATAATAATACAATGATAATCTTTTGTGACTTCATCAGTTACCTCTATGTTTGAATGTTTTTCCCTGCTGACTGCAAGAAAAATTTTTCAACACTATAATGAGTTTTGCAGTATGTTAATTGTTACAATTGATGAATGATATTATAGTCTACTCAAGATACAATAGACTTGTTGCGAAACTCAATAATCAATTATATTTGCCTCCGCCGCCGAAGGCGGCGGAGGCAAATATATGTAATTATAAGTAGTTATACAACAAATCTAATTATAGAATTAAATACTATCGATCCTTAACATTTATTGTTGGTGGTAATCCAATTTTTTAATAAAGTGTTGACTTTTATACTGATTGAATGTTCACTCATTTTATTTATTGCCGATATTAATTGCCATTTCAGGTGCAAAGATACATGACTAAATTCCATAAAGAATCTTTTGAAAAGATCTCTGAAGAAAAGCGCCAAAGGATTCTTAATGTTGCTATCAGCGAGTTTGCGGGTAAGGGCTTTGTGGCGGCCAATATCAATGACATAGCAAAAAAGGCGGGCATCAGTATCGGTTCACTCTATAATTATTTTGCTTCAAAAGACGACCTGTATATGGCCATAGCCGACGAAGCCTTCCGGATCCTGGAGAATGTAATATCATCCATCGATCTGTCAAAGGGCACCCTTTTCGACAAGATTGAAAAGCTGGTGCGGGCCACCCAGGAGTATTCACGGAAATATCCTGAGCTTACCCAAATATACCATGATCTCACCTCCCAGAGTCTTTCCCACATGTCGGCGCGGCTGTCAAAAAAAATGGAAGAAATCACGGCCCGGTATTACCGGCATATAATTGCTGATGCAAAAAAGGAGGGTCTCGTGGGAGACGATGTCAATGAATGGACCGCATCTTTCTGCCTTGATAACCTCCTTCTGGTGCTCCAGTATTCCTATACATCGAAATATTTTATGGAGAGGATGAAGATATTCGCCGGTCATGACTCCCTGGACAATGATGAGAGGATCGTCAAAGGGGTCATGAGATTTATACGCAGCGGCTTGTCGCCAATGCAGTAACTTATTATAATGATTGGAGGAACCAATGAGAAATAATCGTAGTATATGCCTGTCAATGACACTGCTGATCCTGGTAGCGTCGGTAAATCATGCCTTTGCCCAGAAGAAGCTGCTGCTACCCGCCCTCAGTGATGCCCAGGTAACAGAGCGGCTCAACTATATCGAGAGCGCCCTGTATTCGGCGCAACCGCATTCACAGGCATGGTGGTACAGCTGGATGGCAATCTATGCCTCGGCAACGATTGTCCAGGGGACACTGGCGGGTCATCACTGGAAGGACTGGAGGCATGATCATCATCCCCTCTATACCAGGAAAATCAGGAACCGGGCCTTTGCCGAGGACATGCTGATCGGGGGATGCACCACGGCGCTTGGCGTCGGCGGGCTCCTTATCACGCCCTTTAAATCGGCATATTTGCCTGACCGGCTGCGGTCAATGTCCGCGAACACGGCAGCGGAGCGTCAGGCGAAGCTCATGCAGGCGGAAGACATTTTACGGCAGTGCGCCGAGGTGGAACAGGACGGGTGGGGATGGATGCCCCATGTTTTGAACCTGGTTGTCAATATGGGAGCCGGCCTCACGACCGTGCTGGCCTTCAAGAGGCCGTGGACTGACGGTCTGATAACCTTCGGGGAAAGCGAGGCGGTTTCACTCCTTAATATTTTTACCCAGCCCCGGAGAAATGTAAAGAGCCTGAGAAATTATGAAGCGAAATATAAAGGCGGTCAGAAGACCGGCTATTATGATGAATATGAAAATGAGATATTTTTCACCCTGGGACCAAGCGGAATCGGGGTGGGCATGAAATTCTGACGTTACCTGGTGGTCATACGGCCCCGTGCCAATAAAAAAGAGCATCTTGCCGGATGCTCTTTTTTTATGACTGTTTTTGTACGGTTACGTTATTTTACCCTGTACCATCTCTGGGTTCTATAGAAGAAGGCCAGGTATCCGCGGACCACGAGGGTGTCGCCCTTGATCCAGAATTTGCAGGTGTAGAATTTACCGTTGTCAGGATCCATGATCTGTCCACCGGCATATTCTTCGCCGAACTGTTTGTCGACTTTACCGGTTTTTTTCATGTTTGAAAAGATATGCATACCGACTACCGGCTTGTTATACAGAGCACCCTTGCATTTGTCGCAGAGGGTATCCTGGGGTTTGAGCAGAAGCTTGGTGACTTTTGCGAAGTAGACGCCGTTATTTTCATATATTTGCAGATACGATTTGGCCTTTCCCTTATCAGCGCCTTCATCGGCAATCGTTTTCCATGTTCCGGCCAGGACTTCTTCAGCCTTTACTTGGGCTGTAAAAAAAACTATCGAAGCGACAACAACAAGACCAGCAGCTAAAGCTTTTTTCATACTGTTTCCTCCAGTTTGATAATTGTTTGTTAGACCCGCAATGAAGCTAAATGGTTCCATTTTTTCCGGCGCTCGAGGCGTGGATATGGACAGTTCAAATCCAGGTCATAAATAAATTCAGTTCTTATAATAAATAAAACTGACAGAATGTCAAGTTTATTTGACTCTTGTCCAAATTTCCGAACGGCCGAACAGGGGGATGCCGACAAAGCCTTTAACGTTCAGCTTGTCGTCGCTCTTCAGCCACATTTTGCACTTATAGGTATCCCCTGAATCAGGATCATAAATCCGGCCGCCGACCCACTCGTTGTTCTTGAAGGTGAATCCCCACAGAATATTCATGCCGAGGATCTTGTTTTTCCGCTTCGCCGGATCCGGATTTTTGGTGTCGAGGTCTTCCGGTGTCTTGAGCCAGGTAATTTTGCCGCAGAGGTTTTCACCGCACTTGTAAATAGTCACTTTTGCGTCTTCCTTGGGCACCAGCCATGTGCCGAGTGCCGATTCGGTAGTATACGCTGCCAGCAATGAAACCGTAAGGATAAAACAGGATGCTACAATGAAAAACGGAAGCAGTCTTTTTCTCATATGTTTCTCCTATGTGGTATAATATCACAGTTCATATCAGAAATGACTTGTTTGTCAATAAATAAAAAAAGCGGCCTTTAGGGCCGCTTTTTAATATTCATTGTGGCGAATTATACTTTTTCCACGATCATCGCGAATCCCATACCGCCGCCGATACACATGGTGAGGAGACAGTTGGCAAGATTTTTACGCTTCATCTCATGCATGGCCGTGACCATCATCCTGGCACCGGTGCATCCGATCGGGTGTCCAAGTGAAATTCCGCTTCCCAGCTGGTTTGGTTTGTCATTATCAATGCCGAGTTCACGGAAGCAGCCGATTGCCTGGGAGGCAAAGGCCTCGTTCAGCTCGATCATTTCAAGGTCCTTTATTGACATCTTGGTCTGCTTCAATATCTTCCTTACCGCCGGGACCGGTCCGAGTCCCATGTATGCCGGATCAACACCGCCGCCCCCGAAGGCCTTGATCTTGACTATCGGCTTGAGGCCAAGTTCCTTGGCCTTGTCGGCGCTCATCATGAGGACAGCGGCTGCCGCGTCATTAATCCCCGACGCGTTACCGGCCGTGACGGTGCCGTCCTTGACGAAGGCGGGCTTCATTTGAGACATTTTATCATAGGTCGTGTCCATGGGGCGCTCGTCTTCAGTGAAGAATTCATCACCCTTTTTCCCTTTCATGACAACGGGGACGATTTCATCTTTAAAGAGGCCTTCTGTCATGGCCTTCCGCGCGCGGGTGTGGGAGAGGACCCCCAGTTCGTCCTGCTCCTTTCGGGTTATGCCGTAAAGCTTGGCGATGTTTTCCGCGGTGAGACCCATATGGTAGCCGTAGAATATTTCATAGAGACCGTCGAAAACCATCAGGTCATGGACTTCACCGATGCCTGATATGGCCATCCGGTATCCCCAGCGGGCGTCTTTCAGCGCCATGGGCGCCAGGGTCATGTTCTCCTGTCCGCCGGCGATGATTACATCAGCCTGACCTGACATGATGGCCTGTGCGCCCTCGGCGATCGCCTTGAGTCCTGATCCGCATATCTTGTTGATGGTGAAGCCCGGGGTTTCCTTGGGGATGCCGGCCTTGATCATGGCCTGGCGGCCCGTGTTCTGGCCCTGCGCTGCCTGGAGAACGTTGCCCATGATGACCTCGTCCACGGTAATCGGGGCAAGGGAGCTGTCCCAGTTACCGGCTTTTTTCTCGAGATCAATTATGCCCTGATCCTTGAGTTTGTCAGGTCCAATCTCTTTCATTAAACCGCTTAGCACGGGGCGTAGACCCGCTTTTTTCAATACTTCTTTTATTACAAGCGCGCCAAGATCCACCACGGGGACAGACTTAAGGGCCCCGCCGAATTTTGCGATAGCAGTCCGTGAACCGCTGACGATTACCACTTCTTTCATGTACCTATCCTCCAAAGAAAAATTATTCTGGCCGCCTATCAGTGGGGGATGAGGGCCTTACTGTCCTTCCCGCATGCCCCGCTGATAGGCATATTCTGATTTTTTCCGCGTACTGTTATTTGTAAAGGAAATTAATTACGCCCTGGAAATTAATTTTTTGGTCTAACATCCAAATAACTAAATAATGTTCAAATTATCAAAGTGGGGTGATTTGCTGATATAATTGCATCAATAATATGCTACCATATATCAGATAAAAAATGCTTGATAAAATCCTTCTGATTACGTTTTATCAATGATAATAACTGTATGTGTTGCAATAGCTATTTAATTACAACGGTGCTGCTGTGCCATCCATAACACTGTTACTTCTCCTTCTGGCCATCATACCCATCCCGGTCATGTATATTATCTATTACCGGTATTTCCTGGTCAAGCCCAGCTACCTTTTTCATCTGGAGTATTTCCTGTACGGCGCTATTCTTGCCCTGCTGTTATTGCTGGCGGCTCCTTATCTCATGAAGTTCATGGTGTTTAAAAGCACTCTTGCCCGGGGGTTCCTCAGCGCCGCCATGATCGAAAAGGCCGGGGCCTTTTTCTTTATCCTGGTCCTAACCTACCGGATGCCCCCGTTGTTCATGGTCCTGAACATGGTGATTTCCGCCATGCTCCTTGGCCTCGGCTTCGCAACGGTTGAAAATATCACCTACGCCCTTGTTGTCCGGGAACCGGTGATCGTTGTGCGGCTTTTCAGCTCGGTCCCGCTCCACGTTCTCACCTGCGGTCTCATGGGATACGGCCTGGCGCTCATGCGCTTCAGCGGATCGTGGGGGAACCGGCTACGCTACGTCCTGGGGGCACTTATCGTGCCCCTGCTCTTTCACGGCCTTTATGACTCAATGCTCATGAGCGGAGGCGCCGGCACCTACTGGATTGCACCCCTACTGGTCATGCTCATCATGGGAATGGAATACATCCTGGCCAAATCACAGACGCTGCCACTCCTTGACGGTCTGCGGAAACACCGCATGTCTATCGAGGACTGGGAAACTATCCAGCGGGAGCCGCAGCACGCACGGTGGATACTCCGTTCCATGGGCTCGAAGAACCGCGAATACGTGCCGTTCTTCAGGCTGAGCATCGGGAAGGCGCGGGGGGGTGTCATTATCATTATGCTCGCCGCCGCCGCGGCCTGCATTGTTAACCGCCACATGCTTATGGAAATCCTGCACAATCGGCTGGCGGCGGAAGAGACCATCACGCTGTTCACCCTTCTCCCGGCGCTGTATTCCCTAAACCTTTTTGTGGTCGGCGTGGTCAATCCGAGATATTTTCAAAATAGCCTTATCAAGATACCCATCATCATTGATGTGGACATCGCTGTCGGGGGATCAATCATCAAGACGATAACCTACCACGTCACGGGGGAGAATTGCTACCTTAAAACCGTTGATCCCATCGAAGCAGATACGCGCTGCTCTCTTACCTTTACCTGCTCCGCCTTTATATCGCCCCCGGTGCCGGGTGTCGTGATCTGGGACAGCCGTGACGAACAGAAGCAGCTTTCCGGCACACTGGTGCGGCTAACAGAAAAGCCGTGGGGATACCGCCTTTTTTTAATGAAGTACTACCTGTACCGTGTAACGTGGGGCCTGTTTTTCAACCTGCGTCTGCCCGGATTTAAAAACATCCGGCAGCTTTTCGTCAGGCCCGTGTCAGTGATGCAGAAGGAATGGCGTTTCAGCGAGGGCCATGTTCTCTTTGAGCAGGGCGAGGAGGGGAAGGTCTTCTATCTTATCAGGAAAGGGAAGGTTGACATTGTAAAGACTCTCGACACCGGAGAGAAGGTGCAGATGGTCACCCTTACGGAGGGGGACATTTTCGGGGAGATGGCCATTGTGGGCAACCAGCCGCGGTTGGCGACGGCCGTGTGCCGTACCGAGTGCCTCCTGGCGGTTGCCGAGGCGGACAACCTGGATGTGCTTATCGAGAACAACCCGGTGTTTACACAGCGCCTCATCAAGATTTTCGCCAACCGGCTCCATGCGTCGGAGCTGACCCTGCTTAAAAGCATGGCCGACATTGGCAGCACTTCGAAAAAAAAAGATGATGCGCTCCTCACGTTGTGCAGGATACTCATGGTTGCTGGCGGCTTCGGCAGGGGAGTAAGTAAGGAATTGTCTGACGGGGACATTAATTATTTTGTGGATCAATTGAATCTTGATAAAAAATTGGTAATTGAAGTGCTTGCCCGGCTTGCTGACGCGCGGGAGGATTCACCGTTGGAGACGGTCATTGCATTGATTTCAAAGCATACATAAAGATACAGATATCATAGGGCTAGTAAGCCGAAGTAGGACATAATTTCAGGTAAGAATAACAAATAAGGAGGCATCCCATGAGCAATGAAAGAAAAATCATCTACATTCTCACACACGGCGAAGAAAACCCCGAAATAGCCACAATCCCTTTTATCCTGGCCAATACGGCGATGGCAATGGATGTAACGCCGGTCATCATCCTTCAGAGCAACAGCGTTATGCTGGGGGTGAAGGGATATGCGGACAATGTTCATTTCAAGGAAGGGGTTTCCTTAAAACAACTGATAGAGAATTATGTTGATGGTGGAAACCAGCTCCTTCTCTGTTCCCCATGTGTGGAAAAACGAAAGCTATCCGAGAAGGATTTCATAAACGGCGCGATTATTGTCGGTGCGGCCAGGGTTAACGAAGAAGTCCTTTCCAGCGTCAACGTACTCACCTACTGATCCGGGGTTAATCCCGGAACGTTTCCAGGCCAAGCCTCTTCCGTGCAGCAAGGGCCATGTTGCGCGCTATAGAGAGGCGCTTCCCCGGGATGTTGGCCACCCATGAGCCGAGGCTGGTGAGCCTGCTTGAATAGACCAGGGGCTTTGGTTTCCGCACCAGGGCGATAAGCTGTCGCGCCACATCGTCGGGCGTCTTCGGTCTGGTGAAAAATTTGGTGATGAAATTCTGGTCAGGGTCAATGATGGTGTCCTGCTCCACCGGGCCGTAGCCTGATTCCGCCGGCGAATCGGTCTTGATGTAGCCGGGAAAGTACTCGCTCACCCTGATTTCCGTATCCGCCCACTCGGCCTGTATGGTGCGGGTCCATCCGCACATGGCGGCTTTTGAACAGACATAGGGCGTGTATAGTGGAATGCCGATCATGAAACCTGGGGACCCGACATTGATGATATGGCCGTAGCCCTGTTTCCGCATATACCGAACGGCGTGGTTCGTGGCTGCAATGGGGCCGACCACGTTTGTTTTAAAAGAGCGCAACAGGTCCTCCGATTTCACCTCGTCGGCGCGAGAGACGATGATGGCAGCCGCATTGTTGATGAGGACGTCGATTCTCCCGAATCGCCTTACCGTTTCTTCCACCATGGCGATCGCCTGCTTTTCATCGGACATGTCCGTGGGGAGGACCAGGGCGTTTTTCATCAGGACCGCGTTTTCTTCAAGGTTCTCCTTGCGGCGTGCCGCCATGGCAACCCTTGCCCCTGCCCGGTCAAAGGCCAGGGCGGCGGTTTTGCCGATGCCGCTCGACGCTCCGGTTATAAGAATTACCGCGCTTTCAATTTTCATAATCAGACCTCATCTTGATATAATACAGGAATATTTCCCCGGAGGCAGGTAAAATCAAGATATTTTTAATGCCGGATTGGTCTTCACGAAAAAGGGAAGGGCGTCGACCGCAATGGCGTTGTCCGGCATGCCCGGATCATATATCACGGCAATGCTTTCCTTCTTATTCATATAATCTTTCATAGGGGCAATGACAGTGAGCATGGCAGCGTTGCCGGAAGCATCCTTAAACTCGCAGACGACGTCCCATCGTGTTATGGTTGTGGCAGACTTTGTTGTCCAAATCATCCTAGTGGACTGGGAAATGCTTCGCACCGTTGCTGTTGCAATCGCGCCGTGCTCGATGATCCATATCGCTTTAATCATCCTTCTCACGCTTGCCTGGATAAGGAAAGCTGCGATGAGCAGGAGCACTCCCCCGAAGATGATCGTGAACATGGCATCTTCAGCCGGGCATTTGCCGCAGCAGCAGGAACAGGACGGGTCCTTGGTCGAATAGGTTACCTCAACGGTCTCGTTCTTTCTGTAGCCCAATCCTTTCTGGAAGGAAACCCCCTGGTATGATGTTCCGTTGGCTGTGTAATTGTACAGGATCCTGTAATCGTGCTGGTTCTTTACTCCCAGGGAGATGAATTCAATCTTCGTTATGACGCCTTTTACGACAGCCATTTCCCCGGTCGTGCTGAACCAGCATTTCGGAGGAACGCCCGTTTTGCGTATGTTGTCGTTCACCCATACTCCCACGAGCAGCATCAGGACAAGGGCGATAAAGACCTTTCCCGATGTGAACTGCAGGGCGATCTTTGGCAAAATGCCCATGGTCCTGGCTTTTGATGGTGACTGGCCGGAAATTTTTTTAAATCCACCCAGTTTCATATACAGCTTTCCTTTGCCTTTATTCATGATTCACCTCTAATTTTTTCTCACCATGAAATCTTAGTCATGATTCTAATCATGGCACACCCGACCAGGTGCATTTCTTTTTGATATTACACCGCGGATATTCCCGACATTATACCATAAACTGAACCCGCTTGTAACAAGTAAGGCGGGGCTGTGATTTACAGTTTAAGAAATTATCTCATTTCAGTTTAAATTTCAAGACCCTTTTTAACTCCTTCAACAGGTCTTTGAACTCATTTCTATTTTGTTCGCTGAGCTGGCTCAGCACCTGATGCGCCTCAAACATCAGCTCGATATTTTTCCGGGAACCGTAAGAAGTAGGATTAGTGATCAGCCTGAATACCGGGATGTCCCCCAGTTCCGGAGTCATGACAACGGCAATTTCATCAATCCCGGC
Source organism: Spirochaetota bacterium (assembly GCA_041753395.1). Classification (GTDB taxonomy): domain Bacteria; phylum Spirochaetota; class UBA4802; order UBA4802; family UBA5550; genus RBG-16-49-21. The sequence goes on from JBGSUQ010000025.1 coordinate 75,964, forward strand.
AAGCTTCCGCATGGATAGTGTCGCTTTCTCTGAAGGATTAACAATTCTGATATTGTCCCATGCGTTCGCTTTGCACTTTTTTGTCAGGGCCACTATGACACCGATGAATGTGGAATCCATAAAGTCGCATCGGCTGAGGTCTATATATATTTTTTTCTGCTCATCAACATTGTCTACGTACGGAAGCAGATATTCACTCATGGCAAAACAGTCGCCTGCCCGCATCTCCCCCACTGCAACGATAAGAACCATGTCCCCCTTGATGCCGACACTTAATGATTTTTTCATATCAGTTCCCATTTCAACACTCACGGTGACAGTTTGTCAGGGGGATATGCCGTTCCACGAAAGCGCCAATTTCCCTGATAGCCTGACGGGCCTGGGGGAGCATGAAGGCCATGGCCTGGAACACATGTATCATGCGGGGCCATATTTTTAACTCCACCGCCGTGCCGGCCTGCCGCGCTTTTTCAGTAACGCGATGCGAATCGTCCAGGAGTATTTCGTCAGTGCCAACGTGGATCAGGATCGGCGGCAGGCTCGCGAAATCGCCGAAGAGAGGCGACACCGAGGGTCTTGAAAGATCTCCACCGGGAGCATAGAGACGCGCGAAGCCGGGCAGGACCGGCGCCGGGAGGACCGGGTCTTTTCTCCTGTTTGTTTTGTGCGTTTCACCTGAGCAGGTCAGGTCAGCCCATGGGGACATGCACACCGCGCAGGCGGGCAGGGGAATTTTCCGGTCGCGCAGGGTCTGGAGGAAAACCAGAGTAAGCCCCCCGCCTGCGGAGTCACCCATGACGGCAATGCGCTTTGGATCAATGCCGCTTTTTTTTAATAGCCACAGATAGGCGGCAACGGCGTCGTCCACCGCAGCCGGGTGGGGGTGTTCCGGACCCCTGCGGTATTCGATGGAGAGAGCCCGGGCACCGGAAGCACGGGCGATGCGGCAGACCAGATCACGGTGTGTCCGTGGCGAGCAAAGGACATATCCGCCACCATGAAGATAGAGGATGACCCTGCCGCTATCGGCCCCCTTCCAGTGCACCCACTCGGCCGGCAAACCGCCGATATCAACCTGGGTAATCTGGCATTTTTCCGGAAGCCTGATATATTTTGCCGCTGCCCGTTCTTCCCATTTTCTCATACCTTTGTATTTTGTGCTGTCGCACCTGCGACTGTAGCGGCGGATTATCATCCTGGTGATACGGTAGCGGATCATGTGATAAAAACCCTCTATTATAGCATATATTGAAATGCGGTACGGGGGCTCGGCAGGCCGCGCCCCCGTGTTTTGTTATTGTCTGGTGTATGTTATGCCGTCAAGGACAAGGACCTTTTTGCCTCCAACCTCTTTCGGCTTTTCGGTAATTTTCATTGTTTTCTTGATCGGGCCCATACCGATGGTCAGGGAATCCCCGGCTATGGTCGTGTTACCGCCGGTAACGTTCGTGTTGGAGCCCTTCAGATCGCCGCCGCCGTCCAGATAAATGGTGACGAAAGTGCCGTCATCGGCGACCCATTTTCCCGCGAAGACCTTCTGGTCCTCAGGGAGAGGGACTTTTTTCCCGCAACCGATCAGGGCAGCGGCGATAATGACGGAAAGGATAAGAACCAATGATTTCTTCATGACAGCCTCCTTTGATATTTGTATATGCATAAAATCTAACCTGCATTTTCATCCTGTCAATGATAAATTATTCTTGATCGAATCATGCCTCATCCCTTCCCATGGGAGGTCATGAAACTGATCAGCGCCATAATCATCGGAATTGCCGTTTTTATCACAGCTGCGGGGGGCACTGCGGGCGACCCAGCATTCCTCTGGCCCATAGACCGGCCCGCGATGATAACCGGCACCTTTGGCGAGTATCGGGGCCAGCACTTTCATCACGGCATAGATGTCAGCACCGGCGGCAGGACCGGGTACGCGGTATTCGCGGCAGATGACGGATACGTGAGCAGCGTCATGTACCAGCAATGGGGCATCGGGTATGCAGTCATAGTAACTCATGGCAGCGGCTGGAACACCCTCTATGGCCATCTGGAGCGGTTTGATGATATCATCCTGAATAATGAAAGAATCAAAAGCTTCGCATTGCAGATTGAAAACAGGAAAAATTTCAGGGTGGATTTTAACAGATCAGTCATCCCGGTGAAAAAGGGGAACGTCATCGGCTATTCAGGCGAAAGCGGCATTGGCCTGGAACATTTTCATTTCGAGGTGCGGAAGAGCGACGGTGAGCCGGTAAACCCCCTCATCAGCGGGATCAATATTGCCGATAAAAACCCGCCGATGATAACAGCAGTCTCCCTGGTGCCCATGAACCTCTCGTCGCGCGTTGACGGTTCGGCCCATGGGAAAAGAATTCCGGTTGTAGCCACCGGAAAAAACAGCTGCACGATAAAAACAAAATCCGCTCCCCTGTTGTCAGGGACCATCGGTTTCACCATCAACGCCTATGATCGGATCGGCATCAAGAACCGCGTTGCCCCGTACGGATTCGATTGTTATGCGGATAACCGGCTCCTCTATCAGATACGGTATAAGCGGATCGAAAGGAGCCTGAGCCACCGCATCGGCCTCCACTACGATTGTGACGAGTCCAGCCTGAGCAGCTACACCATGTACCTGTATGACAGGGTCAGCGGCAACGGTACGGTGAAAGCCGGGAAAGAAGGGAAGACCATCGAGATCAGGATCGTCTGCTTTGACGCGGCGGACAATACCTCGACGCTTACCTTCCAGGTAAGGTCGGACAGGCTCCCGGAATATCCGCCCGTTCCGGCGCCGAACCTCGTCAGGGGACACTCGCTTGAAATGGCGAGTACCGATAAAAAATGCTCTATAACATTCCACCGGGGGTCAGTCCTCTACAGTGAGAACATGAAACTGGAAACGGAAGCTCAACCCCTGGTGCGGATACCGGGCATAACATCCCGGAGTGCGGTCTATTTTCTTTATCCAACCAACCTCTGCATCGACAGCGCCGCGGAACTTCTTCTTGCCTATGATGGCGCCGATTTCCGCAAGGTCGCCGTGTACCGCTTTTCCCGCAATGGCAGGTATTTTTACAGCGTCGGATCGTCCTACGATGCCGGGAAAAAGGCTTTCCGAATACCGGTAATGCGGATGGGAAAGTATTTCCTGGCCAGGGACGATGCGCGGCCGCGGATCCGGTTCAGAAACGGGATGAAGGTAACGGCCGGGGATAAACTGCGTATCTTTGTAGGCGACACCGGCACCGGCATCGATCTGGAGACAGCTACGGTGAAGGTGGATGGCCATGATGTGGCCTGGGACTATGACCCGGACAGGCACTGCATCGAAATTCTCCGCCATACCATGATATGGTCGAAGGGTAAGCATGAAATCACTGCTGCCATTACCGACCGTGCCGGGAACCAATCCGCACGCGAAATCTTCAATTATTCCGTCAGATAAAATACAAAATTGTTTAAAAATTATTATAGTATTGATTAAGCACCCCGCCAGCTGCGGCGGGGTGCTTAATCATGTCTCATCAGGTTTCATTTCTTGTAATACAATAATATTGTATTGACAATTGTCCCACGGTGGGACAATATCATTCATCGTTGCATCTCTTCCCATATTCGCGCTTTCAAAAAAACAATTCAGGAGGTTTCGTATATGGATAAACCATGGCTCAAATCATATGCATCGGGAGTAAGTCCTTCCCTGCAGTATGAGCAGATCACCGTATCGGAAGCCCTTGTACGGTCAGCTCAAACGTATCCTGATAAAACTGCGCTTATCTTCCTGGATGTGAAAATTACCTACAAGCAGCTGAATGACATGGCAAACAGCTTTGCCACTGCCCTCATCGACATGGGCGTTAAACCAGGCGACAAGGTGGCCATGCTGATGCCCAATATGCCACAGATTGTGATTGCAAGCTACGGGGCGTGGCGGGCCGGCGCTGTTGTGGTCATGAACAATCCTCTTTACACGGACCATGAGCTGGAACACCAGCTGAACAACTCAGAGTCGACGGTACTGGTCACCATGGATCTTCTCGGCCCGCGGATGATCGCGCTGAAGCCGAAGACACAGGTGAAGAAGATCATCGTTGCCCATATCCGCGACCACCTCAAGTTCCCGAAAAAACAGCTTCTCCCCATCGTGGCCAAGGACAAGCACCGGGACATCCCGGCAACGCCGGACGTGTTTGAATGGATGGATGTGATAAAAAAATACCCGGCCACGGACCCGAAGATTTCGGTCGCCTTTGACAGCCTCGCCACACTGCAATACACCGGCGGCACTACCGGCGTGAGCAAGGGTGTCATGCTTTCACATAAAAACCTTTCTTCCAATGTGCAGCAGATCAACAGCTGGTTTCCCGATTTTCAGGAAGGCGACATGATCATGCTCGGTGTCCTTCCCTTTTTCCACTCCTTCGGCCTGACGTGTGTCATGAACTTCACTATCTGGAAGGCAGGGACCGATGTGCTGATACCCCGGCCGGATCCGAAGGTGATACTGGAGGCGATACACAAGCATAAGATCAATTTCTACCCTGCGGTACCGACGATATACGTGGGTCTTCTCAATCACCCGGACCTGGCCAAGTACGACATATCATCAATCAAGGGATGCTTCTCCGGTGCTGCGCCCCTCCCCGTCGAGGTCATAAAAGAATTTGAGCAGAAGACGGGGTCCCAGATCTGCGAGGGCTACGGCCTTTCGGAAACAAGCCCTGTTGTTACAACCAACCCCTGGGGCGGCAAGGCCAAGGTCGGCTCCATCGGGCTCCCCCTGCCGGATACCGAGCTCAGGATCGTCGACCTCGAGGAGGGGAAAAAGGAAATGCCCATGGGCGAATCCGGGGAGGTCATTATCCGGGGTCCCCAGGTGACGAGCGGTTATTACAAGATGCCCGATGAAACGGCAAAGACTGTCAAGGACGGATGGCTTTTTACCGGGGACATCGGCACCATGGATGAGGAGGGGTACTTTTACATCGTTGACCGCAAGAAGGACATGATCATCGCCGGCGGGTACAACATCTATCCGCGCGATATTGATGAGGTCCTCTTCGAACACCCGAAGATTCTCGAGGCCTGCGCCATCGGCGTTCCCGATACCTACCGCGGTGAGACCGTGAAGGCCTTCGTGGTAATGAAACCGGGCGAGACCATGACCGCGGAGGAGGTCATTGACTACTGCAAGGAAAAGCTCGCCAAGTACAAGGTGCCGACCATGGTAGAGTTCATAGATACCCTGCCGAAGAGCGGCGTGGGAAAAATTCTCCGGAAGGAGCTGCGGGCCAAGGAGCTCGCAAAAATGGGCAAATAGCGGCGGCACGGGTCATGACAAGCCGAGACGTCCTGCTCGTCGTTGATGTGCAGAATGACTTCTGTCCAGAGGGCGCCCTCGCAGTCCGCGGGGGCGGCCTGGTGGTCCCGGTCATTAACGGCATCATGGGCCGCTTCCACCGAATCGTAGCGACCCAGGACTGGCATACAAAGAACCACGCTTCTTTCGCCTCCAGTCATCCGGACACAAACCCCTTTGAACAGATTAAACTTGGCGGTATCGTCCAGACTCTATGGCCTGATCACTGCGTGGCAGGCACTGCCGGGGCCGCGTTTCATCCCGGCCTGCATACAGATCATTTCAATCTCATCGTGAGGAAAGGTTCAAATCCTGCTGTGGATTCATACTCTGCATTTCTTGAAAATGATAAAAAAACCGCTACGGGCCTCGACGGATATCTGAAGGCGATCGGGGCTGACCGGCTTTTCATATGCGGTCTGGCTACGGATTACTGCGTTTTCTTCAGCGCCATGGATGCGGTCTCCCTCGGCTTCAATGTAGCCGTGATTCTCGACGCCTGCCGAGGCATTGATGTGCCTGACGGTTCCATCGACCAATCGGTTGTAGTAATGAAGCAGAAAGGGATCCGGATAATCGAGTCGAAGGACCTATAGCACGGACCATGAACCTATCTCTCCTCACAGATTTCTATGAGCTCACCATGATGCAGGGATACTTCTTCAACTGTCCCCATGATCAGGGAGTGTTCGAAATGTTCTTCCGCAGGCAGCCCTTCCAAGGAGGGTACACGGTCTTTGCGGGCCTCGGGCCCCTCCTGGAGGCCCTTGCCGGTCTGCGGTTCACCGATAAAGAAATAGCTTACCTTGATTCGCAGGGTATGTTTAAAAGGGAGTTCCTCGATTACCTGTCGGGCTTCAGGTTCAGGGGCGATGTTTTCAGCGTTCCTGAAGGGACTGTGGTGTTCCCCAATGAGCCGCTGCTGCGCGTCCGGGGGATTCTCATGGAGGCCCAGATCGTCGAGAGCATGCTCCTCAATTTCATCAATTTCCAGTCCCTCATCGCCACCAAGACAGCGCGCATTGTTTCCATTGCCGGAGACAGGCCGGTCATGGAGTTCGGCCTCCGTCGTGCCCAGGGGATCGATGGAGCCCTGTCCGCGGCCCGTGCCGCTTTCATCGGCGGGGCTTCATCCACGTCCAATACGCTGGCCGGAAAAACGTACGGGATACCGGTGAGCGGCACCATGGCTCACAGCTGGGTGATGAACTTCGGCTCGGAGCTTGAGGCGTTCAGGAAATACGCAGCCATGTACCCGGACCGGTGTGTGCTCCTGGTGGACACCTTCGACACATTGAAATCCGGCATCCCCAACGCCATTACGGTATTTAAGGAACTCAGGGAGAAAAAGCCCTCCCTCATGGCGGTGCGCATCGACAGCGGCGATCTGGAATACCTGAGCAAGAAGGCGCGGGCGATGCTGGACGGGGGCGGCCTCCGGGAGGTGAAGATATTCGTCTCCAGCGATCTCGACGAATGGATCATGCTGCAGCTTATCGAGAGCGGCGCCCCCATAGAGGGGTGGGGTGTGGGCACCCGCCTTGTGACCGGCTGGAATGATCCCGCTCTTACCGGCGTGTACAAGATTGTGGCCACGAAGAGGGGGGAATTATTTAATCCGCGCATCAAGATATCGAACCAGGCGGAAAAGATAACCAATCCCGGCGTGAAAAACATCATGCGCTTCTGCAATGAGAAAAATCAGATGCTGGCCGACCTGATCTACCTTGGAGAGGAGGAGGCGGAACTGGAAAAGGCCATAGCGCGGAAGGCGCCGGTTCGCTTCAATCATCCTGCCACAGACTACGCGCAATTTATACTTTCCGATTATGCCTCGGCGAGGAAGCTCCTGGCGCCGGTCATGAAAGACGGAGTAGTCCTCGGCAGGAATAATTTGCTGCAGGATATACAGGAATACCGCCGGAAGGAGATCGAGACGCTGGATAAAACGTATAGAAGGCTTCTCAACCCGCACATTTACAAAATAAGCCTGTCAGACCGGCTGAAAAAACTCAAGACCGATATGATCAGGCTTATCAAGGATAATTATTAGTCGTGGCAGGTGCGGTAAATATCTTTTAGGCCCCCCCGTCCCACGGAGCGGCGTGTAAAATAAAATTTTTCGGCTGTCATCGCGAGGAGTGAAACGACGAAGCGATCTTGAAAATGATAAAAACAATGAATTATGAGATAAAATTCTTTTCCATGAGAATAACAAGATTGCTTCGCTGCGCTCGCAATGACAATCTAAATGAAGTATACGAATAAACAATGAAACATGCCCCCTCAGGGGGACAGGGGGCATGAAAATGACCGATTACACTGCCGCCGATACCACTTTGTCAGAGAAGGAATTCAGCAGAAACCCAAGGTCCAGTTCAGGATATACCGGATAGCGCGACAGGAGGTCCTTCACCCGTGACAGGGCCTCGCTTTTCGCATTTGCAGAGGTGTCGAATTTTGCCAGGCTCTTTTTCTGGGTCTTCGGGTCGGTCTGTGCCTTCGTGTTCGCGAGGACGCCGTGCATGATCTGCGCAATTTCCTTCATCTCCGCAACATCCATACCAAGTGTCGTCACCGCCGGGGTGCCGACGCGGATGCCGCTGGTGTACCAGGGGCCGTTCACGTCGAAGGGAAGGGAGTTCCTGTTCAGGGTTATGCCGCATTCGCGGAGGGCGCTTTCCGCCTGCCGTCCCGTGAGGCCGAAGTTTCTGACATCCACTAGGAGGAGGTGGTTGTCGGTGCCACCCGTGGCCACGTCCATGCCGGCTTCCATACAGAAGCGAGCCAGGGCCTGGGAATTTTTTACAATTTTAGCCGCGTAGGTTTTGAATTCCGGCCTATTGGCTTCCCTGAAGGCCACCGCCTTCGAAGCCATCACGTGGGGGAGGGGCCCGCCGATCACCAGTGGACATCCCTTGTTCACCGCATCGGTGAATTCATTGGTGCAGAGGATCATGCCGCCCCGGGGGCCGCGCAGTGTCTTGTGTGTCGTAGTGGTCACCACGTCGGCATAGGCGACTGGGTTCATCTCACCGGTGAAGACCCCGCCGGCAACGAGGCCGGCGAAGTGCGCCATGTCGACCATCAGTACTGCGCCGGCACGGTCGGCTATCTCACGCATTTTTTTAAAGTTGATGGCGCGGGGATAGGCGCTGTACCCGGCCAGGAGTATGAGGGGTTTCAAATCCATGGCTTGTGACTCGATCATATCATAATCGATGAGGCCGGTCTCGCGGCTTACCGTATATGAATGGGCCTCGAACATACGGGATGAAACGTTCATGCGGTAGCCGTGGGTCAGGTGTCCGCCGGAATAGTAGTCAAGCCCGAGGAGCTTCTGGTTCCCCAGGTCGTGGCGGAGGGCGGCCCAGTCGCTGCTGTTCAGATCGCTGGTGTTTTTCGCTTTCAGAGAGTTCAGGCGGGGCACTTCGATACGGGTCGACAGGATGGCCCAGTAGGCGACCAGGTTGGCGTCGGCGCCGCTGTGGGGCTGGACATAGGCGTGGTCGCAACCGAATAGTTTTTTTGCTTCTTCAACGGCAAGGTCTTCGATGAGGTCCACGTTATCACAGCCGGCGTAAAACCGATGGTAGGCGTAGCCTTCTGCGTACTTGTCGGTCAGGAGGTTGCCCATGGCCAGCTGCGACGCGAGGGAGGAATAGTTTTCGCTCGCGATCAGCTTCAGGTTGGACCGCTGGTCCGCCAGTTCCTGCACGATGCTCCGGGAGACTTCCGGGGCGACCCGGGCTATGGTCTCGAGGCTGGAAAGAAACGCAAGAAAGGAGCTGTTGATGTTTTTTAAACCGTTTTGTTCTAGGTACGATGCGACAATCGATTGTTCCATGGGGCACTCCTGTAGCAGTGATATACATGCCCAGGCGTGCGACATGCTTGTACTGCGAGAATTCCCTGATGGTCATTTCCATCTAAAAACGCCGGTTATTCTGATGACCTTCTGTAACAGGTGCCCCCTTTTGTCAAGAATTTATGGGCCTTTAAGGGCTATCCGGGTCATGTTATTTCCGGTAAATCGCCGCGGTGATCATGCCGGCGATGACCATCTCGATGATGCCGTATGCAAGCCATATGAGGGCCATGCCAAAGGGTATTGGATACATCACATACTGTCCGAGTATACCGGACACGTAGACCAGGAGGCCGATGAAAAGGCCGAAGCGCGCCCCTTCTACCACGCCGCGCTGCTCATAGCCCTTGGTGAAGACGAAGACAAACATAAAAGAAAAGAAGAGCGATCCCAGCATCATGACCCACATGCGGTCCATCATCTCCGGGCGCCACAGGCCCTTGATATCCTGATACCACTTCGCCATTAGCACGCCGTGAACGAGCCAGTCTATTGCCTGCATCATGATAAAAACAACGATGCTCGTGATGAAAAAACGTTTAATGTTCATAGTATCCCCCCTGATTTATTGGATAATACGGCACTGTACTCCTCTTTTTGCCGGCGGTCAAGGAAAAGATTTCGGACCGATCGGATGCATCGTAACCTCCGGATGTAACTGATTCTGTCTCTCTGATGGCATTGTATGTCATATTATTCTTGACCGGTGTATTTACATGCAGTATGATAAGCTCAAACATCCCCGACATGTTTCTTGTGCCCATCCAGAAAGGAACCGGTATGCCTGCAAAAAAAAATGAAGATTTGAAGAATGAAAACTCATCTCTTAAAAAGAGTATAGAGAAACTTCAGAACATAATGAAAAAATACGCTTCAGGTGAAAGAAAAGAACGGATAAACTCGATGGAGATCAGCGATCTCCCTTCGGTGCTGGATGAAATATGCAAAAGTGAAAAACGTTACCGCCGCCTTGTTGAGAACATGAATGAGGTCTTCTATGAGACAGACATGATCGGTAAAATTATATATGTGACTTCAAACATCGAGACAATACTCGGATATACCCAGCAGGAAATGTTGAACACACAATTCCAGGATTACATTTATCCCCCCGATCTCGATCTTGTGAAAAAACTGTTTCAAAGGGCGATTCCGGAAACTCATGAATCGGACGATTATCGTACGTTTAACAAGAAAGGTGAACTTCGCTGGATGCGCGCATCAAGGAGCCCCATTTATGATAACGGCTCAATTGTCGGTATCCAGGGAATAATAATTGATGTGACCGAGCGGAAAATTACCGAGGAGCGTCTGCTTGAAAGCGAGGAGCGCTACCGCAATCTTGTTGAACTCTCCCCCGAAGGCATTGTCCTCCATAAAAATGGCATCATTCAATATGCAAACAATGCACTCGTGAATCTGATCGGCTTGAACAGCGCCGCGGAACTGATCGGCAAACCCGTGATTCAATTTGTCCATCCAGACTACCGGGTCAGGGCGGCCAAACGGATAAAGGCCATGATCGATGGCGAAAAGCTGGCCCCCTGGATAGTAGAAAGGTTCATATTGCCCGACGGACGCGAATTTGATGTGGAGGTAGCCGCGATATTGGTGCGAATGAACAATGAGCTTTATATCCAGACGATAATGCGGGATCTCAGCGAGCGTACGAAAGGGGAGCAGGCGATCAGGGATTCCGAGGAGAGATTCAGGGCCATTTTCGACAATTCCCTCGATGGCATTCTCCTGGCCGATGGCGAAACCATGAAATTCTATTCAGGGAACAGGGCCATATGTTCCATGCTGGGTTATACCCCTGAGGAAATACCATCTCTTGGCGTAAACGATATCCATCCCGACTGGGGCCTTCCCCTTGTTATCGATCATTTTAAAAAACAGGGAGAAATGGGCGGATACATTGCGCGGGATCTGCCGGTGAAAAGAAAAGACGGAAGTGTTTTTTACGCTGATATCAATGCGTCTATTGTTGCCTTCGGCGGGAAAAAATACAAACTGGGGCTGTTCCACGACGTCACGGAGCAAAAAAAAACGGCGGATGACCTGAAGGAAAGCGAGGAGCGTTTCCGCTTGCTCACGGAAACGGCGCCAATCGGCATCTTCCTTACCGAAGCCTTGGGTGGCATCATATACGCGAACCCGCACCTGGTCCGATTGACGGGAATTCCCCTCGATGAAGTTGTCCGGAACGGATGGGCCGGTATCGTCCACCAGGACGACCTGGCGCCCGTCCTTGAATCTTGGATCGACGCGGTACAACGGGGGGGGCGGTGGGCTAAAGAGCACCGCATGCTTTCAGAGAGCGGCGAAATGGTATGGGCCCACTCGATGGGTACTCCGGTTCATTCGGGTGACGGATTCATCCTGGGCTACGTCGGGATCGTGGAGGACATCACGGAGCAAAAAAAACTCGAGTCAGAGCAGATCAAATCGCAGAAGCTTGAGTCAATGGGCGTCCTTGCCGGGGGGATAGCCCATGACTTCAACAATATTCTCACTTCGATCCTGGGAAATATTTCCCTGTCGAAAATGATGGCGACAAAGACCCCTGAAATCATTGAAAACCTAAGCCTGGCGGAAAAGGCAACGCTGCGGGCCAAGGACCTGACGCAGCAGCTCCTTACCTTTGCCCGGGGCGGCGCCCCGGTAAAGAAGACAATTACCCTGCATGGCATTATCAGGGATTCTGCGGAGTTCGTCTGCCATGGTACGCGGGTTACCTGCAGATTAGAACTTCCTGACAATTTGCTGATGGTCGAAGCAGACGAGGGCCAGCTGAGCCAGGTGATCCAGAACCTCGTGATCAATGCAACCCAGGCCATGCCGGAGGGCGGGAATATCGAGATAACTGCACGCAATGTTTCAGTCAGCCAGGGGAGGTTCATAAAGATTTCCGTTACGGACACGGGAACCGGTATTTCACCGGAAAATCTGAACAGGATATTCGACCCATACTTTACCACAAAAAAAGATGGCAGCGGCCTCGGCCTTGCAACAGCCTATTCTATCATCAAGCATCATGGCGGTTCGATATCTGTTGAATCAACGCCGGGCAGCGGCACGACCTTTCAGATACTCATGCCTGCTTCCGACCGGTCAGCTGGTGTTGCCCGGGAGGAAGAGGTTTCCCCGGCTTCCGCCGGGGGGAGGGTTCTCGTTATGGATGATGAGCAGTCGATCAGGGACACGGCCTGCGCGATACTCAGGGTTTTGGGTTACGAGGCTGAGAGCGCTGGGGATGGGACTGATGCGGTAAAGAGCTACAGCACCGCTCTCGCGCAGGGCAGGCCCTTTGATGCCGTCATTATCGATCTGACCGTTGTGGGGGGCATGGGCGGCGAAGACACCATAAAGGTCCTTCTTGACATAGATCCCGGCGTCAGGGCCGTGGTTTCAAGCGGGTATTCATCGGATCCGGTCATGTCGAAGTACGCCGATTTCGGGTTTTATGACGTCCTGGTGAAGCCGTACCGAATCGAGGACGTCGCAGCCGTTATGCGACGCGTCATCAAAACCTGACTGCGGGCCCTCCACCGTGTCGGGGGAGGGCCATATCAATAGTGGACAATTCCAGAATATAGAAAACCCTATTTTGCCCCGAGTCCACCATCGACCGGTATAACGGCTCCGGTGACGTAATCCGACGCTTTTGACGCGAGGAACAGGGCGAGGCCCTTAATCTCGTTCTCTTCGCCCACCTTCATCAAGGGGATCTGTGCGGTCATCGCATCCAGAATAGGCTTCATCTCGGGTTTAAAAATATATTCCATCATATCGGTATGGAAAAATCCCGGGGCTATCGCGTTAACGTATATCTTATATTGAGCGAGTTTGACCGCCAGATTTTTTGTGAGTATCTCGACCGCGGCTTTTGAAGAGTTGTAGGGCACCGCGGGGTGCGCTATTTCCAGGGAACCGCGCGACCCGAATATGGACGAGATATTTATTATCTTTCCGCCTCCTTTATTTTTCATGATATTCGCCACCTGCTGGGTAAGGATCCACAATCCCCTCACGTTGATGTTGAAAATCTTGTCCCACTTTTCGAGGGGGAAATCGAGGGTGGGCGCTCCCCAGGTAATGCCCGCGTTGTTTACCAGGATGTCAATCGTACCTAATTCCTGTACCGCTGTCTTAACCAGGTTGTCGATGTCTTCCTTGGACTCAATATCGCATTTAACCGGGATAACTTTTACGCCGAGCGATTGGAGTTCTTTTGCCTCTTTTTCGAGGTTCTGGATTTTGCGTGACGCGATTACCATGTCCGCACCGGCCTCTGCGAGTCCGGCGGCGATGAAGCTCCCTATTCCTCGTCCTCCTCCGGTAATGACCGCTTTTTTACCCTTGAGATCAAACAATTCTTTGACGTTCATACAAGACTCCTTCTGTGTAGTATTTGTTTTGGTGTACGGATATATCCAAAAACCGGTTATTCATAGTCGGTCCATAATGGATAATTATTAGATCGGATTCATTATATACAAGAAAAATTTGAAACCGCTCAGGAAGAAATATATTTCATGTAAAGCTAAAAAACATTTGAAAAATAAGCGCCGGCACATATCCTCATTGACATGGCATACGAAGAGCGCCTGCATCTAATCGAAGAAATTTTTGAAGACAAGCGGAGGAGCGGCGAGCTCCTGGTGGCCCGGTTCAGGCTGGTCATTCTCCTGGCCTTTATCCCCCTTATATTCGCGCTCCGCTTTCTTCTGGGGTATCTCCTCCCTTCCTATTGGCTCCTGAGCATCGGTAAATGGATCATCATGTCCGCCACGGCCGCGGGCATATACATGTTTTTACAGAAGGGCCATTACCGCTCCTGGGCTGGCTATATTACCCTGTTTCTCGATACGGTCTTCGTGACGGTCAGCATCATTACCTTGTCCTTTTACACGATGAACCGCATCGGCGTCATGCAGGACCCCCTCGTCATCATCTATTACCTGATAGGCTTCAGCGGCGGCATCAGGTACAGCACCCGGTACACGGTCTTCAGCGTCACCCTGTGCGTCCCGGTGATCATCATGCTCTCATGGTTCGATCGTACCTATCACCACATCCCCATAGACTATATAATGGTAATAGACCGCCTGGCGTTTTTTTTCCTTATATCGGTCATGGGGCTCGTTTTTTCCAGGATGTTGGGCGATTATATTCTGGCCTGGTACCAGATGGGTGAGAAGCATGTGAAAGAGATTTCGTCGCTAATGGAAATCGGGCGTAAGATATCTTCCTATGAAGAGCTGGCCAAGACTCTCACCAATATTGCCCTGGAGACAAACAAGCTTCTCCAGTCCGACCGCTGCTTCATTGTCATCAGAAACAACCGGACCGGCTCGATGGAAGTCATCACGGAAACGAGAACGTTTTCGTGCGGTCCCGGGGGAGGCATGGAATGCACGATCGGAAAGAGGATCATAGATACGGCCGGCGCCCTTGCGGTATCTTTGGAAAGGTCGGCTGACAGCGATCCCGGTGTCGCTGCAGCCATGAAGAGCGATTTCATCCGGAGCTTCTATGGATTGCCCGTCACGGTTGACGGCGTCGTCGCAGGGGCCATGGTCACTGCCTGCAGGGGTGAGAGGGCTTTTTCCGATTATGACAGGACCCTTATCGGGGTTCTATCCGAGCAAGCGGCCATTTCCATTAAAAACTCTAGGCTGCTGGAACAGCTGAAGAACGAAAGCGTGTACCTCCATGAAGGGCTCGACTATTCTTCCAGTTTCCAGAATATCATCGGCCAGAGCAGGAAGATGAATGAGATTTTCAGCGTCATAGAAAAGGCGGCAAAATCCACTATTCCAGTCATCATTAGGGGGGAGAGCGGGACCGGCAAGGAACTCATCGCCGATGCCCTTTACGCCCTGGGACCGCGGAGGGAAAAGCCCTTCATCAAGCTGAACTGTTCGGCAATTCCCTCGGAGCTCCTGGAAAGCGAGCTCTTCGGTCACGAGAAGGGAGCCTTTACCGGTGCAGATCGTCAGCGGAAGGGAAAGTTCGAGCTGGCCAACGGCGGAACCATTTTCCTTGACGAAATCGGCGACATGAGCGCGAAGCTCCAGACGAAGCTGCTCCGCGTACTCCAGGAGGGAGAGTTCGAGCGCATCGGCGGCGAGTCTTCCATCAGGGCAGATGTGCGGATTATCACTGCGACTAACCAGAACCTTGAGGAAAAGATCAAAAAGGGCGAATTCCGCGAGGACCTCTTCTACCGGATAAACGGCCTCCCGGTCTTCATGCCGCCTCTCAGGGAGCGGAGAGAGGACATCCCTCTTCTGGTGAATCATTTTATCAGCAAGTATGAGTACACCGGCACCAGGAACATCGAATTTACGGTATCGGCCATGCGTTTCCTTACGTCCCAGGAATGGCGGGGCAACGTGAGAGAGCTGGAAAACCTGGTCCACCGCATGCTCGTCATGACCGATAAGAATAATATTTCAGAGAAGGACCTTGAGGCGATATGCAATATTTCGGACACCTCGCGGATGATGGATTTTTATGCCACGATGAAGACCTATATCGAGGACGCGGTCCGCAATAGCTGCGATGTAGCTGCGGAGATCGAGCGTATCGAGCGGGAATTTCTTGCCGAGGCGTTCAGGCAGGCAAAAGGCAATGTAAGGAAGGCGGCTGAAATCACCGGGCTGCCAAAGTCGACCCTCTTCAACAAACTCCAAAAGTACAACATTACTGAATAATTATTTCCTGGATTTTATTTTCGCAATAATCAAGTCTCTTCCTGTCCGAAAAACGGGACAATCGATTATGATATGGGACAGAAGCATTGGAAATAGGATTCATCCACTCAATTGCCTGCATCACCCCCAAGTAATATACCTCCCGACCCCGAGAGGCGGCGCGCAGGAAAAGACACAATTATTCTAATTAACCATTTAAATATACTAATACATGCCCCCTCAGGGGGACAGGGGGGTTAAAAATATTATATTATCAATTAGTTGAGAATCTTTGGCACGAATCCTGCTTTAATTACCTACCAGATAGACGGTTTGCAACCAGTGCAGACAGAGAAACAAACAGTTATTCTTATCCTTAAATATTGGGAGGAGCAGGTTATCATGAAAAGAGGATTATTACTTCTGCAGATAGTCGCGTTTGTCAGCATGGTGAACAATCAGAATGCCGGTGCTGTTGAACCATGGTCGCTGGTAAAGAACAGCAGCGGCATCAAGGTCTATGAACGGTCGGTCCCGGGGACTGACCTGATGGAATACATGGCAGTAACCGCCATTGATGAAAAGATGGAGGTCATCGGTGAAGTGCTGCGGGACGTGCCGTCATATCGAAGCTGGATAGCCGACTGCTACGGCGCCCAGGTGGAAAAGAAATTCGACCGGAACACCATGGCTATCTACATGGTGCTGAAGCCGCCCGTCATTCAGGAACGGGACGTGGCGTTAAAAGACAAAACCGTGTACGACTGGGACAATGCCAGGGCTGGCATATCCTTCGCCGCCACTGATGAAATCAAGATCCCCCCCGAAAAGAACCGCGTCCGGGTGACCATGATGAAGGGCATATTCGACATGGAGTTCCTCGGCAGGAACAGGACAAAGTTCATCTATAAACTCCTGGTGGATCCGGCAGGGGACATACCCAAAAAGGTGGCCTACGCCGTCATGAAGAGCTATCCCTATGACACCCTGAAAAAGCTGCGGACCATGGTGCCTGACAAGAAGTACAACGATGCCGCTCACGGCACGGAAGAAGAGCGGGCCATTGACACCAGGACGAAGAACGAGGCCTACATCCGGAAGATCCTGGGGAACAGGCTCGCAAGGTTCGTCAGGGACCGGGGGACCTTGCTGGGGATCATCAATGCCGACAGGGACAGCATCAGGTATATCATGAACTCAGGGGCGGCTTATGACAGCGTTGAAAAGGCTTCGATGAACTTCTATTTTACATACCTGGATAAAATCGTTCCTGATAAGGCTGCTGCTCGGAAGCTGAAGAACAATAAAAAACTGGTGGAAGAAATAACCGATATGATCGTGACCGATTGCGGCGCGACCGGGACGTCCGTGGAGAGCATCATAACGAAATATAATAAGTAGGAATGGCTTTTGACCGGACAGGGAAAAGAATTCCCTGACAACAGATGATGGGAACACCGTCGCAGCAGGCGACGGTTCCTGATATAACAGAATGGAGGACTTTTATGGTACAAGTTGATATCGTCTGGTCGTATGCCTTTGGAGCGACCTTTGCGGCAGCTGCGGCACGGCAGCTTGAAAAGGAGGAAAAGCCGTTTAATAATAAATGGTATATTTTTATCCTTCTCTTTCTTTCTATTTTTTTCGCGCCCTCGGGGTTGTATCTGCTCTGGGAACACACACAGTGGGAAACAATGCAGGTGGCAACCAGGCTTGAGGACATTCCCGCCTGGCTGGTGACTATTTTCGCGGTGACCAACATCACCCAGGGCATCATCGGCTACTTGACTACCTACTGGCTGATCAGGAAGAAGAATTACTACGGTGCCCATACCAACTGGATGGTGGCATGGATCATATTCTGGTTCATCCTGGTGTGCGGGTGGGATTGCACCGGGTACCAGCGGTTTCTCTATGACATGAGCGTGAACAACGGGGTCCTATGGGGACCGGGCAGGCATATGGGAATTTCATTTTTCTATGCCAGCAGAGTATGGTGGACCCTGGTGGTAATGGCTGTGTTCTTTGCTCCCATGCTCATTTACGGCTACATCAATTTCACGCGGGAGGGAGCAAAGATAGACCGGAGCATACCCTCCGGCAAGGTCCCGGGGACAATCAAGATCCTGTTCTTTTATTTTGTGACACAGTGGGTCATCTGCCTCGGTCTGGCTATCCTGGCGGCACTGTCGGTCATGGGAATCAGGGAGCTGACCGGGAGCCTGCTCCTGGCCTACGGCATCGGCATACCGGCCTTTTCTCTGGTGACGTACTTCCTCCTCTTCCGGAGAAAGATGCCGATGCACCTGATCGCGAGGCAGCTGTACGTCAAAGAACCGGGTGAGTGACACAGTGAATGTTCGGGCGTGTCATTTATACAAACGGCGCACCTTTCGCTCATTCCGCTGCAAATAGGACATCCTGTCCTAGCGGCTCCGGCAGCCATCCTGGCTGCCTGTTCGCTGAAAGGCAGCGCCGCTCTTGATTGGCTGTCTCCTCTTCCCTCCCATAGGGGGAGGGGGAGATCACAGGTATGCATTATCCAATTCCTTGGAGGGGCACTGAAATGATATGATATCGACACCATCACACCATAAAACAGTCCTGGTCACCGGTGGCGGCAACGGCATCGGCCGGGAGCTCTGCCGGTGCTTCCACAAGGAAGGATACAGCCTGGTTGTAGTCAGCCTGGTCATGGTAGAACTTGAAAGCCTCAGTGATGAGCTCAAGCATGTTTCACCGGGCCAGAAGATCGTCATTGTTCAGAAAGATCTATCGGACACGGACGCAGCTGAATCCATCTTTACCTTCTGCGAAAAGGAACAGATCGATGTTGATATACTGGTCAACAATGTCGGATACGGCCTCATCGGGAGGCACCTCGACCTTGATCTGGCCCGGATGAAACAGATGGTCATCCTGAACATTATGACCATGACGCTCATGTGCCATCTTTTCGGAAGAAAAATGAGGGAGCGGCGAAGCGGGTATATCCTCAATGTTGCCTCGACCATATCCTTTCAGCCTCTTCCCTTCTGGGCCGCCTATGCCGGCACCAAGGCTTACGTGTCAAGCTTCACACAGGCCTTTGCCCGGGAGATGAAAGAATTCGGCGTCTCTGTCACCTGTCTCTATCCGGGAACCACGGCGACACGTTTTCTGGAAACAGCCGGCCTGGTAAAATCATCAAAGAGATGGTCTGTGGGGTCTCTTATCCATGGTGCCGCCATGGACGCACAGAAGGTCGCCCGGGCCGGGTACCGGGGCGTTTTGAAGAAAAGGCTCCGGGTCATACCGGGCATATCCAACAGGCTGCACTTCTATTTCATCCACTGGGTGCCGAACCGGCTTATATCTGTTGTGGTGCACGGTTTTATGAAGAGGTACCGTAGAACGGCGTGATGCCGGAGGTCCTCACCCTTCGAAGGTGCACCGCATTTCGCCCATGTACATGGTGGCCACGCAGCTGTTGCAGGGGCCGCAGCGAAGGCATTTTGAAATATGGCTCGGGTCCTTGCCTATGACTTTGATGAAATCCGGCTCCGCCACCAGGGCGCGCGCCAGGGCAATGAAATCGAAACCCTTGTCGAGGACCTCGGTTATTTTTTTCCGCGACACAAGACCACCCACGTAGACCAGGGGCAGCTTCACCGCATCGCGGATTTTCAGGGCGTCTTCAAGGAAATAGGCCTCTCGGTAGGGATAGTCCTTGATCATGATGCGTGAAAAGGCCTTCATCCCCAGTTTGATTATCATGTCCTTCTGGTAGCTGATCAGCTCTTTGTGGGGGGTCATGCCTCTCATCATGTAGAAGGGGGTTTTGCTCACAAAGCCGCCGGAGAGCACCAATGCATCGGCCCCTTCCTGCTCCAGAATTCTTGCAACAGATATCCCTTCATCTTTACCCATGCCGCCGGGAAACCCGTCCTCCAGGTTCGTTTTCACCAGTAATGCTGTTTTTTTTCCTGCGGCCTTTTTCGCTTCGGCCATGACCATCCTGAGAAACCGCGCCCTGTTATTGAGTGAGCCGCCAAAGCGGTCAGTGCGGTGGTTGGTGTAGGGGGAAAGGAACTGGCTTATTAGATAGCCGTGACCGGCGTGTATCTCCACCGCGTCAAAGCCCGCTTTCCGGGCCATGGCCACGGCCCTGCCGTGGGCCCGGGCCATCTCTTCGATTTCGGATTCCGACATTTTGTGGGGAAGGGTAAGGCCGAAAAGATTGAACCTGCCTGACGCTGAAATAGTGCGCTCACCGGAGACCTTGCTGTCACCCATGTTGCCGGCATGGCCAAGCTGCACCGAGACCGCGGCACCCTCGCGGTGCACGGCGTCGGTAAGCTTCCTAAAATGGGGGATTGCCTCGGGCCGCATCCAGGCCTGGTGGCTGAAGGTGCGGCCTCCGTTGGTCACCGAAACATAGGCCACGGTGGTCATTCCGATACCGCCGGCGGCCACGGAACGGTGGTAACCGATGAGAGAATCTGAGGGGAAGCCGCCGGGGCACATCCCTTCGAACGCCGCCGATCGTATGGTCCTGTTCCTGATCTTGAGGGGCCCTATGGTCCCGGGAGTAAAGAGCTTGTCTTTTGCCATTGTGTTTTTCCTCTGATAAGGTAATACGTTATGGTAAAGTGGGTGATGAGGGAGATGATGTCAAACTTTTTTAATTCATACTGTTTGACAATTTTATATAGAGAATTTAGTTTATATTTAATAGAAAGATATCCCTCCCCTTTGATGAGGGAGGTTAGGTGGGGGTGAAAATAACCTCAATGATCTTCATTTTCTGATCACCCTCTTCTATCCCCTCCCATCAAGGGGGAGGGAACTCATAATTCACGGATAGGAACCATGAAGAATCCATACAAGGATAAAACCGTCATCGTGACCGGAGGGGCCTCCGGCATGGGCCGGTCTCTGTGCCGCGGCCTGGCCTTGCGGGGGGCCCGCGTTGTGGTCGCCGATATCAACGGGGAGGAGGCAAAACGCACTGCCTCTGAAATCAATGCCATGGGATTCCATGCGCGCGCAGTGGAATGTAATGTCGCGGATGAAGGCGCCGTGTTCAGGGCAGTGGAAGACGCGGCAGCCGAATATGGAGCCCTTGATTTCTACTTTAATAATGCAGGCATTGGCATTTCAGCGGACGCCCGCGACCTGACCATCGGCCAGTGGCGTAAGATATTCGATGTGAATCTCTTCGGGGTGCTCTACGGCACCATGGCAGCCTACGCAGTCATGGCGCACCAGGGCAGCGGGCATATAGTCAATATAGCCTCCATGGCGGGGTTTGCGCCGTTCTCGATCAACGCGCCCTATACCGCGGCAAAGTACGGCGTGGTGGGGCTTACCCAGGCCCTGCGCCACGAGACCACAGATCTGGGCGTGCGCATGACCCTGGTCTGCCCCGGGATCGTGAGGACATCATTTTACGATGCTATCGAGATCATAGGGACGGACCGGGAGACCTATATGGAATTCATGCCCCGGCGCCTCATCACGCCGGAGCGGGCCGCGGAGATCATCCTCAACGGCGTTGCCCGGAAGAGGGCGATGATAATCTTTCCTTTCCACGCAAAAGTACTCTGGTGGATCAGCAAATTCGCACCCTTTGTGCTGAACATCATCAACAAAAAGATGGTGCGCAAGTACCGTTCCCTCAAGAAATAACTGACCGGATGTTCCGGTCAGTTAGCGGAACATGTCCTCTATCCATTCAATTGCATCGTCCTGTATCGATATGAGGTCGAAGCGGAAGGTAATCCCGGGCCGGTCATAGTCCTGGCTGGCCGATATAAAGGCCCTGGCCGTGGTTGTAAGACTTTTCTTCTTTCTGGCGCTGATTGAATAGAGGGCCCCGCCGTAGCGCTCGGTGCCGCGGTGTTTCACTTCCGCGAAGATAACGAGGTCCCCTTTCCGGGCGATGATGTCAATCTCGCCGTACCTGCCGAAGCGGTAATTGCGTGCGATAATGCTGAACTGGTTTGTTTGGAGGAAATCCGCGGCGCAGTCTTCGCCATCGGAGCCGAAATCCCGATTGTGCAAATGGTCGAACACAGGATTCTACAGCACGTCAAAGATGTTGATGCCCACCTCAGCCTCGTCGAGGGCCCTGACGATATAGAGGGACGACTCCGTCAGGAGACTTATGATGGTGGTGTTTTCAATCCGCTTGCGGTCTTTGTCGAAGATGACCTTTATGATGGGACGGAGCGGCTTTTCCGGAACGGATCCTATAATGATGCCGATGGCCCCGTCGTTCAGCTCAACGATGGAGCCGATGGGATAGACCGACATGCGCGAAAGAAATACGCGCAGGATAACCGGGTCGAACTTGTTGACGCCGCTTGACAGGAGGTTGCGCATGGCGTGATAGAAATAGACCTTTTTCCGGTAGCTCCGGTTCGATATCTGCGCTTCGTAACTGTCGGCGATGGCGGCGATGCGGGCGAACTCGTCGATGTCGTTGCCCCGGAGGCCGCGGGGATAGCCCTTGCCGTCGAACTGTTCGTGGTGCTGGAGGGAGATAATGGCGGAGCTTTCCTTTAATTTCCCCATGTCTTTCAGCACCTTGTACCCGAGGAGGGGGTGCGTCTTGATCTGGTTGAACTCCTGGTCTGTCAGGTTTGACTGCTTGTGGATGATATACACCGGCAGCTTTATCATACCCGCGTCTATGAGGAGCGTGCCCAGACCGAGGTCATTCAGTTTGACCGGATTGTACTTCAGTGCAATGCCGATGATAAGGGAATAAAACGTCACGTTGACTGAATGAGTCAGGGTATAGTCCTTACCCTCGTCGAGGCCGTAGAGGAACAGGAATATGTTACTGTTTTCTTTCAGGAGCTTCACGATGCTCTGGACCGCGTCCTCAAGATCACGAGTCTCAAAGGGGGCGTTGCTGCGGATTGACTTGTGCGCGGCTTCAACGGCGTTCCTGGCGCGGTTGTGTACCTCAATGAGGCTCTTGCGTTTTTTTAACAGGTCGTTGTAATCGCTGAGAATCTTTTTTTCGTTATCGATATCGGATGCCTTTGCGGGAGATGTATCGGCAGTGTCGTTATTTTCATTTTCGACGGCTTTTTCTTCTCCCATCTCCATAAGCTTGATCAGGACGCCGGATGTTTCAACCTCGGTGATTCCCCAGGTCATGAGCTTTTTAATGTCTGATTCCTTAATGGGGGAGTTGGCAGTGATGAGCATGTTGTTACTGTCCACATAAATGGGTTTGTCGTATATCATCCCGGGCCTCAGCTCCTCCACGGAAATTTTTCTCATCTTGGCCATTATACTATTCCCATGCTGTCCAGTTTGGCTTTAAAATCTGAATTGATGCGGTAGCAGTACGCAAGAACCTCTGAAACAGCTTTGAACAGGGTTTCCGGGATTTCAACCCCCACCGGCAACTGCGCAAGCACCTGGGTAAGATCCGAATCGCGATAGATAGTGATATTATGCTCTCTGGCGATCTGCATCAGCCGTTCGAACAACATTCCCCTGGCGATGGCCAGGATTTTCGGGACATCCCCGGAATATTCCAGAGCAACCCCTGTCCTATCGTCTTTCATCCTATACCCGTATGTCAAATACACTATTCAGTGAGTAATATGAATAAATTTCAACTATTTTATTTATGGCCTGCGTGGTATTATAAAAATTTATATGAATATCAGGGTGAATGTTCTTGAGATTTTTTTTTAGCTCTCCAGCATATTGTTTAAGAACATCCATCGCCTCACCGGTTCCACAGAAAATTGAAATGAAATACCCCTCCCGGGTTTTTCGTGCAAGCACCTCGATGCGCCCGATTGTTGAAAAGTCGATGCTGAAAATCCAGGAGTCGTCTTTCCCCATGAAATGGATCGGGCGCATTTCATCATCGCCGGCGAAAGGCAGCTCCCCTGATATATGGCCGGCCGGCTTTTCAGCGGAATCTGATAGGAGACCGATGAGCTGTAGCAGTGCGGTTTCCTTCATCTCGCTCCCCTCAATTCCGTTTATGCCGTCGATGATGGCATTGATTATAGCTTCCACGCCGCCTGATTTTCCCGATGCCCATTTCCTGAACCTCTCCCGGTCGAACCCGATTATCATAAGAAGCGATTGGAGCGCTTTTGCATCAACATGGATTCCGGAGAGGAGGATGGAAAGGTCGGATACCGCGTTTTTATCGATTCCCAGCTTCAATAAAAGGCTGAGAAGCCGGGTCATTCCCTCATCTTTTTTGTCCTGCTTCGGTTGAAGGCCAAGGAGAAGGGCATTCAATTCAAATATTCCGGCCGGGTGCCTTGCCAAGGCGCTGCTGATATTTTTCTGCATCTGACTCATGTCGGCAATAGTCATCTCGCCCAGGTGTCGCGCGAAGGCTTCCCTACCGCCCGGGTCGACCAGTTTGAAAAAAAGAGAATTGTCCCTGATTTCATCGAGCTTCAGGGTTATTGTTGTGCCAGCCGGTACGCCTTTTTGAAATTCGGCTGTGATCCTTTTTCCCCCTATTTCAAGGATTGCTTCCCGGCCGCTGATGCGGTCGATGATCCGTGCCGGAAGCTCCGCCCCTTTCTGCATGTCCCTGAGCTGATCGAAGATGCCGCTTTTCCCGGAGACTCTGATGGTGCTTGTCGGTTCTATTCTCATTATGGAATACCGCCGGATGATATCATGCTCCGCGCCGGCTCATAGCTCCTTCGGTGAATTGGCGAGAGTCCCCGGCTGGAGAGCGCCTTCAGGTGCTGCCCTGTGCCGTAGCCCTTGTTGCTTTTAAAGTAATAGCCGGGATACATATCGTCGAACCGTTCCATTATTGTGTCACGGTAAACCTTTGCCACGATGGAGGCGGATGCGATGGAGATCGATTTCGAGTCCCCTTTCAATATTGAACGAATGGGGACAGATGATCGAAAAGAAAAATTCCCATCCAGGATGATAATATCAGGCTTACTATGTATACTCTCGATGAGCCGGTTTAGTGCAAATTCGGTGGCGCCATTTATGTTGAGCCGGTCGACGGTACGGTGTGACACCAGGATGGATGATGAGTGGATCGAGGTGGCCCGAATGAGGTCAAGTCCGGTTTTTCTCTGCCGGGGGCTCAGCTTTTTCGAGTCGTTGATGCCGCTCATAGGCCCTTCCGTGGACGCAATGAGGGACACATCAAAGATGACCATACCGAGGCAGAGGGGACCTGCCAGGGCGCCTCGCCCGACCTCGTCAACGCCTGCTATGAGGGAAAACCCCTCCTCAAGGAGGAGTTTTTCAATGGCAAAGGTGGGATCATGCAAAAAGGCGGACTCATCGCCCGCCTTTTGTGTTTTGTTGATGCCGCCGGTATTGTTTGTAGGTTCCAACGAATGCCCGGTTTCTGAATATTATGATTCCTGCTGGGTCGTTCCTTCAGCAGGGGCTGCTTCGTCAACTGCGTGAGTTCCCGGCACATCAGTCGCAGCGGCTGAATGCTTTTTACCGCCCTTTGTAGTCTTTTCGCGGAGCTTGGCTGACTTGCCGGTCCGTTCACGAAGATAATAGAGCTTGGAACGGCGGGTCTTGCCTTTCCGCATCACGTCAATCTTGGCGATCCTCGTCGAAAAGACAGGGAAGATCCTCTCGACGCCCACATCAAAGGAAAGCTTCCGCACTGTAAAGGTCTTGCTCATGCCCTTGTTGTCCATGGCAATCACGATGCCTTCATATACCTGGATGCGCTCGCGGTTTCCTTCAACGATGCGGTAGTGCACGCGAACCGTGTCGCCGATTTCGAAGTTTATTTTTCTATCGACTGGCATTATTTTCTTTTCAATTTCCTTCATGATTTCCATCGCTCATTCTCCTGATATTTTTCTGATAAGATGTTTTCTATATAAATCCGGCCGAACCCGCCTGGTTTTTTCTAAGCTTTCCTCGCGCCGCCATTCCTGAATCTTTTTATGGTTGCCGCTCAGCAGCACCCCGGGAACTTTCATTTCAAATATATCCTCAGGCCGCGTGTAATGAGGATATTCAAGGAGGTCCAGTTCGAAGCTTTCCTCCGTGAGGGACTCGCTGTTGGACATGAACCCCGGTACGTACCGGGAGACCGTGTCGAGGATTGCCAGGGCAGCGTACTCCCCACCGGAGAGCACGTAATCGCCGATGGAAACCTCGTAGTCAACGTGGCATTCGATGACCCGCTGGTCCACGCCCTCGTAATGCCCGCACACGATGCAGAGATCGTCGTACGCGGCAAGTTCCCTGACCAGTTCCTGGTTGAGGAGCACGCCCGATGCCGACGTAAGAATCACCTTTGTGCTCTTTTCTTTCACGCTTTCGATCGCCCCGTCGAGAGGGCCAGGCATGAGCACCATCCCGGATCCGCCGCCGTAAGGATAATCGTCGCAGCTGCGGTACCGGTCCGTCGCAAAATTCCGGATATCGGTTATCGTAATACTGATGACCCCTGATTCTACCGCCTTCCCGAGCAAACCGCTGCGGAGCGGCGAAGAAAAAAAATCGGGGAACAGTGTCACAATCTTAAACTTCAAACAGTCCCTCAACAGGATGGATAACCAGTCTTCTGTTTCGTATGTTTTTTGTCTCTACCATCGATTCAACGAAGGGAACCATGTATTGCTTTCCTTCTTCGTTCGATATGATAAGGATCTCGCCGGAACCCGCCTCAAGGATGTCGGTCACGGTGCCGAACATCTTATTCTGGAAGAACACGGCGCATCCAATAACATCATAGTAATAATAACCGTTCTCGTCCAGGTCGCCTCTGGTTCGTTCCGCTTCCGCTCTGTCAATGCAGATATCGGAACCTTTCAGTGAGAGGGCCGCGTCCCGGTCGTGTATGCCCTCGAGCTCCAGGAGTCCGGTCCTCCCTTTCTGCTCGATAAAATTCAGTATTTTGAATTCCCGGAAGCCGGTTTTGGTTTGAATAAAAACTGATTTACCTTCGTCAAATCGTTCACTGATATCAGAAACAACCAGTATTTTTAAACGGCCGTTCAAGCCATGTGCACCGGCGGCAACAGCTATGCGGATATAATCATCTATCATTAATCGAGTATTTCCAACACCACCCGTTTTCCAGATTTTGTAGCGGAAGCGTTTATGATGGTCCTAATCGCCCGGGCTATTCTGCCATGTTTTCCGATAACCTTTCCGATGTCTTCTTTCGTTACACGCAGTTCGAGGATTGTCGACTTTTCTCCTTCCACCTCTCGAATCTCCACCTGATCCGGATGATCAACAAGAGACTTAACCATGTACTCAACGAGTTCTTTATAGTTCATCTCCGCCTCCTGTTGATTTATTTGGCGCTTTTAAACTTCTGCCACAACCCCTTCTTTTTTAAAAGCTGCATGATGGTATGAGTTGGTTCCGCGCCTTTTCCAAGCCACTGGAATAACTTCGTCTCATCGATGACTAACTGCTCGCCGTCAACAATCGGCTGGTAGCGTCCCAGCAGGTCAATGAATTTGCCGTCCCTTTTTTCCCTGCCGTCAACGGCGATGATCCGGTAAAATGGCTTCTTTTTCGTTCCCACTCTCTGTAAGCGTATCTTAACAGCCACGACATTCCTCCTGTAATGATTAGGAATTTATTTATTTTTAACCCTATTTTTTTGTCAACATAAAATAGCTTATGGGTAGAATTAATAAGGTCATCCTACCTTGCCTCTTTGCCCCTATTTAAGCCCCTCCTCACTACACATCCGTGACTATTAAATACATTTGCCACCCGTCCCCCCGCTGGGGGCGTGTATATAAATTAGCGGAATTTTTTCATTATATTTCTATCCGTCCGTTAACTTTTCATGTACCTTCGAACGAGTGACTCCGCGCCGCCCTACCGGCCCGGCATGGACCGGAAATCTGCATATAAAAGCGTGTGGCAGAGGCACTGGCGCGACTTCCGGGAGATATATCCTGAACGGTTCGCCCACCGTTACGGAGAGCTGACGTCTGAAAAGTGTTTCGAGGTGTCCAAACTCCTTTCGTGCGGCGATTACCGCAACGGGTTCCGGAAGCACGTGTGCCCGGATTGCGGCACGGTCCTCATGGTGCCCTTCACCTGCAAGTCGCGGCTCTGCCTCTCTTGTTACCGGAAAAAGCTGTACGGCTGGTCCATGAACCTCTCGATCATCATGAACACATCGCTTTCCCATTTCCACGTCACCTTTACCCTTCCAGGCCCGGTGACCAGCGTCCTGTTTGAGAACGCTTTTCCTGCGAAGACCTTATCACCGCTGCCGCGGGCTTGTACTGGAAAGAGCTCTTGAAAAGCGCGGGCAATCCCGGCAGGGAATGGTAGTCCGGCAGCATTGCCATGCTCCACAAATGCGGCAATGCCCTGAACTACAACCCGCATGTGCACCTTATCGGCACCCGGGAGCTGGTCAATACCGCGACTGGCGAGATACTGCGCTCTCCGCTTCTGAATTACCGGAGGATCCGTTTTTCATGGATGAACGCAGCCCTTCGCTTATTCAGAAAAAACAACATATTTACCGAAGAGGAGGTTCGCAATATCAGGGAGCGATATAAAAACGGCTTTCACGTCCATCTACAGCCTGTAATAGGTATCAATAACGAAGTATTGTTTCGCACCGCGGAGTACCTTGCCGCCGGCTACTTTCACAACAGCATGATAACGGCAGTGGACCATGATAAAGCGAAAATAACATTCAGATATAAGAGCTGGGTTGACCCTAACACGAAGGAAAAGACCTACTCTGAAATGACCCCTGACATCTATGAATTCATGGCCAGGAGGCTCATTTATCTGCCGGATAAGTACCGTAAAGCGATACGATATTACGGGATATACGCGCACGGAATCAAACACAAGCTCGATAAGATAACGCGAAAGACCTGGGCGAAGGTCATTGAAAGCTCTTTCGAAAAAAATCCGGTAATTTGCCCCGATTGCGGCGCGGAAATGATCGAATCAGTGGTTTTTCTTTTAATGCCGATGATGAATGGCGGAAACTCTGGAAGACCCATCTTCTGGTTGGTGGTTATTTCAGGATGAAGCGGGGGCCGTAAAACTTTGTTCCCGGCAAATTTTTCTCAAAAATTCAGTTTTTTCTTGCTATAATTTCTAATCGCTGTCTTACTAATCATTGGGTGGGGATTCTATACACAACAATCGCATTTTTTCTCGATTTCGGCCCGGCGCGCGAGAAAGCAAGTTAATGTTTAAATTACAATTTAACTGGAGGTACAGTTTATGAGATTTGCAATAATAATGACAGCCGTCCTATGTTTGATTGCGGATTTGTTAATTGCCGATGTACGAATTCCAACTAACACTTATTGTTACACCGCGGCTAATGACAAATATCATTCAAATATTACAATGGATAACTGCAACAAAT
This sequence comes from Spirochaetota bacterium, assembly GCA_041753395.1. Classification (GTDB taxonomy): domain Bacteria; phylum Spirochaetota; class UBA4802; order UBA4802; family UBA5550; genus RBG-16-49-21. The sequence continues at coordinate 105,243 of JBGSUQ010000025.1, forward strand.
GGGACGGGAAGCTCGTTAAGAACGCAGATTTTAGTATTGGTGAATGCAAGGTTTTCGAAAGATCAATATGGTATGGCAATAAGGTGTGGGATAAAACTTCGGCAGAAAAGGACTGCAAATCAAAGGGCGGTGAATTTATCGCGTCAAAAAATTAGGAAAAATAATTCGGGAAAATTTTAAGACCCCTGTCCAGAAATTTTTTGCTGAAGGGGGCTTTAAGAGACCCAGGACAGGTACCGATAACACTCATATATATCCCTTCGCACAGCCGCGGTGTGGTGGAATAATAAAAGAATTTTATGAAGGAGTATTCCTTCAATTATTTCAATAATATGACAAACTATAATTTATTTCTTTTTGATTATAATTATGGAGGTGGAGGATCATCATCCGGCTCTCCTATTTATTTCGGTCGTGGTTGTAGTTTCTGAGAGTATTGGAGAAAAAAATGAAAAAAGAAAAAAAACAGCAATTGTTACAATATCAGTTTCAATTATTATTCTAATTATTTCATTAATTATTACTCGTATAATAGAACAGCATTATTCAGTTACATATATCATTGGAACTAGTAAAATAATTATGGTTACTGTTTGTTCTGTAGGGCTTCTAATTTATTTTTTAATAATTGGATTATATGAAAGATTTCATAAGAAAACAATTAATGATAATGATAAGAAAGCGTAGAGAGATTATATTTTAGGAATAATTAATTAATAGTTTAGGCTGGAAAGGGCGGCAGGTTTCACCGGAATATGCACTCCGTCGAGGCGCGCTTTCGCTCATCGGCGGATTGCATGGAACGTCCGGCTAATTGCAGACTAAATAGATGAGCACCAGTACAACGACCGGCACACCTAAAAGAAAACCCACGATATACTTTAACATAATCAATAATCCTCCGTTTGGATATCCAGAAAATTTTAAGGCCCCAACCGGTCTCTTTTTTAACATGTTGAGCTTGATTTTGTCAATTGATTTTCTTACTTTACTTTCTAGGAATTTGTCATCTATTCATTACCGGCCCAGGGGACACAATGACTCTTATGTGAAGCAAAAAGGCATCTGTCAACAGGAAATGTCCTGGACAGGGGCCTTGAAATTTGATCTGCAAGGGCGAGAAGCACGTCGTCTTCGAAAACGAGCGGCGCAAGCTCACGATATTCTTCTCCGACATCAAGGGCTTCACCGATACCACGGACTCCATGGAAGCCGAGGAACTCTCGAACCTCCTGAACGAGTACCTCGTAGAGATGACGAAGATCGCGCACGCATGGGGCGGTACCATCGACACGTTCACCGGCGACGCGATCATGATCTTCCTCGGTGCCTCTGAGACGACGGATGAAAAGGACCAGACCTTGCGGTGCGTGAGAATGGCGGTTGCCATGAAGGGAAAAATGAAGGAACTGAAGGAATGTTGGTTCAATGCCGGCATCGAGTATCCCTTGGAGATCAGAATTGGGATCAACACCGGTACCACCACTGTGGGAAACTTCGGGGCCGAAGACCGGCTCTCGCACACGGCCATCGGCGGCCAGGTGAATTTGGCCTCGCGGTTCGAGGAGTTCTGTCCCCCCGGGAGGGATTCTTCTGAGCCACTCGACAGATACGTTCATTTCCGACGAGATATAATACAAACTGCGTGGGAAGGTAACGGTGAAGGGAATTCATCGGGAAATCCTGGTGTACGATGTTGTCTTCCCGGTATGATTTTGCGAGCAATGACTACTTCACACAGAACCTCCACGAGTGGACGAAAAAGGTCCCGTCGACGTTATAGTGATTCGACCAAGTGCAGGATTAAAAATACTAAGGCCCTCTATCGGGTGTTCTTTCTACCCCCGAGGTATTTAATCATTTCATTGCGGTAGCCTTCGTACTCATCGGCGAGGTTTTTCAGCCACTCCTTACGCAGGGGGTTGGGTTCAAAGCGTGCGGTGCCCATTGCCATCGCAGCAATCATTCGGGTAGACTGCGCCTGAAGCAGTAAAAAGCGGATGTCGAAACCGTCAGTTCGGCTGAGCATTTCGGATTTGCCGAATTCGATGGCGACGGCGGAAATTGCGTCACCGATCGGTGTTGCAACCGCTGGCTTATCCGATACGTCCGGTGCCAGGCGACGCAGATTCAATAGCTCGGCGCCGTGTCCTTTTGAAGCCTCGCTCAACGTCTTCATCATTTTATCAATAGCATCGTTCGGGCCTTTGAGTGTCAAAATCTTAAACAATCTGAGGCTGTTCAAGTTTGACACGTTCGACAGGGCATCAGCCAGCATGCTATAGCCGATGAGCAGGTCCTGGTGCGGGTGAGCTGTTGATTCGGCGGTGATTTCTGTCCCGGGTCGCCGGCCGCAACCGCCCAGGATCATCAGCATTGCGAGAAGAAGCACTCCGCATACCCACGGAACATCACGTAGATTGCGCGCAGGTGGGGCACTGTTTGGGGTGTACCCGGCAGGAACAATTATTTTCGAGATTGATTTTAGCATGATAAGCAGACTCCTCCTCAGTTATTTATCCCCGGAATCTCCTGTGCCTGAAGATAAATTTCAGGCATGTAGACGGCCATGGAGACAAATTGCAAGGGCCCCAACCGGGGCCTTTATATCATAAAGGGTTTGCATTTGTCAATAATTAGTTATAGGTTTATGGGCACCTCTAGCAATTGCTTTTATCATCCACAACCCCTTCACGGGACACAATGACTCTTATGTGAAGCAAAAAGGCATCTGTCAACAGGAAAAATTTTAAGGCCTCTATCCAGAACTTTTTGTGTTGTAGGGGGCTTTAAGAGACCCATGGCAGGTACCGATAACACTCATATATGTCCCTTCGCACAGCCGCGGTGTGGTGGAAATTCCTGAATAATTAATTAATAATTGAATTGTCGGTTCAGTGCTTTAATAAAATTATTTCTTCATTATGTTTCTTCCCGGACTTTTTCGGGAAGGCCGTGATTTCTATTCCCATACCGATGCTGTCCAGGTATTCTATCAGGGTGGACAACTTCATGTCTTTTCGTTTCTCAAGCTTGGAAATTCCGGATTGCGTGAATGACTTAATATCTTCCTGGCGGATGTTCATCATTTTTCGCAATTCGGAAAGCCGTATGTCGAAAATTTCTTTTTTAGCCTCTCGACGTGCCCGAGCGGAACGTTCCGGCGGGAGCAAGGCCTCCAATTTATCGACGAAATCAGATTTTCTTTTTTTTATTGCTTTCATATCTTTTCCTCAGTTTGGCAAGGTGAAGGCTATAAAGTTCATCAGCCTTTGGTACCATGGTTTCATAAAATTTCTTGTCCCCGCGCTTATCTCCTCCAATAAGAAGAATTGCCTCACGCTTTGGGTCAAATGCGAAAAAAATGCGGAATACCTGGCCCTTGTTTTGTACGCGAAGCTCCTTCATGTTTGAATAAGCGCTTCCTTTGACCGAATCAACGTGAGGTCTCCCCAGGCTAAGACCGATCTCTCTGAGTACAAACAGGCTTTTAAAAATGGCCGCCTTAGCTTCGACATCCAGCCCGGTGATCCAAGCTTCTATCTCGTCAGTCCGTTCTATCGTCCACATGATTCAAGGTATAAATTTAACAATATGAAGTCAAGTGAATATCGATATTTTATGAGCTCTAGTGAATATTATTATATATAAGACATGAAGCTGAATTATGTCACACGCCGGCCCTTTTGAAGAGCTCCCGAATATTTTTACTGATATCGCCGCCTTTGAAAGCAGAATTGCCGGCGACGATAATGTCAGCGCCGGCCTCCACGACACGGGCGATATTGTCCGGCCCGATGCCGCCGTCGACCTGGATTTTAACTTTCAGATCGGGCATCGACTTAATGTAGCCGGAGAGCTTCTTGATCCTGCCGATGGCGGGCTCCATGAAGGACTGGCCATAAAAGCCTGGATCAACCGACATGATCAGGACCATATCAGCATAGGGGAGAAGATCAAAGATGGATTCCACCGGTGTTGCCGGGTTTATGGATATTCCCGCCATGACCCCGGCTTTACGTATCTGCTGGAGTATCCTCGCGGGAAACCGCGTGCTTTCATAGTGTATAGTCACGGCCCAGGGCTTGATGTCAAGATACTCATTGATGGATCGCTCCGGTTTTTCTATCATGAGGTGCACATCGAGGGGAATGGCGGTGTGCCCTTTTAAGGATTTGATGAATCCGGGGCCGAAGGTCAGGTTCGGGACGAAATTTCCGTCCATGACGTCAAGGTGGAGCAGGTCCACGAGGCTGCTGTCGAAAGTGCGCGATTGCTCTCCGATAGTTGTCAGATCGGACGCTATGATGGAAGGGGAGATCAGCAGTTTTTTTTCTTCAGTCGACATTGATGGTCATATCATCTATACGTTTTTTGTCGCAGCGGAATGTTATCGTTGCGTTGCCCTCGCGCCTGAAGATGAACGAAATCTTCTGGCCGGGGCCGGCCTTCCTCGAGAAACGGATCCTTTTGGAATGGCCGTCTTCCACGTAAGCTTCGTAGAGACCCTGTTTTTCATCACCCGGTATCTGGTATTCTATCTTTTCGTATGCTGCGTAGGGATGCTTGTCAAGCGGGTTATAGCTTACCTGGACGGTGCAGGTATCTCCCTTCTGCACGAGTGTCCCCTTGGCGGGAGTCTGCGACACGACGACGCCGCTTTTGGTGACGTCGTCGGTCGCCACGAATTCTTCATTGACCGTAAGCCCCTTGGCACGGAGCAGGTCAAAGCAGAGTTCTATGGACTGGCCCCTGACATCGGGCATGACCGCGTCAGCAGCGATCTTGCCTGTCGAAACCAGGAGGTTGATCTTCCGGTCAGGGGTGACTTTCTCCCCGGCCCGCGGGCTCTGGTCGATCACGGTGTTGTCGGACACGGTGTCCGACGGGATGTAGGATATTATGCCGGTGCCGAGGGAAAGGGTCCGTTCATGCCGGTGTATGTTTCTCAGGTGGTTCAGCGCCAGGGGGAGCTCCTTACCGACGAGGTTCGGCACGTCGATATAGTATTCGGACCGGCTCACCACCAGTTTGACCCTGCTGTTTTCGGGTACGATCTTTCCTTTTTTCGGATACTGCGAGAGTATCGTGCCGTCATCGATATCGGCAATGTCCTTGAACTTGATGTCGGGCTTTATCCCCTTCCTGATCATGCTGTTGTAGACTTCCACAAACTGCTTGCCCTCGACATCCGGGACGACGACCTCGCGTTCCGGCTTGGTCAGGAATATCAGCATGATGGTTGATATGACAAGAAAGAGGGAAAAGCCCAGGAAAAAAATAACTGCTATCCGGCCGATGGAGCCAAAGTACTTGAACTTTTCGTCTCGGGATTTATCTTTGTCGGTCATGTTGTAACTCTCGAAATCAATTTTACCTTAATCCGCCAGCCACAGGGGCATCACGAATTATGTCTTGTCAGGGCCGTGAACGGCAACGATCCTGAATGGGGATACAGATGAGTCTTTTTGACGTTGAATGGCTATTTGTCAATTAAAAAAAGGCAAATAATCATTTCTGCTTTAAAGAAGGAAGTGCATTAGGGCCCCAATAGCCATCCTGCTCGTCCGCCCTGTAAAAAACATCAATCTGAAAATTATAGCGACAGAAAAAAGCCTCACGGCCTGTGGAACTATTATTTATACTGTGAAATTTTAGACATCCTCGGCCGCTCGGCTCTTTTTTCTATCGCTATAGCATCACCATTACTATAAGAATGGCATGAATGCCGTGGATTGATGCCCGGCGGCCTCGCCGGGACAGTTCCGGGCATTTAAATATACTTTATTTACACTATTTTGCCGGGAGCATTGTTTTTTTAATTTGCTGAGGATGAGATCACATATAGGTGTAGAAAAACTTTAGAATTGCATTGTTTTAAACGACAATATAGATAGCACGGCTGATGCAAATTTTTTCCACCTTTGAATGGTACGCGTCTATGGATAGCGAAATCAAGATTTTGTTCATGTCGGATATACATCTGGGGATCAGGTCCAGTGATACCCAGATTCCAGATTACGCCCGGGTAAATACGTTCAAGCGCATAGCAGCCATAGCGAAAGGACACGATCTTTTTCTTGTCGGCGGGGACCTCATTGACAGCGGTTCCATCGGAAACGACATCATCGATATGATTAAGACGGAATTCAGAGGCTTACGGAGCGCGGGAACGGAAATCGTGTATACGCCGGGGAAAGGAGAGCTTACCAGCAGGAACGTTGTTGCCCCCTCGGTTCTTGATTTTAACGCATCGTGTCTGTTTTCGAGCAGCGTGACTGCAACACCTTATCTCTTCATGAAGAACGGCCAGAAGGTCTATGTCTACGGTTTGTCAGGCAGCCTTGGATACGACGTCTCGAAGATAAAAAAAATATCCGAGGAGGGTTTTCACATTGGGCTGTTCCATGCCGACTTCGACTTTGACAATGAAAAAAACGATTACCTGGTATATCGCCTGCAGAAGAATGACATTAAGACACTGGGACTTGATTTTTACGCCTTTGGCTACTGCCATAGCTTTAAGATGTTCAAGATCATGGACCGCATCATCGGGGTGTGTCCCGGGAGCCCTGAAGCCACATCGTTCGATGAGCCGGGCGACCGCTATGTCATTTCCATTATAATCAAGGAGAACAGGCTCTATCAGATAAAGCGCCTTACCGTCAATTCCATGAAGCTGTATCGGGATCAGGTTGATTGTTCCGGCCTTGTGACGATGGGTCCAATAAAGGAGCTACTTGAAAACAACATGTCGAAGAAGGCGATCCAGCAGGTCGTGCTGACCGGCGAGCGTGACTTCGTTCTGCGGCAGTATGAAATCCAGAATTATAAAAATGAATTCTTCAAGCTGGACTTCATCGACGAGAGCGTGCCGACAATCGACTCCCTCATAGAGGAGTTTCAGTATGAGAATTCGCTGCGCGGTGAATTTTATAAAATAATCAAAGAACAGATTGACCAGGGGGGTTTGCCCCATGATATTGATAAAGTCGATCTCGCAGTATCCCTGAATAAAATCACCCGTGACGGGTTTAAGAACCTGGAGGACTGGCTGTGCAGTATTTAAAGTGCATGGTGTACAAGCACGGGCTCTTCGATAACCGTGTCATAGATTTCAGCGACCGGCTGACTATCGTCTACGGTAAAAACGGGTCAGGGAAAAGCCTGCTGGCGCGGAGCATGGTGGATGTCCTCTGGGGAAAGTTTTCCGACCGTAAGCTTCTGGGCGACGAGGTGTGGAATTCGCTCTATCTGGACCTCTTCTTTTCCCTTTCGGACAATGGCTACTACCGCATCTGCAACACCAGCGATAAAAATTACCGGATACAATATATCCAGAACAACCTGGAGAAAATCATTTATTCCGAGTCAAAGTCGGAAGGTCTGGATGGAAACAGGATCCATAATTATTTTGACAATGATTTCGAAAGCAGGATGTTTCAGGAATTCCTGGGCCGGATCGACTGCACGGGATTTGTTAATTCATCCTTCATACCGGCATCATCCGATATTGCCAAGGATGCATTCATCGATCTTTCGGTACTCAAACGGATTATACTTGATGAAAACACCGGCTTTTATAACCAGTATGTCAACATGAACAGCACCTTTGAGAGGGGTCTGACTACTGACGGCGGGCTGCCTCCGGAAGTGTCGAGATTCGAGGAGAAGAAGCGTGACCTCGAGAAAAAGATCCAGATCATGGACATCAGCGATTCGCGGCATGACAAACTCAGAAGGGAAAAAAACACGATACAGTGCGAAGTGGACGAATTGAATAATTCCCTTAATTCGCTCAACAGCCAGAAGGAGATTCTGAACAAGATAATCGAAAACCTGCATAAGGTTGAAGAGCTGAAGGATGAGTTCGAGGACATCAAGGACGAAATCCAGAACGAGCAGCAGAAGATTAAATCGATGGCTGATATGAAAACCGAGCTGGACACCATGTTCCCCCAGTTCAGTGAAATTGATATGGCTGACAGCACCAACCTGGACCACCTCCAGGAGGTGTTTAATGACATCAGGAACCTCAACGAGAAGATAGATAATTTTTACTTTAAAAGGGAAATGAAGGCCAAAAGATTAAAGAGGGCGGCCCTCGCCGTTACTGCCGCCGCCCTTGCCGCCCTTGCAACCGTCCTGATAAAAAACGGGTTCAACATTTTCAAGGACCTTTATCTGGTAATCGGCATTATCGGCCTTGCCGGTGTTGCCTATGCCGCCATTGCCACAGGCAGGCTGGTGATAAGGCGCGATAAAGAGCTGCAGAAGCTGGAAGAGGAAAAGAAGCAGTTTAAAGTGCGGATCATGGTCTTGATGGAAAAAAGCAAGGTCCTGCTGGAGGATTACAAGCTTACGGAAATATACGAGCTCCTGCTCCAGTATTTCGAGGATTACGTCAATTACACCGAGCGGAAGAAAGACTTGGCTATGATCAAGAGCTCGCTGAAAGAAGAAGAGTACATGGTGCGGATACAGAAAAAGCTGGACGAGCTGAAAAAGGAAGAGGAGATCATAAAGGACGAAATCCACACCAGCATTGACACCCTGAATATCGTGGATGACATCGAAAACGAAACGAGCAAGATCGAGGACCTGATCAGGAATATCGGCACGGAGCTGGGTATAATAAAAGAAAAGGTCGAAACGAAAGAGCATATTCTGCAGCAGATCGACAACGAGTTCCTCCAAGCATCCGGCAACAGCGGCGCCATGAATGCTCTCCTCGAGGAGAGGAACGGCATTGAGCGGATACTGAAAAAATGGAAGGTTAATCGAAATTCCATGGAGTTCATCACGCGCATGCTGACGCGCGCTGTCGAGCGCAGCGAGGAAAAGCAGCTGCGGAAGCTCCTCGACGGTACCCTTGAAAAGTTCAACCACCTGACCGGGAACCAGTACATCACTAAAATCGACGATGCTGCGGTTCTCCAGATGATGACTGAAAACAGGGTATCCGATGAGATGACACCCCCGATTATACATGCCCTGCTGCTCTCTCTGAAATTTACGCTTTCCGATTTCATCATTAACGGGACCACCACGATCCCATTATTGATTGACGAACCGTTCCAGTTTATGGATGATGAACGCTGCAACCGGTTCAGGGACCTGGTGTCGTATGTTTCCAATAAGCGGCAGGTGATTATCTTCACCCACCAGAGCGACAAGCGGAACTGGGGCAACTTTGTAGAGCTTTAAAAACGATGGATAAGAACGGTCAACTTACATTTTCCGATGATCCGATCCTGAACGGCATCAATGAAGTATATCAGCATATCGAAAAAGGTGAATTCGCGTCCGCGGTCACGAAGATAGACGAGCTGATGGACATCGACGCCGACTATCCCGGCCTCATCGAATCGTACCGGGTGGCGAAATTCTGGAACAACCGGGAAAAGGAGATTAAGACCCTCGAGGAGGGGAAGGACTCGGCCGAGTACCTGATGGGGCAATGGGAGGTCTTCAACGAGTACGCCGAGAGCAAGAACATGGTCTCCTCGTCGGCCTTCAAGTATGCCATGAGGTATATTTTTTTCAAGGCCGCCGATAACTACATGTTCGCCTTCCGGGAACAGCAGGACACGTCCAGCAATTTCCAGTTTTTATTGAACCTCGGGGACTGCTTTTTACGACTGGAGGAATACAAGCGGGCGATCGACACCCTCGAGTACGCCAAGGGCTCCTACAAAAGCAATGCACGTCTCATGGCAATCCTCGGGGAGGCCTATTTCCATTCGGGCGACATGTCAAAGAGCCTTCTCTCCTTCCGCGAGGCCTTTTTCATCGATCCGGCTGAGATCGACCTTGGCATTCTGAAGGCGAAGCCGATCCTGGAACTGGTGGAGATTGTAAAGAAGGAGCGGGCCGATTTCAGGGACATCACCGAGTGGATCCCCATCTACGGCTTCATCCATGATGTTTTTTACGTCAAGCGGAACCTGAGTGCCCACCAGGTAGATGGGATACAGAAGGACATCTATAACCTCGAGCTGACTTATCAGAAGATGAACAAAAGCCAGGTGGAAGGCTCGAATATCATGCCCCGCCTCATCAACAAATATCTATGGCTTCTGGACTACTACAGCCTCCAGAGCTACAACTTTGACACCGTTTCACAGATCCGGGACCGTCTGCTGAATATGCACCGGGAGTTGTTCCATGAGTATTTCAGCAGGAAGAAATAGCTCCGGATTTTTCCACAGAATCGCCATGCTCCTCAAGTTTTTTGCTGGCCATCACGCAATCGTCCTGGTGGGTATCAGATTAAACCACTCCTTGGAATATCATGATTATTTTTTAAGTATCTTTCTAATGATTTCTACCGCCCTGCGGAACCCTTCGCGGTCAGCATTGTCAGGGGTCCCGTCAGTGGCGTGTTTTCCGCAGATATAACCGAAGAGTTCCTTGTGATCGGGTAGATCGGTTATATCGCCGGCGACTTTGAGCAGGGCTTCAGCCGCATGGTAGCGCACCAGGTAGTCATCGTCGGCTACGGCGTCGAAAATGACAGATTCGAACTCCGGCGTGATGAAGTCGGATATGGGCCTCCTGCCGCCGGATGCGGCAAGGGCAATCTTCAGGTTCACCAGGGCGTCTATCCGATCCCACCACCCGAAAGACCTGTTTTCTATGATTGAACGCAGGGCGGCTATGGCATTGTCGCTTTTTCCCGTGGTGAGGATGTTCCTGGCAATATTTCCCGCGGCGGAGCTTGTCTGCGACGATTTCAGGGCATCGTCAAGGGCCTGGCGGCACTCTTCATTGCCGAGTAGTTCCGCCGCTCGGCCAAGGTAGGGGTCATAGCTTTTCCTTATGCGTTCCGCCACCATGCATGTTGCAACAGCCCGTTCTTCCGGGCCGAGGTCAGCCATGGCGGAATCGATCTCATACAGGCTCGGCCCGTCGTGCCATTCCATGTAGGGGTCCCGCTTGGCGTCAAATACCTTGATGAGCTGTTCCATGGACATGTATCGTCTCTCATATGGCCGGCATTGTTACAGCCGGATCGGAAGTATGAGAATGGGTATTCCCTTGTGGTAGAACTGCCGCTGTATTGCAAAGGCTGAGTAGTTGTGGAGCCACCTGGTGAAAAAGGTGTCTTCCGGGAAAACCAGTTGTCCGGCGAAGAATATCGTGCGGGGATACGATTTCACGATATCCGATGCGATGCGTACTGACTCATCGACCACGTCCACACCTATCGCGGTGCGGCATTCGGCGTTGAATCCATGAGCACGCATATAGCTCACGTAACGGTCCGCCTCTTTTTCGACATGCGCCGTAAGCTGCGATATCTCTTCCGTTCCTTTGAAGAGACCTGAGTCGATAAGACCTATTTGGATAAAAATGAAATTTTTATATATTCCAGGAAAGATGCGTAAAATTGTAAAGAGCGTGTGAAGACCTGTTCCGCTAAAACCATTGACAAAGAGGACGGCGGTTTTGGCTTTCTGATCGACTTTCTGCTTTCTCTTCCCCGCACAGTTTTTTTTCTCGTAGCGGGCCTTGTCCATCTCTGCTATTTCAATGAGACCCTGTAACCTGCCAAGGAGCTTGCCAGTGCGATTGTAATGACGCTTGATTACAACAGCCAGGGCAACAAGGGAACCGGTGATAAATATTGTAAGCCATCCCCCTTCATTGAATTTGAGCACAACCACTGAAACCAGGATGAAGGATGTAAGGACGAGCCCGACGCTGTTGATGAAGATCTTTTTTTTCCAGTGCCCTTCACTTTTTCTCTCGAGCCACCAGTGCCGTACCATGCCCAGCTGGGAGAGGGTAAAAGTGATGAATACGTTGATGCTGTAGAATATGACCAGGAGCTTCACCGATCCACCTGAATAGATCATAAGGGCGATCGCCGCGATACCCATGATGAGTATTCCGTTCTGCGTTACCAGCCGGTCGTTGAGCGATGCGAACCGGGTGGGCGCCCAACGGTCGAGGGCCATGTTCGAAAGCACCCGCGGCCCGTCAAGGAAGCCGGTCTGGGCCGCGACAAAGAGGAGGACTGCCTCGGAAATCAGCGTGACCAGGACAAATGCCTGGGCGAGCCCCGGCGCCCAGTCCCGCGAAAGGTTTGCGAAGAGGATCGCATTGAGTGTCTTACCCGGCACATGTTCGACATGAAAAAGCAGATATGCGATCATGAGGCCGGCGACCGTTACGGCAAGGGACACCGCCATATAATTCATGGTATGGGTGGCGGTCTTCACCTTTGGTTCGCGAAGGATTGGAATGCCGTTGGACACGGCCTCGATGCCGGTGAAGGTTCCGGCACCCATGCTATAGGCCCTGAGGATGAGAAAAATCATTCCTGCTATGCCAAATTCCGAACTCGTGTTCCGGACATCGGCTGCGGTGGTGCTGATCACTTCCGGCATGTTCCCGGCTTGAGTTGCTATCGCGTATATGATTGCAAAAGCGTGTGTGATCAGAAAGATGAGGAAAATGGGTACCAGGGGCATTACCGATTCTTTGACGCCGCGGAGATTGAGCCAGATCAAGAGTATTACCCCGAAGACTGCAACAGGCAGCTTGTAGTGGATCAAGGCGGAAGGCAGAAAGCTAAATAGAGCGTCTGCGCCACTGGCGACTGAAAGAGTGATAGTCAGCAGATAGTCAATGAGAAGTGCACTTCCGGACACCATGCCGACCGACGGAGAAAGTAGCTTGCTTGCGACCAGGTAACCGCCGCCGCCCGTGGGGAAGAGCTTGATAATCTGGTGATAGCTGGCGCTAATGACAAATATGGTGAGCACTGAGCCGAGGGCGACGAAAATCCCAAGGTGATGGTGGCCACCCAGAGCCAGAAAAGCCTCTTCAGGCCCATAGCACGAAGATGAAAGGCCATCGGCACCCAGCCCGACCCAGGCAAAAAAAGCGATCAGGGAGAGTTTATGGAAGATGGATGGGTCTGAGACGCTGCGCGATTTACCGATAAGCAGAGATTTGAATCGTTTAAAGAATGGATCTTTATTTTCGTCATTATTCATGAGGCCTCCGGCATAAGAAGGAATATGGAGGCATAAAAACACAAAACTGCCATGAAGGCAGTTTCACATGGCCTCCCAATCGCCTACGAGGTTAGCTGACGGGCTAGGGCTTGGAAGTGCCCTTTCCTGGAATGGAATACGCCCCTACAAAATGGGTCCCCCGCATCCGGGGCTAAATCCGGATCTCGGCGTAAATAATGTACATAACGTATTCAATCAAATGGATAAAGTCAAGCATATAGATATTTTTTAGCATGATTTTTGTGCGGTCAGATACATTCGCGGATTTGGGCAGGTTCTTGATCATGGGCTGTCAGGAACCGGAAAAAAAAAGCGGCGATTTGCATCGCCGCTTTTTGTGTTTCTGTTTAATCAGACTTACTTGCCCTGGGCTTCTTTTGCGCCCGCGATCAGCGTGTCAACGACAGACGGGTCAGCAAGGGTCGAGGTGTCGCCCATGCCGCTCTTGTCGAAGTCGCTGGCTGCGATCTTCTTGAGGATCCGGCGCATGATCTTGCCTGACCGGGTCTTGGGAAGAACATCCGCCCACTGGATGATATCCGGTGTCGCGATGGGGCCGATCTCCTTGCGGACAGTGGCGACGAGCTCTTTCTTGAGTTCATCGGACTTCTCAATACCGGATTTCAGCGTTACGAACGCGTAAATTGACTGGCCTTTGATCGGGTGCGGATAACCGACAACAGCGGACTCGGCCACGTTCTTGTTGGATACGAGGGCTGATTCGACTTCGGCGGTGCCCATCCGGTGTCCGGAAACGTTGATAACGTCGTCAACGCGGCCGGTGATCTGATAGTAGCCGTCTTTGTCGCGCTTGCAGCCGTCACCGGTGAAGTATTTGCCCGGGAACTGAGCGAAGTAGGTGTCGAACATCCTTTTCTGGTCGCCATAAACGCCTACCATCTGGCCCGGCCATGAACGATTGATGCAGAGGTTGCCGGTGCAGACGCCCTCGAGCACTTTGCCTTCGTCATCGACGATGCTGGGCTCGACACCGAAGAAGGGAACCGTCGCCATAGCGGGTTTGATATCAATGGCGCCGGGGAGCGGAGTGATGAGGATGCCGCCGGTCTCGGTTTGCCACCAGGTGTCAACGATCGGGCACTCGCCGCGGCCGATCTTATTATAGTACCAGTTCCATGCTTCGGGGTTCAGGGGCTCGCCCACTGATCCGAGGAGCTGGATGCTCTTGATGTTGTGCTTGTCGACCCACGTGTCGCCTTCTTTAGCGATGGCGCGGATAGCGGTCGGAGCGGTATAGAAGATGTTGACTTTATGCTTCTCAACAACTTGCCAGAACCGGCCCGGATCCGGGTAGTTGGGAACGCCTTCGAACATGACGCTAGTCGCGCCGTTGGCGAGAGGACCGTACACGATATAGGAGTGTCCGGTTACCCAGCCGATGTCGGCTGTACACCAGTAGATGTCGCCTTCATGATAGTCGAAGATCATCTTGTGGGTGAAGGCTACGAAAGTAAGGTAGCCGCCGGTTGCGTGCATGGCGCCTTTCGGCTTTCCGGTCGATCCGGATGTGTAGAGGATGAACAGGGGATCTGTCGCGTCCATTTGTTCCGGTTCGCATTTGGCGTCAACTTTAGCCATTTCTTCATGATACCATTTGTCAACACTGTCATTCCAGGTGCACTTGATCTGCTCGCCGACCCGTTTAACAACAATGTGGGTTTTTACCTGCGGGCATTCTTTGAGGGCCTTGTCGGCATTGTCTTTCTGGGGAACCGCCTTGGCGCCCCGGAAGGTGCCGTCGCAGGATACAAGCACGCGGCTGTCGCAGTCGTTGACGCGGTCGCGGAGCGCTTCAGCGGAGAAACCGCCGAATACGACCGAGTGGATCGCGCCGATACGGGTAGCGGCGAGAATGCCGATTGCCAGTTCCGGAATCATCGGCAGATAATAGGTGACGCGGTCGCCTTTTTTAACGCCGTTTTTCTTCAGAACATTGGCAAATTTGCAGACCTCTTCATGGAGCTGCTTATAGGTGAATTTTTTGTCTTCGCTGGGATCGTTTCCTTCCCAGATGAGGGCTACCTGATTCCCTCTTTTCTCAAGATGCCGGTCAAGACAATTGTAAGACACATTCAGCTTGCCGCCCTCGAACCATTTGATTTGAAAATCTTTCATGTCTTTGGCATAGTTGCTGCTGTTGACTTTGTCCCACTTCTTGAACCAGGTCACATACTCCTCGGCAATTTTTGCCCAGAAGGCGTCTGAATCTGCAAGGGACTCTTTCCACATTTTTTCGTAGTCAGCGCGGCTTTTGATGTATGCCTTTTTCTTGAAACTTTCGGGCACCGGATAAATCTCTTTAAGAGTAACTTCAGCCATGTACTACCTCCGATTAATTGTTATTATATTTGTTATTGGTCTTCGCCGGTTAATCAATAATTTCAATTCTGCTTTTTACCGGGGAATCTCAATATATTTTTTTTCCGAAATAGATTGCACTGCCTGTTGCTTTAAGAATTCAGTTATCAAGTTGTCATATCTGGCTGTCGTTTCAAAAACTTTAATTGCAAGCTGCAAATTCGTTTTTACACATACAGCGCCGTTGTTTTTTTTCATCTCGTCAATAATTGTGCCGTAGTCGTCTGAGTCGATAATGGCAGTGACGCTTTTAAAATTTTTTGCGGCAGATCGTAAAAGCGCTATGCCGCCAATATCGATCCTGTTCATCGCATCTTCAAGAGTATGTTCCCGGCTGATCATGTCCTTTTCAACAGGCTTCACGTTAACCACGATCATGTCAATACCTTCAATGTTATATTTATGCATGTCATGAAGGTGTTCCGGGTTAGACCTGATTCCCAACAGTCCGCCATGGATCTTTGGATGAAGGGTCTTGACCCTGCCGTCCATCATTTCAGGATAGCCGGTATAATCAGATACTTCCATTATTTCCAGTCCGTTTTCACGGAGTATTCGTGCTGTCCCTCCGGTTGAAATAAACTGGATATTATACTTTTCTAGCTCCCTGGCAAATTCAACAATGCCGGATTTATCGGACACGCTGAGAAGAGCCTTATTGATTTTTGCCATAGGGGTTGATCAAACTTAACAGAATTTAGTATAAATAGACCCATACTATATGCAAAGCTCGACTTAATACCAATTACCAAAGGGTATAATAAAAAAACAAGTATTTTTTAGATCGATTTTTTAGAAATGGACGTTTATTCCAGTGAAAGCCATATTGTTTGACAATGAAAAATTGCAATGGTAATTATCGTTACCGGTAAATGATGTTCACCCCGCATTATTATCTTTTTTTTCCCCGCGTTTTTTAATCTGCTTATATGTGATAAAACAAAGGGCGGCCAGAGCTATGATGATGCCCATAATGAGATTGTATCTTTCGATTAGCATCCCCGCCTTTTCCCTGACAACCTGCCAGTTGTTGCCGAGGATAAAGCCGGTGTGAATCCATAACAGGTTCCAGACAGAGGCGCTTGCCAGGGATAGTAGAAATACCTTCAACAAGTTCAGCCGGGTTATACCTGACACCAGTGATATGACGGATCTGATCCCGGGAAGAAACCGGTTTGCAAGTACTACGAAATAACCGTACCGTTCAAACCAGCGTTCGGCGGATACAATGCTTTCCGCAGAAAAGAAGCGGTAGTTTTTTTTCATGAAAAACTCGCGCTCAAGGAAGCGACCCAGCATGACCAGAAGCATAAAGCCGATAACACTGCCTGTCGTGGTGGCGATATACACCAGGATATACGAAAGCCTTCCGGTACCCACAAGAAAAGCACCGAATATCGTAATGGTGTCCCCCGGTATCGGCGGTATTAAGTTTTCAATAACGGCACTGAAGAAAAGGAATCCGTATAGTAAGAGGTCATTTTTAGGGAGTAAAAATGTGATTATGTCGTTTATCAGTTGTTCCATACCAGTTGTCTGTATCAGGCATTGCAGGAGGTTAAAATTTAGCAAGGATATTTTTTTTGCTATTTCTGTTTTTCCGGAAATAAAAAAAGACAGCCTATTCGGCTGTCTTTTTCAGTGACGTACGCGTTAAATTTTCACTGAAGAGTTATCAGAAGGAGTAACGGGTCTCGGAAATGATCATGTTCCGACTGTCCCCCAACCGATGTGCAAAAACAAAGCCGAGGGATGTGCTGACGCCGTTGGTAAATTTATACAACAAATAGGGATATATGACATAATCCCATTTTTTTAACTTCGGGTCAGTATAGAGGGCGAAACGAACCTGCACATCAAGGACATCACCTTCAAGAAAACTTCTCTGGATATTGCTTGAAAGCATCCACTTGTATGGATACTGCTGGCCGTATCCCTCAATGATCTGCTCGTTGGGGAGTTTGTTCGATTGCGGCATTATGACCAGTTCCAGCATGTCCATCATGCCGCCCGGTTTTGTGTAATTGATGACCCATTGCTGACCCAGATACAATCCGACATAGATTTTCCAGAAGAGATTCGTTGATTCAGGACCGGTCAGATAGGTGACCGTCGAGTTCTTGATCAGGTCTATCTTGCCGTAAAAGTCCTTGGTGAAATTTGCATTAGCCGACACCTTCCATGACAGTACTTCGCCCATGCCGATGTTCAGGTCCAGGGTAGGAACCATGACGCGGTTGTAGTACATATCGGTGAAAACAGCCGTCGGTAAATACATCGTCATCCCGAGAATTGCGGAAGGACTCTTGAGCATCCGCACCTTGGTATCGGGCATATCGTCGAAACCGTACAGGAACCCGAGGCCGTAACGGAACTGGTTGCCGATTTGCCCGGAAAGCCGTGCTGCGTATTCCCCGTTGCGGACTTCAAAAGCCGGGCGCTTGATGCTGGAGACCCCCCTCTTGTAGAGGGACTCTTCCGGCAGCTTTGCCGGCTGGAACAGCGGCATCCAGATAAACTGCAGCTGCTGCTTTGCAAAATGAAAGGTAAGATTTGCCGCGACAACGCCGATTCGGGAGTATTCAAAATAGTTGCTCATGGTCGTGAAATCCCAGGGTATTACCACGTCAGATGGCGCCTCAATACCCTCGATTTCGCCCCAGGATATGATCTGCTGGCCTGCCCTGAAGGTAATGTGTTTTCCGTAGAGGTCCACGTAGGTTTCACGGACATTGATAGTCGGCGCTTTGCTGATTTCTTCCCTTTTAAAGTCGGCTATTGACTGATAGTAAACATATTGCAGCATGGTGTTCGGGAAATAGAACTTGGGGAAATTGGTCTTTTCCCCGGCTGCGTTGTATTCTATCTGAACCGCTGAAAAAAAGTGAGCCACATCATAGGCGTTTCCTTCCAGCTCGAGCTGGAGGGTTCCGCCTACCCGGGGGAATTGATACTTTGAATTGATCCACCTGTTGCCCCCGACTCCCATGTCATTTCTCGACACGACGAAATTTGCCTGGGCGTAACCGTGAAGGGCAAATGTTATATCCTTGCTGCCGGTGCTTTCCCCTTCTGTCTTTTGATTGGCCTGTTTCTCCTTTCCCTCGGAGAGATCCTCGATCTGGCTGTAGGATACGCCCGTGCATAAGAAAACCAGTGCGATTATGGCCGCCATTCTTAATGTTTTCATCTATTCCTCCAAGTTATAGTGCTGCGGACCGGTCCGCGGCAGAAACCGCGGAACAATCTTACCACCATTTTTGCGTCAGATACTGCTCGGTGAAAATGTCCGTCCGCAGATTTGATTCTCCTTCAGTTTTTAATTCCGAAAAGACCAGGTGACTCTTTGAACCGGTTTTGACATTTTTCATCTCCAATCCGGTCTCGTAATTAACTTTTTGACCCTGCACATTGTTTTTTGTCGTAAAGGAAAGAAGTCTCAGTTCTTTAACCTTGATCATGTTTGTGTCATAGAAATCGAGGCGCAGCGTAAGGTGCGATTTTTTCTCAAAGAATGAAACCCTCCGGCCGCAACCCTGGTCGTTCATGATGATCTTTGTCTTGGGGGTGGATTCTACCATATAGCAATCAAAGACCTTGCCTTTGAATTCCACTTTCTCGTCGCCGAGATATTTGTAATTCCACTCATTGAAGTTCGGCTTGCTCGCTTCAGCGTTGGTGAAGTCACTGCCGAAGAAGCTCAGTTTTTTATCTGCGCCGGTGACCTTCTTGGCCTTGCGGATTCCCTTTAAATAAACCCATTTCACGTCATCCTGGGTTTTATAATGGTACATCAGATAGCAGTTGCCCATGTCATCAGCCGGAGCCATCATGTAGGCGAGATATTTCTCGGCAAATGTAGCTGCCGATCCCATGCCGGTCGTATAGGTCCCCATGATAAGGGTTTTAGTGAATTTTACCCTTCCGCTGCTGTCGAAAATTGTCAGGGTTCCTTTCGCTTTTACTTTTTCAAAGACAGGCCGGTCATCGTTAATCTTCATTAATCTCGTTCCCATTTCCGCCGGTGACTCGGAAAATGCCATAGAGCAACTGAATACAAACACCAGAGATGCTAAAAATCTAATAAGCTTCATTGTTTCCTCCCTAATTAATTGTTAATCAGAATCATATTGTGCATCATATTTCCGCACAACAGACTACAGGTGCGGCAATAGAGCTGTTTCCATAATGCAATTTCATTGTTCAGATGTAATGAAATTACGCGCAATCGTCTGCTGCTGGTTTGGCTGATTTTGTCCTTCCAGCCGGCGAGACGTCAGAAGTTGTTACCTGTTTGGGGATTATTGATGCAGGGGTCTGATATTATTCATTGGTAAGCCTCCGATTATTTATGTCTCTTTATATGTTTAATCACGGTTGCCATGCTAGTATGGTGGATTTTAAAAATCAATATAAATTTTTTTAATAATTCTGAAGAATGAGCAGCCGCTCATATAAATTGATGGTTTCTGTTCAGTTTTTAATATTGATTTCTTCAATATTAAAGTAAAAATGATAGGTCTGGCCGCCATCGATAGCAGCAGGTGATGTTTTCAACAGTTTAATAACATGTCATCGTCATTTTATGGAGGGCATAATGATAATCGATAGTCACTTTCATTGTGAAGAGCGCATGCTGACAGCGGATGATCTCATAGAAAGAATGGCCGATGCTGGAGTGGACAGGTCAGTCCTGAAGGGGTGCCTGAATGATCCTCGAAGAATTCAAGTTTTACCCCGATCCTGATAATGAGCCGGTTTTTAGCCTGACCTGGAAGTATCCGGACAGGTTCTACGGTTGGATCTTTGTGAATCCGCGCGGAAAAAATGATCCAGTAAAACAAATTGACCGGTGGAAGAAGTCCCCGGGCTTTATCAGCATAAAGGCACATTAAATTTATCATTTTTTTATTGAATTTTTTTTATTATATATTATATTAAACTGCAAGAATAAGATTTTTTTATTTTAGTTCTTTTTCCCTGTTCTATGTTTATTTTAAAGGATTGTCACAGGTAAACAGAATTGGAATCAAGCAAACATAATTCCTGCTTTTCCCGGGAAGCATCATGACAGGGGAATGCGAAGAGCACGGGCGGGAACAGGCACAGGTAACCAATACGGTCCTATCAAAATATGCCGATGAAATTGATGGTGGCATATACACCCAACGTTTCACTTCATACCGAATTACACTGCTGCATTTTTTCAATAACAGGCGCTGTCATGGGAGAATTCATGGAAAGCGGAAGACGATCTTTATTAACTACGGTATGACGTATCTGCCGATCTTTAAAGAGACATAATATTTTTACGGGGAGGGAACCAGTGACGATGAAAGCGACTGTTAACGGATCACTAACTGCCAGGCCAAAAGGCATGCATTCCAGGAAGTCCCTGGGACCAGTAGCAAACTTGGAGGAATATGTCAATCCTGAGTGGTGGAATACAGTCTTCAATTCACTCTACCTGAAAACTGATGCCGATGTTGTTGAGGACCACCAGATAACTGTCCGGGAAGTTGATCTTTTCTCACGGATAGCCAGTTTGCTGCCGGATGACCGCATTCTTGACCTCTCATGCGGCCAGGGACGGCATTCGCTGGAGCTGGCCCGCCGCGGTTTTAAGTATGTCGAGGGACTTGACCGGTCGCGCTACCTTATCCAGAGGGCTAAAATGCAGGCGAAAAAGGAGTGCCTGAACATGAAATTCCGCGAAGGGGAAGCTCGAATGCTCCCCTATCGGCCCGACACCTTTGACGCCATTTTTATACTCGGAAATAGTTTCGGTTATTTTGAGACTGTCAATGACGACCTGCGTGTTCTCAGGGAAGTTTTCAGGGTGTTGAAGCCGTGGGGAAGGCTCCTTATCGATGTGAATGACGGCGATCATCTCCGCCAGCATTTTCAGCCCCGATCATGGGAATGGATCGATAAAAATCATTTTGTCTGCCGTGAACGATCTATCTCGGTGGACAAGCAGCGTTTGATCTCACGCGAGGTGGTCACTCACGTGGAAAAGGGGGTCATCGCCGATCAGTTCTATGCTGAACGGCTTTACAATTGCGACAGCATGCAGGAACTGTTGAACGCCGCCGGTTTCAGCGATATCGTGCTCCACTGCGGAGATGAAACCGACTCCCT
Source organism: Spirochaetota bacterium (assembly GCA_041753395.1). GTDB lineage: Bacteria > Spirochaetota > UBA4802 > UBA4802 > UBA5550 > RBG-16-49-21. The sequence goes on from JBGSUQ010000025.1 coordinate 126,791, forward strand.
GCGCGGCCCGGATCCGGGAATGATGGAAAAGCAAATTATAATGACGGCACTGGTTAAGAAGGACTGGTCTCCGGTGAAGCAGCGGAAAACCGACATTAAAAACGTGACAGTCATACTGGGGGATCCGATGAAAAGGGATCCCGGCAGGCCGGCGCCAGGGTATGAGGACAACGATCGATATACCATCGACCAGATGAAGGACGCTTTAAAAAATCTCCCGGACTATAATTTCACCTATATCAGCAGCCATGATTCGCTGATCAACGATCTGACGAGGCTCAGGAAAAACATTGATTTTGTCTTCAACCTGTGCGACGAGGGATATAACAATGAAGCCAGCAAGGAGCTCCATGTGCCTTCGCTTCTGGAAATGATGGACATCAACTACACCGGTTCCGGCCCGCAGTGCATCGCCTACTGCTATGACAAGTCCCTGGTGCGCGGCATCGCCAAGGAGATGGGAATACCCGTGGCCAAGGCCTTTTTCATAAAGCCGGAAGACAATACCTTTGACCTCCCCTTCGGATTCCCGGTTATCTGCAAACCCAACACCGGTGATTCCAGTTTCGGTATCACCCAGCGGAGCGTGTGCAACAACATCGAGGAGCTCGTAAACGCCATCTCGGAGATACGAGACCGGCTGGGCTATGAAAAGCCGATTCTGGTGGAGGAATTTCTCCCCGGCAAGGACATGAGCGTGGGGATCATCGGCAATCCGCCGGAATCGTACCGGGTCCTGCCGATAATTGAGGAGGATTATTTGCTCCTGCCGCCGGAGCTGCCGAAGATCTGCGGATACGAAGCGAAATGGGTCCCTGACTCACCGTATTGGAATATTCATCCCGTGCCCGCGGTCATATCAGATGACGTCCGCAAGCATATAATCGAGTGCTGCCTGAAGCTCTTCGAGAGGCTTGAATGCCGTGATTATTGCCGGTTCGACTGGCGTCTGGATGGGAAGGGAAAGCCGAAGCTCCTTGAGGTCAATCCCAATCCCGGTTGGTGCTGGGACGGCCACATGGCGAAGATGGCCAAACTCGACGGTCTGTCGTACGCGGATATGATGGGTGAAATTCTCCAGGCCGCTGAACAGCGGAGCGGCCTGGTCGGCATAAACGGTTTAAACGGTCACTGTGAGGATTAAACCTGACTGGCATATACTTTTCGGACGCGATCTCCAGATCGTTTTCGGGATAACGCTGATTTCCGTCATAGGCGTTAATTCCATAGCACCGGCGTTCCCGCAGATCGTGAGGGACCTGCACCTTACGGAAGGGCAGGTTGTTATGCTCATAACGATCTTCACCTTTCCGGGAATTGTTCTTTCCCCGGTGATGGGCATGCTTGCGGACCGGATCGGCAGAAAAAAGGTAATCGTCCCGTCCCTGTTTCTCTTCAGTGCGGCCGGCTGTGCCTGCGCCTTCACCAGTGATTATCATATCCTTCTAGCCCTAAGGTTTGCCAATGGAGTGGGCGCATCGGCGCTGGGCGGCCTGAATCAGACTATAATCGGCGACATGTTTTCCGGGGAAGAGCGGACTACCGCCCTGGGTTACAATGCGTCGGTCCTTGGTGTTGGCACCATGATATATCCGGCACTGGGCGGTGCCCTTGCCCTGCTGGGATGGAATTACCCCTTTCTTCTGTCTGTTCTCGCCCTGCCGATTGGATTTCCGGTGCTATTCTGCCTTAAAAATCCGGAACCCGGAACTGCTCCCCCGATGTGTGAATATCTCATTGGCGCTGTGCGTTCCATCGCTGATAGGGAAGTGGTGCCGGCCTATATGGCGACCCTAGCGACCTTCATCCTTCTCTACGGAGCTCTCCTTGCGTATTTTCCGTTCCTGATGCATCAGCGATTCAATGCGTCGCCGTCGACCATCGGCCTCATGCTGGCAGCGACCTCGATCACCACGATTATAGGCGCTTTCAATCTCGGATGGATATCGCGGCGCTTTACTCCGAAGACGATCATCATTGCGTCCTTTGTCGTTTATGCTGTTGCTATTGTGCTGGTGCTTTTCGCTGACAGCCTGTGGCAGATGGCCATTTCCGTGTTGTTATATGGCCTTGCCAACGGCCTGAACATCCCCAGCATACAGACCCATCTTTCCGGCAGCGCACCGATGGAATACCGCGGGGCTTTCATGTCCATAAACTCGATGGTCCTCCGCCTTGGACAGACTGTGGGTCCTATCCTCACAGGGATTGCTTTCCAGGTGTGGGGCATGGAGGGGGTCTTTTATTTTTCAGCGCTTTTTTCCATCCTTTCTTTTGTCATGCTGGCCATGTTCCTCAGGAAATGAAATACCTCACATCGCATTCTCGGTGATCTTTTTATAGTTGTTATCTCAACAATGATACATAAAGATCCAGTATGTCATTGCAAGGAGTGCCGATGTAATCGGGACGACGACGCAATCTTGATTTTGATGTTGGATGTATACATGAAAATCGTTTTTATATTAATTATCCCTTATTGAATCAATCACCAGATCGCTTCGCTTTGCTCGCGATGACAAGATTAATCGCACAAAATTGTAATTTAAGACAACTTCTATAATACTTCAAATCACGGCATGATATTCTGACGATTTGTTACTTGACAGAGGATTTATCAGTTGTAAAAATATTGTCAATTGTTGTATCATAAATACTGTATATCAGTATCACCGCATTTCACAGAAGAATAATGAAAAGGGGCTGAACTATGGGCATGCATCGCACTCTAACCAGAATCGCACTTATTGCTGTTTTTCTTCTTGTGGGGATGGCTTTATTTACCAGGGCTTCATCCAGGCATGAATTTTCCGAATACAGTCCGACCATTTCGGCAGACGGCCGCACCATGATCTATCAGGCCGATATTGATGAGCCGAAGAAATACAAGATTTATGCCAAGCAGAAGGTTTTTGATAAATGGAGCAGGCCGGTGGCCCTTGACAGCATTAATTCAAAATATGCAGACGGCGGGTGCTTCATCACTTATGATCAGAACGCGCTGATTTTCACCTCTGACCGTAAAGGGGGAATGGGGAATTGCGACCTCTGGATGTCACAGCGGAAAGGCGAGGGCTGGTCCGAGCCGGAGAATATGGGCGCTCCTATCAACTCGTCTGGATACGAAGGATTTGCTTCATTATCTCCTGACGGCAACACCATCTTTTTCGTTCGGGAATGCCCGGAGAAAACCGCCTGCAAGGATAAGCTCGGGATCTTTTACTCTCAGAAAGTCAATGGTGCGTGGAATGAACCGAAAAAAATGCCCTACCCCATAAACACCGAATCGTGCGAATTCGGCCCCGTCATCCTTGCTGACAACCTGACACTCATTTTCAGTTCCACGCGGGCGGGAGGATACGGCGGGTACGACCTGTACAAGAGCGAGAGGACGGAACAGGGCGGATGGGGCAAGCCGGTCAACCTGGGAAGCTTCATCAATACCAAGGGGGAGGACAGCCTCATTGCTATCCCCGCGTCGGGTGACATCATGTATTATACTAAGTCGCTGGATAAGGATGTAGGAGGCAGGGAGAGCGCCCGGAGGATTTTCTCGGTGCCCATACCGGAAAACCTCCAGCAGACCAAGGTTGTTGTCGTCAAGGGTACGGTGCGCGACAAGAGAAACACGGACAAAACACTCTTCGCCGAGTTGACCATTACTGATATAAACCAGGACGATCGACCCATCACTGTCTACAGCAACAAGGATGACGGAAAATATATTGTCATCCTCAACAAGGGAAAGATCTGCGATTTTTCGGTTAAGAGCACCGGTTACCTGTTTTATTCAAGGAAAATCGATCTCACCGGACTACAGCAGTACAAGGAAATCAACGAGGATATTCTCCTTGAGCCGATCATGGTGGGCGCCAATATCGTGCTGAATAACATGTATTTCGAATTCAGGAGCTACAAGCTGTTAAGGGAATCGAAGTATGAGTTGAACCGCATCATCAGATTGATGAAGGAAAATCCCACCATGCGAGTCGAGATCAGCGGCCACACGGACAACATTGGATCCGAGAAGGTCAATAATAAGCTGTCCATGCAGCGGGCCCAGTCCGTCGTAACATACCTGATCAACCAAGGGATCAGCAGGGCCCGGCTTGTAAGCAGGGGATATGGTAAAAAGAAGCCGATCGCAACCAATAAGTCCGATGAAGGGAGAAAAGAGAACCGCCGCGTTGAAATTGAGGTTCTTGCCATATAGGACAATTCCGAGGGAGCACTGCGGCGACCCCGATGTAAGACGGCAATGACTGAGAGGATCAGACACGTAATGGAACGAGATATGAACGGTCCCACAATCGAAGAGCTGCAGCGGCGCATAGCCCAGCTGGAAGAATCGGAACATGTTTATCGGACTACCATTTCGGATCTTTATAAGAGCAATGAGCTGTATCGGCTTCTCACTGAAAACTCGTCAGATGTTATCTGGACAATGTCCCTCGATGGACGCTTCACCTATGTCAGCCCCTCGGTTACAGCCATGACCGGCTACACCCCCGAAGAAGTCATGAGTATCCCCTTGGAACAGTATATCGTCGAGGAGTATGTGCCTTTTATCAGGGAAGAGCTTGCACGGGAATTGCAGAAAGACCGGGAAGAACGCCCGAAACTGAAAACAATGGAGATCCAACATTATGCGAAGGACAGGTCCGTTATTGATATTGAAGTCACGACCTCGTGGATTCTGAATGAAAATGGCGAGCCCGTTGGCATTCAGGGAACCAGCCGGGACATCCGGAATCGCAAGATGACACTGATGGCCCTTGAAGAGAGCGAAGAGCGGTACCGCGCACTCTTTGAACGTTCTCTCGATATCGTGTTTCTCCATAATTTAGAAGGCCGCTTTATCGATGCCAACAGTGCGGCGGTCAACGCCCTGGGGTATACCAGGGAAGAAGTCCCGACACTGATGCTGCGGGATGTCCTCGGTGATGACCAGATGCCGGCGGTGGATGAGATATTAAAAGAGCTGATGGAGACCGGAGCTCAGAAAAATCCTTCTGAATTCATACTCTACAAAAAGGACGGGGAGTGTATATTCGTAGAAACAAAATCGTTCCTCATCTACCGGAACCGGAAACCGTACGCGGTGCAGGGCATCGGGCGCGAAATCACCGACCGCAAGCGGATGGAAGACGAACTGCGGAAGCACCAGGAAAAACTGGAATACATCGTTCAGGAGCGTACTGCGGAGCTCAAGGAAATCAACAAGCATCTCATCCGCGAGATCATGGAACGGAAGCAGATTGAAAGTGAGCTGAGGGTCAGCAACGAAATGATCGGCAAAGAGCTTGAGAGCGCGCGGCTCATACAGAAAGCCCTCATGCCGAAGGAAGTCCCCATCTACCCGCCGTTAACCATCGATTATCGGTATCTGCCACTTGAGGCGGTAGGCGGCGATTATTTCTCATTTACGACCCTTGAAGAGGGGGGGCTGGGGATTTTCATCGGCGACGTGACGGGTCATGGCGTTCCTGCTGCACTTTTCCTTTCTCTCGTGCGGACTGTGTCAAACCGCGCCTGCCGGAAATTCGGACTGACTCCCGACAAATACCTAGAAATGGTAAACTATGAAGTATACCGGGGAATGCCGGATTATTACATGACGGCTCTCTATGGTCTTTTCAAGCGTCATCAGGGCGGTATTACCTTTACCTTTTCCCGGGGCGGCCATCCCTTCCCGATTCTGTACCGCCGTGAATCTGATTCCGTTGAATTCATCAAGGCCAGCGGCAACCTGCTGGGATGGCAGGAAAACAGGACATTCGGCGAAACCACTGTTGAATTACGGTCAGGGGACCGGATTTTTCTCTATACCGACGGTATTCCCGACACTATCAACGAGAATCATGAGATGCTTGATTCTGACGACAAATCCTTCCTTGACCTTTTCAGAGACCCGGAGGGCTGCGCCATAAGCCAGAAGCTGAACTGCATCATCGATGCCGTTACAAAATTCAGGAAAGGGGCGCCCCTGGTTGATGACATTATCCTGATTGGTGTGGAAATGCTGTAGACATCTGCCGGTCGCCCGCGCCTAGCGCGCGAAAACTTTTTTAAGAAATTCCAGGGTTTTCGCTTTCACCTCTTCCGATTCCCTGCCACGCACAATACCGTGGCGCTTAGCGTAAATCCTGATGAGCTCCTTCCGCTCCGTGCCGAGATGGTCAAATATTTCCAGCCCGCTTACCGGATTGACCACGGGGTCGTCGGAGCCCTGCATGATCAGAGCCGGGTCTTTGACGAGGGGTAGATTCTCTTCCACGACCTTCATCAGTTTGCCCAGCTCACTGACCCCGGCCACAGGGTTGCGGAAGTAGTTGATATGGGGGTTCTCCGGGGTATTGGTCACGAAGTCCATTTTACCCTTGCTCACGCGGATCGTGGTGAGGAACTTGTTCCACACGACCACGGCCGATGACAGCCGCGATGATATGTTCTGCAGCCTGAGGGGCGCGTTGATTGAGAATACGCCCCGGAACCTGCCGGGCTTGTTCGCCGTCTGTAGAAGGGCAATGCCCGCGCCGGTAGAGAAGCCGCCAATGGCAAAGGTCTTCATGCTGTTTTTCATTATGATGTAGGCCCGGCTCACGGAGTCATACCATTTTTCCCAGTTTCGCGAAGCCAGGTCATCAGGCGCTGTCCCATGGCCGCGCAGGCGGGGGCCGTACACGTTATACCCTTTTTTATGGAGGAAGTCTGCAAGGGGGCGGATCTCCTCGGGAGCAGCCATGTAGCCATGGACCAATATAATTCCCTTGCGGCTGAACAGGTGCTTCAGGAAAAAAGGCTGTCCGATTTCTTTCGGCTTGCTTTCCCCTTTGATGTAAAATTTCTGGTAATCGTCATCGAAGAGTTTGCGGTCCAGCTCGATGAACTGGTTTTTGATGGTCCTCCGGATCCACCAGGCGGGGGTGATGCATATCCGGTCCAGCGCGGCAGTGAGGCTGCTGAGGGGCTCTATCTCGTTCCTGAGCACTTCAATGATATTGTCCTTCCTGATCATGTGGAAATCATACAGCTTGGTGAAGCGGCCGCGGTTTTTGTGGATGATCCCGTCCTTCAGGGTGATGAGGCCGTCCGTTACCGCCATTTCTACGAAGTTCGAGTATTTTTCGTGGTAGTCGTCCGTCAGGAGATAGAATTGCTTTTTCTGAAGGGCGGTGTGATAATTGGTGATGCCGCTTCTTCGCATGATGTCGATGGCCAGGAAGGCGTGGTTTTTAAAATCGGTTTCACTGATCCAGCTTTTCTTGTGGCGTGTGAGGATGTATGAAAAAAGGTGATCGTGGTTTACCGTGGTCATACCGTAGATCGTGTTCATATATTCCTGCATCATCCTGATGTCCAGTACGCCGAGGGCCGACAGGTTCTTTGCCTCCTCCTTCGACAGGTAGCATAATTCATCAGCCAGCATCTCCTCGACCTGGCTGTTTGAATGAAGGTACTCAGCTGCGGAGATCGGCTTCCCAAAGTTGATGTCGATGTCGACGCCTTCCATGACCATGGTCCCCTCAACCTCCAGCTCCTCCTTGAACCGCGCAGACATGTCCTTTACGAACCTTCCCGCCAGCTTGTTGATGGCATTTTCCCGCGCCCTGACAGGATAATAGGTCAGGTTAATTGGCACAATGAAGGTCTCTTTCTTGATTATGCTGACCAGGTCAGCCAGGTCAAAGCCGTATGCTGCGGCGTATGCTGCGAGCCTGTCGGTGTCATTCTTTTCATGGCAGCGGCGGATTTTTTCGCGCATGAACTGCGAGAGAAGAGCGATGCGGGCAGCACCGGTATGGGGGGGGCGCCTGATCCCGGTATTGTATACCATGAATTTTCCCTTTTCGATGATCTTCTTGTCCTTTATCATCTGCCCTTCCGGGAAGATAATGACCGGATGGCTGTCAGTGAGGAGGGCGCCGATGAGGATAGCGTTGCGATTCTGGTCTGTCGTGGAAACCGCGCCGACCCTGTCCATGAACTCCCCCATTTTTCCACTGAAAAATGAGCTGTCCGCCAGGGATATTGGATATTTCTTGATCTTCTTTCTTATGAGATAGGGCATCAGAAAAGTTTCCATCCTGGTGAAATGGTTTATGACATAGAGTACCGGCTGGTCGGGCACCTGCTCCAGGCCGTGAACACGGATATCCGTGCCCGATGCCTTGAAAATGGTGTCGAGAGTGATTTCGATGGTTGTCAACAGGGTGTTGGAAATGGTCATCCGGCGTCTCCAGAAGGTATTATAATAAACTCAGTACTTCCTTTCCCGGTAGTCCCTGAGAATGTCAGCATGGTCAAAGGCAAGCGGCTCCGGCAGGGCATTGACCGGGAATATGCACGCTTCTGCAGCATCATCGCCCGCAGTCGGAACGCCCCGGGCCCTTGCGATAAACACGGTTGATATGGTGTGCTTGCGGGGGTCCCGGGCAGGGTCGGAATAGGTGTGAAACTGCCTGACCAGGGAAATGTCCAGACCCGTCTCCTCCAGGGCCTCTCTCGCGGCCGCTGCTTCCAGGGTCTCGCCGTAATCGACGAAGCCTCCCGGAATGGCCCACCCGAAGGGGGAATTCTTCCGCTTGATGAGGACGATTCCCGGGCTACCGGGCGAGGCGGAGCCTTCTTCAATTTCGATGATGATGTCCACGGTGGGGGCCGGATTCTTGTATTCCACGGTCATTATGTTCAATACACCAGTATACAGAATTGATGCGACAGCAGATGGCCATGCCGCGTCCTGTCCGCAGGGGCCTTCCATGAAGGATACTGCGGGACCGGAGGGTCCTTTTCAAGTAAAATATTTCATGGTGCTAAATAATTTGAAATGTTAGCACATCTTCCGGGAATTTATCGTGATGGTGTTGACAAAATAATTATTAATCATCATTATTAACAGGACGGCAGGGACCGGGATTCAAATACTATCGGGGGGATGCGGAAACGCTGTTCTACTATGGGAGAGACGCCTGCTGAAATACTCACCGCATCAAGGGATTATGATGATTTTGTGCAGCGGATCTTGGCCCTCAGGGGGGATTTTCCCTTTGATATTGGGGACATGATGGATCTGGGGCGGGTATATTTTCAACGCTATCCTGACACCTCCGACAGTCGGAACATGAGCAACATCAGCACCGGGTACCGCATTGTGAGAGTCTGCATCCTTGAAAAAATTCTTCTCGGCATCGATGAAGCCCACCGAACCCTGGTCCATGACATGCTGGATGACATGACACGCATTGAAGAAATAATAGGACGATTATACAGCGATGTCGGCGTGGAGGGGGTCGAGAAGTATCGCGCGATTGTCAGCCAGCAACTGAACCTGATCAAAGCCGTGATCGATGAGCTCCCGCGGGGTATGATTAAGGAGCGATTTATCGGGGGAATATCCAAGTTCTACAACGAGATGTATCTCATCAACAACGCCATCGACCAGCTGAAGTCGCGAGGCTGACGGTAGCCGGTGTTCGGCGATCGATGTCAGGCAACTATCTCGTTTTCTCTTTCACTTTCTCTTTCGAAAATTCCATGCGTTTTGCGAAGTCCGAATTGACCATGTTAATGATCGTGTCCTGGTCAAAGATAATTGTTATTGTACCGGTATTTTCAAAAATAGGGGTATTAATGGCATGGGCATATAAGGTCCCTGCTCCTGCTATGGCCTAATAGAGAATTCGGGGTGCTTAAATGGATATTTAACTTTTAAGATTATTTTAGTAGAGGCCGAGAATTCGGTCTTTCACTGCTACCGGGATCTTAAATTTGAGGGCCACGTTTCTGTCCTTCCGATCACCTTCGCGTGTCTTCTTGTCCGCGTCAGGATCGTTCCCCGTGACGTCGAGACTCTCGGTATCGCCGTGCTGTACCATCCGGCATGAGATTGTGCCGGTGCCATCACCGTTGTCCTTCACCGTGATATTCCGCCACTCCTGGGGCCATTCTATTATCGAGGATGTGTTGATATTCCAGTATCCTCCCGGGTACCCGGCATAGGTCACCGGGGAAACCTTGTTGACGTGGGTGTGTCCGTTGACATGGGCGATTACGTTGTCATATGAGCAGAGGGTCTTTTTTAATCGTACAGCCGATACCTGGCTCATCGCATCTGTGAAAGATCCGATCGGATTGTGATGTGAAAAGATCACACAGATCCGGTCGGTGTTGGCTTCGATTTCCCTCACCATCCAGTCAAACTGGGCCCAGTCAAGCACTCCTCCCGCAAGGGTCTCCACGGGTGACTTGCTCTCCAGATTGTAAATCGCCGTGTCAAGAACGATGCAGTGAACAAGGTCATTGGGAGTGAAGCTGTAGTAGCCGTATGAATGTGCACGCGATTCCGACGGCTGGAAATCAAATCCATGCCACCACGGTTCGGACACCGAGTATCCATAGAGGTCAACCGTTTCGGGGAGACGGCTGAGATCGCCGGTGTCCCCGTAAGGAGACAGGAGCGCAGTTGTAAGAGCGTAATTATTGAGGGTTCCCTGATACTCAACATCATGGTTCCCTACGGCCGCATACCAGGGGACGGCAAACCCTGCGGGGTTCACGTCCTGCATGGTTCCGGCAAGAATGGCATTCTGCAGTGATTCGGATTTTATGCCGTCGGCTATTTCGATAAACCAGCGGAGTTCAGTCTTCAGGCCGGTGTCGGTATGATCACCGGTGCTGATGGCAAAATCAACAGGATCAACGGCGTTTTTTTCGTTTATCGAGCGCACTACCGCGTCCCATATCCGCGCCGAGTAGCGGTCCTGGTCCCGTGATATCATTTGTACGAGTACATCCAGTTCGCCATGGGTGGTCGACCAGAGTTTTATGTTTTCAAACCGGAGAGGGTTGTTGTCATCGACGATATGCACGTCCGAGAACTGAGCGAAACGGACAAGGTCCTGCTTGATTCCGGTAGCACGCGTTTTGTCAGCATAGGCGCCCAGATCGTTCCTTTTCATGAGACCATCAAGAAGACCATTCCAGCATCCGGTAGCAAACATGATGACGGCCGCGATCTGTACTATGGCCATGATTATTTTTCCGGAACAGACGCCGCCGCTCCGGTATGATGCCAGTTCTTTCATTTGAGTAACCCCCGTCCCCTTCTGATAAAAGAAGGGGAATGCTTTTTTACCAGCCAAACGCGGAGTTGCAATATATTCAATAAAAAAATCGCCCGGTCATGAAATTGCTGCCTGTATACAGTGTTCACGGAAGCGTGTATTCACGCATCAAGCCCGCCATCATCGGCCCCCCGGTCAATAAAATGATGATGGAGAAGCTGCATTGAAACAATCCCTACTATGGTCATATCGTCCCGCTCGCTGATATTCGTCCAATTCTGGTTCCTGAACTTATTCAATAATTGCTCAACACCGGCCGGATTGAAATAGCCATATTTCTGTATCATTCCAGTCGTTAGCATTGATGCTGAGAAATTGTCGCCGGCAAAGCACTGGCTTATGGGCGCGCGGTACGGCTGTTTGACGCGGCGGATAACTGAATTCGGCAGAATATCCTCAAAAGCCTTTTTAAGGGCAAACTTTTCATTCAGCCCGTAGATTTTGTAGACCGGCGGGATTGCGGCGGCGAATTCAATGACATTGTGGTCCAGAAAGGGGAAACGCCCCTCGATGGAATTGCCCATCATCATGCGGTCCCCCTGTGACGACAGGAGATATCCAGACATGAAGAGCGTCGCCTCAAGGTATTGGGCCCTGCAAAGGGGGTGCCATCGTTTGATATCGGGATCAATGTAGTTGTCAAGGTCGTTGTAGATGCTCTCCTCGCTGAACTGTTCCCGGTATTCATCGGTAAAAAACCCCTTGATCTGCGAAGTGTTATGCCACCGCACCAGCTGAGAATAATAGTTGTTTCCGGTATCGGCCAGGTCCTTCTTGAAGAACATCTGCCAGAACCGTTCAAGACGAGGGTCCCTTGAAATAAAGGGATAGAGCTCTGAAAAAAGCCGGGGCCGCATCTTTGATTCCGGCACTTTAGCCCAGAAGCGGCGGATTTTGTCTTCTTTGAAAATATCATACCCGCCGAAAAATTCATCAGCCCCCTCTCCTGTCAGCACCACTTTAATGCCGTTGCTTCTCACCAGGCCTGAAAGCAGGAAGAGGGGCGCCGGGGCGGTTCGGATCATCGGTTTTTCAGAAAACCAGACCACGTCGGAAAAGGCCTTGCCGATGGTTTCATAATTCGCTTCTATAACGCGATGGTCTGTTTTTAACAGGTCAACCATCTCGTTCTGATACCGTCGCTCATCGAAATTCCTATCGTCAAAGGCGACCGAAAAGGTGATAAGGTCATTGACATGATGTTTTTTTACCAATGATGTTATGATCGAGGAATCAAGGCCACCGCTCAGGTAGGCCGCCACGGGCACATCTGCCCGGAGACGCAGGGTCACCGCGTCATAGAGAAGCTCCTGGATGCGGGCCGTATAATACGACAGGGGCTTGTCGTCGTAATCATTCTCATCGGGAAACATCATGCGCCAGAACTTATTGACTGCGATCCCTTTAGGAGAAATCGTCATGAAATGTCCCGGTGCAAGTTCTTTAATTCCTTTAAATACCGTGCGGGGCGGGATGTTAACCCAGATTGTAAAGATCTGGTTTATGCCCTCCAGGTCGATTTCCGGTTTGAATCCGGGATAGCAAAAAAAGGTCTTCATCTCCGATGCGAACAGCAACGTCCCGTCAGGCAGTATGGAATAAAACAGGGGCCTTACACCGACGCGGTCCCTGACAAGGAGCAGCTCTTTATTCTTATCGTCCCAGAGTGCTATGGCGAACTGGCCATTGAATTGATTGAAGCACTCTTTGCCAAACTCTTCATACATATGCACGATCACTTCTGTATCGCTGTGCGTGTAAAAAGTATGGCCCTTCTTCTCAAGAATTGCCCTCAATTCGATGTAATTGTAGATTTCACCGTTAAAAACCACGCAGAGGCTGCGGTCTTCATTATAAATGGGCTGGGAACCGCCGCTGAGGTCAATGATACTGAGACGCGAATGGGCCAGGCCGATGCTGCCTTTGACATGAAATCCGTGTTCATCCGGCCCCCGGTGGTTCATGATGTCCGCCATCATGTTTATAAGGGACTGGTCCACAGGGCGATTGGTTTTTACACTGTATATACCTGCTATACCGCACATGTTTTTACCATTGATTGCATCAAATTACAATCAGGACATAGCGCGGAAAAACTTATTAAGCAATAATGGATCATGACATTCTTCCTTATTCATTTAATAGATTTTGACAGATAGATAGTGAGGTACAGGGCATCATGATTGTGACAGATACCGGTCTATGGCCGCTGCCGCCATCCTGCCGTCCTGGATCGCGTGCACCACCAGGGACGCGCCCCTCGACGAGTCGCCGGCGGAAAAGACGCCGTCAGCGCTGGTCATGCAGTTTTCGTCGATTCTGATGTTCCCCCGCCCGTCCAGTTCGAGGCCCAACTCTTTCATCAGGCCGGTGTGGACCGGATGGATGAAACCCATGGCCAGAAGCACCAGGTCAGCATCGAGAGTGAATTCCGATCCGGGCACTTCATTCATGACCGGGTTGCCGCCGGGGCCGGTACTCCATTCGACATTTACCGCCGATATTTGTTTGATACGGCCCTGCTCGCCGATGAATTTTTTCGTGGACACGTTCCACATCCGCTCGCATCCTTCCTCGTGGGAGCTGGAGGTCTTGAGGACCTTCGGCCAGAGCGGCCAGGGCTCTTTCTCGGTGCGGTGCTCCGCCGGTTTCGGCAGGAGCTCGAGCTGGGTTATGCTGCGGGCCCCCTGGCGGTTAGAGGTTCCCACGCAGTCCGAGCCGGTGTCGCCCCCGCCGATGACCACCACGTTTTTATCATAGGCGCGGATGATATCGTCTTCAGGGATGGTGTCTCCCTTCACGACATGGTTCTGCTGTACCAGGTAGTCCAGAGACTGGTGGATGCCCTTTAGCTCCCTCCCCGGGATTGGGAGGTCACGAGCCTCCCGGGCTCCGATGCTGATACATACCGCATCGAATTCCTTGCGTATCGCTGAAGCGGAGATATCTTTTCCAATGGTAATGCCGGTTTTTATAATAAGCCCTTCTTCGACCATGAGGTTCACACGCCGGTCGATGATATATTTATTCAACTTGAAGTCGGGGATGCCGTAGCGGAGATATCCTCCCACTCCGTCAGCTGATTCAAAAAGGGTGACGCTGTGGCCCGACTTGTTCAGAAGATCACCGCAGGCGAGTCCAGCCGGCCCTCCGCCGATGACGGCGACCTTTTTTCCGGTGCGGTGTCTGGGCGGTGATGCCTTCACCAGTCCCAGGGCATAGGCCTTTTCTATGACCGCCAGCTCATTCTGGCGGATGGTGACCGCCTCGTCGCCGATGGCAACAACGCATGAAGCTTCGCACGGGGCCGGGCAGACCCTGCCGGTGAATTCAGGAAAATTGTTTGTTTCTTGTAGGATGTCATAGGCACCCTTCCAGTCGCCCCGGTACACACGGTCCTGCCATTCCGGCATGATGTTGGACACAGGGCAGGCCCAGTGGCAGAAGGGAACTCCGCAGTCCATGCAGCGCGATGCCTGGAGACGCCGCGCATCGTCGGGCATGTGCTTTTCAACTTCGCTGTAGTCGTTGACGCGCTCTTCCACGGGACGGTAGCCCGCTTCCTGACGCTTTATGTTTATGAAACCTTTCGGGTCTCCCATGTTAATATGTCACTCCCAGTTGTTCTTCTTCCCTTATACGGGCGAGCTTTTCATCAATCATCGACAGTTTCATCTCGTCCATGGCGCGCTTGTATTCAAGCGGCAGCACCTTTATGAATTTTGGTAGATGTTGATACCAGCTGTGCAGAATATCCCTGGCTACTGTACTCCCGGTGTGCTTCACGTGCTTTTCCAGGCAGCCGATGATGAATTCCTGATCTTCGTATTCGCGTACCGCCGAAAGACTGACCATCCCCTTGTTGCAGAAATACTCGAAAACGCCGTCACGATCGAGGACATAGGCAATGCCGCCGCTCATGCCGGCGGCAAAGTTGCGCCCCACGTTGCCGAGCACGATGATGCGTCCACCGGTCATGTATTCGGCGCAGTGGTCGCCGGTGCCTTCCACAACGGCATCGGCGCCGCTGTTGCGCACGGCGAAACGCTCGCCGGCTATGCCGCGGATAAAGGCCTCGCCCGCTGTGGCGCCGTACAGGACCGTGTTTCCGATGATGATGCTTTCTTCCGGCGCGAAGGTGCTACCGGCAGGGGGGACCACAATGATGCGCCCGCCTGAAAGGCCTTTGCCCAGGTAGTCATTCGCATCTCCCTCGAGACGGAAGGTTATTCCCTTCGCCAGGAAGGCGCCGAAGCTCTGCCCGGCGTTGCCCCGGAACATGCAGGATATGGTGTCGTCCGGCAGGCCCTCCTCGCCGAAGCGTTTTGACACTTCATACGAAAGCATGGTGCCGGTCGCCCGGTTGGTGTTGTTGATGGGGAGCGAGATCTGCACCGGCATACGTCCGTAGCGTTCGAGGGCCGGGCTTGACTGTTCGATAAGAGTATGGTCGAGCACGTCATGAATCTTGTGAATCTGGTCCTGCACGCAATATGTCGCGAATTCCGCAGCCTCGCGGGGGACATAGAGGAGGGGAGAAGGATCGATGGTCTTCGCCTTCCAGTGGTCTATGGTCCGCACTGAAAGGAGGTCCCTCCTGCCCACCAGGTCGTCGAATTTCCTGATGCCCAGCTCCGCCATGATCTCCCGAACTTCCCGCACCATGAAGCTGAAGTAATTGATCAGGTGCTCCGGCCTGCCGGTGAATTTTTTCCGCAGCTCCGGGTCCTGGGTTGCTACACCCACGGGACAGGTATTCTGGTGGCATTTGCGCATCATCACGCAGCCCAGCACGATGAGGGTCGCGGTGCCGAATCCGAACTCCTCGGCGCCCAGCAGGGCGGCGATCACGATTTCCCGGCCGGTTTTGATCTGGCCGTCGGTCTGGAGCCGCACCCGGCCGCGCAGGTCGTTCATGACAAGGGTCTGGTGCGTCTCCGCGAGGCCCAGTTCCCAGGGAAGCCCGGCGTGCTTGATGGAGCTGAGGGGGCTCGCCCCGGTGCCGCCCTCGAAGCCGCTGATGAGAATGTTGTCTGCGTGCGCCTTGGCGACGCCCGCCGCCACGGTGCCCACGCCGCTTTCCGAGACAAGCTTTACGCTCACCCGGGCCTTCGGGTTGGCGTTTTTCAGGTCAAAGATGAGTTGTGCCAGGTCCTCTATGGAATAAATATCATGGTGCGGCGGCGGTGATATGAGGGTCACTCCCGGCGTCGAATGCCTGGTCCGGGCAATGATCTTGTCGACCTTGAAGCCCGGGAGCTGTCCCCCTTCACCCGGCTTCGCGCCCTGGGCGATCTTGATCTGCAGCTCGTCGGCGTTGGCCAGGTAATTGCTGGTGACGCCAAACCTGCCCGATGCGATCTGCTTGATGGCACTTCGGGTTGAGGTGCCGTCCGGGTGCGGCATGAAGCGTTCCGGGTCTTCCCCCCCCTCGCCGGAGTTACTGCGCCCCTTGATTGCGTTCATGGCTGCGGCAATGGTCTCATGGGTTTCTTTGGATATGGACCCGAATGACATGGCGCCGGTGGTGAGGCGTTTCAGGATGTTTTTTTCCGACTCAACTTCATCGAGGGGGACCCGGGCTTGAGGCTTGAAATCAAAGAGTCCCCGAATAAAATGGGGCTTCCGGTTCAGGCTGTTCACGAGGTCCGAGAATTTCTTGTACATGGTGTACTCGCCGGACCGCGTGGCCCACTGGAGAAGGTGAATTGTCTCTGGGTTCCAGGCGTGGCGCTCGCCGTCCTTACGGTACTGGTACACTCCCTGGGACTCCAGGAGCGAAGGACTTTTGAAATAGGCGGTCTCATGCTGCATCAGCGCCTCACGCTCCACCTCGACGGTCCCGATCCCGCCGATGCGCGATTCCGTACCGGTGAAATAGGTTTCAATTAATTCGCTTCCAAAGCCGACGGCTTCAAAGATCTGAGAACCGCGGTAACTCCGGAGCGTGGAGGTCCCCATTTTGGAAAGGACTTTCAGAAGACCCTTGTTGACAGACTTGATATAATTGTCCTCGGCTTTGATATGCCGCACATTTTTTATTTCTTCCTTCTTCACCAGGTCGTTGATCGTGGCAAAGGCGCCATAGGGATTAACCGCGCTGGCGCCGTATCCGAAGAGGAGGGCGAAATGCATCACCTCCCGCGCCTCGGCTGTTTCAATTATAAGGCCGATGCGCGTGCGCTTCTTGGTGCGGATCAGATAATGGTGGATGCCGGCGCAGGCGAGGAGAGATGGAATAGGCGCATTATCCCGGTCCGCGCTGCGGTCCGAGAGTATGATATAGGTATAGCCCTGGTCTATCTTCTCTTCCACGCTGATGCAGAGGTTGTCAAGGGCGCGCTTCATGCTCCCTGGGGCGGTCTTTACGGGGAAGGTCATGGGGAGCGTTATGCTCCTGAACTCGGGATTATCATTGGTCCTGATAGTTTCGATGTTTCTGTTCGTGAATATAGGGCTTTTAAACTTGATCATGCGGCAGTGTTCGGGAGTTTCATCGAGCAGGTTTTTCTGTGTACCGATATAACTGGTGAGTGTCATGACCAGCTCTTCGCGGATCGGATCGATGGGCGGATTGGTCACCTGGGCGAAGCATTGCTTGAAATAATTGAAAAGGCGTTGTGGCTTGTCCGAAAAGACCGCCAGGGGCGTGTCGGTCCCCATGGATCCGGTCGGCTCCTGGGCGGTTTCCGCCATTGTCGTGATGATATCTTCGATGTCTTCGCGGGTATATCCGTACAGGAGATGCATTTCGTGGAGCGCCTCGTTCTCCATTGCCACCGGGACATCACCCTTAACATCCAGATCTTCCAGGTTGACCCGGTTGAGCTGGACCCAGAGCTGGTACGGTTTCCTGGTGTAGATCGTGCGCTTGATCTCCTCGTCGGGAATGATGCGTCCCTGCTCCATGTCGACCAGGAGCAGTTTACCGGGCATGAGGCGGCCTTTGTAGACGATTGCTTCCGGAGGGAATGTCTGGACCCCCACCTCTGACCCCATGACAATGAGATCGTCCCGGGTGATCACGTAGCGCGACGGCCTGAGGCCGTTACGGTCCAGAGTGCCGCCTACAAAGCGCCCGTCGCAGAAGACCATGGAAGCAGGACCGTCCCACGGCTCCATGAAGGTGGAATGATATTCGTAAAAGTACTTCAACTCCTCAGGTATCGGGTTTTTTTCATTCCATGATTCGGGTATGAGCATCATGAGTGCGTGAGGGATTGAGCGGCCGTTGAAATAGAGCATCTCCAGGGCGTTGTCAAAGGAGGCAGAGTCGCTCTTTCCCGGCTCAATAACTGGCAATAGTTTTTTTAATTCCTCGCCGAATACCGGGGAGTCAAAGGTTGATTCCCGGGCCGACATCCAGAAGCGGTTCCCCTTTACGGTATTGATCTCTCCATTATGAGCAAGCATCCGGAATGGCTGGGCCAGGTCCCAGGAGGGAAAGGTATTTGTGCTGAAGCGTGAATGGACCAGGGCGACGGCGCTGGTCATGTGCGGATCTTGAAGATCACGGTAATAGTGACGCACCTGCGTGGGCATGAGCATGCCCTTGTACACGATAGTCCTGCTCGATAAGGAGGGAATGTAGAACAGGTGCTTCTCCTTGAGGGACGAATTTCTGATCGCGTCTTCTATGCTTTTCCGGATGATGTACAGCTTCCGTTCGAGAAGCGTCCGGTCGTTCAGGGATTCTCCGGTGATGAAGATCTGTTTCATCGCCGGTTCGGAGGCACGGGAAATTTTTCCCAGCACAGAGTTATCAACGGTCACTTCCCGCCACCCGATGGTCTTCATCCCTTCTTCGCTGATGATTCGATCGAGTTCGGCGATGCAGTGTTCTGCCTCGCCGCTGTCGCGGGGTAGAAATATAATGCCGGTTCCATAGAGGCCATTACCGGGCAGAGATGGGATGTCTTCCTTGTAAAGGTCGTGCGGTATCTGTATCAGCAATCCAGCACCGTCGCCGGTCTTGTTGTCGGCGCTCTCGGCACCGCGGTGCTCCATCCTCTCCAGTACTTCAATCCCGCGTTCGATTATTTCGTGGGATGGTTTTCCTTTTATATGCGCGACAAAACCGATGCCGCATGAATCGTGCTCGTGCGAGCTGTCGTAAAGACCCTGTTGTTTGGGCAACCAATTTGACATGAAACAGATTCTCCTGTATGATTCAAATATATGAAATTGTTTAGTATCAATGCATCAATTAATTTTTTAATCCATGTATTAATATAATATATATCAAATTACATTTATGTAAAATTTTATTCATTCTAAAATAATATTTAGCAACACTAAACTTTTTTCGATATAAAATATTCTTACCTAATTATTTTCATTTTTCAATTTTTATTGTATGACTACTATCAGTCGATAAAGGTAGCCATCAGACAAAGTTTACATAAATGTAATATAGCAAGAATAAATATCAGGTATTTTATTTGAGTAAATATTGCCAGATCAAATTAATTGGTATGGTTATTAATCTGTATGTATATATCAACTCGAAAAATAATTTTAAACGAACAGTTCATGTTTTTTCACCAGGGTAATGAACGAGTGGCCCCGGTATGATTATTGCAACATTGATGGGTGATGAATTTAACAATCGAGGAAACCCTTGAATACAACAGCCACGAAGCAATTGAAGCTCTATATTTTTTTCTGCTCCAACAGCATTGATGTCAATGAATTTTCCAGCCTTCTGCAGGAAGAAGAGGGGATTGAATACAGAAATATCAGCCTCCCCTGTTCCGGCAAAGCGAACCTGCTCTATTTTATCAAGGCATTTGAAGCCGGTGCCGATGGCCTGCTGCTGATCACGTGTGGGCAGAACCAGTGTCACTATCTTGAAGGGAACCTGCGATCTCCCAAAAGAGCCGAAGAAGTTAATATGTTGCTTGAAGAGATAGGTATGGGAAAGGACCGGATAGCCGTGCTGTCAATTAATGAAGACGGAATAGAGCCGGTCCTGTCCAGGATGAAAGAATTCAGCGATTCAATAAAAAAAATGGCATTGCAACATGACTGATACCGGAACATTCCATGCCGCACATGGTGCACGTATATCCATCGACGGATAAATTATTAACAGATTGGAAAGGATCATGAAAATAGGAAAATCATTCAGTGAACAAATACAGGGTGGAGATTTCATCGTAACAGCCGAATATCTGCCGAGAGCTGAAACTGAAGGAGCGGCATTAAAGAGCGCCCTGCAGGCATTACAGGATGTTCCGTCCGCCGTTAATGTGTCCGATAATCCCTATGGCGTCGCCATGTCCAGTCTGGCGGCTTCTGTATTGCTGGCTCAGTCCGGGATTGAGCCGGTGTACCAGGCAGTTACCCGCGACAGAAACCGGATCGCTCTTCAGTCCGACCTGCTGGGCGCTGCTTCGCTGGGCATTAAGAATCTGCTCTGTCTTTCCGGCTATCACCAGACCCTGACCAGCAGTTCCGAATCGGCCAATGTGTATGATATCGATTCCACCCAGCTGATAGCCCTGGTGCAACAGATGCGGAAAAACGGCGAACTCCTGAATGGGACGAAGATAAACGGTACTTTTTCTATGACCACCGGGGTTGTCGCTAACCCATGCATGAAACCCCTGGAGCTGAACATGATTCGTCTCTCGCAAAAAGTGGCGAGCGGCGCTGATTTCATACAGACCCAGGCTGTTTTCAATACAACGGAATTCGAGCAGTGGCTTGTTGCATCGCAGAACACCGGCGCCGTAAACCAGGCCGTGATCCTCGCTGGGGTGCTTCCCCTGGAGAGCGCTGAAGAGGCCGAAGGGCTCCGGAATAAATATACCGAGTTCCAGATCCCGGACAGCATCGTGGAGCGGTTGAGATCCGCGGGAGATGCGGCGGCACAAAAAAAAGAGGGCCTTTCCATATGCCTTGAAACGATCCATGCTCTGAAGAGCATGAAAGGCGTGCGGGGCATCCATATTCTATCCGGCGGCAAAGAAGAAATCGTCCCGCAGCTTCTCGCGGAATCGGGGCTGGCGCGAAAACGGTAACATGAAAACGGAGATTTGACGACATGCCGAAAAAATATCATATTGAAACGAAACCCGTCCCACCGCGCCGTCCCCGTACCGGCAAGTATGGTATAGTCGACTGGCGTGAAGATTGCGCACGGTGCCATAATTGCGTAAAAAAGGCATGCGTCTACGACCGCCACAGGGACGAAATGAAATATATCAGAAACCTCGACGATGTGGACGCGCTGTTCTTTGACTGCATGGGATGTATGTCATGCGTCCAGGAGTGCACGAAAAACCTTCTGCGCCTCTCCATAAATCCTGCCTATGAAAACCTTGGAAACAGTTACTGGAAGCCGGAAATAATCCAGACCACATGGCTCCAGGCCGAGACCGCTAAAATCCCTGTTTCAGGGGCGGGTTATGGAGGTAAATTCTCCGGTCACGGTTTTGATTCGATGTGGACGGACATGTCTGAGATTGTCAGGCCTACCAGGGACGGGATTCATGGACGTGAATATATCAGTACTGCCGTGGATATCGGAACAAAACCATCATACCTGGTGCTGGATGAGGACCACAGAGTATCAGACCTGCCTCCGCTGCTCTCCCTTCCCATGCCCCTCGTGATAGACATGATTCCGTTGAAATATTCCATGCCGGTGCTTGAAACTATTATTGCTGAAACAGCCGTCAAGACGGATCTCATGGCAATAATAGATTCCCGCAAGTGGCCTCTTCCGGGGAATGATATTGAAAAATATCTATCTCACCTTGTCTTTTACTTCGATGCAGGCTCGCGAGGGCTTCCTCCCGAAATATTGAAAAAAACCAGGCTTGTGGAAATACAGGATTCGGTTAATACAACAGGCCGGATACAGGAATTTAAAAAGATTAATCCTGAAATTATAGTATCGGTGAGAGTCGATCTGGATGCCGGCGGCATCGGCCGGACCATCGAGCTTGCGGGCAACGGCGTTGAGGCCATTCATGTGGTGGCGGACAGCAATGGCAATGAGATCGGGTCCGGGAAACCACGTTTTATAAAGGATATGATCCGTTCTCTCCACACGTCATTGATACAGAAAGGCATTCGGGACGAGGTCACCATCATGGCCGGAGGCGGAATCGCTCTTCCCGAGCATATGGCAAAGGGCATTATTTGCGGAGCGGATGTTGTTTCTATTGAATTGCCGCTTCTCATAGCCCTTGAATGCCATCTCTGCAGCACCTGCGAGGCGGGCCATGCGTGCCCTGCTAAAATCAGGGAGATAACCATGGAGTACGGCGTCGGCCGCATGACAAACCTGATCAGCGCATGGCACAACCAGCTGATAGAGCTCATGGGCGCCATGGGAATGCGCGATGCCCGCCGGTTGCGGGGAGACGTGGGAAGAGCCATGTTTTTTGAACAACTTGAGGAGGAGACCTTTGGCAAACTTTTTGGAACTCGACTGCAGGCTTGAGGATATAATTCCGGAAAATACGCTCAAGACGCGGATTCCTCAATTCAAGCAGGAACGCACCATCCTTCCTGCGCCACCGCGGTACCGGAATGAATTCGCGAAATTCATCATTTACAGAGATGAAGAGAAATGCGCGCTGTGCGGCACCTGCGCTTCCCTATGCCCCCAGGGCGTTCATGTTCTGAAGCCCGGGTATAAATATTTTGCAGCTCCCCTGAGTCATTTCTGCATCGGTCCCCGGTGCGAAAAAAAAGGCTGCTTCTGCATAACCGCGTGCCCGAAGGGCGCGCTGAGGATCGAGGAAAACCCGATGATGAAAACCCTCGGGGATTATCGGTGGACCGCGAACATGATCCTGGCCACGTGGAAAATGGCTGAAACCGGCGAGATCCCCCATGAGGATTATGAATTTGAATTTGAAACCGGCAACTCGGATGGTGGCTTCGACCGGATCTGCTTCAAATTTCCCGATACACAAACAGTCCAGCTTAATAAAGAAGACATTGATACCAGCATTGAACTGAACCGCCGCAATGACAGCCGGGCGAAAATCAGGATAGATGTTCCCTGGTACGGCGGAGGTATGTCCTTCGGATCGGTCAGCAATACGACACAGCTTTCAAAGGCCCGGGCGGCTGTGGCCTGGAACACCTTCACCTGCACCGGCGAGGGCGGATACATGGAGCGGATGAGGCCCTATGACGATCACGTGATTACGCAGGTCGCTACCGGCCTCTTCGGGGTGCGTGAGGAGACCATCCAGCGCGTCCCCATCGTCGAATTCAAATATGCCCAGGGAGCGAAGCCGGGCCTCGGCGGCCATCTCCTGGGAGATAAAAACACCCCCAGCGTCGCCAGGATGCGTGAAACCGTTGTCGGCATATCGCTTTTTTCCCCTTTTCCGTTTCACAGCGTTTATTCGATTGAAGATCACATGAAACATATTGACTGGATAAAACATCTGAACCGCCGCGCTCTTATTTCAACGAAGGTGTCCACGCCGACAGATGTGGACATGGTGGCTGTGGGAAGCTACTTCGCAGGGACCCATATTGTGCATATCGACGGCGGCTACGGTGGAACGGGCGCGGCCCCCGATATAGCCAAAAAGAACATAGCCATGCCGATCGAGTATGCCATCCCCAAGGTCCATAACTTTCTTGTTGCGGAGGGCGTCCGGGATAACATCACGCTGATGGCCAGCGGCGGCATACGCAATCCCTACGATGTCGCCAAAGCCATAGCCCTTGGAGCTGACGGTGTCATCATAGGCACCGTGGAGATGATCGCCCTCGGCTGCGTGCGGTGCGGGAGATGTTCGGCCGGACGGGGATGCCCGCGCTGCATCGCAACGACCGATAAAAAGCTGGTGCAGAAGATTGACCTCGAGTGGGGCACGCAGCGCCTGATCAACACATACAACGCCTGGAGAAATGAACTCGTGGGGATCCTCCAGCGGCTGGGTATCGGCAGCATACAGAAGCTCAGAGGTCGTTCTGATCTGTTAATGCATCTTGATTATACTAACGACGTGGAGCATAAGGCGTGAACAACAATCTTGCGGAAAAAATAATTGCTTCGAAAAAGAAACTCATCGAAAAAATCGGGCTTCCGACGGCAGAGGGGAAATGCGAAGAAGAAGGAGGCTGCGGTGTTGTCGGTTTCTGCTGCACTGAACCGGTTCCCGGGAAGCATATCCATGAGCCATCCAGGCAAATGCACAATCGCGGAAACGGCAAGGGCGGCGGCATCGCGGCCGTGGGGTTCGTCCCGGAACAGCTGGGCGTGACCCGCGATATTCTCGATGACTGTTACATGCTGCATATCGCCTATCTCGATCCGGAAGCCCGGCCCGAGGTAGAGAAGAAATTCGTCGAACCCTGTTTTGATGTCGCCCACTCAAACAAGCTGGACACGGTCGACGACTGGAAAAAAGTCCCCGGCCTTGAAGTCAAGCCCCCGGATGTGTGCCGCTATTTCGTGCGGGTGAAACCCGGCGTCCTCGATGCATTCATCAAGGACAATGATCTTAAGCAGCTTGACCGCCGCGAAGCGGAAGAGGAATACCTGAACCAGCACAGCTTCACGCTCAACCAGACCTATTACGCATCCCTGGGCGACAAGAAGGCATTTGTCATGTCAATCGGCAGGGATATCATGATACTGAAGGTGGTCGGGTACGCGGAGGCGGTAACAGAATACTACAAGATTGAAGACCTCCGTGCCCATGTCTGGATCGCGCATCAGCGCTTCCCGACCAAAGGCCGCGTCTGGCACCCCGCCGGGGCCCACCCCTTCACCGGAATGAATGTGGCCCTGGTGCATAACGGGGACTTTGCGAATTATCATTCGGTATCGGAGCACCTGCTGCAGAGGAACATCCGTCCCCAGTTCCTGACCGATACCGAGGTATCGGTACTGCTCTTTGATCTCCTTAACCGCACGTATAAGTATCCCCTTGAATATATTATCGAGGCCATGGCCCCCACCACGGAGCTCGACTTTGACCGGCTCCCCGCAGACAGGCAGAAGATATACCGGGCGATACAGGCCACGCACATCCATGGTTCGCCGGACGGCCCCTGGTTTTTTATCATCGCCAGGAATGATGTCGTCGAGAAGAAGTTCCAGCTTCTCGGCATTACCGATACCGCCATGCTCCGTCCCCAAGTGTTTGCCTTCTGTGACGGCGATGTGCAGGTCGGCCTTATCGGATCGGAGAAGCAGGCCATTGACGCCACACTCCTCAGCCTTTCCAAAGATGACCCGAGGATATGCCCGGTTGCCGATCGCTACTGGAACGCCCGGGGCGGAAGCCATACCGATGGGGGGGCCTTTATATTTAATATCACCGCTGACGAGAAAGGGGCGCTGCGGATGACCTGTACGGATAAATTCGGGAAACCCGTGTCCCTGCCGAAGGGATCAGAGCCGTGTGATTTCACTTCTGAAGCGTTTACCGAACATACTGCCGGCAGCGCTGTGGAAAATGATGTCAGACAGCATCTGGATGCCGGCGGCGAAGGTCTCTTCCGGTTTATCAGTGGCCATATTCCTTCGTGGAGCTATGACCGGTTCCGCGCTGTTCTCCGGATGATCACCGATGGAATAAAGGACTCGAATACGATTGAAGCCGCAATCAGGGCTTTCACCATGCTTAATGACCGCCGTTATCCCACCGGCGGAAAAAAGCGGAGCCATATCCTTCATATTATACGGAGTGAACTCACGAGATTGTTCAAAGGACTTCCCCGTCTTGATGAGGAGGGGTCAATTTTCGAGAACAACTACCGGCTGATTGACGTCAATACACGCCATACGCTGAGACCCCCGGCACGCCATGAAACAACGCTGGCGATCAATGCCTCCGGTTTTCCCCCGGAAGGGGAAAAGAGCGACGCCTCGCTCCTGATGGATGCCTACATGAAAGGGTGGCGGCGCTTCATATCCTTCGGCTGTATCGGCCAGCGGTATATCGGGAACGGCCTTGGTCCCGGTACCGACGATGTCGTAATAGAGGTATATGACAGCTCCGGTGATTATCTGGCTTCGGGGATTGACGGAATGACGATCTCGGTCCACAACAACACGCAGGACCAGCTGGGACAGATCATAAAAAGCGGCACCCTCGTGATATACGGCGATACCGGCCAGACATTCCTGTACGGCGCAAAGGGTGGGCAGATATACGTCATGGGGAATGCCGCCGGGCGGCCCTTGATAAATTCTGTCGGAAGGCCGCGGGTGGTCATTAACGGAACCTGCCTCGACTTCCTGGGCGAATCCTTCATGGCAGGCGATCCACATAACGAGGGCGGATTTGTCATCCTCAACGGCGTCGCCTTTGAGGACGACGGCCGTGTCGTGGAACTGGACGAACCCTATCACGGGAGTAATATTTTTTCCCTCGCATCGGGCGGCGCGATTTATATCCGCGACCCGCGGAAGACCCTCGTCGACCAGCAGCTCAACGGCGGCGTGATAGAGCCGCTGAGCGAAAGGGACTGGAAGCTTATTCTGCCCTATCTTGAAGAGAATGAACGCCTCTTTGATATTTCAATTGATGATCTCCTCACGGTGAATGGCAAGAAGCGGAACCCGCTGCAGGTGTACCGGAAGGTTGTACCGCAGATTGCCGGACATTCAACTGGCGACAAGATCACCGCGATCATCGACAATGAATTAATAGAAGAAGACGTTGTGTTTGAGAATGAACCCGTTTCCTGCCGGACCGGGACGTAATACTGAAACGCGTGATCATCCGCATCATAGAAATTATAAAGGACGGACAATCTGGATGCCGCTACGAATTAAAAAAGAAGAGACTGAAAAAGGAATAAAGAGCATCGTTGAAGACGCATCGGGCGTTTCAATCGACCTATGCCTCCAGTGCAAGCGATGCACCAACGGATGCCCCCTATCCCTCTATACCCGCTCCTCCCCTTCGGAAATAATAAAGCAATTGCATCTGGGCGCCGGCAGGGAGCTTCTCGGAAATGACTTCATCTGGATGTGCGCCTCATGCGGGACCTGCTTCAGCCGCTGCCCCATGAAAATTGACAGTTCCGCCCTTATGGATGCCCTGAAGATGCTGGCGGAAGAAAAAAAAGCAGTGAAGCCGGACGGCAACATGCCGTTGATGAACAAAATACTGCTGGGGACGATCAAATACTTCGGGCGCACCTATGACCTGGGTGCCATGGCTCTGTATAAAATCGGCACTGCATCGTACTTAAAGGACACGGATAAAATTCCCGTCATATTGAAAAAAAGAAAGATCGCGCTCTTTCCTCCGCGCGGAGCGGACCGTAAGAGTGTGAAGCGGATTTTTACAATAACTGGCGCAGGCAAGGATCGAAAAAAATGAAATACGCATATTATCCGGGATGTTCGGCGGAATCAACCGCCCGAGACCAATACCTGTCCACACGGGCGGTGGTGCAGGCCCTCGGGATGGAACTTGTTGAGCCGGATGGCTGGACCTGCTGCGGCTCAACCCCTGCGCACCAGGTCAATCACGATCTGGCCCTCTCCCTTGCCGCAGCCAACCTTCTGAAAGTCAGGGATATAGGGCTCGACATGGTCGTCAGCTGCGCGTCATGCTTCAGCAGGATGAAGACAGCCAACCATGAAATTGTGAAGGACCCCGGGACGAGGGAACGCGTGGCCGAGGCCCTCGGCAGGGACTATGACGGATCGGTGCGGGTGCGTCATTTCATAGAGGTCGTCCTTGATGATCTGGGTCTTGAAACGATCAAAAAGGCCTTCACGCACTCCCTCGACGGGATTAAGGTTGCGTCTTATTACGGATGCCTCCTAGTCCGTCCGGCGGAAGTGACCGGGTTCGATGATCCGGAGAACCCGGTATACATGGATCGCCTGGTCGATGCCATGGGCGGAGAAAGCCTGAACTGGCCGCATAAAGTGGAATGCTGCGGGGCGTCCCTGACGCTGACCAGGTCCGATCTGGTGGAAAAGCTGTCCGGAGGCATCATCGAAATGGCCAGAGACTCTGGCGCGGATTGCATTGCCGTCGCCTGCCCGATGTGCCAGATCAACCTGGATATGCGACAGGGCGGCATAGTCAATGAAGCCGGGATTCGGCGCGGCATGCCGGTTCTCTATATTACCCAGCTCATGGGATTGTGCCTCGGCATTTCTCACCATCATCTCGGACTGAACAAACTGATCCATTCGCCTAAGGCGATTACAAAAGCAATGGCGAGGATTTAAGTGCGGGCCCCCCAACCCCCCGGCGGGGGGCTTAAAGTTATTGAAAGTCCCCCACGGGGGATTTAGGGGGCCGGAATGCGTTGTTGTTTCAAGTGATTTTTAATAAGGTAGTATACCATGGAAAAAGATACAAATAAGATAATAGGCGCGGTGCTGGTCCAGGGCGGAGGGATAGCGGGAGTCCAGGCTTCACTTGATCTTGCCAATTCCGGCTTCAAGGTTCACCTGGTCGAGAAATCAGCGGCCATCGGCGGCATGATGGCCCACCTGGATAAGACCTTCCCCACTGGGGATTGCGCGACTTGCATCGTTTCACCAAAGCTGGTCGAATGCGCGAGAAATCATAATATTGAGATACACACCCTTTCCGAGATTGAAAAACTTGAAGGAGAGCCGGGCAATTTCAGGGCATATATTAAAAAATCGCCACGGTATATTGACGAAAAGATATGCAACGATTGCGGCGATTGCACCAAGGTCTGCCCGGTTGAAATAGAAGACAGGTTCAACCGCGGCCTTGGGACACGGAAGGTTATCCAGAAATATTCCGCACAGGCACTACCCAACAAGCCCAGCATCCAGAAACTGGGCCACGCCCCCTGTAAGGCCACCTGCCCCGCGAATATCAATGTGCAGGGATACATCCAGTTAATCAGGAAGAAAGAATACGTGAAAGCCGTTAACCTGATCAGGGAACGGAATCCTCTTTCCGCCATATGCGGCCGGGTCTGCCCTGCGCCCTGCGAAAACGAGTGCACCCGTTCCGAGGTAGATTCAGCCCTGGCAATCAGGCAGCTCAAACGGTTCGCTTCCGATCAGGAGATGATGCTGGTGCGGTCCGGCGAACTGGTGCTGCCGGAGCAGAAAGCTCCTTCCGAAAAAGCCAGGAAGGTCGCCATTATCGGAGCCGGCCCGGCGGGCCTGACCTGCGCCGGCGACCTGGCAGACCGGGGATTCGCGGTGACGGTTTTTGAAGCCAGGAACGAAGCCGGCGGCATGCTCAGGTGGGGAATCCCGCGCTACCGGCTCCCTAAGGATATTCTCGATTATGAAATAGATCTCATAAAACGAAAGGGCGTGACCATCGTTCTCAACTGCAGCATAGGAAAGGACAGGACCCTGGCCGGACTTCAGGATGAATTCGATTCCATTTTTATCAGCGCCGGCGCCCATGCCAGCAGGAAGCTCGGAATCGAGGGTGAGGACAGGAAGGGTGTCGGCTACGGTGTGGAGTTTTTACGGCAGGCGGGCGATCCTGACAACAGGCCCCATGTCGGGAAAAAAATCGTTGTCATAGGCGGCGGCAATGTAGCCGTAGATGTGGCGCGTACGGCAATCCGGCTTGGTGCGGAAAGCGTGGAGCTGGTTTCCCTGGAGCAGCACGATGAGATGCCCGCGTACCGGGAAGAAATAGAAGCAACACTGGCGGAACATATTACCATACGCAACGGGTGGGGACCCCGTCGCATCCTCGGCGGTGATTCTGTAAGCGGGATAGAATTGAAGCAATGCGTCAGGATTTTTGACGGGAAGGGCAGATTCAATCCTGAATATAATGAAAACAATGTTACGACCATAACAACCGGCCAGGTCATCGTGGCAATCGGCCAGATGACGGATACTGAATTTCTCAAGCATATCGGCACTGACGTGGAGCGGGGCTGCTTCAAAGTCGACCCGCAGACCATGGAAACGTCTCTGAAAGGTATATTTGCCGGCGGCGATAATGCGTCCGGTCCGGCCAGCGTGATTCAGGCGGTTGCCGCGGGAAAACGCGCCGCTGAATCGATAGAGCGCTATCTGGACGGCAAGGAGATGCTGCCCGATCGTTTTGAATCCACGGTGAGACCCGTGCCGGAGGAGATGCTTCCATCCCTGAAAAACATAGAGAAGAAATCCCGGGCCCGGGCAAAACTCCTTCCCGCTGATGAGAGGATTGCCGGTTTTTACGAAGTTGAAGCGGCATTTTCCGTTGAGGAGGCGCTGGCCGAAGCAGAGCGGTGCCTGAATTGCGCGGTCTGCTCCGAATGCATGGAGTGTGTCGCCGCGTGTGATAAGAAAGCCGTCCTGCACGATATGCGCGAGAAGACCTATGAGCTGGAGATCGGGTCGGTCATCCTGGCTCCCGGCTTCAAGGAATTCGACGCGGAACGGAAGGGAGAATTCGGCTATAACCGGTATGCCAACGTGCTGACCAGCGTCCAGTTCGAGCGCATGCTGTCAGCGGCCGGGCCCTACGGCGGCCATGTGGTGAGGAGAAATGACGGCAGGGAGGCCAGGCGCATAGCCTGGATACAGTGCGTCGGTTCCCGCGACTCAAAGTGCGGAAATGAATATTGCTCCTCTATCTGCTGTATGGCAACGACAAAACAGGCCCTGGTTGCCGATGAGCACATAGGCGGTTTGCAGGCATCAATATTTTACTTGGACATCCGCGCCTTCGGGAAGGACTTCGAACAGTACTATGAGCGCGCCCGGGCCAAGAAAAACATAGAATACATTAAGAGCATTCCCTCGCGGGCAATCCAGGTTCCCGGGTCCGGGGACATCAGGCTCCGCTATATGAATGAACAATTCCAGCATGTGGAATGCGATTTTGACCTGGTCGTCCTGGCCGTCGGCATGGACCCCAAGACCGATATTTCCGAAAGCATGGCGCGTCTCGGCATAGAGCTGAATGAATCAGGCTTTTGTAAAACCAGCCGATATACGCCGATGGAGACGTCGCGGCCCGGTGTATTCGTGGCCGGCGCCTTTCAGGAGCCGAAAGACATTCCGGAAACGGTGACCCAGGCGAGCGCCGCCGCATCGCTGTCCATGGAGTTGCTGGCCAAATCCCGCAATACCCTCATCGTGAAGAAGAAGTATCCAACCGAGCATGACACGACCGACGAGGAGCCGAGGATCGGCGTATTTGTGTGCCATTGCGGCATCAACATCGCCTCGACTGTCGACGTGGAAAAGGTGACGAGCGCCATAGCCGGCGACCCGAATGTCGTTGTCGCGTCGCATACGATGTATACCTGCTCCGATTCGAGCCTTTCCGAAATAAAGAAACTCATCGCAGAGCACCGTCTTAACAGGGTCGTGGTTGCCTCGTGCACGCCCCGGACCCACGAGCCGTTGTTCCGTGAAACATTGCGGGAAGCGGGCCTGAACCCCTATCTTTTCGAACTGGCCAATATCCGGGACCAGTGTTCATGGGTGCATTCGTCCGATCCGGACAACGCGACCCTTAAGGCAATTGAACTGGTACGTATGTCTATCGCCCGCGCGGGCCTCCTCAAGCCGCTCACGGGAGAATCGATTGCGATTAACCAGAACGGCCTGGTCATAGGCGGAGGATTGAGCGGGATGACCGCAGCACTCTCCCTTGCTGACCAGGGCTTCTCGGTATCCCTGATTGAAAAATCGGGAAAGCTGGGAGGACAGATGTCGTTGATCCATTCCACTCTTGATTGCGAAAATACCGCCGGATTCATGTATACCCTGATCCAGAGGGTTATGGAACATCGCAATATTACGACACACCTTAACTGCGATATCGATTCGGTACACGGCCATGTCGGTAATTTTACAGTGGGATTGTCAGAGAAAGAAAAGGGGAACGGCAGGTGCGCGGAAGTCTTTTGCGGGGCCATTATCGTCGCCACCGGCGCAGAGCCGGCCAGGCCGCTGGAATACCTGTATGGTGAATCCGATAACATCATCACGCAGTTTGAGCTGGAGCAGATGCTTTACGAAGAGCACTTCGCCAGGAACGTGAAGAATATCGTCATGATACAATGCGTCGGATCCCGAAACAAGGAGACACCGTACTGCAGCCGCGTATGTTGCTCCATGGCGATTAAGAACGCCCTGCATCTGAAGAAAAAAAATCCGGAAGCCAACATCTATATACTGTACCGGGACATCAGGACGTACGGGTTCAGGGAGAAGCATTACCAGCGCGCGCGCAATGCCGGCATCGTGTTCCTCCGGTACAGTGATACCAGGCAGCCGGAAGTGTATTATGAAGACAATGTGCTGATGGTCTCGTTTACGAGCCCCGATATGCCCGAAGCAATAGAAATAGAGGCCGACAAGGTTATCCAGAGTACGGGGATCAAGGCACCGGCGGATAACCGGCGGCTGTCGGATATGTTGAAACTGCAGCTTAATAATGACGGGTTTTTCCTGGAGGCGCATATCAAGCTGCGCCCGGTTGATTTTGCAACAGAAGGTGTGTACCTGTGCGGCCTCGCGCATTCACCGAAAATGCTCGATGAAAACATATCCCAGGCCCGTGCCGCAGCATCACGCGCAGCAACGGTCCTCTCAAAGACCCATCTCGAGGTCGGTGCACAGGTGTCTGAGGTGAACCAGGACAAATGCATATCATGCATGACCTGCGTCCATGCCTGCCCGTATGGCGCGCCCTTCATGAATGTGGACGGCAAGGGGGAAATAACGGCGGCAAAATGCATGGGTTGCGGTATATGCGCCTCGGAATGTCCGGCGCGCGCCATACAGCTCAATCATTTTGAGTCGAAACAGTTCAACAGTATGCTGGACAATCTGATGGAGCATTGCATTGCGGATTATGCTGTCACCAGAAACCGTAATTGAAATATAATCCATGCGGGTTACGGGCCGCATGATGAATTCAGAATACTGAGAGGAAATACATGGGTGATGAAAATTTTGAACCGCTGATCATTGCATTTTGCTGTCAGTATTGTTCATACTCAGCCGCTGATCTGGCCGGCTCCATGAGGCTTCAATATCCGACCAATGTCCGCATCGTCCGCACGCCCTGTACCGGCAGACTAGAAGTTGAGTTTTTCATGAAGGCCTTCGAGAAGGGCGCAGACGGCATCCTCGTTGCCGGATGCCTGGAAGGAGGCTGTCATTTTTCCGAGGGCAATCTTCTGGCAAAAGGCCGCGTGGGATATACCCGGTCCTTTCTGGCCGAAAGCGGTCTCGATGAAAAGCGCATTCGCATGGTAAACGTATCGGCCGCTGGCGCCCGCGTTTTAGTCGATCATATAAATGAAATGATAGAAACCATAAAGAAACTCGGATCCAATCCGTTGAAAAGCATTAAGCAGACAGAAAAACAGGAGACATGCGTATGATAGTTGCTCAGAGAAAAAGCATTCCCGAGCTTATGGACATATTGAAGGGAAATAAAAAAATACTGGTGCTGGGCTGCGGCACCTGCGTGACCGTGTGCCTTGCCGGCGGTGAGCGGGAAGTGAGCATAATTTCATCGGCCCTGCGTATTTCTTCACAACTAAAAAACCGTTCTCTTGAAGTGGAAGAACTTACCATTGAACGGCAGTGCGATAATATATTTATCGAGAAAGCCGCGGAAGCGATTCAGAGAAATGATGTCATACTTTCTCTCGGCTGCGGAGCCGGCGTCCAGGCCATCGCGGAACGGTACAACAAGCCGGTTTACGCCGGCCTTGATACTGAATTCATAGGCATTCTCGAAGAGCGGGCGATCTGGACAGAAAAATGCGCGGCATGCGGGAAATGCGTCCTGCATGAATACGGGGGTATATGCCCCGTGACAAGGTGCGCCAAGCACATGCTCAACGGGCCCTGCGGCGGTTCGCGGGAAGACCGGTGCGAAGTAAGGCCGGACCGTGATTGCGCTTGGCAATTAATATATCAACGACTTAAAGACATCGGCGAGCTTGACCGGTTAAAGCAGGTGAAGGAGCCTAAAAACTGGAATGTAAGTCTCCATGGGGGAAGCAGGATTATCATACGGGAAGATCATAGAATATAATTCATTTGAACAATTATTACATGAATGTAAAATTAATTGTTCCTAAACAAATAATTTAGTTGCTCTAAAACAAATTGAATTATATTAGAAGTGTGCATATCCGCATTATTGAGTATGCGTTGCCGACTTTGTTGAAACTTGCACCACTATAACAACCGGTTTCCGGCAACAACAATGATCATCGATTGTGTGGCGGAGATTCCCGAATGAAAACTCTTATGAAAATATCAACCGGCTTGAACAGCCTCGACGAAGTGTGCGATAGCCTGAGGCTGGGAGATAATGTCGTGTGGCAGGTTGATTCATTGTATGATTATGAGCAGTTTGTGCTGCCCTTCGCTAACAGCGCACTGAAGCAGGGCCGGAGAGTCGCCTATATCCGCTTTGCGACACATGAGCCCCTTCTTGCTCCCCATCAATATTCGGTCCTCTACGATCTGGATGCTCAGCGCGGCTTTGAGCTGTTTACCACGACCCTGCACAGCATCATAGCCCGTGAAGGGAAAGAGGTATTCTATGTTTTTGACTGCCTCTCCGACCTGCAGACCGCCTGGGCCACTGACCTCATGCTTGGCAATTTTTTCAGCATCACCTGTCCCTATCTCTTCAACCTGGATACCATAACCTATTTCGCCCTGCTGCGCAACAACCACTCCTTCAAGACCGTGGCGCGGATCAGGGAAACGACCCAGCTCCTCATCGACGTGTATAACGCGGAGACAAATTTCTACATCCATCCCCTCAAGGTGCTGAACCGCTATTCGCCGACAATGTTCTTTCCCCATTTGAAAAAGGGTAACACCTTTACGCCCATCATAGACAGCATCGAGGCGACGTACCTGATCAAGCATATACAGAAGCGGGGACTGGAAAGCACCCTCCGGATCCTCGACTACTGGGACCGTACATTTTTAAAAGCCGAAGATCTTGCGCTGGGCCAGAATAACAGTGATGAGCGTAAAGCGATGGTGCATCAGCTCTGCCGGATGATCATGGGACGCGACGAAAAAATACTGGCCCTTGCCCAGGAGTACCTGACTCTTGACGATTTTCTGGAGTTGAAAGACCATCTCATCGGTACCGGGTATATCGGCGGCAAGGCCGTCGGCATGATCCTTGCCCGGAAGATTTTATTGAAGAAAAACAGGGAGAAGTGGGAGCGGCTGCAGGAGGCCCATGACTCATTCTATATCGGGTCCGACGTTTTTTACACCTATATCGTCCACAACGGCTGGTGGAAGCTCTTCATGGAGCACAAGACTGACGAAGGGTATTTCACCGCTGCAGCAAAGCTCCGCGAACTTATTCCGGAAGGGAGCTTCCCTGATGAAATCAAGGGAACCTTTCAGCGCATCATCGAGTATTTCGGCCAGTCGCCGATTATCGTCCGCTCCAGCAGCCTCCTGGAAGACGCCTACGGGAACGCCTTTGCCGGGAAGTACGAGAGCATCTTCCTGGTTAACCAAGCCTCCCCTGAGGTGCGCTTCATCGAATTTGAGAAAGCGGTGAAATCAATTTTCGCGAGCGTCATGGGCGATGACGCCCTGACATACCGGATGAACAAGGGCCTGCAGAAGCTCGATGAGCAGATGGGCCTTCTGGTTATGCGGGTCTCGGGATCGTACCACGGCACCAATTTTTATCCAGACATGGCTGGAGTCGGCCTCTCGTACAACCATTACATATGGAACCGCTCCATGGACCCGGCAGCGGGGATGCTGCGTAACGTGATCGGACTCGGGACGCGGGCGGTCAACAGGGTCGAGGGCGATTATCCGAGAATCATTGCCCTTGACAATCCGCTACTGCAGCCCCAGTCAGGGATGGGCGACGCCAGGAAATTTTCCCAGCGTCACTGTGACGTGCTCAATATCACCGAGAACAGGTTGGAAACCATCGATGCTGCCGATTTTTTCAGGGACAGCCGCGAGGCGGTGAAGTCCTTTGTGGGAATTCATGATCTCGAAACCGAAGAGAAGATGCGGGAACGGGGGATGACCGGCACAGAATCCTGGCTGGTGAATTTTGACGAGTTCATAATTAAAACGCCTTTTGTGAAGGACATGCAGATGATTATGAAGATACTGGAGGAAACGTACGATAACCCGGTGGACATCGAGTATACAGTGAATTTCACCGCGGACGGCAATTACCGTATCAATCTGCTCCAGTGCCGACCGCAGCATTTCCGCTGCCATGAGGATACTGTGCGTATGCCGGAGAACGTTCCCACGGGGAAGCTCTTCTTTAAGTCTGACGGCAATTTTCTCGGCGGATGCATCGCCTCGGATATAAAATGGATCATCTATGTCGATCCACTGAAATACAGTGAACTTTCCCTTTCCGATAAGTTCAGCCTTGCACATCTCATCGGCATGATCAACAGGAAGGTCGGCAATCGCATCGAGCTTCCCGTCATGCTGGTCGGCCCGGGACGATGGGGAACGACGACCCCGTCCCTCGGGGTCCCCGTGAAGTATTTCGAAATCAACAACGCGTCGGTCATCGTTGAAATAGCCGTCATGAGGGACGACCTGATCCCGGATGTTTCGTACGGGACCCATTTTTTCCAGGATATCGTGGAGAGTGACACCTACTACATAGCGATAATCCCCAAGAAAGGCGAGATAAATTACAACCAGACGATAGTGAGCAAATATCCCAATATAGCCGCAGACCTTCTTCAGGAGGACGCCAACTTTGCCGATGTCCTACAGGTCTATGACGTGAATTATGCGATACGGCTTATTGCGGATATCAATAATCAAAAATTGATATGCTACGACCACACGGAATAGGGGGATGGAGCCGTATTGTTTGTCTGCCTTTCACTTGAGAAACTTATAGGTTGTATTAAATGAAAATTGGTGCAACTTGTCATTGCGAGAAGCGTAGCGACGAAGCAATCCTGATAGTACAACCCTAACTATTCATGGGAAAACTTATTTTTTCATGGCTCATCTACAAATCATAATCAAAATCACTTCGCTACTCGTGTGATGACATGAGCGTTACTTCATAATTTTATTTTTGTGATAACTTTTATTCAGGCATATTCTCCAATTTGCTCGGTGAGTGACAGCTCAGTCTTTTAAATCAGAAAAGTTTACACACATGTAACATAAAGCTGTATCACCGGCAGTCCATTAATATTGACATTTTTTCTGTAAAATTTAGCAATGCTAATGTTTTAGTTGTACTAACGCATTATTTATTACAGCTAAACCAGAATAATTGTTCTCACACTATTCAGCGTTCTCGTTCTCGAATTTGACACAGGTTCATCTGGCAGCAGATGACACGTTATTTAAACTAAATAAGGAGAAGTATATGTCCAGTGTAATCAATGAGGTTATAGACAAGGTACGGCGGCAGGATCCTGAGCAGAAGGAATTTCATCAGGCTGTTGAAGAAGTTTTAATGACTCTCGAGCCGACCGTTAAGAAACACCCAGAACTCGTGAAAGCAAAAATATATGAGCGGATCGTGGAGCCGGACCGGACAATTGTGTTTCGCGTACCATGGCTTGACGATAAGGGCGAAGTTCAGGTGAACAGGGGTTTTAGAGTCCAGTTCAACAACGCCATCGGACCCTACAAGGGGGGATTGCGGTTCCACCCGTCTGTCAACCTGGGTATCATCAAGTTCCTGGGATTTGAACAGATTTTCAAGAACTCCCTCACCACCCTGCCCATGGGCGGCGCGAAGGGAGGATCGGATTTCGATCCGAAAGGCAAATCGGACATGGAAGTCATGAAGTTCACTCAGTCCTTCATGCGCGAACTGTATCGCTATATCGGCCCGGATTATGACGTACCCGCAGGCGACATCGGCGTCGGTGGCAGGGAGATTGGTTATATGTTCGGTTATTATAAGAAGATCGTCAATGAGCATACCGGCGTCCTCACCGGCAAGGGCCTTGACTACGGTGGAAGCCTCATCCGTCCGGAAGCGACCGGATATGGTGCGGTCTATTTTGCCGGGGAAATGCTCGCCACACAGGGAAAAGACTACAATGACAAGATATGCGCAATCAGCGGCTCCGGAAACGTTGCCCAGTACACTGTTGAGAAAGTAAATGCCCTGGGCGGGAAAGTTATCACCCTGAGCGACTCCAGCGGCACCATCGTTGATGAAAAGGGAATCGACAAGGACAAACTGAACTACGTCATAGACCTGAAAGAGATCAAGCGGGGCAGGATCAAGGAATACGCCGCCAAGTACAACGCCAAGTACTTCGAAGGCCTGAGCGTGTGGGATGTTATAAGGGAGCAGAGCCTGAAGGTCGACTGCGCGTTCCCCTCCGCGACGCAGAACGAAATCAACGCGAAGAACGCCGAAGCCCTCGTCAAGAACGGCTGCTATTGCATAAGCGAAGGAGCGAACATGCCCTCCACCCCGGACGCCGTCAAGGTGTACCAGGAGTACAACATACTCTATGGCCCGGGCAAGGCGGCAAACGCCGGCGGAGTTTCAACCTCCGGCCTTGAGATGACCCAGAACAGCATGAGGCTGTCATGGAGCCGCGAAGAAGTGGACGCCAAGCTGCACGGCATCATGAAGAGCATCCATAAATCATGCCTTGATGCTTCAGAAGCGTACGGGAAAAAAGGCGACTATGTCATGGGAGCGAATATCGCCGGTTTCCTTAAAGTCGCAAAATCAATGCTGGCATACGGCGTGGTCTAACAGCGCCGTTCCTGTCCATCAAGCCGCAATGCTTAAACCATGGGCACATCGGGGATAATCCTGATGTGCCCATGGCATCTCTATACCACGGTTCTTTTCATAAGTATTTTCTCACCAGGATATAAAAAATGGTCCGTTCTTTTTGCTTGACTATCATGATGGGTATTAAAGGATGACCATTAGAGAAAACTAACAATATTATTTGTTTAACCCTATTACTACAGGAGAAGGGCGATGATTAAAAATCAGAAACTCGTTGCATGGGTCGAAGAAATGGCAGTCATGACGACCCCGGAAAGCATTTACTGGTGTGACGGTTCCAAAGAGGAATATGACCGCATGATCAAGATAGCGGTCGATGAGAGAATAGCCACGCCCCTAGACCGGAAAAAACTGCCCGACTGTTACCTTTTCCGTTCAGATCCCTCTGATGTGGCCCGCGTTGAAAACCGGACCTTTATTGCGTCGCGGACGAAAGATGAGGCGGGTCCCACCAACAACTGGATGGATCCGAATGAGCTCAAGACAATTATGAAGGACCTCTACAGGGGCTGCATGAAGGGTCGCATCATGTACGTCATCCCGTTCAGCATGGGTCCGGTGGGCTCACCCATATCGAAGATCGGCGTGGAGATAACAGACTCGCCCTATGTCGTGGTGAACATGCACATAATGACCCGCGTGGGCAGCAAGGTCCTCGATGTGCTCGGGGAAAACGGCGACTTTGTTCCCTGCATGCATTCCGTGGGTAAGCCTCTTAATCCCGGCGAAAGCGACAACGGCAAATGGCCCTGCGCGCCCCTCGATAAGAAATATATATCACATTTTCCGGAAGAGCACACCATCTGGTCCTACGGGTCCGGCTACGGCGGCAATGCCCTCCTTGGGAAGAAATGCCTGGCCCTCCGCATCGCATCAGTAATCGCGCGGGAGGAAGGATGGCTCGCGGAACACATGCTGATCCTCGGAATTACCAATCCGAAAGGAGAGAAGAAGTATATTGCTGCCGCTTTCCCCTCCGCCTGCGGCAAGACCAACCTGGCCATGCTGATCCCCACCATGCCGGGTTGGAAGGTGGAATGCGTGGGCGACGACATAGCATGGATGAAGTTCGGCAAGGACGGCCGACTCTACGCCATCAATCCCGAGGCGGGCTTTTTCGGCGTTGCCCCGGGGACATCGATGCAGTCGAACCCCAACGCCATGAAGTCGATCGACCGCAACACCATCTACACCAACGTCGGTCTCACCGATGACGGCAATGTCTGGTGGGAGGGGATCGGCTACAAGGCGCCGGGGAAGCTCATTGACTGGACCGGCAACGAGTGGGAAGAGGGTAAATCGGACAAGCCCGCCGCCCATCCCAATGCACGTTTCACCGCGCCGGCGCGGCAATGCCCCGGCATCGATCCCGCGTGGGAAGACCCGAACGGCGTCCCCATAAGCGCCTTTCTCTTCGGCGGCCGCCGGCCAAGCACCATTCCCCTGGTGCACCAATCCTTCAACTGGAACCACGGTGTGTTCCTCGGGTCCATCGTGGGCTCCGAGGTGACCGCGGCAGCCCTTGATGTGACAGCGGGTACCGTGCGCCGCGACCCCTTCGCGATGCTTCCCTTCTGCGGTTACCACATGGGGGACTACTTCAAACACTGGATCGAGACAGGCGGGCGCTCCTCCGCAGACAAGCTGCCCAGGATATTCTATGTCAACTGGTTCCGCAAGACCGCGGACGGCAAATGGCTCTGGCCGGGATACGGTGAAAACAGCCGCGTCCTCAAGTGGGTCTTTGAACGATGCAGCGGAGAAGGCGAAGCTGTTGAAACGCCCATCGGTTACATGCCTGCAGCGGATGCAATTGACATTTCCGGCCTCTCGGGCGTAAGCAATTCCGATATGAAAGAACTCCTTGCCGTCGATCGGGAGGGCTGGAAGAAGGAGGTCGGCCTCATTAAAGAGCACTATGCCAAGTTCGGATCAAGGATCCCCCGGGAGCTTCTCGATGAGCTCGCGGCGCTGGAAAAGCGTCTCTCATAGTGAATTGATTCGTGATGGAGAAATAAACAGGGAAGAATCATCCGGCTCGGTAAGCACCCGTGTTAAGATGAAATGATGCAGCTTCATTGAAACCGCCCGTAACAGGGCGGTTTCTGATTAATAGATCCTGAACCATTTAAGGTTTATAGATGACCCATCATCGGAATTCATCACCACCACGTCCCATTTCGTTGGAGTCGCGCCAGGTGTCGAAGACGTTATGGCAACCCAAAAGGTAGAAGTATAAGATCCTATGACAGGGGATGGTTCCGATAAATATTGAGGTGAATAACCAGATATTTTCACGGGACAATTTGTTTCCGACAGTATCGGTAATACCGGTTGTTATCAGAACATTATACTCGGTGAGGGATGTCAACTGGATATCATTGCATGTGTGACATAAACCAACTTGTGATTAATTATACTACTATCATGAATGGGAAAAATCAAAAAAAACTAAAAAAGCATTGGTTTAATGAAAAAATTTATCTGCTGGAAAGATTGAAATACGCCTTTTGAGCCAGGCATATGAATTGACCTGCAATCATCGTTACTTAGAATAAAATCGTCTCGCGGCCCTGCTTCTTAATTTCACGAAGGAAATCGCGCTTCCAGCGTTCGCCCAGGAACTGTTCTGCAGCGTACACCGCGACATGTTTTGCTGTGAGGCCGGTTTCTCGGCGGCTCCGTGACAGCCCCTGCACACAGCTGGGACAGGCCGTGAGAATGAGGTCGTCCTTATCGGACTCCTCGGCTTTTAAAAGAAGGGTCTTGCGGTCGCGTATGGTCTCGGAGATGTCCGGCCTGGACATCGACATCGTTCCCGCTTCACCGCAGCAGTACGGTACACTGCGGGGCACATCGCCGAAGAGTTTCGCGATCACTTTATCGCTGCCGGCCGCTTTCATGGGAGTGTGGCACGGTTCGTGATAGATGATCGGCTGCCGTGACCCGGGATCTGCCTGGTAGAGGTCTTCCCGGTAAATGAATTCGCTGATATCGGTAAGGCGGGCGCCGCTGAAAATGTTCTCCACTTCGTACTTCTCCAGCATGTCGAAGCAGGTGCCGCAGGAAACAATGATGTCTGAAATGTCCATGTAGCCGATGATATCGGCGATGCGGTGAAGGAGTATCCGGTTCTCGTAACTCTTGATGTCGGCGCGGTCATGCTGGCCGTTGGCCAGGAAGGGGTAGCCGCAGCAGAGGTACTCGGGAGGGATCACGACCCTCACTCCTGCGCGGTAGAGAAGGGCTATGACCGCCATGCTGATTTCCGGGAACATCCGCTCCGAGCCGCAGCCCGGAAAGTAAACGACGCTTTTTTTAACGGGAAGGGATGGGTTTTCGAAAGAGTAAATGTTATTGGCGCCCTTCAGCCCCAGGCGCTCCCGCAGAGGACGTTCTCCGGCATTGCCCGGCAGCGGCGAGCTGAGAATAGCGTTGATCTTCGGTAAAATTTTTCTGGTGAGAGTGCGGAAAGGCCGGTTAAGAAAATAGCCGAACCTCTGAGCGTTAAAGCCAATCTTGTACATAAGCGGGCGCACCGCCATGTTGAAGTAATAGCCCTTTCGCCGCAGATAAAATAGCGCGAGTTGGGTCACTAGCTTAAAACTCTTCTTGCGGCGCGCCACCAGCAGCTGCCGAATCACGAGGGTGATGTTCCCGAAATCGATCTTGACCGGGCACGGAACGGCGCACTTGTGGCAGATGGTGCAGTGGTCTGATATCTCCTGCAGCTTCCGGAAATTCTTGAAAAAGGTGGCCGACGTCTGAGCGTCATAGAGGACCGCTTCCATGACCAGGGCTACGCCGAGTATCTTGTTCCGCGGATTGAAGAACATGGTACCGCCGGGATAGTGGGTGTTACACACAGCCTTGCACTTGCCGCAGCGCACGCACGAGGCCATGGACCCCATGAGCTCTTCGAGGTCCGTCGCTTCGAGTATGAAAGCTTCCAGCTCGAGGAGGTTGAATGACGGCGTATAGATGCGCGAGAGGGGAAAGTCCGCCGTCAGCTTGCCGGGGTTAAAGATGTCGTCGGGATCGGTCTCCCGGTTGTACCGATCGAAGTCGTCGAGTATGGCGCGGTCGATGAAGCGGAGCTTCGTGAGGCCGATGCCATGCTCGCCCGAGATAACGCCTCCCAGGGCGACGGCCTGCTTCATGATGACGGCGGCAGTTTCGTCGGCTTCCTGCATCATGGTGTAATCGTTGGAATGAACCGGGATGTTGACGTGCACGTTCCCGTCTCCGGCGTGCATGTGCGTGGCGATGACGACCTTCCTCTT
Organism: Spirochaetota bacterium; assembly: GCA_041753395.1. Taxonomy (GTDB): domain Bacteria; phylum Spirochaetota; class UBA4802; order UBA4802; family UBA5550; genus RBG-16-49-21. Next base: position 169,898 of record JBGSUQ010000025.1, read on the forward strand.
GCGCTCCGCGTTGAGAACCTCGTTGATTTCATCGATTATTTCGTTATAGCCGTGGAGTATTTTCGGGATGTACCGTGTAATGTCTTCTTTAAAAGATATGGCGATAGCTCCGTCCTGCACCTGCCGGAATATTCCCACAGGACCCGGGTCATCAAGCTGCTCCAGCCATCCTGAATAGCGCTGCTTCACCTCCTTAAGGTGAGCGCGGCAGGCACCAATGCGGCCTATGGTGAACTCCTGGAGGTTCGCGCGATCGCGGTTGGCCAGATATTCATCGGCGCGGGTAATGCAGCCCAGGGCGTTCGTGAGCTCTTTGCGAAGGTTGAGCCGCTCGACGAAATCGGCGAAAGCCGGCAGCTCCTCCAGGGGGATGACGATGTCCTCGTTGAGTTTGAAGGCGTTGGTGTGCTTCGCTATGGCGCCGAGGTTTTTACGGTCACTCCAGAAAAGAACGCCTTCGGCCTCACTGCGCGCCACCAGGGCCTCGGTATTGTACGGTTTCACCATGCTGATGATTCGGGCGCACGCGACGTCGACTTCGGCTTCATCATTCGATTCTACATCAATGAGGAGAACGGCTTTCGGGGTTTCAATTCGTTCCGACTTGTTGCGGTAGTTGATGGCGGCCACGTACTTTTCGTCAAAGTGTTCCAGCGCTGTGAGACTTGCCCCTCCCTCACCGGCGAAAGCATTCTTGATACTCACGATGGCCATAGCGGCATTCTTCATGTTGGTGCCGAAACACTCAAGGCATATGGTGCGGCGATGGGCAAACGGCCGGTAGAGAATAAAGGTGGCGTCGATGATGATGCCGTCGCCCCCTTCTTTCTGTATGCCCGGCAATCCACCCAGGGCCTTGTTTGTTATATCCTTGCCCAGTCCTTTTTTGCGGATCTCCGTGCCTTTCAGGACAATCGTTTTAAGGAGGGTGCCTTCATGGGTTACGTCAAATGTCACGATATCGTCTTCGCGAATTTTGTGATAGGGGTGGTCACGGCGCTTGACATCGAGGATCTGGCCCGTGGCGTTCACGATACGGAAGCTTAGAATGTTATCAATGGCGGTTCCCCACATGACGCATTTCTTGCCGCCGGCGTTCTCGGCAATGTTGCCGCCTATAGTCGAGGCCCAGGCCGATGTCGGATCGGTGGCGAAGATGTACCCATGGTGGCCGCAGTACTCAATCACGTCTTCCGTGACCACGCCCGCCTCGACCGAGATTACCGGTATCTCCTGTCCCGCTTCAACTACGAAGGTTATGGGACTGATCGCCTGGAGTTTTTCGGTGTTGATGACGAGAGTGTTCTTCAGAACCGGAACGGCACCGCCGGTAAGCCCCGTGCCGCCGCCCCGGGGAATAATGGCAAGGCCGAGCTTTCGCGCGGCGCGGATGATCCCCGGCATTTCGCTGACGGCATCAGGATACACCACAACGGCCGGATACTCAACGCGCCAGTCCGAGGCGTCGGTGACATGGGCAACGCGGTGAAAGGGTTCGAAGTGGATGTTTCCCCGTGCGGTGGCCTGATGGAGCTCATGGGCCGCCCTGAATCGGAACCTCTTTGTCGCGGTAAAACCATCGAAGAATGTCTGGTCAAGGGTCCGGGTTCGTTCGAGCACTTTGGCTACCAGAGGGTTTTTGTTGGCGGCGGAGGCGATTATGTCCAGACGCTTTTCATGGAGCTTTTTCAGCCGGTGAAACTTGGCCTTGTTTTCGAGAAAGTCATTGTAGATGTAGGGATTTCTGTCTATAATGAAGTAATCCCCGATGGTTTCGTTAAGGAGCTTGGCGCTTCGGCCGGTCACACGCTGACTGCGCAGAATGTCAATTATGTCCAGGGTCTCCTGATCATAGTATTTCAGTATGATTTCGCGGTCCGAAAAGGACGTATAATTGTAAGGAATCTCGCGGTATTTAAAGTCTCGTTTCATATCAATCCAATCGGTCTCAAGCCGTCAGCCCCGGGATATTAATAATAAAAGGATATCGGTGCTGTAGAATTGTTACATAATTCCAGCCTGATTCCCCCCGTCAAGTGAAATTAGCCTAAAATACAGCCCCGGGAGACCGGGAAATCCGCTAGATTTATAGTTTTTCGTCCATTGAGGGGAGTAAAACTCAGAAAAGTATTGATTTTCTTTACTCCCTATGCTAGAGTATAATATCTATTGATCACTGAAGGGACGACATAAGGAGGATGGGGGAAGATGGCGAAAAAAGGATCTAAATCGAAATCATCAAAACCGGAAAAATCTTCAAAAAAGGCTGTGGTTAAGAAATCAACAGTCAAAATGTCAAAAGCGGTTAAAAAGCCGAATGCGGCAAAGAAACCGGCAGTTGCGAATAAACCGAAGTCGGTGAAGAAGCCGGGAGCGGTAAAAAAATCATCCGCCAAACCGAAACCGTCGGCAGCCAGGTCGGACGCTAAAAGCAAAACCCTTCGGAAGCAGATGCTGGTCAAGATTTCTGCCCTGGCGGCTTCACTTGACGACGAGAACCTCAAGAAGCTCATACAGAGTGCAGCCATGCTGGCCCATAACGAACGTGTTCTCAAGGAATTTTCCCTGAAGAAGGAACTCGCCGGATCGAAGGCGCCGGCCGCCACGGCTGACATTGAAGAGGGAAAAGACGGGACATTTTTCACCATTATTCTGAATGGCTATAGGAATTTCTTCTCCCTTGAGGAGATGCGGAGACTGGTGAAGGTGTGCCATGGGACCGATAATGCCGCTATCGCGGCCTCCCGTATCTATACCTGGCTGGAGGGGGGCCGGTTTGATGTGCTGCGGAATTCGCGTATCGCCAGTTCCAATGACCAGGCCCTCATCGCGATGTGGGAAAAGATAATAAGCACTTACTCGTCTACTGATTAAGGGCCGCTTATCCCGTATAGAGAGACCGCTGGATCAGTAGCGAAGAGCGGCTGGTTGCCGGGAAGACGCGCCGGGACAAACCGGCGCATTGTTACTGCATCAATTTGGTCTCCAGTGTCACCAGGGTGGTCACAATCATGGTATCGGGATAAAAAACCGGCACATTGAACCGGACATGGACTTCTCCGGACTGCGTCACGGGAACATCGTTAATCCGTCTGGTTTTAAGCGCTACACGGAATTCCTTAATGGGGAAGTCGAGTTTCGCCATGGTCCCCTCTATGCCGACCATTTCCATGTTCTTTACTGCGATGTAGATGCTGCCTTTGAAATGCCTCGATGTTTCTTTCCGTGGATCCACCTGAACCCGATAGCATTGCATGCCGTTATGCTTTATCTTTTCAGCAACAGTGACAAGGTAGTTATCGCGGCCCTTCTCATCAAAGACGGGGTATAACGGCGGAGCTTTCATGATGCGAAATTTTGAGGGTTCCATCTCCTTGCCGTCTTTTTTATACGTGAGGACTTCGATCTCGGGGTTTTTGTAAAAAAAGTCCTTCCTCTTCGTGGTGATTTCCGAAATGCTCTTGAGCCTGTTGGTTGCCGGGTCGTATTCGGAAATGACCTCTTTCCTGAGTGATTCAACGCCGCTGTATTTTTTATAGAGACTGATACCCCGTTCAAAGGCCAGGGCGATGACGCGGTCTGATTCTTCCTGTGGAATGGAATTCGACTTCCCTGACGCGGACGGCTGGAGCGTCACTGCTGCGAGAGCGGCGCAAAATACTGTAATAAGAAATTTTTTCATGACTTGCTTCCTTGTATGTTATTTCTGTTGAATGGTGCCAGACAGATCAGTGCAATTTAAATGTAACGGCAATGACGCCGTCAGAATATTTAGCCGTATGCTCCACGCTTGATTTGTCGAAGACCCTGAGCATCTTCTTGTTCTCCGGCAGAACGGTCGCGGATAGTGCCTTGAGACCCCTCTCTTTCCCTATCTTCAGTAAATAGTCGACCAGGAAGGAGGCTATGCCCTTTCCCTGATAGGCTTCTTCGACAATAAAGGCGAGCTCATGTATCTTTTCTTTTGCATAATATGAATAGCGTGCTTCGGCGATGATCTCCTCAGACCGGTCCCTGGTGATGACCCCCACAATAGAGACGGTGTTGACGTAATCGATGTTTACGTATTCCTGCATCTTCTGGTGCGGCATGGTCTGTATCCTCGCGAAATAGCGGAGATATTTCGATTCATCGGAGAACTGGTAGAAGAGGCGGCGCATCATGTCCTCGTCGGTAGGCTTGATGGGCCTGAACTTCACCTCCAGGCCGTCCTTGAAGGACTTCACGGTTTCCATCTCGATGGGATAGTGCCTGGCGTTCTTGATAACGTAGATCTGGTCCTTGTACACATAGCCGTACAGCTTCGCCTGTTCCAGCAGGTTCTCCCGATGGTCCGGGTGTGCAATATCTATGAGGGAGAGTACGCGCTCCCGGATCGATTTGCCGAAGAGGTTTGCGACGCCGAATTCGGTCACCACGTATCGGGCGTATCCCAGGGTGGCCCGGACCCGCTCGCGGTTGCGGTCATGGGAGATTACGATGTTGCTGTTGCCCTCCGGATCCACGGAGCGGATGGCGATGATGGTCTTGCCGCGCTTGGACAGGGCCGCCCCCATGGCGAAGATGAACTTGCTCTCGTAGCCGGAGAGGAGGTTGTCGCCGGGATAAAAGATGACCGATTCGCCTGACACATCAATCTGCTGGACGTTCATGATGCTAACCATGTTGGGGATCCGCCGGGTCACGTTCGGGTTCACCAGGCGCGCGATGGGGTAGAACTCAAAGATCGGGTTGCGGTCAACGTAATCATAAAGGGCCCGCGTGCCGTAGCAGTAGCTTGAGGTTACCTGGCCGCCGCGGTAGCGGCTGCGGGTATAGGGGACGACGCCGGCCTCGACCAGCTCCATGACCCAGTCGGAAATGACGTTGGTGTATATCCCCAGGTTCCGCTTCCCCTTCATGTGAGAGGCGATGGCGTCGTAAGTCCGCCCCGCGTGTAGCGACACGGTGGAGCCGTCCTCGATCAGGTTGGCGATATGCCAGCCGATGCGGTCCAGCTGGTCGTCCCATTTTTTCCAGGGCCGCTCAAGTATCGGCCTGTCGCTTTCAATCACATGGTGCACCTGGTTAAGGTGGATCATGGTCTCACCGAAGGTTACGGGCATGGCGGGGTTGATCTCGGCGATCACGATGGACGCCTTCTGGACGGCTATGTTGGCAACGTCCACCGCGACGCCCAGGCTCATGAAGCCGTTCCGGTCCGGCGGTGAAGCGGTCACGATGGCAACATCAATGCCCACGGCACCGCTCTTTAATAACAGGGGTATCTCCATGAGGTTTGCCGGAATGAAGTCAACGTTCCCCTCGCTGAATTCGCAGCTGATGCTCTCGCCGATATTGAAGGTCTTGAGGCGGTATTTCCGTTCGCGGCAGGCCTCCCGCGTGAGCAAATCGCCGAGGGTGATAAGCTGAATGAGTTCAAGGTCCTGGACGTTGGTGTTCTCCGATGCGACAATGGCGCCTACCGACCGCGACGGCATGGTAGGGCCGCTGCTCAAGAAAACCCTGTTTCCCGGCTTGATGATATCCAGGAGGTCTTCCGGGGAGATGAGTTTGTTCTGGTAGTCTTTCTCTGGTTTCATGGATTCTATCCTCCAGTGCCCCGCTTAGCGTAATTTTATGATCCGTACGCTTGTTACGGGGAGCTGAATAACCCCATGGATGGTGTGAATTCGTAATATGTTCCTGTCCTGAAAAATCACTGCGCCGACAAGGCGCGAGCCGTCATCGAGATATACTTCATCGAGCTTATTGTAATACTGCTTTATCTGATCGTCGGTTTTAAGGTCTGGGATAACATTTTGCTTTTTTTCCCCAACGGTTTTTTTCGATTCATCAAGCTTCTGCTTGATGTAGTTCGCAGCGGTAACAATTCCGGCGACGGACGCCATGGTCAGGACAGTGGCGGTCAGGCCCGCCACAATTTTGGTCTGGATCAGGGTCAGCTTGATTCCTGCCTTTCTGAAGAGGATTTGTAATGCGATAAAAGCGCCGAAGGCACTCCCATACACTCCTTTTAATTCCAAAAGTGCCGTCAGGGTTGGACGGGTGCTGTTGAGAATGTAGCGCTGATCATCAGCGGATACCGGATGGGACAGTTTGTATTTTGCGATCAATGCTGTGAACTGCTCTGGATTAGGATTCATAGTAATTGGGCCATATCCTTAATGCCTTTTTCATTCAAATAATCCTGGATCCGCTTTACCACCTGTCCGTATCGGTATTCAACCTGCCGCCTCGACAATCCAAGGGACTCAGCAACATGGGTATACGGGTAATGATAGGTGGCCACCATCTCAAGTATAATCCGCTCTTCTTCGGTGCAGTCGACCTTTTCCATGGCTTCGGATATAAGAATTCTGGTATCGCGGAAGCCGTTAGTGAAGGCCAGCCCCACATCATCAAAATCGTCGACCAAAGCGACATTCATGTTTTTTTTCCGGTAGTAGTTGTAGAGGACGTTTTTCATGGTGCCATACAACCAGGTTCGTTTATTTTCGATATCTTCAAACTTGTCAAAAAAAATGATAAATATTTCCTGGCAGATATCATCGACATCTTCTCTCCTGTGGATACGGGAAAGAACGGAGCTATAGACGACCGGGTAATATTCCATGTATGCCAGAGAAAACTCCTCAACCTGTTTTCTTCTGACGGCCCTCTGGTTCACAATATCTACCTATTAAGTATGTTATTAATGTATGAGAAAATGCACAAAAAAAATTAAACAATACTGGAATTTCTGGAGATCGGGCCTCAGTTGAACCCGAATCAGGAAATAACAATGGTATTGTGCGATATAAAAAAATCAATCCAATCCGGGGTTTTGTCAAGAATTATTAAAGAATGGTGCTGTTGTTTGTTTCTACAGGGATAGCGGTGATAATTCAGCTGATGAAAACAGGGTCAATTGCTGGTGAAGTCATACTAATTTTATGCATACACAAAGATTTTTCTTGTAATTCTACAATCAATAATAGTATGATTAGTAATTATGAAGCTCATGTCCTTGTTTGATCTGGTGAAACGCATGAAGTCCCGCGTTACAAACCCTGCGGCAGGGCTGATGCGGATTTCCCATCCCTCCCGGGGCGTGATGCGGAAGGCAACCGCGATAATTAAATCGGGGGGGATCGTGGCTTTTCCCACGGAGACCGTCTATGGCCTCGGAGCGGACGCCTTCAATTCCCTTGCAGTGGCGCGCATCTTCGAAGCGAAGGGTCGCCCTCTCTTTGACCCTCTCATTGTCCACATCGCTGACCTCTCCCAGATGGAAAGGCTTGCCGTTACCATCGACAGGCGGGCCGGCAGGCTCGCCGGCAGGTTCTGGCCCGGACCCCTCACCATGGTGCTGCCGAAGAACAACCTGGTGCCGGACATCGTCACGGCCGGCCTTGACACTGTGGCGGTGCGCATGCCGGACCACCTGATCGCCCGGGACCTGATCATGGGATCCGGAAGACCCATCGCGGCGCCAAGCGCGAACCGCTTCGGCTATATCAGCCCTACCAAGGCGGCGCACGTCCTCGATCAGCTTGGTGACCGTGTGGACATGATCATCGACGGGGGGGACTGCGCCATCGGCGTGGAATCCACGATCATAAAGCTGGTCGGTGAGCGGAGCGTCATCCTCCGTCCCGGCGGCGTTCCCGTCGAGGAGATTGAGGCCGTGATCGGGCCGGTAGAGAAAGGGCCGGATGCGGTGAAGGGCCCCGAGGCGCCCGGGCAGTTGCCGTCGCACTATTCTCCTTCGATCCCGGTGTATCTTGCCGGGAGCATCCGCGAGATTGACTTTTTGCGAGACGACGCGGGGTATCTTCTCTTTAAGAAGCCTGTTTTTGACATACCTGAAAACCGTACGGAAATTCTTTCCGCTGAAGGCGATCTGAAAGAAGCCGCGGCGAATCTCTTCTCGTCCCTCCATCGCCTTGACCGGATGAATATACGCGTTATCATAGCTGAAGCGGTGCCGGAACAAGGTCTGGGCCTCGCCATCATGGACAGGCTCCGGAGGGCTGCCTGGAAAGAAACCGCGATGCCGGAGGAATGATCGAAGTCATGGGGTTCACGGGAGCGCAGCTATTCAGGGATAATGCACGGGTGGACGATTCCTTCTTCCGGGGCCTGCTGGCGGCCACGCGGTCGTTGCGGTTCATCTGTTCGACCAAGGGAATGGCTAAGTATTTCGCGGTCCCCTTCCTGTTAAATCTTATCATACTGTCGGCTATAGTTTTTTTCACCTATACCATGGTCTATGATCCGCTCCTCAGCCTGGTCACCGGGAATGCCTGGTATAACCGGGTGCTCGAGTTTGTGCTGGCCCCGCTCCTGGTCGTATTGCTGGGCCTGATTATCGTACTTCTTTATTCCATCATAGGCAGCGTAATTACCGCTCCCTTCAACGACTTCCTTTCGCAAAAGGTGGAGGAGACGATGACGGGGGCGAAATTCGACGAAGAGCTCTCCTTTTCCTCTGTTGTTAAAGACATGCTTCGCGTCATCAAAAACGTGATTAAGCTTCTGGGCATTATCATCCTGATGCAATTGCTCCTCCTGTTCCTGAATCTGATACCGGTGGCAGGAAGCATGCTTTATTCAATAACGGGATTCCTGACTACGTCTTTCTTTCTCGGGTTTCAGTTCTTCGACTTTCCTCTTGAACGGCGGCGTTACCAGTTCCGCGAAAAGATGGCGGTTGCATGGTGCTTCAAGAGGACTGTCACCGGGGTTGGGGCCTCGATTTTTGTGATGACCTTTATCCCCCTGGTGGGGTTCCTCGGATTGAATATCGCCACCGTGGCCGCGGCCATGCTCTTTGTCGAGCGGGTAAAGCCGGCACTGCGAACTGACCGCGGGGGTGCCTCCTCATGAAACGGCCCCTTTTCATCGTTTTCGAGGGGATTGACGGGTCGGGCAAGTCGACGCAGTGCGATCTCCTCTTTAGGCACGCGGTATCGCTGGGGCTTCCGGCGGTAAAACTCGTGGAGCCTACGGATGGGGAGTGGGGGAGGAAGATACGGGCCATGCTCAGGGAGAAGGAGATGGCCCCGGCTGAGGAGCAGATGAGGCTCTTTATCCTCGACCGGCAGGAGGACGCGGAAAAAAACATCATCCCCGCCCTTAACGAAAACAGGATCATCATCATGGACCGGTACTACTTTTCCAACGCGGCATACCAGGGAGCAGCCGGCATGGCGTCGGAAGCGATCATCGCCGAGAACAGGAAGATGAAATTCCCTGAACCGGACCGCATCTATTTCGTTGACCTCCCCCCGGACCGGGCAATGGAGCGGGTGACGGTCCGTAGCGGAGGGGATAATGAAATCTTTGAGAAGGAATCATTTTTACAGAAGGTGCGAGACAATTTTTTTTCCATTGCTGATGAACGGTTTCTTGTACTTGATGGAACGATAAGTGTTGAGGAGATATTTGAAGAGATCAAGAGGGATTTTAATAAACTGTTATAGTGTTTTAATGTTTTTAAGAGAGGTACGAGCATGACAAACAGCAATCGATTCGTCATCAACCTCACCGGCCGTCTTGAGGTATATATCAACCTTATTGTGGTTCCCCTCGCAGTCTATTTTGCGTTTGCCACCGGAGACTATAAGCCGTCCGAAATGCTTCTCCTGGGGATCAATTCCGGCATATCCGCTATTGGGATGATGATCATAGGGACCATCATACGATTCATGCGCCTGTCTCGAATCCAGAGGGACATGAACGATTCCACTGCCGATCCGGCGCGAGTCAAGCTGGACATCCTCCGCTATCCCCGCGTTGAGTTCTTCATCATTTCGTTGCGTTGGTTTGCTGGTCTTGTCATTGCCTATTTCCTCATGACATTATTTACCCCGATGAACCTTTGGAGGACAATCACATTCAGCCTTGCCGGCTTAATGTGCCCGATTGTGAATGGTACCATCGACTACTTCACCACCGAAAATCTCCTGACACGACTGCTGAAGACACCGCGCATGGCTGCCATCCTGCTGCCGGCCGGTTCATACAGAACGCTGGGCATTGTACAGAGGCTTGTTATGACGGTGGCGGCGGTCATCACCATCCCCATGCTGATAATGGGCTATCTCCTGTTTCTCATGAATGCTCAAATTATCAGGTATGCGGAATTCACCGTGCACATCGGCATTATAATCGTTCTTTCAGCCCTTACCATGAGTGTAATTATTTACGAATCGAGCCGGGGCATGCAGCGTGGGCTCAGGAGGACCATCGCCTCCCTGAATCTTCTCGAGACAGGGGAATACAACGGGGAGATTATTCCGGTGCTCGACCGAAGCGAAATCGGGGTCATCAGCCACTATGTGAATTCTTTGGCGGATTCACTCCGCGAGTTTGAGCGGAAGAGCTTCGACTTGAACCGCAAACTCACCGACCTCACCACCGCACTCTCCCGAGACGCGGCATCGCTCTCGCGGAGCACCACCGATCAGGCGGCCGCCATGGAGGAGATCGTATCGACCACGGAAGAACTCGCAAGCGGCACCGATGCCGTCGCCAGCGCGGTGGAGGACCAGTTCGATTCTATAACCTCCCTGGGCAAATCGATGGATGATCTCTCGGCGGTCATTGGAAGCGTGACGATGCGGATAGAATCGGTGCTCAAGCTCGCCCTTGATATCGAAAACACCACCCAGGCTGGCAGTAGATCGCTCGCCGCCATGATCGAAAGCCTGAAGAAGGTGTCGGAGAGCTCAGCCCAGATGACAGGCATCATCGAAATCATAAACGACATATCCGACAAGATCAATCTTCTGTCCCTCAACGCCTCCATCGAGGCGGCCCGGGCGGGGGACGCCGGGAGGGGCTTCGCCGTGGTGGCGGATGAAGTCTCAAAGCTGGCAGACATGACGGCGAACAGCATCAAGGACATAAGTTCCCTTGTCAGGGCCAATATAGACGAGATCCGCACCGGGATGATTCGCATCGACGAAACGGCCTCGACCATCGGTGGCATCAGCGGGCTCGTTGAATCGATCAATGCAAGCCTGAAGGAGATGTCGGACCAGATCAGGAACGAAGAGGATATCAATACCATGGTAAACAATCAAGGCGTAATCATCAGGAAAAAATCCGAGATGGTCAAGTCTGCTATGACCGAGCAAAAGAATGCGATCGAGGAAATAGTGAAAACCATTACAGTCATAAACCAGTCGGTGACGAACACCGTCGATGCCGCAGCCGACCTTTCCCGAAACGCCGGCGAGGCCGAACAGATGGCATCCGCCCTTCTGGAAAAGAAACAGAGCCATTGATTTGCATAATTCCAATACAGTTGATGGCTGATGGATTTCAAATGATGCTAGAAGGATGAATGATGAAAAAAAATATTTTTGTCTTAGCGTTAGGTCTATCCGCGCTTTTTCTTGTGTTGCATCTTACAGGAAGACCCGTTTCCGCTGCGGAGAATCCCTTCTCAATTCAGGAACGGGGATCCGCCAGCCACAGCTCCGGTCCCTTCGGCCAGACGATAAATCCCGTTTTCGCTGACTTGCAGAGCACGCCTCTTCTCGCCTACCAGTATTCCTTTTATGACGGGAGAAAGAGCGGTGACCATTTCATTCAGGCTGGATATTTCGGATTCACTTTCCTCTACGGCAAATACCAGGATGTATATTTAAAGAACATAGACAACATCGATCATGCTGGCGCCTCTTATTTTTCTTTCACCAAGGGCGTCATGATTAAAAATATTTTCGGCTTCGGCCTCAGTTATTCCTTCAGCAAGTCGTCGGTGAGAAGCTTCAAGGGGTACCAGGGTCTCGACTTCGGCCTGCTCCTCCGGCCATGCCGGTATATCTCCCTGGGATTTGTCATGGATGACGCATGGGGGATTGTCAACGGCAACAGGCTCAGGTGGCGGCAGATATATTCGATTTCCATCAGGCCATACTGGGAGCGCCTCACCCTGTCCCTGGACGTGGTCTACGAAAAAGGGGACAGGGCTTCTGGCCTGAATTACAGGCTCACGGCGGACCTGCGCCTCTGGTATGACATTTCGCTTTTCGTGACCGGGGACCGCAACCTGGACTTCCTTTTCGGGCTTTCGTTCCCCTTGTACTTCCACACCTATCCGTCCGCCGGCATCGCGCCCCATTACTACCGCAGCATGAACAGCGGCAACGCGCCGGACCGGAACAGCTTTGGTTTCTCCATGCCGCTGGCGGCGAACGGCTCGGCCCTGGCCATACCGGGCAGGGGCAGGTACCTGAAGATAGTCGTGGACGGCTCGATCAACGAAATCGAGAAACGAAGCTTCTGGGGAAGGGAGACCACTGTTTTCTATGACGTTGTCGCCGCGATAGACCGTGCCGCCGGCGACACGGCCCTTGACGGCATCATCGTGCAGATCGACCGCGCCGGCATCGGCTTCGGACAGATACAGGAGTTGCGCCAGGGCCTGAAAAAGGCGCGTTCCAAAGGAAAGAAGGTTTACGCGATCATGTCCAGGCCCGGCAACAAGGAATACTATCTCGCGTCATCCGCGGACCGGATATATTTCACCCCCAACACTCCCTTTTACATCACCGGACTCAAGGCGCAGGTCTATTTCTTTAAAGGACTGATGGATAAAGTGGGAGTGCAGTTCGAATCGGTCAAGCGCGGAACCTACAAGTCTTTCAACGAGGCCTTCACGCGCGAGCACATGTCTGAGGCCTTCCGGGAAAATATCACGTCGTTATTAGCGGATCTGAACGGACAGTACGTCGGCGACATCATGGCTGACCGGGGGATTCCGCAGAATGTTATCGATGACATCTTCGCGCGGGGCTCCCTGGACCCCGATGAAGCGGTTAAAAACCATTTTGTCGATTCCATCGGCTATCCCGACGACGCTGTTGAGAACATAGGCCGCGGCATTTCGATGGTTGGCCTTTCATCCTACAAGAAAGAAGTGCGGATCAATCACCGGTGGGGCATGGTTCCGAAGATCGCCGTCATAGTCATCGACGGCTCCATCGTCAGCGGCAGCTCCTTTGAAACAGGGTGGTTCAGGTCCATTGGCGATGCCGCGTACCGGAAGGCGCTGGAGCTGGCCTTCAAGGACAATGCCACGCGGGCTGTGGTGATCCGCGTCAATTCCGGCGGCGGATCTGCGGCGGCCTCGGACTTGATGTGGAACGCAGTGGTAAAGCTGAAGAAAAAATATCGGAAGCCGGTGGTGTTTTCCTTCGGGAATATTGCCGCTTCGGGTGGATACTACGCGGCCTGCACCGGCGACACGATTTTTTCCAACCGAGGCACCACGACCGGATCGATCGGCGTTGTCTTCGGCAAAATCACCCTGGAGGAGCTCTATAAAAAGCTCGGCATCAGCAAGGATGTCATCAAGATGAGCGAGTTTGCGGATATTTTTTCCGAATCGCGACGCCTCACCGGCAAGGAAGCCACCTTGCTGCAAAAGGGGATTGATTTCACCTATGACCGCTTTACCGGCAAGGTCATGGAAGCGCGCAAGATAAGCGCTGCGGACATAAATCGGATGGCCGAAGGAAGAGTTTTCACCGGGCTCCAGGCGCTCGACAGGCGCCTCGCCGATGAGACGGGCGGCATTGTTGCGGCGGTCGAATATGCTCGGAACCTGGCAAGGATTGATGAGCGCTTCGAAATCGTAAAATTTCCTGATGAGCGTGGCCCGCTCTTTGATTTGTTCAGACTACCTGAATTCAAATTGCTCTCTGACCATATCCGGGACCTGCTGCAGAACGCGGAGTATCTGCGTTTAAAGGATGAGAAGGCCCTCTATCTGTTCCCCTACCGTGTTGAAATTGAATGACAGAGAGATACGATCAGGACTCGGAGCGGTGATCGGCCCCTGGTCCTGCCGCATTTATTTGATTGACAAATTGATATCAGGATAGTAGTATTCAGTAATTATTAAGACGTTCCTGAAACTAAAAGTGCCGCACTCAGTCATCTACGGCGTCGGGTTTACGACAAACATTCCCGCCGCAACGGGAGTAACCTATGAACGTGTTATTGGTTAACAGCAACCAGTCATTCAAATCAGCGGTGTCCAGTTCCCTGAAAGGGTATAAACCGAAACTCTTTGTTTCTCAGGGGATCGATAACGCACTGATCGATATCCAGAAAAACAATATACAGATCGCCCTCATCAACTGGGCTTCCGGCGATTTTGACGTCGAAGCGCTCTGCCGGCGGATACGTAAAATCAAATCGAACAGGTTTTTTTATCTGCTGGTGGTCACTGCCAGGGAACGGGAAGGCGCTATTGAAAAATTCCTCCAGGCCGGGGCCAATGACTTCGTTTTCAAGCCCTTCGGCAAGGATGAGCTCATGTCACGGATGAAGATCGCAGAGCGGATCATAAAGCTGGAGGAGGAGATGCTCCGGAGCAAGAAGAAAATGCTGACCCTGGTCAAGGAAGACCCTGTCACCGGTCTTTTTAACCGCCGCTCCCTCCTGGATGAGGTATTAAAGGAAATGGGCAGGGCTTCGCGGGAAATGAAATATATTTCCGGGCTGGTTGTGGGCATAACGAACTTCAAGGAACTGGTTGAGCTGCACGGCATTGCAGTTATAGATGATGTACTCGTCGAATGCGGCAGAAGAATAAAGGTGTCCTGCAGACCCTATGATAAGCTGGGGCGTTACACGGTGTCCGATTTTCTTATTTTTCTTCCAGGATCGGGAAAAAATAACGCGGAAAAAGTGGCAAAACGGATCATTTCGGCCTTTTCAAAAAAGCCCCTGGTGATAAACGATATGAAACTGCAGATTTCACTGGCAATAGGCATTGCCGAGCTGGATCCGAAGCAGATATCCAATAATAACTCGGTCGACAGCAACCTTCTGAACGACCTGGTTCTTGACGCCCTCATAAAAAAAACGGAACTGGCCGTGAAGCGGGCCATCAGGCAGGGAAACAACAAGATCGAAGTTTTTATGGATTAAGCCCCGCCGTCTGTCTCCGATAGCCTGTAATTGACAGCAACATATGAATGCTTTCTTGTATTGAACGAAGAAGTGCTGGTTTTATCCAACATTATTCCGGTAATTCTCTTCGAATCACATTCAACAATATCTTTGATAATATCTTATTGTTTGCGCGTATCGGAAATAACCGGGAAGTTTTGATCAAAGGAAGGATAAAAAATGGCGGGGTTTTGGCCCCGCCTTCGCAAAAACTTATTTTTTCTTTTTGGCTGCTTTTTTCGCGGTTTTCTTTGCTGCTTTCTTCACGGTTTTTTTTGCTACTTTTTTTGTTCCCACGATTTTTTTTACTCCTTTTTTTATTAGTTTTTAGCGCCCCTTTTGGGGGAGCCCTTTCTAAAAGATATATTTGTTGCTTTTGCAACAGATTTCTTTGCCGTTTTTATTATCGGTTTCTTCGATTTGTTTTTTTTAGAAACTTTTGATGTTTTTTTTCTGCCGGTGAGACTGTCTATCCACCGCACCACTGTTTGAAGAATTATTTTTTTATCCGTGTCGTTCATGGTTTCGTGATAGAAACTCTTAAGTATATGCAGTTCTTTTTTCATCGATGATGCGTTGTTGAAAAGCTTTTCACTTCCCCGATAGTCAACGATTCTGTCTTCATCGCCGTGGAAAACGAGGAGCGGCAATCTGAGCTCCATCGCCCTGTTCAGGCATTCTTCCGAAGTCTTCATCATTTCCGTGTACCAGCGCGCCGAAACCATGCCGTGCACCATGCGATCGTTCTCATATTCGTCAACAACGACCGGATCATGGGAAAGACCGGTGACATCCAGGCCTGTCGGCATGCTGAAAGAAGGCGCATACCGGGATAATACTCCCGCAAGCTTCGATTTCCATCTGGGAACCTTCATCGCCGGCACAAAACCTGGCGACGAAAGTATGAGTCCGTCTATGTCTTCTGAATAGGTGAGAGTATATTTGCAGGCGATGACGCCGCCCATGCTGTGTCCGAGGAGGATGAGCCGGTTTTCGTTGATGTCTTCCTTGATGAGATCGATGAAGATTTTAAGATCGTATACGTAATCCATGAAAGATTCAACGTGGCCCAATTTTCCGCCCGATCTTCCATGTCCGCGGTGATCAAGAGCGTATATCGACACGCTGCTTCCCTTGAGTTCGTTGATGATGTTGCTGTATCTTCCGGAATGTTCTCCGACGCCGTGAGCTATTACGAGTATGCAGCGAGGATTTTCGACGTTCCAATTCTGGAAAAATATTTCCGTACCGCCTTTGCCGATAAACGTTCCGATGCTGTGCGTGTACGAATTCATTAATACCTTCTCTTTTTTTAAACTTGTGAGCATTATACTATATTAATTTTTTCTTGTCTAGAAAAAAATTTATTTTAAGCGCACTAAATTCATTTTTAATTTTTCTTCTGTCGCACTCTTTGCAGCGTGTTTCCTGCGTAACATGAACTTGCTTACCGAGATAATCTATCAGAATGCGAAAATTATTTTTCTCAAATGGTTTTCCATGATCACCGGCGATAATTTGTGGCGGGTAAAGCATGCGAAGCTTCATCGTGTAATATTCAGCGCTCGCGCTGTCGCCGATGCAGGTGAAACCGCGGGCGATATCACGAATTAATTTTTCACTTCCCGGATCAGCATGACCGAGCGAAAGGGCAGAAAGAAGCATTTTAAGACCTTCGCGCGCATTGCGGCGCCCGATGATGAGCTTTTTACCTTCAGATACCAGGAGGTCATAGTCTCCCGGACGTATTTCGACAGTGAATGGAGCGGTGAGGATCATGCTGCTCTGCATTTTCAGATTTCTGAACTGGAATTTTAAGCGGTGAAAACCTGGATAAAGACGTTTACCATAGTCGACGGCAAAAATATTTTCTGAAATGCGCCGATGACTCACGGTGATGCCGTCAAGGGTTATGCGGAGTGATTTCTCATTTATGCCCTGCAATTCATTTCCGCTTCGTGTTCTTATGGTTATAAACGGCGTATCGTTGTGTATCATGTTCACGTGATAGCTGTTATTGCTCACAGGACACGAAGAAGAGACATCAGCAGTGGGTATCCCCTGTTTAAAATAGCGTGAAATAGCGTAAAAATATGCCTCAGCCTCTTTTTCGAGGTATATTTTATCTTTTAAACGAATGGAATGCTTGATATTCGTGTAAAAACCCGCTTCGCCAACGATACCCGGGCAGAGGTGTCGTGTTTCACGTAAAATTGTAGTGCCTGTTTCGCTATAGAGAGCGAAATCAGACACTATTATCCCTTTTTCGTCCATTATCTTGTTGAATTCATCGATAAGATGAAGAGCGAAATCGAAGCTGGCCGGCTGGATTTCCCTGCTGCCCCAAATCATCACCGAGGGATAATTCACGGTATCGGAGCTCCTGAGGGAGCCTGCATGATGAATGCTGATGAGAAGGTCCGGTTTCAACTTCCGGGCTTTTTTTGCCCGCTCGTAATCGGAAATGCCCGACGATCCGGTGCGGCTGAGCTCAACTGCAGCGCCGGCCGCTTTCAGCTTGTCGGCGAGGATAGTGGCAACCTCAAGGTTGACGGTGGATTCTGAAACGCCATTGGGGCCGATGCGGTAACAGTCACGGGGATCCCCCCCGCCATGGCCCGGATCGAGAAATATTTTTTTATCTTTAAGCCAGTGATGGTCACCGGTCGCCGCTACGCTGGTATAGCCGCTAAAACGGTAGTCACAGGCCGCAAGGAGCATCAGCACGGCAACAGCGGCCGGCATGAGCCGATTAAAGCACCTGGATCGGTCCATGGGCCTTCCCCTCGATAAATTGCCGCACGTGTGCGTTGTCGGTATTTCTGAAGTAGTCCGGCGGTCCGGCGTAGATGATTTTTCCTTCATAGAGCATTGCGATGCGGTCCGCAAGGCGGTAGGCGGAGCGCATGTCATGGGTCACGACAACCGACGTGACGCCGATGGTATCGCGCATTTTTTTGATCAGGCGGTCCACGGCGCCGCCCGTTATGGGGTCAACGCCGGTCGTCGGTTCGTCGTAGAGCATGATTTTGGGCCGCAGGGCTATGGAGCGGGCAAGGCCAACGCGTTTCTGCATGCCGCCGGAAAGCTCTGATACCCGCTTCGATTCAACTCCCCTGAGGCCGACATTCTCCAGCATTTCAGGTACGATTTTCTCTATCTGATTTTCCGGAACATGGTGTCTTCTCAGGCCGAAAGCGATATTGTCGTAAATATTGAGGGAATCGAAGAGGGCCGCGCCCTGGAACAGTATTCCGTATTGTGACAGAATTGTATGACGCGTTTCGGCATCGGCGTCGGTGAATTCAACTCCGTCAACATGTATTGTACCGCTGTCCGGTTTGAGTATGCCGATCAGATTTTTCAGGATAACCGATTTTCCCACGCCGCTGATGCCGATGATGCAGAGTATTTCACTTTCATATACGGTAAGATCGAGACCATCAAGTACAACCTTTGGTCCGAATGATTTGTGAAGATCCTGTATGACTATTTTTTCTTTCATTTTTTTACTTCTTATTAAAAAATATAACACATATTAAAAAAATGTCAATTATTTTATGGATTATGTCGCTAAAAGTTTTCAATTCTTTAAAATAGAGTTTTTTAAAAAAACAGTCTCTTCAAATTATCATTTAACACATGTTATGTGATAATAGTTAGTTAAAATAGTATTGCATTTTATCTATCAATGGTTTTAATATCATAATGAAACAAAAAAATTTATTAGTGTTCCACTGTCGCTGAAGCAGCGGATGAATAGTAATATTGAGGGAGTAGTTTATGCTGAAAAACTATCTGTTTATACTTAATGTCTCTCTGTTGATTCTTCATGAGATGGATGCCATCCGCAGAAAGGAATGGAAACTCTTTATTATTTTAAAAAATATGGATGAGGAACGGGGATATCTGGTGTTTTCCTTGCTTCATTTTCCTCTCTGCTTCATTATTCTATATTTTATTATGAATAACAGCAGTTCGTATTATAATATCTTCACTACGGCTGTTAATATATTTCTCATTTTTCATGGAGGCATTCATCTGGTCTTTAGAAATAATAGCGGCAATGATTTCAGGGGCTTATATTCGTACATAATTATTTTTCTCATGAGCATTATTGCTGCCCTGCAATTAATAGCATGATCATCCTTCAAGAACCGCACTTGAGCCCCTGGGGCCCCTGCACCTATCTCCCCGACAGGAAGTGCCGGTTTGAATATTTTTTTGCCTATGATCTCACGGGAGATGACCTTGAGGAGCTGTTCTGCCGGGGTTGGCGGAAGTTCGGCGAGTATTACTTTCGACCGAGCTGCGGCGACTGCCGGCGATGTGTTCCGTTGCGGATCCTTGCCGGGGAATTTTTGCCTACCAAAAGCCAGCGCCGGGTCATGCGCGGATGCAATGGCATTGAAGTGAGGTTCAATGACCTGGATTACCGGGACGAAATATTTGAGATTTACCGCGATCATTCCCTGAATCGCTTCGGGAAGGAAAGCGATGAGAATGATTTTTTTGCCGCCTTTTACACGCGGTCATGCCCCACAATGCAGTCCGAGTATTACTGCAAAGGGGAGCTAATTGCTGTCGGTTTTATCGATGTCTCCAGGGAAGCCTTAAGTTCGATTTATTTTATATACAGAACTTCCTTCGAGAACTATCGCCTCGGCACCTACAGCGTCATGCGGGAAGTAGAATATACAGCATCCCTTGGCCTCAGCTACTATTACCTCGGGTATTATATAGAAGAAAATCAGCACATGACCTACAAGGGACATTTCCATCCTCATGAAACATTCGACTGGTCAAGGGAGATATGGACCAGGGAAGAATATAAAAGTATTGAAAAATAGAGATATCCCCTGTTGTCTGACTGAAAAACGGGGGATTCGGATTGTATAGTATTTTAACGAAATATGTGACAACACCGCTGTTTCTTTGTATAATTAATATGCCAGTGACTGCATATTCGGAGGAGGAATATGCCGGATAATACAGGTGCAGGATATCAATTTGAAGAGGACCAGAGTCTTAAGACCGAGAAGAGACTCGATGAGCCGAAGATGTATCGGGTCATCCTTCACAACGACCATTTTACCACCATGGATTTTGTCGTTGAGGTGCTCGTGCAGGTTTTCCACATGCCCGCCACAAAGGCCGTTCAGGTCATGATGGATGTCCACAAGAAAGGGGCTGGGATGTGCGGTGTGTATACCTTTGACATCGCCGTCACCAAGGTGGCCCAGGTCCACCAGATGGCGCGGGCGCGGGAATACCCGCTTAAATGTTCATACGAGGAAGCATGATGGAAATAAACCATGAGTTAAACAATATACTGATGGCCGCCTTCCAGGAGGCCAAGATGCGTAAGCATGAATATCTTACCCCGGAGCATGTCCTGTACGCGTCCCTGTACAATGACACGGGTAAGGACATCATACAGGGGAGCGGCGGCGACGTTGAGAATCTGAACCGCAAAATAAAGGAATTTTTCAACAAGCACATAACCACGGTGGAGAGCGAGGAGCCGGTCCAGTCCGAGGGTTTCAAGAACGTCCTCGAGCGGGCCATATGGCACACCTCGTCGGCGCAGAAGGAAGAGCTGGAAATCAGCGATGTGCTGGTTTCAATATTCGACGAAGCGGAATCATTCGCGGCCTTTTTCCTCCAGGAGGAGGGGATAACCCGCTACAGCCTGTTGAATTATATCTCACACGGCGTGTCCCAGTATCCTTCCGATGCGGAAGGGGAAACAGAAATAGGAGGGGAAACTGAAATGGGAGAGGAACCCGACGTGGAGCCGGAGGTGAGAGATAAGAAAAAACCGGGCAAAAAGGCGGTTGAAGCCTTCACGACCGAACTCACGGAAAAGGCCAAGGCGGGCGACCTCGATCCTCTGATCGGCAGGAAGGACATCATCGAGCGGACCATACAGGTGCTGTGCCGACGCATCAAGAACAACCCGATCCACGTGGGCGATCCAGGCGTGGGCAAGACTGCCATCACCGAGGGACTGGCGCAGATCATCGCCCGGGGCGAAGTGCCGCGGCCGCTGCAGGACGCGAAGATCTACTCCCTTGACATGGGTTCCCTCATCGCCGGCACGCGGTTCCGGGGCGATTTTGAAGAGCGGATGAAAAAGGTCATAGCGGAACTGCAGGGCCTGCCAAACGTTATCCTCTTTATCGATGAAATACACACCGTGGTGGGGGCCGGCGCCGTGTCCGGCGGATCCATGGATGCGTCGAACATGCTGAAGCCGCTCCTTTCACACGGTAAGGTGAAGTGCATCGGCACTACTACCTACGAAGAGTATAAAAAGTATTTCGACAAGGACCGGGCATTGTCGCGGCGCTTCCAGAAAATCGAGATACCGGAAACGACCATGGAAGAAACCCATGACATACTGGCGGGTCTCCAGGACCGTTACGAAAAATATCACAACGTGAAATATACTGATGAGGCCCTTCGGGCGGCAGTGGAGCTCTCGGCTAAGTACATTAATGACCGCTTCCTGCCGGACAAGGCCATAGACGTGATTGATGAGGCGGGCGCCTTCACCAGGATGTACCGCGAAAACGACGACGATGAGATCACCATCACTGTGCATGACATAGAAAAGGTCGTCGCGAAGATGGCCAAAATACCGGAGAAGAGCGTTTCTTCCTCGGAAATGAGCAGGCTCAAGGACATCGAGATAGAGTTGAAGCGGCAGATATTCGGCCAGGACGGCGCCATCGAGCACGTGTGCGAGGCGATCAAGCGCAACCGCGCCGGCTTCGGCAACCCGGACCGGCCCATTGCGTCGTTCCTCTTTGTCGGTCCCACCGGCGTGGGCAAGACCGAGCTGGCGCGCCAGCTTTCCCAGGTGCTGGGTGTGAAGCTCCACCGTTATGATATGAGCGAGTACCAGGAAAAGCATACCGTTGCGCGTCTCATCGGCGCTCCTCCGGGCTATGTCGGGTACGAAGAGGGCGGTCTACTCACCGAGGCTATCCGGAAAACGCCTTATGCGGTGCTCCTTCTCGACGAGATAGAAAAAGCGCACCAGGACATTTTTAACACCCTCCTTCAAGTTATGGATTATGCCACGCTGACGGACAACACCGGCAAGAAGGCCGACTTCCGCAATGTCATCATCATCATGACCTCCAACGCGGGGGCGCGGGAGATCGGCAAGTCACAAATGGGCTTCGAGGACCGCAAGGTCACGGGGACCGCCATCAAGGATGCGGTGGACCGGATCTTCTCGCCGGAGTTCAGGAACCGCCTTGACGCGGTGGTGAAGTTCAATGACCTTGATGAGGAGATCATAGTTCAGATCGTGAAAAAGACCATCGACCTGTTCAGACCGCAGCTTGCGGAGAAGCATGTAACCCTCGAGGTCACCGACGAATGCTACCGGTGGCTCGGTAGCAAGGGCTACTCGCCCAAGTTCGGCGCCCGGGAGATCGATCGTCTGGTGCAGGACAAGATCAAGAAGTTCTTTGTCGACGAGGTCCTTTTCGGCAGGCTTGCCGGCGGCGGCATTGCCGTTGCGGAAATCGTCAATGATGATGTGGCGATACGCATTGAAGGCGCTGTATCCTGAAACCATTAAACGGTTTGCATCGTTCCAACTCTCATTCCAGGCTACATAGGATGCCCGGCTGAATCGACCAGCTCGATATACTGATCCATATCGAATTTCCTTTCGAGGCCCCTGTCGTTCATGTACCTGATTTTACCGAAGATGCGCCGCTCGCCCCATGCCCGGTCGTGCTTGCCAAAGCACCATGCCACCCCGGCGAACCCGTTCGGGTCCCTGCCGTCGAGGCTGTACCTGTTGTTGAGGGTCAGGGCCGCCGCATAGGCCTCTTCGGGCGACGCGGACCACTCCAGGATTTTTTTACCCCAGTACATGCGTATGTACCCGTGCATTGTGCCCCGGAGGAGCAGCTCTCTCTGGGCAGCGTTCCAGTACCGGTCATGGGTCAGGGCTTGTTCCAGGGCTGTAATGTCATAAATATAATCACGCCGGTCACCGGAATGTTTTCTCAGCGTTTTCTGCGCCCAATCAGGGAGGCACTGAATTGAATCATATGTGCCGTTATAGAATACAAAATTAATGCTGAGTTCTCTCCGCACGATAAGCTCTTCGAGAAAAATGTCCCGGCCAGGCGATTTAGATTTCAGCACTTCCAGCGCAACGTAGAGCGGGGATATCTGCCCGAAGTGGAGATACGGGCCAAGGTGGGAAACGCAGTCCTGTGACGGATCGTTGCGGTCATCAGGCACTGAATCGAGCTTGTCGGCAATGAAGCGGCGCAGGAGGCGCTTTGCTTCCCCGGTTCCGCCCCTGAGCCAGCGAACCGGCGCGACGCTCCGGTCGATATCGGTTTTCCTGATAATTGCGTCAATGTCATCGAGGTCCAGGGATTTGCATTCGATAACGGCGGAATCGACACTGGGCCGCATATGGCGAAGGGGTTTCAGGTAAAAGGGGAGCAGGGCCATGATCTTCGGCCTTAAGGTGCCGGCCGTGTACTCTTCCTTCGGCGATGCCGTTTCTACCGGCACGATTGCATCGCTTTCAACCTGCATGAGGGGGCATTTCATCTCCGCAGCTGCGCGGGCACGCCATTCCCGCTGAATGCGCAGGTAGCCCCGGTCGGTAACCGCCAGTGCGGCATTGCGGGCCAGATTGACGGCTCCCCTGTCTGGTGAGCATGCCTGCACTGCCATGGTGATGCCGCGCTTGCGCAGGCGTGAGGCCGTGTCCCACAGGCCCTCAAGCATGAAACGATAATGACGCTCATTCGCTTCCGGAAAGGAGGGCGTTAAGCCGAAGAAGACCAGAAGGGGCAATGCAAGTTCATTGGCCTTTGTGATGGCGTATTCGAGGGCATGGTTGCACTCGGCACGCTGGGACTGCTGCATCCAGTAGAGTACGTGGCTTCCCTTCGCGATCCGGTTTTTATTAAGGGGTTTTATCCGCTCGTCATGTATCATGGCATGTAAGCTTCCCACATTAGTGTTCTCGTTCAGGAGGAAGATAATCGCCGTGTATATTCGACATCGCTGTATAAATATTATTCTTGGCTTTCCCGTTCAATTTTGAGAGTTCACCGATGAGGCGCTTCATGTCTGCCCGGCGCGTTGTATCGCCATAGGGACACTGTGATTTTTCCACCGGGAACTCCCGAATCCGGGCGTACCGCTCCACTTCATTTTCTTTGAGCAGTATCAGGGGACGTATGATGTCGAAATCGCCGCCAAACATGGACAGCTTTGGCGGCATGGAGCTTATGGAACTGTTGAAAGTCATGTTCAGGAAGAGGGTCTCCAGGGCGTCGTCCATGTGGTGCCCCAGAGCCAGGCGTTGGCATCGGAGCTCCTTGACAATACGGAAAAGCTCCTTACGGCGGTGCCAGGCGCACACGAAACAGACGGTCTTGCCCGGATCGCGGGTTAGGTCGATCTCTATTGACCGGTGATGAAAGGTGATATCAAGGTCTTTGCAGAATTTTTCATAGTAATCAATATCAAGATCGCGGGTGATGTTTTTCACGTTTATATGCACAGCATGGATGTCATAATGGATCGGTAGCCACCTGCGCCGTACGGCAAGAGCCTCGAGGAGCACAATGGAATCCTTGCCGCCTGAAGCACCCACTGCAATGCGGTCACCGGCGGTAATCAGGCCGTAGCGGTTTATGGCCCGTCCTACGGTTTTCTGGATCTGGAGTAGATATCTGGATTCCTTGTCTGCTTTCATTACGGTGTTTATTTATAGTTGTCAAATGAAGATTGTTTATCATACCCGACCAGCTCAACATAACCTTTGCCGGTAATTATTTTTCCCCCTGCGACGCCCTCTGCCGTCACCGCGCCTTCCCAGTAGGTGACTGGTTTGAGGGTCAGCTCCTGTTCTGCCAGCATCGGCTTTACATTTAGCCGTAGATTCAAGGGCCTTACGGTTATGTTCCATCCGGCGGGATACACAGCCTTTGTCTTAGGACTTGTCCAGGTGCCGGTTGCTGTCACTTCCACATCGGCAAACCTGAGGAGCCGGGTTTTCCCCGCTGCATCCACATAGGTCCCGCCCGATTGAGAGAGAATGGCGTTGTTTTCCTTGATGAGATATATCATGAGCTCGGTGTTGTTCTCCAGCTGAATGCTGAACCAGTCCCATCCGATCTTTTTAGCAATAAGAGCCATGGGGCCGAATTCATGGTCCATCCAGGCTTTCCCGGCGACAGTTTTTTTCTTGCCCTTTGCCGTAATGGTGCCTTCCACTCCCATGCTGGTGTAGGAATAATAGTAATTGGTGTTGACGCCTTTTTCGAGGATGCCACCGGGGCCGTTCAGGGCAGCCGCCTTGTTCGGCGTCAGCTTGAGGTCGACCGAATAGCCTCTCATAGAAGCCTTGAGCATGTGGGAGCCGTCCTTTGCTTCTGCCGACCACCCGTTGATGCGCACATGGTAGCGGTCAGGGTCGGCCTTCCATGGCCGGGCCAGGTTGTGGATCTCGGAGGCCTTAAATTTTTTCTGTTCGAGGTCAGTGACCGCGAAGTGTCCGAGCATTGCTACTTCCTTGATCCAGTGAGCGGGCATTCTGAAAAGGCATGCGGGGGCCCTGTCGTCGCCGGTGAGGCGCTTGAAAAAGGTGACCTCGAACCCGTACTCGGCGCCGTCATCGGCCCGAAGATGCCCGGTATAATACCACCACTCCGTCTGCGCGGTGTAGTGGGCCGCGTCATCGCGCGGAAGGTCAATGGGCCTGACCGGGCTCGCGTGATCTATGATATATTTGGGTGTGCACGATACTATCAGCGTCAGCGCGATAATGGGCAAAATCCGGCTCATAGGCGTTCTCCTCGCAAGGCGGTCTTTATCGGCATCGGGACAGTATCCTTCATCATTCGGTCTTTTGATCATTATACTGTTTAATGGATCAGGCGTGCTGTCAAGAATTATGCCGGGATTGATCCCGGGTCAGGGTATAGTAGAAAATATTAGACTTGTTGCATAACTCATTTTTGAAATGGGGTATAAGGGGCGAAGCCCCTTTAAAAGCCCCCGCAGTCCCGACTAGTCGGGACTGCGAGTGTGAGACGCCAGTTACGCAACAAGTCTAATATTATTATCCTGAAAATAATAAAAGTTATTGATCATTCTCAATATTATTATAAAATTGCACAAAAGTTATACAAAACCCCCCTCACAGGTGGATGCGATGGCAGCTGCATTGATTGTTGATGATTCAAAATTCATGAGAAAAATTCTCAGAGAGTCCCTTGAAAGCGGCGGGCACAAGGTTCTTGACGAGGCTGACAATGGCGCGGACGGTATTGATAAATACAAATCGCTGAAGCCTGATTTTGTCACCATGGATATTACCATGGGAGGACTTGACGGAATGAAGGCGGTTCAGGCAATCAGTAATTTCGATCCGAAGGCCAAGATCATTGTGGTTTCGGCTCTCAACGAAAAAACGATAAAAATGAATGATCAGGCGATACATGCCTCAGCATATGTTCAGAAACCCTTCGATAAAAATGAACTTCTTAACACCATCAAGGGCATTCTGGGATAGCCACACTGTCATATCGGTAATAATTAAATGAGCGAAAATTACGTAAAGTTATATGCCGCCACCGGGGCGGCAGATTCCGTTTATTTCCTCAGCGAGGGCTCCGTCTACTTCTACATTTCCAACGTCGACAAGTACGCCATTAGCGGCAACAATCTCATCATCGGCTCCACGGAAATAATCATGTCACGACTCCTGGGTACGGATACCGGCCGCATTGAAACCGCTGTTGCAGACGGCGGCAGCGCCGTTAAAAAGATATCTCCGGATAAATTCATGACGGGGCTTGACACCTATTCTTTTGCTCTCAATGCCGCCATGGTCCTGGCAAAACAGGTCCTCCTGACGGGCCAGATACTGCAGAAGAACATGAGCGATCTGGAGGGCGAGGAGAAAAAAACCCGCGAGTATGCCGTTGCCTATTACACAATCATCGACAGGCTCAGGCAGGAATACGATAAGCGGAGGCTTCCATGGCTGAAAGAGCTCATTGAAGAATTCAAGGATACCCTTACCAATAAAAAAGGGGAAGCCTACTGCAAGTCATCCGAGCCGGCCACGATGACCACCGTCGCGTCGCTGTCGGATATGGACGTGGAGTACCAGCGCGGATCGGTCATATGCGAGGAAAACACGGCGGGAAGTGAGCTGTATATCCTCAAAAGCGGATCCATCGACGTTGTCATGAAAGGGAGCAGGATCAGCTCCATCGACCAGCCGGGGACCGTGATTGGCGAAACGGCGCTCCTCCTGGGAGAAAACCGGGCGGCGACGCTGAAGGCCAAAAACACCGTCGTCATGACCAGGATCCGCAAAGAAGACCTGAGGGATGTCGCCGAAAAGCAGAAAGATTTTTTGACCAGTATCGCGACCACACTGGCCCGAAGGCATTATTATAATGTGGCTCGTATCGAAGCAGTGAACAAGTCCCTTGCAGAACAGATCATTGACAAGGAAGTCTCCGGCGGGGACGACAAGCGCGCTGTTTTATCGCACCGGGCCTACCGGGAGCTTACCTTGCTCAGAGACAGGCTGGAAGACGTGGTCATGGAAAAGAAGGCTGATTTTCTCGGCGATTTCATGAAGAGCCTCTGATGGCGGCTGTCTTTACCAGTTGAGCGACTTCAGCCAGTTCATCTCGGCTTTCAGGTGGTGCTCCAGATATGTGAAGATTTCATGATAGGACTGCTCGCCGGACAGCAATTTGTCATCGTCGATTTTCTTTTTAATGGCTTCCACTTTGTCCTTTAGCATTGATATCCGCTGTTCGATAAACTGCTTTTTCTGCTCTTCGGTGAGATAATTGATGAACATGAGGACTATGTCTATGTCAAAGTGGATCATTGTTTTATCGAAATACTGCTTCAGGAGCTTCTTGTAATACTTTTTCCCGTTGGGCAGGATTTCATATATGTAACGTTCCGGGTTCCCGCTGTCCTTTTCGGTGCCGACCCGTTTCACCCAGCCGTTATCGACCGCTTTTTTTATAGCGTAGTATATGGAGCCGAACTTGATGTCCACGTAGTCTTCAAGTCGTTCCACGATCTTTTTCTTTATCTCATACCCGTAGAGGTTTTCTTCCATTAAAAGACCGAGGATAGTGATTTCGATTTTCATAGCCAGCTCCCATGGTAATGGACTTGAAGTAACGATTAATCACCTGGGTTATTCCATGAATAACCGTCACCGGGGTAATTAACAATAATCCGGTCAAGAAACAAGTCTAATGAATATAATCTTATTGAGGCAGGGTATTAGGTTACAACAGGGCATTTCTAAAATCAATATTAATATTTATATATCAAAAAAAAATGTATAATTTTTGCTTTATTAATATATAAATTTATTCATTTAATCGCCAAATTGTCATATTTTCCTGATAAGCCTGAAATAGATTATGATTTACTGAAATTTATTGTCGTTTCAATATGTCATTTAAGCTTGTTGGTTAATGTTGTTTAGAGCCGATAGAGGAGAAAGCCTTGAAATTACAGAAATCGATACATAAGCTGTCATCAGGAGAACCCTTCAGGATCATTGCGATAGGGGATTCCTTGACCCAGGGATGGATGGTGAGAAAAGGGTACCTCGATTTTTTAGCTGATATGCTCAAAGTGAGTTTCCCCGGTTGTGATGTGACTATAATTAACCGCGGGATTCCGGGGGACACTGCTGAAGGGGGATTGTTTCGCCTGCGTAAGGATGTTCTGGAAAGCGACCC
This sequence comes from Spirochaetota bacterium, assembly GCA_041753395.1. GTDB lineage: Bacteria > Spirochaetota > UBA4802 > UBA4802 > UBA5550 > RBG-16-49-21. The sequence continues at coordinate 198,649 of JBGSUQ010000025.1, forward strand.
GGACCTGGTCTTCATCCAGTTTGCCTTGAATGACGCCTTTACCGGCGTTCTTCCGGTGCGGTTTAAAAACACAATCAAAACAATGGTGGACCATATCAGGGCTGATACTTTCGCGGAAATCCTCCTTATGACGTCGGTGCCCATCATGCACCAGGAGGAGGATTTTATGGCTGAAAATTTTTACAGCAGGCTTATTGAGCTTTCCAAGGAAGAAAACATCCCCATCGCCCTGGTGCATCATTACTGGAAGCAAAAGATAGCGGAAGGGACCGATATCAGGAGCCTGGTCCAGATGGACATGGTGCATCCCAATGTCGAGGGCTACCGCCTGATGGCGGAGGCCGTCTTGGAAGTATTTACTTCGGATTTATTGTAGCGGTTATGTACCGGCGGGGGTCACCCTGAAAAGAGTACACCGCACGCATCATGGAATTAAGGCGGAATGGATGGATTACAAAAAGGAATTAAAAAAACTTCAAAAACACAGGCGCAGCTATTATCCCGCGGTGGCAAGGATCATGGACCTGTATCATAATGCCGTGTCCGCTGAGCTGCCGGTTGAATTAATAAACGACAGGGATGCCCTCATCATCCTGGAGCTTATTGATGTCGGCTATCTTGATGAGGATGCCCTGGTTATCAGAAGGCGTTTTGATGACATAGTTGGCCTTCTCTACACCGGCGGCTATCCGCTTACTGAAAACGGTGAGACTTTTCTTCAAAGGGAAGGGCGCACCCTGAAGGGAAGGATCAGGGGCCTGATCAATGCACTCCGCAGCCGCCGATGAAGGGCGTGTCACCACATCCCTGCCTCGCGGAGTATGACCATGAGGGGCACCACGATAACGATAAATACCAGCGTGTTGACCAGAAAGAGAGAGGAAGCCAGGCGCGAATCCAGGTCAAAGAGCACAGACGTCACCACCGAGTAAATCGCCGCCGGCATGAAGGACTGGATGCGGATGACCGTCCGGGCCTCGCCGTCCAGGGGCACGATGAGGAGTAAAAGGTGCGCCAGTGCGGGGATGACGAGGAACCTGACGGCGCCCAGGGCGAGATGCTCGCGGCGAAAGGAAGCGATCCCCTTCACATTCACTGTCAGGCCCAGGGTCCAGTAATAGAGGGCCACCGACGCCATGATGAGGGGCTCCACCGGGGGATTCAGCACCGGCCGGGGAATGCCCGCAGCGATAAGACCGATGGCTGCAAGGGACGCGTAGAGTGGCATGTTCTGATAGCTGATCAGGAAATCCCGGATGCCGGTGCCGTACTTTTTTCCGGAGCCTGCCCGCGCATAGGAAAAAATAATTAAAAACGTGTAGGGCACAAAATAGCTGATGAAGATTGATGAGAGGCCCAGGCCTGTCTCTTTAAGAAAGATATAACAGATGAAACCGCCCATGGTGAAGCCGTGATTGGCCAGGGACGCGCTGATAATGAAGGTCTTTCTGCCAACCCCTTCAAGGCCCAGCGGGGAAGCCAGTATCATCCCGGCCAGAAGTCCGGCCAGCACAATCAGGAGTCCCGCCGCGGGCAGCAAGGCGAGGTTGCAGCTTATTTCAAGGCCCCAGATGGTCCAGAGTATTACCGGCGGCTCCAGCACCATGAGGTTTATCATGATGATCCTTTTTGACATTGCCGCGGGATCGGCGAAATATTTTTTCGTGATAATTCCCGCAATAAAAGGAATGATGATAAGGAGCTGGAACAGGATGAATTTCAGTATAATCGGCACGGGATCACCTCGATCCAATTAATAAGACCGCTCCCCTGTTAAAAGATCAATGTATTAATAATGGCCAGAAAAAAATTTACTGGATTATTTTCTTTGCACTGATAGTATCATCTTGTTTGTTTAAAGATTCCTGACAGAGTGCGTCAACAAGCCATGCCCATATTTGCCTTGAATGAAGAGATCATCTTTCCCCCGGTAAATCTGGCGGAAGAGAGCGGCATCCTCGCCGTGGGGGGTGACCTGTCGCCGGAACGGCTCATCGAGGCCTACTGCCGCGGAATTTTTCCCTGGTACTCGGACGGCGATCCCATCATCTGGTGGTCGCCGAACCCCCGCTTCATCCTCTTTCCGGATGATCTCTACGTGTCGAAGACCATGCGCCAGGTCCTCCGGAGAAACATATTCCGGATCACCTGCGACCATGACTTCCGCGGCGTCATCCAGGGGTGCCGGGAGCCGCGCAAAAGGGAGCGGGGCACCTGGATCACCGACGAGATGCTGGAGGCCTACGTGCGCCTCCATGAACTGGGGATCGCCCACTCGGTCGAGGCCTGGAAGGACGGCGAACTGGCCGGCGGGCTCTACGGCCTTTCCCTGGGTAGATGCTTTTTCGGGGAATCGATGTTCGCCAGAGCAGACAACGCCTCCAAGGCGGCCTTCATCACCCTGACTAAAAAGCTAACGGAGCTGCAGTTCGTCATCATCGACTGCCAGGTGCATACAGCTCACCTGGAAAGCCTCGGTGCAATCCATATTGACCGGGAGGAATATCTGGAGATCCTAAAAGAAGGACAGAAGGGAGAGACCCTGCAGGGAAGCTGGAAGGAGATGCTTTAGCGGTACGCATGACCCGCCGCCACAGTAAGGAATCTACATTGTTTCCATCTGAAGCGAATTGATTATCTTTTTAAATTGGATCTTAAAAGCAGCATAGTGGCCCCTGCTGGTTTTACCGGAAATCAGGACCGCGTATCCGTCCTTTGAAACGGAGCAGGTTTCAAATATGTTTTTATGCTTGTCCCGTGCCAGGATCCAGAGGCAGTCAGCCTCGCCGGTCTTTTGCCATCTCTTTTCCACGAGGCTGCACCCTGATTTCTCTATCCATTCCTCAGCGGTATCCTTCATGTCTCCCTTCTCCAGGGCAAGCTTTACCAGCCGTACGGATGAATTGCCATCGCTGCTGTGAAAGGATTTAACCACTCCCAGGTATGTTTCTGCTTCGCCCACGGTATCCTCTTCCCAGCCGCGGGGCAGGGTCAAAGAAAGTTCCGGCTCCTTGAGGGAAATCATTGTCATTGGCTGAGCCTGGTTTTTCCCGTCACCGGTGATGTTCTTTCCTGATATAAGGTCCCTTCGGTTAAGGATGAGTGAGAGCTTTTTAGCAGCCTTTTTGTCAATTTCCTGGTAGTTACTTTCGTTCATCACCCAGGAATCTATTTTCACCAGAGGAGTATTGCTGACACGCTTTTCCATAGTGGTTATTTCCCCGGGGAGCGGGGCATCCTTGAAGGATACCCCGTTCTTTTTATAGAACTCCAGCAGGGTGATGAGCCGTGCCAGGGAGGTTTTTGCCTCTTTCTGCAGATATTGTTTAGTGGCGAGTTCGTGGGCGACCCTTGCGCCGTCGAATTGATCAAGAGACGCCAACAATGAATTCATTTTCAGCGAATACCCCAGCGCATCAGACGGAGCGCCGGTCCGGGCTTCCTTCATGAAGGCCCTGTACAGCTCGGCATATCGGTAGAGGGTTTTCTCGCCGTACTGATACTGTTCGAAGAGATCGACGCATTCAACGGCGTGACGGACGAGCCCGTCTATTTCATCCTGGGCGATTGTTTGCCTGAGGTTTTCCCTGCTTTTCTTTGCGGTTCCCGCGGCGGAGGAATGTTTCGTGGCATACTTTCCGTAAGAACTCCTGATATCCGCTCTCATGGAGTTGATGGTTCCGATGAAATTGGTCTTCAGGTCTTTGATGGTCCCCAGGTCGCCCTTTGTCAGGTGCGTCTGGTCATTTTTTTCCAGGGCAAGGCCTGTTGTGATAAAGTTGAAGAAGAAGCCAATCCTGGACATGGAAACAGAGAACTGCTTGTGGAACCGGGGGTCTTCAACTGATGAAAGCCTCGATGATTCCGTAACCAGGGCCGCGGCAAAGCGGAGATATTCCTCGTACCGCTGGAGGCGGTACCGGTATTGTTCGACAGTAGCGCCGCTTTTTATCTTCCTTCCTTCAGATACAATGGCGATGCACTCCATTGATTTTTTTCCGTATTCATCTATAAGAGCACGGGTGGCATGAAATTGCTTTTGCGCCTCAAGGAATTTTTTTTCATTGGCTATCAGCAGGCTGTTGCCCTCTTTTTTTCTGAGGAGGCGTACCCGTTCCTCTTCGCGGAAAAAGCGGTTCCTCACTCCGTTGCTGTGGCGGTTGATGACAGCGGTGAAACTTTTCCCGAGGCCTTTAAAGTAGATATCGTCCTCCCTGCCGGTGACGGCGTTGAGGGCACCCTGGCGCAGCCTGTCAATTTCATCCATGGCGGTTTCCGCCCGGAGCGGAGCGGGAATTTCCATCATTATTGCGCCGGCCGGCCGCCTGTCAGCGCTGTGCGCCGTGGACATGATGTCCGCCTGCTGCGGCCGCTGTCCCCTGAAAAGCAATGATTCCAGGTCCGCGGGACTCCTGTGGTAGAACATGATGCGCTCAAGGGAGAGTGCGCCGGGGATTCTGCCGGGATTTTTTATCAGAGCGATAATTTTTTTACATGTGTTGAAGTCCCGTGTCAGGTTTGACTCTATCCGTCTCCATGTCCACGACGCATCCAGGGCGGCACCGTCGCGGGGTGTTTCATGGGCGCTGCACTCGTCGAGGTACTCGCCGGTGAGTTTGATCGTCAAGAGCCGAAGTTCCCTCTTGTTAGTGCTGGTGTTTTTTGCCTTCAGGGCGAGGGATACCCTGCCTGCGATATCGGCGACGGCATGTTCCACCATGGCTTTTCGGGACGACATTATGGTGCCTATGAAATATTCGATGGCGAGGCCCTTCCACTCATCCCTGCTAATATCTCTGTCCATTATCCGCCGTACCAGGTCTGGGCTCTTTTCGCCGAAGGAAGACTGTACCATGCCCTCAAGGCGCCGCTCTGCCGCGTTCCGGACAGCTGCCGCTGCGGGCCCCTTCCCTGTTTCATGTACCAGTGCTTCTAGCTGGTGAAGGGCGAAGAGGGGCGGCACAATGGTCCGGGCCTCTGAAGCGATGTCTGCATCAGTCATAGTCCGTGCCTCATGGGTCAGGGAGCCGTCATCCCTCATCTCGCTTTCAAATACCGCGATGATGTCGCGGGCCCTGTTCATTTCATTCTCAATGACGCCAAGGACCTGTCGGTCCAGGACGGGTTTTTTTTCGAGCTGCGTTTTTTCAGCCGTGAGGTTCCGTAGTCGGACCTCCCACCACTGGTGCCGTTTTTCAACGAAGGCCCTGGCGCTGCCCAGAAAGATCAGGATCATAAGGAAAGACGCGGTTATTTGGGCTTTTTTCATGACAGGACTCCCGGTGCGAAGTTGCGGTGTTAAACAGTTATGTCGCTATGGATATTATCGTACCGGGGCTTGAAACTGTTTAGCGCTTTGCTGAAAAAAGAAGGATGCAGAAAGAGGTATATGCCTACAGGGAGGTGTCAACGCGCCATTCGGCGGAATAGACGTTGAAGCGGCCGTTTCTCAGGAATCCTATAAGGGTAAGGCCTTTGCTTCTGGCAAGGTCCACCGCAAAACCTGTGGGGGCCGAGGCCCCCGCGGTCACCCTGATTCCGGCTCGGGCCGTTTTCATAACCATCTCGTAACTGAGTCTCGACGAAAGGATGCAGTAAACCGCTTCATAAAGCCTCTTTTCCAGAAGCAGCTTCCCAATGCATTTGTCCAGGGCGTTGTGCCTGCCCACGTCCTCTGCAAAGACCATCGGCAGGCCCCCTTCATTGTAAAGAGCTGCGGCGTGGGTCGCCCCGGTTTCCTTGAAAATTTTCTGCCTGGATGCGAAATCATCTTGAAGGTCAAAGATCCTCTGGGAGGTGAATCTAATCGTGAGAGGGTCCCCGGTTTCGGTAAAAGACGGGATCGAGTCACGGTCCCTGGCAATGATCCCTGCGGAGCTCCTGATTATTTTTATTTCATCGGAATGCTTCCCGCCGGTATCATTGATATCAATGGCGATCGTTGAATCATTCTGCTGCTGGACGCTTCTCAGATCATCAGCGAAACGTATCCTTCCATCGCTGAAACAGAGCCCAAGGGCCAGTTCCCGGTCCATGCCGGGCATCCTCATGCAGTAGTATGCAGGCTCTCCGTTTACGATCACGGCCAAAGATGATTCGACGGCAAGGACATCTGTTCTTGTCTGGTACGTGCCGTCGGCAAAAGCCATGACATCTTTTTTTTGTGTTTCCAGAATTGCACCTCGTGATTACAGGCTTTCAGGGAATATGATGTTTCATAAAAGCATTGCAGGCATTTCACGGCAATCATTTTATATAAAACAAGGGCGATGTCCGTGGACATCGCCCTTGTTTTAAGTCGCCTGACTCGTTGAAGGAGTTATTATTCCGCTTCTTCATCCGAAACGTCTTCCTCTATATCTGTCTCTTCATCGGCTCCCTTGTCAGTGTCGATTTCTTTCAGCAGCTGATCGGCCATTGAATTTGCGTTTCCGCCGTTGATCAGCTTCCGGGCGGTTTTGGCATACTCGAGAACCGTGATAGCTTTATCGATCGTGATGCCGCTTTCCTCTAATTTCTTGCAGCCGAAGAGGCCCACTACTGTTATCGCTAATAATAAAACAAAAATTCTTTTTATCATTGTTTTGTCTCCTTATAGATGGACTATTTTTTCTTTAAGCGTTCCATGGCCTTATGGTGGCGCTTCATCTCCTTGTCGCGGAGGATATTGGCCTTTTTCAGAAGGGCACGGTCATTCTTCTCATCAGCAAGTTCTTTCAGGCGGTCGATTTTGGCGATGCGCTCGTTGTGCTTGTTGTTTTCTTTTATGATTCTGTCCTTCTTGCTGCCTTTTTTGCCTTTTTTATGTTTATCTTTTTTATGTTTGTCTTTTTTGTCGTCGCGGCGGTCCATACGCTTGTCTTTCCGGTCTTCACGGCGTTCAATTTTTTTCTCAATGGCGTCCTTTTTCTTTTTTATCTCCCAATCGTTTTTAGCGTTCGCTGATAAGCTCAAGGGCAAGGACAGGCTAACAGCAAGCATGGAGATCAATAAAAATTTGACATACTTCAACATGTTGCATTCTCCTTTATAATTGTTTATTAGAAAAACTCTTCACGATAATCTGTTGTTAGGAGGTTCGTCAAGAAGATTTTATATAAGACGTTGTCGAAATACCTGAGATAAAAGCGAAGGATGAACAGTTCAGGTCGCGTGATGTTCACATGGTGGCACGTATCAACGCAATATGTTTTTCATACTATAATTCTATCATTGAGATTCTACATGCAGGGCCAACCGCGCAATAGGCTGATACGAATAATCAGGTCCGCGGGTCTTCCTTCTTTCCGAAATGCCGTTTTGCCGCGTCGAGAAAGGAGACGCACCGGCTTATCTCTTCAAACACCGGAAGTCCCGCTTCCTCGGCCGTGGCACGGTACTGCTCGTTAATAGGGCTCCGGCCTACCTGCCACATCGATACAGGCTTCCCGTATTTTTTCTTGATCTCGGCGATGCGGACCAGGTAATCGGGTTTGGCGAACTCCCAGGCGAAGGTCTCGATTATCATGGAGTCCACGGCGCGGTCCTTTAGAATGGCTTCGGCAGCGCCGATGTACACCTTTGCCGGGCCGTTTAATTCCACTGCAGGCCACAGGTCCACCGGGTGGGCTGGTTCCATCCAGGACGGAAAGAGCTCCTTCAGCGAGGCCATGGTGTCCGGCGAGAGGTCGGCGAGGCGCAGCCCGCGGTCTTCCAGGAGGTCCGCGGTAACGATGCCAGCGCCGCCGGAAAAGGTCATGACCGCGGTCCTGCCACCGGGCCGATACGAATCAGTCTTGGAAAAGCCGCGGACCATGTCCATGAGCTCGTGCATGTCGTAGACCTGAATGATCCCCGCCTGACGGAAGGCGCCGGAGTACACGGCTGAGGACCCGGATAGGCTGGCGGTGTGGCTCATGGCGGCCCTGGCGCCGGAGTCGCTCCGACCTGACTTGAGCACCACAACGGGCTTCTTCGTGGAGCGGGCCAGCTGCATGAATTTTCTGCCGTCGATGATGGATTCAAGGTAGCAGCCGATGACGCCCGTGTTCGGGTCGTTGATGAGATATTCAAGAAGCTCGGTCTCGTTCAGGTCGCACTTGTTGCCGATGGAGCATACTTTGCTGAAGCCGATTCCGCCACGGTCCATCATCATCAGAAGAAAACCGGCGGAAAGCATGCCGCTCTGCACGATGAGGGACACAGGGCCCGGCTTCATGAGGGTGGTCCACTTGTCCGAGTACATGAAGGAGAATACGTTCCGTGAGTGCCCGTCCAGGTAGCCCATGCAGTTGGGCCCCCAGAGGCGGATGCCGAGCTCCCGCGCCAGGGCCACGGAATCCTCCTGGAGTTTCCTGCCTTCGGGACCGACTTCGGAAAAGCCGGCTGATTGGATGATGATCCCTTTAACTCCCCTGGCCGCACAGCTGCGGATAGTGTCCGGGAGGAATTTTGCCGGGATGAAGTAAACCGCCATGTCAAAATTATCCGGTATGGATCCTATGTCAGGATAACAGGGGATGCCGAGGATTTCCCTGTACTTGGGATTGACCGGATATATTTTTCCCTTGTAGCCTAACCTGGCATTATTAACGAGATGAAAGCCCCCCTTCACCATGCTGTCGGTTGCGCCGATAACTGCGACTCCCCGGGGATGGAAAAAATATTCGAACATATGGCTGTCCTGTATCTGTTAGTGTTGCCCGGTTTGGTTAATTTCCCGAACAGACTTTTTTTCCGAAGGTGCCTTCGACGCATTTCCCGGCGTTGATGCAGTCGGCATCGTTATTGCAAGGTTTTCCGCTTTTACCGGATCCGCCGAAATCAAATTCTTTTTTCTTAACGCAGGCGCCGCCGGTGCATGTCAACCCGAATGAGCACTCATTTTCGTTGAAGCACTTCTCTCCCTGACCCTTGCTGCCGGCCATGACGGTTATTGATACGAAGGCTAATAATAATGCCGAGGTAATGATGAAGATTTTTTTCATGAACTCCCCCCTGTGTTTATATTGAAAAGATTATTATGAAATGCCGAAGTCCTGTCAATTGAATAATATACTTTGAAATTCTTATTATACGTGCCCCCTTCAGGGGACAGGGGGGCTGCTCACAGGCTTATGAAGATTTTTTTCCGGTAGAGAAGGAACATGATGACCCACCAGAACAGGAGAAATACCGCGGCATAGAAGAGTGAGGCAGCGGCAGGCTCAAACCATGGTGCAACGGCATGAATGAAAATGAAATTTTTAACTGTCATCGGCGTTCCCGGCACCGTGACATGAAATGATATCATGGCCTTGCCCGCCAGGGAGGATAGAAGGTACACAAGTATGGCATTCCTTCCCAGGACCAGGAAGGGCATGGCAGGAAGGCAGTATCTCCGGATATCGCAGAAATAATGACTGATAAAAAGGATAAGAATCGCAAGGCCCCCCATGAATATAACGTAACTCGTCGTCCAGAGATTTTTGTTGATGGGGATGATCCGGTCAAGGGCCAGACCTGCGGCTGTCAGTAAAATGCCGGCGCAGGGAACGATCCATCGCGTTGCTTTTTCTTCGCTGGCGGCCTGGAGCAAGATAGCGGCAAAAACGCCGATCATGGTAGTGGCGATGGCAGGGATTGTGGAAAGCAGCCCCTCTGGGTCAAAGCCGGGCGCTGGAGCGTGTTCATAGGTGTGACCGGGGAATAGGGCGCCGTCAACGAAGCCGGGAAGGTTGCAGCAGGGTTCAAGGGAAGCCCGTCCGAAACCCGCAGGCGAGAACCACAGGAGTAGCGCGCCGTAGATGATGATCAAACCGATGGTTATGCAAATCCACCATTGCTTCCCCGTATAAAGATAAAAAATTGAAGCAAAAAAATAGCAGAGCCCGATCCGCTGGAGCACTCCCGGTATACGGACAGTTTCGAAATTAAAAAAAGGGAAGAGGTTCAGGAATAGCCCCAGGGCGATCAGGATTGCCGAGCGCCGGGCAACTTTTATAAGCAAGGACTTTCTCGCCGTACCGGCCTTAAGGAAAGATGAACAGGAAAGATGAATGCTCGCACCAACGACGAAGAGAAAAAATGGAAACACGATATCTGCGCCAAGCCAGCCGTGCCAGGCAGCATGCCGGAATGCAGGGTACACGGCGCTCCAGTTCCCCTGGTTGTTGACCAGAATCATGACCGCTATGGTAATGCCGCGGAACAGATCCAGAGAAACCAGCCGGTTATCATCGCCGATGACTTTCTTCATTAATAATGAGCCTTATTGTTCCATATGATCATACTTTAATCTCCATGGAGTCAAATAAAAAAAATGTGAAAAAATCAACAAATTTTGTTGCCGCTGCCGCCACATTTTTGTATATTTCGTCGGTTGTACATACAAATAGAATGGGTTGTCCAGAGACCCTCCCCCCAACCCCCCCATAGGGGGTCTTTCATTTGACTGTCGTGGTTTGCGTGATAACGCTGTAAAAAATCCAACGATGGGGATTGAGGGGATATGCCGGACAGCCCTGAATGATATGGATGGGTTAACAATTATGAATTCTTCAAAAAATCCAATAATGCTGTACCGTGTCTGTTTCATGTTTTTCCTGTTTCTCATAGGTGTGTTCTACTGGCGGTGTGCCAGCCATCATGACCGGGGAGGGGCCGGAGGAAAGGCGGTTTCCGCCTCGTGCGAGATCGGCCGTGAGCCGGTAAAGGAAAATAATGAATTTTCAAGCCCGAAAAAGGTGACCATAACAGGGTTTGATAGCCATGCCATGGAACCCTTCATTACAAGGGACGGCAACTACCTCTTTTTCAACAGTCTCAATGACGGAAAGGACACCTCCCTCTACTATGCCAGCAGGATCGATGATGTCACCTTCAATTTAATAGGAAAGATCGAACGGGCGAACGGAACACCTCCGCACCTGGATGCGGTCCCCAGCATGGACCTGGAGGGCCGCTTCTATTTCATATCCAAGCGCCGGTACAATTATGACCGGACCAGCCTTTTCAGCGGGAATTTTTTAAACGGCGCCGTGCTGGATCTGGATGTCCAGCCCGGTAACCTTTACAAGCAGACTCCCGGCTGGATCGTCATGGATGCGGAGATCAGCCCTGACGGCAACACCCTCTTTTTCGCCGATGCCCATTTTAATGGCGGCAACATCCCGGACAAATCGGATATCGGAGTGGCGCGGATGGTGTACGGCAATTTTAATGTCAGCACCGTTACGGCGGAGATCGTGAAGGAGGTTAATACCGATGACCGCCTAGAGTACGCGCCGTCCATCAGCAGCGACGGACTCGAGCTCTTCTTCACCCGCTTTAACCAGTGTACGTCGCTACCTGAAATACTGCTGGCGAAAAGGAGTTCCCTGTCAAAGCCTTTCGGCAAGCCTGAGCGGATAGGGACGCTGTCAGGTTTTGTCGAGGCGCCCTCGCTGTCATCCGACAAAAAGACCCTTTACTATCACTACAGGGACAACGGCGTATACACCATCTACAAGGTTTCCCGGTAAGGGGCGGGTCACTTCACCCGCACCGGCTTGACATTCCAGATGTCACGGGCATACTCGCTGATGGTTCGGTCCGTCGAGAATTTGCCCATGCCGGCCGCGTTCAGTATTGACATCCGGGTCCATGCCTCGTGATCCAGGTAGGCGCTGCTCACCCGTTCCTGGCACCGGATGTATGATTCATAATCGGCGAGGCGCATGTACTGGTCGTTGCGGGAAAATAATGCATCGACAATGGGGCGGAAAAGGTCCGGTTGGTCCCTGGAAAAAAAGCCATTGCCAATCATATCAACAGCCTGGCGCAGTTCCTCGTTTGCGTCATAATAGAGCCTTGGATCGTATCCCTGTGATTTCATCTGATCAACCTTGTCTGCCGTCAGACCGAAGATGAAGATGTTTTCATCCCCCACCTCTTCCCGTATCTCGACGTTCGCCCCGTCCATGGTGCCTATGGTAAGAGCGCCATTGAGGGCGAATTTCATGTTCCCCGTACCTGAAGCCTCGGTCCCGGCGGTGGATATCTGCTCTGAAAGGTCAGCGGCGGGTATGATTTTTTCCGCGTTTGACACGCAGTAGTTGCGGATGAACACGACCTTCAGGGCTTCCCCGACCCGGGGATCATTGTTTACCACTTCGGCGACCGCGTTGATGAGCTTGATGGCGAGCTTGGCGAAGAAATAACCGGGGGCAGCCTTGCCCCCGAAGATAACGGTGCGGGGAACGATTGTATCCGTGTGGCCCGAGATGATCCGATTGTACAGGGTAATGACATGGAGCACGTTCAGGAGCTGACGCTTGTACTCGTGCATCCTCTTCACGTGGCAGTCGAAGATCGAATTGACATTGACCCGGATCTTGTTGTGGGTCCAGATGTATCCGGCCAGGAATTTCTTGTTTTCCATCTTCACCCTGCGCCATTCTTCCCGGAACAAGGCATCGTCGGCCAGGGCAGTGAGCTTCTTCAGCTCGAAGAGATCCGTGGTCCATCCGTCGCCGATCCTGGACGATATGTGGGATGAGAGCTTCGGGTTGCAGAGCCTGAGCCAGCGGCGCTGGGTGATGCCGTTGGTCTTGTTGTTGAACTTCTCCGGCCAAAGCTCGAAAAAGTCCCTGAACACGCTGTTTTTCAGTATCTCGGTATGGATTGCCGCCACGCCATTGACGGAGTGGCTCCCGGTAATGGCCAGGTTCGCCATCCTCACCTGTTTCTCGGGCCCTTCCGCTATGATCGACATCCTGGCAAGGCGGCTGTTGTCGTTCGGGTATGACTCCCATATATCCCGCAGCAGGCGCCGGTTGATCTCGTAGATAATCTGGATGTGGCGCGGCAGGACCCGCTCGATAAGGCTCACCGGCCACTGCTCCAGCGCTTCCGGCAGGATGGTGTGATTGGTATAGCCGAAGGTCTTCATCGTAATCTCCCAGGCCTTCTCCCAGTTAAGCCCCTCCTGGTCGACGAGGATGTGCATGAGATCCGGTATGGCGATGGCGGGGTGGGTGTCGTTAAGCTGGATCGCTACCTTGTCCGCGAACTGATCAAAGGTGTCATGATATTTCCGGTACCGGCGGACGATGTCCTGCAGGGTCGCGGACACGAAGAAGTATTCCTGCTTGAACCGCAGTTCCTTTCCCTGTATAACATTATCATTGGGATAGAGCACCTTGGAGATGATCTCGGAGTGGTCCTTGTCGGCAACGGCCAGGTGGTAATCGCCATGGTTGAAATAGTCCAGGTTGAAGTCCCGCGTTGACTTGGCAGCCCAGAGACGCATGGTGTTGACGGTGCTAGTATGGTATCCGGGGATCGGCGAGTCGTAGGCCATGGCCATGATATCCTCTGCGTCCACCCAGTCGCTTCTGAACCGTCCCTTTTCGTCGTAGTACTGGTTGACCTTGCCGTAGAATTTCACCGGGTACAGGTGCTCCGGCCGCTCGAATTCCCAGGGGTTGCCGTAGCGGAGCCAGTTGTCCGGCGTCTCGGCCTGGTACCCCTGAATGATCTGCTGGAAGAAGATGCCGTACTCGTATCGGATGCCGTATCCATACGCGGGAAGCTCCAGGGTCGCCATGGAGTCCATGAAGCAGGCGGCGAGACGGCCCAGGCCGCCGTTTCCGAGACCTGCGTCCCATTCGACCTCACGGAGCGCTTCCATGTCATGGCCAAGCTCTCGGAGGGCCTGTCCCGCTTCGTCGTAAAGCCCCTCATTGATCAGACAGTTCCCCAGGGCCCTTCCCATCAGGAATTCCAGCGACAGGTAGTAGATCCGCTTGGAGTCGTCCCGGTAATAGGCCTGCTGGGTCTCGATCCATCGCTCCACGATGCGGTCGCGGGCGATCAGCGCCAGGCTCTTGAAACAGTCGTGTTTTGTCGCCGAGAACTCATCCTTGGCCAGGGAATATTCCATGTGGTGGATAAATGATTTCTTCAGGGATTCGACATCCCTTCCCTCGAGTTCGTTTGTTGTAGTGGTAAGCTTTGAACCGACCGATGGTTTTTTGGGCATAGGTTGTCCCCTGTTATAATGCGTGAATTAATTGCTCCGTTTCGAATGAATCCGGTAAGAGAGGTATGGAGCAATGGCTACGAAAATCAGCACTGCAACCCATATCTTTCCTTCTAGAATGTTATAGGCATCAAGAAGGACCGACCATGGCTCCCCAGCCACATAATGGAAAAACAGGAATTCGAACGCCACAGTGAGGGTGAGCCATATGAACCCGACGGTGATTGCCTGGCGGGCCGATCCAAGCTTCCACTTTAAACCGATGGCCCAGATGTATAATCCGAATAGGATTATGCCGGTCAGGGTGGACAGCTGGTGTGCGGCCAGTTCGCCCAGGGCGCTTTTATAAGTGAAATCGCGGATCGCGCCGTTTACAATGGCGATGAAGACCAGCGGCATCCAGAGGAGTGCATATTTAAGTATCATAATGGCAACCTCGCGTTCGGATTCGGGCGATGTAAAAGGTGACCAACTTTCTTTTGCGTTTTAAAAAAGAAACGCAGTGCTTAATTATGATGCCAGGGAGGCTGCATTTGTAAAGAATTATTTGATCCGGTTGATGGCACGGTTATACGGGGATGGATTCGGAAATGACAACCCTGTTCCGCCCCTGGTCTTTTGCGCGATAAAGGGCTTCATCCGCCCGTCGGATCAGTTCGTGGGGTTCCATGGATTGATCGGGTACCATGATGGCGCTCCCAATGCACACGGTGACATAGGGTTCAATGGTAGAGTTCCGATGCTCTATCCTGAGGCCGGCAATATCAGCGCGGATTTGTTCCGACGCTATGCGGACGTGCTCTGTGTCGGTGTCATACAAGACCAGGACAAATTCCTCTCCGCCAAAGCGGGCCACGATGTCAAGGGGGCGACGCTCATAGCGCGGTAGGGTGCCGGCGATTTGTATAAGGCACCGGTCTCCTGCGAGGTGTCCGTAGGTGTCATTATAGAGTTTAAAGTAGTCAACATCCAGCATTATCACTGCCAGGATTTTTCGGTCGCGGGCAGCCTGCCGCCAGAGCCGGCCGTAGCTTTCATTGAAGGTATGACGGTTGTATATCCCGGTAAGCCCGTCATGTTCCGCCATGTCTTTCAGGATTCTCCGGTGAAGATAGTTCGAACGTATCGCCCGTTCGATGATGTAGGTCCCACCGGTGCCGATCATGTTCATAAGCATCAGGAACAGGCCGCTGGATACAATAACGGAAGCAGCCACGCCGCTTATCAGCGAGGCCGTAAAATATGCGGCCATGACCAGTCCGCAGCAGGCTATGTTCATCCGGAAGAGGAGGCCCGTGACAAAGTACACGACCGCTGTTGTCAGCATAAGTGATTCATACCTGATATACGAAGCAAGATGGTAATTGATCATGAAAATCGCGACGATCCCCAGGCCGGCGATCAGGGCCGTTACAAATACAATACCGAGGATCTTGTCGCGGTTTCGATTTATGGCTATTGCAATGCCCGACATTGCCAGCACGGGCAGTAAAATGCCGAACCGTATAATGGTCGTCCATATCACCCGTTTGTCAGGTATGAAAACGCGGTCCATGATTTCAAAAGTGATGATGAGAATGATGCCGGTTATCAGGGCGATACGGATCCGCGGCTTGATCAGCATGCAGTATGATTCCCTGAATTCTTTCTCGATTTCCTTGGTGAATCGGAGAAAAGGAAACCCCTTCCGCAGTTCATCAGCATAGGGTGGTGATATGCTGATTTTTAATTCGTTATTTCGGCCGGTTCCGAACATGTAATATGCCTGTTTCATGTAATGGATCATAACATGAACCAGGGAAAATATTCAGGTCAAGAACAATTCATGCGGTGCGGTTTTCATTATTTCCGTTAGCGGTCATTATCAGTCATGACCAGTCCAGTTCTCCATTGACGGAATTGTGAAAATGGCGATTATTTATTGTCACTTCCCGCTGTCCGGTGTATATTTACTCCATGAGCGGCAAGATCAGGGTGGGCATCAGCTCATGCCTCCTCGGCGAAAAGGTGCGGTATGACGGCGGGCACAAGCTCGATCATTTTCTCGCGGATACCCTGGGCAGGTTCGTCGAATACGTGCCGGTATGCCCCGAGTTTGAGGCTGGTTTCGGTGTCCCCCGGGAGGCTTTGCGGCTAACGGGCGATCCCGCGGAGCCCCGCCTGGTGACGCAGAAGACGGGGAAGGACCTTACCGACAGGATGAACCGGTGGGTCGCCGGAAAGCTCCGGGAGCTTGAAGCGGCGGACCTGCGCGGTTTCATCTTCAAGAGCGGATCGCCGTCAAGCGGCATGGAGCGGGTGAAGGTCTATGATGCAAAGGGGAATTCCCGGAAAAGCGGGGCAGGTCTCTTTGCCATGGCCTTCATGGAGCGCTTTCCCCTAGTTCCGGTGGAGGACGAAGGCCGGCTTCATGACATCGGTCTGCGGGAAAATTTCATCGTGCGGCTCTTTGCCTTTGACCGCTGGAAAGAAGAGTGCGCCCGTGACAGCCGGCCGGCCGCGATCATTCGATTCCACGCCAGGCATAAGTACCTTCTCATGGCGCACAACCCGGCGAAGCAGAAGGAGATGGGGAAGATGGTCGCCCGGGTCATGGATATGGGCCGCAGGGATTTCATGGAGCGCTACGAAACGATGTTTATGGGGGCCCTGCGGAGCCAGGCGACGGTGAAAAAAAACGTGAACGTTCTCGAGCACATGGCGGGCTATTTCAAGGAACGCCTGGGTGCCGATGAAAAAAAGGAGCTAGCGGAGGTGATCGGGCAGTACCGGCAGGAACTCGTTCCCCTCATGGTGCCGGTTACGCTGGTCAGGCATTTCGTGCGGAAGTACGGTGAAGAATACCTGGCAGTGCAGTATTATCTGGATCCCCATCCGCTTGAGCTCAAGTTGAGGAACCATGCGTGAAGAAACAGTGAAAAACAAAATACGTTTGATGGTAGAATCGCAGGCGACCGGCGTGCTTGCCACCGTCATGGACCACCAGCCCTACACGAGCCTGGTTGCCTTTTCCTATTCCCCTGATCTAAAGAAGATATTCTTCGCAACGCCGAACGATACGACCAAGTACCGGAACCTAACCGATAATCCGAATATATCCCTCATCATCGATAGTAGAATTTGCAACCCGAAGGATTTTAGTCGATCTGCGGCGATCACGGTAATGGGGGAAGCTCATGAACTGGCCGGTGAAGATAAATCAAGAAGGTTGGAGGATCACACAGCCCGGCTACCGGGCCTCGCGGGTTTTTTCAGCTCGCCGGCAATGGCTATGTTTCAAATAAATGTGCAGCAGTATATTGTCGCGGACGGACTTACCGAAGTGGCGGTATATCACCCCTGAGCGCCTGCTTCCATTAATCACGCTCAATTTTTTCTATATATATCTTCATGTCATCCGGCATGGGGCATTCAAAGGAGAGACGCTCCCCGGTAACGGGGTGGTCGAAGAAGAGCCAGTTCGCGTGAAGCAGATGCCGCGGCGCCTCCATCCAGGGAAGGGGATCGAAGATACCCTGACGGGCGCGCCGGACGAATTCCAGAAATTGCGCGTCACTCCTGCCATAGAGCTTGTCCCCGGCAAGGGGGTGGCCGGCATGGTCAAGGTGCACGCGGATCTGGTTGGTGCGCCCCGTGAAGGGTGTGCAGCGCAGCAGGGTGGCGCCGGCATAGCGCTCAATAATATCGAAGCGGGTGAACGCAGAGCGCGAGCCGGGCGTCCCTTCCGGCACCACCTTTTTCCTGATTGATATGGAGCTTTCTTCGTCAGCGCCAATGGCGCCGCTTACCTCAAAGGTATCTTCAGCAACAACTCCCCGCACCATGGCGAGGTATTCCTTCTTCACGGTCCCTTCCTCAAATTGCTTCACCAGGATCCGGTGGGCGATGTCGGTCTTGCCGACGACCATGATGCCGCTCGTTTCCCGGTCCAGGCGGTGCACCAGTTTGACCGGTCCGGCATGCCCCGCGGCTGCCATCCGCTGACGGAGAATATAAATAAAGGTATTTTTAATGAAGTTGCCGTCAGCGTGGGAGGGGAGGTTCCCCGGCTTGTCTGCCACAAGAAAGGACTCTTCTTCATGGAGTATCGCGATATCGGCATCAACCGGCGGCTCCTTGAGAACAACAGTGTAGGAGACCATGTCATTTTTTTTCAGAATATATCCCGGCTTTGAGGCTGCCCTGTTAACGGTCACCGATCCTTCATTGATGATTCCGGTCCAACGGTCCCGGCCGTGGTACTTGAAGCGGGAGCAAAGGAAATCAACAAGGCTCTGGCCGGCGTTGTTTGATGTAATCCGTGATGAAAGTGTTGTTTTCTCTGACATTGTTCCTTTTACCCGCAGGGGAAATTGTCTTCGAATATAGCGGACTTTGTATGGAGAGCCGATATATTTTTCAATTACTTTACGTGTGCTAAAAATCGCTGTTCTCTGCGATAATTTGTGATAGGGATTGGATAAAAAACGCTTGATTTACTTATCGTGTCGATATAAATACAAGCGATTTCTAAAGAATGTGTTTGATGTTTAGTATCTTTCATTGTGAGTGCAGCAAATGTTATACCCCCTGTCCCCCTGAGGGAGCACGAGGAATGTATTTTAACAGGGGCATTTCATTTAGTTTTTAAAAATAAGAAATTTTACTATTAGTAAGTTCTATAATACATGCCCCCTCAGGGGGACAGGGGGTATGTAGATTACATCGTGGCTGATTTTCCCCGAAACTGTCGGGGAACTACTCGCTATTACAAGTGGGGTATTAATTAATTTTATAATCATTTGGAGGAACCATGAATAGAGTATCTGTAAAAATCCTGAGGCTCACGCTGGGTCTATTTTTCATCATCCTGGGTATCATCGGCGTCGTGCCGCAGCTTCAGGAGAGCGTCTTCACCCTGAATGACAATTATTATCTGGAAATCATATTTGGTGCAGTCGACCTGGTGTGCGGGATCATCCTGATTGTCGGCCTCGTCACCTTCGCCAGAAGGAAGGCAATTGCCACGGCCAGCATCGTGGTGTTCTTCTGCTGGATACTGAGGATTATCCTCACCAAGTTCGTCTGGGGTCTGACGATCGGCAACAGCGGCGTCCTGTTCCGGCCTTTTTTCTCAGTATGGATGCTCGTCCTGGCTGTTGAACTGGTAATCGCCGCGGCCCTCTATGTCGTGTACCAGGCCTACGAGTAAATAGCGTTATTTCAGGTTCATTACCGCCAGGAAGCCGTCATGGATCGCCTTGTCGATCTGTGACGGCTTCACCGAATCACCGATGACCGTGAAGGGGGTCCCGCTCTTTTCCATCGCATCGGCGATTTTTCTCACCGACCGGGAACCCACAGCATTCACGATGTTGTCGAACTGCATTGATTCTGTTTTGCCTTCACGCTCGAAGGCGACCGTTCCGTTTTTCATCGACATGACCCTGGCGCCGGTGATGACCTCGATGCCGTAGCGCTTTACGCTTCCCATCAGGACCCAGCGGGTCGACCGTCCCACGTCGCCGGCAGCCTTGGGGAGCATCTCGAAGATCGTCACCTTCTTGGTCCCCTTTGTGCAGAGCTCCCGCAGGCGCTCGACGGTTTCCGCCTGATACAGGAAAAGGAAATGCATCGCCTCGGCGGTCAGGGTGCCCTTGGCCGCAAGAAATTCGGCCGTCTCGAGGCCCACGGCGCCGCCGCCTATGACCGCGATATTCGTACCCAGCATCGGGTCGTGCGTGAGCACGTCCCAGGCCGAGACCACCTTCGGGTCGTCGATGCCGTCGATGCGGGGCTTGACCGGCTCCGCGCCTTCGGCCACGATCACGTGGTCCGGCTTTCTTTCCCTGATGAGGTCCATGGTCGCTTCCTGCTCGAGGTTCACGTCGATGTCGTACTTGTCTAGGAGCGCGTCATAGTAGGCTATGAGTTCCCATACCTCATGCTTGTGGGGCGGCGTGCCGGCTATCCAGAGCTGGCCGCCGATCCGGTCGGCTTTCTCGTACAATTCCACGATGTGGCCCGCCTCGGCGGCCCGGGTCGCCGCTTCGAGGCCGGCCGGGCCCGATCCTATTACCATGATCTTTTTCGGAGATGCGGCCTTCGCGATGTTCCGCTCTCCCTCGTAGCCGGCCCGGGCGTTGGCGATGCAGTAGACCGCCTTGCCGCTGAAGATGCTGTCCGTGCAGCCCTGGTTGCAGGCGACGCAGGGACGGATCTCGTCCACCAGTCCCTCTTCCGCCTTCTTCGGCCAGTAGGGGTCGGCGATGAGGATTCGCGCCAGGTTCACGATGTCGCAGTAGCCGTCCTTGATGAGCTGCTCCGCGGAGAAGGGATCGGTGATGCGGTTGGAGGAGCTCACCGGCACCGATACCTCCCGCTTGACGTTCAGGGCAAGGTACGCGTAGACAGACCGCGGTGCGTCCATCGGAAGCTGCGGCACCGGGGCTTCGTGCCAGCCGCCGGTGACGCTGATAAGGTCCACGCCGGCTTTTTCATACACCTTCGCGAAGGCCGGGGTCTCGCTGCTGGTATTGCTGCCCGCCACGAAGTCGTTACCGGCTATGCGGATCGAGATCGGGTAATCGGGCCCCAGGGCCGTGCGCATCATCTCCAGTATCTCACGGGGGAAGCGGACGCGGTTCTCGAAGCTCCCGCCGTACTTGTCGGTGCGCTGGTTCTTCAGGGGCGACAGGAACTGGGTGATGAGGTATCCGGCTGAGCCTATGATCTCAACGCCGTCGAAGCCGGCCTGTTTGGCC
Organism: Spirochaetota bacterium; assembly: GCA_041753395.1. Classification (GTDB taxonomy): domain Bacteria; phylum Spirochaetota; class UBA4802; order UBA4802; family UBA5550; genus RBG-16-49-21. Next base: position 219,373 of record JBGSUQ010000025.1, read on the forward strand.
CGCACCGCGGCCTTCACGAATCCATCCTGCGTCTCCCGGATGTCGTCGAGAGTCATTTCCCGGGGAACCAGCTTTGAGTATTTTGAATAGATCGGGGAAGGCGCGACCGGGTCGGGCCCTCCGGTAAACTTGGAGTAGGAATAGGCGCCGGCGTGGAAGAGCTGTATCCATGACAGGGCGCCTTCTCTTTTGATGGCAGATGTAAGTTTCTCGTAGTCCGGTATTTTGTCGTCGGAATCAAGGACCAGAATCACCTTGCCGCTTCCGACCACGTCAAACCCGACGGGCCCCACGGTGACGATGCCGGCGCCGCCGCGGGCGCGCTCGGCGAAGAAGTTGTAATACTTATCGTTCAGCTTCCCGTCATAGGAATACATGAGTCCCAGGGACGGGTAGGCTATCCGGTTCTTCACTACGGTCTTATTTATGGTTATGGGGCTGAAAAGGTTGTCAAACATACATCCTCCTTAATGGTCCTGTCGCGTGAAAGGTTACTTCATCTTCGTTCCCATGGACTTGTAAACTTCTTTCGCTTCTTTGACGGTGCGCTCGATGACCTCAGCCACCGTAGGCATGTCGTCGATGATGCCCTGGACCTGTCCGGTCAGGTGCACGCCTTTCTTGAGATCGCCGGTTTCGGTCGCCGCCTGTATCTTCTTGAAGGCGGTCGCCATGTGCATAAGCTTCATCATGTTTTGCGGCTGGGCCAGCATCCCCAGCATGAGCTTGAACAGCGGCAGTTTCATTTCCCGCGCGATCTGCGGCCCCACAATCATGGCCCTTAATAGATTTATGCCCTGCCTGACTGATTTTTCAGCCTGGGGCGTCTTGAGCACGCGGCAGTAGAGGCCGTCGAAACGGTTGGAATAGATCGTGTCGTCGATGCTCGCCTCGATCTGCGCTTTCTTGGTGATCTCGTGTACCGGGCTCTCCTTGGTCATGGAAAGGCGCGTGCCCATGCCGATGGCGTCGGCTCCCAGGGCCAGCGCTGCTGCCAGTCCATGCCCATCGGCGTACCCGCCGATGGATACCACCGGTATCTTCACCGCTTTGACGATGGCCGGAGTCAGGACCAGGGTTGTCACCTGGCTGCCGTGGGCCGCCGCCTCGTTCCCGGTCACCTGCAGGGCGTCGGCGCCCTGTTTCTCCGCAGCAATGGCGTGCTTCTCTGTGGTCACCGTGGCGATGACCTTGCCGCCGTACTTGTGAACCCGCTGGGCGATCCAGTCGCATTTACCCAGGGACACGTTGACCACCGGAACCTTCTCCTCAATGATCACTTCGGCATTCTCCCTTGCGCCCGGCATGAGGAGGGTCACCCCGGCCCCGAAGGGCTTGTTCGTGAGCTTCCGGATTTTCTTGATCGATTCCCTGGTTTGCTCGGTGGTGAGGGGACCCGTGGCAAGCCAGCCGATGCCGCCTGCATTGCAGACTGCCGCAACCAGTTCAGGCACGCTGATCCAGCTCATACCCGGCAGGATGATGGGATATTTAATTCCGAAAAGTTTGGTGATTCTTGTTTGCATGATATATTCTCCTGATTTGATTTTAGTTACAGTATCATTTCCTCCCCCTTGATGGGGGAGGATTGAGGAGAGGGTGATATACGTTTCACCCTCCCCCGGCCCCTCCCATCAAGGGAGGGGAGATGATTCAGAAAAGCTTCCTGACCCGCTCGATTTCCACCTTCGCTTCAGACGCCATGCGCTGGATGAGCTCCTTGCAGGTAGGAATATCCTTCACGAGGCCCACCGACTGGCCCATCATCATCGGAGCGAGGTCGACGTTCCCGGTCTCCCACGCCTCCTTGACGCGCTTCCCGGCTATGAGGGGAATCAGTTCTGCGAGGCCGCCGCCTTTCGCCTCAACGGCCAGGACGTCTTCGACTACCTTGTTTTTTATGGCGCGGCCCTGCAGGCCGATGGACTTGCAGATTAGGGTCGTCTCGTTTTCCTGGCGCCTGATGAGCTCCTGCTTGATGTTGTCGTGCACTTCGCATTCCTTCGTGGCGACAAAGCGGGTGGCCATCATCACGGCCTCGGCTCCCAGGGTGAGGGCCGCCGCCATGGTGCGCCCGTTGGCAATACCGCCCACGGTCACCACGGGAATCTTCACCGCCTCGGCGATGCGCGGCGTGAGCACCATGGTGGTCACATCGTCGCTCAGGGGATGGCCCCCTTCCTCAATCCCGGCAGCGTAGATGCCGTCGTAGCCGATCTTTTCCGCGTGAACGGCATGTCGCACGGACCCCACCTTGTGGAAGAGCTTCACGCCCGCCTTCTTGAGCATGTCGATATACTCTTTACCGGCTGCCTTGTCCAGGGGGGTGCCCGATATCTCCAGACCGGCGACCTTTTCCTCGGCGCAGGCCCGCAGGTACATCTTGTGGTGCTCGGCCGTAATGTGCACCGAGGGGAGTATGGTAACGTTGACCATGAAGGGCCTGTCGGTGAGTTTTTTTGTCTCCCGGATGGCTTCACGAAACTGCTCTTCGTTTTCATAGTTCCCGGCCGTGAGGTTTCCCATGCCTCCAGCGTTTGACACCGCGGCGCAGAGCTTGGGCGTGCACAGCCACATCATTGCACCGCAGATGATCGGGTATTCAATCCCGAACATTTCGGTAATTCTTGTTTTCATTATCCACACTCCTGTTAATGCTAGTTAATTGTTTATATGCGCGGGAGCTCATCGCTCGTCCGCCTAGTATAATCCTGATACCTTTTTTTCTTTAAGGAGTCGGGATTGATTCGGCGGAATCGGCGACATCCGTGTCGCCTGCTCGCTGATGAGCTTACCGCGCTATGAATAAAAAAAGTCTTTGTCATTTCACCAGTTCGTTCAGTATGCCCCTGCCGATGGTGTCGCCCATAAACCTCCGGAAGTTGGCGTCGCTAATCTTCATGTAATCGAAGATACCTAATTTCTTGAGCTGCAGCATCCCCTCGGTCACGGCTGCAAGGAGCACTGCCAGCATACGCGGGTCGATCTCCCGGAACGATCCATCCTTGATGCCCGCGCGGATCGTTTCTTCCATGAGATCGTACATTTCGCTCAATTTCTTTGTCACCTCGAGATGATCGTCCTGCACGTCGGGATCGTAGTGGGCCTTGTACTCCATCAGGATATTGTAATGGTCCTGGTGGTTGTAAAAGAAATCGATATACGAATCAAAGGTTGAGATGAGCTTCTGGCTCGGCGTTTTCCGGCTTTCCATGCGGCCGCGGAAATTGGCTATGAGGATATCAATTGCTTCAAAGCAGATGGTCTTGTAGATGTCCATCTTATCCTTGAAGTGGAAGTATATGGCGCCGGTGGTGAGCTTCGCCTTCTCCGCTATGGCACGGATGGAGACGCCGTTATAGCCGTAGCGGGGGAGAAGCTGCCGCGCTGTTTTGAGTATCCGTTCCCGGTTGTTTTTTCTCATAGGGTGTTCCGGGCCGGGAGCGCTGGTCGCCCCGGGCCGATATCAGTATTAGTCCGGTATCATGAGGAAGGCCGGCTCGATGGAATGTTTTGCGTCCATCGTGTCCATTGTTTCGATGATGTCCCGGTACATCCGCTTTTTCATTTCACCAAGGATGCCGCGTTTCTTCTGGAAGGTTCTGGCGAAGGCAAGGCTCTCCTTCATGAGTTCTTCCTTGTTCGCGCAGGCCTTTGTGATGATGTGGTGCTGTTCCAGTTCTGAAGCGCCATAACGATTGCCGCCAAACTGCATCTCTATAAGCTTGGTCATGGGAACCGCCTTTTTCACGAAGGCGTTCATGCCAAAGAGGAGGGGGATCCCCACGTTCACTTCCGGGAAGCAGAAGTAGCCCTTATCGGCCCGCATGAACCGGAAATCGCAGGCGCAGGAAATAATCGCGCCGTTCCCGAAGGCATGACCGTTGATGGCCGCGATAGTGGGCATGGGGGAGAGCATCAGTTTTTTAAACACGTCGTTCATCTTGTACATGAAGTCTTTTATCGGCTGGAGTTCTTTCTTCATGAAGAGGGGGCCCATCCATGCGACATCAACCCCCTGGGAGAAGTTCTTTTCATCACTCGAGGTGAGGATCATGGCCTGTACTGACGCATCAGCCACTATCTCATCAATGGCATTGTTCATCGATATTGCGAAGTCGAGGTTTTGCCTGTTTTCACCGTTGTTCATGGATATAATCGCGACATTTTCATCTTTTGACCAGGATACAATAGACATGGGGTCCTCCTTTATGCTGAAATTATTATTTGTAAACAATATATGATTCATCAGGCCATAGGCTTATTGTGCCAAACATAACAACGTTATGTTTGGGAGTCAAGAAAAAATGAATTTTTTATGCTTTTTTCCCCGCTGCCGAAGGGGGCGGGGAAAAAAGCATGATAGGATAAAAGAATAGATCGCCTTGAATGATATACAGATAAATTCGTGGAACATTGTATATAAAGAAGCTTTCCATTTATGAAAAGTGTAAGGATTATCAATAAATAAACTTGATATATTTATTCTCAACAAACATAATGGAAACAGGTGGACCTGATGGTCTTCGTTAGTGATATTCTATTTAAAGGAGATTGGTATGCGTTTTTCACTGTTATTATTCATTCTGAAAGTAAAATTAAAGAGGGCCGCGAAAAAATATCCGGATTTTAAAAAGAAGCTAATGGAAAAGAACTATACCATGGTCATAAAGACCGAGGACGGAAAAAGAGGCCGTTTCTTCACGTTTAAGAACGGGGATATTATTTCCCGCAGGGGTGACTTCCCAAGCGCCGAGATATCCCTCATCTGGAAGGACGCCGCCACCGCCTTTAAGGTTATGGCATCCGGAAGCAACAAAGCCTTCATGGGGGCCCTCCAGAACAGCTCGCTTAAGGTCCAGGGGGACGCCAATCTTGCTCTGGCCTTTACCGGGGTGGTTACTGAAATGATGAAGCTAGGGAAAAAATGAGACAATCGGGCGATGCCTACCATGCCGGTGTCTACCTGAGCGGTAAACTCAGGATGGCCGATGAAAAGAGGGACAAGCTGCTTGACATCATCAACCGGATGACACAGCTTTCCTATGAGAAGGGGACCCGGACCGGCGACACTGCCATCCGGCACAGGCTGAAGGATATCGTCGGCGAAATTGAGCGCTATTACAAAATGATCCGGGCTTTTGCCAGCGGCAAAGGGGGTGAGATCTATGCCTACCAAGAGATACTCGGTTTTTTTAATGAACGCTACCTGGAGAAATTTCACCTCACCATCATGCTTGAGACCCTGCGAAAGGAGATGGCCGATCAGGATAAGGGAATCCAGGAGCATAATCAAAACTACACGTCCCGTGGGCGTTCCCGTAAGGTCAACGCCTATACGCGGAAACTGGAAGAGGAGCTGGCGGCATGGGAACGGACCCTCCTCTCCAGCGCCGAGCCGTTGCTGCGGGCGTTTCTGGGCGACGTGAACGATATTTATTTCTATCACCGTATCAATGCCAGAATAGGCGAGCTTATTACCAGGGATAATAACTTTTTAACATCCGGCGAGGCTTTTCACCATTTCAAAGCGAGCATCGGCTATTTTCTCGAGCTGAATATCAAGATAAACCGCAAACCCATGACCGACAGGGAAATCGGGGACCTGATAACGCAGATGCTGCAGCAGATGGGGCTGCGGAGCGTTGTTATGCACTCTCGCAATATTACCCCGGACACGTTCAATGAAATAACCGCATCGATAATCGATGAGTGGAACCTCCGGGAACTGACCAGGCAATACACGGCCACCACACAGGGGGCCATTGATGCGATACGCTTCATTGAGAAGGAAAAAGCTACGGCAGTCGATGCTAAAGAGCTTATGAAGATACTGGAGGACCTGTGCTACCTGGGGGACCCGCAGGAAAGCCCCATGCCAAAGATAGAAGTTGCGGCAACCGGCCTCGCCATGGCGGAAAAGGAGAGATTTCTCTTTCACTCCCCCGGGACTTTCAACATGTCGCTGAAGTTCGTTTCCGAATATGCGCGGAATTCCCTGATTCTGGTCGTTGATTTTTTAAACAAGGAGCTGCAGAAAGCATCGATCTCGTCATCGCTTCTGAAGCCGATGTTTGACATGCTCCCCCCCGTGAAGAAATTCATACAGCACTACTCCCGGGCCATCGCTGTTTCTGAAGATACAACCAATCAGGTTGCTGACCGAAAGGGTACCCAGCAGTATATATCGAGGCAGATGGCGGGGAACTTGATCCAGTCTATCAAGGACAATAGCGCCGCGGTCAGGAGCGCCCTTGTGGATACATCGTACAAACTCAGTAACAGCACCCTTGATAAGTCCGGGGTCTTGGGAAAGAAAATAAGCATCCTCCAGGAAGCGTGGAACGAAACCCATGCAAGAATCAGCAGGGGTCTCTCGGAGATAGGCAGGGTGTAAACCGCCTTTACGCCGCGTCGCCGGCACACTGCGTCCATTCCTTCTTTAATTATAGCGAATCACGCGCCGGGAGAGTCGATCGTGTATTCCTCCAGCATCAGCATCAGCTCATCCATGATGTCGTCATTCTGAACGACTTTTAATTTTGTCCCGTTCTTGAAAATGACCGATTTCCCCCTGCCGCAGGCGATGCCGAAATCCGCATGCTTCGCCTCACCAGGGCCGTTGACAATGCATCCCATTACCACTATCTTCAGACGTTTGCTCAGCGCTTTCCCCGCAAGGGTATCCTTGATGCTCCGCACCATGTGGACGATATCCCCGTCGGTTCTGCCGCAGGTTGGACAGCTGATGATCTCGCACGACGATTCCCTTCGACCTACCGCTTCCAGAATCTTTTTTGCCACGATGACCTCTTCCTCTTCCGGGGCGGTGAGGCTGACGCGGATGGTGTTGCCGATGTATTCGAGGAGGAGCGCCGCTATGCCGGCGGAATTTTTCACGGTCCCGTCAATAAGGTCTCCCGCCTCGGTAACCCCGATGTGGAAGGGATAAGGGAAGATCTGCCGGGCAAGGCGGTTGACGTCGATGGTCTCCATCACCGATGAGGACTTGAAGGAGAGCACGATGTCCCGGTATCCGCTCTGTTCGAAATAACCGATCTCTTCCCGGGCAGCCTCGATCATCGCCTGAACGGGGTCCCTGAACCGCATTTTAATGCGCTTCGGGAGGGACCCGCCGTTTATCCCGATCCGTACCGGGACACGGTGTTCTTTCAGGCAGTCGATGACCTTGCGCACCCTGCTCTCGTCACCTATGTTGCCGGGGTTGATGCGGATTTTATGCACCCCGGCCTCGACTGCAAGGATTGCCAGGCGGTAGTCAAAATAGATATCCGCCACAATGGGCAGCACCGAGTGCTTCAATACGCGGCGCAGCCCCTGGACCGCTGCCATGTCCGGAACGGTGATCCTGACGATATCGCAGCCGATGGCGGCAAGGGCCTCGATTTTGCCGAGGGTCCGGTCGACGTCCGTAACCCGGTTTTTGATCATGGTCTGTATCGGGATATGCCTGCCGCCGATGACGGCATTCCCGACCTTTATCTGCAACGAAGTGTCCCGCATATATCGGCTCCCCTGATTGGCTGCTTCACAGCAATAATCGCAATTTATTTTCGACTGATTCAATGACCCAGTCAGGCGTCGATGCGCCCGCGGTTATCCCGATCCGTTCACAGTCGGCGAACCATTCCGGATCGAGCTCCTCATCGTTTTCGACCTGCAGTGCCCTGGTGCTCCTGCGGCATACGTCCAGGAGGCATCTTGTGTTTGCCGATATGCTTCCGCCGATGACAAGGACCAGGTCGGAGCGGCGGGCAAGGTCCAGGGCGCTGGACTGCCGTTTCCGCGTCGCCCGGCATACCGAATCGGCAGCCTCGATATCGCCGAGCAGAGCGTGCATTTTTTCCTTGAAGAGGTCATAGAGCCCGGCGTCTATGGTCGTCTGGGAAGCGATGAAGACATGGTCATCGAGATCCGCGCCGGTTACCTCCTCTGCGCTGCGGACGACCTTGAAGCGCGACAGGTTGCCGGTAACTCCCCTGATCTCCGGGTGGTCGGCATCGCCGAGAATAATTATTGTTTTTCCCTCCTGTTCCTTCTGCCTGGTGATGTCTTGTAGATTCTTCACCACCGGGCAGGTGAGGTCGACCACCGGCAATCCCCGGTCGCGCAGCTCCTTCTGTGTCCTGTCTGAAACACCGTGGGCGGAGATGACGACGGTCCCGCTCTTGACCGACTTCTCATCGCTGACAAACCGGATCCCCTGATCAAGGAGGCGCTGTGTTACCTGCTCGTTGTGAACGAGGCTTCCCAGGACATGGACATCGCTTCCGTTGCCGAGCTTTGAAATGCCCTCAAGGGCCCGCTTCACCCCACCGCAGAAACCCATTGTCCCGGCGTAAAGGACCCGCTTGTTTATTGTCTCGGTGAGGAATGCCGATTTATACTTTTGCCGCATCCGCATGCAATAGCGCTCTGCCTCATCACGGTCGTGGTAGATTCCGAAGACGCAAGACCCTGAACCGGACAAGAGCGAATGTTCTCCCAGCATGGTCTTGATGGCGCCGATTTCAGGATAATGCTCGATGATGGAATATTCAAAATCGTTATGAATGTAGTTTAGATCGTATTCCCGCCTGAACGAGGCGGAGCTTTTCATTTTACCGGTCCGGTCGTAAGACAGGGTGCCATAGGCTTCCCGGGTGCTGATGCTGAAGCCGGGAAATACAATGACCAGGTATAATTTCTGCAGCGGCTTCAACGGCTCGATGATTTCCCCTCGTCCCCTGCCGATGCAGGTACCGCCCTGAAGATGAAAGGGAACATCCATCCCGAGTGTGCCGCCAAGGCGGGCCAGTTCTTCACGGTCCAGACCCAGGCGGAAAAGATGGTTCATTCCTTTCAACACAGCTGCGGCATTGGAACTGCCGCCACCCAGGCCGGCGCCCATGGGTATCCTTTTTATGATGTCGATGTCAACGCCCAGTTTCAAACCGGTCAGCTCCCTGACCATGTGCGCGGCGCCATAGCAAATGTTGTTCCGGCCGGCAATATCCCCGCTGGTGGCGGTGACATGGATTGCCCCGTCATCCCGGGGTTGTATGACGATGTCGTCATACAGGTTTACCTGCTGGAATACACTTTCCAGTTCATGGTAGCCATCGTCCCTCCGTCCCAGGATGTCGAGGGTGAGATTTATTTTAGCATAGCTTCTCAGTTCCATGATGTCATATCCTCTGCAGCGTGACGACGCAGAAGCACTGCATGCCCAGGCCCCTGCCGAAATCGGTAAGTCCTTCCCCTGTTGTTGCGGTAATCCCTATACGGCCGGGGGTTGTGCCGAAGATCCCTGCAATCCGATCCTTCATCGGCCCTTCGCGGCCGGCGACACGAGGCCGTTTTCCTTCCAGCATGATTCCGATGTTCCCGACAGTATAACCCCTTTGGGCCATGATGCCGCGGATCACCGCGAGATATTCGCAGCTGTCGGTGATGCCATTCCGGCAGAGGGGGTCAGCGTAATAGCTGATGGACCCTTCCCCCAGGGCCTGGGCGACGGCGTTGAAGAGGGCGTGGAACACGATGTCGCCGTCCGAGTTGGCCTCGAACCCGGGCTCTCCCGGTATGTCCACGCCGCCCAGCACCAGCTTCTTTGTCTCCCCGGTGACAAAGCGGTGCGAATCCATACCGAAGCCGATTCGGATCTCGGGGGCGGTCAGCGGAACCGTGTCAGCCATGGCACGGTTCCCCGACACTCAGCGCATTGGTGATTTCTCTTTTGATGCGCAGGTCAAGGTCGATGATCTCTTCAAGGCCCGGATTGTTCACCGGCGAATGATCATCCAGCGCCTGCCTGACCAGGGCGGGGATGTCCATGAAGCCGATCCTGCCAGCGAGGAACGCCTGCACCGCCGCCTCGTTGGCCGCGTTCAGGACGCACGGCATGGACCCGCCGGTCTTCCCCGCTTCAATGGCATAGGCCAGGCAGGGGAACCGGTCGAGATCCGGCGACCTGAAATTCAGCTCTCTCACGGCGGCAAGGTCCAGGGGGGCGGGGTCAGCGGATGCCCGCTCCGGGTAGGTGAGGGCGTACTGTATGGGGAGGCGCATGTCCGGATGGCTGAGCTGGGCCAGCACGGAATTGTCCACGAACTCCACCAGGGAATGAATGATGCTCTGGGGGTGGATCACCACGTCGATGGCGTCATAGTCCGTATCAAAAAGCATGCGGGCCTCGATAACTTCGAAGCCCTTGTTCATCAGCGTGGCGGAATCAACGGTGATTTTCGGCCCCATGTTCCAGCTCGGGTGCCTGAGGGCGTCCTCTGCGGTCATGCGGTTCAGCTCTTCACAGGGGGTGTCCCGGAACGCTCCACCGGAGCAGGTAAGAAGGAGTCTCCGGACCGCTTTGCGGTTTTCACCATTGAGGCACTGGAAAAGGGCTGAATGCTCGGAGTCGACCGGCAAGATTGACACGCCCTTTTCCCGCGCTAGGCCCATGATAAGTTCACCGGCGGAGACGAGGGTCTCCTTGTTCGCCAGAGCCACATCTTTACCTCTCCTGATTGCAGCCGCCGTGGGGAGGATACCGACGCTTCCGACCAGAGCGTTCAGCACCATGTCGGCCCCGTCCAGCTTTGCCACTTCGATGATACCGTCAAGGCCGGACAGTACCTCTATGCCCGTCTTACGTTTGAGTTCCCGAGCCCGGTCCTCATCGAAAACCGCCGCGGTTTTTACGCCGAATTCGGCAATCTGTTGTTCCATGATATCTATGCTGGAGTGGCAGCAGAGTCCCGCCACGGTAAAGTCGTCCCTGTTCCTTCGTATGACATCAAGGGTCTGCAGCCCGATGCTCCCGGTGCATCCCAGTACGGTTATCTGTTTCATGATTGCGCCGCGCACCCGATGGAAATCTTTGCAAAAGCCTCATTGACATTGACCTCCGTGTTAACGCAGCCATCCCTGGTGAGGGGCACCACGACGACGGGCGGTGCCGGTGAGCCGGTGCCGGCCAGCCTTGCGACGTTGTCGATCCCCTCCTCAAGCTCCTTCATGCAGGCGACGGCGACGATTCCCGCGGGCTTCTGTTCCTTGATGTACTTGAGCGCCAGGGATCCACCGGGGGCAATGCATACACCCTGGTAGCCCAGGTCAAGGGCTCTCCGGCGGAGCTTGTTCACCTGACAGGATGGATTGCATTCAACACAGTCGACGCCCCATGTCTCTATTGAGGCCTTGCACACGTCGCTGCTTCGCAGGCAGTGTGAAATCAGCAGAATCCTCCGGGACGGATCAACGCGGGAGAGACGCTCCTCGCTCTCGGCGGAATAATCTTCAATCGAAAACATATTCTCTGCAAAAGCATGTGAATGTGTCATGGTTTTGCTACCTCCTACATTATTTTTATTAACTCTGTTTTCTGCAGCGTAGCGATGTCCCGCGCCCCGGAGCAGAACATGGTAATCCTGAAGGCGTCGATGATATCCCGGAGGGCGTTTATTACCGCTTCCGGGGATTCGCACGCCGCCTTCAGGAGCGGCAGGGCGATGCCTGCAGCGCTAGCGCCGAGGGCAACGGCCTTGGCCGCGTCGATCCCGGAACGTATGCCGCCGCTGGCAATGACCGGCAGGTCCGGGGCCCCTCGTTTCGCCATTATGACCGAATCTGCAGTGGGGATGCCCCAGGACGCGAAAGAATCGGCCACATCGAAGGCGGATTTCGAAAGGGACCGGTATTTTTCAACCTGGCTCCACGATGTTCCGCCCGCTCCGGCAACATCGATTCCACTGACACCGGCCCCGGCGAGCTGCCGCGCCGCCGTTTCAGATATGCCGAAGCAAACCTCCTTGGCGATCACGGGCACGGTGAGGGAACGGCAGAGCGATTCTATGTTTTTTAAGAGACCGCTGAAACGGGTGTTCCCCTCGTACTGAAGCGCTTCCTGGAGCGGGTTAAGGTGGAGGAAGAGCGCATCAGCCTCTATCATCTCCACTGCCCTGCGGCACTGGTCGGGGCCAAAGCCGTAATTGAGCTGGACTGCGCCGATGTTGGCAAAGAGAAGGATATCGGGGGCGATACCACGCACCTTAAATGAAGATGCGGCTGACGGGTCCTCGATGGCGCAGCGCTGTGAACCGACCCCCATGGCTAGGCCCAGGGCCTGGGCCGCAGCTGCCAGGTTCCGGTTTATGACCGCGGCCTCATCAACTCCCCCGACCATTGAGGATATAAGTATCGGGGCTCTGAGACGTTTCCCGTAGAGGCTCACAGCGGGGTCCACTTGTTCCAGGTTCATCTCCGGCAGGGCCTGGTGGACAAAGCGGTATTTCTCAAAGCCGGCGGTGAGGTCCCTGAAGCAGACATCTTTCTGAAGCGAGATTTCGATATGCTCCGTCTTTCGTCTGCTCATCATGCTTATGGATGATATGTTCTTGGCTTTCATGCCGATACACCTCTTTGTTTAATAATCCCTTTCTGCCAGGTAATGAAGCACCTCTTCTAAATCAGTCAGGGTCCCGGCACCGATACCAGCTTCACGGATGATGCGGCCGGCCCTGTCGCAATAATCATCAACCACGGTCTGTACCTGTCCCTGTATCTTCATCCGGTTCATGATTTCAAGAACGACATCGACATCCTCGTCGCTGACCGTCTCTTTTCCATAGATTGCGGCGACGGTGCTTCTTTGTTCTGCATTTTCCCCGGAGAGCGCGCAGACCGCCGGCAGGGATTTCTTTCTGCGCCTGATGTCGTTTCCCTGCTGCTTCCCCGTCTTGCCGGGATCTCCCCATATACCGAGAATGTCGTCTCGCACCTGAAATGCTATGCCCAGGCACTCGCCGAATTTCCCGAGCTTCTGTGCTGCGGCCCCGTCCCCGGACCCGGCAAGGGAGCCGATTTCCATTGAACAGGCGATGAGTGCCGCTGTTTTTCCTTTGATCATGGTCAGATAATCCTCGATGCCGACATCATCCCTTTTCTCGAAACTGATATCGAGATACTGCCCTTCGATAAGATGCAGGGTGGCTTCATCAAGGATTGACCTCATGCTCTGGCATTGTTCCGCGGTGAGGCCCCTGCTGCCTGACCGCATCAGTGCGACATTCGCCAGTATGTTCATGGCGGTGCCGGCATTGATCGCCTGGGGTTTGCCCCATAGCTTCCAGACCGTGGGACGGTGGCGGCGCTCGCTGTCATCGTCCTGAATGTCGTCGTGGATAAGGGAGAAATTGTGCACCAGCTCCACGGCAGTCGCGGCCGGGATTGCCCGATCAATGGGCGCACCCGCCGCCTCGCAGGCGAGGAGGCAGAGTGTGGGCCGAAGCGCCTTTCCGGAGCCATCCGCCGTTGGGCGGCCCGCAGCATCGGTCCAGCCGAGGTGGTAACGCATCATGTCATAGAGAGGCAGGTCAAAGGGTGTCAGGACCTCTTTCAGATCCGCGTCGATGGCATCCCGGTATTTGTTGAAAACTCCAGGCAGTTTCATTAGCTTATGTTCTCCATTTTTTGATCGACAACATTGAAGAGAAGTTCGGGGAAGGACTGCTTGGTCCGCCGGACGATGCCGTCGGCGTCCAGGTCCAGCTCCGCCCGAAGCTGCTCCTGGGTGCCGTGCCCGATAAACCGGTCAGGGATGCCGACGCATTCCACTTTGACCGGAATGCTCTCTCCCGACAGCAGTTCCGCCACGGCACTCCCGAAGCCCCCGGCGGTCGCATTTTCCTCCACGGTCAGTATCCGTCCGGTTCTCCGGGCCACCCCGGTGATAAGCTCTTCATCGAGGGGTTTGGCGAACCGTGCGTTTATGACGGCGCATTCTATGTCCATCTCGCCCAGGATCTCCGCTGCGGCCAAAGCCGGGTATACCGAAAAGCCGAAGGCGATGATCGCCATATCGTTACCCTTTCTGAGGAGTTCGCCTTTGCCGATGGGGAGCTCCCTGAAATCGGCCTGAAGTGAAACCCCTTCACCGTTTCCTCGCGGATAGCGGACCGCCATGGGGCAGCCGGCACGCACGGCCGTATAAAGGAGATGCTGCAGTTCGTTTTCGTTCTTCGGGGCCGACACGACCATGTTGGGAACGCTCCGCAGGTATGACACGTCAAAGGCCCCCTGGTGGGTCTTGCCGTCATCACCGACGATGCCAGCCCGGTCTATGGCAAAGATTACCGGGAGACGGAGAAGACACACATCATTCACGATCTGGTCATAGGCCCGCTGCAGGAAGGTTGAATAGATGGCGACAACCGGCAGGTATCCCTGCGTTGCAAGGCCGCCCGCCATGGTGACCGCGTGCTGCTCACTCATGCCGGTATCGAAGACCCTGTCCGGAAATTGTTCTGCAGCCCCTGCCAGGCCGGTCCCCTCCTTCATCGCAGCGGTTATTGCCACAATACGTTCATTCTCTTTCATGAGGCGCATGAGGGTACGGGAAAACACGCTGCTGTAGGTCGGTGCGGCGCTCTTTTTCTTTTTCGGTGATATGCCGTGGAAGCTGACCGCGTCGTTTTCCGCGGGGCCGTAGCCTTTTCCCTTCTTCGTTATTACGTGCACCACGGCGGGACGCGTCATGGTTTCCTTAGTGGACAGCAGGGACGCCTCCAGTTCCTGTATGTTGTGGCCGTCCAGAGGGCCAGCGTAGGTGAAGCCCAGGGTGTCGAGGATCGTTTCCGCACGGGTGAGGTTGTCGTCACCCATTCCGGCGCGCATTGCCGTATCCCGGCGGGGCGGGGCATCGTGACGATTACCCTGCGCTGCTTTGTCGTCATGCCATGGCAGATATGCAGCGCGGATCTGCCCGAGGAGCCGGGAAAGGGACCCGACGCTCGGCGAAATGGACATGCCGTTGTCGTTCAGGATGATGATCAGCTTCAGGCCCATGTGGCCGGCATGGTTCATCGCCTCGAAGGCCATGCCAGAGCCGATCGACCCGTCGCCGATGACGGCAATCGCCGTGAAATCATCCGAGCCGAGCTTCCCCGCCAGAGCCATTCCCATTGCGGCGGATATCGAATTACCCGCATGTCCGGCGGAAAATGGATCATGACTGCTTTCGCAGGGATCGGGAAAACCCGAAATGCCGTTATGCATGCGGAGCGTCGTGAATCTGTCGCGCCGGCCGGTCAGCAATTTGTGCGCATAGCTCTGGTGCCCAACGTCCCAGATAATCTTGTCACGGGGGCTGTCGAACACACGGTGAATGGCAATGGAAAGCTCTACCGCTCCCAGGCTTGAAGCCAGGTGGCCTCCGTTTCGGGAGACCGTGTGGATCATGGCATCCCTGATCTCGCTGCTCAGCTGCGAAAGTGCGCCCGGTGCGAGTTCCTTTAAGTCATCTGGTGAATTAATACTGTTTAATAGTGTATGCATGGCTTTGTATTTTTCCGAAGGAATAGTTACCGCCCCTTCATTACCCGCGGTTTATGAATTCATGTATGATGGCACGGTCAGTACGATCGTTCCGCGCCATCCCGGTGTTTCCTGTGTTGCGTTTCCTGGCCGTCCCCCGCAGGGGCTTGGAAACTTTATGGAGATATAACCTGGTTGCTCATGGTGTTCCTCCTTTTACGGAATTGTATATATCTATGTTTAATCACGTGCAACATAATGGGAGCCGGGCGATTAATGTCAATGATTAATTTAAACAATTCAACATAGTGTTCAAATGTTAAAAATAATTGATACGGCCCGCCGCTGGTTTCTTGAAATATTTAAAGTTTCTGCTTATTTCCTGTTTATAATTTTGCTGTTTCTGGTCCGGCTACTGTGTAATAGAGGCCCAGTGCCCAGAGGGGGAAATACCGGCGGTAATTCTCATAATTGATAAGAGCTGTTTTGTTGAAAACGCCGACCAGGGACTCCCTCGGCCAGTCGCCGTTTTCCATCTGCCGGTTCATGATAAAGTGGACAGCCTGCTCCGCGGAAAGAGAATTTCCCCATCCTCCCTTTACTAGGGTCATGAGGGCCCATGAGGTGTTGACCACCTGACTTGTATCATGGTTTATCCAGTGTCCCTCTTTGCAGCTGCGGTAACTTTCACCCCAGCCGCCGTCATCATTCTGATGGGACAGTAAAAAGTTGCAGGCATTTTGAATTTCCGGAGAGTCAGCGGGCACGCCGGCTGCAAGTAAACCCCACACGCCAAACCAGGTGCCATAGGTAAAGCAGACCGCCCATGATCCTTCAAAACTGCCGTCCTGCCTCTGCTTCTTTTTCAGAAAAAGCGCCCCCCGCGAGATCGCGCGGTCTATTTTTTTTCTCAAATCACCGCGGTAATTCGATTTAACTCTCGCCAGGGCCTGGATACAGGATGAGGAACACTCAACGTAGGAATAATCGATCATGATATCGCCGAAAACGCTCGAGGGATTCAGAAGTTCAAGCCATGTTCCGCCGCGCTGTTTCTCGTAGGTGGCCCATCCGCCATCGCTGTTTTGAAAGGAGAGAATGAGGCGTACGCCGTCTTCAAGCAGATCGGCAGGCACGGGTGAGTTCGCCGCGAAGGCTCCGCGCAGCATGCTTTCGGCTTTAAGACCTTCGGCGGTGCAGTCGGTTATGGGCCATCCATGGTCACGGTCGCTGAAGGGCCATCCGCCGCGGGAACGGTGCCGATAGTATTGTTTATGATCCGGCACATCTTCCAGTATCTGATTCTCCCGGATGAAGCCGTAGGCTTTACCCAGTGACTCTTTGTACTCATTTTCAAGGCCGGTTGAAAACAGTGACTGAACGGCAAAGGCCGTGTCCCAGAGGGCTGTTGAATTGTAGCCGTTCATTTTTTTCCCGTCATGGCCTTCAAACAGATATGTCATGAGGGACCGGAAGCTTTTTTTAAAGTGCTCTCCGCCGGGATTATCATAATGGTGCACCAGCGTATTCAGGACGCTGTTGACGGGCCCGATGTCGATGTAGTTCGTTACCTGGTCTTCAAAGAGAATATGCCTGAAGAGGACGGCGAGGGATCGCTGCCGAATTTTTTCTACATGATGCTTTTCATAGAATACCTGAATGCCATTGATGCTGTTCAGCAATGTGCTGAAAGGCCTGTAGTTGTCTGCGGGGCACACATGGTTTCTATGCTCGCTGAAATCTATTGACGCGTAGTCGGTGCCATAGATGTCGAGGCGTATTTCATGGATAAGATCATTTTCCGGTACCCGGGCCCGTATCCCGTAAAGGTATGCCATGGGAAGATAGACCTGGCGGGCATGACACCAGAGCCGGGAAGGGTGAAATGGCAGAAACGAGGGAAGGATCCAGAGCTCGGGCAGGAGCGGGGTCAGACCATCATAGGGATACAGGTTGAGGAGGCACATGAAGAATTTACCCCAGCTGGCGGCTCCCAGAGCGGTCCCGTTGTCAATGATCCAGCTTCTCATCTTCTCCATATCCGGAATGTTCCTTGCTACGCCGAGTATGCGCAGGGACGCGTAGCAGAGCACCGTTGTAAACATGCATCCGTCATCCTCGGCGTGGAGGCCGATGCTCCCGTCGGTGTTCTGAACATTGAACAGGTACC
Organism: Spirochaetota bacterium; assembly: GCA_041753395.1. Taxonomy (GTDB): domain Bacteria; phylum Spirochaetota; class UBA4802; order UBA4802; family UBA5550; genus RBG-16-49-21. Next base: position 236,855 of record JBGSUQ010000025.1, read on the forward strand.
TGCTAAACCCACGACGGTCCCCGTCAGGAATGCTCTGGCCGGTTATGTAACAGGCGCTGATGTACATCGGCAGGAGGAACATGGGGCCGCCGTAGTCACCCATCCAGCACCCATTTTCAACCTGGATAGAGACGAGATAGTCTACCCCGTTTTTAACGACCGCCTCGATTTCCTTCGCGTGTTTTTCAGTGACATGTGTAGATACCTGTGACTTCATGATTATCCCCCCGGTGATGTTCATTGTGCCGCGGTCCTGGCGGTCAATCCATGCTTTTCAGAACCCGCGAAAAATTCTTGATGTCACCAAAGATTGCCCGGCTTTCGGGGGTTGCCTTTAAAACAACCTTTCTGGCCGTATCCATATATCCTTCCCAGAATCCCCCGCCGTATATCTCTCCGAGGAGTTCGTCATAGATCACCTGCATCTTTTCCTTCCATGCCGGGTCGATCCGCACCGCCTTGTCCGCCCACTGCTGGCAGTAGCGGCATGATACACAATCCCGGGCCTTGCAGCTGTTCGTATGGAAAAAATCTATGAAGCCGTCAAGCTTCCGGTTGTCGATGTAAACCGGGTTTGCCCCCCGCAGCGGGAAGAGAACGCTCCCTGTTTCGCCAAACCTGACGACTTTCAGGAACTTGATGAGATTGACGGCTTTCGGCCTGATGAAATACTTAAGGAGCCTCTTGCGGGAGAAAGAGTCCTTGTCCCGTTCAGAGAATTTTTCCAGCGGATATGCGTAATTCTGTAACAGGTACAATAAATTACCGTCGTATTTCCGGTCATGATAGGCCTTGACCCTGTCAAGGAGTATGGCGGTCGGCGTGTTCCGCTCCACAATCTTGAAATTGACATAGCCCATCTCTTCGTAGATATGGAGGTCTTCAGGGCGTATCCAGTTGGCGCGAATGTAGTGCGTCGGATCAGCCAGTCTCATCTGGTTGCAGTAGAGCGAGCAGAAATCAAGGGGGAAGCCCTTCGACTTTTTCTGAGACGCGGCGGAAAGCCCCACGGCATGGTTGCCCGCGATGGCACAGTCCTGCCGGCACCAGTTGTTGACAATGAGGGAGAGCTCGACCGAGTCCCCTGCCGCCTCCCGCATGGCTTCAAGCTCCCTGAACTCGCGGTGGATGTTCACTTCGGATATGACGATGCAGTCGGCGCCTGCGTCCTTCCAGAACCGTATCTTTCTCGGATTGTCGGTATAGCGGTGCGAGCTGACGCGGACCTTGATGTTCGGATACCGGTGCTTGATCAGTTTCAGGAAAAAGACATTGGCCACGGTCACTGAATCAATTTTGATCTCGTTAAGCCACCCCAGGAGCCGGTTTATTTCGCGCTGGCCCTCGCTGGTGTATTCCATGTTGCCCATGGTGGACGCGTTGAGCAGGTAGTTGAATTCCATGCCTTTCTCATGAGTCTTTTTTACGAAATCGGCAAGCTTTTGTTTGCCGATTGACGGCAGATAAAACGAGGGTCTGCCTCCGCCAAAATAATCGGATGTCAGTTTTCCGTAGAGTTCGTACACGGGATACGGTGAAAGGCCTTCAAGCAGGGCCTCGTCAAAGCTGCATGCTACTGAAAATTTCATGGGTTCCTCCCCGGCTGTTATATTATTGAACGTTTTATCAATTAAACGGAATTATGAATCGTTCAATAATTCAAGGGCCATCTTTTTTTCAACTGTTTTTTTAAATAAATTTGCAAAAAAAATATAATAGGAGCAGGATGGACATGGTGAGTGCGCCTGGATGGGATTTTTTTAAAGCATTTTCCGGGGCGGATTGGTTATGTCTTGACATCAATAACCGCTGAATTTTGAATGAAATAATTGATTTGTCGCGAAAATTTCCGTCTCAAGATCGGTTAAGCCTCTGCGGGGGCTTTTTAATCGCATGCAACTGGATTTATTACTATAAAAAGTATGTTTACAGCGACTTAATGATAAATGTCACGCAAAGTACGTAATTTATCAATTACAAAAAAAACTAACAGTGTATAAAGCGACATGGCTCCAAGAAAAACGAAAAGCAAAGAAGACGTAAAACTGGAAATTATTAAAAAATCACGTGAAGTGATCTCCAAGATGGGATGGCGCAAATCAAGCACCGAAGAAATCGCCAAAACATTAAACAAGACTAAAAGCTCCCTGTACCACTATTTTGACAACCGCGAAGAACTCATCAGGGCTGTGGTGCATTACGAGGGGGAGCAGATCAAGCAGGCCCTTATCGACGCTATGGGTAAAGAAAAAAATCCCCAGGACAAGCTGCTGGTCTACTTTGCCACCCGGATAAAAAAAATCTACAAACTGTGGGATTTTTACAAGGGAGTAATTGAAGAATATTTTCTCCGTTATTCCTTCATCATGATGGCCCTTGAGGATTATACACGCTATGAGCAGCAGCTTATTGAAGCTATATTAAATGAAGGAAACGAAAACGGCTTTTTTTCAATTCCGGATGTGCAATTAACGTCACGGGCCTTCATTAAGATGATGATGGGTTTTGATTTCTTCATGTTCCAGGGCGGCAAGTTCAAGGATATACAGAATGAAATGGCGGAAGGTTTGCGGATTTTTATCCGAGGTATATCAAAGAAGTAACTGGATCATAGGCTGCAGTATGGTCGCGGGTGTGACCGGGAGCCGGTGATTGTCAGATGCCCCGTATCTCGCACCGGTCGGCGAAGGTGAGGATGAAATCCCTAAACTGGCGGAGCGTTTCCGCAGGGTATGGATTGATAACCTCCCATGACCTGTCAAGAAGACGCGCCTCACGCTGGAACTGCTGGAGGAAATATTTTTTGACCCTGCCGATGGCGTCCCTGATGCTGACCAGGTCTTCCATGGTGACATAGGCCGGGACACAGGTCGTTCGCACCTCGTAGTCAATCCCGCTTGTTCTCAGAAATTCGATACTCTCGGCAACCCGCTCGAAATCGACATCGGAATTGGTCAGAAGTCGGTATTTTTCCGGGGATGTTTTAATGTCGATGGCGGCGTAATCCAGGAGGCCGCCGGCTATGAGCTCCTTGAGTACCTCCGGTTGAAGGCCGTTGGAGTCGAGCTTTACCGCCAGCTGGAGCTCTTTAATCTTTTCCACGAAAGAAAAAAGGTTTTTCGAGAGGGTGGGTTCACCGCCGGAAATGGTGACACCGTCAATAAGGTTTTTCCTCTTTCTGAGGAGATCGATGGTTTCCTCATTGCTGGAAAGGGCCATTTCCTGCCAGTTTCCGGCAAGGTCGGGGTTATGGCAGTACCGGCACCGCAGATTACATCCGCCGGTAAACAGGACGGCGCTGATCTTCCCCGGGTAGTCGATCAGAGAAGTTTTATATATTCCTCTGATATTCATAGGCTGGTGCCTGCTCCACGCGATAGACTTTTCTTTCACGGAATTCTTCCTGCTTCCCCTTGTTCCACTGATTGATAGGCCGGAAATAGCCGACAACGCGCGAATACACTTCAACCGGGACCCTTAATTCTTTCTTGCTCATCATGCATCTCCCAATAGTGAGTTATAATAACCACCTCCCTTCAGGGGGAGGGGGGAAGCTCCAGGGGGCCCGAATTATGTCGGATACCCCTGTTATATTAATCGGCATTATGCGCCGTCAACTTCAATACCGTGTTCTATTAGCTCGTCCTGCGAATGGTCATAGGGACAGAATTTGTGCGCCCCCGGGATATACCCGTGGATCGGGCATACGCTGAAGGTGGGGGTTATGGTGAAATAGGGAAGCGAGTAGTTCTCGGCGATCTTTTTCACCAGCATCTTCACGGAGCTGATGTCGTTGATCTTTTCGCCGAGGAAGAGGTGGACCACCGTGCCGCCGGTGAACTTAGTCTGGAGTTCGTCCTGGTGGTCAAGGACATCAAAGAGGTCATCGGTATAACCCACCGGTAGGTGGACGGAGTTGGTGTAATAAGGCTCCCTGGTCCCTGATGTCTTTATATCGTTAAAGAGTTTCCGGTCATGCATGGCGAAGCGGTAGCTGACGCCTTCGGCTGGGGTTGCTTCGAGATTGTAGAAGTTACCGGTCTCTTCCTGGAACTGCATTATGCGGTTGCGCATGAAGTCGAGCACTTTAAGGGCGAAATCCTTGCCCTCGATTGTGGCAATGTCCGCATTGAGCATGTTGAGACAGGTCTCGTTCATACCGATCAGGCCGATGGTCGAGAAATGGTTGATCCAGTATTTCTTGTTCCGCTCAAAGATGGCGGACAGGTAATGCTTGGTGTAGGGATAGAGGTTGTTTTCCGTGAAATTCTCCAGGGCCTTGCGCTTGATTTCGAGAGAATTTTTCGCCAGGACCATGAGGCGCTCAAGGGTTTCGAAAAATTCACCCTCGTTCTTGGAAGCGTAGGCGATGCGCGGCAGGTTGACGGTGACAACGCCGATGCTTCCGGTGAGAGGGTTGGCGCCAAAGAGACCCCCACCCCGTTTCCGGAGTTCGCGGTTGTCAAGGCGCAGGCGGCAGCACATGGAGCGTGCGTCTTCGGGGTCCATGTCGGAATTGACGAAGTTGGCGAAATAGGGGATGCCGTACTTGGCGGTCATCTCCCACATCGGATCGAGCTTGGCGTTCTCCCAGTCGAAGTCCCTGCCGATGTTGTAGGTGGGGATGGGGAAGGTGAAGATCCTGTTCTTGGCGTCGCCTTCCGACATGGCCTCTGCGAAAGCGATGTTGAACATGTCCATCTCTTCCTGAAATTCGCCGTAGGTTTTATCCTGCGCCTCGCCGCCGATAATAACATGTTCATCGGCGATATTGCCGGGCACCATGAGGTCAAGGGTCACGTTGGTGAAGGGTGTCTGAAAGCCGACCCTGGTGGGAATGTTCATGTTGAAGATGAATTCCTGTAGACACTGCTTGACTTCATCGTGGGAAAGCTTATCATACCTGATAAAGGGCGCCAGGTAGGTGTCGAAGTTCGCGAAGGCCTGTGCGCCGGCGGATTCCCCCTGCAGGGTGTAGAAAAAGTTGACCACGTGTCCCAGGGCGCTCCGGAAATGCCTTGCCGGCCTGCTCTCGACCTTGCCGGCCACGCCTCCGAAACCCCGTATCAACAGGTCGCGCAGGTCCCAGCCCACACAGTAGGCGGAGAGCAGTCCCAGGTCATGGATATGGAAATCGCAGTTCACATGGGCGTTGCGGATTTCCGGCGGATATATGCGCTCGAGCCAGTATTTGGCGGTAACGGCGGTTGCGATATGATTGTTCAGACCCTGAAGGGAATAGCTCATGTTACTGTTTTCGTTTACACGCCAATCGGAGCGGTCCAGGTAGCTTTCTATCAGCTCAAGCCCTTCGGTGAGCAGGCTTTTACCTTCGCGGATCTTACGGTGCTGCTCCCGGTAGAGGATGTAAGCCTTGGCGACCTTGGCATGGCCCCGCTCGATGAGCATTTTTTCGACCAGGTCCTGTACATTTTCAACCGTGGGAATCCGGCCGTCCTTATAAATGATGTTTAAAATGCCAATTATGGAATCGGAGATGGCCTGGGCCGTGGCGCGATCGCTGCCGCCCACCGCCTGGGCGGCCTTGTAGATGGCGCCGCTTATTTTTTCAGGATTGAAGGGGACTATCCTGCCGTCCCGTTTTCTTATAAAATTGGATTGAGAACCGTCAGCCATGTGAAATCTCCGGAATCAATAGCGGTCAAATTTGTATATGCAAAATAATTTATAATATGGAAAAAACAGAACAATTTTCGACTTGGGAAGAGAAATTCTAATGTGACATAATATTGCTTATTTGTTATAGCTACTTATATAGCCCCTCATAATAAAAAGTCAATTAAAAATATTATGTCGCTATAAAAAATTTTTGGAATTGAGCTGAAAAGTGATGCAGCAGGAAAAAAATTAAGAATTTATTACAAGTATTATCCTTTTAATATAACTCTATACCCTTTTAAATAAAGCAGTGAATTTTGCAACTGCCTGTTTTTTATTGAAATTAAACTAATTTGAGTGGATTTCTTCTTATATTCTTTTTAAAATTGAAGAATATATCTGATAGATTTCGTGTGACATCATCAAAAAAACAGATATAATATCATGTAATAAAAGGAGAATCCCTCTCATGACCCAAATGACCCATGTAGAAGGAAAAAATGTCGGCACAGTGATGCTTTACGCCCTTAGCACCTGTATATGGTGCAAAAAAGCCAGGAATCTGCTGGATGAACTGAAGATTGAATATTCATATATATATGTTGATCTTTTGGAGAGCGGAGAGAATACCCGCGTTAAGGATAACATCCGGCAGTGGAATCCCCGGTGTTCCTTTCCCACCCTGGTCATCAATGACCTGGAATGCATAGTCGGCTTTGATGAGGAAAAGATACGGGGGCTTGTGCGATGACCACGAATCGGAACATGCCCCCCGAAGAAATTGACAGGCTTTATAAAAAGCTCTTTGATGAAGCAGGAAGGCCGGGTATCACCTGGGACCGGATGCCGACTTTACGAAAGACCTGGTCCGGAGCCTTATCATTAATGAGGACAGATACGGCTATCGGGCCTGCCCCTGCAGACTCGCATCAGGCGACAGGAGGGATGATCTGGATATCATCTGCCCCTGCGACTACCGCGACAGCGACCTCGTTGAATTCGACGCTTGCTATTGCGGGCTGTACGTGTCGGAAAGGATCCTGAAGGGGGAGAAAAAGTTACAGCCGATCCCGGAGCGGCGCCCGCCGGAAGAAGAGCGCGCGGCGAAACAGCCATCAGCCGGCGCCGCTAACCCGTCCGGTGAATTAAGCCTGCCGGTATGGCGCTGCAAGGTCTGCGGTTATCTCTGCGCCCGGGAAGAGCCCCCCGGGGTCTGCCCGATCTGCAAGGCCGACAAGGACCGCTTCGAGCGGTTCATGTAAAGTGTACTCAAGTATAATCACAATTATGCCGATGAAATAGTGTGTTGAACTTAACTTTTATAAAGGATATCCCCATGAAAAAAGCCATACTGTCTGTCTGCATTCTCCTTTCCTTTATAGTGATTACCGAATCTAAGGGGAGCTCTCAGCTGAAAGTAAACGCCATTGACACCGTGAAGCTGACCAGCGCCGATATACCTGAGGGTTTCATGTACGGCAAGGTGCCGGCGCCGTACCAGAGCACCTTAAAAAATAATCCCTGGATGATGGACAAAGCGGCCATCAAGCGCCTTGCCGATAAAATTTATCCGGGCGGGGATTACAGCAAGATCGCCGGCATCCATGTTTCCATTATCGCCAGCAAGAAGACGCCCTTCGGCGATGATATCGTCTGCTATATGATCCTGTATAACAGCATGAAGGACGCGCAGAAGGAGATTAGAAAAATGGCCGAATTTACCGGGTACAACAATGACCGGGCGCTTCTGCTCACGAAGGATAACCTGGCCATCATATTTTTTGTGGATGACATCACCAATTTTCACTATATACAGGAACTCGCGAAAACCATTGGTGAGCGGATGAAAAACATGTAAAAGCGGCGGTACTGGTCACCGCCTGGATAGTATCTCCGATTTTTTTATTCCCCCCTTGACGATCGGGAAATTTTTATTTAACTTTAATTATATCCTGTAAATGTTTCTATCCTGTTGCTTTTTAATCCTTGCATTATTTATTATTGTCTCATGAGATAGGGGTACAACCGCTATCCGCGCATTTATTTGGAGGGGCTTTGCCATTGCCGGAAGGCGCGGGTATGCCCGCGTTCCCGGTGTACCCGAATGATTCTTACTATGGAGAGTAACTGAGATGAGAATGGATAAATTGACATTGAAGGCGCAGGAGGCTGTGAACACGGCCCAGAATATCGCCACGGACATGAACCACTACGAGATACAGCCGGAGCACCTGCTCCTGGGGCTGATTGACCAGGAGGGGGGCATATTCGCTTCCATCGCCCAGAAGATCGGCGTGCGCCTGCATGAATTACGAATTGAGGCAGACACCGCTGTCAAGGAGCTTCCGCGGCAGGTGGGTGCCGGGCCTGGCGGCGGCGTCATGTCAACGGCCCTCCGGGACGTCCTGAATGAAGCCTGGAACGAAGCGGTAGGCCTGAAGGACGATTACATGAGCACCGAACACATGATCATCGCCCTTTCCTCCAAGGGGAGCGGCAGGGCGCGTAAGATCCTCAACGAGCACGGCTTCATCAGGGACAATATCCTGAAGGTTTTAAAAGATATCCGCGGATCGAAGCGCGCCGATGCCGAGACGGCCGAGGATAAATACAACGCCCTTGATCGGTTCAGCCGCGATCTCACCAAGCTGGCGCGCATGAACAAGCTTGACCCTGTGATCGGCAGGAACGAGGAGATACGGCGGGTCATGCAGGTGCTGACGCGCCGTACGAAGAACAACCCGGTCCTCATCGGCGAGCCGGGCGTCGGGAAGACGGCCATCGTGGAGGGCCTGGCGCGCCGTATCGTCGAGGGCGATGTACCGGAAAACTTAAAGAACAAGCGCCTGGTAGCGCTCGACATGGGGGCCCTCATCGCAGGTGCGAAATACCGCGGCGAGTTCGAGGAGCGCCTGAAGGCCGTCATCAACGAGGTTGAGGAATCCGCCGGCGACGTAATCCTCTTCATTGATGAGCTCCACACCCTGGTGGGGGCAGGCGCGGCCGAGGGGGCAGTGGACGCCTCGAACATGCTGAAACCGGCCCTGGCCCGCGGCGACCTCAGATGCATCGGCGCCACCACAATCAACGAGTATCAGAAATACATTGAGAAAGACAAGGCCCTGGAGCGGCGGTTTCAGCCGGTGATGACGAAAGAGCCGTCGGTGGACGACACCATCGCGATCCTCCGGGGACTGAAGGAAAAGTACGAAGTGCACCACGGTGTGCGCATCTCCGATTCCGCCTGCGTCGCCGCAGCGGTATTGTCAGAGCGCTACATCACCGACCGCTTCCTTCCGGACAAGGCCATCGACCTGGTGGACGAAGCGGCCTCGCGCATTAAAATGGAAATCGACTCCATGCCGATAGAGATCGATGAGATCGAGCGGAAAGTGCGCCAGCTTACGATCGAGACCGAGGCCCTTAAGAAGGAAAAGGACAAGGCCTCCCGGGACCGGCTGGAAAAGATCAAGGAAATGCTGGCGAACCTGAATGAGAATAAGAGCGGCCTGGTGGCCCAGTGGAAGAGTGAAAAGGAAGTGATAACGCAGATACGGAAAATCAAGGAGCAGATCGAGCAGTTCCGCATGGAGGAGCAGCGCGCCGAGCGCGAGGGGAACCTGAACCGTGTCGCCGAGATCCGCTACGGCAAGATTGGAGATTTAGAGAAGAAGATCACCGCCGCCAATGAAAAGCTTAAGTCGATGCAGGGCGGCAAGACCCTCCTCAAGGAGGAAGTGACCGAGCAGGAGATTGCCGCCGTGGTGTCACGGTGGACCGGAATACCCGTGTCGCGGATGCTGGAAGGCGAGAAGGAAAAGCTGTTGAAGATGGAATCACTCCTCGAGAAGCGGGTCGTGGGACAGCACGAGGCGATATCCGCCATATCGAACGCCGTGCGCCGGTCCCGGTCAGGCATTCAGGATCCGGACCGGCCCACAGGTTCATTTATTTTCCTTGGACCCACCGGGGTAGGCAAGACCGAGACTGCCAAGGCCGTTGCGCAGTTCATGTTCAATGACGAAAAGGCCATTGTCCGCATTGATATGTCCGAGTACATGGAGAAGCACGCGGTGGCTCGTCTCATCGGCGCGCCTCCGGGCTATGTCGGGTATGAGGAGGGTGGACAGCTCACCGAAGCGGTGCGGCGCCGGCCCTATGCCGTTGTCCTCTTCGACGAGATCGAAAAGGCGCACCCGGACGTGTTCAATATCTTTTTGCAGATACTTGACGAGGGGCGCCTCACCGATTCCAAGGGACGGGTGGTCGATTTCAAGAACACCCTCATCATCATGACGTCCAATATCGGGACATCATACATTAGCGACGCAACGATCCCGTATGAAAAGCGGAAGCACGGTGTCGAGCAGGAGCTTAAGGGCCATTTCAAGCCGGAGTTCCTGAACCGGGTGGACGAGATCATCATCTTCAACCCGCTTTCACGGGAAAATATCGGGGAAATCGTCAAGCTGCAGCTCATACAGGTAGCCGCGCGCCTCAAGGAGCGGGGAATTGCTCTGGAGTTCACCAAAAAAGCCCTTGAGTTTCTTGTTGAGGAAGGGTTCGACCCGCAGTTCGGAGCCCGTCCTCTCAGGCGGGCAATCCAAAAGCATTTACTCGACCCGCTTTCCGTGCGGCTCCTTTCCGGGGAATCCTTTACTGACCAGAAGATAAAGGCCGATTCCGACGGGAAGAAGCTGAGTTTCAGCAAATAAAAAACATTTCCAGCCCCCTTCCCCATGGGGATAGGGGCCGGAAGACACCCTCCTGCAGTCGGGAAGTTTACTCTCCGGCTCATGGCCATATAAATTTATGGTGAGATCAATAATCTGTCTTGACAGTTACAGCAGTCTATGTCTTTTTTGACATAGACTTTCAATGCCCTAGCGTGTTGTATACACGCCGATCAGCATTAATAATAAAATTTAAATAATTGTAACGTAATAGAATGGATTTTACTTCAAATCTTACCGCTATAATATTAATCATTTTTTTCATTTTTTATTTTATCTGCTACCGGTTCTTCAAGGACAAGACAGCAGTATTGAATATCATTGTCGCGGTGAGCTCACTCCTCATGTACGCCCTGTGGTATCCACCGGCTGTTTTGATCCTGTTCGGGTATGCGCTCCTGGTCAGGTATGCCGGCGCGGCACTCCATCGGAATCATTCGATCGGCCTTCTCCGCTTCCTGGTGGCGCTGCTGGTCGTGGTACTGGGGTTCTTCAAGTATTATTTCGTGTTTGTGGTTATGATAACGAAAGACATCTCCGCGATGTCCAATATTTTTGTCCCCCTGGGCATATCCTTTTTTACTTGTACGGTCATCGGCTATTTAATTGACATATACCGGAAACACGCTGAGCCACCCGAAACATTTTTTGATGCTCTGATTTTTATCTCCTTCTGGCCCAGCATATCATCGGGGCCCATACTGAGGGGAAACAATTTTTTCAAGCATCTGAAGGAGCGGGAGCCGGTTACCAAAAAAACCCTGTCCCTCAGCGCCGTGCTTATCGCCACGGGGCTCGTCAAAAAGCTCCTTATCGCAGACAACCTGGGCTCATATGTAAACTGGAATCTTATATTTGGCGTTGACCGGATGGATATTCATGAGGCCTGGGCAACCATGATCGGCTTTCTCGGGCAGATTTACGGCGATTTCAGCGGCTATAGCGACATGGCCATCGGGTTCGCACTGCTCCTGGGATTCAGGCTTCCAGCCAACTTCAATTATCCCTATATCGCGTCATCTTTCGGCGAATTATGGCGCCGTTGGCATATCAGCTTTTCCTTCTGGCTCCGGGACTATGTGTATATTCCACTGGGAGGGAGCAGGAAGGGTAAAGCCCGGAAGTACTTCAATCTGGTATTGACCTTTATCGTTTCGGGGATCTGGCATGGCACAGGCCTCAATTACATTATATGGGGATCAATCCAGGGTATTGTTATTTCTCTTGAGGATAAACTTGGTACGAGATATATGCGCCTCAACTATATGCTCCGGAGGTTTATCACCTTTTTTCTTTTTGCAGCGGCGGCAACTTTTTTCCGTCTGGATGTCAAGAATGCCCTGAAGCTGTTGTCCAGAATGTTTGGGTTCGGATCTATAAATTTCAGGCTCAGCACCGCTGTCGCCTTTCTGCCCCTCTTGTTGATTTTCGGTTTTGTGATCATCGATCACTGGTTGAAATTTTATACCGTGGATGAAAATGGATACCCGGCGGTTAATGAAAAACCGTATATTATTATCATTCTCTGCGTGCTGCTCCTGCTTGCGCTCATCTTCCCCGGACAAGATCAGCCTTTTATTTACTTCAGGTTTTAGGTGAGCCCATGAGTTCAAGAAAGATAACCATTCTCGTTATAACAACACTTCTGACTGGCGGGCTAATCTCGATGCTCCTGCAGCAACTCTATGTGGAAAGTGTGCGGAAAAAGCAGTCGAAGAACGCTATTACCGATAATCCTTTCTACGATGAATTCCAGAAAGTCGGAGCGCGCTACGGACTAAACATGGAATTTACGAAACATGCCAGCTGCATGATGGGTTCACAGCTGCAACTTGAAGAGCTGCCACTGCTGGCAAAGGGGCCCAAGTCGTGCGACATCCTCCTTGTCGGGGACAGCAGCATGGCCTGGGGATTGATTCCTGAAGTCGTAGAGCAGATGACTGGATTAACAGTGGGGACATTCACCTCGGAAGCCCTGATACTCAATGTCACCACGGCGAAAATGATACACAACCTCACCTCCTACTATCTCAAGGACAGTGGACTTCTGATATTATCATTCGGCGGGTGGACCCAGGAACAGGATGCCAATTCAATGGTGCTGGTTTACCCTGGCTGGATTAACAATGTTGCCGGCTTGAACAAAGCCGGATTCGCCGAATTCATTGAAAAATGGAAAGCTGCTCGGCTGGGCGGTGGCCGCAAGAGCATCCTGGAGCAACTCGCGTTTTCCGAATTCCGGAAGTACATCGGTGTATTGAAATTTAAATTGGCAGTAACCTACCATCTCACTCTGTTGCAGCTGCCATTATATGCTGAATATATCGAACCTGTGGTGAACCCCAAATGGTACAAGCGCAAAAAGGAAATGAAAGCATTGATACAGTGCTATCTTCGCTGGAACAACCGGTCTGTCGTGATGTACGCGTCTGACCTTGGAAAGAAGTCCAAGCATTCCGTGGCTCCACCTGATCCAAAATACAGTAACAAGGACATCAAGGTCGTATCTGAAATTTTAAACAAGATTCCGTGCAGAAAAGCGTACCAGATACATATCAATTTTGACGACACCAAATACGCGCGGCTCAGGAGTATCTATAACACCTATTATCATGATACTTTTGGCTTAATAGATCTCGGACGAGAGCATCCGGAGAATGATGCATACCAGGTTGATGACAAGGAGCATGCGGTCAATAGCGGCAGTTTCTATCAGAGCATATTGATCGGCATGGTCCTCAAGCGGGACTTTGCGTCACTGGGTAAAAAAAACATTTCTGCACGCTGATCCATTTATTATAACAACCCGCGTCAGTGCAGCGGGAAGAGACATGCTGTCAGTTTCCGCCTGTTGATTGCCGTCCAGCCCTATCTGTCTTGACATATTTTCAACCTGATGGTTTTTTGGATTAAACAGTGTTTAATCGTCGAACCGCGTGCTTATCGTAATCGTGGTCGGGGGCCGGAACACAAACGGTCCCGTTAATTCAATACGAACATCATCATTCAGGAGAAACGTTATGGCTAACAAAGAGGTTGTTATTTTATCCGGGTGCAGGACCCCTATCGCAAGTTTCGGACAGTCCCTCAAGGACGTCAGGGCCTACCAGCTGGCGGCCATCGTAATGCAGGAGGCGCTGATGCGGGCCGGAGTCAGCGGTGACATGCTTGAGGACGTCATATTCGGCGACTGCATCCAGACGAGTGCGGAAGCAAACACGGCGCGCACTGCGGCGCTGAAGGCGGGTATCCCCATAGAGGTGCCGGCGACCACGATCCAGCGCCAGTGCGCCTCAGGCATGCAGGCGACGGTTTTTGCGTCACAGCAGGTGATGGCGGGAGATTCGGAGATCGTCCTTGCCGGCGGATGCGAATCCATGAGCAATGCGCCTTACGTCGTCCACAACGCGCGGTGGGGCCTGCGCCTCACTCATGGCGAGTTCACCGACTCGATGTGGGAGCTCCTTCATTCCGGAAGCCAGCTCCTCGGCGAGGCCTTCATCATGGGGCAGACTGCGGAGAACCTCGCAAAAAAATATAACATATCGCGCCAGGACCAGGACCAGGTAGCCTTCGAGAGCCACAAGAAGGCGATCGCGGCTATTGACGGCGGAAAATTCAATGATGAGATCATACCGGTGCCGGTGCCCCAGCGCAAGGGAGAGCCGAAGATGTTCACAACCGACGAGCATGCACGGCGGGATGTCACCATGGAAAGCCTGGCGGCACTAAAACCCGCATTCGACAAGAAGGCCGGCACGGTCACGGCGGGGAACTCCTCCGGTCTGAATGACGGCGCTGCGGCCCTGGTTGTCACTTCCATGGAAAAGGCGAACAAGCTCGGCAAAAAGCCGATGGCGCGGATCGCCGGGAACGCTTTCGCCGGGTGCGAGCCGCACCTAATGGGATACGGCCCGGTGCCGGCTGTGCAGAAGCTTCTTAAAAAGACCGGGAAAAAACTGGATGATATCGGTCTCATCGAGTGCAATGAGGCCTTTGCCGCACAGTACCTCTCCTGCGAGCGCGGCCTCGGCCTTGACCGCTCCATCGTCAACGTGAACGGTTCCGGCATCGCCCTGGGCCATCCGGTGGGATGCACGGGCGCCCGTCTCATCATATCTCTAATATATGAAATGAAGCGTCGCAATATTCAGTGGGGGATCGCTACTCTCTGTGTCGGCGGCGGCATGGGTGGTGCGGTGCTGATCGAGAACCTGAAATAGGTGATTCCGGATGCAACTATCCAGAGGGCGGAGCCGGCAGGCGCCGCCCTCTTTGTTTCTGCTCTATTTTAATGTGCACGGCGCCGGTGCCCTTTTCTTAAAATCGTCATGACCAGAAAAATATCTCCTTGTGTATACCCGCCCATTTACCGAAATGTTATCCGGTTTTCTGTTTGTACAATATTAAGTAAGAAATGAATGATGAATTTAATTCAAAAAAGTAAAAAATTATTGAATTGTATTATTCGTTGTTTGTATATTATATGGTCTGTATGGTGATTAAACCTTTAAGCGTGGAGGATTTAAAATGAAACAAAAATATATAATTTTGATGGCCGTGGCGGCTTTGACGGTTTTCTCCGTGCGTGATGCACAGGCATGGTTATACGGGACCACAAACCTCGGCCCGGTCGCCCAGCAATTTATTAACAAGGCACTGCTGCCCTATCAGCGACAAACAAAGCTGGTCAAGGGCTTTGCCAATGCGAGCGTCTATTCCTCCCATGTTGCTACACAGCGCGGCTATCAGGGTTTTGACAAATTTTCAATAACGGTGGGAACCATGGCCGCAGCGCAGGTGCCGGCGACAACGACGAATCTCGGGTATTATAAGGGACTGCTTAAAAACCTGCGGAAACAGGGCGATGTCTATCTTGGTGTCGCTTGGAATACCTGGACCCTGAATGTGGGCGTCAAGCTTCCCGCGGATTTTAGCATATCGGCTAAATTCGGTATGCTTAAGTATTCATACATGTACTTTGACTTTGACGGAATAAACGCCGGCGGCATGCTCAATTACCAGATTATAAGGCCGAAAGCACCGGCGGTAAAGTTTATTCTGTGGCGGGGCCTCTCTGTCGGGACCGGGTTGATATGGCAGAGAAATAACACCGTGGTGCGCTACAAGGCGAATCCGATATCGAGTAACGGCTACATAATGCAGCCTGAACTTCGGATGTTCATAAAAACTGAATCTTATGTGATTCCTCTGGAAATTTCCACCGCGGTGCGCCTTTTCTGGGTGCTGAACATACATGCGGGCCTGGGTATCGATTTTGCCTTCGGATCATCGAGGATGAATTATTCATCCATGGGAGCCGTCGCGGGGGGCGGGGTCCTTGGGATCTATTCCGTATACGGGAAGCAGTCCGGTAAGGGCCCGACGACCTACCTGCCTAAAATATTCTGCGGGCCCGGTCTCAACTTCGGGCCAGTCATCATCGATATACCCTTTACCTATTATTTCAATAATGGATTTGATGTCGGTGTGACCTTCGGCGTGGTATGGTAGGCATGACAGCCGCGTATTCGTGAGGCTGCGATTGCGTGGATGCAAGGGATTGGAAGGCCAGGAAGGCGCTTTCCGGTGTGTTTTTCTTTATATGGATTGCAAATAAAAAAATTGCTTGTATAATCAAGGTCAGAGAGATATACTTTTCATTCTGTGAGAATCTTATGTGTTAAGGAGCGGCGTATGGTAAAAAAAATTTTAAAGATAGTGGGTGGTTTTATTGCTTTCATCATACTGCTTGTAGTAATTGCGAGCGTTGCAATCATTTTTATCGTCAATAAAGAGCTCGTGCAGAACCAGATGATCAAGGCGCTGAACCGTCATGTCCAGATCCAGGATATCAGCGTGGGTATTTTTTCGGTCGTGTCCGGCATCGAGGTCAAGAAGGTGACGATCTCCAATTTTAAGACAGAGAAGCAGCTGGAAGCATTGAAAGGCAAACCGGTTCCGGCCGGCGATCTCTTTGTCAGCATGGAGTCGTTGCGTCTGAAGCTCAAATTCCTTCCGCTGATGAAAAAACAGTTCCAGCTCAAGGAATGCGTTATGTACACGCCGGTTGTTAACGTTTCGCGTAGTAAAGGGGGTGCCTTTAATTTTGATGACCTCACCAGGCCGAAAAAGCTGACTAAGGAAGAACAGGAAGAGCTTGAGAAGGAGAAGGCCGAGGAAGCCAAGAATCCGAAAAAACCCTTTACGGCTGACGATATACCGGTGGCCATCAATATCGGCGAAGTAGGCGTAAAGAACGGTACCGTGAACTATTATGACGGACAGTTTGACCAGAGGTTCCAGATCTACAAACTGACAGCCATGGTCTACAACATCACCATTGATCCGAAGGATCTGCAGAATAAAAACAATGCGAAGGTAACCATTTACATGGGACTCAGGAATGTCGGTACTGTTAAGACCGGGAGTGTAGACACGTTGGACATTACCTTTGACATTGATGGGAAAGTGAAACCCTTTGATATGAAAACGCGGAAACTTGACCCGGAGGCTTCCCTTCATGCCGGCTCCCCCGATGGGGTAATAACGGGCCTGCAGATTTTCAACGCCATCGCCGGTAACAATATTTTAAGTAAATACATCGGAGATCAGCTCTCCTTCCTGAAGGGAAAACAGTCATGGAAAGGGTCTAAGCTGGCTTATGTTGACGTATGGTACAAGGCGGGAGTGGCGAAACTTTCCAACGGCAACCTCAAACTCAAGGAGTGCAGGCTTCTTTTTGACGGCGCTTTCAACACTAATTCCAAGGCTCTGGACGTTAACCTCGAACTGGAGCTTTTAAAAGAGCGCAACAACGCTATAAAAGTTGGGATCAGGAGGCAGGTTGAATCGGGCCTGAAACGCCTGGGTGTGGATAAATATGCCACTCCTGAAAAGATAGCTGAAGCTGCAATGAAGCCGCTGTTAAATAAGAACGGTATGGTTTACATGAAATTCAAGGTGGCGGGCACCACAAGCAAACCAACCGCCCAGTTGACGCATCCGAAGCTTGGATCAATTGACGATATTATCAAGCAGATAGCCGGGGGTGTCATCCTGGAAGCTGGAAAACAAGCCGGGAAGAAGGCGATAGAAGAAGGCGGCAAACAGCTGCTTAAAAAAGCCGGAAAAATAAAACTCTGGTAATTTAACGCAGTTATTGCTTTTGGAAGGCGCGGCCCCGGTGCCGCGCCTTCGTCATTTACTTCAATGCGTAACTGGTTATGCAAATAATACCTGCCGCGATCCTCATCAATCCTTCTGCATAGATTATTTTTTTTATGTCAGGTTCCTTGATTTCTTCCGCCATGGCCTGGAACATCTGCCTGATTTTATCCGGATAGATGAGTATAAAAGGACCTGTCATGACCGCGAGAAGGCCGAATATGAACAGGATGGTGGAAAGAGGGCCCTTGTAGATGGTAAGAGGAAATCCGGCAATGATGAGCAGGGAGCCGTGAAGAAAAAATAACTTTTTGGAAAACCATTCCTGCCAGAACCAGAAGGCCCTCAGGGGGAGAATAACTTCGATCCCGCCGATAAGCATGAGGACAATCCCCAGAATCAGAATATATACCGCGAGCATATCAGTCCTTTACCTTTCGCAGCTCATACATAGGCTTGGTATTCTTCCATGAGCCAGTTGATGATCGTAACCTTTAAGAATTGTATATCTGTGTCACGGGTAAGGTTGTGATCGCCGTCGTCAACGATGACTGTTTTAGTGAAGGTGGAGAGGTTGTCCTCGAGGAGTCCGACATTCATCGGGTCAACAACTTCGTCACGGCCGCCGTGTATCGCTATAACCGGAACGCGTATGGCGGTGAGGGCTTCGATCATGTCAATTCGGGGTATCTCTAGAAAAAAGCTATTGTTGATGATGATCCCTTCGACTGATGTATTCCCGTCAGGGGGGAGCGTTGAAACATCGGCAATACCGGTTGCCCTGGTGAACAGGGCCTGTATGTCAACAGGCGCCGCTATCAGGATAAGCGATTCTATGGAGGCGTCCTGCCGCGACGCGTACAGGATTGAAACCGCGGCACCCATGCTGGAACCCATGAGGTGGATCCTTTTTATGCCCCGCTCTTTGAAGAAGGCCACCGCGGAGGCGAGGTCATCAACTTCTTGAAGTATTGATAGGTTCGCTATGTTGTTCCCCGATTCGCCGGCAAAGGAAAAATCGAAGGCCATGAGGGGATGTTTCGTTGTGGCAATATCCCTTGCGATCCTGGTGATTTTATATCCGTCCTTGCTGGAAAAAAGGCCGTGGCTGAATATAATGCCGACATCGTCGGCATTGTCAGCCCGGTAGATCCTGCCGGCAAGGCGCCGGCCCGCATTATTATTAAAAAAAATATCTTCAACCGATATCATCAGCTTTTTGCCAGCTTGAGGAGGGGTTCAAAATATCCTTCTGAGTTATTGCCGTCGATGATGATAGCCATGGGCCTGAGATAGAGGGTTTCTCTTCCGCTCTTCCTGGTTTTATATCCACCAAACAGGAAGTAGGATGACTTGGCCTTCACAAAACCCTTGTTCCTTCCTCCGCCGCGGTGTTCATCTTTCATTTCGTTTATGTTAATGCGCAGTTTGTTACCATCCTCGATGGTATAAACGCCCCTGAAGGTAAGGATTTCCATGTTCAGGAAGAGGACAACGGTTGCCCGGTAACTCGGGTGGAGACTGAAGGTATAGCCGTAATTCCCTGGGTACTTCAGGCTCCAGGTACCAATGACGCTTTTAAAGGAGAGGGGTATTTCTGTTTCTGAAATGTCGGCGGCGAAGACCATCTGTCCGATGGCATTGGTCCCGGTTATACCAGAGAAGAAAAAAAATGCTGCCATTAAGGCGGTCAGGGTTACAATTGTATTCTTTTTCATAGAGCGATTAATCATGTCAGCCCCGGTCAGTGTAAAGAATAAATTCAATATATGGAGCTGATTAGCATAATAAATATTATTATTCTATATAAAAATATATATAATGTCAATAAAAATTAAAACTATTCTTTAATTTGTTATGTTATATGTATTCCCCCTCCACCTTTGGAGGCGGGGGAATATATCAAATATTTCAATAAAGTAGCTTGTTTTATTAACATAGTATTGACGATAAATAAGCTATTCTATATATTATCCCTGCAGGGGACGATTTTGGTTTCGACTGCATTATCAGTTTTACAGTTGCATGCCGAGTGTGCTGTCAACTCGTTAAAAATGGCAGGCTTAACGTAAGTGCAAACGATAATTTTGCATTGGCAGCTTAATTAACTGTCACGCTTTCAGAACGCCTGCTCCTCTGGGGCAGCTGAAAGTGTCATAAACAGGGGATAGTCCGATTTCTATGATCCCGGAATGAGGGCGAAACAACAGGGAACTCGGATATTTCTAACGGCGCCTGATCCCGGTGGAATATCTTAAATTAAATGAACAGGACAAGCATGTAGAGGCTGTACGGCTGGACTGTAGGACGCGGGTTCGACTCCCGCCGTCTCCACATAGTTTCATTTTTCTTTAATATATTTCAGGTTGATTATTAAATTAAGCAGACGATTGCTTACCAGGTCGAGCAAATCTTCCCGCATTATTTTTTTATCTATCTCAAATGTTTCGTACTTGTCATCCTGCCGGTCCATGTGCACGATTTTGTTATTGCCGTCAATGATGATGATCATAGATTTGAAATCGCTGTACTGCAGTTCCAGTGAGTATCCCGCGTCTATTTCATAGATGATAAAGCTGTCAAGATTGTACTCGCTTTTTATTTTATCCAACTCTTCCTTGTTTTTATTTAAATAATGGGTGACTATCCCCAGGGTTTGATAGTGCTGAAAATCACCGTCGTTGGACAACTGTAGAAAGTGGTCCGATTCCATCTTTGAATTATTCAGGTTCTTGCTGGTTTTTTCGATGAGGACCAATTGATTGACCTTCTTATAGGGCTCCAGCCATTGGGACAGGTTTTTGTTGATAAGCTTGAGAGTAATGGGCGTGTTGTGGGTCTTGCGGACTATTATGCCGGTTTTCTTCAATTTCGAAAGGGACGAACCCTTGCTTATTTCATTCTTCACATGGTATTTTGCACAGGAAAGGAGGAACAATAATGCCACCAGAATTATACAGCATTTCTTCATAGGATACCTCGAATTGACAGATTAATGGCCGCCGGGGGTATGTTTATTTGAATGATAATCCGCAGTCAAGATTAAAATGTATTCAGGGATTTTCTTCCGCAGTCGGTAACTGTTATTCGTACTGGAGCATGAGCATCTTCATTCGAATACCGCACCATGCCGAAGTGGCTGAGCCATGTAAAAAAGTAGAAGTCCAGGAATGATATCATGAAAAGATTGTTCCGGTTGCTGAAACCGGTCATCTCGAAGTATTCATTCGCTATGGCCCCAAGGGAAACGGCGCCGTGCCGCCGGAGGAGGAGGTCTTTAAGGATCCCCCTGGTGGCTTTGAGCTCACGCGCTGATTCCCTGTCTGACGGGAAGAGGTCTTCCCATGGCGTGCTGTTCCAGAAGGCGTTGAAGAGCTTATGGAAGATCGTCTCAGGGGAAGCTTTGTCCGGATAGATCCGGGCATGACACCGGTCTCTTGACAAAATACCGCTTTCGTCCATCAATCTCAGGCATTGTTTGATATAGATGACCATGAGTTCGCTGTCTTTGATCTCATCGGCCAGTCCTGTCTGGGACGCTGCTTCCATGCAGTGACGATAGAAGCTCTGACTGAAGCATCTATCGGCGCTAAGGGAAAAATTTTTATTTGATATCGTTTCAATCAGGAAATGGGCAAGGCGGATGGCAAAGCAGCCGTTCATGTCAGGACCTGGCGATACATTTTCCTTGGAGCTGCCAAGGCAATTGTAAAACTGGCTGATTGACTCAAGAACTGCTCTGCTAGATGATTGGTTTTGAGAGATATCGTTATTTTTAAGGCATGATTTACTGATTCTGGAATGAATAGATGAATATTCATTGTGAAGCGGTATGGTTGGTTTTGTTCCCTGTTTGCTCGTCATCACTATGTTTTATTCGTATTAGTTATATGTCAAAGATTCGGTCGTAAATCGCGCACTATTAATTATAGTAACTTCTAATTTAACTCTAAATTATTCTTTGTTCATTCAAGATTAAGATCGATCTCTTTTTGTTGTAACCAGAATTAATAGGTGAGAAAATATACCTTATGATTTGATCATTTAAATTAAAATTAATTTAAAGTCAAGATAAATCTAATTTTTTAATTTTTTTTTATTTATTTTTTCAAATGATCAATTAGTGGGAAAATGAAAACGGCACGGATCCGTACAGTGCAGAAGTCATATCATGCCATCAGACGTTCTGCTGTGGCATGATTAATATTTCCCTGCACGGAAAGAGCGTAATCAGGATTGATTCCAATAGCTGCTTTTATCTGTCCGACCAGTTCATCCGAGCGGATGCGGGTAGGTGGACTATAGCCGGCCGTTGTTTCCCTCATCAGGTCAGTGATCCGGTTTTCGGCAATTCTATAGTTTTTAAGATGGTCGGTAAGGTTTCTGTTAACTGCTTCAATTCGTTCCTTCTGATTAAAGTCGCCGTTCTGGATGCTACCGGCAATGTCGCGAACCGAGGAGAGGGTGCCGCCGATGTCGGGCATTTCAATGATTTTTGCCGACAGGGCGGTGGCTGGCTGCACCGGATTGGCCACCTGCTCGCCATAGGCGCCTATGGCGGACCGGACATCGTACAGTGCTTCGGTCAATGCCTGGGTGTTGACGCTGCCCGATGCCATGGCGGTGGTGGCGATATTCCTGAGCCGCAATGAAATGGATATGGCTTTCTGTATGACATTCTGGGACATCTGGGCTATGCTCAGGGCATCACCGAGGGAGCGCTCAATGCTGAGTCGGTTCGTAATATTTTTCATCGATATGCGCTGGTTTTCGCCTTCGTTTCTGGCGATTGGTAGATCGGGCGCGTTACGTGCGAGAGGGGCTTTGTCTAATGAAATATTCCTGACATCCGTTTTAATTATCATGGTGAATCCCTCCCTGAACTGCTGATAAAAAGGTATCAAGAAACCGGTGATTTGTCAATGAGTTCTTTGCGTAACTGTTCCATTTCGATTCCGGTCAGGGCGATGGTGACCGTTCCGCCTCCCGGATGGGAGAAGGTGAGGCTGCAGCCGCTGTTATTCGGTTCCACTCTGAATTTTTTTGATCCGGTCATTCGCACCGACGGCGCAAGCCAGTCGTCGGCAGTGAATTCCGCGATCTGTATCAGGACCCCGAAGGCGTGTTTCGGATGGATGAAGAGCTCTTTCCAGACGTTCCCGTATTCATGGTATCCAAAGTAGGGGACGCCGTTCCGTTCAAGTTCGGCAGCGGCTTTTTTAATATCCGGCGTCTGCATGGTGATGTGGTGCACGCCGCCGTCTTTTTTGGCAAGGAACCCGTCGAGGAAGCTGTTTGAGCCCGTGGCGGTAAGGAGCTCAAGCCTGCTCAGGTCGCCCAGGTAGAGGTTCTGCCAGAGATAGTTCATTGATACATCACTGCTGCTGGAGCCCGGTACGGCTCCAAGAAGGGTTGAAAAAAATCTGTACGCTTTGTCATAATCTTTAACAGCAATGGCAACATGGTCGATCCGTGAGATCATACTAATTCTCCTATTAATACTTAATTCTCCCCATGAGGTCTTCATTTTCAGAAGCCCTCCCTGTCCCCCCGAAAGGGCATGAATCATTGATTCTTTATTATGCAACAAATGACTGGAATGTTAAAAAAAAGCATATATGTTTCAATCATTATTTAGTATTTCATTGGATACCGTATAGTATCAATTGTATCCCGTTACCACTTTGGGCGCATATAATGTTGTACCTCACCCGCGCTCCGCGCACCCTCTCCTTGAAAAGGAGAGGGTTTACGCAATAAGTAATTTATACAGTTCCCCCTCTCCATTTTATGGAGAGGGGGTTAGGGGGTGAGGTCGTTATAATGGAGAAAGTGTGTGGGTGATGATCGAGAGAAGGTTCGGGGTGAGGTCGCATGGAGTAGGGGATTAGGTAGAAGTTTGGGATTGATAATTATTAAAACATGATTCTCCCATTTTTTTTAAGGCATTTTCAATAAAATACTTGAATAAATTCATGAATCCGTAAATATCAATTGCCAGTAAAGAGGTCAATCGTGAGAATTCAACGCATTATCCTGATCGCATTGCTGATCCTGGGTTTTATCGGATGTAAGGAAAAGCCGGAAGTGAACAGGGTCGATCTTGACCAGATCAATGTTGATGATTCAAACGATTACCGGTATATCTTCCGGGAAGAAATTCAAAAAGAAGCAGAACGGAAGAATAAGTACAGGAAAAAAGAGTTTTAATACCCGGCGTCTCCGGCGAATGTCTGTAGCCGCGTCAACATAGCTGAATGACCATCTGTAGCGAAAGGAGAGGGCAATGAAGGAAAAAATAAAATTTATAGTTCCCTTTGCGGTTCTGACCGTCGTGTTCGCGCTGTACCAGTTTTCCTGCTTCAAGTCAGGCGATTCATCCCTGTTTGGCGATATAGGCCAGTCCCCTCTCCGCAAGGAAGCGGAAAGCGCCCAGGCGGTGGAAATACAGGACACTTTCCGGAAAATATTCAACCTGTACAAGGAACGGGTCGTATTCATCACGACAGAACAGGTTGTGCGCGTCCAGCCAAACCCCTTCTTCGACGATCCTTTCATGAGGGAGTTTTTCGGCGGCGGCGGAAACCGGCCCCGGACCGAGCGGCGCCGCGGTCTCGGATCGGGCTTCATCATATCTGAGGACGGATACGTATGCACGAACCATCATGTCGTGGCCGGCGTGGATACGGTGACAGTGGGCATCAACGAAAAAACTTTCAAGGCTACCATCGTTGGTTCTGATGAACGGACCGATATAGCCCTGCTGAAGATCAACGCTCCCGGGAAACTCAAGCCCGTTTACCTGGGCGATTCGGACCGGGTCCAGGTGGGGGACTGGGCCGTTGCCATCGGCAATCCCTTTGGACTTGACCGCACCTTCACCGTTGGCGTGGTGAGCGCCATCGGCCGGCGGGACGTTGACTTCATGGGCGGATCCCACATCCAGACCGACGCGTCCATCAACCCGGGCAACAGCGGAGGGCCCCTCATCAACATATACGGCGAGGTGATCGGTATCAACCGCATGATCTATTCCCAGACCGGCGGCTACATGGGCATCGGCTTCGCCATACCCATCAACACTGCCCGCTCAATACTTGAACAGCTGAAAACGCACAAGAAGATCAAGCGCGGCTATATAGGCGTGAGCATCGCCCAGATCACCGAGGAATACGCCCAGGAGCTGGGGCTCAAAACCAACCAGGGGGCTTTTGTGGGAGAAGTGATACAGGGAAGCCCTGCAGAGAAGGCTGGCGTCAGAGTGGGCGACATCATCCTTAAAATCAATGATAAGGTCATCAATACGCATATGGACCTGTTGAAGATAGTCGGCGAGATGATCCCGGGGCAGACCATGAAGCTGACGATATGGCGCCAGCGGAAAACGATAAACCTTTTTGTGAAAGTGGTCGAACGGCCCGATTGACAGGGCTGGTGCGTCGGATCACAAACCCCGCTTGAGGAGCTCGTCCTCTTCGAATCCGAAATAGTGTCCCAGCTCATGGATGATGGTGATCCGTATCTCTTTGTGCAGTTCCTCCTCGTTGTCGCACGCGTCAAGGAGGGGAAGTCGGAAGAGGGTTATCCGGTCGGCAACAGCCTCCATGTCATCGATATGGCGGTCCTTGAGGGAGATTCCCTCGTAGAGTCCGAGGAGGTCATCGTCGCCGACGATTTCTCCGCGGGGGGGCCGGTCAGCGATGACAATGGTCACCTCTTCCGCCCTGGCCCGGAGATCGGGGGCGAGGGATTTCATCACTCCCTTGTGTATCTCGCGGACGATCAGCTCAAATGTCGTGTGTGCCATGCGCATCGCTTTATTTCCTGTAGTCCCCCCTGTCCCCCCGAGGGGGCACGTGGTACAATTCTTTGAGGATATATAAGTTATCACTGGAATCTAAAACAGTATAAAGATTTTACAATAATAATTTGCTTATTCATTTTGCTGATATCCTTTCCATTAGACTCATTGTATAACAGCTAATCAGCATGTATTACAATGAGTTAATAAAAGATATAGTATCATTTGAATTATATATGTCATCGGGCAATTCTTCCTGCATGCCCCCTCGGGGGGTCAGGGGGGTTAACAGCCGGAGTAGAGATGAAGTATAATGTCGTAATCAGCTATGCCATTGTCATTGTCTTCGGGGTCATCCTGGGGTTTATTTCTGCCATTCCCATCGGTGCAGTCCAGATTCAGGTTATCAGGAAAGCGATCAGGGGGCTCAGAAAACCGGCCATTATGATAGCCCTTGGGTCCGGAACATCGGACCTTGTCTATGGGTTCCTCACACTCTTCGGCCTGGGGGGGTTCCTGATGTCGGCCCGGTTCCAGATTGTTTTTTATATCCTGGGCGTTGCTGTTCTCTTGTTCCTCCTGTACCGGTCAATACAGGAATACCGGCATCATGCTACAACGCCGAACAATTCTAATATCGTGAAAAAGAATGAACATGCCCGTGGTTTCATCACCGGGTTCACCCTTGCCATCACCAATCCGAGCATTGTGGTCCTGTGGATCGTGGGATTCAAGGTTTTCCTGGACCTGGGACTTTTCAGCGAAGCGACAATCATCCTCAGGCTGGTCTTTGTTGTCTCCGGCGTGTCCGGCCTGGTGGGATATCTTATAATGCTGGTCATGATTATACACCGGAGACACCGGGATATTCCGGACAGGGTATTCCGGCGGATGAACCTGATACTAATCATTCTTTTTATCGCACTGATCGTGTACTTTATCTACAGGCTGGCCGGCTACCTGGCCTGCTGATTTACTTCTCCTCATCCCACAGCTGGAACTGCCGCGGCAGGAGCCTGTTGATAAAGCGGTTCAGCTCCAGCACCTTTGCCGGCCTGGCGTAATAGACATAGTGGTCCTTCATACCTCTGTTGAGCCTGATGCGGTAGACCATGCCGGTGTTGCCGTGCACGCCCTCGTTGATATAGTATTTTTCCAGGCTGTCAAAAAAATATCGGCTGATGAACCGGTCCAGCTTTTTAATTTCTTTAAGGTTCAGGTTGCGCTGATGGAGAAACCGGTCCGGTTCTCCGTTGAGAGAATGCTGCACTACGGAAATACGTGTCATGTCAAGGGCATAGGTCCGGAGTTTCTGATTGTTAATATTGTAGATGGTTATGGTCAGAGTCAGATCGTTTTTCGGCACATAGCCGAAGCTACCCAGCAGAAGCGGGATGATCAATGCACAATGCGCCATGTCAGAAACTTGTCACCGGCTTAAGCTCGGTTTCGGGGTAGATCTGGCCGTGGACCGGCGGCATCGAGTTGTACGCCCAGGTGATGTCAACGGTGCCGAGGCGTATACCGCGGTACCGCCGCGTTCCATTGTAAACGCCCCGCATAAGGATGTCTTCCATCTTCATGGTCATCGCAAAGACAGCCACGGTGGAGCCCTTCGGTATCGCGGCGAGCTCGTCGCTATAAGGGGCCATGGAGAAGGCGAGCCTTCCGCTGTCAGCAGCCCTGCACTGGATCAAGGGAATCAGGCGAGGGAATCCGCCGGAATCAATAAATGAAAGAAACTTAAGAGAATCGATCCGGTCTACGATGCTAAGGGCAAAAGGTTTTAGTATCTGGCTGATTTTTCTCCGGGCGCCGCCCCGGGCGAGCGACGTCTTCAAAGCTGCCAGGCCGATTGTACCCATGGGAAGCCCATCGCGGACACTCGTCTCCACAAGGTCGAAGTAGTGTACGGTGTTGACGCCGAAGTAGGTGTTATAGCGGAACATCGGCTTCTCGTTCATCATCTGGTATTCGGGTCCTTCCTTCATGAGGTGCGTCCACCGGGCCGTGCCGCGACAGAGACGCCGGTCAAGGGTCATGATAAGAAACCCGACGTTGTTGTTTTTCTGCATGAACTCCTTGCTCAGACCCCGGGAAAACTCGCCCATCACCATCTGCCTGGGCCCGATGGCCTGCAGCGATGTGAGGAGAGATACATGGGGCAGGCCGTCGGGATTGACGGTGGCCACCAGGGCAACCTTTTCGTTCGGCACCAGTGCTGTGATATCATCCGGGCTGAATTCTGTTTTACATACTGTCATGTCGGGACCTCTTCATATTCTGTTTTTGCGTGGTGTATCAGCACACCCCGGTCGTGTTTTTTTTGCTTCCGCCGTTTATTTCCATGTCACCCATATCCGTCGAGCCGGACCAGCGGACGATGTCAGGGCTGACCCCGGAGGATTTTGCAGTATCCGTCAGCCGTTCCATTGTTTTCCGGTCAAGGAGCTTCGCCTCCCGGTAGGCCCAGTCCATGCCGAGGCGCCGGTATTTGTCCCGGCACAGGTTGTTAAAGGCGCACAGCTCCCACCGGGACACCTTATCGCTGATATGGCCAGCGATGAAGGCGCCGATGCCGGCGATGTTTTCCGCGAGGTCCGTGGAACCGGGGATGACGGGGGTGCGGATCCAGAGTTCCCGCGGCAGCACGTGGGTGCCGATATAACCGGCAACGTGCAGCAGGTTTTCTAGTATCATATCATTACCGCTGCCGGTGAACTGCCGGTGCTTATCTGTATCGATTTCCTTGATGTCATAGAGCACCAGGTCGGTATAGGGCAGCAGCATGTCGAGGTAAGCCCTGCTGCACTGGCCGCT
The DNA here is from genome assembly GCA_041753395.1 of Spirochaetota bacterium. Classification (GTDB taxonomy): domain Bacteria; phylum Spirochaetota; class UBA4802; order UBA4802; family UBA5550; genus RBG-16-49-21. The sequence goes on from JBGSUQ010000025.1 coordinate 264,995, forward strand.
CGTGTCCAGTGCGGTATGGATGCCGCGGGCCTTCAGCTCTTTCAAAAATGCCGACACGAAGGGGGCCTGTAGCACTGCTTCGCCTCCTGAAACGGTGATGCCGCCGTTTTCGCCGAAATAAGGAGCGTCCTTGATAACTTCCGCGACCAGGGTCTCGATCGTCCATCTCCTGCCGAGGAGCTCTAGCGCCGTTGAAGGGCACTCGTCCGCGCAGGTGCCACAGCCGTGGCAGATGTCACGGTCTATGACGATGCCCTTATCAGTTAAGGAAAGGGCGCCGTTGGGGCACATCTCCAGGCAGAGCCTGCATCCTATGCAGCGCGGTTCCAGCCAGTGGAGCTGCGGCTTCATTTCCAGGCTTTCCGGATTATGGCACCAGAGGCAGCGGAGAGAGCACCCCTTGAAGAAGACCGTGGTACGCAGACCCGGCCCATCCTCGGTGGACATCCGCTGTATTTCCAGTATGGTCCCGGTGAAGCCTGTATCTGATACGTTGCCTTTCATGGGGCTGCTAACCTTCAGCGGCATCGATAGCCCGGCCGTTTTTTTTCCGGATTGTGCGGGCCATCATGAACAATATGAAGATCAGGCGAAGAAGAAGAAAAGTTACGACAACCTGAATTATTCCACAAATGATAAATATATAGGATTCTTTGCCCTCGGTATCGAGGACCCGGTTGGGCATAATGATAATGTGTACCAGTATTTCCTGGGCAAGACCCAGCAATAAAAAGTAGATGCCGAATTTATGGCAGGTGGCATCGGTTTCCTCCTGGAGTTGATCAATAAAGGCGGGGTAGAGATTAAGAATTTTCATAAGGGGGCCCCTGAATTCCATCGCCACCCCGTAACCGTACAGAATGATGGCAATGCCGTTGCACATATGAATCATTTCTTCAATATCATTTTCAGGAGTGAAGACCAGCGTCGTCAATTCATGTATAACTGCCAGGACGATGCCGGTCAGTATGAAGTTGAAGATCACCAGGATATATCTGTTCATCAGTGCCAGTAAGATTCTCTGCCTGAAAGTTCCCTTCATGTCCTGATAACCTCTTCATTTAAGTATACGGCATTAATCAGGAGCAGTGCCGTGCATCGGGCGGTCATGCCGCTTACATCCGCGCATGGCTCAGGCGCGCGATCACCTCGTCCTGGAGTTCCTTGCCCACAGACACGAAATATGCATTGTAGCCGGTAATGCGCACCAGTAGGTGGCGGTAATCCTGGGGATGCTTTTGTGCGTCGCGGAGCACCTCCGGATCGAGCATGTTGATCTGAAGGGCCGTTCCGCCGTTTTCGATGTATCCCTTGAGAAAGGCCTTGAACTTGCCGCGGTGCTCAGGGTCGCGCACCATGGAGGGATTGAAGGTCATGGTGTGGCTTGCTCCGTTGGGCAGCAGGTTGAGGTAGTTCTCCCAGTCGCCGGAACCGTCTGGGGCTTTTCCTCCCAGGGCTTTGCCGACTGAATTGGCATTGGCTGACGGGCCGTTGATGTCCGCACCGTTTGAAGGGCAGATGGCGTTGGAAAGGAACTTCCCCCGGGGCCTCCCGTCGGGGCTTGCCGCCATGATGTACCCATCCCCGGCCCAGTAGTTCCATGAGAGCATGCCGGGCCGGAACTGCCGGCCGGTCGATTTCGTTTTGTGCTTCCAGGTCTCCTCGGTCCAGACCTTCATCACATCAAGGGCCATGCGGTCGGCATTGTCATCGTCCCTGCCGTACTTGGGCGCGCGGTTTTTCGCCAGGGCCTGCAGCACTTCGTGGTCCGCCCAGTTGTCTTTAAGAGCCTGGACCAGCTCCGCCATGGTGCATTTTTTCTCATCGAAAACCAGGTACCTGACCGCGAGGAGCGAGTCAACGGTCGTTGCGAAGGTGACCGCCTCCATGGTGGTAAAGCTGATTTCCGCTCCGCCCTGGGTCACGTCGGTCCCTTTTTCAGCGCACCCCTTCACCAGGCAGGACAGATAAGGCGTGCGGAAGAACTTCGCCCGCGCTGATTCTGACGCCTCCTGAACATCAACGCATTTTTTTATTATATAGGCTGTTTGTGCAACATAGGCCTTCCAGAACTGGTCCCATGACGAGAAGCGCGTCGCGTCGTCGGTGTCGGGGCCGTCCTGACGGATCTTCTCTGTCTTGCCGGTCATGACATCGATGTGGGGAAGGAGGTCCTTTCCTCCCGTGAGGGCGAGTTCCACCGCTTTAAGGAGATTGATGTTGTTGTCAACGGTGCCGGACCGGTCGTTGCCTGCCATGGTGTTTTCCAGGCAGCCCACGGGAGCGTAGTCGGCAACCGTGTGGGTGTTGACTAAATGCCCGATGCCCGCCTTGCGGCCTTCAAGCATCATCCCCGCCATGGAACGCTCATCAAAGTTAAGAAGGAAGGGGGCCCCCTGGCTGGAGGAGATCATGTCGATGACCCTATCCAGGAGGTCGCCGGGGCTTCCGCGGTGGAGGCGCACGTTCGGCTTCGGTTCCAGTATCGGCGACAGTTCGTCAATCACTTCCAGCATGGCATAGGTAAGGTCATTGGTCAGGTCCCTGCCATCCTTTCCCATGCCGGATAGGGTTATGAGCTGGCCGTAACCGGCGGTGATCCCGTTATTGCCGGTACGGATCATGGCGTCATAGGCGTGGTTGCACTTGATCCAGAAGCACTTGAGGATCTCCTTGCCGAATTCCCGGTCCATCCCCTCCGCCAGGGACCGCTCCCAGTAGGGGAACAAGTACTGGTCGATCCTTCCAAAAGAAACACCCGGTCCCGGGTAGTTCTCATCGCTCATGACGAGCATGTGAGTGAGCCACAGGGCTTGCATCGCCTCCCAGAAATTTTTCGGCGGCTCCCAGGGAACGCGCTGGAGATTGTCCGCCATCTGAGAGAGCTCGCTCTTCCGGACGGTGCCTGTCTCATCCGCCGCCAGGTTGCGGCATCGTGCCGCGTATTTCGCCGCCAGATCGCGGGGCATGGTGGCGGCAGTCATCATGGCCCTGAGCTGCGCTCCCCGGGGCCCCTTGTGCTCATCCAACGGCAGGGCGTTGAACCGGGCGACCAGGTCCGCGTGGATCCCTTTCCATCCGAGGTGGAGCGCCCGTTCGTACCCGGGAATGAGATGGCCGCTCGTGGCGCCGGCGTTTCCGTACCCGTGGTCGTGAAACCACTGAACCAGGGCGCGGGCGCCCTTTTTACCGAGCAGCATGGCGTCAAACTCGTCGCTTTCTTTTTTGGTGAGGCAGAGGGAACACTGTATATTGAAGCGGCCGCCGGCAATAAGGTCGCCGGGCAGGATCTCTTGGGGCAGGTAGTTAACCATTACCTCTCTGGTGAACCAGGCGCGGCGCTCCGGGAGGCTCCAGGTCCAGAAGTCAGGGCTTAGCTTCACCTCTCGGGCCGACAGCTTGAAGGATGAGCGGAGGGTCTGCTGGAGCATGTAGGTCTCTGGCACGATGTAGTAGGTCATCTCGTTGTAAACCGTGTCCCATGCCATGCCGGTGGTCCATGAGGTCTGCTCGTTGGTCCAGGGACGGTCCGCGCCGCGGAAATAGTGTTCCCGGAGCCATTGTATCCTATCGGACAGCCCGCGGGGGGTCTTTATTTTGAATGCAGTCTGCTCAGCTGGTTGCATAATTAATCCTCCATGCTTTGCCGTGCTCTTGATACAGGTAAATATAGCAGATTTTAGATATTCAGTCAAGCTAACTTCATGTCCCCCTGTCCCCCCGAGGGGGCATGAAGGAATTATTTTTTCCTGGTTATAATAATACTATTTCATTCTAGTGATTGATTTGATTATCTCTAAATAAAAAGATACGTGCCCCCTCGGGGGGACAGGGGGGTCTGTTAACTAGCGCCTAAGACATGGTTTGCCTGATCCGCTGTAAAGTAGTTGAAATATTCAATAAATGCTGCAGGGTGGATGGATTGATGTTACATTTACAATGGTAAGGAGGCTTGTATTGAAACGCTTATTTCTTCTATCGATTATCTGCATGGTTGCCTGTATCTCTTGTAAAAAAGGGGACCAGGCAAATGAACGCATTCTTTCCAAAAGTGAAGTGATCCAGGGGACCACGTTTTCCGCGGGTTCTTCAATACGGACAAAAGACAAGGGCCTGCTGGCCTATGTAACCCTGGGAGCCGATCAGACAGTTGCGGATGTCAATTTCAGCAAGGCCTTCCCGTATGTTTTTAAAAAGGGGACAACGCTGGAATATCAGGACAGCATTGTATTTGAAAAACCAGAGATGCCATCGGTGATTACCATACAGGAAAAACATACCATCATGGGTTTTGACCTGCCTGCCGGTACGCGTATTCTGCCGGGTGTAGCGAGCGGAACCTTTGGCGGCCAACCGGTCTATTCAGTTATGTATACTCAGATCCAGCCGGGTGATGCTCTCGATATAAAGGGAAAGAAATTCAACGTCGGCGACTATATACAGATTTACCCGAATAACGTTATCAAATATTTCGATAAGGGTGTTGAAAAGAATCTTTAGGCTGTAAAAAAGGGATTCCATAAAAGGGGGGCTTTCCTCAAAGCCCCCTGAATCCTCCGAAGGGGGACTTTCTGGATTGCAATAAAAAACTAAAACGAGGTGAGAGATGAATTCGAAATTAAGAATAATTGGCGCATTTCTCTTTTCCTTCTTGCTGTCAGCATCTTTCGTCGCGGCCCAGGATGCAGCTGAGTATCCGGGTACGGTAGTAATAAAAGCAGGCGCTGCAGTGACGATCCGGCTGGATAGTTCATCTGAGCTCAATCCCGGTGCTTCAGTCAGCATCTACAAGTTTTTCACTAAAAATATCCTGGGCATGCAGACAAGCGGGTGGCTCCACGCGGCGGAGGCGAAGTTGATCAGTCTGAAGGGTTCCGTCGCCACCGTGAGAATTACGGAAGAAAAAAGCAAGATGGTGGTCAACAATAAAAAAGTAGAGCACCTTGTAGCCGGGGCGAAAGTGAAGCTGGTCCTCAAATAGCAGTGTACAATCTTACCGTCCTTTCCCTGAATGCCATAGCCTGTTTGAGGTTAGCGCCTTCTGGTTGATATAAATATCCTGGAGTCTTTCACGCAGTTCCGTCAGTTCCTTCCGGCTGCCACGGGCCGCAAGGTTGGTCTCCTCCCGGGGATCGTTTTGTAAATTAAAAAGATATTCTTTCCCAGTTTCTCCGTGTTTCACATATTTAAAAGGGTACTGGACCACGCCGAGGTACTGGCCGTTGTACGGCTGGACGAGGTATGCTGGTTTTGCAACTGCGCCGGGTGATAGAATCGACTGACCCTGGAAATGAGTTTTCACGCCGGACACGCCGGCCATGTCCAGGACGGTCGGGGCTATGTCAAGCTGTGAAAAAGGCCCGTTGAGAGCATGGGGGTCGAGGCGGTTGTTCCAGAGTATGAGAAAGGGAATCCGGAACATTTCCTCGTAAAATCCAATTTCATTGTGGGTTATTCCATGTTCATTGAGGGGAAAGCTGTGGTCTCCGGTTATGATCACGACGGTATCGGCAAGATAAGACCGCGCGGCGATGCCCTTGAGCAGTTCCGTCAGGCCTTTGTCGGAGAGATGGATGGAATTGGCATAGTGCTCGCCAATATCCCGGGGTTCGGGATACATCAGGCATTTATCCTTTGGCACATAATCGAACCACATGTGGTTGGATGTCGTGGCAAAGGTCGCGAAAATCGGCCTGCTGCCATTCAGCCGGTGAATGGCATCCATGCGGCGGAGGCATATCCGGTAAAAAAGGCCATCTTCAGGCCCCCAGCCCCAGACCTGACTGCTGTCGGCACCGGTTAAAAACTCGAAGGCAGAATGAATACTCTTAAACCCGGTCTTTTTCATGAAGGCTTCGGTATTGTCAAAACTGAGGCTGTCGGCAGCCTGCATAAAGAGCGTCTCATACCCGGCGTCACCGAGAATCGCCGGCAGGGCCCTGAAGGAGAGAGCCGGGAAGGAAGTGAAAATTTTCCCGCGTATGCTCGGTATTACCGAAAGAAATGACGCCGCCTGCCCCTTGCAGGTCTGGATGGAATTGCCGTAAAAATGTTCGACGTAGACCCCGCGGCGGATGAGCGAATTGAAGACCGGGGTGATTTCCTTTCCCCCGGGAGTTATTTTCATGATGACATTAGCGTTGTATGATTCCACCATCACGAGAATGATGTTCGGCATGGCCGCCCCTCTCTTCAGGGACGGAGTCGGCGTGAAGGTCCGCAGGAAAGGATAGCTCTTTAAAGTGATATGCGACATGGGGTCCTGAAAAGGATAGCGGGCTATTCCCCGCAGCAGTCCGGTAAATTCATCATAGGTTCTCACCGGCAGGAACAGTATCAATGCGTATAGCATGACAGCCGCGATGGTTTTAACCGCGGGATTGCGGTAATATGCCGGCGACCAGAGGATTCTTTTTTTTATATGCACGATGAGCAGGATGATGATGAATATGCCGAGACCGGTGAAGAGCGGCCGCGGAAAGACCCCGATAATGGTATACCAGGATTCCTTGTAGAAGCCTAAGGTGAAATTATCGATGATGAGGGAACAGTCCAGCGGTATGTGCGTTATAAGATGATAGGAATGTATCAAAACAAAGAGAATGATGAAGATGAGGGTTAGTACCAGGCGCAGGGGTTTTGTCCGGTACGACGCCAGGCTGATGACCTGTACCGCGATGTTAGCGGTTATGATGCTGTAGCAGATGAAGAATGCCGATGAAAATGAGAGGTCGAAGGGCCTGATGCCGTAGCGCCGCTGGAACATAAACAGAAAGTAGGCCATGAGAAGGGTTGTCAAACCGTTCATGAACCCGAAATCGAACGGCAGCCAGTCGCGGGTAAATTGCCGGCAGCGACGCACATGGCCGGTGATGCTTTTCAGCAGCAAGATGGCGGTCCTCCTCTCTATGAGGATTCAGTGACAGGGTTATTTCTTCTTGTCAATACGTTTTACCGGCTCTGCCCCAAGCAGGTTGTGCTCTGTCAATGCACGGTCATCCAGATACTGCATGTCCCACTGATGCCTGTTCTGGCCGGTGATCCGCATGAATGTATCAAAATCGAGCCATCGGTAATAGGTGACGGACAGGATACTGCCGCGCACTTCAACATCAGTAAATCCCCATGAAAGCTCGCCGTAGCGGTGATAGGCATCCGTGTAACGGTCATGCTGGTAGAGACCCAGGGGTGAATTCCTGTCATGGCGCCAATCGTGCCAGCGGCGTGTTGAACGGTCCATGATGTACGAATCAAGGGTTGATCCGCCGGTGCCCGCGACAATATAGATGGTCCCGCCCCAATCGGTTTTCTCGTCAACGTGAAATGAATCGAAGTTGTGATCGTGGCCGGAGATAACCAGGTCGACCTTATGTTTTCTGAATAGCTCGAAATACTGGGCCGCGAGCAGTTCATTCACCCCGTAATCGCCAGTTGAGAGGATCGGGGTGTGGATGACGACAATGAGCCACTTCATGCCGGAGCTATGCGCCAGCTCACGGCGTATCCACCGGTATTGCTCGCTACCGGTGGTGATGGCAGGCCCGTCCAGCGTGGTCCCCGGGCCGTCAAAGGGATGGATGGAAAATATCCGCACGTTGCCGTGATCAATGGCGTAATAGTCAGGCTGCCCGAAGAAGTAGCGGAAATTGGCGCCCCGGTCCATCAGGAAATCATGGTTGCCCGGAGTGGCGGCCATGGGTACCGCGTCAATCATGTCCAGTGAAGAAAAGAGATTGTGCCAGGCGTCAAGATCGATGCCGGTACGCACCATATCCCCGGCGTGGATCAGGAAGGCCGGCTGCAGGCCCCGTTCCCGGTATGCGACGCCGGCGGCGTGCATCACGTTTCTGAAGTAAGAGTAGGCATAGCCGCCTTTTCTGGAGCTATCGGTATCGCCAACGGCAAGGAACCGGAAAGAGTTGGCGGATCCCCGCCCCGGCCCTGTCTGGAACGAGCGGATGGTATCACCACAGGCGGGGACCTGGTAGTAGTAGCGGGTTGACGGCGAAAGACCCATGAGGTGGAACTCATGGCGCCTTCCGTCGCCGATTGCTTCATTCAATAAAGACATTCTTTCCGGAAGCGGCTCCCTGCCGAAGCGCAGCACTGGCGGTTCTTCATTCATGATAGGATCAAAGTACCATATAACAATGGACGATGAAGCATCGGTCTGCCGGTCAACAAAAGGACCGAACTGGATGATTGGCCCTAAGCGGCCCCAAAAACGATCGCGGGCGGAGGCCTGTCCCGCGTCTGTCGGCAGATGGATCATCCTGAGATATGGATCAGCCATGTATATAAATATAACCGCCATGGCAAAGGTGACGGCGCCTGCTGCCTGCCGGCTCATGTATCCACTCTTTTTCCTGAGGGCGATTGCGCCCCAGACAGCCAGCATGATATTTAGGACTATAAAAAAACCGCACAGGGAAATTATAATAAGCGGGTAATAATAGTATGATGTCTGAAGGAAAATTGCTATGATGTCAATGCCGGCTGTCATAATGGCAGCTATAAGAAACAGCATGGCAATAAGGGCAAAGGACAGGTGCAGTATGATCCAGGGAAGGGGGCGGGAAGTTTTTTGTGAATCGTGTGTATTCATCGAGATTAACCGACCGTAAAAGTATATTAAATCCCTGTCATTATAGGCGGCAAATCAAGAAAAATTCATTATTCTTAAAAAATATTTGATTTATTAGCATGGAATTAATTATTGGTGCATATTTATAATGTAAATAAAGCGGTGTTGTAAAGATTATGCAGCCTTCCCCCCGCCGCCGGCGGGGGAAAGGTATTATTGCTTGGGAATACCAATTTACTTTAAGTATATTTGACTTGTTGCATATCTTATGCTTTTTCCGGGGTTAAGGGGCGAAGCCCCTTAAGAGCCCCCCGCGGGGGTTTACCTGCAAGCGCGAAACGCAGTTTCGCAACAAGTATATTAATTTCAGAGGTTGTAGATATGGATGACTCAGTTAAGAAGATCTTCTATTATGTAGGGATCGTGGCGGCATTATACCTGTTCTTTTTTTATATCCTTCCATTTCTGGTAAAAATGATCGCTTTTATTTTCCAGGCTCTGTTCTATCTGTTCATATGGGGTGCCGTAGTATTCGTGGTTGTATTCCTGGTGGCCCATCTGGTAAAATTAGTGAGAAAGGAAGCATAATCATCCCTTATCGTGTCCTTGAAAAGGCTGATGACCAGATCGTCCCCCTGTCTTCCTGTATACCTGGCGGGTATAATTTCTTGAAGGGGATGTGTACCAGCATGATCCCGATAAGATTGGAGAAAAAACCCCCGGTATTGTTATTTTGTTGATTTATATCAGGCAATTTTTAACAATTGGGTTTCAGGAATTGTATCAATGGAAAAAATTGATTTACTCAAGATAGAAACATTCGCACTTAAGATTTTCATCGGCCTCTGTGTGCTGGGGGGGCTCATGTTCGGCTACGTCACGGCGGAGATAAAGAATTATTCCGGCATCGAGAACCTGAAGGCGTTCCAGCCCAGCATTCCCACGCGACTCTACGACGTGAACGGCGAGGTAATTGCCGAGCTGTTTCAGCAGCGCCGCTATCCGGTAGCCTTTGAAGAACTTCCCCCGTGCCTGGTGAATGCGTTCCTGTCCGCCGAGGACCAGGATTTTTATGACCACTTCGGCATATCCCCACCGGCCATCATGCGGGCCATGGGAAAAAATGTCATCTCGTCGATAAAAGCGTTCCGTCCGATGATTTCACAGGGCGGATCCACCATCACCCAGCAGCTGGCCAAGCGGCTTTTCACCACGGGTGAGCGCACCTTCGGCCGCAAGGCCCTGGAGGCGATCCTGGCGCTCCAGATCGAAAAGCGATTCACAAAAGAAGAAATCCTGGAGATGTATTTTAACCAGATCTATTTCGGACACGGGTGCCACGGCGTCGCCGCGGCGTCGCGGTTCTTTTTTCAAAAAAATATTAAGTACATTAACGCCATCGAGAGCTCGGTCCTGGCGGGACTGCCGACACGTCCCAACGGCCTGTCGCCCATCAAGTACCCGCGGCGGGCCATGGCCAAGAACCGGGACACGCTGAACCGCATGGTCGACCAGGGCTATCTTGACAGGAAGAGCGCCGACCGGTTGTACGAGACATTCTGGCCCGCCTTCGTCGATTCGATCATCATGGATTACCCGACCAAAACCGCCCGCTCGAAGTTTCAGGACAAGGCTCCTTACTTCACTGATTACGTACGTCAGATCCTCATCTCGCGCTTTGGGGAGGAAATGGTTTACAACGACGGCCTGAGCGTATATACGACACTCAACCTGCGCGAGCAGAAGATCGCTGAACGCGTCCTGAAAGACTCATTAAAAAAACAGAACTCAGTTTCAGTGAAAGCCAATATGAACAAGACCATGGCCATGGAGATGGGCATGATAGACTCCTTTGAGGGCTTGCGCATGATATTCCCGCTTCCATCGGTTTCCATAAGCCAGAATGGGGAAAGCATGTTCAAACAGATGATGGCCGATGATCTTCTCGATGCAGCTGAGATACTATCGTTCTTTTCAGAAACTCCGGGGTGCAACAGGGCCCTCGAGGCGTACCATTCCCAGATCACAGGACTGTCCTCGATCATGAGCGTCGAGGGGGCCATCATAGCAATAGAGCCCTTCAGCAGCTACATCAAGGCAATGGTGGGCGGTTCGAAATTTGAAGTGCAGAACCAGTACAACCGTGCCGTGCAGGCCAAGCGGCAGCCCGGTTCTTCCTTCAAACCCTTCGTGTACGGGGCGGCAATAGAGAATAAGCTGGTGACCACGGAGACGCAGCTGCCTGACGCTCCGATCCTGGACATTGACGCGATCGGCAACACCTGGACGCCGGGCAACTACGAGGGCGAATACCGGGGCATGGTGCCGGTCAGCAATGCCCTGTCCGCTTCCATTAACGTGATATCAATCAGGCTCTACGACCTCCTGGGGCCCGATAAGATTATAGACTATGCCTCGAAGATGACCAAGGTGCCGCCCACGGATTTCGGCGCGAACCCCACCATTGCCCTCGGCACGTCGGAACTGACGCCCTTTGAGATGGCCACCGGGTATGCCATATATGCAAATCGAGGCAAGGACGTCATACCCTTTGCCGTACGCTACGTCGTGGACAGGGACGGCAATGAAGTGGCGAACATCGAGGGAGAGGTCGGAGAGATCCTCGCCAGGAAAACCAAGAACGGCACGATCCAGGTCATCAGCGAAGATGTCGCTTGGATCATGACACAGCTCATGATGAAGGTCGTTGACAGCGGCACCGCCACGGAAGGGATCCGCATCAAGGGCGGCTATTCTAAAAAGGGCGCCGGCAAGACCGGCTCCACCTCCAACTGGTCAGACGCTTGGTTCTGCGGGTTTACGCCCGATATAGCCGCTGTCGTGTGGGTGGGCTACGACCAGTCGTTCCTGTCCCTGGGAACGCACCAGGCCGCGTCGGAAGTCGCAGCGCCGGTTTGGGGTCGGTTTATGGATAGCTTCTATAAAGGGAAACCTGACCCGCAGTTTCCGGACAGGCCCCCCGGGGTATGCCAGATTGGATCAGGCTGGGGTCTTGAAGGGGCCCAATCCCAGTATTACAGTACTGACGGCAATGATATCATGAAATCGGTGCTTGAGCGCTACATGGAGATAGAAGGTTTCATAGAAGAGAAGAAGCGGTACGGTAACTGAACCTATGCCGGGCAGAATGTCCGTGAGCGGCCCTGATTGAGGAGGAAGCATAGATCTGTTATAATACCATGTATAATGTATCATTTTAAATTTTTCGTTTGATTTTTTACTATATATACATACACTATTAGTTATGCTGTTTCTGCCCTGTTAATTAAAGGGAAGCCGATTTTTGTTAAATTCTGTACAGGAGGTTGGAACCATATACAAAAACCATCTTAAAAGACGCTGAAAAACAGTGTGATAAGGAGGTACAGGGAATATAATTGATTTTTTATTATTTTTTTTTGTATGGTTACCTGTTTTCCGTAGAATTATTCTTGAAATTTTAAAATTTTATGATATAATTCATTAAAAATTTGAGAGGGTGAGGTATAGGGAATTTATATGTTCAAGGTCGGTGACAATATTGTCTATCCTATGCATGGCGTGGGAAGAATAGAGGCCATCGAAAAAAAAGTCATTTTAGGTAAGAGAAGTGAATATTATATTATTACAATCCTGAACAGCGGGATGAAGGTGATGATTCCGGTAAAGAACGCTGAACAAATTGGAATACGGAGTATCATACCCAAAAAGGACATCAAGAAAGTGCTCGGCGTGCTGATTAAGAATGAAATAAGCTCGGTGGATGATTGGAAAGAACGGTATCAGAACAATATCGATAAAGTGAAAAGTGGTTCTATCTATGAAGTCTCTGAAGTGGCCAGGGACCTGTACCGCCGGGGACGCGAAAAAGAGCTTTCCATTATGGAACGAAAGCTGTATGAAAACGCGTATCAGTTAGTAACGCATGAAGTTGCCCTGTCTAAAAATATCGACCTGGAGGAAGCCGGTAACCTGGTTTCCGAAGCCCTCTCATCTCATCATCCGAAAAAGTAAGGGAGTAAATCTCTGTTAAAGGGTTCTCCCTTCCGGGTATGGCGCACAAGTGATCTCTGGTTCAAGCCCCTGCGATATCCCGTTTATCGTATCAGATCTCGTTACGCAAGGAGTAAATCATGATTATTATTTTAAGGATATTATTTATTGTTCTATCAATGCTATTTTCATCATTATACTTTGTTGATAAAGCGTTTTATGTAATTCTGGCCGTTGCGGCGGTGGCCGGCGTTGTTTCTCTTCTCATCCTCATACTGGTGGAATACGTGCTGCATACCTTTTCGGCGCGGACATTCGCCGCTGCGATTATAGGGCTGATCATCGGCTTCACCCTGGGTCATCTTCTTAATCTCGCTTACGGGGCGCTGCATATCACGGCCCTGGACGAATACTCGCATATCATTACTCCCCTCATCTATCACCTGACTGGCTTTTTTGTGATGATGTACTTTGTCATCAATTATGATGAGATAACCTTCCTGGACAAGATTGTTTCCTCCAGCGAGGAAAGCTCAGATGAAAAAATTGCATACAAGATACTCGATACCAGCGTCATTATCGACGGCAGGATCGCCGACATCTGCGACACCGGTTTTATCGAGGGCATTCTGGTCATTCCTAACTTTGTCCTGAACGAGCTCCAGATGATAGCGGATTCGGCGGATTCGATTAAAAGGAATCGCGGCCGCCGCGGCCTGGACATTCTGAACAAAATGCAGAAAGACCAGTCTATAATGGTGAAGATAACGGACATGGATTTCGCCGACATCAACGAGGTGGATGCTAAGCTCGTGAAGCTGGCGAAGATCATGAACGCCAAGGTCGTTACCAACGACTTTAACCTGAACAAGGTGGCCGAGTTCCATGGGGTACCGGTCCTTAATATCAATCAGCTCTCCAACGCCCTGAAGCCGGTGGTACTCCCCGGCGAGGAAATGAGGGTCGCCCTCATCAAGGAGGGGAAAGACCAGAACCAGGCCATAGGATATCTTGATGACGGCACCATGGTGGTGGTCGAGAACGGCCGGAGGCGGTTGAATGATGAGGTTGATGTTACAGTCACCTCGGTGCTGCAAACAACCGCAGGGCGGATGATATTCACCAGGCTGAAAGATTAATAACAGGGCTTTTCATCCATGCGATTGATCAATGAGATCACGGTCATCATCAGGAAAAAAAGCTTTCCCAGCTTCATCGATGAGCTGTACAAGCGTGAGTGCGATCTCCTCGAGCTTCAGCATATCGAGGAGTCGGGTGACGGTTACCTTTACACCCTTCGTATCGCATGCGACAACCTGAAGCGCTTCGAGGAATTCGTTACCATCATAAGCAACGCCGGCGACAAGTACAAGTTCATATCGGTGAAAAATGTTGTTGAAGATCGCATTGTAGGCGGTCTCCTCTCCGTATCAGGGAAAATACCGCTTGAAAATATAACTGACCTCAACACCTCTGTGCTGGGCGCGGCAGACCTGATGCTTGAAAAGATAAAAAGCGAAGACGGGAAGCGCTACACCAGCATTTCGCGGAACGTGGCCCTGGTCGCAGGGATCAGGTCAACGGAAGAAGCGGCCCGTGTAAACCTCCTCAAGGAATATGTCGGCGCCGAGCGCGACGCTGTGATACTCAACAGGTTTTCAGGCCTTAACGGTTTCCCCCTGACGGTACGCTTCGAGCACCCAGAGGACGTCATCCAGGTTCTCAAGAAGATCGAGCATAATTATTCCGCGCTCCGCGTCACCCGCATCGACGAGGCTTCGATCATGCTCTATGACATGCTGTTTTCTGACCTTACTGTGCCCATTGCCTCGCTGGAGCATGACGATATTCCCCTGTTCCTGCTGGTCCTCGTCATCAAGATTATGATGAAGTACCGGATCAAGGCGGAAGAAACCACGGTCGGCTTCATCGGCATTGACCTGAGCGCCGTGCGCCTCACCCGGGTCCTGGACAAGATCGGCTTCCGGAGGATACTCGGCTTCGATCACAACGAAAATTCAATGCTGGCCCTGGAAAACCAGGGAGGCCTTGCGACAACAGCAGAGAATATTTTTGGTAACGCTGACATTACCATTCTTTTGAAAAACAACTTCGATATCGAAGAGTACCGGAAAATACGGCCAGGACAGTTTGTCATATCCTTCATGGGCAAGGATGGGCCCGACCTGGAAGAGATATCGGGTAAAGGCGTGCGTGAGTTCTTAAAACGGGGGTTGTCTGATCTGGCGGTCCTGTACCCGGGCATGCTGCGCGGGATGATCGACGCAAATGTCGGAAATATCAATGATGCGAGGCTGGTTGAGTATTCGAAAAAGCTGGTGACCCTGCTGTCAGACGCCTTCGAATTTCCCCATCTCTTTGGAGACATCCATGACAAGGTTTATAAAATTGTCTCCCAGGACAAGGTTAAGCCTTAACCCGGATGCGGGTCACTATTTTAGCGAGGGAGACGGCCTCCGCGGCCTTCTCCCTCGCGCTCCCACTTCCCGGTCGCTCAAACGGCGCGACTGCCTTGGCGATTAACTCGACTGCGTTCGCTTCGCTCTGCGCAGCCTCGGACAACAATCGCCTATCAGTATCCGCCCTCCGGGCGGATGTTTTTGGGGATGGTTTATTGGAATAAATTTTGCATTGAATACCTGCGGCATGGATGCCGCAGGCGGCGCGAGTCTGCAGGAGGCTGCATACGAGCGCCGGGCAGGATTAGGATGTTCATTATTTAAGCCCAGCCCGCCGCAGGCGCGGGGTGATGAAGAGCGCGAGAGGAAGAGGGAAGCCACCCTCTTCCTCTCGCAAAAATACCCGCCCGGGACCCGGGCAATAATAAGATATTATTCTGTTATTATGACCCACCGGAGGTTACTGTAATTAAACAGGCGGTATTCAGCACTCCCTCCCGTTGAACGGGAGAACCGACGCACTGTGAGTTCGCTGCGCGGGGCTGACAGGTCGATACGATCAAAATCGCTGTAGGCGGTATTTATTTTGTTATGATCTTCGGCGACCTCGTAGGTGCCCATGGGACCGATAATAAATGATTTCTCTCCAACAAGACGCTGGACCTTTTCCATGTCCACCATGAGGATGAATATCCCTGGCATGGTGCCGGGAGCACTTATTTCAGATGATACCGCTATGTAATACCCGTCCCAGTAGAGGGGTTCTGAGGACATGCTGGTAATGAAGGGTTTTATTTCCCTGTTGGCATAGCATCGGCCGAGGGCTGTTTTGCCCAGGGTGGTTCTGACGTTTCTGGCGAAGATCCCGTCGTTTTTCATGGTATAGACCACCGTGCCTTCCCTGTTTATCAGAACAAAATCGGAATACACGCCCCCGGTGACAGATTTGATCATTGAGGTTATTCCATCCCTCTCCAGCAGGTAATACTTGTCGCCGCCGCCGTCCATCCGCTGCAGGTGGGTCAGCATTTTTATCAGGTCGCGCTCGATGATAACTTTTTTCGCTTTTTCCAGGTCAGCTTTGCACAGTTCAAATAAGCTTTTAAGAGGGGTTGTATTGACCGATCCGGGGGAAGGCAAGGATGTGCAGGAGGCGGCTAGAAACGCACCTGTGAGAATAGCAAAAAACTTGTTCAGTATTTTTGTATTTGGATACATTGTTTGTTATAATTTTCGGCTTGAAAGTGGATGGTGGTAAGCAATTTATGGTCGATAATTGATTTCGTTGACCATACTGTATAATAGATTTGAATCATATATAGAATTGTCGAGTAAAGAAACAAGTCGAATAGTATTACATTTTTTGAATGAAGCATATGAAAAGATATACAATTTTCGCAATTATGTTGATCCTATTTATTGTACTGATTACTATAAAAGCCAGGGCTGGATTCGTGAATAATCAGCATAATGATACAGCAGTAGATACCATAGCAGTTAATGCTGACGAGATGCATACCTCTGATGATTCTTTTGATAAAAACAATATAAAACCTGACGACCTGCAGATAGAGGAACCGGAGAAGATAAAAAAGACCGGGGTAGATGTTATTCAAGAAAACAACAGGGGTAAATCCAGGAAGAATACATTCGCTTTTTTCGACCCCTCCGGCAGGGAGTACGTCGCCCTCTTTATAGGCTACGGCGGCTATGTTCCTGTTGCCGACTATGGAGAGGGATACAAACCGGGACATCTTGTTTCATTCATCGCCGGCATTTATTACATAAATTTCCTGGGCCTGTCGCCGGAGATCCATGTACGGTACGCAGCCATGGATTACAAAGATGACCCGCTTCGGTACAAGGCCAGCCTCTCCCAGATGCAGGTGTATCCGGCAATTGTATACCGCTACCCGATCAGGCTGCCGCGGAACACCCTCACCGTGTACGGACGCGTCTGGGACGGCCTGTCCATGATTCATTACAAATCCCGGGATCCTTACTTTCCTGTTGTCGGCAGGAATATCACGGAGAACCTCAATGTCTTCGGCCTTTCCGCCGGCTGCTACTACGACGTGTGGCGGGGATTATTGGTAGGTATTGATTTCAGCTACAGCATCGTCTCGACCGCGCAAAAGCTGCTGCAGGCGGTGTCCCTCAAGGTGAACGTTGGGTGGCGGATACTGTAGCGGGCCTATTCTGATCCGCCGAATCGATAGTTGATTATCAAGGGATGTGCATTCTCGCGAGATCAAGCATTGAAGATGATATGAACTTCATCTATAATGATAATTTTTTAATTCATTTCCTAAAAAATTGTTTTCATTTATCGATCCATGTATCTTCTATGATACATGGATCGATGCCGATCATGAGAAAGCAATTAATAATCAATCTTATCTCAAATTTATTGTCGCTGGGGATATCTACATTAATTTCCCTCTGGCTTGTGCCATTCATGATAAATCATCTCGGCGCGGACGCCTACGGATATGTCCCCCTTACTCAGCAGTTAATCAACTACCTGACCGTGGTGACCATTGCCCTGAATTCGATGATAGCGAGGTTCTTTACTGTTGCCATGGAACGGGGAGATAAAGACGGCGCCGAAAAATATTTCAATACCTCGTTATATTCAAACATTATGATTTCCCTCCTTCTCATGGTGCCGCTGGTAATCGGCACGGTTTTCCTTGACAGGCTCATTAAAATCCCGCCGCACCTGGTCTTTGACGTCCAGCTCTCGTTTATTCTCTTCGGGCTCGTGTTTGTAATTTCGACCATCAGCTCAACGTTCTCCGTCGCGACATTTTACACCAATAAATTATACCTGAGCAGTGTCAGCAACGCGGCATCCACCATTGTACGGGCAATTGCCATCCTGTTGCTGTTCTATGTCATATCCCCGATGATCTGGCAGGTGGGATTCAGCTCCCTCGCTTCTATGATCGTTTTGTTCGCCCTGAGTTACTGGATCTTCAGAAAAATCCTGCCCGACATCAAAGTGTCATTCAGGCAGTTTGACAGGAAGAAATTCACCGACATCACCTTTTCCGGTCTCTGGATGTCACTCAACTGGAGCGGCGCGATACTTTTTTTGTATGTCGATCTCCTGGTAGCGAACCGGGTCCTTGGACCGAGGATCTCCGGCGAATACGCGGCGGTACTGCAATGGTCCAACATGTTGAGGGTCTTCTGCGGAAGCATCACCGGCGTTTTCGGTCCGGCCATCATTTCTCTTTACGCCCAGCATAAAATCGCCGAAATGGTCAGATACACGAACCAGTCCGTTAAATTGACCGGCCTCATGATCGCCTTGCCCATAGGCCTGATCTGCGGGCTTGCCGGACCGCTGCTTTCCCTGTGGATAAATCCGGAATTCAAAAAGTATGAATGGCTCCTGTTTCTCACTGTCATACATCTTTCTATAAACCTTGCGGTCCAGCCAATGTTCATTATTCAAACTGCCATCAACAAGGTCAAAATTCCGGCCATAGTTACCCTGGTGATGGGGGCGGCCAATGTGCTGCTGGCAATTATCCTGGCAGGTCCCGCCGGAATGGGTGTGTATGGAATCGCCCTTGCCGGCTGTATCCTCCTGACGGCAAAAAATATATTTTTCACGCCCATCTATAACGCCCATATCACCGGTGAACCGATTTTTGCTTTTTGCAAGAGTTTCTTCCAGCCCATAGCCGCATCGACAGTAATCGCGGCAATCGGCATAGCACTCCAGCATTTTTTCAGCATAAACAGCCTCGCGTCTCTTTTTGTCGTTCTCTGCGTGATAAGTCTTTTTTACTGCGCAGTGGTGTATTTCGTTTTTCTCACGGCAGATGAGCGCAGATATTTTCATGACATGATTGCGCCTGCACTGAAATACCTGCGAGGCACAAGCGAATGAATACCATAAAGCAATATCTGAAAACAGATCTCTGTTCGGGCTGCGGCATGTGCAGCGGCATATGCCCCGCGGGTCATATCGTTATTGCCGACAACACGTTCGGCGAGTACCGTCCCGTTGCCGGTGAGCTGGCGTGTACGGAGTGCGGACTGTGTCTGCGCGTCTGCCCGTTCATCGAGGACACGACAAACAATGAGGAAGCCATCGGGGCAGGGC
Organism: Spirochaetota bacterium; assembly: GCA_041753395.1. GTDB lineage: Bacteria > Spirochaetota > UBA4802 > UBA4802 > UBA5550 > RBG-16-49-21. The sequence goes on from JBGSUQ010000025.1 coordinate 284,112, forward strand.
TCTTCGGAGTCGTCCCCGGTATCAGGAAAAATCCGTTCTGCGGATACTATCTCGCTTCGTATGTCGGATACTCTCCCGGGCACCGGATGAAGAGCGCCTCGGGCGGTTGTGCCACCTGGTTTCTGGAACGACTGCTAGAGAAAGGCATCGTCGATGCGGTCCTGTGCGTCGGCCATGGCTCCGGCCCTGACCGGTTATTTGATTATCGTGTGGCATCTACGCCCGAAATGCTGCGCGAGTGTTCCAAATCAGCATATTACCCGGTTGAGATGTCGCGCATTATCAAAATGTTGCGAGAGGACAGGAGAAAATTTGCCATCATCGGGCTCCCCTGCTTCATTAAAGCCGTTCAGAGGGCGCGTGAAGCCAGCCCCCGTCTCAAAGAAAGATTAGTGATCACCGCCGGCATTACCTGCGGTCACCTGCCGGCAAAGTCGATGACGCAGGAGGTGGCTATTTCCATCGGCCGGAATCCCCGCGAAATTACCAGGGTAACATTCAGGGTCAAATCGGATGATACAAAAGCCACTCAGTACTGCACCGAGTATACCCTGAAAAACTGTGAAACGGCCCGGGCATATACGGAGCTGGAGAAAAGCTTTTTCAGTCGTCTATTCACGCAGCGGTCATGTGATTTCTGTGACGACATTTTTGCCGAATGCGCTGATGTGTCATTCATGGATGCATGGCTGCCGGAATATGCGGATGAACGGAGAGGCATGTCGCTGGTCATTGCTCGTTCGGAGCTATGCACCTCTGTTTTCACCGACGCGCCTTCAGCCATACAGCCGATAGCTATTGACCGTGTGGTGGAATCTCAAACATCCGTAGGGCTCATTCGATATAAGCGTGAGGCGATCTATGCAAGGATAAAGGCCGCGCGACTATGCCGTCGCGAGGTTCCTCAAAAACGAGCGATACGGCAGCCACTCCGCAGGATGCCGCTTCTCCTTGCTGAGGCCGCATGCGATTCGCTGGCGCGCAGGTCGATTCGCCGATGGTGGCCGTCTGTGATGGGGAATTACTCTTTGATTACAAAAATGAAGCGTCATGCAAATTTCTGGTTAAACAGTAAAAAAAATATTTCAAATATCTACAGCTTGCCGTTCAGGATCATAGATATCATAAAAGGATCCCGGCGATAAAAAAACAGGCGGGTTTTGTAAAATAGTTGCCTTCTATTAAGCAGCAACAGAGAATAGCAGCTACCATGACAGTGAATGATCGATCACTATCATTTACGCTTGTTTAAATGGCGAATAGACAAGGAGATCATGAATAATGAAAATAGGGATTCTGACCCTTTATAATGCAATTAATGCCGGGGCTTTTCTCCAGGCGTATGCTTTGCAAAAGTTACTAATAAGCATGGGACACGCCCCGGAGTTCATCAATTTTACTACGCCCCGATATATCTATAAAAAATACAGGCCCTATATTACGACGCAGCCCGGTTATATTATATTCAGCATCGTCCTGATCGCGAAATTCATGAAGGCTTGGAGAAAACTGAACCTGGCCGGGATCCTGGCACGAAGCAAAAAATATGACGCGGTCATCATCGGGAGCGACGAAGTGTGGAATCTCACCAACGAGACCTTTGATCACATCCCTCAATTTTTTGGCAACGCCCTGAAGTCGGATCGTATAATCGCCTATGCGCCGAGTTGCGGACTGACATCCTTCGAAGACATAGCCAATCATGCCGGCGCGGTTGAAGGCATTAAAAGAATGCACGCGGTATCAGGCAGGGATGACAATACGGCCGGCCTTCTCCGTACAATTACCGGGCGCCCTGCGCCTATGGTGCTTGATCCAACGCTCCTGGTCGATTTTTCCGATGATGAAATCAGCCAGGCAGACCGTAATTATATTCTGGTGTATGCCGTTGGCCTTCAAAATCATCAGATTTCGCGGATCAAGGCATTTGCGGAAAAATTGAAAAAGCCCCTCATTTCCCCCTGCTTTTACAATACATGGTGCGATAAATCCATCGCAGCTTCTCCCGGTGAATTTCTCGGTTTGATCCGAAATGCCGATTACGTCATTACGAATACATTTCATGGAACCCTCCTTTCTCTCTGTTACCACCGGCAATTTGGCACATTTGTCGAAAAAAGCCACAAGATTAAATCGGTGCTCAAGTACCTGGACATCGAAGACAGAAACATAAGCGATATGCCTGAATTGGATACCGTGGTACTCAGACCTGTTGACTTTAAAGCAATAGACAAAAAAATTTCTGAAGAACGAGGCAAGTCTCTCAAGTTTATCAAGGATTCGCTTGCATAATTCAATAATACATCAATGGATGAGATGGCATATGCCTGCTATTCCGGGTAGTAGGGAATCGGGCGGCGAACATGAAATACAGCTGACATAGTTGTTATTATCAGAAAACAAATATCGGGTAACATATAATAAGTAATCCAATGAAAAGTTCAATCCTGCACCACACAATACGTGGAAATGATTCGAGTGATATTCCTCTCGTTTCGGCGGTTATGCCGGTTTATAATTCTGAAAAATACCTGGCCCAAACCCTTGACAGCGTGTGCGCGCAGACATATCGGAACCTCGAGATTGTTATCGTGGATGATGGCAGCTTCGATTCCAGCCGGGACATCATCAAGAGAAAAATGCCGGAATACCCAAATATTGTATATATCCGCCAGGAAAATGCGGGAGTTTCCGCCGCGCGTAACCGCGGCATCAGGGAATCAAGAGGAGCCTATATTGCTTTCATAGACAGCGACGACCTGTGGGATCCGACGAAGATCGAGCGGCAGGTGGAGGCAATGCGGGAGACCGGCATGAAGGCCTGTTACTGTGGCCAGAGAAACCTGTTCGACCACAATGGGGCATGCGTAGTTGACAAATTCCGGAGGATCACCGGCGATATTCTGGTCCCGTTTCTAAGGAATGAGGTCTGGCCCATGACGAGTACCTGGATCGTCAGCCGCTCTCTCATCGATGAACATGATATCTGGTTTCACAAGGGCACCAGCTGGGGGGAGGACGGGGAATATTTTATCAAGGTCGCGGCGCTCGCACAGGTGTGTGCCGTTGTATCAAACCTGACGACGTACCGCATCCGGAAAGAATCGCTTTCGGGATATAAAATCGAGCACCGGAACCTTGTTGATGTCTGGGTCCGCACTAGAGACTGGCTTCGCGATTGTTCCGGCCGGGCGGACGCAGTTTATTGCGCCCGGATCATTGATGAATTCAGAATACCTTCGGTCATCATCCAGTGTCTGTACGAAGAAAAAAAACAGGGGCTCCGCGGGGTTAAAGACCATTTTATTCAGAGTGGGATCGATTCAAGCCGGGTGGAGGTGGCAGGGATTATCCGTTACTGCAATTTTTATTTGGACTCGGTGAAGCTTGTAATAATGAAACTTGCTGCGACCAATGAATTGTTCTACCAGCTGGTGCGTTTTACTGGTGACATCCTATACGGGAGATAGTGGCCGTCCGCCCGGGCGTATGTTTGCAAAGAGTCCTGTAGAGCGGGTGAGACGTATTGCGCCCGCAGGCTGTCGTGCCGTATGAGCGACAGGGGTCCTGTCGCTACTCCGCCTTCTCCAGGGGGGTGTACTTTTCGAGAAAGGTCTTGCTCGACCTGCCGAAGAGGATGGTAAGCTTTACGTTGTCGCCGGAGCCCTCGATGCTGAGGACGCGGCCGATCCCATACTTCGGATGCATCACGCTGTCCCTGACCCTGAACTTCGAATCGCTGCGTCCGACCGGAGAGGCTTGATCATCTGCATCCTCCGCCAGGCTGGTGTCATCCTCTACTACATCGGCAAAGTGGGATTCCGTATAGGTCTTCTTCACGCCGAATGGATTACGAAAAGTAGCGCCGTTCTGGTAGTTGCTTGAAAAGAATTCCTGCACCTCAAGAAGGTCTGTGGGGATCTCAAAGATAAACCGCGACGGTTCCTTGTGGAATATCTCATGGAAGGTTCTCCGCAGCTCCGCGCAGGTGATGTAGACGCGTTCCATGGCCCGCGTTATGCCCACGTAACAGAGGCGTCGTTCCTCCTCGATTCCCTCTTCCGTATCGGAGGAAAGCCGGTGCGGGAAAATGTCCTCCTCCATGCCGGTGAGAAACACCACCGGGTACTCAAGCCCCTTGGCGTTGTGCACGGTCATCAGGGTCACCATGGTGTTCCTGCTGTCGGGATCATCCTCCGGGTTCTCCTCGGATGTGTACAGGGAGATATCCTGCAAGAACTGGTCGAGAGTTGCCTCCGGATACGCCTGTTCGTAATCATAGACGCTGTTCATGAGTTCGCTTATGTTCTCCAGGCGGGAACGGCTCTCCATGGTGTCCTCATCTTCGAGGCTCTTCACGTATCCCGATAACTCCAGGACCCTGCTCACGAAATCGGATAGCTTTATCTTTGGTATCTCTCCGGCCGTTTCATGACATTTTATGATCATATCACGGAATTCGACGAGCCCCTTGGGGAGCTTCTCGCCGAGGCGGTTTTCCCTGATCACGGTCCATTCAGGCTCGCTGCCCCGCACGGCGTGATCGCGGATCTTGTCAATGGTCACGCGGCCGATACCCCGGGACGGGGTGTTTATTATCCGGAGCATGGAAACCAGGTCAAGGGGATTGGCGATGAATTTCAGGTAGGCCAGGACGTCCTTGATTTCCTTCCGCTCGTAGAACTTCATACCCCCCACGAGACGGTAGGAGATGTTTTCCTTCCTGAGACGGTCTTCGAACACGCGGGACTGGGCGTTGGTGCGGTAGAAAATAGCGAAATCGCTGTTACCGAGGTTTTCCTTGTGTTTCAGCGACATGATCGTATTCACCACGAACTCCGCCTCGCCGTATTCGTTGTTTGTTTTACACCACACCACCGGCTCGCCTTCGCCTTTGTGGGCGTTCAGGTTCTTTTCCTTCCTGTTCAAGTTGTTCCGTATCACAGACGAGGCGGCGGTCAGAATCGGCTGGCGGGAACGGTAGTTCCTGTCCAGAGTGATGACCGCGGCGCCCAGGTAGTCCTTTTCGAAATTCAGGATGTTGCGGATATCGGCGCCGCGCCATGAGTAGATCGACTGGTCGTCGTCGCCCACAACACAGATGTTCTTGCTGGCTGAGGCGAGGTATTTCGCGATCAGGTATTGAGCGTAGTTGGTGTCCTGGTACTCGTCAATCATGAAGTAGGACCACTGGCGCTGGAGCCTTTGCAGGGCATCAGCATCGGAGCGGAGGAGCTGCACGGTCTTGATGAGGAGATCGTTAAAGTCAAGGGCGTTGTTCTTCAACATCAGCCGGTGGTATTCGTCATAGATTTCCTGGAAGTCGTAGAAATGTGTCTTCTGAGTCAGTTGTTCAGGGTCAACACCGTCGATCAGCTCAGCCTTGTCCTTTACTTCAGATATTTTTGAAACGATCGACTCCGGACGGATTTTTTTCGGGTCAAGGCGCATCTGGAGGAGTATCTCCTTTATCAGCGTTGCCTGGTCAGAGGTATCATAAATTGAAAACGAAGAAGGGATGCCGATACGCTCGCCGTACCGGCGCAGGATGTAGACTGACGCCGCATGGAAGGTCTTGATGAAGACACTGGAGCCTTGTGGGCCGATAAGCTTGATGATGCGGTTCTTCATCTCTTCGGTCGCTTTATTCGTGAAGGTGACGGCGAATATGCTAGATGGGGGAATGCGCTTCTCTCCTACCAGGTAGGCGATGCGGTGGGTAATGACCCGGGTCTTACCTGAGCCTGCTCCGGCCAGTATGAGTAGGGGGCCTTCGGTGTGTATAACGGCTTTTTTCTGATTTTCGTTAAGGTTATCGAGAATGGACATTATTTTTCCTTTATTGATTATATAGCAGATTCATCCTACGTCGGTATTGTGGCAAGTAGAAAAATCGGGATTGCTTAAAATTTGCCTATACGGATGCAGCTGAGGGCCTGGGTGTGCCTCTGTTGAAAATCCCTGCATTGATATATATAATATATATAATTTTTAGGTTATCTCCTAATAAGTTATACGAAAAGCGATTAAATTAATGAAAAAAATATCCTTTTACTATTTGACAAAGGTGGTGTAAAACTAAAAGTTGTGAGCGATCCGCCGTGGAAAATCCCCGTCAGCTTTCCAGGCATGGCTGTTATATGTCAGGAGGAACAAGAGAAACGTGGCTGAAAAGGTTTTAGTAGTCGATGACTCACGAATCGATACCACAATCATCAAGAAACTCCTCGATGATTACTCCGTTTTAAGCGCCTCCTGTGGCGATGAGATGTGGCATGTCCTGAAGCATGAAGTACCGTCGATCATCCTGCTGGACGTGGTAATGCCCGGCGAAGACGGTTTCCAGATCGCAAAAAAATTATCGCATATCGAGAAATTCGCGGATATTCCCATTATTTTCATAACCTCCAAGGACACCGGCAAGGACGTGGAAAAGGGGTTCGACTCAGGCGGCGTCGATTATATAAAAAAGCCGTATAACGAGATTGAGCTTCGTGCCCGCATCCGGTCGGCCCTGCTGAAGAAGAAGCAGGAGCTGGATCTGCGCGAAAAGACCATCACCGATCCCCTGACCGGGGTTCACAACCGGCGCTATTTCTTCGAATACCTGGATAAAACCGTGGAGCATGGCCGGCGTAACACGCGGAAATCTTTTTCTATTGCCCTGATTGATATTGATCACTTTAAAAATGTCAACGATACCATGGGACACCAGGCTGGAGATTTCATCCTGAAACAGCTCGCCGACTTCTTTAAAAAAAGCATACGCCCTTACGACCTGGTAGCCCGATACGGCGGTGAGGAATTCATCATCCTCTTCAAGGACTGCAGCAGGAAGGATTCCTTCGAGATTCTCCAGAGGATCAGAGATTCTATTGACCGGGAGCGGTACCAGTTCCAGGACTCACTGATCCATGTCACCTTCAGCGGCGGTATTGCCGATAACCGGGAGCTGGAGCAGGGTGCGCCTGCAGCCGCAGATCTGATTAAAATCGCCGATGAGCGCCTGTACAAGGCAAAAGAGACCGGCCGTAACAGGATTGTCATTGAGTCAGTGAAGCAGTAATCATCTAACAAGCCTGTTGTACCCCCCCCCGGTTCCCCTGAGGGGGCACGAGAAATATTTTCTGCAACGCGGCAAATCAATGCACCGTTAAAGTATTCACCAATTTATTAAACTGAATTTTGATTTATTGTAATTATACAAATGCTAAACTTTTATCATTAGACCGGATGATTAATCTCAATTGCCCCTTCAGGGGGGCAGGGGGGTCAATAAAAACCAGCTTCTATATAGGTTCACATCTGGCGCCTGTCATTACGTGACTGTTGCGCCGGCAAAAAAAGCTTGCATTCTATATGGCTATGATTGATAGTGGTTCAGTTAAGATGATGTTTTTTTGATGAGCGATTGACAAGAGAGTGGGCCACCCACTCTCTTTTACTATGGATATATAGCCGTGCATATTAAAGAGAGAATGTTGGAGCTTATCGAGGATACCGCCGGCAAGCTAGGCTACCTTATTTACGAATCTTCAATCCTTTATAAAGGAGAGAATTCCCAGATTCACGTGAAAATTGACAGCCCTGCGGGTATTTCACACCTCGATTGCGAGAAATTTTCGCGGGAGCTGTCTGAAAGGCTTGATGCCGAGGACGCCCTGCCGAACTACTCCGTTGAAGTGTCATCGCCGGGCCTTAACCGGCTTCTTCGCAACAGCTCTGAGTTCATGCGGTTCCCCGGTGCCCCGGTGAAGGTTGTATACGAAGTGGGCGGTGATCGCAAGGTTATCAAGGGCGCCATTGGAGAAATGACCGATACCGAGATGACGGTTTCAACTGAAAAGGGAGATGTCGTAATCTCCTTCGATACGATTATCAATGCTAATCTTGATTATTAAAAGGTGCAGGAGCCATGAGCAAGAATTTTTTTGAGGCATTACATGAAATAGCGACCGACAAGGGGATCCCCCGGGAATATATCGAGCAGATTGTCGAATCGGCAATGCTGTCCGCATTCAAGAAGCAGTACGGTATAATCGACAACGTGAAGGTCGTTTTCGACCGGGACAATAACAGCGTCAAGGTCGTGTCCAAGAAGATGGTCGTGAAGACAGCCCGGAACAGGGCCGAGGAGATACCGTTTACCGAGGCGGTCAAGATCGCACCGAACGCCCAGCTGGGGGACGATGTCGAAGTCGAAGAGAACCCGCTTGAATCTTTTGGAAGGATTGCGGCCCAGACCGCGAAACAGGTCATCATCCAGAAAATAAAGGAAGCTGAAAAGAACATCATATACGGCGAGTTTGTCGACAAGGAGGGAGAGCTCATCAACGGCTTCCTCCAGCGCAAGACCAAGGACGCCATCTACATCGACCTGGGCCGCACCGAGGGAATACTCCCGGCGCGGGAGCAGAACCCGCTCGAGCACTATAAAGTGGGAGACCGGGTGAAGGCGCTCATCCTTGCTGTTCAGAAGAACTCCAAGGGGCCCAGTATCATCCTGTCCCGCACACACCCCACCTTCATTGAAAAGCTCTTTGAAATGGAGATACCCGAGATATACGACGGTGTCGTGAGAATCATCAAGGTCGTGCGCGAACCGGGCATGCGCACCAAGGTGGCGGTCACCAGCGAGCGCGATGATGTTGATTCCGTCGGCGCCTGCGTCGGCATGAAGGGCATCCGCATCCAGTCCATCGTCCGGGAACTGGAGGGCGAAAAGATCGATGTCGTTGAATGGTTCGAGGACCGGAAGATCATGGCGGGCAATTCCCTAACCCCCGCGAAGGTGCATGAAATCGTCGAGAAGTCGGACGGTGGCGTCATAGCCGTGGTTGACAACGACCAGAAGCACCTGGCCCTGGGGAAGGCGGGCCATAACGTCCGCCTTGCGTCGAAGCTCTGCGGCTTCGATATCGATATCAAGACCGAAGACCAGTACCGTGATTTCCTCTCCTCGAGCGAGTCGCGGGCCATCGTGGAACAGCTTTTCTCGAAGGTCAACGAAGACGAGACGCCGCTTTCCGAGCTGCCCGGACTTGAGACGCGCACCATCAAACTCCTGGAAAACGGCGGCGTCTTCTCCGTTGAGGACCTTGTGGAGAAATCGCTGGAAGAGCTCATGGCCATTGACGGCATCGGCGAGAAAACCGCTAAAAAAATACTTGAGATTATCACCGAGAGCGTTGATTTTGATGAGTCAGAAGAAGGATCAAAGGAAGAATTAAAAGAAGAAGCAAAAGAAGATACAAAAGAAGATACAAAAGAAGATACAAAGGAAGGATCAGGGGAGGATTCAGGCACAGAAAAAATTTCTGAAGAAGGCACAGAGACATCCGGTGAAAAAGCGGAGACAGAAGAGCAGGACAAACCGAAGCAGGATGAATAAGCTCCTGAGCGGGGCCGCTCGGGTTTTTCGCGCGAGAGCGCTTGTGGGAATTCGGTTCCCCGTAATTAAAAAAGCCAAGGAAGAAAAACTGATACATGAAAGCCATTGAAATAGCCAGAAGAAATCATATCTCGATGGAGGATATGATGGAAGTGTGCCGGGAACTGGAAATTGCGTGCGAGACCGAAGAATCTGATCTTCAGGAAAAAAATATATTTCTCATCGAGAAAAAAATTGAGGCCATCAAGAAGCGGAAGGCGCAGCAGATCGAGGACAGCAAGAAGGGCAAGAAGATAAAGCTGAAGCGTAAGGTGCAGGTCCCGAAAGAAGGGAAAGAAGCAGCCGAAGCCGCAGAAGAACCGGCAAAGAAGGAAGAGCCCAAAAAGCCCGAACGCGAAGCAGCCCGACCGACAGCGGAACGTCGGGGCCCCGGTTCCGGCGTCCGTCCGCAGGGCCAGCGCGGACCCGGCGCCCGCCCGCAGGGCCAGGGCGGTCCCAGAAGGGAAGGGGGTCCTGGAGGGGCTCGTCCCCCCAGAAGAGACGGCGGACCTCAACGGCCTGGCGGGCCGGGAGGGGCTGCAGGTGCCGGTGATAAACCGGCTGCAGCCATCGGAGAAGGCAAAGATAAGAAAAGGAAGAAAACCAAAGAGAAAGAAAAAGATAAAAGAAAATATAAAAAGGAACAGGAAGAAAAGGAAATTACCCTCCGGAAGAAAACCGCCGAAGAAAGGCGGCGTGAGGCCCAAGCACCCGGAGAGATCCATATAACCGAAAGTATTTCGGTAGGCGAGCTGGCGAAGAAACTGAACATCAAGGCGGCGGATGTTATCGCCAAATTGATGCATCTGGGCGTCATGGCGACCATCAATCAGGTCATCGATGCCGAGACGGCCGAAATCCTCGCTTCCGAGTACGGCACCAACGTGAAGGTGGTCTCTCTCTACGACGAGACGGTTATCAAGCACGTGGAACAGGACCTGCCTGAAGACAACCTGACGCGCCCGCCTGTCGTAACGGTCATGGGCCATGTCGACCATGGTAAGACCAAGCTTCTGGATGCCATCAGGAAGACCAATATCATTGACCAGGAGTTCGGCGGCATCACCCAGCACATCGGAGCCTACAGCGTGAAGATAGGCGAAAAGATGATTACCTTCCTTGACACGCCAGGCCACGAGGCCTTCACCACCATGCGGGCCCGCGGCGCCAAGATAACGGACATCGTTATCCTCGTCGTTGCGGCGAATGACGGCGTCATGCCCCAGACCATCGAGGCGATCAACCACGCCAAGGACGCCGGTGTGCCCATCATTGTCGCCATAAACAAGGTCGACCTCCCGGAAGCGAATCCTGACAAGGTTAAGCATGAGCTCGCGAAGTATGACCTGGTCCAGGAATCATGGGGCGGCCATACGCTCTTCGCAGAGATCAGCGCGAAATTCCTGAAGAACATAGACACGCTGCTGGAGCTTATCCTCATCCAGGCGGAAATGCTGGAGCTGAAGGCAAATGCGAAACTACTGGCCAAGGGCACAGTCATAGAATCGAAGCTTGACATGGGCCGCGGCGCCGTTTCAACGGTACTGATACAGAACGGATCACTCCATGTGGGGGATCCTTTCGTTATTGGCGTATTTTCAGGAAAGGTACGCGCCATGTTTGATGACCTCGGCAAGCCGCTCGAAGTGGCGGGGCCTGCGACACCGGTCGAGGTCCTGGGAATTTCGGGAGTGCCGTCAGCCGGAGACCCCTTCGAAGGTGTCGAGTCGGACAAGACGGCGAAGCAGATCTCGCAGAAGCGCCTGGAGTTCAAGCGGGCCGAGTCGGCCAAGAAGGTCAAGAAGGTCACGCTGGAATCGCTGAACGAGATGATCCGCGAGGGTGAGGTGCAGGAGCTCCGGATCATAGTCAAGGCCGACGTCGACGGCTCCTGCCAGGCCCTGAAGGAGTCCCTGGAAAAGCTGTCAATCGGCGAGGTGCGGGTCAAGGTTATTCACACGGGGACCGGCGGGATCAACGAATCGGATGTTATGCTGGCATCGGCGTCAAACGCCGTTATCATAGGCTATCACGTGCGGCCGACCGGCAAGGTGACGGAAATCGCCGAGCGTGAAAATGTATCGATTAAATTCTACAACGTTATATTTGAGGTTACGGATTCCATTAAGCTGGCCATGGAGGGGATGCTCTCCCCGGAAATCAGGGAAGAGGTCACCGGTTCAGGCGACGTGAAGCAGGTCTTCAAAATATCCAAGATCGGGACCATTGCCGGGGCCTTTTTGAATTCCGGGAAGATAGAGCGGAGCTGCAAGGTGCGGCTCGTCCGGGACGGCGTGGTTGTGTTCGACGGCGCCCTCAAGTCCCTCAAACGATACAAGGATGACGTGTCTGAGGTCCCCACGGGGCAGGAATTCGGCTTCGCTCTGGACGGCTTCAATGACGTGAAGGAGGGCGACAGCTTCGAGGCCTACAAGCTGGTTGAGATCGCCAAGACGATTTGACGCGGCGAGTCGGCTGTCATCGCGTGCAGCGAAGCGATCTGTAATTTGGCAGGTTTACCTTTTTAAAATATAGTGCATAGTTACCATGTTCAAGATTGCTTCGTCGCCCTCATGAAAAATGAGGGCTCCTCGCAATGACAATCAGGACAGCCCCGGCGAATCCCGGAATAAATAATACGACAGATCAACCATGAGTTACAGAAGAGAAAAGCTAGAAGAGCAGATAAAGAGGATTGTGTCAGAATTGCTGATACGGGAGATCAAGGATCCCCGCATTGGTTTTGCCACTGTGACCGGTGTTGAGCTTGCCAAGGACTATTCCACGGCGAAAATCGGCATATCGGTCCTGGGGGATCCCCGCGATATCAGAAAAACACTGGAAGGACTCCAGTCGGCGACGGCCTATATTCAGCACCGGGTCGGCAAGAGTCTCAGCATCAGGGTCACCCCGAGGATATCATTCTTCCTCGATTCATCCCTCGTAGAGGGGGTAAACATGGTAAATCTCCTGAACACGCTTGAGGAATCCGAGAAAAGGCATGATGGGCAGCAAGAATCCGGAGAGGACCATGATGATAAACCTGATGACGAGTGAGCGGGAGCTGATCCAATCCGGCGGCTTTGGCGATCGTGATCTGAGGAACGAGATACTCCTCATCGACAAACCTGAGGGGATAACATCCTATGATACAATCAACCGGGTGCAGCGTATCACCGGTGCCGCCAGGACAGGTCACGCGGGAACCCTCGACCTTTTCGCGTCGGGGCTTCTCGTCGTGTGTAACGGACGGGCGACGAAGCTGACCCGGTTTCTCCTCGAGGACGATAAGAGCTATACCGGCACCGTCAGGCTCGGGGTGAGCACCGATACGGATGACCGGGAGGGAACCGTGATCGGGGAGCGGCCGACCGGCGGTATAACCCGTGAAGATATACTGGCATGCGCTGCGAAGCTCACGGGCGAGCAACAGCAGCAGCCGCCCCTCTACTCGGCGCTGAAGATAAACGGCCGAAGGGCATCGGACCGGGCCCGGGCCGGCGAGAAAATCGAGCTATCGCCGCGGAAGATCAGGGTCCATGATTTCGAGGTGTTCGAGACAGACCTGGCATCTGCGCGTTTTACGTTCCGCGTTCACTGTACCAAGGGGACCTACGTGCGCTCCCTGGCCCGGGACCTGGGTGAAATGCTCGGAACCGGGGCCCATCTGGAGAGCCTGCGGAGAACGGGGGCGGGGATTTTCAGCATTGACAATGCCGTCACCGTTGAAGAGCTTGATGCGTATGTCCAGGGTAGCGGGCCAGACCGGCCATTCAGAGTGCGCCCGGCAGAGGCGTTGGCGAATTACGGCAGGATTGTCGCGGGAAAAGACGCCCGGGAGAGAATCTTGAACGGATCCGCTTTTTCCAGGGAAGGAACCGTGATGATCGATGAACGGGGCGGAAAAACATTCATTATTATGGATGAAAATGAAAATCTTATTGCAATTGCTGATGTGGATATCCAAAAATGGCATATTAAATATTTAAATGTGTTCAATTCCTGAAAAGGGACATAATATAATTCCTCTTCCTCAGTGGGAGGGGTTAGGGGAGAGCGTACTATCACGCACTCACCCGAAACAAACTTATAGGGAGGATAGTAGCAAAGATGAATCAGAAGAAAGAGATCATCGAAAAATTCAAGACTCATGACAAGGACACCGGTTCTCCAGAGGTCCAGATTGCCCTTCTGACTGACCGCATCAATCAGTTGACGGAGCATTTCAAGGTCCACGCAAAGGATTTTCATTCCCGGAGAGGCCTGCTGAAACTCGTTGGTCAGAGAAGACGGCTCCTTGACTATCTTAAAAAGAAAAACCTTGACCGCTATCGCGGTCTTATCAAGGAACTGGGTATCCGGAGATAACCGGGCCTGGATCAACGCTCCACGGAGATGTTCGGTATCCGCTGAAGGTGCTTGTGCAGGAAGTCCGGAATATAGGAGCCAGACAGCGTCATAACCGCGGTTAGGGCACTCTCTGACCTCTATATTCTGGCGTAATCATTTTCACGGACAACATCCCGCTGGAGCTAATAATGTTAAGAGGTAATGCGTATGTCTATTGAAATGAATGTAGAGGTTGGAAGAGAGAAGCTGAACTTCAACACCGGGTACCTGGCAAAACAGGCAGACGGGTCGGTTGTCGTATCATACGGCGAAGTGGTCGTATTCGCTTCAGCGGTCGTATCGAGAGAGATCAAAGAGGGGCAGGATTTTTTCCCTCTTACGGTTGATTATCGCGAAAAGGCGTATGCCGCAGGAAAATTTCCGGGCGGTTTCATAAAGAGGGAATCACGGCCCAGCGACAAAGAGGTGCTGACAAGCCGGCTCACGGACAGGCCCATCCGGCCGCTGTTCCCGGGCGATTTCATCAACGAAGTACAGATCATCATTTACGTGTTCTCCGCGGACCGGAAAAACCAGCATGATATACTGGCCATCAACGCTGCATCCGCCGCGCTGTCCGTGTCCGGAATCCCGTTCCTCGGGCCCGTGGGTGCGGTGCGCGTGGGGCGGTTGAAGGGAGAGTGGGTCGTTAATCCCACCTTCGCTGAGGATAAGGAGAGCGATATCGACGTTGTCGTTGCGGGAACAAAAACCGCCGTGACTATGATCGAAGGGTCGGCTAAAAATATTTCTGAAGCCGATATGATCGCTGCCGTTGAGTTCGCCCATGAGCAGATCAAGAAGATCTGCGCAACGCAGGAAGAGCTTGCCAGGGCAGTGAACAAAAAGCCCTTCAAATATACCCCCTACATACCTGATGGAAAGCTGAAGGAAGAAATCGCAAAACGATATTCCGGCGATGTTGAAAAATTATCGAACTACAAGTTGAAATTTGAGCGGGAAGACGCCAAGACCGAGATCATCGAAAGGGCGAAAAAAGAACTCGCAGAGCTCTACCCGGAAACAATCGGCCAGGCGGCCGGCGCCATCGACGATCTGGACGGCACGTTTGTGCGGAAGGGCATTCTCGAGAAGGGAGAGCGCGCCGATGGCCGCGGCCTGAAGCTGATCAGGCCCATCGATATCATGATGGGGATCCTGCCGCGGGCCCACGGTTCCGCGGTGTTCACCCGGGGCGAAACACAGAGTCTGGGCATAACGACCTTGGGATCGGTGGATGATGTCCAGCGGATGGACGATATTGAAGGCGAGGGAGAGAAAAGCTTCATGCTCCACTACCACTTTCCCCCCTTCTCCGTCGGGGAGACGGGACGTCACGGCGGCGTCGGCCGCAGGGAAATCGGTCACGGCATGCTGGCGGAGCGCGCCCTTGAATACGCGATCCCCGACAAGTCAGTGTTCCCGTATACCATACGGCAGGTGTCGGAGATACTTGAATCAAACGGCTCGTCTTCAATGGCATCTGTATGCTCCGCGTCACTGTCGATGTTCAATGCCGGTGTTCCTCTCAAGGCGGCCGTGGCGGGCATCGCCATGGGGCTGGTCATGGAAGGTGACAAGTATGCGATCCTGAGCGACATCATCGGCCTGGAAGACCACCTGGGCGACATGGACTTTAAAGTCACCGGCACCGACACGGGCGTCACCGCCTTCCAGATGGACATCAAGATCCAGGGGATCACGCCCGAAATCATGAAGGTCGCCCTCGAACAGGCAAAAGAGGGACGGCTCCATATACTCGGCATAATGAACCAGATCATGCCGAAACCAGAGAAGAAACTTTCACCTTACGCTCCGCTTATCAAAACCATCATGATCAATCCCGAGAAGATCGGTGCGGTCATAGGACCGGGCGGCAAGGTGATCAGACAGATTATAGAAGAAACCGGCACGGACATCAATGTCGAGGACGACGGATCGGTGACCCTTACCGGCCCTGACCAGGAATCGGTCGCCAAAGCGGAAGATTTCATAATGGGCCTTACCGAAGAGGTCGATGTAGACAAGGTGTATGAGGGGACCGTGCGGCGGATATTCGAATTCGGCGCCATGGTGGAGATCATGCCGGGCAAGGAAGGGCTCATCCATATTTCCAAGCTGGATAATAAGCGGGTCAACAAGGTCGAGGACGTTGTGAATATCGGCGACCGGGTCAAGGTCAAGGTCATCAAGGTCGATGACCGGGGCCGGATCGACCTGAGTAGAAAAGACGCGATGTGATTGAACCGGTCAGTTGATGGTATACAGGTACAAACAGGATAACGGATTATCCGTGCTTTTCGAGCCGATCGAGGGCGTGGTTTCGGTCTCGGTGGGCCTCTGGATCAAGTCAGGGTCCCGGAACGAGAGCGAGGATCAGCACGGGTACGCCCACTTCATCGAGCACATGCTCTTCAAGGGCACCAAGAATTATTCAGCACGGGACATTGCCCGGATCGTGGACCGCGTCGGCGGTCAGCACAACGCGGCCACGAACCGGGAATATACCTGCTACTATATCAATGTCGTGTCGGACTATATCGAGCTGGCCATGCAGCTCCTCGCCGAGACCTTTTACGATTCCCTCTTCGATTCCACAGAACTTGATAAAGAGAAGAACGTGGTCATGGAAGAGATCAGGATGTACGAGGACGCGCCCGATGAGCTCATCCATGACATGTTCATGGAAAACATGCTCAAGGGGCACCCCCTGAGCCATCCCATACTCGGGACCCACGAGAGCATACGCGGGACAACACGGGCGAAGCTCGTTGATTTTTTCCAGGGCCAGTACCGCAATGACAATGTCATTCTGGCCATAGCAGGAAATTTTAACCGGGAAGAAGCCGAGCGGCTCACGGCTAAATATTTTTCCCGGACCAACGGCAAGGACCCGGCAGGCTCTGAAAAACCCGGCAACCCCAGCCGTGTCGATTACTTCCACCAGGAAAAGGAGCTTGAACAGGTTCATTTCTGTCTCGGCACCGACGGGATCCGACGTGACGACGATGACCGGTGGGGGCTCTATATTATGAGCACGGTCCTCGGCGGAAGCATGTCATCGAGGCTCTTCCAGAACATCCGCGAAAAGGAAGGAATCAGTTATTCCATCTACTCGTTTCATTCATCATACAGTGACAGTGGTATATTCGGCATCTACTGCGCGACTCTGCCGGAAAATTATGTCAGGGCCGTCGATCTGATCGCGGCCGAATGCAGTGATCTTGTTGCGAAGGGTATCACCGACGAGGAGCTCCAGGACGCAAAAGATTTTATGAAAGGCAACCTTGCACTGAGTCTCGAAAGCGTAGAGGTCCGGATGGGACAGCTCGCGAAGGACGAGATAACGTTCAAACGGAGCTTCAGTTTCAATGAGGTCGTTGATTCAATCAGCAGGGTCACCATGGACGATTTCAGGAGGATATGCGACCGGATATTCGGTAAGAAAAAATTATCGGTGGTATCTGTGGGCCAGCTGGCAGACCTGAAGATCCCTGAAACATGCATTTTGTTTTAAGGAAACAAGTAACAACCCATCCGTGCGGGACTCTTATACAGGACTGGTTAAAAAAATTTATCATTACCTATTTTTTGCTTTACTTTGTTTTGAGGTCCTTTTAGTAAAATAAAGGCACAAATAAAACTGCTTATGTTATTTTGAAAGAGCTTACAAAACGCAGTTTTTACTTTAAAAGTGCGCTCAAGGAAACATTCTGGAAAGGTCTTTCGAAGTTTCCTTAACAAGTTCAATTCCTATACTGGCATGTGGAGTAATGATATGGCGTCGAAAAATGATGGCATGAACAGCACCATCGGAGAAGGTTCAGTCTTCGAAGGTAAATTTTATATCAGCGGGTCACTCCGGATCGACGGTAAGTTCGAGGGTGAGATCAAGACCGATGAGGAGCTTGTCGTGGGGGAGTCCGGTAAGGTCAAGACCGATATAGTCGCCAAGTCTGTTGTCATTGCCGGTACGGTCATTGGCAATATATCGGCCCGTAACGAAGTGCGATTGCTGGAGACCGGTAAAATACTTGGCGATATCAATGCACCCTCTGTAATACTGCAGAAGGGGGTCGTCGTTTCCGGAAATTTTAATATTACCGGAGGGCATAAAAAAGACGCTAAGAAAGTCATAGAGGAATCCTTTAACGGCGGCTCTTCACAGGGCGATACCTCAGAAGTCAGGAATATCGGTTCCCGATAAAACGGGCCGGGGATCCGGCGTCATGGTCAGCTACAATCACTTTATTGAACCGCTGATGCCGCTCATGATTTGCATACCGATACTATTAAACATATAATTAAAATTATCGAATCTGCCGAATATAAAATGAGAAGGCGTTTCCCGTCTTTTTGAAAAATCAGTTTTGCGATGTTATGAAAAAAATATTTTCGAAAACGATTAAATTCAGTAAATTCACAATTTCGATTTTTTCAAACGAAATCGTCGTCGTATATATCGGGGATAAAAAAATATTCATCAAGACCATAAGGATGAAAGTCCCTAAGATAAACCTGTTTCACCGGAGAGCTCCGCGGATCAGAAAACCCCGATTTACAATGCCGCGGTTAGCCATCCTCACCCATCCAAAAATGACGGCGCACCGGAAAAAGCTGGCCGTGGCCCTCGGGTTTGCCTTGGTTGCAATTATTTTTACTTTTTCCCTGTATCCTTCCAAACATAAAGAGGCAGTTGAGGCCGATGATGAAATGATCAAGAAAAACCTGCTCCAGTCAAAGCAGACCGATTATTCATCCCCCGAACAATCACAAAAACTCGTGATCAGCGAACACCGCATACGAAAAGGTGAGTCCCTGCAGAAAATAGCCAAGAAATTCGGTGTGTCAGTAGATACTATCCGGGGTACCAACAATCTAACGACGGACAGCGTCCTGAAAGACGGCATGGTGCTGAAAATCCCCAACAAGGACGGTCTGCTGCTGAAGATGCAGAAAGGTGGCGAGCTGGTTTCCATTGCCCGCAGGTACAGGGTTTCCCTGAAGAAAATAATTGAAGAGAACAATATCAGGAATCCGGATTTTGTTGCCTCGAACACGGTCCTCTTTATTCCCGACGCAAAACCGCTGAACGTATTTTCAGGATTCCTGTGGCCCGCTTATGGAAGGTTCATCACCTGCGGATACGGATGGCGACGAGATCCGTATGACCCGAGTCATACGGAATTCCATCCTGGCCTTGATATCCGCTGTATTTTTCAGCCGGTTCGAGCTTCGAAGTACGGAAAGGTCGCCTATACGGGATGGCTTGGCGGCTACGGCAAGGCCGTGATAATTGCCCACCCCGATGGATGGAAAACGCTCTATGCCCACCTTTCACGGATCATGGTCAGGGGCGGCCAGTACGTAAAGCAGGGCCAGAGCATAGCCATCAGCGGCAACACGGGCCGTTCCACCGGCGCCCACCTCCACTTTGAGATCATCAAAGGCGGCAGGAACATCAATCCCTATATTTATTTCCGGAAGAAGAAAGGCTGATACACGTTCAGGCACTATCCGGCTCCATTCAATGCAGCGATACTACCTGTCTTAAAAAATGAATTGACTCATTTTCCCACCGGCCTCCTTTTATACACAGACATTAGTGTATGCGCCTGTACCGGGTATGCTGCCCGGCGTGCCGATATAATCTTGCACCGGAGTGAGTTACATGCTGAAGGACGCTAATTTTTTACTGGAGCTGGGCACGGAGGAGATCCCTGCCGGGTACATCCCGCCCGCGATCGAAGCCGTGAAAAAAGTGTTCGTCGAGAACCTGGGCGGCAACCGGATAGATTTCGACTCCATCGAGGTTTTTGCCACACCCCGGCGGACCGCGGTGCTTATATCGAAACTCGCTGCGTCACAGCGCGAAGAGGAGGTGGAGCTGAAGGGCCCCTCCGTGAAAGCAGCCTATGACGCATCGGGGAAGCCCACAAAGGCCCTCGAAGGCTTCATCAAGGGGAACGGCATCACCGCCGGTGATGTCTTCACCAGAGACTCTGACAAGGGTTCCTATGTGTTCGCGAAGAAAAAGCTGGACGCGAAAAAAACCAAGGTGCTCCTTCCCGCCATCATCACCCAGATTATCAGCGCCATTCCTTTTCCCAAACGGATGCGATGGAGCGATAAAAGCGTGACCTTTCCCCGTCCCATCCGCTATTTCGTGATACTTTTCAACAACATGGTCATACCCTTTGAGATTGACGGCATTGCTTCATCGAACATGACGCGGGGCCATTATATACAGAATAACCACATGGTCGAGATTAAAAATATCAGCACGTATGATGATCTTTTAAAAAAGAACGGCGTCATTTTGGACCAGGCTGAACGGAAAGAGATGATACGGAAAGAGCTTGCTGCAGCGGCAAAAAAGGCCGGCGGGAAGCTCCTCGACGACGAGAGTCTTCTGGAAACCGTGACCTACCTGGTGGAGCGCCCCTACATCTGCGAATGTCGCTTCGACCGCCAGTTCCTGGCACTCCCCGACATCGTCCTTATCGCGGAGATGCGGGAGCACCAGAAATATTTTTCCGTCGTTGACGGTGCCGGGAAGCTTACTGACGCTTTCCTGGTTGTGTCGAACAATCCCCCGACGGATAACATCAGGGCGGGGAATGAGCGCGTCATATCGGCGCGTTTCAACGACGCGCGCTTCTTCTATAACGAGGACCGAAAGATGAAACTCGCGGACCGCGTCGGGTCCCTCAAGACTGTCCTGTTCCACAAGGAACTGGGATCGATATATGACAAGGTCGCGAGGATGCAGGAGATCGCCGCCTATATCGCGGAGCGTTTGAAGCTGGACGTGGCGCTCCGGGAGCGCATTGACCGCGCCGTGAACCTGTGCAAGACCGACCTGATGACAGCGGTCGTGTTCGAGTTTCCCTCGTTGCAGGGCCACATCGGTAAAATCTACGCCTTGGAGGACGGCGAGGCGGCAGATGTGGCGGACGCCATCGAGGACCATTATAAGCCGCGCTTCAGCGGAGAGGCGCTGTCGTCAGCCATGGTCTCCATCGTCCTTTCCCTGGCGGAGAAGATCGACAATATCTTCGGCTCCTTTTCCGTCGGAAATATCCCGAAGGGGTCGGCTGACCCCTATGCCCTCCGGAGGCAGTCCAACGCAATTGTGGAGCTGCTTATCAGAAATGAAATTAACCTGGCTTTAAAAGATCTACTGGATTCAGTGGCGGGCAACTACCGCGGCGGCAAGGAGCTTGTCACCAAGATCGTCGAGTTCGTCGCGGTCCGTGCAAAGACAATATACTCCGAAAGCGGTCTCTCTCATGACGAGATCGACGCGTGTCTGTCGACCGGCGCGAGCGATTACCTGGAACTTTACCGGAGGGCGAAGAGCATCAACGAGTTCAGGAAGAACGATAATTTTTCCCGCATGCTCCTCAGCTTCAAGCGGATGAATAATATCGTGTCTGCCTTCCGGAAGGAGAACGCAGGCCACGCACTTTCCTTAAACCAGTCGCTCTTCCAGTGCGATGAGGAAAAGGAGCTGCACCGGTTTTTTGATTCCCGGGCCGAAGCGATCGACGCGCGAATCGCGTCGAGCAATTACATTGAACTGTTTGAACTCCTGATCGAGGGAAAACCGATCATCGACAGGTTTTTCGACAAGGTCCTGGTCATGGACAAGGATGTGAAGCTCAGGGACAACAGGCTTGCCGTACTGGAAAACATTTTGAATCATTTTACGACGCTTATGGATTTTTCGAGAATTGAAGACCGGTGACACCGTATATTCCCGAAACTCCGCTGAAATAATTGATGACTAAGCCCGGGCGCCCGCGGCGCATCTCTGGTGCAGGTGTAAGCCATGTTTGATACTGACGCAAAGAAGAGTGTATTTACATATATAAAATCGTTTCTTTATTTTGCCCGCTCGTTTTTTTACTACCAGCTCTCCTTCAAGAAGAAGTTCAAGCATATCGGCGCGGTCCCCAACGTGTGGGGGATCTGGAACGTTGTCGTCTATGGCCCCAATATCAGCATTGGGAAGGGTGTGGTCATCGTCGCCGCCAACGGCTACCGTACAAACCTTTCCACAATCAAGATGGGTGATATCGAGGGGAGGATAACCATTGGCGACAGCGTCCTGGTCATGAACGGCGTGCGGGTCAGTTCGGCGTCGTCCATCACCATCGGCGACGGATGCATGCTGGGAAATTTCTGCTACCTGTCCGATTCTGACTGGCACGACATCCATGACAGGACCTGCATGCCCGGCGGGAGCGCCCCCATCGTGCTGGAGCGGGGAGCGTGGATAGGCGACTCGGCCATCGTATTAAAAGGGGTCCGCATCGGCGAGAACTCCATCGTCGGCGCCGGCGCGGTGGTGACCAAGGACGTGCCGCCCAATGTCATCGTAGCCGGGAATCCTGCCCGGGTGGTGAAGAAGCTCGACCCGGAAAAGGTGATCCTCCAGGGCGAGTGGGAACGGAAAAAGCAGATGCAGCAGCCGCCGATAACTATCCGGCGCGGGACGCGGCAATGAAAACGGAGCGTCCTCTTAAGATATGCCTCCTCTGCTACAGGGGGAACCCCTATTCGGGCGGGCAGGGAATCTATCTCAAGTATATTGCCGACGAGATGGTGCGCCAGGGCCACGAGGTCCATGCCATCGTGGGCCCGCCCTATCCGTTCCCGATGAAGGGCGTTGTGCTCCACCAGATCCACAATAACCAGTATTTCGTACGGAAAAAATGTAATATTATCGAGACGGACAACCCCTTCGCGATATTACAGCCCGTCAATTTCTATGAATACCTGGCCAGCAGGACCGGCGCGTTTTCCGAGATCAGCACCTTCGGGTGGCGCGCCTACATGCTTCTCCGGAAGCTCCACGATCGGCATTCCTTTGACGTCATCCATGACAACCAGTCGGTCGGATACGGACTTCTCATGATGAAATATTTCGGGATACCGGTGATCGCCACGATCCATCATCCACTTTCGATCGACCTGGTGAACGTGCTTGAGCGCACCCAGAAGTTCAAGAACAAGGCGAAGACCGTGATGTTCTATCCCACGCTGATGCAGTCGATCGTGGCAAAGCGTCTCGATCACATCATAACCGTGTCCGAAGACTCCAAAAAGATGATCCGCCGCGATTTCGGCGTCCCCCTGGAAAACCAGACCGTTGTTTACAATGGAATCGACCGGAACGTGTTCCGGCCCCTGCCCGGGGTGAAGAAGAAAAAAGGAAAGGTCATCTTTGTCGGCAATATAGAGGACGGGAAGAAGGGCTTTGCTTATCTCCTCAAGGCGCTGCCCCGCATCAACCGGCAAGTGACCATCACCGCGGTGGAGGGTGGCGCGCCCCACCATAAGGTCACGGACCGCCTCATGGAGAAGTTCGGCCTTCGGGATCGTGTCGAATTCACCGGCAAGGCCACCACTGAAGATCTGGTGCGCCACTACAGCGAGTCGGAGCTGGCCATCGTGCCCTCAGTGTACGAGGGTTTCGGCCTCCCCGCCGCGGAGGCCATGGCCTGCGGCGTGCCCGTCGTGTCCAGCGATGGCGGCGCTCTCCCCGAGGTTGTGGGCGACGCCGGCGTGGTTGTCCCGGTGCGCGATGAGCACGCCCTGGCCGACGCTGTGAACAGCCTCATCAACGACCCGAAGCGGATGCACGACCTGGGCGGGGCCGGAATCGAGCGGGTGAAACAGCACTTCAACTGGGAAAAGGCCGTGCGGGAGATTGTCGCCGTATACACCCGGTTCCTCTGAATGATTATGTCCTATTGTATTAATTGCCGCATCACAACCTCTTCATCTTGACAGAATGCTGTTGTTCTGGTATGCTTAATTCGCAGTGTATTGATTACTGTCCAATAGAGAATCTGGAACAATGAGCATATTCCATGGAGGTGTCTCATGGGCTTCGGGATAAACACCATACTGGATAGGTATGACCCAAAATCGTATGATCTTCGCGGGAGGGTCAGGGTAATCTGGTATTTCTTTTTGATAATAATTCCTATTCTTTTACTGTTCATTGTTATCATGAACATTCTTATACCCCGGGGATTGTTCCAGGCGCTGAATGTGATCGTTTTCACTATCATCATGATATTGCTGGGCAGCATGGTTTTTATATCACGCGGATACTACAATACCGCGGTGACCATCATGGCTTTCGGGGTGCTGGGCAGTCTGATTTTCAACCTCAAGGGAACCGAAATATCCGGTTCGGCGCAGCGCTTCATTGCCAGCGAGTTTTCCTTAATGATGCCCATAATGTTTTCATTGCTTTTCTGTCGAAAGTGGGTCCTTGTTACGGTTTCCGTCATTGCGGAGGCAACGCTTCTATTCACAGTACTCTCATCGGAGATCGTCGACCCGGCCGTGCGCTATGTCATCACGGCCTCCATGAGCATCACCATTATAATATCTGTCATCCTTGCCATGATGATGAGCACCATTACCGAGACGGCAAAGCGGCTCCGTGCCGAGGACGCGGAACGGGAACACCGTGCGCAGCGGGAAATCAATGAAAAGCTGATGGAGTCGATGCGGAGCGTGTCCGCACGGCTCGATGACTCTTCGCAGGGCCTGTCGGGTGACGCGCTGCATTTTGCCGAAAACATCCAGGGACAGGCCTCCTCGATCGAGGAGATCACCGCCACGATGGAACAGATCTCGTCCGGAGCCGAGGAGGTAAGCGTCAGCGCCCAGCGCCAGTCGGAACTGATGGTCACCCTCATGAAGCGCATGAACGACCTGGTGGGGTTGGCCCGGGACATGGAGGCCCGCATAGCATCGACCCTCAAGAGGACGGACGCCATTGCCGCAACGGCCCGGACCGGCGAGGGTTATATCGGGCGGATGGACGCAAGCATGAGCGAGATCGGGTCAACATCGAAGGAAATGACGGGAATACTGGGCATCATAAACGACATATCGGACCGCATCAATCTTCTCTCCCTGAATGCCTCGATCGAGGCCGCCCGCGCCGGGGATTACGGCCGGGGCTTCGCCGTTGTCGCCGACGAGATCGCCAAGCTCGCGGACCAGACCTCTTCCAGCGTAAAGGATATCGCCGTGCTCATCGCCAAGAGCGAGACCGAGGTTGGCAAGGGAGCCGCCGCGGTACAGGACACGGTAAAGATCATGCGTGAAATACTATCAGGCGTGGAGGAGTCAAACCGGATGATGGAAGCGATCAACGCCGCCATGGATACTTCCATTGAAAATACGGGCGAGGCGCACGGCGCCGTCAACACGGTGAAAGAGCGCTCCGAGGAGATAACGACAGCGTCAGTTGAACAGAAGACCGCCGCCCTTGAGGTGATGAGCACCATCACGGACATCAACCAGCTGTCGCAGACCAATGCGTCCCGCGCCGAGGACATCACCGGCCATTCCCGGGACATTGCCGCCATGGCAAAGGACCTCCGGGAAAAGATAACATCTCTGAAGGAAGAGACGCCGTTCGAAGAAAAAGTGTGATTATTCAGTATTTCAAGGGCTCGGTTTCTGTCGAGGTGAAAACCTGGACTCTGGGCCGCATCGAAATTAAGAAGGCGAAATTGTGATTGGCCGGGGCGCGTCAGGGGCAGATTACGATACCCTTGGCCCAGAGACATTCGCCGCAGGGTGTCTGGTTCCCGTAGCAGTCGGAAGCTTCAACGGTGCGCTTGTAGCACATGTCGGGCCGGTAACAATACGCGCAGTCCGGGTAATCATAATAGAGGAAATTATTTCTTAATTCCACGAATGTTCTTTTGTTCCACACCTCCTCCAGCGTGTCGGCCTTTATGTTTCCCAGTATAAACTTCTCGTGCATCCTTTGCATCCCGGAATAAAAGGCCGGATGGGTATAGGCCAGCTCCGGGCAGGGGGCGATATCTCCTTCGGCAGTGATAAACATGGTTCCCCGTTCCATGAAGGGACATGTCCGGTTGCCGTGCATTTCCTGGTTTGCCACCCTGAGCGGGTATTTCTTCATCTCCCGGCGGAGCAGCCTGCGCAGGTCCGTGTTTTTCCCGAATCCGGTATCGTACAGGATCTCCGATGTCATTGACTTCGTGTATGGATACAGGTTGGAAACAATGAATTGATTTATGCCGATCGACCGGCCGTATTCGATCGACCCGGGTATGTGTTGATAGTTTACCCTGGTCGCGACTATCTGCATTCCTATCATCGGGAGGCTGTTTCCAGAGGCGGCTTTTATTCCGGCCAGTGTCTCTATATTGCTTCTAAATATATCGGCCCTGGCACCGCGACGGATATTCAAATCAGTTCCGAATATATCATCATCCCATGAAACATGCAATTCGTCAAGAGGGAGGCTGACAAGGTATTCAGACATTTCCCTGGTGAGAAAAGAGGCGTTCGATACAAGTACGATCTTCGTGTCCAGTTTGCGCAATGACTTCAGGTTCTCCCTGATATGGGGGCTGCTGAGTGCCTCGCCGAAGCCCAGGAGTACGATTCTCTCCGGACTGGGGGCCTCCAGCATCGGCATCAGTTTTCGCATTAGCCGGGGTGTGAAATGGCATTTCCTGAAATCAACTATCGATTGTCTGATACAGCTCCGGCACGACAGGTTACAATGCGTTGTAAGCTCTATGTATACCTGCCTGATGCAAGGGGATACCGTCTGCGTTTCAGACCTGAAAACGAGGGAAAAATTTTCTTTTTTGCTCATGGATTGTTAATGTCAGGATTTATCAGCGATTGCGGGATTGCTTCAATGAATGCGCGTATCTCGTTACGGACCCGACGGTAGTGCGCCAGCGCCTCATTTTCGCCGGTGGCGTTTTGTGCCAGAGCGGGCGGATCGTCGAAGCCCTTGTGTATAAATTTCGCCTTGCCGCGGAAGAAGGGGCAGGTTTCGGACACGCCCCCGCACAGGGTGATGACGTAATCGAATTTCAAACCGGCGAATTCATCCACGTGTTTCGAACGCTGGACCGATATGTCGATGCCGATCTCGGCCATGACAGTGACTGCGCGCGGGTCAAGGCCTTTTGGCTCAGTCCCGGCCGAATGCGCATCAATGAGATCGCTTTTCAGATGCCGGGCCAGTCCCTCGGCCATTTGGCTCCGGCAGGAGTTCCCGGTGCAAAGGAAGAGTATTTTTATTTTATCGGAAGGCATATAATTCTCCTATTTTCCATTCATGTTTTTTTGTCTGAGCCGTTCCATTAAATCCTTTGCTTTCTGCATGGCGTCCTGCTCGGATTTATCACTGGCGGCAAGCCAGGGCTGTGTTACCTGCCAGGTCAATTTTCCCGAATAGGGAGGTTCGGGATACGCGCCGGGATCAAGCAGGGTATTCCCCATGAATTCAACCGGATTTTCCTGAAAACACGACCAAACTGCTTTTCGAATTATTTCCGGGTCGCCCTGGAACTGAAGGTCGATGAGACTCACCTGCTCCCTGAACCGTTTAATGAATTCGACAGGGATATTGTACAGATAAGGATGAAGGGCATCAGTGCCGATTATCTTTTTCTTCTCATCCACGCCATTGGCCATGAGGGCCTTCAGGGCGGAGCCGGTCTGGCGACCGTCCGATTCGGGACCGCCGAGAATCAAATACCTGATGTTGGGATTGGCTACGAAATTGCAGATCATTTTTTCAAAGCCGATGTTAGGGGTCTGCACCGTGCCGGACAGGGCCGCTCCGGTTTCCGCGCCGGCGCGAACCAGAAGTTCGATTTCGGGAGGAATCTTGTCCTCGTCAGTTTTGAGAATAATTGCCACTGCGACCGGGGAAAAGTCATTTCCCCGTATGTAGCGTCCCGGTTCGCAGGGGTAATCCGGATGTGGCGGTACTTTCAGCATGTTGTAGTGCTCTCTGGTAGTATGATTTTCAAAATCATACTACCGTTTCTTCTCCTATTAAAAATACTTTTTTTTGAAAAATAGTGCCACATTTACAAGGCCGATCATGACCGGAACCTCGACAAGCGGTCCGATAACTGCCGCAAAAGCGGCCCCTGAATTGATGCCGAAAACAGCGACCGCGACCGCTATGGCGAGCTCAAAATTATTGCTCGCCGCCGTGAACGAGAGGGTCGTCGCAACCGGGTATCCGGCGCCAATCTTTTTGCTCATGTAGAAACTAACCAGAAACATGACAATAAAGTAGATCAGCAGCGGTATCGCGATTCGAACGACGTCCATCGGTATTTTTACAATGTACTCACCCTTCAGGCTGAACATGACCAGTATGGTAAAGAGGAGAGCGATGAGCGTAATGGGACTGATTTTCGGAATGAATTTTGTCTGGTACCATTCCTTGTTTTTCAGCTTGATAAGCGCGAAGCGTGTGATTATCCCCGCAATAAAGGGAATGCCAAGGTAAATAAATACACTTTTTGCGATCTGTCCTATGGTGATGTCAACAATGCTTCCGCTGAGACCGAACAGCGGAGGTAGAATGGTGATAAAAAACCACGCATACACACTGAAGAACAGGACCTGGAAAATGCTGTTGAAGGCCACGAGCCCGGCAGCGTATTCAGCGTCACCCCTGGCAAGGTCGTTCCACACTATTACCATGGCAATGCAGCGCGCCAGGCCAATCATGATGAGACCGACCATGTACTCCGGATAACCGCTCAGGAATGCAAGGGCAAGAAAAAACATCAACACTGGTCCGATGATCCAGTTCTGTACGAGCGAAAGACCGAGCACTTTCCAGTTTTTGAATACATCGCCCAGCTCCTCGTATTTGACTTTCGCCAGTGGAGGGTACATCATGAGTATAAGACCAATCGCGATGGGGATGTTCGTGGTTCCTGTCTGGAATTGGCTCCAGAATGCCGCTGTCGAGGGGACAAAATATCCCAGGCCAACGCCGATGGCCATAGCGGCGAAGATCCATAGGGTTAAATAGCGGTCGACAAAAGAAAGTTTTTTTGTTATTCCTTCAGTCATTATCGTTCTCCCTGTTACATTAATTGTATCCTGAAAATATAGAGAATGCAGAAATATATGCCAATCATGATGAATAAAATACCGGTGATGCGGCGTCCCCACAATTCAAGCTTCGTGACCGCGTTAAATACGCCTGATAGGTGCCGGGCGCCAAAGGCTGCCAGGAGCGCGAAGGCCATTACCGGGAGCGCCGTGCCGGCTCCGTAGAGGGCCGGCATGAGCAGGGCCGATTGGTGCCGCACCGCCAGGGGAATGAGGCTGCCGAAAAAGAGCGCAGCAGATACAGGGCAAAAGGCCAGAGCGAAAACAATTCCCATGACGAACGAAGCAGCAAATATGTTTTTTTCGGCAAGTCGCTGAAGTGTTGACGTGTCGGTCCCGCTGCCGGCGGGGAGATGTATCAGCTCCAGGAGGAACATACCGGCAACGATGAGAACCGGGCCCAGGGCTCTGTTCATGTAGCGCTGCAAAAAATCCGACACTGTGGGGATTGACAGAAGGCTTGCGACTAACAGTGCCGCAAGCGCAGTGTAGGCGGTCACCCTTCCCAGCAGATATAATGCTCCGGTGATAACTACCTTTTTTGTTTCAGCCGCGTTTTTTCCGATATATGACACAGCCGCGATGTTGGTCGCCAGGGGGCAGGGACTGATGGAGGTGAGAATGCCCAGCCAGATGGCGGCGATGATGCCGGTAGTCAGTTCTCCGTTCATATGGTTTTCAAATATAATGTTATTTCGTTTTTGATATAACCGGTGAAAGCCGTTTCGTCCCGGACCAGCTCCCATATCCGGTCGAGGTTTTTCCACCGTACCTGCTTTCCCTTCACGGTATCGACAATTACCACGGACTTGGTGAAAAGCTTGAAGTCATCGGCGAAGTGCCTGTTTTCCGGAAATTCAATATTGACCGGCTTCCATGCGATCCGTTGTGTCGCCAATTCCCTGGAAAAAAAGTTCTTAACGGTTGATTCGGTGAGAGACTCGATCTTCCGGCAGGTGGGGCACCGGAAGGTCGTGTGGAAATAGTAGACCGTCAAGGCACGCTCCTTTACGGGGATGCTGGTATCCGGCGCGTCCTTATCACTTTTTTGCTGTGTATCAGACGCGGTAATTTCGTCCTTTGCCGGCTTCCGGACTTCCGTTGCGATCAGGTACATTACGCTGGCCGCGACAAAAATAGACAAAACAATGGTGGCAATTCTTCGTATCTTCATCAGGTTTTCCTCTATAATAATAGTATCGTATCAGCAAATTCCGCCGCAGGAACAGCCTGAAGATTTTACTCCGGACGCTGTCGGTTCATTCCTCATAATACGGTCGCTTAGGGAATTAATGATTTCTTCTGAAGGCAGCGTCTTCCCTTTCTCAATGCCGAAATCGGTCAGGATATAGGAAAGGGGCGTAACGCCGATGCGCTCCAGGGTCTTCTTTGCACATTGGACGGGGCACCCGTCTATGGTGATATTTACATCAGCCCCTTTTGCCGATTCGACGAACCCGGAAAGGTCCGCCCCGATACCGGCGAGGCAGGTCATGCGCGCGAATGCCCGGTCGCGGAGTTTCCGCGACACACCATCAGCGATCTGACCCACGTCGGCAGCGCCGGAACATGAATATAAGAGTTTAACTCCTCCAGTGCAGCAATCAGCCATGACATTTGCTCCTATGATAATAATTTTTTAATCTCATCCAGGGACGGTATTTTTCCGGCCACCTTGACGATGCCGTCCTTCACCAGGGCAGGCGTCATCATGACGCCGTAGTTGGTGATGGCGTTGATGTCCTTTACGTGATTGATCTGTGCGTCAAGGCCCATCTCCTTCACGGCCTGCCGTGTCAGTTCTTCAAGCTTCTGGCATTTGAAACAGCCGGTACCCAGTATTTCTAAAAGCATGATCAATCTCCTTGTTAAGTTCTTAAAATAGAGCTCCAAAAATCATACCTGATATAGTTGACATAATAACCACGAGGGAGCAGTATACTATGGTCTTTTGTGTACCCAGGTAGCTGCGGATCACCAGCATGCTTGGCAGCGAGAGGGCCGGACCTGCAAGAAGCAGCGCCAGCGCCGGGCCCTTACCCATGCCGCTGCCGATAAGGCCCTGCACAATGGGGACCTCGGTAAGGGTGGCGAAGTACATGAAGGCGCCCACTATGGCGGCAAAGAAATTCGCCCGGAGGGAGTTGCCGCCCACCGCTGTCTGTACCCAATCTGACGGAATGATACCCTCATGGCCCGGTCTTCCCAGGAGGAACCCGGATACCAGCACGCCTACCAGGAGGAGCGGCGTAATCTGCTTGGCAAAGTCCCATGTCGCGGTGAACCATGTGCCGGATTCGCCCTTATCGGGACCGGTGATTATGGCGAGGCCAATCGCTCCGGCAGCGAAAGGGATTATGGGATACTCGATGAAGAAAATACCAAGGATGATGACAGCCAGCCCAACCAGTGCGACTTTCCACCATTTTAATTCAAACCAGAAAACCAGGACAATGGCAAACACCGCTGCCGACACCGCGGTTATTATCCATTTGTAGGTGAATATAAAATAGAAGATTCCGTCTGCCTCATCCGGCCTGCCCCAGTTGGCGAAAACAAGAATGGCCACCATTGAGGCGAAATAGACCGCGTCTTTCCAGAGGGGCCTCTTTGTTTCCGGCACCGGCATGTTCATGGCCGCGTTGACCTTGGCTATTTCCTCCTTACGGTAGATGAAGTGCATGATGCCGCCTATGATCACGCTGAAGGAAACAGCGCCGACGGCCCGGGCGATACCGATATCGGCCCCCAGAATCCGCGCCGTTAGTATGATCGCGAGGACATTGATGGCCGGTCCTGAGTAGAGGAAGGCGATAGCCGGTCCCAGGCCCGCGCCCATGCGGTAGATGCCGGAGAAGAGGGGAAGCACCGTACAGGAGCAGACCGCCAGGACAGACCCTGAAACCGAACCCACACCATAGGCGAGGGCTTTGTTGGCCGTGGGTCCCAGATATTTCATGACCGATTCCTGCCGGACAAATGTCCCTATGGCCCCGGCGATAAAGAAGGCCGGGATGAGGCAGAGGACCACGTGCTCCCGGGCGTACCACTGGGCGAGGCGCAGGGCTTCAAACACAGCGTTGTCGAATCTCGATGTGCCCACGGGCATGTAATAGAGCGCCAGGAAAAATCCGGCGATCCACAGCAAAGGTTTCCATTCGTTTTTCCAGTTCATTCTTTCATGTCTCCGCTAAAGTGTAATCAAACGCACCGGCAATATATATCAGAGATATGACGCAACTTCTGCCTGAATATACTTCATAAACCCGGCTCTGTCGCCGGCCAGGTTCTCAGCATTGTCGAGGACCTTCCACTGGATTTTCCTGTTTACCGCCGGAGTAACGATGACGATGGACCTTTTTTTTAGTTTAAAATCATCGGCAAAGTGTTTGTTCCAGGGCTCATCCATGTTCACGGATCTCCAGATCAGCTTTCCAGATGCCATCTGGTTTCTGAAACAGGTGTAGAGCGATTGTATCGTGAGACGCTCGAATCTGCGGCATGCGGCGTCACGGTCGGTATAATGAAAATAATAGACGATTGATTTGAGATATTCTTTCTGGATTGTTTGCCGGGAATTATCCCGTTTCTCCCCCCTGTCCGTTTTGGCTTTTTTTTCATCGGCCCCGGTTTTGGGAGGGGAAGATTTTTCATTCCTTGTCTCATCCATCTGCGCTGATTTCTGAGCCGGGGAAGTTTCTTTTTCCGGCAAGCCCACCCGGCCCATCAGGAAATACAGGGAACCGACGATGATGCAGAGGAGCAGAATGATAATTATTATATTTCTTTTTTTTGTGGTGCTCAATGTTTACCTGTCTGTTCGAACAGCGGCAAAGCGCTGGATGGACTAATATCCTTGTAAGGGATCTTATTTTTTAAGATTTATGCCACAGCACTGGGCAATATTCATCTGTTTTTCCACATTGGTTTTAAGCACCGTCTCGATGCAGCCGATAAAGTCGAGGACGCAGGGACAGCAGAGCCTGTAGTAGATGCTGGTGCCGCGCTTTTCATCGAGAACGAGACCGGCGTTTTTCAGCACGCTCAGATGCTTTGACACGGTGGAAACATCAGCGCCGATCATTTCGGTGAGTTCGTTAACGCAGCGCTCCTTCTTGTGCAGTTCTTCGATAATGAATAGCCGGGTGGGGTGACCCATGGCCTTCAGTATATTCGCGCGCGCCTCGAATTGCGGATGAAGTTTCTGTTCCATGAATTCCTCCCTCAGCAGCAGCCGGTGGATTTTGCGCCGGACGGTGTTCCGGAATCTCCGCAGCCGCAGACCGGCTCACCGCCGGTCAGCATCCCCTTGATGAGGGCCGCGGCGCATCCCATGCCGGAGCCGACGGCCAGGGCGCCGAATTCGCAGTTCAACGCACATGCGCCGCACTCCATGCAGCGGTCCCTGTCGATGATCGCTGCTTTCCCGTCCTTCATCTCGAACACGGCATGGGGGCACACCTCTGTGCATTTTCTGCAACCCGTACATTTACCCGGGTCGTACTCCAGGGTGGTTACGTTTTTCAGGTATTTCATATGATCCCCCATGATTGGATTTTATACATAACAAGAAGTATTGCTGATATTACAAGGCCGGTTATATATATCGGAAGCCATATCTTCAGCTCCTTTTTGACCCCCGATATAGTCGTAAAGGTGGTGGCCCCGGTGAATTGAAGGGCCAGGTATGATGAAATGAGCGGGAAGAGCAGCAGCGCCGATGCCTTCAGAAACCATGAGCTTCCTCCTGCCGGTGTCAGGATAACCAGAGGCGCCACCGTGATGGCCCCGGTGATCAGGCCTTTTATCGCAAAGGACCTGAAGGGAATGACAGGTAGAAGCGCCGGCATGACAAAAGCGCCCGCAAACAGTGACACAAGGGTCAGGGCCAGAAAGGGCCATCCCTCGAACCAGGCGTTATAAAAGAGAAAGCCTGATGGCTGAAGCCCGAAGATGATAAACAAAACCAGGACCGCCAGCGGGAATGATCTCAGAGTCTGGTTCAGCTCGATGGGGGTGAGCACTAGCCGCTGGGCGATACCGAACCGGACCCTTCTCATCTCCGGCGTGGCATGATAACCGGCTGCAACATACTCCCTTATGTCCGATGCTTCTACCGGGCCGAAATATACTGCAAATCCAGTCTTCTTTTTTACTTCTGAAGCCTTGACCCCCGTTGCGCCCAACTGCGGTATGATGAGCCGCCTGTGGGAAACAAGGCCGGAGAGCTTCAAGGCGAGGACCCGTTTTACCAGTTCGTCGGTGCCGAAGGTGCCTTTGCCGGCCGCGCACCACACGTTGATGCCTTTAGTGTCAAGGACGAGTATCCACCCGCTCATGCCGGCAAGTTTGCGGCGCAGTATGTCAAAGCTGAGTTTGTAATTTGCGGAAACAAAAATATCAGATGCGGCATCGGGGCTGCCGATGGCGTAGAGGCCCGGCTTGACAAGATACTCCATCCGGAAGGAGCCCATCCTGGCCCGTATCCGGCCCCAGCGGTCTGCCCGTGACCATTCTCCTGAAACAACGGGGACAAGGCCTGAAGCAGTGTTCATGAAGCCGGTTTGCCAGAGAGGTTTTTTGCTGATTATCTCTTTTATTGAGTTGGCTGCCTGCTGTCTGGCTGACATATCGGCGGTAAGCTTGAACTTGCCCTGGGGCGGAGCGCAACAGTTTTGACCCGGTTTAGTCGTTGATGGGTGATCAATCATTTGTAAAGGTTTCATAAACAATATACCATGCTAGTATTGAATATTTGGTAATATAGCCAAATAGCCAATGAACGTCAAGTAATTTTTTATCTGAATTTTTTTTCTCTAACCTTCCTTCCGAGGAATGGAGGCTAACTGAAACCAATAACTAATTAGATCCCCTCACCCCCTGAAGGGGTCCTTATCATTACCCATAAGTCACTTTGAAGCCCCCCAGACCCCCCGGAGGGGGGCTCAAAGACACCTGGCTTAGTATCCTTAAGTCCCCCTCCGTGGGATTTAGAGGGTTGAATTGCTGAGTCATTACGATG
Organism: Spirochaetota bacterium; assembly: GCA_041753395.1. Classification (GTDB taxonomy): domain Bacteria; phylum Spirochaetota; class UBA4802; order UBA4802; family UBA5550; genus RBG-16-49-21. The sequence continues at coordinate 318,908 of JBGSUQ010000025.1, forward strand.
TGGGTAATGGGTAGCAGGGGGTCAATGGGGTCTTTATGAAAAAAAGCAGGGTATTTGACACAAGTCAATGACTGGACATAATTTTTATTGTATAATGGTTGTATCAATACATGTAGCGGAAAAGGGTATTCTATCCTGTGACATGGTTCTTTCCCTGTTATGCGGCAATTCCTGAATATACAAATCACGGAGGGTATGAATTATGAAACCGACAGATATTTTAAAAGAAGAGCATGAGTTGATACTGGTAATGCTTCAGATCATAGATGCCGCCTGTGCCAGGATGGAAGAAGGCGAGAAGTTAAACCCGGATCATCTTGCGGAGATGGTGGACTTTATCAGGAACTTTGCCGACAGGTGTCACCACGCAAAGGAAGAAAAGCTCCTGTTTCCGGCGCTGAGGCAGACCGGCATCGGACAGGAGAACGGCCCCATCGGCGTCATGATTGCCGAGCATGAGGAGGGACGGTTTTTCGCCAAGGGAATGGGCGAGGCCCTGGCAGAGCTTAAAGCCGGCGACAGCGTGGCGGCAGGGAAATTCATTGCCGATGCAGGAGGATACGTGAAGCTCCTGGACGGCCATATCATGAAAGAAAACAAGATTCTTTTCCGTATGGCCGATGAAAGATTGACCGACAAGCAGCAGAAAGAGCTGCTGGAAGAATTCGACCGTGTGGAAAGGGAAGAGATCGGCACCGGGGTTCATGAGAAGTACCATGAACTGCTGCACCGCCTGCGTGATATGTATCTGCCGGTTAGATCATAGTAGTGGAGGAAAGTATGAAAGCCAAAGTAGACCCGACTCTCTGCACCGCCTGCGAGCTCTGCTCCCAGACCTGCCCGGAAGTATTCAGGATGGAGGGCGATACCGCGGTTGCCTATGTCAACCCGGTTCCTGCCGAGCACGAAAAATCCGCGAAAGAGGCCGCAACTGATTGCCCGGCAGAGGCGATAATCATTTCGTGAAGCAGCCGTAAGGCGTAACAATACAAAAATCCATGATATTAATTGGATATCATGGAATGAAAATACATTTCAATGCGGGATGGACGGCTATCTGACAAACATGGTTTCACAGACCGACTTGTCCGCCAGGTCTGTCATGAGATGATGGGTGCTGTCTAGCCAGTGTAAGCGTTTCCGGTGCTGCGCTGCAATTGCGAGATCGATGGCATATTCACGCTCAAAATGGAGGTAAATAATGGCTTTTACTGTAAAAAACAACATAACATGGGTTGGAAAAGTAGACTGGGAACTGCGTAAATTTCATGGCAACGAGTATTCGACGCACCGCGGTTCGACATATAATTCTTATCTGATCAGGGAGGATAAGACCGCTCTCGTGGACACGGTATGGGCCCCCTTTGCAAAGGAGTTCGTCGCCAATCTGGAAAAAATTATTGATCTGAAAAAAATCGATTATGTCATCGCCAACCACGGGGAGATCGATCACAGCGGGTCGCTCCCGGAATTGATGCGCCGGATACCGGAGACGCCGATATACTGCACGGCCAACGGGGTCAAGTCCCTGAACGGACAGTACCACCAGGATTGGAATTTCGTAACGGTTAAGACCGGCGACCGCCTGAACCTCGGCGCCAAGGAGCTGGTTTTCATCGAAGCACCCATGCTCCACTGGCCCGATACCATGATGTGCTACCTTACCGGCGACAGCATTCTTTTCAGCAATGACGCCTTCGGCCAGCATTACGCCACGAGCGGCATGTTCAACGATACGGCGGACCGGGACGAGCTCTACGCCGAGTGCATGAAATACTACGCCAACATACTCACGCCCTTCAGCCCGATGGTAACGAAAAAGATTAACGAGGTGCTTTCCTTTAAGCTGCCGGTCGACATGATCTGCACGAGCCACGGCGTCATCTGGCGCGATAACCCGACACAGATCGTGGAGAAATACCTGTCATGGGCCGATGCGTATCAGGAAAACCAGGTCACGATCCTGTATGATACCATGTGGAGCGGCACCCGCATCATGGCGGAGTCGATCGCGGCCGGCATCAGGGAGGCGGATACAAAAGTCACGGTGAAGCTCTTCAATACCGCCAAGACCGATAAGAACGACATCATAACCGAGGTGTTTAAAGCGAAAGCCATAGGAGTAGGATCGCCCACGATAAACCAGGGCATATTAAGCTCCGTGGCCGCCCTCCTTGAGGAGATGCGGGGGCTTAAATTCAAGAACAAGAAGGCCTTCGCCTTCGGGTCTTACGGCTGGAGCGGCGAATCGGTGAAGATGATCAGCGAGGGGCTGAAGCTCGCCGGCTTTACCCCTATCGGCGACGGGATCAGGGCCCTCTGGACTCCGGATGATGACTCGGTGAAGGCATGTATTGACTATGGAAGGAATATAGCTCGGGATCTTTAATAAATCTGAATGATGGTAGGTAAACTATCAGGGGATCGGCTGCTATCCCGCTCGTCCGCCTCGTATAATCCCGATACCTTTTTACTCTATAAGGAATCGGGATTGACTCGGCGGAATCGGCGACATCTTCCAAAATTTTTGTCGCATATTACTGCCAGGATGGCAGGAATGCCGCGAAGGGCATGGATGCCCGTGAGCGGCCTCACTGGGATAGCCGCCGATCCTTTATTAAACATATGCTAATACATAGCGGTGGGAAGAAGTGGAAAAAACATTTGAAATATTTTATGGTTTGTTGTTTACTGTCTCATGGGTTCTTGAAGAGCCACTACAAATCATACAAAAGGATACCGTGATGGCAAAAACAGCCGATACCAAAAAGGATGCAAAGAAAAAACCGGCCAAAACAGCCAAAGAGAAGAAGCTGGCGAAGCAGGAAAAGAAGAAAAGAAATAGCTGAGTCACCACAATGACGCAGCACCATTGTTCCCCTTTTCTCATGCCCGGGACGTCAGCATGATCAGCGATACAAACGGCAATTTCAAAAAAATTTTCGAGCCTCAACGTATCGCTATCATTGGCGTGGCTACGGAAGGGTTTGGTTTCGGAAGGGGGATCCTCATTTCTCTCCTCGCATACGGTTATACCGGAAAAATATACCCGGTCAATCCGAAGGGCGGTGTAATTCATGGCCTGACAATCTACAGGAATATGGAAGAGATTCCTGACCGGATTGATTTCGGTATAATCGCGGTTCCGGCCCACAAGGTCCCTGATGCCGTGGAAGCCTGCAGGAAAAAAGGCGCGGCCGGCGTGGAGATTTTGTCATCGGGTTTTCGGGAAACAGGGACCTCGGAGGGCATCCAGCTTGAAGAAAAAATATCACAAATCGCCGCATCGGGAATCCGCGTAATAGGGCCGAACTGTTTTGGCATATATTCTCCCCGGGGGGGACTCACCTTTCTGCCGGGTCCGGACCTTTCACGTGATACCGGCCCTGTCGCCTTTATCTCGCAGAGCGGCGGGCATTCAATCGATTTTGCCCATATGGGAAGATGGAAGGGGCTGGCCTTCAGCAAAATGATCAGCCTCGGCAACGGCGCTGACCTCAGGGAAACGGAGCTGCTGCGCTACCTGGGATCTGACCCGGACACGGAAATCATCGGTATGTATATTGAAGGCGTGAAAGACGGGACGGACTTTTTTAATGCCCTCCATGATGTCGCTGCAAGGAAACCGGTCATCATTCTCAAGGGGGGCCTGTCGGAATCAGGCAGCCGCGCCGTGCAGAGCCACACCGCTTCCCTGGGAGGAAGCTCGAGAATCTGGGAATCGGTGTTCCGGCAATGCAATGCGATCCAGGCCTTTGATCTGCATGAGCTGTCCGATTATGCTCTTGTTCTTTCAATGCTTCCGCATAAGGAATACCGGAATGTGACCATCGTGGGCGGAGGGGGAGCGCTCGGTGTTTCCGCCGCTGATATGGCTGAACGGTATGGCATGAATATCCCGGAGCTGAAGGGTGACATCCAGAGGCAGATTGACCTGCTGTTGCCGAAACCCGGATCAAGCGCGCGCAACCCCATCGACATAGCCAATCCCTATGTCACGCCGGAGGTGTTGCACCAGACCCTTGTCACAGCCGCGGAGGATGACGCTATCGATGTACAGATCGTCATTCAGCTCCTGTATCACTATAAAGCCCTTGCCATAAGCTTTGGCGCCGATTCAGTGAAATCGCTGACTCCCTTCAGGAAATTGGCCGAGGCAATCGGCGATGTCGTCAGCACCACGAAAAAACCGGTCATCATGGTGTTGCCGGACCTCAAGCAGGAACTCGAATCGATCGAGGTGACGGAAATGATCAGGGAGACCAGGAAAATCCTCGTGGATATGAGCATCCCGGTCTTTGACGATCTTCACAATGCGGTCAAATCCCTGCATGCCCTGTCGGGGTATTACAAAAAAAAGCAGTTCCGGGAGAGGGCCCGGCGATAATTCCGCCGGGTGGCCGCTTATTCCATGAGGGCGCCGGTGAATATTTCATCGCTCGCTTTTATGACCGCCGCCTCGTTGTTCAAAAGCGCTTCAATTCTGCCGAAGAATTTCGGGAATTCCGACCTCAGAAAAAATTGCGAAGAGAGCACTTTGCCGGAGTAAAACGACGCTTCAAGGTTTTCCCGCACCAGAGCCGCGCGTACATCCCCTTTCGCGTCGCCGATTATCTTTTTCAGCTTCGGCCCTGCGACCGTCAGGGACCATAGATGGAGCCAGGCCAGAGCCAGGAGATACATGGCCTGCTGAAAGGGAGTCGCGGCGGAAAAGATGTTGAAGAATTTTCCCTCAGCCATCTGCTTTTTAAGCATATCCACGGCTTCGCTGAATTTTTTGAGTCCCCGGCTGACTTGCTCGATGTAGATGTCGTCGACCATGCCCTTTGCCGCGGTTATGGTTTTTTCGATCTCATCGTGCCATGCGCGGAAGTTATACTGGTCTTTATTCATGAGAATTTTCCGCATGACGAGGTCAATGGATTGGATGCCGTTTGTCCCTTCGAAGAGCGAAAGAATCTTTGAGTCCCTCGCCAGCTGCTCAACCGGATAGTCGGCGATATACCCGTATCCGCCGTATACTTGGATGGCCTCGGCCGTTACCAGCCACGCCATGTCGGTGTTCCCCGCCTTGAGGATGGGGGTCAGCAATTCGACTATTGCTTCGGCCCTGTTCCTGTCTTCGCCCTCGAGCACTCTGGCGAGATCGCTGTAGAATGACAGGCCATGGGTGAGCATCCGCATTCCTTCAACATAGCTCTTCATCCAGAGCAGCATTCTTTTTACGTCGGGATGATTGATAATCGGCACCTGCGTGGCGTCGGGCTTCGTCATCTGGGTGATGTGTACGCCCTGGAGCCTGGTGCGGGCGTAAGTGACCGCGTGCATGTAGGCTGTGCTCGACAGCGCCAGACCGTGGAGACCGACCAGGATTCGGGCCTCGTTCATCAGCTGGAACATGACCTTCATTCCCTTGCGCTCTTCACCGAGAAGATAGCCAACGCACGCGCCATTGTCGCCGAAATTCAGGGAGCAGGTGGCCGACCCCTTCAGCCCCATCTTGTGTTCAATGCCCGAACAGACCACGTCATTGCGCTGTCCCATGGTTTCGTCAGGATTGACAAGGAATTTGGGTACGATGAAAATGGATATGCCCTTGGTCCCCGCGGGGTCCCCTTCGATACGGGCGAGCACGGGATGTATGATATTTTCAGTCAGGTCATGCTCGCCGCAGGTGATGAATATCTTCTGCCCGCTTATTAGGTAGGTGCCGTCTTCCCGGCGCACCGCCCTGGTGCGGAGCGCCCCGACATCCGAACCGGCATTGGGCTCGGTCAGGCACATGGTGCCACCCCATTTTCCGCTGTACATTTTCCCGAGATAGAGACGTTTCTGTTCATCGGTGCCGAAATTTTTTATCAGATCAGCCGCGCCATGGGTGAGTCCCGGATACCCGAGGAGGCTGCCGTTGGCGGCACTGAAAAATTCTTCGCAGGCATGACCGATGGTGAGCGGCATACCCATTCCCCCTTCATCGGGGTCGCCGGTAATATTGGAAAAGCCGGCATTGACATAGGCCTTGTAGGCGGCTTTGAAGATGTCAGGCGTTTTGACTTCCTTTTTTTGAGGATCATACGACACGCCGATTTTGTCTCCCTCACGGTTCGTCGGATAGAAGTCGTTGACCGCTATCCTTTCGGCAAGCTGCACTATCTCCTCGTAGACATCGCGGTCAAAGTCGGCATAGGCTGGGTGTTTGCCGAGCTTTTCAATTTCGAGTAATTCGAAGAGCACAAAACGTACATCACGGGAATCGACGAGAGGGTTGAGAGCCATGCTGAGCCTCCTTGCGGTAATTAATTAGTATACATCCCATCAATGGTTTTCTTAAATTTTTCGGTTATGACATTCTTTTTTAGCTTCAATGTCGGCGTTGCGGTTCCGTTATCAATGGTGAATTCCGGGACAATGGTGTGCCGCTTGATGCTTTCAAAGCTTGCAAGCTGGGAATTCACTTTTCCCATTTCACGCTCAATCAATTCGATGATTCCCGGATGGGCGGTAAGCTCCCCGAAATCGGAGAAGGATATGGCGTTTACTTTTGCAAATTCGGCGATATTGTCCATCTCCAGGGTTATTAGCGCAGTGAGATACTTACGGTTGTCGCCGATGACACAGGCCTGGTTAATGTATTTCGATGATGTGATCATGTATTCCAACGGCGCAGGCGCGATGTTCTTTCCGCCCGATGTGATAATAAGTTCTTTTTTACGGCCCGTTATCATGAGATTGCCCTCGGGATCGGTTACACCCAGGTCGCCGGTATAGAGCCACCCTTTTTTTAACACATCTGCCGTCTCTTTCGGCATTTTATAATAGCCTTTCATGACATTCCTGCCCCGGTATAAAATCTCACCGTCATCGGCGATTTTCTGTTCCACGCCCGGCGCGGGATGTCCCACTGTGCCAAACTTCAGATTATCAAGGGTGGTTACGTTGGTGAAGGAGCAGTTCTCGGTCATGCCATAGCCTTCCAGGATGGTGATCCCGGCGGCATGAAAGAACCTGGCCACGGTCGGGTTTAATGGGGCCGCCCCGCTGACGCAGAATCGAACCCTGCCGCCCAGGGCCTCCTTGAGTTTGCTGAAGATAAGCATTGACATGAGATTGTATTTTTTTTGCAGAAAATACGGGATCGGCTTCTTCTGCAGTACGAGATCGCTGTACCGGTAACCGATGGCGAAGGCCTTGTTGAAAAGGAAAAGAGCCAGCCCCCCCTTGGACTCCGCTCCCGCGAGTACCCTGGCGTAAACCTTGTCGAAAACCCTTGGCACGCAGGGAAACCAGTGCGGTTTTACAATTTTGAAGTCATTTATGACGGTCTCCATGCTCCGGCTGAAGGTCAGTGTGATATTGCTGATAATTGTCGCGTAGATATCAACCCGTGCAAAAACATGGGCGAGGGGGAGGAAGAGGAGTGTTTCATCCGATTCATCGATCGGCACGCAGTTTCGGACCGATTGACTGCTGAAAATAATATTGTCATGGGTGATCATGGCGCCTTTGGGTACGCCCGTGGTTCCCGAGGTGTATACAATGGTCGCGACATCGGAGGGCTTGACTTTTTTTATGGCAAGGGAAACTTTCCTGGGGGTGACAGCGGCCCCCAGCCGTAAAAATTCATCAAAGGAGAGCACCCCTTTCTTCAAGGGGCCTTTATAACTATCGTCCATTACTACCAGGTGTTTTACGGATGTGATCCGTTTTTTAATTGAGAGGATTTTTTGCAGCTGCTTTTCATCTTCGACAAAGAGCACCTTCGAACCCGAATGTCTGACAATGTATTCAGTTTCTTTTACTGTATTTGAATGATATAGCCCGATGGAACAGGCGCCGATGGTCACGGTCCCAAAATCGCACATGACCCATTTGTAATTGGTATAACTGAGGATGCTGACGCGATCGCCTTTTTTTATCCCGAGTTTCATTAAACTTCTGGAAACAGCAAGCACCTGTTCGTAAAATTCGCGCCAGGTGACCGAACCGGTCTCGCCTTTGTCATTAAGTATCCAGCGGTAGGCGGTTTTTTGAGGGTTTTTGTCAATGGTGACTTTCACCATATCGTGAATGTTCTTAAAATTAATTATATTTTTCATGCATATATCCTCCTGTCTGACTATCTGGTAGCAGCATATCTTACTACAATCATTTGTGGATAAAACAATGTGTCTGATAATCAATAAATATCAAGAAAAAAAATATATGCCCGGCAAATAAAAAAGGCATCGCGGACTTACGCCTTGTTCATCTCTGGAATGGGACGAGTCATTGTTATCGTTTGGTTTCTTCTTATTTCATGAAAGTTGAATAGGGCAACAAGTGCAAAGGATGGTTCATTCGTCTCCCTCATAGGGCGTCGAAGTCCAGGGGAAAATATTTTTTGATTCTTTTAAGGCGTAGTCTTCTATTTTTTTATACCATGTAATATATTTATCATGTAATACTCTTCCCATATCAGATAACTGATAGCCTCCCGGGGTTTTATCCAATAATTTATAGCCGAGCACTTCTTCTGTTTTTTTAATCCTACCCCAGGCGGCCCGATATGATATGCCCATTTTCTTGGCGGCGTTTTGAAGTGACCCGTATTTTTCAATATTCTCTATCAATTTGGCCCTTCCCGGGCCCAGAATCATACCCTGGTCCGATTCTATCCACGCGTGAATCCGGATTACCGCTTTTAAATCATTCATGATATTCCTCGGAGTTAAAATAATTCCCCCATGCACCATCACCTGGCGTATGGATCGTCGCCTTTGCAAGCAGGACAGAGGGGCCCGTCCTTGATTTTAAACGCTTCACCGCATGACGCGCAATTCGCGATACGGCTGCCATGCGCGTGACCGGCAATCAATTCAGGCTTGATTTTTATTTTTTTCATACTGCACAGCTCTGCGCCCGCTTCCTTGATCTGCGAAATGAGAAGCGGATAATCCTGCTCCTTTTTGGGTTTGAGCTTATAGAACCAGTTTTTAATTTCTGGCCATCTTTCAATCTTTGAGGAATCGACAAACACCCTGATCCCCTCGCCGGTGCTTTTTTCATACAGGCTGATCGCAAATCTGCTGAAATTCATGACCCGCAGCCACCCGTTGCCGATGGTGCAGGGGGTCAGGAGCTGTATCGCGTCAGGAAGGCAGGTTTTCGTTTCCGATATGGCATCGAAGAATTCCCCATCGGGCAGGTTTTTCAGGGCGAGGTCCACCATGAAACCGCCTATCAGCAGCCCCGGTGCCAGGCTCCCGTGAAATTCTTTCACGATACGGATATAATCTTCCAGGTTGTATGTATCCATTTTGTTGTCATAGGTCAGTCTTCTGATTGATTTCTGTTCCATGTTTTTCTCCGTTAAGTTCATTAGTATTGTTGCATTAAAAACAATGCACTGCCGTGGCCTTGAATGATATGCATATCTGATTCCCGGCCTTAATGTCAAGTTCGATCATAGTATCACCCCAACCTTCTGAACGCCGTGGCCTTTATCGCCGCATAAATTTTTATTCCCTTCTTTATACCAAGATCTTCGGCAGACTGCCTGACAATCTCCGCGATAAGATGTTCTCGCCCGCATTCCAGCTCCACGCCCAGCCTGCCTCCTGTTTCGAAAACATCGGACACCCTGCAGTTGAGCAGATTACGGGCGCTTATCGCTTCAGGATGTCGCTTGCAGAGAATAATCTCCGACGATGAAAGTTCGAAAAGGGCCTCGGGTTGGTCGTCGCCTGCAGAAATAAGCAACTGCTGATCTCCCCATTTGTATACGGGCAGTCCATGGATTCGGTGGGGGCGTCTGAGCTTGAGGAGGTTAATATAATTGGCCGCGTGATCACCCATGTGGATCCGCGCCAATTCCTCCACTGTCATCAGCCCGGTAATTTGCCCGCGATCCAGGGTCAGCACTTTCTCTGTCATGATCCTCGTTTCAATCAGTGAATGCGAGATGAAGAGATACGGTATGCCGAATACCTCGCAGGCATTTTTCAGAAAAGGAATGATCTGGTATTTCAGATTATCATCAAGCCCCGACAGCGGTTCGTCCATTATGAGCAGCCGCGGGTTGGAAAGAACAGCCCGGCCGATGGCGACTCTCTGGCGCTCGCCGCCGGAGAGGTTCCCTACTCCCCGGTTAAGCAGTTGACCGAGTTGCAGGACCGATATCAAACTGTCCAGTTTTATTGTCCGATTTTGCTGGGGGCAACGCCGGTAACCGTACAGGAGGTTGCGTTTAACGCTCATATGCGGGAAAAGATGGGGCCGTTGGAAGACCATGCCGATGCGGCGGTGCGGGACCGCTAGGTTCATCCCGTTCCGGCTATCGAAAATGGTTTCCCCATCAAGAAGGATAACACCCTGATCCGGACGATGTAATCCCGCAAGGACCCCCATCAGGGTTGATTTCCCGCTCCCCGATGGCCCGAAGAGACCGATACGATTGCCCTCGAGATCAAAATCGGCATCAAGTTGAAATGCGCCGAACTGCTTATGTATGCCCATGCTCAGTTTCATGTCAGACCACCCTTCCCGTGCGTCTGCCGATCCATTCATGGAAAATGAGCACCGCCACGGAGATGGTGATGGACACGCTGCACAGCGCAATGGCCATGAAATCGCCACCGGGGGAACTGACATATTCATAGATCGCAAGCGGGATTGTCTGAGTGACACCCGGTATGTTACCGGCTACAATGATCGTGGCCCCGAATTCACCCAGGCCGCGGGCAAACATGAGCACGGATCCGGCAATGATCCCCCGCAGGGAAAGCGGCAGGATCACCGTTATTACGGTATCAAGCCAGCCGGCCCCGAGGGTGCGCGAGGCCTGGATGAGCCCCCGGTCGATCATCTCCATCCCGATGCGCATCGACCTGACCATCAGGGGAAAGCCCACCACCGCCGTGGCGATCACCGCCGCCTTCCATGTAAAAATAAGTTCGAGGCCCAGGGGCTGGAGTATGGTCCTGCCGATCCACCCGTGCCGGCCCAATAGCAGCAGGAGGAGATATCCGACCACGACGGGCGGCAGTGTCAGGGGGAGATTGACGATACCGTCCAGGACGATCCTGCCCCGGAATTTATGAAACGTCATGAGATAGGCCACGGCAAAACCGAAGGGTAACGACAGCACGGTGGCCGTGGTGGCCACCTTGACTGAAAGCAGTATTGCCGAATAATCGGCTGGAGTGAAACTGAGCATACAGCGTTATTTTACCGCAAAGCCATATTTGGATAGAACCTTCTTTGCACGGGCGGATTGCATGAACTTAAAGAAGGCTGCCGCTTCGTTTTTCTTCGCGCCGGTTACGGTGAGCGCCACAATATACGTTATCCGCGGGTATAACTCCTGCGGCATTATAAAAAGGATCTTTACATTCCTTGCCATGATCCCAGCATCAGTCTTATACACAAAAGCGCCGTCGACCTCTCCGCGTTCGGCATACATCAGGCATTCACGGACATCTTTCGCCATCACCAGTTTATCTTTAAGCTTCTTATCAATATTTGCCTTCTTGAAGGCCTCCATTGCGTATTGGCCGGCGGGCACATTCTTCGGGCTGCCGATAGCTATCTTTTTCAGTTTGACCACATCGTCCAGGCTGCCTGACTTCAGCTCCGGCCTGCCTACAAAGACCAGTTCATTGAAGGCGAATGCTGCAATTGCGTTGGCATCAACAATTTTCTTTTCTTTCAAATAATCAACCCATTCGAAATTGGCAGAGAAGAAAACATCACAGGGAGCGCCGTTTTCTATCTGCTTTGCCAGGGCCCCGGAGCCGCCAAGGTTTCTCCGGAATGAAACAGTGGTATTCTTTTTAGCAAAGTCATTAGAGAGTGCCGTGACGACCTCCTTCAGGCTGGCCGCAACGGAGAGGTTAACATCAGCAGCAAAGATTGGTCCGACTGATAGGACGAAGAAAAACAAGCTCAAAATCAGTCTGATGATTTCCTTCATTGTTGTTTCACCTCTTGACTAGCTAATAACCATTCAATACCGATACTCGGACCCGATCCAGAGGTTAAGAGTACGGATCGTATTAGAATCACCCGGGAAGTGTCGGCTCTCAATTAATTACTCATTTCTTTAGAGATATATGTTTTTTTAAGCATATATAGTGTCAACAAAATTATCGTAATTTATCATATCTTGTAATTATTTAAGATAATTTAAGATTGAAATATTTCCATTACTAAACTGAGTGATTTATGTGTTATATTTAACAGGACATATCGATTAAAATGATCGGCTAAAATTAACATATTGCAGTTATTGAATATTAAAAAAAAACTATTGACCACTGCGTATAATATTTCTTTGTTTGTTACATAGCAAAAAATATCAGCGCAGATTAACCGCTTAGTCGTATAAACAGGCCGTGAGAGGAAATTATAGTCCTTAATAATAAATAAACAATCAATAAAAAGCTCCTGAAACGATGTATGTAATGATTGTATAAATAAGGTGGTACAATGAAAAAAGAAGCGAATGCCGACATCAAAAAAATAATCGGGGAGTATCCGAAAAAAGAATCTGCTGCTTTACCGGTACTGCAGTATCTCCAAAAGCAAAACCACAACGTTTTAAATGATGCGTCCATCGACGTTGCTGCCAGTGCAGTTGGAATTAGTAAAAGCAAAGCCTTTGGCATAGCAACCTACTATACCATGTTCAATACAAAAAAGGTGGGCAAATACCACCTTCAGGTGGATACCTGCGTTCCAGGTTTTTTGCACGGGGCGGATGAAATAGTTAAGCATCTCAGTAAAAAACTCGGCATACAGGTTGGTGATACCACTGATGACGGGCTGTTTACTCTTTCAACAGTGCAGGACCTTGCATCCTGCGCCACCGGACCGGTCATCCAGGTAAACGACCGTTATTATGAAAACATGACCATTGAAAAAACCGACGCCCTCATCAAAGCCCTTAAAAAAGACCAGCAACCAGAAAGCGACACAAGCATGAATGTCGTTTCCGAATGCGGAATACTGTTAAATGACCGCTCGAAAAAAGACTGCCGGTCGCTCTCCGCATATAAAAAGATCGGCGGTTATACGGCGTTGAAGAAAGCGCATGCGATGAAGCCGGAAGATATCGTTAACGAAGTAAAGGAGTCGAAAATCCGGGGACGGGGCGGCGCAGGATTCCCGGCCGGTATGAAATGGTCGTTCCTGCCTAAAAACGACCCGAGGCCGTCTTACCTTATATGCAACGCGGACGAGGGTGAACCCGGCACATTTAAAGACAGACAGATAATGGAATTCAACCCGCATCTGCTTATCGAGGGGATCGCCATCAGCGCCCTCGCGATAAAAGCGAAAACCGCGTTTATCTATATCCGCGGGGAATTCTCCTGGATCGCCGATATTCTTGAAACTGCTATCAATGAAGCCAGGGCAGACGGACAGTTGGACCATGTCGCAATCATTGTACATAGAGGCGCCGGATCATATGTCTGCGGCGATGAAACGGCCCAGATAGAGTCCATCGAAGGCAACCGGGGCAACCCGCGGGTTAAGCCGCCTTTCCCGGCCAATTACGGTCTTTATGGCTGTCCCACGGTAGTCAACAATGTGGAAACCCTTTCCTCAATTCCATACATCATCGGCAACGGGGCCGCCGCCTTTGCCAAGATAGGAGTTACCGATAACCATGGTCCCAAGATATTCGGCGTTTCCGGTCATGTGAATAAACCCGGAGTATTTGAATACCCGCTGGGAACCCCTCTGAAGACGATACTCAAAGCGGCGGGGGGCGTAAAGGGAAAGCTCAAGGGAGTGATAGTCGGGGGGCTGTCAACGGCCATTCTTACTGCGGCCGAATCGGAAAACCTGGCGCTTGATTATGATTCGTGCCAGAAAGCCGGAACAGCGCTCGGATCAGGTGGTATCATTGTCGTCAATAATACAGTATCGATACCCGAACTTGCACTGCGAACCATAGAGTTTTATCAACATGAATCTTGCGGGCAGTGCATTCCCTGCAGGGAGGGATCGCTCGTCATTAAAGAAAAATTAAAATCAATTGTAATGGGAACCGGCAAAAAAGAGGATATTGATCTGATTCTTGATCTGTGCAAAAACATCAGGGGTCTCACGCTCTGTCCGACAGGCGAAGCGTTTTCGGTCCCGATCCAGGCCATGGTAAGCAAGTTCAGGACTGAATTCGACGCACTGGTGAAACTGCTGTAGCGAATAAAATATCTGGAGAATTGTACATGGCTAATAGTAAAAGCATCTTAATTATTGATGACGATCCTGACATACTTGATGCGATTAGGGCTATTCTTGAAAAGAACGGTTTTGCAATCGTCACCGCACTGAGCGGAAAAGACGGCATCGAGGCGGCCGAGAAAACCAGACCGGATCTTATTCTCTGTGACATGATGATGGAAACGGTCGATTCGGGAACCAAGACAGCCCAGCAGATAAAAAAAAGCGTCCCCGGTGTCCCCATTTTTCTGCTCAGCAGTATCGGAAGCGCAACCGCTTCCAATATTGAAATTGATAAGCTCGGTTTTAAGGGCTATCTCCAGAAACCTGTTGATCCCGATCAACTTGTATCCATTGTCAAGAACGCGTTGAAATGATCAAGGAATGCAATAATATTAAATAGGGACAAGAATCTGTCTGCGTGTGCAGGCAGCTGATAGAGGCGTTGATTTCGGTTCAGACGGTGAAGCGGAGTCCCGGAAAAGTAAGAATATTTCAAGAGGAGATCTTGTAATGAGCAAGAAAATTATTATCGATAGCAGGGAAATTGCCTTTGATGGAAACGAGACCGTGATACAGATTGCGCGGGAAAACGGAATGTATATCCCGACGCTCTGTTATCATCCCAAACTGGGCCCGGCCAGCATGTGCCGCGTCTGCGTGGTCGAGGTTGACGGTATGCGCGGCCTTCAGACGTCATGCTCCCTTGCCGCCGCTGATGGTATGATAGTAACCACCGACAGCGCAAAAGTCATTGAGGCCAGAAAAATGGTGGTAAACCTGCTTCTTGCCAACGGCAACCACAACTGTATTTCGTGCGAAGTGAACGGAGACTGCGAGCTTCAGGAAGCGGCATACCGGCTCGGAATCGAAACCCCGGCATTTCTCGTTGAGGAGAGCACACCAAGAGACGATTCGTCGGCTTTCATCCTCAGAGATTCGAATAAATGCATCCAGTGCGGCCGCTGTATCGAGGGCTGCAACCGCATGGTAGTGAACGAGGTGCTCGATTTCGGCTACCGCGGCGGGCACACGAAAGTCATATGCGATAATGACAGCCCGATGGGTGAATCGTCCTGTGTGCAGTGCGGCGAATGCGTCCAGCTCTGCCCGGTCGGCGCCCTTATTGAGAAAAAGGGTATCGGCAAGGCACGCGCCTGGGAAGTAAAGAAGGTCAGGACAACCTGCCCCTACTGCGGCGTCGGCTGCCAGCTGGAGCTCCACGTGAAGGGAGATCAGATTATTCGCATTAAGGGTGTTGAGGGAGCCCAGCCGAACCAGGGTCACCTCTGCGTCAAGGGACGGTACGGGTATGATTTCATCTATTCCAAAGACCGGCTCACCTCCCCCCTTATCAAAGGCGCTGACGGGAAGTTCCGCGAAGCGGGCTGGGACGAAGCACTTGACCTGGTTGCAAACAAATTCAAGCAGATAATTAAAGAATCAGGGCCGGACGCCATAGCCGGCGTAAGCTGCGCCCGGAGCATCAACGAAGACTCATACCAAATGCAGAAACTATTCAGGGCGGCGATCGGAACCAACAATATCGATCACTGCGCCCGAACTTGACACGCTCCTACTGTTGCCGGTCTGGCAACCACGTTTGGTTCAGGCGCAATGACAAACTCTTTCGGTGAAATGGAAAACGCCAAGCTCATCTTCTGCATCGGCACCAATATGACAGAAGCGCACCCCGTGGCTTCATACTTTGTCAAGCGCGCGGTGAAGAAAGGCGCAGTATTAATAGTGGCTGATCCCCGCAAACAGCCGCTGGCTGACAAGGCCACCATCTTCGCTCAGATCAAAGTGGGTTCAGACGTTGCTTTCCTTAACGGGATCATGCATGTCCTTATCACCGAAGATCTATACGATAAAAAATTCGTCGCTGACAACTGCGAGGATTTCGATTCCTTAAAAGCAAAGGTTATGGAATATCCTGTAGACAGGGCCTCGAAGATATCCGGCGTGCCTGCTGAGACGATTATTACTATTGCACACACCATGGCATCAGTAAAACCGGGCATGCTGTGTTACACGCTCGGTATTACCGAACACACTTGCGGCAAGAATAACGTTATGTCAACATCCAATCTCCAGTTGCTCCTGGGCAACCTGGGAATGGAAAGCGGCGGAGTCAACCCGCTCCGCGGACAGAACAATGTCCAGGGCGCCTGCGACATGGGTGCCCTGCCGGCAGTGTTCCCCGGATACCAGAGCGTTGCAGATGCTGCGTTGAGGGAAAAATTCATGAAGGCGTGGAACGTCGCGTCCCTCCCTGAAAAGCCCGGACTTATGATCCCGGACATGATGGCGGGTCTGCCCACGAAAAAGATCAGGGCGTTCTATATATTCGGCGAAAACCTCGCCAATACGGAACCCAATATCACCCATGTCGAGCATGAGCTCGAATCGGCGGAATTCCTCGTGTGCAATGACATTTTCCCGACCGAGACGACCAGGTTCGCCCATGTGGTGTTTCCTGCCGCAGCCTGGTGCGAGGACGAAGGGACCTTCTCCAGCAGCGAACGCAGGGTGAACCGTGTACGGAAAATCAAGGATGCCCCGGGCATAGCGAAGCCGAACTGGTGGATATTCAAGGAGATCGCGAAAAGAATGGGACACGAATGGACATCAAACAGCTCCCAGGAAATCTGGGACAACGAGGTGTCCGCTCTCGCGCCGGCCTATGGCGGCATCAAGTATTCCCGCATGGAAAATGACGGTCTTCAGTGGCCATGTCCTAATACCGAGCATCCGGGAACGAAGTTCCTGCACCGTGACGGTAAGTTCAGCAGGGGCAAGGGGCTTTTCAAGGGAATCGAATGGACCCCGCCGGCAGAGGTTGCGGACGACGAGTACCCCTTTGTGCTCAGCACGGGAAGGCGATTGTTCCATTATCACTCCCGTACTCAGACAGGACGCTCCGGTCTCGATAAAATACTGTCAGAGGAAACGGCAGATATATCGCCCATTGATGCAACCAAACTCGGAATAAAGCACAACGATTATGTAAAGGTCAGCTCGCGGCGCGGTTCAGTGAAAGTGAGAGCGAAAGTCACGGAGCAGATACCGGAGGGTCTCGTATGGATGGCCTTCCATTTCCGCGAAGGAAACGCGAACTGGCTGACGAACAATGTCTTCGATCCCGAAACCAAAACAGCGGAGTACAAGGCATGCGCAGTCAAACTTGAGAAAGCGTAACAACCGATTATCTTTACAGGATGTAACAATCCCGGTTGCTACGATAAATTAAATTACATTTATTAGAGAAAGAAACAATTATTAAAGACGTCCGGTTATCATAGATCGGGCGTCTTTTTTTTTATAAGCAACTAGCCTGATTTAAATGTAACTGAAGAATTTTTGCAAAGTTACAGGGAAGCATGCTATAGACGCCTTTGCCCGCCACCCTGATATGTTTTTATTAACAGGACATAAATGCAGATAATGACTTGTTAAAATTAACATATTAGTGTAAATGACTATGAAAAAATAAATATTGACAATAACCCTTCCAGTGAATTTGTTTGTAATAATATATTTCCTTATAATTAAGAAATTAAAAACTTCCAGGAGGTTTTAGAATGAAGTATACGCGCCGGGAATTGTTGAAAATGGCCGGTGCCGGGGCCGGGGTGATAGCCCTGGGCGGCCTGGGCGTAAATTATCTAGTCACGGAATCATACGCTAAAAAACTTAAAATAAAAGGGGCCAAAGAAGTCATCTCGATATGTCCTTTCTGCTCTGTGAGCTGTCACTTTATAGCCCATGTCAAGGGCGGCGAGGTTGTCAGCACAGAAGGCGATCCGGGCTATCCGGTCAGCGAAGGGGCGTTGTGTGCAAAGGGATCGACGATGCTTTCAATGATCAATAGCGATCACCGGGTGCTGAAACCCTTGTACCGCGCGCCCTACAGCGATAAATGGGAAGAGAAAAGCTATGGCTGGATGATTGAAAAAGTAGCACGCCGTATTAAAGACACGCGCGACAAGCATTTCATTACAAAAAATGCCGCCGGACAAAAGGTTAACCGCCTTGACGCGATGTTCCACGCCGGCTCCTCACAGATGAGCAATGAGGAAGCCTCGATTGTTGTCCAGGCCCAACGCGCCATGGGAATTGTCAATATCGATCACCAGGCCCGCATTTGACACAGCCCCTCAGTCGCCAGTTTGGCGGAATCATTCGGACGGGGCGCAATGACGAATCACTGGATCGATATCAAGAATACTGACTGCTGTCTCATCATCGGGAGCAATGCCGCGGAACACCATCCCATCTGCTTTAAGTGGGTCATCAAAGCGAAAGAAGAAAGAAACGCCAAGATCATTCACGTTGACCCGAAGTTCTCCAGAACATCGGCAAGATCCGACGTCCATATACCTCTCAGGTCTGGAACCGACATCGCCTTCATGGGCGGGATGATCAACTACATTCTCGCAAATAACCTGTACTTCAAAGAATATGTTAATGATTATACGAACGCCGCCTTTATTGTAGGGCCGGGATACTCGTTCAACAACGGCCTCTTCGCAGGCTTTGACCCCAAGAATAAAATCTACAACAAAAAGGACTGGCAGTTTGAGCTTGACGAGAAGGGCAACGTAAAAAAAGACCCGACTCATCAGAATCCGCGGTGCGTCATTCAGGTAGTGCGCCAGCATTATTCACGCTACAGCATCCAGAAGGTTTCGGATATAACCGGTGTGGCGCCGGATGTTTTGCAGAAAGCATATGACGCTTATGCCGCGACGGGAAAACCGGACAAGGCGGGAACGATCCTGTACGCTCTGGGATGGACGCAGCACACGGTCGGCGTGCAGAATATCCGCACCAGCGGCATCGTTCAGCTTCTTCTCGGCAACATGGGTGTAGCGGGCGGCGGCATCAATGCCCTCAGGGGCGAGCCGAACGTGCAGGGGACCTCTGACCATGCGATTCTCTATAACATACTCCCCGGTTATCTCCCGATGCCCAGGGCGAATATGCCAACTTTGAAGGACTACAATAAACTGACCACACCGGTAAGCAAAGAGCCTGAAAGCGTCAACTGGTGGCAGAACAGGCCCAAGTACATGGTGAGTCTCCTCAAGGCGTATTTCGGTAAAAATGCAACAAAGGAAAACGATTTCGGATATGACTGGCTCCCCAAACTGGATGTGGCGAAAAGTGAACATGACGGAGACGCTTCATACCTCTATTTTTTTGACAGGATGTATAGAGGTGAATTAAAAGGCGGATCCATCTGGGCCACAAACTCGGCAAATACCCTGCCGAATACAAATAAAAACAGGAAAGCCCTGGCAAACCTTGACTTCCTGTATATGGCGGAAATCCACCAGAATGAAACGACTGAATTCTGGCATGGACCCGGTGTGGACCCTAAAAAAGTCAAGACCGAGGTGTTCCTGTTTCCGTCATGTCATCGGGCCGAGAAAGAGGGGAGCATCAGCAACAGCGGGCGCTGGGCCTTGTGGCACAACAAGGCGGCTGACCCGCGGGGCAAATCAAGGCCGATGGGCCAGATCATGATCGATATCATGAAAGAGGTTATAGACCTCTACGAAGACGAGGGCGGCAAATTCAAGGAGCCGATCGTAAACCTGAACTGGTATAGAAAATATGATGCAGAACTTGTCTCAAAACGAATAAACGGCTCTTTTACCAGCGGGGAAAAGAAAGGAAAACAGCTTACCGGTTTTACGGATTTCGCGGATGATGGCTCAACTGCATCGTTATGCTGGATACTGGCAGGGAGCTTTACTGATGAAGACGGGAATAAACTGAAACGAAGAAGCCTGCTTCAGACGCCGATGCAGAAGTCCATCGGTCTCTTTCCAAACTTCGCCTGGGCATGGCCCATGAACAGGAGGATACTGTACAACAGGGCCGCTGTCGATAAAAACGGCCAGCCGTGGGATCTGGCGCGGGCGGTCATCCGCTGGAACGGGACGGAATGGGAAGGCGATGTTCCTGACGGCGGTGCTCCTCCAATGGCAAAAAAGGGAGGGAAAAGTCCCTTTATCATGCTCAAGGACGGCCTCGGACAGCTCTATGGCACAGGCCTTGTTGACGGTCCTCTCCCGGAACACTACGAGCCGGTTGAAACGCCGGTACGGAACCATGGGTTCTCCGGACAGCTCAGCAATCCCTGCGCGAAAATCCCCACCAGCGATCTGGACATAATCGCGCCGCCGGCTGACCCGAACTATCCCATCGTGTTAACCACGTACAGCATGACCGAACACTGGTGCGGTGGAAGCGAAACAAGGAACGTACCGTCCCTTCTTGAAGCAGAGCCCATGATATACGTTGAGATGAGCCATGAGCTGGCTGCAGAAAAGGGGATTAAAAACGGTGATCCGGTGATTGTCGAAAGTCCCCGCGGCAGGGTTGAGGCAGTCGCAATGGTGACTGTCCGTATAACCCCCTTCAGGATCCAGGGTCGGATTATCCATTTAATAGGCATGCCCTTTGCCTTCGGATGGACGAAAAAGGGCATCGGCGACGCGACAAACCGCCTGACTCTCTGGGCGGGAGATCCGAATACCTCGATCCCTGAATACAAGGCCTGCTGCGTAAACATTAAGAAGGCTGATAAGGTAACGGAATTAGCGTAGGTATAATCTAATAACCGGGGGGGCGCCATGCCCTCCGGTTACCATATAACGGAGGCAGACATGTCAAAGACATTTTTTATAGATACATCAAGATGCACAGCATGCAGGGGCTGCCAGGTCGCCTGCAAGGAATGGCAGGGATTCCCCGCAAATAAGACAACGCAACTCGGGTGGGGAAGCCATCAGAATCCGCCCGATCTCAACTGCTTTAATTATAAAGTCGTTAAGTTCAGCGAATTTAAAATAAAGGACCGCGTGTTCTGGAATTTTTTCCCGGACCAGTGCCGTCATTGCACCGAGCCGCCCTGCAAGATCGCGGCTGATGCGCACGTGAAAGACGCAGTGGTGATCGATAAAAAGACCGGGGCGGTCATATTCACGGAGCGCACGAAAAAGATATCGAAAGGCGGATTCCTCCAGATGAAGGAATACTGTCCCTATAATATACCGCGGCGGAATGAAAAAAGCCAGATCATAAACAAGTGCGACATGTGCCTGGAAAGGGTGGAAGCTGGACATATTCCCATGTGCGTAAAAACCTGTCCGACCGGGGCGATGAGTTTTGGCGAGAGGGAAGAAATCGTTGCCAGGGCAAACACGAGGCTTGCTGTTGTTAAAAAGGAATTCCCGGAAGCCGCGCTGCTTGACGCGGACAGCGTGCGGGTGATCTATCTCATCACCCATAAACGCGATCAGTATCATAACAACGCGATGATGGAAAAACCTTTGAAGGATGCATCGCCCGCATAATAGCGGCAGGCACGGAACACAATGAATGAAATCACTGAAATTACATCCGACTATATCATCAATGCAGTCGATCAGGTTAAAAAGATAAAACCCGATTACCAGTCTTTGCTGGATCTGTATGAAAAGATTTTCATTGCGCAGGAAAGTTCAAAAAAATCTATTCAACTAAAGGATTATCGGATTCCGGAAGAGGTTTTATCCATAAAAGCCAAGGAAAAATTTCCACTGGTTGAGATTTCTCAATTTGTTATTGATGGCGAATCTTCTGACAGGCTCTTCAGGACGGTATGCGATATCCTGCTGTCGGCGGGCAAAAGAATATCTGAGCACGTAACAAAAATTATGGGCGCCGTTGACAATAAAACGCTTAGCACGGCACGGCTTTTCTCGGCATTGATGACAGAGGATGAAACATTTTTTAAAACGATAGAGAAGGAATTTAATGTCGACAAAGAGATTCTGAGCTTTGTGGTCTATAACAGCATGAAGCCCTCGCTGGTCATGTTTTCAGAGAAGGTATCGGCTTATCTCGACAAGGATTTAGAGTGGGACAAGGGGTATTGCCCGGTTTGCGGGTCGAGCCCTGAGTTATCCATATTTGGAGATGCCGGGAAGCGGTCGTTACTCTGCGGTTTTTGCGGTCACCGGTGGCCCTCAAAGAGAGTGTATTGCTCATTTTGCGAAAATACAGACCATGAAACCCTTCGCTATTATGAAATTGAGGATGAAGAAGAGTACAGAGTCGATGTGTGCGACAAGTGCAAGAGATATATCAAAACAGTAGATTCAAAAAAGACCTCCCGTTTGTTATATCTTCCGCTCGAAAAAATATCAACGCCATACATCGATTTAAAATTTAAGGAGATGGGATACATTCCCGGGCATATACCGGTTAATCAATGAAGATACCGGCATTCTTTTAACCGGTATCTGAATATTACATTAACAATCAGAATAAAAGATAAGGAGAATTCTCGTGAAACGTTCAATATGGTTCTTTTTAATACCTTTTGTGATCTGTGCATGTTTTTTCTACGTCATTTCTAAAAAATCATGTAATGATATAATGCAGGCTGATGCGGCTAAGCCAATACCTTTTATGCATAAAACCCATGTGGAAAAATATGACATCAAGGACTGCACGACATGCCATAAATATGACGACAATGGCAGGTTCCAGGGTCTCCCGACCATAGGGGAATGCACGGCATGCCACGACCGGAATGGCGAGCTCACCAACAATGACCACAATTCGCCGAGAAAAAAGACCATGTTTGATTCTTACACGGATAAGGACAGGCCATGGACCTCCTGGGCGAAACAACCAGATCTCGTGTATTTCAGCCACAAGGTTGTCATGACCGCTAAATTTGAGGATGGCAGAATGAAATCGAGGTGCGAGTCATGTCACGGAGACAAAGCCAGGTCTACCGATACCTCCATGATCAAGGGAAAAATGCTGATGGGACAGTGCATGGACTGCCATACGGCGTTTGGACTCAGCAATAAGTGCACGGTGTGCCACGACTGATAGTCCTGATACCGGCGCAGCTGCCTGAAGGCCATGCCGCTTTAACAGCCGCGCCGGTGAAGGTCCGCTGAATTTGATCCTCCCACTGTCCCCTGACCGGGTGATCTGTTACAATCATACCATTATTGAAGTTGACAAATGCCCCTTTGTATCGATATATTGAGTTTAACGAGGCTGCTCAATACAGGGATCAAAGAATGGCAGGTGATTTGTGACACGGGTAGCGACACTGTTCGCAGCCATTGCTGCGGCTCTCCTGTTATCGGTGCCGGTCCATGCCGAAGTCGCGGCCCCGCGGCCCTTCGCCCTCCTTGCCCGCTGCGGCGCCTTTGTACCCCTCTCTGATATGGATGAACGGGTCGAAGTATGGATCCCCTACATGGCGCTGGCTTTCAGGGCATCACCGCCGGCGGAGTGGTCGCGGTATTTGGTCTTCGAAATAGAAGCGGGTTTCTACGCCCACAAGGCCCGAAAAGCTAAATCAGTATTTTCCGGCTCTTCATTCACCGGCTATCGCATCTCAACCCCGAAACAGGCACAATTATATGCCGAGCCGGTCATGGCTTCGGTGCTCGGGAATTTCACCATCTGGAAGGGGTTGTACATAATGCCGGGTTTTGGCGCGGGCATGGTGTTCAACCAGGTCCGCAATGGCACATCGCCCGGGTCCTATAACCATGTCGCGTGCACCGCCGGAATAGAGATGGGATACCGGTTCAGCGACCTCATATCCGCCAATATACGCCTGCGGGCCGTTTTCGGTTTCGACAAGGACAGAATTTTTTACCATATTGCGCCCGACGCGGGAATATCATTCCATTTATAGGAAGGCCGGATGAAACGACTGGCTCTGACATTGTTCATCATCGCTGCGATCGGACTGCCTCTGCAAGCGAAGACGCCGGGGTTTGACCTGGGGCTCCGCTACGGCGCTGGTATCTGTTCTCTGGGCCAGGACCCGTTCATGGAGCGCACGGGCGACCATTACACGTTCCTCAATTTTTTCATAGCCGGAGAGCTGATAGTCGAGGACATATTCCGGGTCGAAATGGACCTGCTGTTTGACGAGCGCGGCTTCAGGAAGGTCCGCGGTAAAGAAACCAGGCACGTGCTCTACTTTTTGGAGCTTCCGCTCATACTGAAGCTGTATCCCGTCAAATACATTTACATCGGCACGGGGGTCGGTTTCGCCTTCAAGGTGGGCGCCAAGGAACTGCCCCGCAAGGCGGATTACTCCGGCGCACTTATGGGATATGAAAATTTCGTTTCTGAAAAAATGAAAGACTTTGAAGTGAACCATGTTCTGGTCCTGGGCGCTTCGATACCCGTTTACCGCAGCGTGACGGTGGTGGCGGAATTCAGGCACAATTACGGCCTGACCAGCATCAACAAGCATAAGAACAGATCGCTTCTTCTGCCGCCGAAGGATTTTACCGAGAGGTTCAGGACCCTCTACCTTTTCATCGGCGCCAGTTACCGGGTGCTGTAGTACCGGAGGAGGCAGTATGAAGGCATTGCGCGCTTTACTGATAATCGCGGCGGCATTTTTTGCCGGATGCATGAACTCCCTCGATGAGGGCATACCCCCGGTCGTGTCAGATCCCGGGATACTCCGGTCAGCTGTGGTTAACGGCAGGATTTTCTACTATGCCGAACCGGTCCTTCCTCCCCCGGCGGGAGGATACCCGGTCATAATGCTGTTTCACGGCGGTGACGGATACGCGGCCGACTGGATAGAGATCAAGGGCCTGCCAACAGCCATGGCTTCGATCGGTCTAGTGCGCCGGTATTTTGTGATTGCGCCGGAATCGGGAATATCGGATCAGGCCTCCGGTTCCGCCACCGACGTCAAGAAGCGATGGGACGTCTCCGTTAACAGCCGGGACATACCATATATCCTCGATATCATCGCGTGGCTACCCCGTTCCGGATATCCCATAAATATCGGAAGGATATTCCTTGCGGGCATCTCCTCCGGCGGCGCGATGACGAGCCGCATGTGCATGACGACGCCCTTCCTTTTCCGGCGCGTGGTCATTGTTGCTTCGATGAATCCCAACTACCTGCCTTTTGCGACTTCGACCGTTGTGGTAAACAGCGACCACCCTTCAACCGCCTTTATCCACGGCACAGCGGACTGGGCCGTTCCTTTTGACCGGATGGTGGAATATTACAATGGATTGTCTTCATTGACTGGCATCGCGGATTGTCTTTTTAATGATAATGGTTCACAGATTAAAATGAAATGCGAGGTCCCCGGCGGGGGCCACACCTGGTTCGGCCAGTATAATTCAAGCATTTACGACTGGTTTGATTCCGCGCCCTAGGGCGGCGGGATACATCTCCATGATGAGCTGAACCTGACTCAGGATCGGATTGAAGGCTCAGTGCCGATGACGGCAGGCTGAAAATTCCTCCCCGGAGGTATTATTTTGAAGACAATGAATGATGACGCACACGGCTTTTTCTCCGGCACCAGGCCGGGAAAGAAGGTGAAATACGGCACTGCGTCCTTTGAGCTGCCCGTTTTATACCTGCGGGACGACTTCTTCGGCCTCTACTTCACCGCCGATGCCGGGAAGGTCAGGGCGATACTTCCCTCGGACCGGATGCATCCGGTGACCATGCCCAATGGCAGGGCGATGGTGGTGATACTGGCCTATAACTACCTTGACACGTCCATCGGCCCTTACGGTGAGGTCCCGGTGGCCATCCCGGTCCTGTACGACCGGAAGCACCTGCCCCTGATGGGCATCGTGCCGGCCCTGCGGCAGGCGAACTATCCTGGCTTTGCGGTCCTGATAATGCACCTCCCGGTGACGAAGATCGAGGCGCGCGACGCCGGCCGGGGGGAGTGGGGATACACCAAATTTATCGCGGACATGCGCTTCGACATCACCCCTGAATTCCTCCAGTGCTCCATGGCCGAGGGCAATGAACACATCCTGGACCTCCGGGTCATGCGCCGCGGCTTTCATGTAAGGGACGACAAGCCCCTCGTCACGTTCTCGGTCAAAGATAATAAGCTGATACGCACGGTCATACCGCAGAAGGGGGTGATGCGGGTGTCACTGGCGACAAAGGGCTCCTTTGTGAAATTCGGCTCCCACGCCATGGCGCGCTCAATCCAGGCTCTTGATATTTCGGAACGGCCATTCATGGCGAGCTTCTACACCGAGCGCGCTGCCATACTGCCTTCCGGCGCGGTCATAGAGGAGCATGTGCGGCCTTTCGAGGGCTATCTGGGCAAGGACCGAAAAGCGAAGCACGTGACACATTACACGCCGTACGGCGTGTAGAATGCCGGCTGATGGAGTTTGTCGACCCGTCTGTGCTTCTTTATGGACGTGATACCTTGTAGATGGCGTACGAGCTATTATAGTTCATGTGATAATAGAGTGTTTTACCGTCAGACGTGAGGGAGGGCGCCTCCACGAAGCCGCTTATGGCGCCTATCCGCTCCGGCGCGCCAAAGGGGGCCGTTGTTGCGCTTCGCCTGGCCAGCAGTATCTCTGATTTGATGGGAGACAGCTGGAGGCGGGTGAAAAAGAGTTCCAGGCCGTCAGCGCTTATCGACGGGGCATATTCGAGACAGCGGCCGGTATTGATAGATGCCATGATGGAAGCGGAATTGGCATACTTATAAAAAGCTCCCCCCGATTCATAGGCAACGCCGATATCGGAACTGTCAGGAACTGACCCTCCGGAAAAGCGGGCGTTCACAAAATAATAATCATCGCCTGCGTGGTTTATTTCACCGTCCATGACGATCCAGCCGGGTGATTCGATGTAGAAATTACCATCCAGGTGAGTGACCGTCGGCACCTCTGGCACTGCGCCTCCTGTAAAGACTCCGGTCATGACATTGTGATAGTTTGTTGGCCAGTCCCTGGTGGAAATGTAATAGAAATTATTATTAATATCCATACTCGCCACAGCATCCAGGTGTGGTGGAACACCATTTACATCGTCAATTTTTCCAATACTGGTAAAGGTAACGTCATCAACACGCGTAGCGCAGTAAAGGGAAGTGTCCTGCCCGTTATTAAGGCTGTTAAAAAAAAGGTACGTGGTGGCACCGGAACGGGTGATGAAGGGTTCCATGGCATCGCCGCTGTACCCGTTGATAGTAATTTTTATCGGGTTGGAAAATTCATTATTCACGGCAGTGCAGCCGCAGGAGCGCAGGCAATTCAACAGAATGCTCAGTAATAATGGGCTTGCCTCTTCTTCTCTTTTAAGGCATCCGGAAACAAGGGCTGCCATCATGGCCATAACGCATAACAGAATTATTCCGCGTTTGAGTTTTGATGTTTTTCCCCGGAGCATATCATGAAAAACCTTGTTTAGAGTCCGTCAGGAATTCGGCTGGAGTGACACCTTTATCCTGAAGGATTAGTTCAATATATGCACCGGGGCGCGTAACGGCAACAAAAAGTTAGTTGTTTAATAACGGGACAGACTTCATATCCGGGCCTGTCCCGCAGATCGTGGCGATTGCGGAGGTGCCCAACTATTTCCTCAGGCGTGGCGGCGGCACGCAGACCCGCCGCATTCCTTCCTGCAGGGATATGGCGTCCGCCGGGCAGAACCGCGCGCACACGCCGCAGCCGATGCAGTATTTCTCCTCGCGGACCGCGACTCCGTCATCATTGACGGTTATCGCGTCGACAGGACAGCGCTCCACGCATATTCCGCACCCGGTGCAGGATACGGGGTCTATCATAGATAGATACATTGTCGAATTGATCATGGGCGAGGCGCCGTTCCGCCACAGGGTAAAGGTGTCACAGCAGTCCTTGCAGCAGTTGCAGATGCTGTTTTCCTCCTTTTCTATGTTCGAGTTGTTGTGAAAGGCCTTGTGCACCAGGCCCGCCTCCTCGACCTGTTTCATGATCTTCTTCGCCTCTTCCCTGGTGACTTTGCGGGCGAAGCCCTGGCTTATGGTGTGGCGGGCCGATTTGCCGAAGGTGAAGCAGACCTCCGTGGGCGCCCCCGTCGCGCAGGCATGTCCCAGGACCTTCGTGTAGTTCCGGCAGAAACAGTGGCCGACGGCTATGTCCTCGTACTTGTCTATGATCTCGTCAACGGTTTTCGCAGGCACGATGTGCTCCTCCGCTTTAACCTGCTGGTTGATGACGATGTTGATCTTTTTTCCGTCCTCGGTGGTGAAGACCGGGACCGTGCGGTCGATGGGAGGCTGGTGCTCAAAGACCGGGAGGAGGTTGTCGTAGTTGCCCTGTATGAGGTCCTTAAGTTCGCCCAGGAGGGTGTGGTAGAGCTTCGCGATCTTCTCCAGGTCCTTTATCTTTTCCCCCTTTGGGAGCTCGTTCATGAAGGTGTATTCAAAGGTTCCGACAATGATGAGGGGCAGCAGGCGGTAGACCATGACGCCCTTGGTGTTGGGCTGGTTGAAGATGATCCCCTTCTTCGCCAGGGCAGCTGTTTTTCTTACGATCTCGTCGTCCGTCATGCCCGAGGTCGCCCGTATTTCATCAGCTGAAAGGGTCGTCTTGCCGCTGTAATTTTTTATAATGAAATCAATGTCGTCTTCGTTGAGATAGAACTTGACGATTTCAATAAGGGTCGGCGTTACCTGGAACGGGACCATGCCGGCGCGTGCGATGATACCAGCGGCCTTGCGGTATTTTTCTTCGACATCTGGTTGTACTGTCATGGTGTTCCTCTCGGGTGAAATTGTCGTGCGTATATCAAACAGTATCCATTGCATCCGGACGCGAGTCAAGAAGAATACCGAAAGTAAAGCCTGGTCCCCCATGTCTTGGGAGAGGGAAAATTTCATAGGGCTTCATTGATATTTTATGGTGGACAAATAGTCTTGTTGTGCATATCGATAAGGGTACAACTGATGATGCGGTGCGCTCATTATTGGCACGACCGGCAGCTTAGATATTAATTATGAATACTATTTTTAACAACTTGAATATCTATGTACTACCGCCCCTCCTTTCGCTGATCTTGGGCGTGGTGCTGGCGGTCATTTCCATTGCTCAGGGAAAGCTGAAGCAGGAGAATATATTATTCTCACTGTTGTGCATCTGGTGGTCATTGACCAGTCCCGTGTTTATATGCCATCATATTTTCAGGGGTAACCTGGATCTTCTCCTTACCATTGAGCGGGGCGTCCATTTCTTTTACGTCTATCTACCGCCGGTGACCCTTCTCTTCTTTTACAAAATGACTGGGATCAGAAGCAGGTTCATTCTGCCGGCATTCTTTATTGTCAGTTTTTTAATCTCCCTCACGACCTTTTCCGACTACTACTTTTATGGCTTTTACACCTATTCATGGGGGTACATTGCCAAGGGCGGAATCACTTTCCAGGCAATATCCCTGGCTGGTACCGTGATGGTCATATACTTAATTGTTTTCTTCGTAAGAAGACTGAAGACTGAAAAAAACCAGATTATTCGCTTGAAATTGAAATACATACTTCTTTCGTTCATTATAATCGGTCTGCTTACCATGGCGAACATTCCGGCTATTAATGGCATAGACTTTTACCCGCTCGGCAACATGATGTTCCTGCCCCTGGCGTTTCTCGGGTACGGCGTCCTCAGCTACCGGCTGCTGGAGATCCGGAGCGTCCTTCATGTCACCTTCATGTGGGCTGTTATATCTTCACTTATAATAGTTCCCAATGCGGTTCTGTTCATCGTTCTCTATCCGCATCTTGTCAAGCAGGGGACTGGTGCCCTGTTTGTCATTTCAGCTGTCTGGTTTTATGTAAACTATCTGTATCTTTTAAAAATCCAGCCGCTGATCGACCAGCTGTTCAACAAGCGGAAATATAACCTATACAAGATAGAGAACTCCTTTATTGACAACATTTCCCGTTTGAAAAGCGTCGATGACCTCCTGGGTCAATTCATTGACGTGATAACAAGGTCGCTTTCCTTTAAGAGTGCCGGATTGCTCATCTGTCATCCGGATTTACGTAATATTGTCCAGGGCGGTTTCAGGACATGTGAAATAGACCAGGAGATATCAGGATGGTTTCTGCAGACGAACCACCTGCTGGATAAGGACCTTGTCGAATCAAAAGAAAGTTATGAAGACATGCGCGGTGAGCTTTCGGCTATTTTCACCAGGTTTGAGGCCCAGTACCTGGTCCCCATTGTGCAGATGGGTACCCTCGTTGCGTTGCTGGCGCTGCCTGAGAAACAGAACCTCCGTCAGCTGAAGCGATACGAGGTTGTCTTCATCAACAACATACGCTCCGCCTTATCCATATCCATAGAAAATGCCGTTATGTACAGCAACCTGAACATGCTCAAGGACAACCTCGAACAAATGGTCGTTGAACGGACCAGCGAGCTTACCGAGGCGCGGGACCTGCTGCTTCACGACATAGAGCTGGCGCGCAAGATTCAAACGGCCCTGTTGCCACAGGCGTTGCCCCGTAAAGATTGTGCCGAAATATTTTTTAAATATGTGCCGATGATGGGCGTGGGCGGTGATTTTATCGATATTTTACTTCCGGGCCGGGATCTCCAGGATGTTGAGGGGGAAAACGCCGTCTGTTTTTTCATCTGTGATGTTTCGGGGCACGGCGTCTCGGCAGCCCTCACCGCGGCAATGGTAAAAATGTCGCTGGCATCATGGGAAATGAACGCGGGCTTTCCGGCGCGCCACCTTGCAGCCATCAGCGATTCCCTGAAGGGCAAAACCGGTGGCAATTTCATCACCGCGATATCGTGCTACATAGACCTTGAGTCGGGCAGGCTGCTGTTTGCGAACGCCGGCCATCCGCCCATTATCATCATCCGCGCGGACGGCACCGCCGAGACCATAAACACCCAGGGGAGGCTGATAAGCGATTACATCGTGACGAATTGCGAGGATGTAGAGCTGACGCTTTATGACAACGACATTGTTGTTCTGTATACTGACGGTATCATTGAAGAGCGCTGCGGTGATGAGCTTTTCGGAGAAGAGCGCTTCATCGACATCCTGAAATCAAGGTGCCATTCTCCCGTGGAGGAATTATGCAACGGCGTTTATAATACGCTGATCGAATTCAAGGGGAATGCCATGTTTGACGATGATTTTACCATTCTCGTCATGAGATACATATCGGGAAGGCAGGTCCATCGCGTCTCCCCATAGAAAGGCATTACTGATGGCAATCATTGCACGAGCATGTCAGGGAATTGCTCCGCGCCTTTTCTATCGATTCCTTCCCTTCGCTGAAAGCGAACCAGGCGATCCCCAGGCTCCCGGCGATATCGATGTAGCTAATCTGAAAGAGCTCGTAGAGCACACTCGAGGCGAGGAGAATGAATGAAAGATAGAAACAGGTCTTCGTGCAGTTGGCGTCGGCAATGATGGGTGCTGAATCGAGCTTTCTCCCGGTTTTCAGTTTATACGAGTAGAGAAACCACATGGTGATGATGGACACGGCGGAAATTATGATGCCCACCATGGTTGTTTCTGGCCTTGTGCCGAGGACAATGCTAAGGACCGAGCCAATTATCAAGCCGGCGGCGAGAAGAAAAAAGCTCCCGCCGGTAATATACAGGGCCCGGCGCTCGAACCGGTCATGCTCGCTTACTGGGTTATGCCGCATCCGCCAGACCATGTGGCCGATGCCAATCCCCGAAATCACTTCCACGAAGCTGTCCACGCCAAAGCCGAAGAGCGCCAGGGTGTCATCAGCGTATCCGAAGATGGTCGAGACCAGCCCCTCCCCGATATTATAGACAATGGTTATGATGCTCAGGATGAAAGCGGTTTTAAGCAGCTGCGCAATTTGCGGATCATATTCGGATTTGTTCATGATGTTTTATTCTTTCCTATTAAAAAGAAAACCATAATGGTATAACGATAATAGTTTATACATAAAATTGTGAATATTTGCAACAAAAAATTATATATACAGGATGTAAGTACTTCATCAGATAAATTCTGAAACATGGAATCAGGGCTCTACAAGAACAGCATATAACGCATAATGATAAAAATTTTGGGAAAAAAATGGAATAAATTTCGACAATAGCTTAATAGGTCACTATTATATATAAAGCGCTTTGCGCATTGAAAACTTTTATGTAGTAAGTAAATTACATTTAGGAATATAAAAACAGTGACAAAAAACAGAACAATTAAATTAAGCACGAGAAGAAAAGTATTCATAATCGGTCTTGCCATCATATTGTTGTTCATAGTATCTACTATAATTCTGTTTTTTCTTATATTAAAAGACACACTATCAATCAATGTCAACGCCGATTCTATTTTGCCGCTTTTCACCGGTTTGAATTTGCCGGTTTTTGTATTCGGTATTATTCAAAATTGACTGCTCCAACCTTCAGGCGATCTTTCATGCGGTAAGAATCACCTTTGAGACTAAGGACAT
>JBGSUQ010000026.1:0-336317 GCA_041753395.1 Spirochaetota bacterium
CTGCTCCTTGTACATTGTGGGGGTTCTCCCTGATTGATGATTGTTGGTGCAACCATCTTCGGGGTTGAGCCCCCTTTTATATACAAATTAAGCGGAAAATTCTAACCGGTGATTTCCGGCAATTTTAAACCGGCGTTGACAGAAGAAGGGTATACAACGATATAAATTCTATCAAAAACGACCATTTTGTATTATAGAAAACGGAATAAATAGCGCTTGTTCTGCATAAAAGATATATAAAAAGCATGATTGAAAACAATGCAAATATCAGGTTAGTTAGCTCGGTTCGCCTGAATAAATACAGAAGCAAAACGTATAACCCTGCCACCAGGTATACAAAAAGCAGAATGAGCTGGATCAGTCTCGTTTTTTGTTTGTAAAGCTTTTCATAATCATCAATAATTATTGGTTTATTTGTATAAAAACCTGTGTCTATCATTGATGGATCGCCGTATATTTTAAAGGCCAGGATGTTTTTACCAGTCTTCAATAGTATAGGATTGAGGTAAGTTAGTACACGGCGCTGGTCGCGAAACACCTTTATTTCCCCATCCGGGAATAAATGCATCTCACTTTTTATGAGGATGCCATTAAGATAGATTTCCCAGTTTTCAGCGATCTGATCGATGTACAAACCCAGGAACAATTTTCCAAGTTCCTGGGTTTTTAAATCAAAACTTGATATAAATGTGAAAACTTCAGGTTTGTGATGAGTAAAAGAAAAAAACGATCTCTTGGGGTTACCTGGAATGGGCAGCTCCATAATTCTCATGGATTTTTCTTTTCTTGTAGATGAGATCACTACCCATGTTTTATCGTTTACGGGACTATCGTGAATCCATTCAGGAGAAAAGCCTTTCTTGACAAAAATATTGTTATTATTAAGTTTGATCTCTTCGGCATTGGAAAATGAGTATAATGCCAGAATGAGTGAAATTATAGTTAAAAAGTATTTAAACTTCATATTTCTATGTATAAAAGAATATTACTTATTTTTAAACTATTATTTAATCAGTGCTGATTATTTTTACATAAATTCAACATATAGATTAAAAATCAATAATAAAAAATCCATCCAGGTGGATTTTTTATTATTGACAATATCGACATATTTATATATATTTGTTAAAAATACCAAATGATGTAAACAAAAATTAGGATATTATTATCTAATAAAATTAATTTCAATGATTGATGATTGTATGCTAATTGTACAGTTTTACATATTAGTACAGCGATGAATTCAGCAGTATTCATGAGAAAAACTTCAACAAAACAATCAATAAATAGCGCCCGTGTTGTAGCTTATTCAATATCTGATGATGTTGAAATCCAGATACGGAGAATAATTTATCAAATTCTTGAAAGATATAATTGCGCTGAATTGATGGCGCCCATCTTTATCAGTGTCAAAGAACTCATAATAAATGCGATTAAAGCAAATTTTAAAAATATATATTTTGAAGATTATGCACCAAAGAATAGCTCCAACGAGATTATTAAATATGAAAAGGCTCTGGAACTCTTTCAACTTGAAATAAGCAGGGAGAAATCGAAATATTTTGAAAATTTCGCACGAAAGGATGATATAAAAGCTGTTATAGATTTATGGACCGATGAAAAAACCCTCCATATTCAAGTTGTCAATCCTGTAAAAATGACTGAGACTGAATTACAGAATGTAAAGAAAAAACTGCTGGATGCAGAGAATTGCAGGGATCTGGCAGATTATTGCATAAAAAACATTGATGATCCCTACCGGGAAGGTGCTGGATTAGGCCTGATCCTGATAATTATGATGCTTAAAAGCCTGCAGGCGCCCAAGGATAGCCTTGTAATAACAAGTGAACCGAACCGGACAACTGCGTATTTAAGAATTCCTCTGGTAAAAGACTAAAAGTAATATCCTCAGACTACTTGCATCTCATTTTTATTAACGACCTTGTTAAGCGGATATTCAATTATCCCGTCAGCGCCCGCCTCTATCAAGCGTGGAATGACCTCACGGGCGATGGATTCTTCTATAACCGTTTCAACTGAAAGCCAGTCGGAATTATAAAGCTGGGATATGGTCGGCGATGTCAGGCTCGGTATTATCTTCGCTACTTTTTCCAGGCCAT
Organism: Spirochaetota bacterium; assembly: GCA_041753395.1. Lineage (GTDB taxonomy): Bacteria > Spirochaetota > UBA4802 > UBA4802 > UBA5550 > RBG-16-49-21. Next base: position 2,121 of record JBGSUQ010000026.1, read on the forward strand.
CTTTGGGAACATTCATTTTCAAGCCGATCATTTTATCGGCGCTGAGAGCGCCCCGCAAAAGCATTGCAATTTGCAATATTTTGCTTCTTTTCCAATCATCCGCATAGCTTTTTCTGTTTGCCACCAGCTTTGTGTTTGTTTCGAGCAGCGTAGCAATTATCTTGAGGCCGTGAGCTTTAATCGTGGAGCCGGTCTCAGTCACTTCAACAATAGCATCGACCAGGCCTTCAACTACCTTGGCTTCGGTGGCGCCCCAGGAAAATTCTACCTGGACCGGAATATTGCGTTCCTTGAAGTAATTTTTCGTGAAATTAACCAGTTCCGTTGATATCGATTTGCCGGCACAGTCCTCAACTGTATTGATTTTGGAATCTTCCGGGACAGCCAGCACCCAGCGGGCTTTCCGCGTGCTGACTTTTGAATACACAAGATCCGATATTATCTGCACGTCGGCTTCATTCTCAAGTATCCAGTCCAGGCCCGTCAGTCCGATGTCAAGGACGCCGTTTTCGATATATCTCGCCATCTCCTGCGCTCGTACCAGTGAGCATGTTATTTCATCGTCGTCGATTACCGGGAAATAATTGCGCGAAGACACCGATATTTTCCAGCCGGCTTTCTGAAACAGCTCTATTGTAGCATTTTCCAGGCTTCCTTTCGGTATACCCAGTTTTAATATTCTCGTCATTTTTTGTCTCCATATACTTTTTCAGGATCGAATACCCGATCACCATCTACAACAAGATGGCCGTCACGCAATACCCGGTAAAAACAGCTTTGATAGCCGTCATGGCAGGCGGCTTTTCCTATTTGATTTACCTTGATGAGAACCGTGTCATTGTCACAATCAACTCGTATTTCCTTCACTTCCTGGACATTGCCGGAAGATTCACCCTTTTTCCATATTTTATTTCTTGACCGGCTCCAGTAATGCACTATTCCGGTTTTTAGAGTAAGATCCCAAGTTTCCCTATTCATATATGCCAGCATGAGAACTGTTCCAGATAAGTAATCTTGTGCTATGACCGGTATCAGACCGCCGGTTTTTTTGAAATCAATGTTAATCATATGAAGCACCTGAGTAAAAATTTATATTCAAATACAATAGACTTTCATGTAACAATAAATAATCAACTCTGTTTATCCCCGCTGCCAAAAGCGGCGGTTGGGAACATCCTAAATTAATAATATTTATGCAAAAACTCAAATATTATACAATCATTTTCCTGATGGGTTTTTTTTACAATAAAAAAACAGATGTTTCCCTGCATGCAGGGAAAGGAAACTATAAAATTTAATTATTCTATGTAAATGACTTTGGGTGTTATAATCTTAATCTTTTTGGGTGCCGCAGCGGCCTGTATGTTAAAACTCGATTGGTAAACACGGCTTTTCCTGATTATTTTAGATCCATCAGGATTCATCTCAAAGGCCTGGACGGACCAGCGATATTCACCTTCTCCAGGGAAATTGATATCAGCTAAATCATAATTTGTGCCGCGGATCATACGATCTGTAACCATCGATATTTTTTTATTGTCAATTCGATATAATCGGAATCGGTAGGCATTTGCTTCATCAAGGCGCTTCCATCTGAGGCCGATTTCATTGAGCTTGCCCATGTCGATTGTTTCCCGGTTTTCGGGAGATAGTATTGTAGGCTCGGGGAGCGTATCAAGAACGACAAACGAATTGGAGCTGCTTTTCATAACGATGCCGCCATCATTGTTTTTGAGCATGACCCTCCAGTAATGTTTTCCAGGATTAATGCCTGAAATGACTGTATGGTTATCTGTTGAATTTACCTCTCTCTCTATACGTGAAAAGGCTTTATCGTTGGAAACCTGCACTAAGTATTCGCCGTACACATCAGTTTTTTCCCAGGAAAGCTTTACGTCTTTTAGGTTTCCGCCAGAGGCTATTTCCGAACTGTCAGCGGGATATTTGAGAGCGATGTTTTTCCCGGCTACAACAGAGAATTTCATTATAGCTGACGGTTCGGTAAGACGATTGTGGGCAAGAATGCCATGTATCCTCCAGTAATAGGTTCCCGGTTCTAGCTTTCGACGCACCTTTATGAAATTGGATCTACTGTTGCCTCTGAAAATTACATTACTAAAATCGGATGTCGTTGATATGTTCAGCCAGGCTGATTGGATATCCTGATCATTCTGCCATGAAAAATTTAACCCCTTTTCTTTTATAAGAGTTCCGCTTACGGTCTCTCCGTCAGGAGGAAACTGTGGATATGGAGGATCAATAGTTTTTTTCTTTGTTATTTTAATCATCCGGACAGCACTCGGCACACGTGATGTGTTCCCGCTGATTTTTATTACAGAGATGATTCGCCAGAAATACGTGCCATGATCAAGATTATCTACAACCATGGCGTTTCCGAATGTTCCGTATGATGCTATCTTCCTATTCATAGCTTGATCAAAAGCTATTTCAAGATTGTATTCCTGAACCATGTCACTGCCGTTCCATTTAAAGTTAATGACCGGCCTGCTCTTTCCATATTGGATGACACTGCCATGGTCAGGGTATATAAGATATGCCGGCTCCACTCTCACGATGGAGAATCTCCTGCCATCGCTTGTAGTGACATCGCCGATTTTTCTGTTTTTTGCACGGAGCCTCCAAAAATATGATCCCGGAGGCAACGTGACGGATGCCGAATTGCCGGTTATCTTCCTGGCTGCCAGTATTCTCGCGAAGGACACGGAATCTGAAATTTCCATAATCCCGTCCTGCTCCGGCTTAAGATTTTCCCACGAAAAAGCAATGGGACATGTCATTTCAGGTGTTACAGCCACGATGTCCGGTAGAGGCTTCAATGGATGCAGAAGAAGTGCATATATACGAATATCTTTTGATCCTTTTAAAACTTCGATCTTTTGATTGCGTTTTACCGACCGCTCCCTGCCTCCGGTTGTAACCGTTGCATTGCCTCTGGTAACAACAAGGCTTACACCTTTGTCCTTTGCGCCGGAAAGCTGCACATCGCTCTTTGCCACGTTTACCGTAGTATCATCTGTTTTAATATTAAGCTTGCTGATGGTTTTGTCTAACAGGTCGCTTCTCCTGGTTGAAATCGATCCACCTTTGAACTGTATATCGATTTCATCAGTGGAGAACGAGAGCTGTATCATGCTGTTTTCATTAACGGTTATTTCAGTACCGTCGGCAAGGCGTATAACGGCTTCCGACATTTCCGCGGTCCGTATGCTGTCATTGTTGTATACGGGAGATGTTTGCTCTATGTCGTCCCAAACGACCTGATCGGAATATTTACGCTGAGCAACTCTTTTCTTGAAGGCTATTGAGCCGACAATTCGCTCCTGGCCGATGGCAGAACGACTGGTAAAGTCAAAATATAAGAGCAGGGAAAATATGCAGATAATCAGAACGGCGATTGAAAAATAAATATATTCATTTTTCGATAATCTCATATTTCCTTTCTTCCTGGAGCTGATCATCATGTCTGCGCTGGAATGGCTGCTCCGTCGTTCCGAGTATAGAGCGAAGTTCATCAATTGTTGAAGGCGTATTTGGATTATCGATCCTGCCAAGGACGGCATATATCTGCTGCGGATCACTTTTTCCTTTAACGGTGATTTTTTGCATTGGAACTGTCAGGAAAATACCTTTGACAAGGCGGTGAGAATCCTCTGAAATAAGTATGTCCGTTCCAAATGGTTTTGTAAGCGTTTCAATACGTGAAGCGAGATTCACCGCATCTCCGATGACCGTATATTCCATTCGCTCCTCGGATCCTATCTGACCTGCCAGAACCGGCCCGGTGTTTATGCCGCAACCGATTTTAATCACCGGCTTTCTGTCACCGCCCCTGCCGGCATTGAAGCTTATCAGTTCCTGTCTCATGGCAAGTGCGGCATTGATTGCATTTTCAGTGTCATTGCCTGTTGAAACGGGGGCGCCCCAGACCGCCATGATAGCGTCACCGATATACTTGTCAACGACTCCTTTTGTTTCATTGACGCAATTCACCATCCGGGTCATGTATTCATTAAGAAATTCGACTACTTCCTCAGGCTCGAGCTTTTCAGAAATGGCGGTGAAGTTCCTGATGTCGGAGAAGAATATTGCTACATTTTTCCTTTCGCCGCCCAGTGCTATCTCTCCCTTTAGAACGCGCTCGGCTATTTCCTTGTTAACGAATTTCCCGAAGGCCTCCTTCATCTTTTCACGTTCCGCAAGCCCATGACCCATTTCAATAAAAGACCCGGTAAGAAGACCTATTTCGTCACGTGTCGTCGGGACGATATCAATACTGTAATTTCCCTCCCTGATACTCTCTGTCGCTGTTACCAGCCGCCTGATTGGCGTGGCTATAGTTTTACCGAATATATAAACAATCAGTATAGCAAGGGTGAGGATGATGATCAGGATGTATAAATTCCAGCGCTGTATGCGATAGACCTGTTCATAGGCCCGGGACTCCTGTATGGTTGCGATAATGCCGCAGCCGCCGATACCGATTTTTTTGAATGATCCAAGGTACGCTATGCCGTTTGCATCGTCAAATTTCATCTGACCGTTGTCAAGGGGGCTTTTCATCATGAGCCGTACAATGGGAAGCTTCATATAGTTGCCTCCGGATATAACAACTGATCCGTCCGGATGAGCAATAATATCGCCCTTGTCATTCACCATTATGACATTAACCAGCCCGGCCGACCTGAAGGCTTTCAGGATCCTGTCAAGTCGTATGATGCTGACCAGTATCCTGTCACTGGCCCCGCGCGCGTCTCGATAGAGTGGAAGGCTGAAACCGGTAACCGGCATGCGAAAGTTACGGGATACATTATGGACTACAATTTCTCCATTGAATGACGGTTCAAAGGACGAGCCGGATGATTCGAGGGCACTCCGGATGTCCGCCAAGGGAATGCTGCTATTTTCAATCAGGGACATGTTGTATATTGACTTTATAAATGTGAGCTTGCCGCGCTTGCCGCCTTTCGCTGCAATACCGATAAAAAGAAAATCTTCATCATTATCCCATATGGCGGCCTTCTCTTCCGGATTCAGCCTTGCAATGATGCCCGGTATAAGACGTGAACGATCGATGATCGAGATAAAATCTGATTTCACCTTAAGAGCGGTAACTTCGGAAAATTTCTGGTTACTCTCCCATGCCCGGAGCTCATTGTCCCTTTTGAAAAAATAGGTTGCGAGTAGAATCATGACTGTCAGAGCAGCAATGATGATTACTGAAATGATTGAAACCAGCTTAAAACGTATTGAGTAAACTCCAAGCTTTCGCCCTTTCCTTTCAAAGAACGGTTGTTTGCTGACTTCGGGAGACCGTTTTTGATTATCCGGCATATGTTTTTTGGGGCTAATAGCTTCGGCCATGTTTTCCATTTCGTCTTTTATCTCAATTACGGGGACCGTTGCTTTATCAAGGATTTCGTTTTTATCGGTAATAGCATAATCCCTGGCCATCTGGTCTTCACCAATTGCTTCCAGCTCTGTCGGAACATCAGTCCTCCCGATCTGCCTAAGCGACATGTCGGATTTCTTCAAAGGAGTGTGAGACAGAGGTTCAATGTCATCATCATCAGGCATCGGTATGTCGAGCTTTAAGGCATCATCAACTGGAACAGGTAGCGGCGTCTTCTCCAACATGTCAATGTCGGGAATATCGTCCAGGTTGATATCAAGTTCAATATCCGGTGTTTTATCAATCTCAGCTGGGGTTATCTCGGTGATTTCCTCCGGTTCCATGAGAGGTTTTAAAATATAGGCATCATCGCTTATACCCTTGATGGCACTAAGATAATGTTTGAATTTATACACAAAGGCAACTTCTTCACTGGAAACCAGGAAGGAAGAGTCCATTTGCCTGACCCTGGTTATCGCCCGTGACGGTGTTGTGTCTGAATAAACGTAGTAGCAGGCAATTATCAATGGAGCAAGGCTTCTTCCATATGAAATGACCATGCAGCTTTCCTGACGGAATGTACCTCTTATTTCCTCGACAATATTTGTTACGGTGGGAATGGAATTATCATCAAGGCTTTTTACATGGATGTTCCTGATCTGGAAGCCTTCGGCTTCATAATAGTTCACCAGTTTCATGTAATCAAGAGTTTTGATGTTTTCAGATGATATGATGAAAATGGTTGCAACATCCTCCTTCTTCAGATTTCTGATTCTATCATCTGAAAGAAAAGAGGTTTTGCTCCCGGGATCATTTATGGTAAAACGGTCTAGGATAAGCTTATGTTTGTTTGGCATTCTAATACTGTTCATAATGCTGGAGTGAAATCGTAAAAAATCACACTTTAATATATATAATATAAAGACCTGTGACAAATATAGAGTTCTTTACATTATATTTATCGGTAACCGTTGGGAATTCAGAAATATATATATGACATTTACAGCTAAAATTGAAATGATCATATATTATACACTGCGGTAACATATTGAAATGTTTAAAACTTGACATTATCAGACCCCTGTTAAAGCTTGTGCCAATTTCCAACATTGCTTCGGAGGTAAATCAGACATGTGCGGGATTGTCGGCTACGTGGGGTATAAAAATGCCGTCGACATTATTATGAATGGACTTAAGCGGCTTGAATATCGAGGATATGATTCTGCCGGTATTGCTCTTGTTGGTGATGATCTCTTCATCCATAAAAAAAACGGTAAAATTTCGGTACTGGAAAATTCCCTTGAAAACGGCGACCATGGCGACATCGCTCGCTATCATACCGGTATAGGCCACACGCGGTGGGCAACCCATGGCGTTCCTTCGGACATAAACGCCCATCCCCATATGGATTGCAATAATGAAATAGCCGTTGTGCACAACGGTATCATAGAGAACTTTGCCGCAATAAAAAAAATGCTCATCGAAAAGGGGCATACCATCCGTAGCGACACCGACACAGAAGTAATTGCTCATTTAATAGAGGATTTTTATAAGCAAAACGGTGATCTCCTTGACGCCGTCATGAAGGCCCTTTCAAAACTTGAAGGCACCTACGGCCTCTGTATTGTGTCGAAGCGTGAACCTGGACGCATTATCGCTGCAAGGAACGGAAGTCCCCTGATACTGGGAACCGGCGACGACGAGATGATCATCGCATCTGATGCAAGCGCCATAATCGAGCACACTAACAAGGTTATATACCTTGAAGACGGTGAAATATTTGACCTAACCAGGGATAGTTTTAAGACCTACGACCTTGACCTTAAAAAAATAGATAAAAAAATTGAGGATATTGACTTGGATATACAGTCAATAGAAAAAATGGGCTTTGATCATTTCATGCTGAAAGAGATATTTGAACAGCCTGAAACGATTAAGAACGCTTTCCGCGGCCGCGCAGTGATCGACACGGGCACTATCAGGCTTGACGGACTCCGTCTGTCCGAAACAGACCTGAATGGTATTCAACGCGTCATCTTTATAGCCTGCGGGACTTCATGGCATGCCGGTCTCATTGGCGAGTATCTAATTGAAGAATACGCACGTATCCCGGTTGAGGTCGAGTACGCATCCGAATTCCGCTACCGTAAACCGATCCTGAAACAGGGTGACCTTATTATCGTTATAAGCCAGTCTGGTGAGACGGCCGACACGCTGGCTGCATTGCGTGAAGCAAAATCCAAGGGGATAAAAGTACTCGGGATAACCAATGTCGTCGGAAGCACTATCGCACGGGAAAGCGACGGCGGTATTTACATACACGCAGGTCCGGAGATTGGCGTAGCATCCACCAAGGCTTTCACGTCTCAGGTGACGGTTCTCATCATGCTGACACTGATGCTTGCCCACCGCAAAGACATGACTTCCGACGAATTACGCGTCTGCATCGAGCAATTGCATGAGATACCGGACATGGTCAATACCGTGCTGGGCACAAGCGATTATATTAAACAGATCGCTGATCTCCACAAGAACGACAAAAACTTTCTTTATCTTGGCAGGGGCGTCCATTTCCCCGTGGCCCTGGAAGGGGCGCTAAAGTTGAAAGAAATATCATATGTCCACGCGGAAGGATATCCCGCCGCAGAAATGAAACACGGTCCAATCGCTCTTATCGACGAGAACATGCCCGTTGTGTTCATTGCCCCCCGGGACATTATCTACGACAAGATCATAAGCAACATGGAAGAGGTTAAGGCCCGCGGTGGCAGAATCATAGCCATCGCAAGCCAGGGAGATGAAAGCATCAAGCGCTACAGCGAACATATTATTTACGTGCCTGAGGTTAACAAGTTATTATCGCCCCTCCTGACTGTGATACCGCTTCAACTTCTCGCATACCATATGGCTGTTCTGCGCGGTTGTGATGTAGACCAGCCGCGCAACCTTGCCAAGAGCGTAACAGTGGAGTGACGTCTGAAGGGCATGTTTTCCAGGACGGACATCCTCTCGATACAGCCTTTTGAAGTCTGCTCGATACGGCCGCCGACGGAAAATTTCAGCTTGACCTTCAGGTTGACACGGAACTGCTACTGGAACAAATGTGCCTTTTGTCCCGTGTACAAACTAGGAGCAAAATACTCAAAACGGGATTTCGATGAAGTGCAGGAAGACATCATCCGCGCGAAAAGAATGGATGATTACCTCTTCGAACAGGGTATTGGTTATCCTGTTTATTCCACTTCGGCATACGACCGTATCGCCGAACTTTCCGATGCAGTAAAAACAGCGCAGTGGGAAGCTGGGATTTTTCATGATGCACGCGAAAATGAGATAAAATGCACGCGGGATATGGATCCCCGCATGGCATGGTTTCTCTCATGGTTCAACAGCAGACCTGGTATCGCTGAATGCATGAACCATATTCTAACCTGGCGTATTAATGGCGGTAAAACCTGCTTTCTCGGTGACGCAGATTCACTCAATCTCAAACCGGATTATATTTCAAAGATAATTGCATCTGTCAGGCTACAATTCCCGGGCATTAGCAGATTTACCGTATATGGAAGAACTTCAACTGCTGCCCGGATGCGTTCGGTGAAAGATCTCCGCGAGATGGCCCGGGCCGGCCTGAACAGGGTTCACTACGGCCTTGAAAGCGGGTGTGATGATGTGCTCTCCATTGTGAATAAAGGAATAACCGCCGAGGAGCATGTGAAAGGTTGCCTGAAAACAAAAGAAGCCGGCCTTTCCTGCTCGGTATACGTAATGCCCGGATTGGGCGGCGCTGAGTTATCCGAAAAACATGCCCATGATACAGCTCGGGTATTGTCCAGGATCTCCCCTGACTTCATACGCATCAGGTCCCTTGAAATTTTTCCCATGACCGGCCTCGCCGAAGCTGTTAAGGACGGATCTTTCACTGAAGTGACCGAAGAGCAGATTGTCCGTGAAATAAAAACACTAGTGGAAGAAATCGATTCCGAGACAGAGATTTTAAGCGACAGCGCTTCAAATCTACTGAATATCTATGGCCGTCTTCCCCGCGATCGTGAACGCATGCTCGCAGATATTGACGGTTATCTTTCACTGGGACAGCGTGAAAAGGTTGAATTCAGCGTTCAATCCCGCCTCCAATCTTTTATCGGGCAATATGGAGAGCCGGACAATGATCTTCTTTCTGTTTTATTACCCTATATCCGGAACAAGAAACTTGACTTCTCAGGCGCTCATGATGATGTCCTTGTTGAAATAATCAGACTGATCAGAATGAAATTAATGCCGTAGCAAGGCTTAAAATAAAAAAAAGAGTTGATAATGACGCCAGAATTGTTATAATTACACAACTGTTAAAAAAGTGCAGTTAACGATTCATAGTGCAAATGCCGCTATATTTTGATCCTATCCAAGTTATTAAGAATCTGGAGGTTACCTATTGCGGTTAAAAGTTCTGAAATTGAATTTGTAGTCTTGCAATTGCCTATCCATTTAAGTATATTATTTTCAGATCGTTTCGAGGTTGGTTTGAAAGAACGCATAATGCTCGTTGAGGATGAATTAATAACGGCACTGGACATCCAGCGTATGCTGGAACGCGTTGGGTATCAGGTATCCGCAACACTTTCCTCCGGCGAAGAAGCTGTCCAGAAAGTCAAAACCATAATGCCAGACCTGATTATCATGGATATTTTTCTATCTGATGATATGGATGGCATCGAAGCTACAAATCTGATCATACAACAGATCGATGTGCCGGTCATATTTCTGACAGCCAATGCTGATTCGAATACCATAAAACGAGCCGACACGATACGACACTACGGCTACCTGATTAAACCGATAAAACAGAGTGACCTTGACTCCATTATATCGACTGCCCTGCAGCGTCATGAAATAGAATCAAAAAAAAGAAACTCCACCCATCACTGAAATACGGCCATGATCATGAAAAAGCGCCGGCGTATGGGCGTGTATCATTTATTGTTATGCTTTTTTACCTTTTTCTTTCAGGTATGCATCAAGAGCCTTTAGACCCAGCAGATAGGAATTGATTCCGAATCCTGAAATCTGACCGACACACACAGGGGCGATGTGCGAAATTCGCCTGAATTCTTCACGGGCATGTATATTTGAAAGATGTATCTCCACGGCCGGGATCTGTACCGCTGAAATGGCGTCGCGTATCGCTATGGATGTATGGGTAAGCGCAGCCGGATTTATTATCATGCCGTCCGCATCCCGGTGTTCGTGAATATAGTTTATGATTTCCCCCTCAACATTTGACTGGAAAAAATCAAGATCCAGATCGCTGTTTTTAGAGTATTCAAGCATCTGCCGCTCCATATCCTCCAGAGTCCTGGACCCGTAAACATCGGGTTCTCGTGTTCCCAGCAGGTTTAGATTGGGGCCGCTTATGATCAGGATCTTTTTTTCCGCACCCATGTCGCTCCTCCTTCTATAATGATCGGCAGGGAACTATTTGACGCGATAATTAAATTCATTATACAGATTGAGTGCCTGTATGTGTGTCATACCGCGATGCTGTACCGCGATGACCCTATTCAAGCATTCCCGGGCTTTTTCGTCATTGTTCATTTCATGGTAGATAATCGCACACTGAATCAACCCTTTCCTTATCACCGATTCATCGGCGTCCTGGATATCGGAAATCCTTGTGAATAATGTCAAGGCATTACCTGCGTTTTTGAGCACCAGCAGGTTATACAATCCGATAAAATAGTATGCTTCGTCCTGATGAGGGGATTTTATCCGGGACAGGGACAGAAAATAGTTGTATGCATTATGATAATTGCCGTTTTGAAAATAGATTTTTCCGGAAAGATAATTAATCTCCGGCTCATTGCCTCGATATCTTGCGAGGAATTTTGAATAGCGCTCAAATTTTTGTAATTCGCGTTTTTTATAATAGTGGCGAACCATGCTCAGAAATACCTGCTCTCCATATTCACTATCCAGAAGGTTTTTCAAATTCATTTCCGTCAATGAAATTGCATCATCAACTTTTCCCATTTCCAAATAACAGCGGATAAGCAATGAATTTTTTCTATTGTGTATGCTTTTATCAGCAGCAGCATTTACAGATGAAAGATAATTGATCGCTTCAGTGTATTTTTTTTCAATTATATTCATTTCGCCAATTGAAAGACGAGCATGATCAACATGGGGTGTACCCTGATATTCATTAATTATTTTCGTAAAATAAAGTTCGGCTTCGTCGCGATGATCATTACGCAACAAATAGTCGCCGATGATATAGAGAGATTCCGAGAATACATTTTTATTGCCTTCGAGTAATTCATTGGCTTCTATTGCAGATCGGTAGTCGCCGGATCTTAACGCGCATCGTATGTACATGAGGATATCATCTTTAGGATAATCACGCAGATTTTTTACATCAAGGCTCATGTAGACATCCTCGTACTTTTCAAGGGCATAATACGAACGGGCCTGAATGAGGGGTATTTCTTTCCACTGATATTCCGTCATGGACGGGAAATTACCCTTTTTAATGACAGCTATGACATCATCGTATCGCTTCATCCTATACATTGAAACGAGCATTTTATAAAAGGCATTGCCGCGGTTTTTTGTATACGGTGAATGGAGGTAATTGTTGAAGCATTCCAGCGCGGCATTGTACCGATTGCGGTTGAAGCTGTCATTGCCGAGTACCATGTATATCTCTGCCGCAGACTCGGAGCCGGGAAACCGGTTCAAGATGAGATTGACGAACCTCCTGGCGTCCCGTCCCTTTTTCAAAAGGGCAGTCGCATAATCATAGAGCACTGTTTCCACGTCCTTGCGGTTCATAAATTCGCGCGTCAGTGCGTCGACTGCCCTGCCCGCATTGTCGATATCATCCTTATCGAGGTAGATCCGGACCAGGAGAATGTGCGCCTCATATACCTGTTCGCCATTTTTCTGGGTCAGATATTCCCGCAACAGCGTTATGGCCTTTGATGTGTTGCCCTCCTTGTAGCGTACCAAAGCCATGTAATAATTTGATTCTGAAATATATTTCGAAAAAGGATTTTCTTTCCTGTTTGTCGCAAAAATATTTGTGGCCCGGTCAATTTGCCCCATCTCGAGATATGCCCTGGCGCGTAGAAAATTAATTTCGTCCAGGGCTTTATCGAAGGGATTTTCTTTTATGTACAGATTGAAATAATTGATAGCCTTATCGAATTTTTTTGCCCGCATGCAGGTTTTACCGGTAAATTCCAATAAGCTTTTACGCTTATCCTGCCGTGATGATTTTAGCGCATCATCAAGGTATGGAATCGATCTATCGGGGCTGCGGTCTGCATAATACTGCCCCAGCTTAAGCGAGGCTCTGGATTTCAAAGATGGCCTGGCAGAACTAGTGCGAACCTCTTCCAGAATTTTCAATCCATCTTCATGTTCAGGCCCCTCTATAAGTATTCCCCCCAGTTCATACTGAGCATTGCTGTACCACCGAGATTCCGTTCCGTTTGCTAAAAATGCTTCGATAAGCGCCCGTGCCTGGTTTTTCTGTCCAAGCCTGATGTGCGAGCGCGCTTTGAAGTACTGTACCTCAATGAACGGTAATTCCTTCAAGTATGCGGCAGGTATCATGGAGAACATCTGGAGAGACTTTTGATGATCTCCTTTTTTCTGGTAAATCCTTCCAAGAACCATGTCTGTCATGGCGTTGACCCGGGGATCAATATTTACCGTGGCGACAGGTGCAAGCTTCTGCAGCGCCTCATCATATTTACCGTTTCGGTACAGGGCGTCGCCGATCCAGTATTGACGGAGATGGTTTTTATGCTGGTCTGCGCTCTTTGAGCGGGCCGTCTCCCATTCTATGATTGCTTCGTCATACCTTTTCTGGGAAAGGTATATTATGCCGATGCGGTCATGTGCATTCTGTGCCAGATCGTTGTCACTCATAACCGCTATATACCGGCGGAATTCTTCAATGGCATTGGCATAATCGGATATATTGTAATAACTTTCTCCCATCCAGTATCTTGATTCAGCGGAAAGCGTATTGGTTTTGCATCTATTCAGAAAATTCTTGAATTCAAAAAGAGCCAGCTCATATTTGCCTTTGCTGAAAATTGAGCGAGCTAGATGAAACCATGCACGGTCAATATATTCGTCGTCGCCGGATTCAATAATTTTTCTGAAAAGAAGTTCTGCCGATCCGTAATTGCCTGTTTTAAAGGCCTCCATGCCCTGATCGTAAAGCGACCTGGCATCCATTGCTGCAAAAGACATGGGAGTACTGCACATAATCATTACAGTAATGATTCCTGATATTCCAATACCGTTAAAAAAATGCTTAATGCTGCCAATGGTGTTAATCATATCATCTATAGGTGTCATGAAATCGCCATTTGTTTCAAATATAACCTTAATTTCTCAATCGCAATGAGTGAAGCCATCGTGCGAACGCGGTCCCTGTCTCCGCTGATAAGACGAGTAAAGGACGTCGTCCCTTTTTCATCGGCAAAACCAAACCATACTGTTCCCACCGGCTTGGCTTCCGTTCCTCCGCCCGGCCCGGCAATGCCGGTTGTGGATATGCCAATATCTGCGCCAAGCCTGGATCGCACTCCTGCTGACATTTCAGCTGCTACTTCCGATGATACGGCGCCGTGCTGTGCAAGATGTTCCCCGGACACACCCAGTTGTCCGGTCTTCACGCTGTTTCCGTACGCGACAACAGATCCGATGAATACATCTGAAGATCCCGGAATATCGGTGATTCTTTTCGACACCAGTCCGCCGGTGCATGATTCTGCGATAGCCACGGTCAACTTTCTGTTCCTCAGAATCTCGATGATCTCATCTTCCGGACGTTCCCATGCCTGATCGAGATATCGCTCACGGAAAGTCCGTTCAGCAATTTTGGCAATGCCGCTGAAATCCATGTCGCCGCGGTCCTTCGACATGAAGGTGAGCGTTGTTATGCCATCAGATGCGGTCATACCCCACTCCAGCCGGTTAAAAGGGATATTCATCGTTAGCACAGATGCATTTATGTCTGATTCTTTCATGCCTATTACTTTGAAGGATAGTGCATTTCTTGATCCGATCCCGTATTCTGTTTTTAAATACGGGACGACGCTGCGGTCCACCATGTCTGTAACTTCTGCCGGGACACCCGGCAGGGCAATCAATGATTTATCATTATACCGGATTATGAATCCGGGGGCAAGGCCTTTTTCATTGGGAAGCACCGTGACGCCGGCTGGAATTTCTACCATTTTCAGGTCCTTTTCAGTCATCGGCATACCTATTTTTCTGAAAAAAATATCCATGCGCTGACGTGAATGTTCGTCAATAGCGATAGTAAATCCAAAGATTTTTTGAAGCGCTTCTATGGTTTTGTCATCATCGGTCGGGCCGAGACCGCCGGTAATGATCACTATGTCTGATTCAGCAATGGCATGCCTGATGGACCGTTCAAGATCCTTCGTGTCATCACCGGTCACCATGAACATCCCGACCCTGAGTTCCAGGGGAAAGAGCCGTGAGCTGATATAACCGCTGTTTGTGTCAATGGTCTTCCCGTAAAGCAGCTCGTTGCCGCTCGCTATGATCGACACGCGCTTCATGGCTCCAGGTCTCCAGTCTTTGCCGGTAACACTATCATCGTTTCAGATTGGCAATAGATTGAAATCATGATGAGTCCTTTTCACATCTGTTCGGGTGCTGAAACGCCCAAAAGCCTGAGGCCGTTGGCCATAACAATGCGAACTGCGTCGCAGAGCATCAGATACGAGACGGACATATCAATATCCTCTGTCAAAACCCTGTGCTCGGTGTAAAACTTGTGAAAGGCCTGTGCCACCCTCATGAGGTACGTGGCAATGCGGTGGGGCTCATATTTCTCTGCGGCATCGGACGCCTCTTCGGGGAATTTTGCGAGAAGCTTCATCAATAGCTGGGACTCTTCATTTTTAAAATAGCCGTCACTGGCCAGCCTGGGGTCATAAGTTAAGCCGCGTTTGTCCGCTTCCCTGAAAAGCGAACAGATCCGGGCATGGGCATACTGCAGGTAGAACACCGGGTTTTCGGAACTTTGTTTTTTAGCCAGCATCAGGTCAAAATCAAGGTGGCTTTCAAGGGACCGCATGATGAAAAAGTAGCGTGCAACATCCACGCCTATCTCATCGATCAGGTCCTGCATCGTCGAAAACTGACCGAGACGTTTGGACATTTTAACAGTCTCCCCTTCCATGAGCAGATTGACCTGTTGCGCGATAAGTATCTTGAAATTGTCTTCGTTTAAGCCCATTGCATTCAAGGCGCCGAAGAGGCGCTTGATGTGTCCATGATGGTCCGGACCCCATATGTCAATTATGAGATCATAACCCCGCTGCATCTTATTGTTGTGATAGGCGATGTCAGCCAGAAAATAGGTGGGCCGGCCGTCGTCCCGGACCAGCACGCGGTCTTTGTCGTCGTCATAATCGGTAGATTTAAAAAGTGTTTTTCCCTCTGATGAAAACACGACGCCCTTTGACTGCAGCAAACCAAGTGTTTTCATGACCTCATCTTTCTCATGGAGCGCCTTTTCGCTGAACCAGGTTTTAAAGAAGACATTGAATTTTTCGAGATCCTTCTTCTGGCCGGCAACATTGTATTCAATAGCTTTACTCGCAAGGAAGTCGACCAGAGCTGATTCATCGGTCATGCTCTTGATTTCAGCTCCATGTTTCTGATCAATTTTTGCAGCGATTTCTTTAATATACTCGCCATGATAGCCGTCCTCGGGGAATTCGACGTTTTTGCCGTGAATCTCACTAATGCGGGCCAGAACAGACCTGCCGAGAAGGTTTACCTGGTTGCCGTAGTCATTTATGTAAAATTCCCGGTTGACGGTGTCTCCGATGAATTCGAGGAGATTGGCGATTGTGTCCCCCACTGCAGCCGCCCGTGCCGACACGATATTCAGGGGACCGGTCGGATTTGCAGAGACAAATTCGATGTTAACGCTCCTCGGCTTGTCTTTAGAAGCTTTTCCATATTCTGCTCCCTGGCTTATTATATCCCGGATGGTGTTAAAAATAAAACCGCTGGAGACGAATATATTGATAAAGCCCGGCTTTACCACCTCGATCTTTTCAATCCTTGGATCAGCACTG
This sequence comes from Spirochaetota bacterium, assembly GCA_041753395.1. Taxonomy (GTDB): domain Bacteria; phylum Spirochaetota; class UBA4802; order UBA4802; family UBA5550; genus RBG-16-49-21. The sequence goes on from JBGSUQ010000026.1 coordinate 18,672, forward strand.
ATATACTGCGACAGTTTCTGCCCGATCTCCATAGGTGATTTTCTCAAGATGCGCGCAGCCTCAAGGGCAAAGGGTATTGCATAATCGCCGAATTTCTGGTCCCGGGGGTATTCGACTTTTCGCTCAATACCCGGCAGTTCATCTTGATATGTGCCGTCGGCGACGGAGGAGCTGATAGCCTTTGATAATATCGATACAATTTCGTTTTTTAGATTCAATGAGAGCCTCAATTTATTATTTTAAAAAAAGCGCTCTGCCGATGCACATGAACAGCTGACGACATGAGTTATTAAAAAAGTGAAAATCAAAGGATTTTGTCAAGAATAATTAACTGCCAAACTGCTCATGCACCGGCACTTGCAACGAAACTTGATAATCTATTCGATTTCACCCTGCTACTGAACGCCTCCGGGCAAAAATATAATTATCCAACAAGTCAATTGATCGGCATAGTTTGCCAAATTTTTATTCTTGCATAATAAAAAACTTGAAATTATTATCTTAGCAGTCCCACACTACTCATTATTGGACCCGCGGGGAATGCGACCGGGGAACCATATATTTCACGCGCTGAGGTTATTATGCCTGCCATTAAATTTGAAAAAAATCACCTGATGGGAATGCTTATTTCTTTAGCGGTATTCGCGATTATTTCGATCCTGTTCACGCTCACAACACTACTTGACAGGATGGAACTCGGCGCGGGCGACTTTCTATTTTTCTTAAGAGACCCTGCTGAAAAATCAAAAATCATTCAGAAAGGCGCCGAACTCAGGCTGCCAAACAAGCGGGCGCGGAAGGACATCATCATCATCGGTATCGACGAGAGGACTATCCGTCATTTTTCGGACCAGGGCATACAATGGCCATTCCCCTGGGAGATTCACGCCACCTTCATAAAATATGTAGGAACCGGTAAACCCACCGCAATCCTGGCTGACATCATGTTTCTTGACCACAAAAAGGGTGAAGAAAAGCTTGCCGCAGCTATCCGTGATGCTAAAACCGTGTACCTAGACTTTCCCTTTGAAACAAAATATATCGACAAGGATTATAGCGACCAGCAGGATCGGCTCAAGGTTCTGAACAGCCTGCGGTTCCCTGTTGAGCCCGGTGAAACATCATCAATGCTTGTCGAGGAGGCAGTGCCTCCCACGCCGCTCCTGGCTAAAGCCGCCCGGGGCATCGGCTTTGCAAATATTTTTCCCGGATCTGATAATGTCATCAGGACAATGCCCCTCCTTCTCAAGTGGCAAAACTGGTATTATCCCAGCATCGACCTGCTTATCGTCATGCAATATTACGGTATTGGGAAAGAAAATGTTGAGATAAAATGGGGCAAGTACATAAAACTGAAGAACCTGCCGCCTGCGAAGATGGCCAGGCCGAATAAAAGCAGGGAAATAAAAATACCCATCGATAAACGCGGGTTCATGGATGTAAATTTTATCGGGGGTTTCGGAAGTTTTGAACATTACCCCTACAGCTACTTCTGCCGGGAAGGTGACATGCTGAAGGAGAACAACACGTCGCTGAAGGACAAGATCGTACTTGTGGCTGCCTACGCGGTTACGGGGATCGCCACTGACGAAAAGCAGTCGCCCTACGGCGCCACCTTCGGTATTGAACACCACGCCAACGTCCTCAACACGATTCTCAATCAAAATTTTCTCATTAAGTTCAATGATACGCAGAATCTCATTGTCATGCTCATCATAGCTTTGCTGATGGGATTTATTGTCTCGCGAATTTCTATTGTCGGATCTTTTATATTTACCCTGGTAATGGCCGTTGCGTACATGGTGGGATCATACGTCATCTTCGACCTGGTCAGCTACATGGCCGCTTTTGCATCCCCGGTAATATTAATAGGCCTCACATTCACCCTCGTGGTCGTATACCGGGTTCTTACCGAACAGCGGGAAAAACGTTTTATCAAACAGACCTTCTCAAAATTCGTGTCGCCAAAGGTCGTTGATGATCTGCTGAAATCCCCTGAAATGGCCAAGCTCGGGGGCGAGCGGAAAACAATCACGGTCCTATTCTCGGACATTCGCGGTTTCACCTCAATGTCAGAAAAAATGACTCCCGAGGAGCTGGTGGACCACCTTAACATGTACCTGCAGGCCATGACGGATATCGTGATCAAGTATGACGGGACCCTGGACAAGTATGTCGGTGATGAAATCATGGCATTTTGGGGAGCGCCGGTGCCACAGCAAGACCACGCGCTTCGCGCCTGCATGGCGGCCCTCGAAATGATGACAAAACTTCATGAAATGAACAGAGAGTGGAAGCAGCACAACAAGGAATCGCTTAACATCGGGATCGGTTTAAACACCGGGGCTATGGTTGTTGGATTCGTGGGGTCCGCCTCAAGGATGGACTACACCCTCATGGGTGACATGGTCAATCTTGGAGCCCGCCTGGAGGGCACCAACAAGATATACAATACAAATATCATCATAAGCGAATTCACCTATGAAGAGGTGAAGGATCATATTATTGCGCGGGAGCTTGATCTCATAAGGGTCAAAGGCAAGGAAAAACCGGTCAAAATTTACGAGCTGCTCGATGTAAACAAAGCCTGATGCCCGAGACTTGTTTCGGAGCTAAAAGCAAGCCCGGTATGAATTTTTTTTGTTGGGAACATCAATACAGGGGGCCAGCACCGGTCCGGTGAGCCGGACGGGCACATTTATAACGGTCGCTTCTTTCCGGATGGTTATGCCGAAGGTACTGTTTATTCCGCCTTCATAAATATAATCACCGATTGCGCTGAACAGCAGGGTATCTCCGCGAATTCCCAAATTGCTGAACCAGAAATTTTCTCCCTGTTCAGATATCGATATAGTGACATCCTCGAAGGCTATATCGGATATCGAATTGGGGTCGAAGCCGTTCTTTCGTAAAAATGCAATAATAGCCTGCTGCGCGGGAGTTTTTTTCATCTCACCCTTGCCGACATATATGTTCAGGTGCCCCTTCGCGTTATCGAGTATATCGCCAATACGAGCTGCTGAAACCTCGTATGAAAAATCGGTCCTCGCCTTTCCGGTCAGTGAGCCTTTCAGACCGCTGTCGGAATAAAAGCCTTCAAGATCGAAATCATCTATTTTACCTTCGATCTTGACATAGGGCTGATCGCTATTGAAGTAACCCTGGAATGCAAGCCGGTACTTGGCGTTGTAGCCGTCCGCTTGAAATTCGTTGACCATTACAGCGCCCCTGTTCAGCTGGGCTTCCATTGAAACATTTCTGATACGCGATTTTTTACCGTAAAACACCGTTTCAAAATCGCCTTTCATGTTAATTGTGTTATTATTCATGAACTGGCCGAGGGGACGCTGAAGGAACGGGGTATTTTCGAGGGCATTCCTCTTATCTTCATAGGCCGACGCATACACCCTGTCGGCAAGATATATCGCAGTATATTTAAGGTTCTCAAGATTCATTTTTTTTGAGTAGAGGGTAATGTCCGTTTCCGATTTGAAGGGTATCCAGGCTGCAACAGTCGTCCTGCTCATTACAGCCAGGTCTGAACGGAGCGGCCGGCCTTTAATATCAATAGTGATTAACTTGTCATCCAGGGTTAATTTAAACCCGGATTCATCAATCAGCTGAACAATAGACCCCTTTTCATTCTTTGCCAGGGTGAATCCTTCAAGTACAACACTGGCCTTCATGCCCGGTGCCTTCTTATTTTTAAAATCCAGGGATATGTCTCCCTCACATTGCAGGGTGCCGCTGTATTCGATATTTTTTAAAGGCGTCAGGTTTTGTGAAAGATCGCCCAACTCGATGCTGTTCGACTTGAACTTAATTGCAAGGGCCTCTTCCCGGGCATTGCGTACATATTTCCCGGCAGCCTCGAGTGATATGACATCATCGGAAATCCTGAAATTCTTAACCGAATAACGGTTCAACGCGGTATTCACCGCCATGTCAAGATCAAGGTTGATATTTTCGTTTGACAGAATGTTGAATTTCTTCGCGAGTGAGAAAATGGTCAGAGAATTGGTTTCGGTCTGGCCCTTAAGAATAAGAATGTCTTTGCTTTTTATTATCCGGGCATCCACCGAGATGCCCCCGTTCAGAGCGATATCAGACAGCTTGTAATCCAGGATATGCTCATTAAAATAGGTGAGATCAAAATTATCAATTACTATCCGGTGGCTGTAGGACTCATAGTTCCGCACATTTATAGCTCCCCGGCAGTCAAAATCCCCTTTTCGAATTACATCTGACTGATACGGCTTGATCCTGCCCGACACGGCATAGGAAAAGTTGTTTTTATCGATGTTCATCTCCGCGTCGATCTTATACAGTTCCAAGGTTATCTGTTTTGATTTGAGCGATTCACGATAAAACAGTTTTGCCCGGTGAAAATCAATATAAAAATCATCGTAGTTTTTCTGCGTCTTCTTGATGAACTTATCAGGATCAAGCAACATGAGGAAGGATTCAATGTGACTCCTTTCATATTTTTTTATAAAGGTGATCTCTGAATTATAAAAGTCGATCCCCTCAACGCTTATATCGCCGGCAAAAAGCCTGAAAAAGCGTAGATTTATGACTGCCTTGCCGCTTTTAATGAGGCTTATATTGTCATTGAAGTCGCTGGTAATAGAAACATTAAAATCGGATATTACAATGGTACCGTCATAGTCTATATACAGGTCTTCGAATTTAACTGCCTTGTTTAGATTATTTTTAAAATAATCGGTCACGACCTCTTTCAGTATCCGGTCAGGGTATACGACTCCAAACATAAGCGTGAGAGTCGCCGTGCTGTTAACGACAACAAAAATAATGATCGCCGCGATAGCGGCATATTTTTTTTTGAATTTCATAAATAATTTGTTTACTATCTGGCACGTGGTTGTATTATTAAAAAAGTTAACCGGTAACATTAGCAGCGTTGTCAGGTATAGTGCGCTTCACAAGGCATTTTTAACCGGTTATAATCAATTTTCAGAGGTATTTGCGCCAGAGTCAAGTTAATTTGATATTTTTAAGGATTTTGCTTTTCCTTCAGGAATTCAATTTTCGGCACAGCATTGCTCCGGAGTGTCTAATGACCGAACGATACATTAAAAAACTGATAGAAAAATCAGATAAACAATTTACCCTGGAGAAATACAGGAAGGACGATATTTCTAAAACCCACCGGGTCTTCGAGGGTACTCCCAAAAAAAATCCCCATGATGACTCACTCATGATATTACTAACGGATCCTTTCTCAAAAAAAAGGGAATTTTACGAATTCACTGTTGACTCCATCGGACATATCGAGGAAATTGGTACAATTACAAACCAAGAGGGCGAAAGTGCATTGAAGATTCGGATCTGGATCAAGAAAGGAACACCCGCCATCAAAGCAAAACCGTTCATAGTCCGGTAATATTAAAGGTACAACTGAATGATTGACGTTAAAGAAATCCTGATGGGGATGTATCCCTATGTGCAGTATATATCCTTTGGTCTCCTGATGCTTTCCGGATTGAGTTTCCCCATTTCGGAAGACATCGTTTTTATTATTTCCGCCTCAATCGCCGCCACTGTTGCACAACAGAACCTGTACTACATTTTCGCCGGATGTTTCTTGGGTGCTTACCTGAGCGATATCATGGCATATTTCATAGGCAGATACGGGATTAAAAAAATCCTCTTCAGCCCCTTCATGGTCAGGATGAAAATCATCAATCCGGAGAGGCTCCAATCCAGGCTTGACATTATGTCGAATTACTTCACCTCATACGGCGGTAAGACTCTTTTCTTCGGCAGATTCATCCCCTTCGGCATGAGGAACGTGATCTTTATGACTTCCGGGCTTATAAAAATGAACCTGGCGAAATTTATGATCATCGACCTCTGCGCTGTAACCTGCACGTCCCTGATCCTATTTTCACTTGGTTATTCCTTTGGTAACAATTATGAAGTAATTATTCCATATCTTAATAGGTACAAATTTGTCTTTGCTGCACTGATCATCGCGGTAATAGCGCTTTACATTGCAAAGAAGGCCCTTAAGAAACGCAGGCAACTAAAAGGGAATGCCACCGAGAATCCCTTTTTAAACTCAAAAAATCTGATTAGCAAGTAAATTACTTGACTAAATATGATAATATGTGTTGATTTTATATAAAAAATAATATAAACTTTTTAATTTTTATTATTTTTAATTTTTACCGGCGAAGTGGAAATAATCTCAGGTTTTTAATTCATGCAGAATCTAAAATATCATTCACTTAACATTATTTCGATACTGATATTTTCATTCATGCTCGCATCGACAATAAACCAGATAATAAAATATAATCTGTCCCCCGTTTACACCAAGTCCAAGACCAGCACCCGGCGAGTGTACGCTGCTAACACGAGAAAAAATTTTGATGATTATAAAATGATATCCGAATGCGGATTCTTCAAAGTTGCCGGTCCCGGCGATTTGAGCGGAGATGGCCAGACCCAGGCCGGAGCCATCAGCGAATTGACCCTCCTGGGGACCATATCAGGCCCGACAAGTATTTCCCGTGCCATGATCCTCAAAACCGGTGAAAAGAGCCCCGGTGTATTCGCCCTGTACAAGGTGAATGCTGAAGTATCAAATGATGTATACGGCAATAAACTTGTCGGTATAGGAGACTCCAAGGTTTATCTTGAAGCCGGCGGCCAGAGGGTAGCCCTTGAATTGTATGCCAAGAAAGTCGTTGATCCAACTCCAGCGAATACGTCCGAAGGTGGCGGCCAGCAGTTCAACCAGAACCTCAGCAGGGCTGAAATAAAGCAGAAAGTGTTTAACAACATGGACAATGCCCTTCAAGGCCTTCAGGCAGGGCCGCACCGCGTCAACGGGCAGATTGTCGGATACCGCCTGATTACCGTCAGGCCGCAGAATATCATGTTCAGGCTGGGCGCGCGCAGCGGCGACATCGTGAAGAGGGTAAACGGCCAAGTACTTGACAGCACGCAAAAATTGATGTCAATGTGGGAAACGATAAAAAACGATCCAAAGATAACCATCGATATCGAACGGAACGGGAAAAACCTTAGATACGATTTCAACATTACGGATTAAACACCTTTCAACCAAGGATATGCTCATGAATTTATCAGTAGCAAAAAGAACCGCCAGCATGTATCTGCTGATATCCCTACTCCCGTTCGTCAGTATTTCTCTCCATGATAACAAAGTAAATCCTGCCGGTCTCAATGCCGCACCTAAAAAAGCAGCGGCCAGAGCAAGAAAACCTGCTGGTGAAAAAAAATTCGCCCTTAATTTTAAAGACGTGGAAATCACAGAATTTATAAATGTCATGGGTCAGCTGATCGGTAAAAATATAATCATCGATGACCGTGTCAAGGGCAAGATATCAATCAGCTCCGCCCGCAAGGTTCCCCTCAGTGAAGCCTACAATGTCATGAAGGCAATACTTGAAGTTAAAGGCCTGGCCGTTGTTGAAACGCCGAACCTCATCAAGATACTGCCGATTGAGGATGCTGTTAAGAAAAATTCATCAGTCATCGTTGACGGCAAGGTAATCCTCGACGAGCGTTCCATAACCTACATTCTGGAGCTCAAAAACGCGGATGCCAATGAAGTCTCGAACACGCTCCGTTCCCTCAAGCCGAAAACGGCTGATATCATTGTATATCAATCATTGAATATGATTATCATAACCGGCATAACATCTGACGTAAACAGCCTTGTAAAGATTGCTCAATCGCTGGATTCGAAGGTCGTGCAGGAAGGACAGGAAAAGACCGGCGGCAATATACATGTGTATCATCTGGAAAACGCGAACGCTGAAGATTTGGCGAACGTATTATCACGCATTCCTTTTTCCGAAACAGCAAAAATCAGTACCACCCCTATCTCTACGCCCCAGCAGCCTCAGAAGGTGGAGCCATCAGACAAAACCAGGCGTGTAACCAGAGAACATGGTTCCGCGGCATCCAGCAAGGAAAAGCTTTCAATTATCGCAAACAAGGAAACCAACTCTCTCATTATAACTGCAAAGCCCGATGAATATGGGGAAATTCTTCGCATCATAAAGCAGCTCGATATCGTGCGGGAGCAGGTATTGATAGAGGCAATGATTGTTGAAGTCAACGTTGAAAACGGCTGGGGATTCGGCATAGACTGGATGATGGGATACCAAACGGGTAAGCATATATTCGGCGGTTCCTCCATCATGAGCTCGAAAATACCAAGCTATACTGCACCAGAAGGGGTCGACAAGAAACTTTCGGTTCCGTTAAACACCGGGTTCCAGCTTGGATACGTTCCTGACATCGGCGTCCTTGCATTCGCACTTCTGAACGCGTCTGCGACAGACAACAATTTTAACATTCTCTCAACGCCCCAGGTGCTTACCGTTGACAATAATGAAGCGGAGCTAAACGTCGGTGAGGAGATCGGGGTTCCGACCAACAACAGGATTACCGACCAGAATACAACGTTCCAGACCTATGAATATAAAACCGTCGGCATCAAGCTAAAGATAACACCGCACATTACTCAGCAGAAACGGATCACCCTGGACCTGTACCAGGAAGTCAATTCTATTATAGGGGAAACGCAGCAGCTTTCCAGCGGATCCCTGGTCCCGCCGAAACTCGGAAAGCGGGATATAAAGACGAAAGTCACCGTCTATGACGGTAAAACCATAGTGGTGGGCGGCCTCATCCAGAACAAGAAAGACACCACCGAATCAAAATTGCCTATACTGGGCGACATCCCCCTTCTCGGCTGGTTCTTCAAACATAAGACCGTCAGCTACAAGAAATCGAACCTGCTCGTATTCATCACGCCGCATATCGTCACCAGAAAAGACCGGCTTGAGAGCATAACAAAAGAAAAAATCGAAACCATGCGTAGACTCAAAAATAAATAATCCATGTCAAAGCTAAAGACAAAATACCTTGGGAAGATCCTGGTTGACCGGAAAATAATAACCCAGGAGGAGCTGCAGGAGGCCCTTCTCGCTCAGAAAGGAACGACACTGCGCCTGGGACAGTTTCTTCTGAAAAAGGGGATGGTCACCGAGGAGGATATACGATCATGCCTGGCCGAACAATACGACATGTCCTTCATGACGCGTCTCGATTTTTCAGATCCTGATAACCTGTTCGCCGAAATTCCCGTGCATTTTATGCGCAAGAACAGGATGGTGCCGTTCAAGATAAAGGGCGGGACAATCCTTGTGGGTATTGTTGATGTCCTCAATATACAGCCCCTTGACGACCTGAAGATGATATTTCCACAGTATGATTTTGAGGCAGTTCTCACGACTGAAGACGAGATACAGCAGGTCATCAGCACACATTTCCACGTGCTGAAAGATGAATCAACCAATGATGTCATCGAAGACCTTGAAGAATCCGATTTCGAGATTCTTACCTCTTCGATTTCTGAAACCGAAGATATCATGGACATGGCCAATGAGGCCCCCATCATCCGTCTGGTAAACACCTTCATTAAACAGGCCGTGACGGACCGCGCAAGCGACATACACGTAGAGCCCTATGAAAAGGAACTGATGGTGCGGTTCCGCATTGACGGCATCCTCTACAACATGTATACACCCCCGAAAAAATACCAGGGCGCCATCTTATCCCGCATAAAGATCATGGCGAACCTCAACATAGCGGAAAACCGCCTGCCCCAGGACGGCCGGATCCAGCTCAAGATCGCCGCCAAGGACATCGACATCCGCGTCTCAACGTTTCCGACCTATTATGGCGAGCGCATTGTGCTCCGGATCCTTAACAAGTCCGACATGAGCTTTGATCTGTCAGCTATTGGGTTTGACGACGAAACCCTCAACAAGTTCAACAGTTTAATAAAAAAAACATACGGGATTGTACTGGTTACCGGCCCCACAGGGAGCGGAAAATCAACGACTCTCTATAGCGTCCTTCAGAAGCTGAAAAGTGAGGACGTCAACATTCTTACCGTCGAGGACCCGATCGAATACCAGATACCCGGCATAGGTCAGATGCAGGTTAAGCCCGGCATCAACCTCACTTTTGCCAGCGGTCTCCGTTCCATACTGCGTCAGGATCCCGACATTGTCATGGTTGGGGAAGTCCGTGATCTGGAAACGGCAGAGATAGCCGTACAGGCGGCTTTGACCGGCCACCGTGTTTTTTCCACGCTCCATACTAATGACGCTGCAAGCGGTATCACCCGCCTCATCGACATGGGAATCGAGCCCTTTCTCATAACATCGTCCGTCAACGCCTACCTGGCCCAGCGGCTGGCGCGGAAGATATGCCCCTCATGCAAAGAAGCGTTCAAGCCGCCACCAAAGATGCTCGCGGAACTCGGCATTAAACCGTCGCAATTGAAAAGCGGAAAGTTGTTCCATGGAAAGGGATGCCCCGAATGTCTCAATACCGGTTATACCGGAAGGCTCGGGATTTTTGAACTCCTGCCGCTTACCGCCGGCGTACGCAAGTTGATAATGGACCATAGCGAAGCGCCTCTAATTAAAGAATTAGCCATTAAAGAAGGAATGAAAACGCTTCTACAAGATGGCCTCAACAAGGCGATCGATGGCATCACTACAGTCGAGGAAGTATTGAGGGTATGCTGATTTTATTATATGGTACTGTACAATGATATTTCAATACCAAGCGCTTGACCGTACCGGAAAAAATGTATCCGATTATATAGACGCGCCGTCGGAATCAAGCGCGCGGCATAAAATCCGCGGCCAGGGGCTCTATCTGGTCAAGCTTAAAAAACATGAAGTAACATCACTCGAAGCCGCACCGGGCACAAAAATGACACTGAAAAGCTTTGCCCAGCGGGTATCGGACATCGTGAGTCTCCGTTTAAGCACGAAACAGCTGGGTCTTTTTTCACGGCAGCTTGCCACGCTCCTCAAAGCCGGCCTGCCACTTCCGGTTGCAATATCCGACATAGTCGAACAGATCGACAACAAGCACTTCAAAAACGTCGTGGCCGATTTAAAGGAAAAGCTTGAACAGGGATCATCATTTTCTAATGCCCTCACCCAGCACCGCGCCATCTTCCCCGATATGTACGTCAGCATGGTCCGCGTTGGAGAAAGCCTGGGGTCTCTTGACCAGGTTGTTGCGCGCCTTGCCGATATGGAGGAAAAGCAGAACATCCTGACCAGCAAGATCAGATCGGTCATGTATTATCCCGCCTTTATGCTGCTGTTTGCCATGTCCGTTACCATGTTTCTTATGACCAGCGTAATCCCAACGATCGCGGGCATGTTTGAGGAACAGCAGAAAGCGCTTCCTATGGTGACCAGGGTGGTCATCGGCATCAGTTCGCTTCTTTCTAACGGCTGGGTCTTATTGGGACTGGCAATACTGATATTTATTCTGATATATACGTTCTATCGCTACATACACACTCCTGAAGGCAGAAGAAATTTCGATGATATAAAGCTCAAGGTTCCTCTTGCTAAAAACCTTTACAAAAGATTGATCGTATACCGTTTCACCCAGAACCTTGGCATACTGCTCAACAACAAAGTTGACATCATTAAAGCCTTTGAAATCGTGAAAAAAATAGTGGGCAATGTCATCATCGAGGAAAAAATCGGGGAAGCATCCATTAGAATAAGAGAAGGTGCCACAGTCGCGAACGCCCTTAGCAAATCCGACTTTCTCCCCAAGCTGGTGCTGGGGATGATTACTGCGGGAGAAGCAAGTGACAACCTTGATACAATGCTTCTCAATATAGGCACCGTCTATGAGACAGAGCTTGATCTGTCCGTCACCAGCCTGACAAGCCTCATCGAGCCTATAGTAATCATAATAATGGGTCTTGTCATAGCCGTCATCGTCATGTCGGTCATATTGCCGATAACGCAGATGAATATGCTTTTGCAGTGATGCTTAATTATCTGGATCGTAACAATACGTTCTACCTTTTTTCATACATATAATACACGCCACAGGAGAGAAACATGAATATTAAAGAAAGACTGCTTTATAGAATTCAGCAAATTCGTTCACAAGCCGGATCGGATAAAGGCTTCACCCTTATAGAAATCATGATCGTCGTCACGATTATTGCACTCCTTTCCGCAGTCGTCATTGTTCCGAACGTGACAAAATATCTCAAACGGGCGAAGGCCGAGGCTACCAAGCTGCAGATAAAGAACTTCCAGACGCCATTGCTCGAATACCAGAGCACAAAGGGCCAATATCCTTCAACAGAGGAAGGCCTTGAAGCGCTCGTCAAGGAAGGGCTGCTGAAAAAAGTCCCCGTCGATCCGTGGGGGAATCCCTATCATTACCGTTTCCCAGGTGAAAACGATCAGGAAGAATATGACATCTGGAGTTACGGTCCTGACGGCAAAGAAGGCGGCGAAGGAGCCAATGCAGATATTAAAAGCTGGGATGAGAAATAGTTCGCACCTCATGGCTGACGCTTTCGGGTTCACTAAAAAAAAAATGCGTCATGACAGCCGCGGGTTTACGCTCATTGAAATTGTGGTCGTCGTAGCCATTATTTCGATCCTCTTCATGATCGCTGTTCCCCGCGTAACCAGGATATTCAGCACACAGCGAGAAAATTTCGCTATTTTCACCGGAATGATCGCTGCCACCTTTGATGATGCATTTCTGAAAAACAGGACTGATTTTTTTACCATATACCTTACCGCACCCGATCCGGATGATACCATGGGGCAGAAGGATGTATTCAACAGGAAGAACGGCGTTGCGGTCCTCAATTATGTTGACGGTGAATTCATTGACAGCAGAAAAAAAACGCTTAAATTCAAGGAATTTTCACAATCTTTTCTGATAGAAGAGGTCGTGACATCTACGGGCGAGACAATAACCAACGGCAATGTGATGATACCGTTCTATCCACAGGGCTACTCAAACAATTACATTATCCATGTTCTGGTCAACGGCGAGCAGAAATGGTCGATCCGAATCGAAAAGCATCTTAAGGAACCGAAAGTGTCTGAAGGCTATGCAACATTCGATAGTGAACAATAATAATCCCGACAGAAGGCGTGAAACAGGATTTGTCCTGGTCGAGATACTGATCGCGCTGGCTATTCTGTCGACAGTTCTGATAAGCGTGATTTCGGGTGTCACCTCGAGTGTATATGTTATTTCCGGGATGAAGAACTACACCCATGCCATGCTTATCGCCAAAAGTAAAATGAACGATTTTATGCTGAAAAATATGCGGGGCACCGATCTCAAGGGACAGCAGGTCAAGGACTATCCCGGTTTTTCATTCAGCAGGGTAACAGAGCGCTTTGAGCACCCCCTGCTGGGTCCCCTTCCTGCAAACAAGACGGACATAATTGTCTCTTGGAAAGAGCGCGGAAGAAAAAAGAAATATAAAATATCATTTATATATCAAGCGCAATGAAATGTTATAAGCTAAAAAGTACAGGCTGCCCCGTCACTTATCCTCCTGTTCCCGGTACGTCCGGTAACGCGGGTTTCACGCTTATCGAGATTATGGTGGCCACGGCCCTGGCTTCGATTATAATGACAATGGCATACGTATCGTACCGCTCCATCTTCGATTCCATCAAGCGCTCCACGGGCCGTGCTGAATTTTATGAAAACGTAAACCTGGCGCTCATGAAGATCGACCAGGACATTTCCAATGCATATTATACACGGGGCAATAAAAATATCACTTTCATAAGCGAGAACGTACGTGGCAATAGCAGGATTGATTTTGTGACAGTAAACCACAATGACTTTCTTTTGGCGGGAAAAAAGAACACTCCGGTTCGTATGAGTGATGTTAGGGAAGTCGGCTATTTCCTTAGCGAAGCTAAAAATACGGTGGACCTCTTCCATCTTATGAAAAGGGAAAAAATCAATTATTGGGATGAAGATCCGCTTACGGGCGGCACCGAGTATATGCTGCTCCCCAACGTGGTCAGCCTCAAATTCGAGTTTCATAAGGGCAACGACTGGGCGGATGATTGGGACTCCCGTCAGAATAATATGTTCCCCCGGGCTGTAAAAACGACCATGGTCGTGAAAAACTACCAGGCCCAGGAAGAAAAATTCGAGTTTGTCACGTTAATAAATATCAGGGAATTCAGATAACATGGGCTTCATAACCGCATTTATCGCCAACTATGAAAATAGGAAACAGCTCCTGGCCGAACATGGCGTGTTGTCATATCTTCGCGGTTCATCCGGTTATGTACTCATCATCATTCTGATCATGACCACCCTCCTGGTTTCCATAGCCGGCGAATTCATCGTAGTGGCCCAGATAAATATTGGGTATGGTCAGAAGCTGAAAAATCATCTAAGGGCCAACTACCTCGCGAAATCAGGCATACAGCTGTGCCAGTTCATACTCTATGCCGATCTCAAGGGCCTCAGCGGGGAAATGATAACCGGCAGGGCCACTGACAAGGAGATCGATTCCTATAATGATGTATGGGCCATCAACGTGCCGGACCTTCCCATCGCGGAAGGTTCGCTTAAGCTAAAGATTATTGACGAGAATTCAAAAATAAACATGAGCGTTTTCGCAAATGAATTTACCGAACGCACCAAGTTTTATTTATTTGCGCAGAATTTTTTCATGAACATGGGCCTTCCCATGGATTTTGCAGACATCATCCATGACTGGGTCGACATCGATGAGTCCCGGATGCCTTACGGCGCCGAGAGCCAGGACTTCTACCTGACTGTTAAACCCGAATACCCATCAAAGAACAACGCCATGGACAGTATCGACGAAATGCTGATGCTCAAGGACATGACCCCGGAGATATATTACGGGATGGGCGGCGGCAATACCGAAGCTGAAAAAAATGAACAGAACCTGGTCGATAACAACCGGGGTGACACTGACCTGTCCATGGATAAAATAGAAGAAATGGCGGGCGAATCAGCCGCGAAGAAAATTTCAGTCCGTGAAAAAAACCTTGAAACCACCGCTATTGGCAAGGAGAAAAGCCGGAGCCTTTCAGATTACTTCACTGTCTATGGGGATCGCCAGGACTACACCAGCGAGTTTAATAAAATTAACATTAATACTGCGTCATACCGCGTATTATCTGCGTTGACAGATAAAATGACCCCTGATATTGTGACGGAGATTATTCGCCGACGGCTGGCACAACCCTTTAAGTCAGTTGACGAAATCAAAGATCTTGGACTCGACTCGACTGTTACTGACCGTCTTTCCGTCAAGTCGTCCGTGTTCAAAATTATTGCGACCGCCACTATTGACGGCGTGCAGGCTAAAATAACCGCGGTGTACAACCGCAACATGAGGACGTTGTATTACTGGTGTGAAGAATAAGGTAGTGGAGCGCATTCAGTGTTCGAGAACATAGCAGCAATCGATGTGGGGACCAATACCGTCAAGCTCGTGACCGTTAAAACCGGGTTCCGTGATTTTCAGCTGAAATCATTCAATTACGAGTACAATGACCCTGACCGTGAAGACAGGTCCGCGGCGGTTGCCGAGACCGTACAAAAAATCATCACCGAGGAAGACCTGGCCGGCTACCGGATCATCACCAACCTGCCAATGGAGCTTGAAATTATACGTACGATATCGTTTCCATTCAGCGATGTTGAAAAAATAGCCGATGCCATTCCCTATGAAGCGGAAGAGAACATTCCTTTTAAACTTGAAGATCTCCAGCTTGATTTCCAATCGCTGAAAAGCTTCAAGGAAGGCGAAGGCAGGATACTGCTTGCCGCTTCGCACAAAAATAATATCAATAATTATTTGCAGATACTCAATGCTTCGGGCATCAAACCATTTACCATGGGCATGGAAGCCAATGCATTGTATGAATGCTACCGGTATTTCAATAAAATTGAAAATGAATCTGTCATACAGGTCGATATCGGACATACCAAGACCATAGTTAATTTTATTGCCAGTAATCAGCTTCTTTACACGAGGTCTATATCGGTAGGAATAAACGCTATAATTAAAGCGATGGCTTCATTGCTTAAGATCAATTTATCTGACGCCTCCCGTCTCTTTCTAAATCTGAACCTTGACCTTACGTCATTTGAGAACAACGAGCAGCGCGATTACTATAAATCACTCGGCATTACAAAGCCTAAATTGAAGAAAATATATACGCTGTCGCAGGATATCGTAGGAGAGCTTGTCGAACAGATCCTTCTCACCATGAAGGCAATGCAGGTTGACTGCGGTGAAATAACCTTCAACCGGGCGCTCATCTCCGGCGGAGGCTCCAATATAAGCGGGATCGGATCCATGCTGTCGAGAGAATTGGATGTCCCGGTCGATGCACTTCCCTTTCTTGATGATTACAGGGAACGGGAAATACGCACGCAGTTTCCCATAGCCTTCGGAACCATGCTGGCCTATATCAACCGTCGGCGGTCATCGATCAATTTCCTCAAGGGAGAATTCATTCCCGATATAGCCAGTGAATCCAAGAAAATCTATTACCTGTCCGGCGGATTTGCTATCCTGACGGTGGTGATTCTGATTATCAATTTCTTCCTCACCGCTGTACTCACAGCCCGCTCGAACAGCCAGTATTCGAAAATCCTTGATGAACAGTACAACCGCAACTTCCACGCCAAATCTGTTTCCGGCGACCCCATAGCAGATGCGCGCAAGCTGCTGAAAAAAGAAAAGAAGGAACTCGAAGGCATATCGAAACTGGTTCCGGAAAACGCAACTTTTCTCGATATTATGAAGGATGTTCTTGCGAATTTTCCTCAGGACAGCAACTTCGTGCTGAACAACCTTGTATACAACGAAACCATCATCATGCTTGAAGGTATTGCCGGCTCAAGTGCTAACATAGATGCATTCAAGGAGAGTCTTTTGAAATCGAAAAAATTTGATTCGGTAAACCTGAATATTAAATACTCGCGTCAGAATGAAGTGAGGTTTTCCTTGACTATTAAGCTTAAAACCGCTACTGAGACGAAAAAAGATTAAGGCGGCCGGGAATGATTGAATTAAACAAGCGAGAAAAACGTCTCCTGCAGATCCTGGCGGTCATAATCGGCATTGTTGCCTTCTTTTTCCTGATCATCTCACCAATCATAAGCCTGCGCGAGAGTATCAATAAAGAATATGAATTGAACATGTCAAAACTTACTACCCTTGATAAAATTTACGACCAGTACCGTGAATCGCGCGACAGGATATCGCAGTACAATTCTCAGCTCAACAACACCAAGGGCCTCACCTCCATGATTGAAGAAAACGCCCAGAGCCTTAATATTATAAGGAATAAAACCTATACCAGGGACCGCCCGACGGTGACACAGGGTAAATACAAGAAAATTTCAGCCGATGTCAGGTTTGAAGGAGTTGATATTAACTCAATTTTGAATTTCATTTATCGGATGGAAAATTCGGGTATGTTGATTAAAATCAGCTATCTGCGCATAAACCAAACGATCAAAGGTCGGAACACCTACGATGTTACCATAACATTCAACAGCCTTACAACCCAGTAACCGGGATGAGTATTCGATGGATATCACCACAATAAAAAATTTTATCAGTATTAACATTAAGCCGCTGTTAAATCTATCGTCCCTTTGGAGCAAGACGAAAGAAGCATTGAAGCTGCCGTATGCCAAGACATATATAGCTTTTGCATTTTTCATGCTGTTGGTATTTTTATTCATCACGTTCCCCTATGATATGCTCATCCGCAAAAAAATGAAAGACCTTGAAAAAACGTCCTTCAAGTCATTGAACGTCAACGAGATAAATTTCAGTATTATCGACATAATAGAGATGAACGGCATATATGCATTGACCCAGGGCGGAAGCGAGATAAACATACGAAATACTGAAATTGACATATCCATCCTGCGCCTCCTTATACAAAAGGACGTCAAAGGTACAATACAGATGAGCAGTTTCAAATACAGCACCCCGAACACCCAGATGTCGTTCAATCTAAACGGAAACATATACATCGATTATAATTCTTTCTCGGATATCCCACAGGGAGGCGATTTTAATATCATAATTGATAATGCCATGGTCAAAATCAGCGATATCCCGCTACCCGACAGCATGGGCGGTATGCCGCTGACGCTGCCGTTAATAAAAATCAGCTCGATAAAAATCGATGCGGACATAGCAAATAAACGGATCAATGTGAAAAATATCCGCATCTTCGGGAAAGACCTGAACGGGACCATCACCGGGTCTATTAATCTTTCTAAAAACTTCATGACCTCCGGCCTCGACCTGAGAATTATGATGAACGCTAATTCGCCTGTGCTGGAAGGCTACAAAGATTTCCTCGCGAAATTTATTAACGACAGCAACCAGGTAGTGTTGCAGCTCAAGGGATCACTTATGATGCCGCGTATTGAAATGCCCCGGGGCGAAATAGATCAGCCGCTTAAGGCCAATCACCCCATGGATAAAATCATACCGGTTCAGTAAGGACGCCATCCGCCATGAAAATCACCCTTGCCAGACATTCGGGTTTTTGCATGGGTGT
Organism: Spirochaetota bacterium; assembly: GCA_041753395.1. Lineage (GTDB taxonomy): Bacteria > Spirochaetota > UBA4802 > UBA4802 > UBA5550 > RBG-16-49-21. The sequence continues at coordinate 37,145 of JBGSUQ010000026.1, forward strand.
AAGAAACGCCATCCTGCGTATTGTCCACGAAATCAACAAGTCTGACGGGGAATTGTACGTTTATGGTCCGTTGATCCATAATCCGCAGACCATCGATGTCCTTCACAGCCGTGGTATGAAAACAGTAAATTGCCTTGAAGGTGTTTCTGGACGCAGAGTGGTAGTCCGTACACACGGTATTCCAATAGATGAGCTTAAATTCCTCAAACAATGCGCCAGCATGACAATAAACCTCACCTGTCCGCGAGTCGCGAGGGTCCAGGCAATCATAAAAAAAGAGTCTGGCCGGGGATGTCACACCATTATAACAGGCGATCGGGACCATGCTGAAGTGACAGGTTTGATGAGCTATGCCTCCAGGGGTGTTACCGTCATTTCGGACCTTGACGACCTCGGGACGATCCCCCACTCTGAGTATTACGTCGTGGTATCCCAGACCACTTTTGACCGGACGATGTTTAAAAAGATTGTTGACCGAATCCTTGAGCGATACGCTCATGTGCAGGTCTACGATACGATTTGCGACTCAACCCGTTACCGCCAGGAAGACGTTATCAAGGGCATTCTTCAGGGTAATGATACACTGGTAGTGGTTGGCGGAAAAAATTCCGCCAATACCAAACGCCTTGCCCAGATCGGAAGGGACAATAGTATTAAGACCCTTCATGTTGAAACCGAGGCCGAACTCAACGAGAATGATTTTGCTGCTTCAAATAGTGTCCTGGTAACCGCCGGGACATCTACACCGGGATGGATCATCAACAATATCCTGGAAAAGCTCTATGCTATAAATTTTAAAAAAGGTAATATTTTCATCAAGGCGGCCATATCCTTTCTCCAGTTTATTGTCAGAACCAACCTTTTTTCGTCCATCGCTGCGTTTTTCATCACCCTCCTGGCAATGAATTATGCGGGAATAACAATGAATTTTGCTTTTCCATCGCTATCATTTCTTTATATCTTTTCAATGTATTCTATCAATAATTACTTCGAAAAGGATTTTTTAAAATTAAGCAATCCGTACAAGTATGAAATTTATAAAAAATATGGCGTCCCGCTCCTGCTTGTTTCAATTGCGTCAATGGCCATGTCAATAGAGATCGCGAGCCGTTTTAATTTTCTGACAACATCCATAGTTATCGGCTCATACGTCCTTGGTTTCATATATTCAACAGGACCGGTAAAAGGTCTGTTCAGGAAAAACATGCCGGAATTGTTGCGGAAAATTTATAATTCTAAAATAGTCGCATGCTTCGGGTGGATCATTATAACCGTCCTCGTACCTATGCTTGGAACATCCGTATCGGTTACGACGGTCGTTTCATTTTCTTCTTTTATTTTTGTGCTGATATTTCTCAGGGCCGCATTGTTGGATCTAATAGCCTTCCAGGGCGATCTCATACTTGGCCGTGAAACATTGCCGGTTCTTGTCGGTACCCGTGCAATCGGCGTTATATCAGTTATAATCTCCATCGCTGCCGTTTTGACCTTCGGCATAATCACGGTCATGATGAGCAACTGGCTATACCTGGTGCTCCTTTTTGCTATTATTTATTATGCTATCCTCATATATCTGATCCGGAAATTGAATTATCTAATATCGCTGAAATATGAATTGCTGGTCGATATTAATCTTTTATTCGTTATACTTTCCTTTTTTTTAATACGATTTGCCTTATAGAACCTATCCGATTCAAATTATTTCAATACTTAACTATCATTATAAATTCATTGACAAATAATTTTTTATCATGAATAATAAGACGATGAAATACCAGGCGATTAATTCCAGGACAGAGCTCTATTGCATTTTTGGGAAACCCGTGCGCCATAGCATCTCCCCCCTCATGCATAATGCCGCTTTTGCAGAAACCGGTATCGATGCTGTGTATCTCGCATTTGAACCCGCATCTATTGGAGTTGCAGTCAGCGCAATGAAGTCCCTAGGCATCAGGGGCGCGAGCGTTACCATCCCTTTCAAGATTGATGTTATCAGGCACCTTGATGATATAGACCCCCTTGCAAACAGCATCGGATCTGTTAATACCATTGTCAGCACAGACGGCAGATTAACTGGTTATAACACAGATGGATATGGAGCGGTTCTTGCTATCGAGCAGAGCGGGATAACCCTTCATGGGAAAACCTGCATGGTTATCGGCAATGGCGGCTCTGCCAGGGCTATCGCCCTGACCCTGTCAGAACGGGGAGCACCTGTCATCATCGCCGGTAGAAACGAGAACCGTGTCAATGCCCTCGCTCAGGACCTCCGGACGGTAGCGCCGAAGACACGCTCTGTTCTCCTGAAAGACGTACAAGCTTCATTCATGGAATCTGTCGATGTCATAATAAACACCACTCCCGTTGGAATGATGCCTGATATTGAATCAACACCCATTGATATATCGCTGATCACCGCCAGACACGTTGTCTTTGATATTGTTTACGCGCCACATGAGACACGGCTCCTTGCTGCTGCAAACAAGATGGGCTGCAGGATCGTTCGCGGCGTTGACATGCTTGTACTGCAAGGTGCCCGCCAGTTTGAACTCTGGACCGGTAAAATTGCGCCTGTTGAAACAATGCGGCATACCGCATATCAACATCTTCATATTAAATCATGATACAGGAAAAACTTGACAGGTTTCTAAACAACGAAACACACTTTGACGGTCGACATTACGGTCTCCGGGACATTGCGGCGTTGCTTGAGCATTTCGGTAATCCACACCTCACCATTCCGTCCTTCCATATAGCGGGAACGAACGGCAAAGGTTCCGTTGCCCACATGCTTAATGCAATACTTATCCGAGCCGGGTATAAAACAGGACTGTATACGTCTCCGCATCTCCTTGAAATCAATGAGCGCATCAGGCTGCAAAACGTTCAGATCGATGATGAGCAATTCGGAATTTACATTGATGAAATTACCGACTATATCGATACAAACACTTCCATCACCCCAACCTACTTTGATATTCTGACGGTCTGCGCCTTCCGCTACTTCAATGACTGTCATGCCGATTGCGCTATAATAGAAACCGGCCTCGGAGGGCGCCTTGATTCAACAAATTTAATCATACCACTCTGCACAATTATTACTGATATATCCTTTGATCACGTTGGAATCCTGGGAAAAACTTTGTCAGCCATTTCAGGCGAAAAGGCAGGTATCATAAAAGAAGGAGTTCCTGTTGTAACATCCAATACAAATCCGGAAATTCTGGGACCGATAATCAGCACTGCGACTATCCGCAATGCCCCGGTCTATTTATACTCACGGGATTTTAACACAAGGAACATAATCGAAACTCTTTCGGGATTTCGCTTTGATTATTCCCTTGACTCAAGTCCATCAATTTCAATGGCGGGGATTGAACTATTCCATCCGCTGGGAAAGCAGGTTGCCAATGCATCCTGTGCAATTACCGCTGCGGTAATTGCACGGCGGGAATTTCCTGATCTTACCGACCAGGTGATAATGAATGGGATCGCAGTTTTTTCAGCTCCGGGAAGATTCCAGACTCTCTGCCGGAAACCACTGGTTGTTTTCGATCCTGCACATAATGAGGCCGCCCTTTATGAAATGGTACAGCTTCTTAAGCATAAATATCCCGGCCGTGCCGTGACATCTGTGCTTTCTCTCATGAAAGATAAGGAAATCAATACCATTATGTCGATGCTGGCTTCACTGAAAATAAAAGCTATCTACTATGTTTTGAACGATCAGCGATGTTTCGTCCCCACAGGCGGAATTTTCGCCGATGTGATCATAGATATAATTGAGACCGACGAATCCAGGCTTATTTCAAAACTTGATACCCTGGTATCAGAGGAATCAATTTTTTTCTTTACCGGCTCATTCCGCCTGTACCGGACTGCGCTTGATTATACCGAACACCTCCGCATAAAATGTTCTTGAAATTCATCAAACAGTTATATAGTATACCATAAAACGCGATCACGATACAAATATGGCCCAAACATCAGATACTGAAATCATTCTCGGCCAGATAAAAAAAACCATTTCACTTTGGTCTGAAGGTTCTTTGTCTCTCGAAAAGGCGAAATTGTCTTATAAGAAGCTCCATGACCAGTACCTGAAGCTTGAGCGAAAATACATATCTGAGAATTCCCACGGCTTTCTGAAAGGTCTTATGCATCATCACAATATCATTAACAGCGCGACGTTGACTGCGCTGTTTGCAGTGCGCGGAGATGCAGTTGAACCCATTGCTTTTGCTGGTGATGCGATACTCCTGAACGCAATTCCTGAAAAAATAGACGTACAGGACCTCGATAAAGAACTCGTGATGCAGATTAAACTCGGAGATCAGGATGATAAGGCCTTCACGCTCTTTGTCAAGTCTGTTGTCATCGGACGCGAAACTATTGTTGCGGCTGCCGTCGCGTCAACTCCTCTTTTCAGCAATACTGATTTTGATCTCCTTGCAGAACTTCTGACCACGCTGTACGGAAAATACCTCGAGCTCTTTACACCGGTGATGCTTAATTATATCAATGATATTTCCTCTGAAATATCGCGACTTTTCAATGGCGGCAAGGATGGTCCGGTGTACACGGACCATTTCGTACTGTATAACCCGCCGGGTGCTTTTGCCGGAGCCGGCATTTATAACCTGATCGATTTTTCCCATTTCATTGTCAAAACCTTAAAAAGAACCTACCCGTCACATGTCCATATATTTGCCCTATCACTTTCCAACTATTTCGTGTTGTACGATGAAAAGACAAAGATGGGGCTTGATGTGAAACGCAACCGCATCGACTTCGATTATCATGGCAACAACATCCCTTATAAAGTCAATCATACTGAAATAGGCACCCAGCAGCAGCTGTACCTGTTTCTCGAATCGTTATAATATTTCCCGGATGCCAGTGGCATCGCCGGATCCTCAATACGATACAGGAGACTTCCATGAGGCGCAAACAGGTTGTTGTGATAGGTTCGTCCGATGAAACAGGGTACCATGATGAAGCCCGTGCTATTGGAGCCTTTATTGCCGAGCGTGAATTTGTGCTTATAACCGGTGGCCGTGGCGGGATAATGGAATCCGTTTCACGAGGTGCTGCTGAACAGGGAGGCATTGTCATCGGCATACACCCGGGCGAGAGCCTGGATCTGGCCAATCCGTTCTGCTCCATCGTAATCCCCACCGGAATGGGATATGCCCGGAACGCCATAAACATCCTTGCCGCTGATGTCGTAGTGGCCATAGGCGGCAAATCTGGTACTCTTTCCGAACTTGCCTATGCAAAAACCTACGGTAAACCGGTTATCTGCTGCACTTTTGCGGGCGGATGGAGTGCGGCCTTTCCCCAGATTCATATTGAAGGCCAGGAGGACGGGCTTTTCATGACAGCTGAAAGTCCTGCCGAGGCCTGCAGATTGATTGATGAAATCCTGTCTGGTGGAACAGCATGAAGGAAGCTCTCACACTAACTGAACCCTCTTCCTTTCGTTCTCTTTCCTCCGATCGCACCGTTCATGTCCTTTCTATAGATCTGGGTAGCGGAGGTCCCAAGGCGGCGGTTGTGTCGGAATCCGGCGAGGTTAAGGCCAGCGCTTCTGAAAAAATCGAACTGCATTTGCTTCCCCATGGAGGTGCCGAACAGGACCCGCATGAGTGGTGGGATGGCATCAAACGAGTAGCCCGGAAGGCGATCCGTGATTCCGGTGTTTCCCCTGAAAATATCGCAGCCGTCAGTTGTGACTCACAATACTTTGTTGTTGTACCTGTCGATGATAAGGGTGAGCCTTTGATGAAGGCCATACACTGGCTGGATTCGCGCGGTGAACCATATAACCGCAGGTTGATCCGTGGTTTGATAAATATTGAAGGATACGGCATTTCCAAATTACTGAGATGGATCACTCTTACCGGGCTGGCGCCGAGCAAATCCGGCATCGATTCAATCGGTCACATCCATTTTTTGAAGCATGAGCGTCCTGATATATACCGGAAGACATGGAAGTTTCTTGAACCGATGGATTACATTGCTATGCGGCTTACCGGAAGGTGCTCTGCTACGCAGGAGACCATGATACCGTTCATGGTCGTCGATAACCGCACATGGGGAGTGACTGACTACCACGACGGATTGCTCAAGCTGGCAAACCTCGACCGTGAAAAACTGCCGGACCTTCTGCCCAACAAGGATTTCGTGGGTACCGTTCTCCCTGAAGTAGCCCATGAACTAGGGCTCACGCCTTTGACACGGGTTATCGCAGGGTCAAATGACACCAATGCCTCTGCCATCGGATCCGGTTCAGTCCATGATTTCGATGGTCTGATATACATTGGAACATCACTGGTGCTAACCTGCCACCTTCCTTTCAAAAAAACCGATATTTTCCATTCAATTACCACCATGCCAAGCCCGCTGTCTGATCGATACCTTCTGTTTGCGGAGCAGGGAACCGGCGGAAAAGCCCTTGAATTCTACCTGAACAGCATGATCTATTGCCAGGATGAATTCAATACCGGTCCCATGCCTGAGGACGCATATCTTCGCGCGAACAGTATCGCTTCAGAGGCCCCGGCCGGAAGTGAAGGAGTCATCTTCATGCCGTGGCTAAATGGCACGATTACGCCTGAAGAAAACGGCTCTGTCCGCGGCGGTTTCTTCAACCTGTCTCTCTCTACAAACCGCGCCCACATGACCAGGGCCGTGATGGAAAGCATTGCCTATAACAACCGGTGGACCTGCGAGGTCGCGGAAAAATTCATCGGCGAACGGTTCAGGAGCTTCAGGTTCGCTGGCGGCGGGGCCCAGTCAGATTTATGGGCCCAAATCCATGCTGACGTCATGGGTGTTCCGATTCACCAGGTTGAAGATCCCACCAGGACGACCCTGCGCGGCACAGCCCTGCTGGCCTTGCATAAACTTGGACTGCGCCAGGCAGATGAGCTGCCTGGCCTTATAAAAATCAGGAAGATATTTGAACCGAACCCGGCAAACCGGTCCGTGTATGATAAAATGTTCAGGCAGTACCGGCAATTGTTCATCAGGAATAAAAAAATATTCGCCGCATTGAACAGGATGTCGGAATAATGAGTTAATTAGAGGAGGATCCATGTCAGATCAGCAGGAATTCAAAGACCCCTTCAAACCCTATAAAGGACGTTTTCAAAGCTACGAACGCATGCCGGCCCAGGGACGTGAGAAGGATGATATACTAAAAGAATTAACGTCCATGGCTGAGGAAGAAAACTCGAAATGGAAAAACGGCAAGGTTTCTGGCACCTATTATCACGCAGGAGAAGAACATCGCAATTTCCAGAACAGTGTATTCTCTCTTTATTCCCATATAAACGTCCTCCAGGTCGACCTGTGCCCCAGCATGTCAAAATTTGAAAGCGAAATCATTTCCATGACCGCTAGAATGCTCAACGGTGACGCTGTAAAAGCGAACAACCCTGATGAGGAAATATGCGGCTCCGTCACCTTCGGGGGCAGTGAAAGCATAATGATGGCCATGAAGGTCTACCGGGATATGGGGAGGACCGAAAAGAACATCACCGTGCCGGAAATCATTCTTCCCATAACGGCACATCCGGCCTTTCACAAAGCTGGCGAATATTTCGGCATGAAAATGGTCCTGGCACCCGTTGATGAATCAGATTCCCGCGTTATCCCCGATGAAGTGGAAAATCTCATCAATAAAAATACCGTCGCCATAGTCGCCAGCGCCGGCAATTATCCCTATGGTCTTATCGATCCGATGGACAAGCTTTCCGACATTGCCCTTGAACACGGCATCGGGTTCCATATCGACGGATGCCTGGGCGGTTTTATCCTCCCATGGGTCGAAAAACTTGGATACAAGGTGCCCGTTTTTGATTTCCGCCTGCCCGGTCTTACATCAATGTCCGCTGATACCCACAAGTTCGGATTCGGACTCAAGGGAAATTCTGTCGTTCTCTACCGGAATCTGAAGCTGCGCAGGTACCAGTTCTTTCAAATGGCACACTGGCCCGGCGGCATCTACGCATCGCCTTCAATGACCGGCAGCAGGTCTGGCGGCCTTACCGCATCCACCTGGGCCACAATGGTATATCTCGGTGAAAAAGGCTATATGGAGGCTTCATCGGCCATGATGAAGATAGCCGACCGTATCAAGGATGGCGTTAAAAGCATAGCCGAACTGGACATAATCGGAGATCCGACGTTCCTTATCAGCTTTCGTTCACGGCAGGTAGATATCTTTCATGTCAACGACTACATGATCTCCAGGGGATGGCGCTTTAACGGGCTTCAAAATCCCCCGGCCATACATTTTTGCGTTACTATGCCCCAGACGTTTGTTCCGGGCATTGCAGATACGCTTATTGAAGACCTCCGGGACGGGGTTGAATACGCAAAGAATAAATCCGGCACTGCCCCTCGCAGCAGCGCCCTGTACGGATTGTCAGGGTCGATCGAAGGACGATCTCAGCTCGTACAGGTTCTTTATGGAACCTTTGAGCATCTCTTTAGAGTCTGATCCGTATCAAGAAAGCAATTTCGCGTAATAATCTACCAGCGACCGGTCATTGGCGTTCACCACGCCGTTGCTGGTTGATACAATAGAGTTTTTTTCGAGATACCGCAGGCCCTTTTTAACGATTTTTTGCGGGCTGTAGTCAAACTGTCGGCCTGCCTTTGACATGTAGTTTTTCGCAAGTTTGAGCGCGGCGTCAGATCTGATGCTAAAATTATTGTCCGCCAGGATTTTACTGATGATATAATGGGGGAATATTTTTCGGTCCTTATCCCACGTTCCCAGGATGGTTGACGGTATCCCATTTATCATGTGTGGCCTCTTTGTGTACTCGGAAAGAAGGAGCGGCCTGGAAAAATTAACATGGACAACGTCAGACAGCAGATCCCTGTACCGTATGGTCCCGTTTTGCAGCTCAGCCGGTTTACCGAGGTATGAGATCTCGACCGGTACCAGCGCCACTTCCGCCGTGTGTTTATACAGGCACTCTGTAATCGCAGATAGGAATTCATCCTTTGCGGCGCTTATCTGTCCCTGTTTATATGATGCGGAATAGAGCATCGGAACGCCGTGTCCCGCCATTGTCGACAGATACTGTGTCAGCGTCTCACGATACAGGTCGTCTTCCAGCCTGGTCCTGTCCACGATAAAACCGCCGCACCGTTTCAATATGAACCTGTCGCGTAAACCCGCGACTTCTGAGCTGATGAAAAATCGGGGAACGGGAAGGCCCTTCGTTAAAATTGAAAGCATGACCATGAACGGATCGATTATCCCGGCACGGGAATTAACATAGAGCACATTCACGGATTTACTCAATTTTTTGATCTCCGCCATATGTCCCGAAGCCATCAGCCGTCCTTTTCTCCCGAGTATCGCATTTAATGCACGGACCAGGAATAGAAAAACCATTATGATCCATTTAAATACCGGGGAATAATTATCGGTCATTCCATCCACATGAAGTTCAATCAGTCGATGCAGGGATTCTACATAGTTATCTATTGTTAAAGTGGTTATGATCTGCTTTTCTCTATCATCGGTAACGCCTGAAGAATGTTCCCTGATGCCCCGGATCACATCTTCCGTGGAGTACGGCAGCAGCTGCGTGCCCTGCTTTGAAACAAACCTATCCATGGTGTGGGTTACTATCATATCCCTGAAGGCGGCGCCCTTAAGTTCTTCAAGGCCTTTCTTCCGGTCGGATATCTGTATTTTTGTATTAAAGAAAATTTCGTTGAATTTCGACGGATTTTTTATGGTCTCAATGAGAAGTGAAGGGTCTTTTTTATTCAACAATACTTCGTACAGGGATCTGTATACCGGGATTGATACGTGTGCAGCTTCCGCGAGTTCAATGAGGGGCTCAATGGCATAGGCACCTTCGGCCAGGTAGTTCATCTTTCCGCCCATCCGCTCAATGACGCTTGCCGGTCTGATGCGGAGTACGATCCGGTCCCAGATGTTCAGTGTCCTTCCCTTTTTGATTATCTGGCCGGCGATGTCACTCCCGAATCTACGGTTCCTGCTATGGCCGCTCAGGGCTGTTGCCACCAGGTCGCCCAGACCCGATATGTCGATGATTCCCTCTTCGCTGATTCCGAAGAGCTTGCCCAGCTGCACCATTTCTTTGAGTGCCTCCGAAATAAGTGCCCCTGCCAGGTTATCGCCGCACCGCGGAAGAGCGCTTATCATGCCGGCGGCGATGGCCGCCGGGTTTTTAAGTGTGCCGCCGACCTCGACAGCGCGGATATCCTCGGTCTCACGGGCTTGAACATATTCAGAGTTGAGAAGCTCTGCAATGACACCCCTTGATTCCGCTGAATGGCTGCCGACGTTCAGGCAGGTATGATATCTCATGGACACTTCTTCGGCGTGGCTCGGGCCGGAAATTGCGACTATCCTGCCGGCAACCTGCGGAATAGCCCGGTCCATGGTTTGTGAAATCGTAAGCACATCTCCCTGTATTTTACAGAAACCTTTGGTAAGAAAACCGACATACATATCGTCGGTTATATAACGTGCCATTTTCTGTGATATGTCGAAAGCGGCCTTGGAGGGCGTTGAGAGAATCACCACGTCGGATCCGTCTACAGCCTCTTTCAATGCATTCGTGGCAATGATATTTGCGGGGAGCTTAACACCTGGCAGGAATTCAGAATTCTCATGCACGGTATTGATTGAACCGGCGACCGATTTCTCATAGGCCCACATTATAACAGTGAGATGAGGCTTCGATTCGGCGATATTTTTTGCTACCGCGGTGCCCCATGAGCCTGCCCCGATCATGGCGATTTTTTTAATCTGGCGCATTACGTGACTGTGCTATTCCGGATAATTCATAATTGAAACGGATCGCTCCGGGTCTCCGGCTTGCTATGCGTGGTCCAGATAATCTTTTAGTTTGCGCGCCCTGGTCGGATGGCGGAGGCGCCGCAGCGCTTTGGCTTCTATCTGCCGTATCCGTTCACGGGTAACCTTGAAAACATAGCCCACTTCTTCCAGCGTGTGGGAATATCCATCGTCAAGACCGAAACGCATGCGGATGACCTTCTGCTCCCGCGCGGGAAGCGTTGAGAGGACTGTGTTTATCTGCTCGGAAAGAAGACGGTACGCAGCCGTGTTGGCCGGTGAATCAACTTCCTTATCTTCGATAAAATCGCCCAGGAGGGAATCCTCTTCCTCACCGACGGGCGTTTCAAGGGAAATGGGTTCGCGGGCTACATTCTTAACTGCCTTGACCTTGCCTACGACCCATCCCAGACGGTCGGAAAGCTCTTCAGGTGAGGGCTCCCTTCCGAACTCCTGCTGGAAAAGCCTTGTTTCCCTCATGACCTTGTTGATCTGTTCTATCATGTGTACCGGAACACGGATGGTCCTGGCCTGGTCTGAAATTGCCCGGGTTATCGCCTGGCGGATCCACCAGGTAGCATAGGTTGAAAATTTATATCCTTTCTTGTACTCGAATTTATCAACCGCCTTGATAAGGCCGATATTCCCTTCCTGTATCAGATCAAAAAAATGCATGCCTCGATTTGCGTATTTCTTCGCAATTGACACGACGAGGCGGAGGTTGGCGTTGATGAGCTCTTTCTTTGCGATGGAGATTTTCTTCTGCCCGGCGTTAATCTGCAGGCCCCATTCCATGATTTCGTCTGCCGTTGCACCGGCTTCCTGCTCGATCCTGCGTATTTTTCGCTCATTATTGCGGACATTCTTGATGACTTCGAGGATTTCGTCCTTGTTCTTTATGCCCAGTTCCTTGACGATCTTGGTAATGCTTTCACCTTTTTCAAGCTTCCGCGCCAGGTGCTTGAGCTCCTTGAGGTCCCTGTGAAAATCCTTCTCGATTTCGGTGAAAAATTCGTAGGTCTCCTGGATCCGCGCTACCATTGATTTTATCTTGACGGAGAGCTTGTTGACTTCGTTGTCGTTGATTTCTAGGTTCCTTATGGTCTTGCGGATACTAACCTTGGCGGCCTCGATTTTTTCCATGAATTCCTCAGCCTTCTTGGAGTCGGGGTCGACCTTTTTCAGCTTGTTGCCGAACTGGATCATCTTATTGTCTTCTTCGATGATGAGCTTCATTGTCTCGTGGAACTTCTTTTCAAGCTTGTCAAGATCCACCGATGAGAAGTAATAGAGGCGGTTGACTTTAAGCACGTCGGTAAGCTTTATTTTGCCGCTTTTTATCTTCGAATAGTTTTTAATGAGGTCATTGATCAGGAGCGAAGAATTGTATACCGTTTCTTCTATAAGTATCTCCCCTTCCTCTATTCGTTTCGCAAGGTCAACTTCCTGGTCACCCGAGAGAAGCGATACTTTGCCGATCTCTTTCAGGTAGAGCCGGATTGGGTCATCGACATGGGACGCTTCGGTTGTCGTCGCAAGGGATTTCTTTGATGCGGAACTGGCTTTCTTACGGACGCCCGGCACTGACTGGTCTTTCCTCGTCGATTCCTCGACCACCTCGATCCCCAGCTGGTTTAGGAGGATGAATACATCATCTATTTTTTCCGAGTTGAGAAGCTTGTCGGGCAGGATGTCGTTTATCTCGTCATAGGTAACCTCTCCATTTGTCTTGCCTATCTCAATAAGCTTTTTAACTTCGGGAATGGCATCCAGTGTCATCTCTTTTTTGCTCATGTCGCTATATTGTCCTTTAATAGTGTTTATTTATTGCCGCGTCCGCAAACTCAATGTTTCACCGTGACGCATCACATGAATTTATTGTAAATGTACTGCGACAGTTTTTCCTTTTCTCTTCGTAAGACTTCAATTTCGGTTATATACTCATGGAAACTTCCATTGGGCGACGACTTGATCAAGGAGGCATACTTATCAATTTTATCGTCAATTTCACGGACTTTCATATTAATAAAAATTTCCGTGTATGCTGCGGCAGGATTGGCCACGGAATAATCTTCATTAAAAATATTGTTCAAAAAATCCATTTCCTGACCGGATGTGAAAAAGTCAAATATTTTATCTATTGAAAATTGTTGGTCGGAAAAATAGAGCTCCGATATCTTCTTTAGAACAGTACGGGACAATTCATCCGGGATATCATTAATTGAATAATCAATAACGGCTTTTTCGATAAGTTCGGGGTAATGGCATATCAGCTTAATCAAGTCCCGATAGCTTCGGGTTATAAAATCAGTCTGGTCATTTTTAGGTTCATGTTCAATTTTTTGTACTGATTTCTGGTTGCCGATATAATTCCTGAAATCAGTGCGCACTGAATTCTCATCCACCTCAAGCAGGGAGCTTATCTTTTTTATATAAACACCACGCTCTGTCTCGAGCTTTATATCGGCGATTGCTGCAAAGAGTTGTTTTAAGGTGTTGATCCTTCCAAGGTCCTTGTAATTATCCATGATCCGGGCGATCCGGAAGTCAATCGGCCCCATCGCCTTGTCGACCACCGCCATGAATTCCCGTGGCCCTTTTTTGGTTACATAATCAAAAGGATCGTCTTCAGGAAGCATCCCGATTTTTATATTGACATTCACATCGTCTGAAATGTCAAGGGATCGTCCCGCAGCCTTCAAGCCCGCTGAATCAGCGTCAAAAAGAAAAATGATTTCTGTGCATAAATGACCCAGCATCTTAATCTGCTCGGTAGTGACGGCCGTACCCAACGGCGCGACCACGTTTTCTATGCCTGCCTGGTGGCACCCTATTACGTCCAGATAGCCCTCCACAATAATAACCCGGTTCAGCTCCTTGATCGAATCACGGGCACGGTTAAACCCATAGAGCACATTGCGTTTTTTAAACAGCGGTGATTCCGACGAATTAAGATACTTTCGTGGATCGTCGCCGATTGCCCTGCCGCCAAAGGCGATCACATTATTGGCTGCGTCGAATATCGGGAATATGATCCGATTCCGGAACATGTCATAGTAGCTGTTGGCCCGTTTCTGGCTCGGCTTGATGAGTCCGAGGGTTTCGGCTACTTCCCGGTCTTTGCCGGATTTGATTATGGAGCCCAGTAAAAAATCCCATGAATCAGGGGCATACCCAATATTAAAATCGGTAATGCTTTTATGACTCACGCCCCTTCCGGTAATATAGGTGAGCCCCTTCTTGCCGGCCGGTATCTTGATGTGCCCGTGATACAGTTCCATGGCCTGGCGGTTAATCCGCTGCATAGCCTCGAAAACCGCCGAATCCCCCTTTTTATCGTCCCTTATGTCAACACCCACCATGTCAGCGACGAACCTGACGCTATCAGGGAATTCAAGGCGTTCTATCCTCGATATGAAATTGAATACATTGCCGCCCGTGTGACATCCAAAGCAATAAAATATCTGCTTATCCGGAGATACTGAAAAAGAAGGGGTTTTTTCTTTATGAAACGGGCATAAGCCTATAAAATTCTTGCCTTTTTTCTTTAATGAAGGGACATATCGCTTAATAACATCCTGAATGACAACCTTGCCTCTGATCAGGTCCAGCGTTTCAGGTTGAATATACAATTTAACACCGTAATAGACTAAAAATTAGCACTTTCCAGAGGATTCCACGCACATTAATTTATAAATAGTGTACTATCTATGCCCGGAACGCCAACCACCATAGATCCTTATAGACATTTATTACGTACTGAGGTGTCCTTTTGATAGCTCAGTGAAGACAATTCGAGTGCTTTATTTATAGATAATAAAAAAACATACCGGCGTCAATAGTATAAATAATTTATTTAATAATTATATGAAAAATTGACTATAAAAATAATTAAACACCTTCATTCATGTCGATATTCAAATTAGAGATGCATTGCAGTACCAGTAGAGCGAAGAATGTATGACATACTTTTTTATGGGTGATAAAAAAACTCTTTTACATATTCATCACCGCAAGTAATTGTATCCATTAATTTCAGATCAGGAGAGAGGTTAAAATGAAAAAATTTGGTATCTTGCTGCTTATTACGGGAGGATTTCTATTCCTCAGCAACCTGCCACATAAGATATTCAACTATTACTCAAGCTCTTTCAAAGACAACATTGTCGTTGCCCAATTTCCCAGAGATAGAACCGATTCCACAGCCAGTAGTGAAAAAGAATACAAGTATCCCGAATTTTACCGGGGGATCTATCTCAATGTGGCTACCGCCAATAATTTCAAGAAACTCCAGGACCTTGTAGCCAAGTCCAAATCATCCGGCATAAACGCCATGGTGCTCGATGTCCAGAGTGCCAAGTTCGTGAAATGCATGGTTCCGGCAAGCCATATCCAATACTGCAGAGAAAACGGTATCCACCCCATAGCCCGCATTGTTGTCTTCCCGGACGGGCTGAGGAAGTACCCGGTTCCCGACAGCTACATCGATGACAGAATCTCTATAGCTGAAGATGCCTGCAAAAACGGCTTCAGGGAAATCCAGTTTGACTATATCCGCTTTCACGATTCAGGCAGCACAAGGCACCTGACCTACAGCCAGCGGTACAAGTATATCGAGGAAATTCTGACCAGGGCCCGCAATCGGGTTAAAAAGTATAACGTGAGAATTGCCGCAGATGTTTTCGGCAGGATCCCCCTCAACAAGGATGATATCATCGGCCAGAATATGGAGAGCC
The DNA here is from genome assembly GCA_041753395.1 of Spirochaetota bacterium. Classification (GTDB taxonomy): domain Bacteria; phylum Spirochaetota; class UBA4802; order UBA4802; family UBA5550; genus RBG-16-49-21. The sequence continues at coordinate 52,739 of JBGSUQ010000026.1, forward strand.
TTGACCGTGTTGTCGACATGATATGCCCCATGGCATATCCTTCGCATTATACCTGGAGCAAGAAATTCTACGCCGATCCGTATTTCACGGTACATGAAACTTCAGCCCGGGCCAAATCAAGAACCAAGAATGCCATGATTGTATCCTACATCCAGGCCTTTAAAATGAAAATGTCCGGAATTCCCTTCGAGAAATACATCGAGGACCAGCTCAAGGGGATCAGGGATTCGGGGATCAAGGGGTTTATCCTATGGAATGCCCGTCAGGAGTATGATATACCGCTTTCGGTTGTGAAAAGCTTCTATACCGGCAGGGTATCCAGAAAAGAACGACAGGACAGCAGCATTATTGACTGACAAACAGAAAGGCGGGGGCCTAAAACCCCGCCTTTTTTATGCGTCGGTCAGATCAGTTTATTTCCTTTCAAAATCAATTTCCATCTCCGCTGTCCCATCCTTCAGTGTCTTCATATTTATTATAACTATCTTCTTTTCAGGGACATCGAAATAAATGAAATTCGGTTTGGGCTGTTCTATATTATTCAGCTTGACGTAGCGTGATGTTTTCTGGTCCAGGACCCATTTCTCGACTGTGACAAGGTGACGGTTTTGTGAAAGGGTGGATTCGTAGGTCTTGACCTGTGATTCGAGTCCGGTCGTTGTCCTGCCCTCCTCCGCTTTGTCTATGAAAACCTTATAATAAGATCTGCGATCATTATCGGGATTTTCAATTTCCACGTCCCTTCCGATGAAGCGAAAATTGTATTTTTCAGGCATCCGGTAAGAGTTGCCGTTATCCTTAACGCCTGTCGATGAACAACCGACCGCAAAATGCAGAAACAATACTGCCGAAAGGATAAGCGTGATGTTTTTCATTGTGCACCTCTGACAAGGACTGTATATGGATTGTCATAGTTTTCAGTTATGGCTTCTATGATAAGATAGCCTTTCTTGTCAATCATTTCACTGAAAACAGTTTTGCGATCGCCCTGCACATCAATGCTTTTTATGATATATCCGAGTGGATCAGTTACAGACACCTTTATGGAGCCCCCTTTAGCACCCCTAACCTCGAATTTTTGTTTTATCCTGGAATCACCGGTAAGGACAAAATAGTCTTTGTCGCCACGGCTTGACGTGAACCCTGAAATTGTTTTGCCGGTCATCTTATTGGCCAGGGAGATCTCGTTGTTCGGCTCCCTTTCCTGGTCGGCAATGTTTTTAAATGGCGTCACTGAAAGAATATATTCGCCGGCCGGGACCCTGTCTCCTGTCCGTGCCGATACGGCAATGTAAAAATCTTTTTCCGTATAAAAGTTCGGGTACACCTCCTTCCTGGACCTGCCGCTGCTGTTTATATCTATGATTTTTTCACGATCGATAGTATATATCGTGAGGATGGCGTCCATATCTTCAGGCGGCCTGAGTTCTATCCTGTAAATAGACGGTCCACTGATTGCCTCGTAGAGGAACACATCCTTGTCGTCTTTTGAATTAATTCTACCGGAAATAATATTTGAAAACTTATTTGAAGTTTCAGTATCATTATTCGGCTCCATTTCAGTGCCGGAATCATGTTCCTTTACAGTGACATTTAACGTATAAGGCTCCTCATGGTTTGCCGTATACCCTTTTGAGGCAACCATTACATAATAAGTGCCCGATTTTTTTATGCCCGCACCACTGATTGACTCTGGTTCACCCGCTGCACCGTTATCTGACATCGAGATCACTTCTCCTTCAGAATCATACAGATACAAAACCGGGTTAACGTCACCAACGCCAGAGACCGATACGTCCATTACTTCGAAAGAATCATTTTTCAGGCTTACATCCACAGCAAACCAATCTTCTTCGCGGTGGAGATTGTCCTTGTCCTCATTGAGCCTATTATATGCAGGCGAGAAATAACCGGTTATTTCCTTATTTACATGGAGGGTGTCGGCGTCGTCACGTGAATCATTCGGTTCTGATTCTTCTGAAATAGCATCGCGGTTTTTCAGAAACAGTTCATAGGTATTCTCTTTATCTGATTTTTTCTGATCGCGGTCGCTCTGGAATACCTCAATGTAATAATCACCCGATATTACAGGTAAATTCGCCATACGTTCCGGGGAAGACTTACGATTGTCGTCAATCCATTTGATGAGCTTCGGTTCTTCTCCACCCTTCCATATTTTCATAGCCAGGTTAATTCCCTTCACGCCTGACAATTGTATGTCTAATATTCCTCTGCTTTTTGCTCGGATCAGATAAAAATCCCTGTCATTTGGAGTTCCCATGAAACCGAGGAACCGTTCGTCCTGTGTTATTTCACTGGCTGTAGAAAATGAATTATTCGGTTCTTTCTCGGTCTTGCCTTTTTTTGAGCAGTACATGATCGGAAAAAGCAATATTACGCAGATTGCTGCAGCAAAAGTTCTCATGTCTGGGCCCTGTCTCATTTATTTACAAAGATTTGGTGCATTACCCGGAAATATGTTGACGGTTACCCGGGCAGTTATGCTTACATCATAGTAGATATCCAAGAGACAGGCTGTTGTCAAATATATTTTTAACTGTTTCTGATCGATCATATTCGCCGCTCCTTATCTCTTTGATCACATCACGAAGCAGATCACTGTAAAAACTGGAACAAATCCATGTCTTAGTGTCGTCTGCAATGACTGAACCTGATAATAAGATAACAATTACACTGGAACGACCGATATACGGTGGTTACTGCCTGGGGCGCCATGGGGGTAAAGCGGTAATGGTTCCCTACGCCATACCCGGTGAAACCGTATCAGTATCAATAACCCATGATAAAAAGGATTTTTGCTTCGCCTCGATAGATACCATCATTGAAAAGGATCATGGGAGGACCAGGGCAGATTGTCCCTATTTTACCAGATGCGGAGGATGCTCGTTTCTCCATGTAGCCTATGACCGAGAACTTGAATTCAAAAAAATCATTTTAGAAGACAGCCTGGTAAGGATTGCAGGCCTTGGGGACGGGGAAAGACCGGATATCGAGGTAGTTCATGCCGGACGATATCATTATCGAAGCCATGCCACACTCAAGGCGAAAGACGGAATACCGGGATTTTTTCGGAAAGGCACCAATGACTTCGTCCCGATCGGGGAAAAAGGATGCCTCCTTCTGGCCGAAGAGCTGAATATCTGGCTGCGGGAGAATAAATCACTCCCCGATGATTGCCGTATAGCCATTGATTCGTCATCACGGGTGATAACATCCTTTCAGAAAGATCCGATTGTCATTGATAAAGCCGGAGGCTACATCTTTACCCGCACCATCAGCAGCTTTTTCCAATCGAACAGCTTCCTCCGGGACCGTATGCTTGAAATCGTCAGGAACCATGCAGACAGGTGCAGTTTTAAAACCTTTCTTGATATTGGATGCGGCGGAGGGTTCTTCTCACTTGCTCTGGCAGGCCTTGTTAAATCCGGCACAGGCATAGATATCAGCGGAGAAAACATCCGATGGGCCCGGCATAACGCAAAACAAAACCGGATTACAAACGTTGAATTCCTAACCATGCCGTCAAACCGGATTCATCCGGAGCGGCTGCATGCGGACCTTATCGTGACAGACCCGCCCCGTGCCGGCATTGACAAACAAACCCGTCAGACAATTATGACTATTAACCCCTCTATGTTCGCATATGTGTCATGCAACCCGGCAACATTTTCCAGGGACGCGAAGGACTTTATTCGAGGCGGCTATACTCTAGAGAAATTGACCCTGATTGACATGTTCCCCGGCACACATCATATCGAACTGATATCCCTATTCAGACGCGGCACGGTCAGTCCGTCTGCCTGAATATATAGCGGCGGATCCAGTCCTTAATTCGCTTGTATAATCGGATAAACCAGAGCCATATCCGCTCCAATCCGCGCGATTGCAAATAACGCTTTTCATCCTCATAGCGCTCGATTTCCGATATGGTAAGATCCTTGCGTGTCAGGTTTTCATCAGCTTCGATTAGAAGCCTGTCAAAATTAGTTATCGCAGGCATGATGTTGCATTCGATCTCTTTCCAGCCCAGTGCTTTGCATGCTTCAAGCCGCCGGTAACCGGCGATAAGCTCGAGTTTATCAGTAACGGTTATCGGATTCAGTAGTCCGAATTTGCTTATTGATTCCATAAGATACGTCAGATCCCCTACAGCTGTCCGTATCCTTCTTTTTATTATTATATCATCGATCAATACCTTCATGTCATTCCTCCCCTCACATTTGGCCATAAAGCATCATATTGATGAGCCGTGAAACAAAAAAAGCTCCGATAAAAAGAAAAAATGGAAGGGACCCGAATATCCCCAGGAATTCAACCTGCTTGACGATACCCTTCTCAAAAACCTTTTTCCCGAAGTGATTGAAGTGATACCAATTGGGATCCTTGCTTCGTTTGTATATATTCCTGAATATGGCTACTTTCAGGCAAAACAGCAATATGGTTACAAAACCAGACAGGAGCCAGAAAAAAAACTTGAGATTCAACTGACGTATAAGATCCGGCCTGTTAAGGGATAGTATGATCAGGGCCAGGGCTATGCCCATGTTGAGAGCAACGGTTGCTATGAACCAGTAAAAATAGATCTGATCCTTTTTCTTTATGTATAAGCCGATAATTACGGCGTGGAGAGTAAAGGATGTGAGAAGGCAGAAAAATAGAACATAAATGATCATAGAAAATTTATTCCTAAAAAAATTCTATATTATGTCTATAAAATGTCAAGTACATTAAGTTTTAAAAATTAAGACTTAACAGTGTTAATATTTTGGAACGAAAAACATAATATATGTCATGGGGATGAATCTTATTCACTCTTAATTGTGGAACAACATAAAACAATTCCCGCTTTCGCGGGAACTATACTTATTTCTTCATAACGGATAATATGTATGCTATTGTCTGATACGCTCTTTTGATTCGATATACTTAAGCATCTTCTGGGCCCTGACATTTGTATGATCTGCTTCAACCGCTTTCTCTGCATACATGCGGGCTTTACCCATGTTCTCGTGGCGGTAGTATAACTCCGACAGGGCAACATAGGCGTCCGAATGTGCGGGATTGAGTTCAATTACTTTAAGTAAATAATCTTTTGCTGTTTTATCCTCCGGATCAGACGAACGGTAGTTGAATACACCCAGGTAATAGTACATCCTCTCGGATTTTGGATATATCTTCAAGGCTTCACGGCAGACCTTAATCCCTTCGCTGCGGTACTTATCTTTAAGCTTCCCGGGAACAAACGATTCGTACACCTGGCGGAAATGGACCTCGGCAATGCTTTTGAGAAGAAGGAATTTATCTTCGTTATCATAGAGACGGTTTATGTTCCGGTAAGCTTCTTCAAGTTCCCGCACCGCAAATTGGTCGAGGCCCTGATTCATGTATACGAGTCCCAGTGCAAGATGGGCGCCTGGATTGTTTTTATCCGCCTGGAGAGCATTTTTGTATTCCCGCACGGCCTCCCCCTGGCTCCCCATATTGTCGTAATAGTCGCCCCTTGCCTTGTATATGTAGGCATACCGCGATTTTTCGTCTTCGGCCCTCTGGATGACCCTGTCCCCGACGGAGCTGAGCCTGAAGTTGCCATAGCCCACCAGCATAGGCCCAAAGGAGACGCTTTTAAAGAGTGTCCGCACGGTCATCTTGGCGGTTATCAGATTCTTTTCATTGATTACATACAGGATGTCTCCCTCATTGATTCCTTCTGAGTCATAGAGACGCACCGTCGCCTTGTTTTTGTCCTGGGCCTTGCCAAAGAGGTCCAGAGCACTATATTCATCTTTCGATGAATATGATACTATTTTACCTTTCTGCACGGCATACCAGCCTTCACGGTCAGTCATTGATAAAAAAACCTTGATCTTTAACTCCCCGGTGTCCACCAGCATGGTTGAGCGGCCCGGTAATGCCGCAAGAAGGAACAATACTGTCGCTGCTGCAATTCGTTTCATTTATCTCAAAAACCTCATTGGATTTAACGGGTTCACATATTTTCTTATTTCAAAATGCAGGTGTGCTCCGGTTACGGCACCGGTCATGCCGGAGTATGCCACAACCTCACCCTGCTTGACTTCGCTGTCGATATCGGCAAGATTCCTGGAATTATGAGCATATACCGTGATAAAACCGTTTGCATGGCGTAAAATAACGCAATTGCCGTAACCCGCTTTCCAGCCGGTAAAAATAACCTTGCCTGAATCCGCGGCCCGGACCGGTGTGCCCACATTAGCGCTGATGTCTATGCCGCAATGGAACTGACGCTGTCCATAGAGCGGATCAGTCCGGTTCCCGAAACCGGAGGTGATCCTGCCCCGGAGAGGCCACCTGAAGTTCCGCATACCGGCAATAAGAGATGAAGATCCTTTTTTCTTTTTAACCGCAACAGTTGTATGACCGGAAAATTCCACTGCGTCGGGAAGAAATATCTTCAGACCCGGTTTAAGGATTTTGCGCTTCAGGTTATTATGGGATACAATACTCTGTGCAGGTATCTTGTGATTTCCTGCTATCCGGGTAAGGTTGTCACCTTTCTTTACCGTGTAGTATATGCCCTTTCTGGTCGGTACATTGATATATCTTCCTGGCTTCAGCATGTCAGGATTATTTATACTATTTATACTTATGATGAGATGCTGGTGTATTCCGAAACGCTTCGCTATTTTCCACAGGTTATCTTTCTTTTTAACCTTGTAGCGGCGCATATGCCAGCGTTTGTCTTTGGATCGCAGTCTCTCGAAATCCTTTCCTGCATCCTTTGTTACGGCAGAGCTGCTTTTTTTCTTCTTAATCTGGTCATAATCTATAATGGCATCATCAAAAGCGTCATCATAAATTATCTGGCCATCAGCTTCTTCCTCGCTTTCAGAAGGAGGGGTATCTGAAGTCATTTTGATGCCATGGATGATGATGGAGTTTTCCAGCTTAACCGGATCATCATCTGAATTGTTTGATTCAATAATCTTATATGCAGCAATCGCACATGCGGATAAAAAGCAAATAATTAAAGCCATCAAAATATACTTTTTCATACTTAGAAAATCGGAATTTTCAAGTATTATCTTTACATTTATCTGTCCGATTGATATTCTTCGCGTATAGTAAATTTATAGCATATACACTATGAAAACATCATTGCTATAGAATTCGGCAGGAAAGATTGGATCGCACCTGCTAAAAATAACAATATTATTACCATGTGCGTATAGTTGTTCTTTTATAAGGGGGCCCCCCTTGTTTCCAAGGGGGGGTGGTTAATATGAAGGAACTTGGTTCAGGTAGTAACCTGACTCGGGGTTAATACCTAATTGATTGGTTAATCTACCTCTATAAACATACCATATTATTACAATTCCGACTATCGGAATTATTCTGATTAATACTGTCGTGTATTGCTCATTCTTTTGTAGGACAAAATCGTAGATTTGCCGGTTCTATTTAAGGATTCAAAAGAGGAAATGCCGCCCGGGCCCCGCAAAAAGTCCGGGCGGCATCCTTTGGTTACAGTCTGTTATTTGCCGCCTTTCTTATCTTCCTTCTTTTCATCTTTTTTATCAGTATTACTGCCGAATGCCATTACTACAAGTACCTGCACCTCGTGACATCCGTAGTTCACCCGATTCGTATACAGCTTGACTGACGATTTCGACCTGACCGCGTCAATACCATATGCGTAATCGATAAAGAGCGGAAGGAGGTTCCCCAGACGCATCGAGAATGAGCACGACACACTGGTGTAGAACCGTTTCGGGTAGCCGTGATATGCAATTTTCCCTCTTGATACCATATCTGTTAATACAGCTCCCTGGCCGTAATAGTATAATCCGCTGCCCTGCCCCACGACCTCGTTTTTCTTCGGCATGTACAGGACGTTGAAGCCCGGCTGGATCCTTGCGTCCCAGAACGGAATCGGGAGTCCCACCTGGAGTCGTGATATCAGATAAAAGTTGTGGAAAAATTCAGATGAGGCGTAGCCCGGCATGATTGCATGGTCCGCCTGCATGTACCCGATCTGCTCGGCATTGTTCCGGTCAACTCCCTTGAAGTATCCCCCGTAAAAATCGAACAGGAGATTGATGTCACGCTTGAAGTTGTAGTAGCCCCCGAGGTTGAAATACACACGATGGGTATCATGCACTTGTGACTTGTACCACACGCCTTCGGTCCATTGCCCGATTGCCATTGTAGGAGGGACCCAGTAGCCATTCAGTTTCTCATGGAACCATAACCTGTCATAATCATACCAGGTGCCGTAACCAATGCGATGGGCATACTGGTATTCGCCGCGGATAAGGTAGCCGTGCTTTACCCTGTCCAGGCTTGTCTGTTTAACATCTGAGAGAAGTATTTCTAGTGATGGCTTGACCTGCCAGTGCCGATTCGGCATGTTCGGGTATTTATTTTCATTGCTTGCAAGGAGGATCATCCGGTAAAAATGGTGCGACGCATGAAAGGATACCTTCGTGGACAGGATGCGGAGCCAGTTATACTGGAAGAACACTCCGGCCCCGGCATTGTTGCCGCCGAACATGCGCAGCGAATCGTTGTTCCCCCTGTTGTACGATCTCCAGGCCGAATAGGTGGAATGCTCAAGAAGCGGCCTGATCCCGGCATATATCCTGTCTGTCTTATATGCCGCTATAAAGGCAACTCGTGTCGTGGAAAGCGTAAACTGCATGTACAGATCTTTATTTTTAAAATTATCGCCGAACCAGCCGTAAAAGAATAGGGGTGAATACTTATTGTATCCCTTACTGAATGGCTGGTTGACACCTAACACGAGAACATGCTGGAATTCCCGAATTTTTTCTTTCGGTGTCATTACATCAGTTTCGATTTCTTTTGTTTCTTGTTCCTGACTGAAGGATGGTACTGCATAGAAGGGAATAAAAACGAGACTTATAAGCACGAAAATTTTTCGCATCATAAAGGCCTCCAAGATATAATTATCTGCACCGACCGTTAAATAATATTGTCAGCTGTTAACCGCCTTTTTTAAATATTTTGGACTCAGATCTATAAAAAGGGCAAGTAAAAAATTATCTTTTCCATAAATATTGCAATATCCGAGCAGGGTGATGCAAGCAGCTGTTATGGTTTCCGTTTCTTAAATCGCCAGTCTATCGACTTCTTCTTTAAAAAAGCTTCGAATTCGACGCGGGTGTGAAAATAGTGAAGGTACGGAGAATCAAAATACTCGCATTCCTCTTCCAAATTTCCGTGGTTGCGGCATATGTGCGGACGGATGTCATATATGAGGCATCGGTTATCGGATCCCAGGTTTTCGCAGGGGCTCCTGAATTCCACGTGCCATTTCCTGTCATGATCGATAAATATGTGCACGTTTTTATGGGACAGGTACCACCGGATATTATCATAATCCGTTTTTGATGTGGGCTTGTCTATCTCGATTGCTGTATACTGGCAGCATCTCCCCCCGCAATCGTCGCAGGGAGGCGCGAATTCCTTATTCTTCTTAATCATTTTAGTACCGTCACTTTGTGTTTTTAGCTGAGCGGATATACTGAAGGATATCTGATGATTTAAGCACATCACTGTTATGCCCTGTTGAATACAGTTCCGCAGCCTTGCCGTGTATCCAGGCGCCCCATGCGGCGGCATGGATCGCGGAAACTTTCCGCAGCAGCAGAGCGCCGATAATGCCGGAAAGCACGTCGCCCGAGCCTGCCGTGGCCAGGGCGGAACATCCGCTCGTATTGATGAGCCGGTGATCTGCGCCGGCAACAATCGTCCCGGGTCCTTTCAGCAGTGCCGTACAGGATAATTGCGCTGAAAGGAGAGATGCTGAACGATACCTGTTTTTCTTTATCTCGTCAACGGTAATACCCATTAGCCTCGATGCTTCCAGGAAATGAGGAGTAACAATCCATGATACTGAAGGATCCATTCGGCCTTTTTTCAGATATCCGGCAAGATGGAAGAGGCCGTCTCCATCGATAAGAATACTTCGTATTCCGCACGCGGGAGCCGCGCTGATGACTGATTCCGCAACCTGCCGTGCATAGTCACTTCGACCCAGACCAGGTCCCAGAATTAAAGAATCCCATCTTTTCGATTCAAGAATAGTCATGATCTCTTTTCCCACATCATCTGAATCAGACGGCAGGGACATCGTCATGAGCTCCGGGATCCTGCCCGCCATTGAGCAACGTGCACTCTCCGTGGTCATGAGGGTTGCCAGGCCTACACCGGTTTCGAAGGCTGCAGAAGCGGCCAGCAGGGCAGCGCCTTCCATCCCGTCAAAACCGCCGATTATAAGCAGATGGCCCCGTGATCCTTTATGAAGGTCCGGCGCGTTGCAAAATTCTGATTCTATCTCCCGTATGGCGTATTTCGTGAAAAATTCATCATCGATGAGTTCGCTTGTCAGGTTGTCGTTTTTTGTCAGGGACCCGGGGAAGCCAATATCCGCTACATGCAGTGTCCCGGTATATTCCTTCCCGGGATACGTGACCAGGGAAATTTTCGGGAGGCCGATGGTAACCGTGCAGTCAGCTACGACTGCCTCGCTTTCAGGTGCTGCGCCGTCAGCCCCCAGGCCGCTTGGTATATCCACGGCAACAACGAAAGCATCCGAATCATTGATAGCGCGTATAACATCGGCAGCGACACCCCGCACCGCTCCGGCTGAACCGGTTCCCAGAATGGCATCAACGATGCAGTCATATCCGTCCAGGTCCATGTCTTCAACATAAGCGGTTATATGTATCCCGGCTTTTTTGCATAGGTTATAATAAACCCGCGATGTTTCAGATAATCGTTTCTCTTCGCCGACGAGAAATACATCCGCCTGGACCCCGTATAAAGTTAAAAAATAAGCCGCAACAAAGCCGTCGCCGCCGTTATTGCCGATGCCGGAAAAAACTGCTGCTTTTTTAATTGAGGGGCACTCGTTCATGATGCGATCGGCGACAGACCTGCCCGCCATTCCCATCAGCACTTCCCCCGGAAGGCCCAGTTCATTTATGGTAATCCGGTCAATGTTCTGCATTTCAGAGGCAGTTACAACCTTCATGGAATCACTCCCATTTTAGTATATCAACCCCGCTTCGTAAAATGTGGTATGAATATATCCTGCCGGAGTCATCCAGTATAATACGCGAATAATAATTACGCTTGTTTTCCATGTTCAGATATACGTTGTTCACCATGGTGCCATCGAGATTCGCGACTTCATACTTAACTTGATCGTTGCTGACATTCCACAGGTAAATATACTTATCGTCAATAATGTCAAAAAGCACGTTTTGGGGGTCAGGAATCGTCATGATGTTCTTAGCGATCTTCCCTTCCGCAATTGGAAATTCAAATATTTTAATATACTTGAGCCGGAGTCCATGGTAATACGATACCGAGATGAGAAGCTTTTCACCGGTGGAATAGACCCTGACATTATCGATTTTTCCTTCGTATACATTGCCTTCATCGCGTTCACGCAGGTCAAGAGTGCCGAGATTGATGTAATAGTCCCGGCTCTTGCCGTTGAACCTGAAGACGCTCCATGAATCGATCGATCGCGATATGACGAAAAGCCGGTCATTGGAATCGACATACAGCCGCTCGATATGGAAAAACGGTGTATCGGGCGTGCCTTTTTGGCCCAGGGTATATTGCAGCTCGCCATTTTTACTGAACATAAGTATGTACGACGGGGAAACATCGATACTGTCGCTTCCGCCGTCCTTCTCCCTTCTGGTCTCATGTATCTTTGTAAATTTGTTCTGGATATATACATTTTCATCATCATCCATGGTAATGTACCCGATAGTACCGAAATTGAAATTTTCCTTGGGTATGTCCTTTGTTTTTACGTTCTTAATGGAGCCGATCATCAGCTCAACATCACCGTTTGGCTTCATTATTTGGACCCGATGCAATTCATTATCAGCGATGCAGATCATGTTCTTGCTCACGCTGATTCCGATGGAAAGATCCTCAAGGCCGTATTCATCGATTTTTACCACTACCTGGCCCGGCCTGGAACCGCTGCGTATAAAAGCATACCGTTTGGAGTTAAGTGTTGTGGACTTCCAGAAGGCGCAGTCTGTCAGTATAAACGGCAATAACAACAGCAAGGGAACTATTCTCTTCATACAACCTCATTGGATGTTCATGATATGCCGGTTACGGTACCCGCCATGCGATTTTAACGCATAATAGAATTATACCCGGTTTCATAACGATTAGATTCAATGGCATTATATTTTTCAAGATAATTTTACTCTGCTAAATGGTAAAATGCCTTTCTCTTTAATAATCACTGCTTTCCGGTATGTTATTCGCCTTGACAAAAATAGTCTCTTTAAAAAATAGTATATAATCATATAGATTACCTGTTTCTATTATGCTTTATAGTATTCAATGCTTCCGGGTAGCGTAAATAGGGTAAATCTATTACTTGCGGATTCATCACGGTAAACGCGCAATCATCAACTATAACAACAAGGGGTACATCATGAACTTTAAATTAACCGAAGAACAACAGATGCTCAAGGATACTGTACGGCAATTTGCAGAAAATGAATTGAAGCCCAAGGCTGAACATTACGACCGGACCCATGAATTCCCCATGGAACATGTCAAGAAACTCGGGGAAATGGGTGTCATGGGTATCGTTTACCCTGAAAAATATAACGGAGCCGGTATGGACTACCTGAGCTACGCCATCGCCGTTGAAGAAGTCTCGCGTGGCGATGCTGCTACGGGGACAATCGTTTCTGCTCATAACTCTCTCTGCCTTTCGCCCATTTATTACTTCGCATCAGATGAGTTAAAGCAGAAATACCTCACCAAGCTTACCACCGGTGAATACATCGGCTGTTTCGGCATCACAGAGCCTGAAGCGGGTTCAGACGCGGCCGGAACCAAAACGACAGCAGAACTTAAGAACGGAAAATGGGTTCTCAACGGCAGTAAGAACTTCATCACCAACGGCGGCCCTGCCCAGGTTGCGGTCGTTACCGCGGTAACCGATAAGGGGATCGGCCACAAGGGTCTCAGCTTTTTCCTCATTGAAAAAGGCACACCCGGATTCAGCGTGGGCAAGACCGAAGACAAGCTCGGCATATGCGCCTCTTCAACGACAGAGCTCGTATTCGATAATTGTGAAATACCCGAAGGTAATATGGTAGGCAAGCGCGGAGAAGGCTTCAAGATCTCCATGCATACCCTCGACGGCGGCAGGGTCGGCATCGCTGCTCAGGCTGTCGGCATCGCCCAAGCGGCCCTTGATGCGGCCGTGGTTTATGCCAAGGACCGGAAGCAGTTCGGAAAGCCAATCTCGGACAACCAGGCGATACAGTGGATGATAGCCGATATGGCAACCGAAATCGAGGCGGCCCGCCTGCTGGTATACCAGGCCGCGACACTGATCGGAACCGGAGATCGTCAGCGCTACTCCAAGTTTGCGGCCATGGCCAAGCTCTTCGCGTCAGAGACATCACACCGGGTCACACACAAGGCCATACAGATTTTCGGGGGTTACGGCTATGTGAAGGATTATCCGGTTGAGCGCTTCTACCGCGATTCCCGGATCACCGAAATTTACGAGGGAACATCCGAGATACAACGGCTGGTCATATCCAGTAACGTTCTTCGGGAATATTAAGATACTGATTCTTCCAACTGCCCGGTACAAATAATACCGGGTAATTTTCGTTGTTACGTACTTTTTCCTTAACACATCCTCAGCGAGGTATTATATGAAGACACAAATAACCAAAATATTCAGCATCAAGTATCCCATCATTCTTTCCGGAATGAGCTGGATCAGCACACCGGAACTGGTGGCGGCAGTAGCCAATGCCGGCGGTCTGGGAATCCTGGCAACAGGAATCCTCAAGGCGGAAGAAACGCGGGAATTCATTCAGCGCACGAGAAAACTGACCAAGAACCCCTTCGCCGCCAATGTGACGCTCTACTTCCCCGGCGCCGATCGGAATGCCCGGGTCATCATTGAAGAGAAAGTTCCTGTTGTGAATTATGCACTGGGAAAGGGAGACTGGATCTGCAAAGAAGTACATGCCTACGGCGGCAAGGTAGTCGCCACCGTGACGACTTTAAAGCATGCCCTTGCCGCCCAGAAAGACGGCGCCGATGCCCTCATTGTAACCGGCCATGAAGCTGCAGGACACGGAGGCACTGTTACGTCATTGGTCCTGATCCCCAGCATTGTCGATGCGGTTAAAATACCGGTTATCGCCGCCGGCGGATTTGCCGATGGACGGGGCCTTGCAGCCGCCCTCCTTCTCGGCGCTGATGGCATATCCATGGGAACCCGCTTCATGAACTCTGTTGAGAGCCCGGTTCACGCTTCACAGAAGTCTCTCAGCAACGAATGCGATGTCTTCAACACCATCTACACCGATAAGGTCGACGGACTTCCCGCGCGGTTCATGAAAACAAAAGGATCACTCCGCCTCATGAATAAGAAGCTTAACCCGCTGACATCGTTATTCATGTCCAGGAAAATAGCCAAGCTATTAGGATTCCCCTGGCTCAAACTGGCCATCGGCATTCTCTTTATGGGATTCAAAAGATCGCTGCAGATGGCCCGCATGGCCATCGGTTTCGAAGCCTTTAAGGTCGGCACCATAGACGGTGATAACGAAAAAGGAGTTCTCCCCATTGGCCAGGTTACGGGGATCATCCATGATACGCCGACGGTAAAGCAGATTATCGAACGCATTGCTAAAGAGGCGAAAGAAGCTCAGAAGGGGCTCGCTTCCAAGGTCTGATCGTGGAATACCATTCCGCCATTCATGTTATAAAAAGTTACATCTTTTTCATAACATATTTTATTTTTCAATGAATGGCGGATTTTTTATTTAACAAATTGTATTGACATTTACCCGGTTTTTATGTATCTACATACTATTATCAACAAGAGGAGAATGTCATGGGTATACTCAAGGAAACCGGTGATACCATTGTCAAATATGGTGAGATTATCGTTAACAAGACTGAAGAACTCGCGAAAATAGCGAGGCTTAACCTTGATATCAAGCGCATTAAAATCGATCAGGGCATTGCGGAAAAGGAACTGGGCAGGTATGTCATCTCCAGGATTGATGAAGGTGCAGCCACCATTGATTGCTCTGACGCCAAAGTAAAGGAAATGCATGGGAAAGTTGTTGATCTCAAAAAGAAAATCGAGGAAAAGAAATCTGAAATAGAAAAAGTTAAGATGGAAGCAAGGGAACCAAAAAACAAAAAGCCTGAGGGCGGCTCGCAGTAGCCCTGTTCATGCCCGTAACCTCAAAAAAAATTGTAGCCTACATCAATGCCCGCAGCAGCGAGTTCAACAAGAAAGAACTCATCAATGATTTGATCAACCAGAGAATTGAAGGGCACAAAAAGAAATCCGGCAAAAAAGTTAAACCATCAACACCCGCCAGGGAATTATCTATTATTGATGAAACACTTGACGGTATGGTCGAGGTCGGCCTACTCCGGAAAAAAAGGAAGACCTTCATCAAAGTGCACGCCTTTGCCGTTGAAGGTAAGATCCGCATCAATTCAAAGGGTGATGGGCTAATCCAGGCCCTGGACAATGATATCATTATCAAGAAGGACGATACTGTCGGAGCCCATTACAACGACCTGGTTGCAGTAAAGATCATCGATGTAAAGCAGGGTATAATCACCGGGGCCGTCGAAAAGATCCTTCATCGCGAAAAACACGCCTATTTCGCCAGAGTGGTTAATACAACACGGGATGCCGTCATATACAACCTCATGGATGTTCCCGGAAATCGTGAAGTCAGCGCCGTGAAGCCTTCCAGCAACTTCAACAAGGGAGACATGGCCCTCATACAACTCGAAGAAGGTCAATATAACAAAAGGGAGAAATGCAGTGTACTCAAGACCTTCTCCCCTGATGACGAAAGGTACGACCTCGAACGCATCATGGTCAAGCATTCATTGCCCGGTCCCCACAAGGATTACCAGGAACTTAAGGAGATCCAGGCCCTGAAGCCGGATGCCGGGACAAGAAAGGACTACACCGGACTTTTTACCATAACCATTGATGGAGCTGACGCAAAGGATTTCGATGACGCCATATCTATAGAACGAAAGGGCGATGGTTATACCCTTTTTGTCCATATCGCCGATGTTTCGTCATATGTCAGGAAAAATTCCGAGCTTGATCGCGAGGCGCTGAAGCGCGGAACAAGTTACTATATAGGCAACAATGTTATTCCGATGCTCCCCGAGGCCCTTTCCAACGACCTCTGTTCCCTGCGGGCAGGGGTCGACCGACTGACCATGTCGGTGGAAATGGACATCGACCGCAACGGAGCGGTGCGAAGTCACCGCTTTACCCGCGGTCTGATCCGTGTCGACCGCAGGCTCACCTACACCGGCGCCGATGAGATACTGTCAGCCGGCGAAGAAAACCCTTTGAAGAAAATGCTGCAGGTATTATATGACTGTGCCATGCTGCTGCACCGCCGGCGGTGCAGCCAGGGGAGCCTTGAGCTTAACCTGACCGACCAGTCCCTGGTGTATGAAAATAACGTCGTCACCGACATCCAGTATGTTGAGCGCCTTAAAAGCCATTTAATGGTTGAAGAATGCATGCTGTGCGCCAATGTTTCGGTCTCACGGGTGATACGCGAAAGCGGCGTCCCCTCGCTCTATCGAAACCATGAAACAGTCAGTCCGGACTCGCTGGTATCCCTCAAGGAATTCCTCCGGCAGCTTGGCATTTCCTTCAAGGTCGCCGGCAATGTAGCTGCGAACTTCCAGAAGGCGCTCGCCCAGGTCGCCGGTTCCGATATCGAGCACGTGGTGAACATGGTCATTCTCAAATCGATGATGCAGGCCTATTATGGCGCGTATCCCGAGGGACATTTCGGCCTCGGCTTTAAAGATTACACCCACTTCACGTCCCCCATCAGGCGCTATCCCGATCTGGTTGTTCACCGCTCCCTGAAAAGTATAATCGACAGGTCCACCGCCCCCTATGCGACCGACGAGATCATTGAAATAGGAGACCGAAGCTCCGAATTGGAACGGGTAGCGCAATCGGCGGAACGGGATTTCCGGAAGATAAAAACGTGCCGCCTCATGATGGACAGCATTGGGAAGACATTCACCGGCATAATCAATGGTGTCAGCCGGTACGGGTTTTACGTTACCCTGACGGAAACGCCTATAGACGGCATGGTCCCCATTTGGTCCCTCACTGACGATTTCTATCTAGTCCAGGAAGACGAATATACCGTTGTCGGCAAACGGTACGGAAGGCGCTTCAGGATGGGCGATCGCATAAAAGTAAAGCTCACCAGCGTTGAAATTGACCGCATGATAATTGATTTTGAAGTACTCTGACCATGAGTGCTCATTTTGCCATACATCATCATACCGATCCGCCAGCTTACTACGATATCATAATCGACCGCGGAAATACTATATCAATCTTCAGGATTATCCAGTTCGACATGCTGGCCTTTCTTGACGGCAATGAGGTAAAAGCCGAAGAAATCGAAACCGGCAGCGCCGACAAGGCAGCACTTGACATTCCGGTCAGCTGCGAAAGTGTTACGCTACGCCTTTTTGACGCTGGCTCGTGCACCATTGAGCGCTGGAGCCCGCCTGTATATATACTCCAGATAGCAGCACGCCAGTTCTACGGAACTCTGCATATCCTTAAAGTCGAAGAGGGCTACAGTCTGCGTTACATCCGCAGCAGGGCAAAAAAGCTCTCTACCCGGTGATAATACTGTCTTTTCCTGCGCTTCTTATTAAAAAAAATTGTTGAATCCAAAAGCGCTGGTGGTAAAAAGGGATACAGATGAGGTATGTCATGAAGTTTATCCCTAAAAATTCTATTCCATCCTTCAAAAAGAGCGAAACCGTTGTTCTCTTCATTGGCGAAAAGACCGCCGCTGACCATGGAAAAAAGCTGACCGGCGGATTCTCCTACATTGAAAAATCAATAGACCTGTCCTTCTTTAAGGGCAAACCGGCTGATATAATTTTCATTCCCTTTGCCGATAAGCCTAGTTTCATCCTCTGCGGAATGGGCAAGGAAAATGAATGCGACGCCGAGACACTGAGGCGATGCGCCGCGGCAGCCGCAGCCCAGTGCCGGGACAAATCAATCGATCATATCCATGTAATAGTGCCGGATATAAAAGGCATTTCCGGCGCCTCCGTATTATCCGCTCTTTCTGAAGGCCTCTGCCTCGGGAATTACAGCTTTGACCGTTACAAGACCGGAAAAAACGACAATGGGAAGCCCATCATCTCGCGCGCTGTATTTTACAGCAGCGTGGTCAATGCGTCGGCTATTCTTAAAAATGCTGAAATCATTTCACACAACACCCTCCTCTGCCGCGACCTGATCAACGAGATAAGCGAGAAATCAGATTCCCGGGGAATAGCCCGCGAGGCCACGGCACTGGCAAAACTGCCAGGCGTAACCTGCACGGTATACGGCAAAAAAGAGATAGAGAAGATGAAGATGGGACTGCTTCTTGCTGTCAACAAGGGAAGCACAAAGCCGCCGCAGCTTGTTGTTCTTAAGTACCATGGCAATCCCCGGAGCAAGAAATATTTCGCCGTCGTTGGCAAAGGAATCACCTTCGATTCCGGGGGCATGAACCTGAAGCCTTCAGGCCACATCGAAGACATGCGGACCGACATGGCCGGGGCTGCCGCTGCTCTCTACACCCTGAAATCAGTCGCTGAACTTAAGTTGAAAAAAAATATCTATGCCGTACTGCCTCTTACTGATAACATGCTTTCCAATGATTCATACCGCCCCGGTGATGTATTCACCGCTTACAACGGGACCACGGTCGAAATCGGCAACACCGACGCAGAGGGTCGTCTCATCCTTGCCGACGCCATTGCTTATACCGAGAAAAACCTCAAGCCGGACTGCATCGTTGACATAGCCACTCTTACCGGAGCATGCCTTGTCACCTTCGGTGAAATAATCGCGGGATATGTGACTACAAGTGATACGCTGGGGTCTCTTCTCGAAAAGGCCGGTGAAGCAACCGGTGAATTGATATGGAAACTTCCCCTCTATAAAGATTACGAGGAAAATATTAAATCAGATATCGCCGATCTGTGCAACATCTCTTCTGAAAAAAACGCCGGAACCATCATGGGCGGTATCTTTCTGAAAAATTTTATCATCTCGACGCAATGGGCGCATATTGATATTGCCGGCACTGCCAGATCATCCAAACCGCGCGGATATCGTCCAAAGAACGCGACTGGATTCGGGGTCCGTCTCCTGGTGGAAACCATACAGTGCTGGAAGGATTAAATCTACTGCATCCGGATTTAATTCATTGTTAATCGCTTGACAATATTATGATGCGTGACAGAATAATCTTATGATGAAGCAGGATTAGCATATTGCCGATATGAAATATTCAAGTAAAGAAATATTAGATATTGCTGTAGGGATAGAAGAATCGGGGTACGATTTTTATACACAGTGCGCCGTTAAATTCAATGACACCGCAATCCATGATGTCTTCGATTTTCTCGCTCGCGAGGAGCTGGAACACAAGAAGCTGTTTCAATCCCTCGAAGAAACAGATGAGCAAACAGGCCTCTTCACTGAAGAATATTTCGCTTATCTCAAGGCTATCGGCGGCAGCAGGATATTCGAAAATCAGTCCAGCACCATTGACCGGATCCTTGCCGGCATAGCAAATCCGATTGATGCCGTTAAGCACGCCTTCGGCGCTGAAAAAGAATCGATACTGTTTTATAATGAATTAAAACCGCTCTATGTTAAGAACCCAGCTACCACGACGTTACTGAGCAGAATAATAGATGAAGAAAGAAAACATGTGGCCATGCTCCTGGACCTGCTCGAAAAAATCCGGTTCACCTCCTAGTATAAATTAACGACAATCACAGTCACTTAAAAATATCACCGGTTTCCATGTACCATAAGACAAAATCCAGGTGACCCATGGGAATCTTTATAACAGCTGCGAACTCCTGGAGTTTCTTTTCAATCTCACAATAGCGGCGGGGAGAGATGGAGGGAGGGATCTTATCAATGAGACCCAGTGTTTGCATGCTCCGGAGGATGTGCCGGTCCAGTATTGCTATTGATTCGCCGAGACCTATGTTTCGCAGATAATGGCTGGCCTCTTTATAACCCAGGCCCTTAACGTTATTTACTATCCACTCCCTTTTTTTTACAATATTGTCAAAACTGCCCAGTATCTTCCTCAATGAGTTTCCCTTCACCATGAAATATTCACGGGCTATCAGGATGTATGAGGTCTTATTGTTCTTGAAACGAACTATGTTGAGCACCTGGCATATGTCATCGAATTCGCCATTAAATAATAAATCGTTTTGTAAAAGGGTTTCCACCGCCTTCCAGCATCTCCGCGCACCGGACTGAGGTGTAAGAAGGCAGAATACGAGTTCAACGAACAGGGCCATATCATCCGCTGTTTTCCATATTTCCTTAAATTCGCGGATACGGTCCTGTATGCGGCCGGAGATTTTCCTGTGAACAAGCCGAATCGCCGCAATCCTATTTTTTTCCTTCCCTGTTGACATGACACTATTCTCATTCGTTAAAGCATACCGGCCTGTATCTGAAGGCCGATTGAAAAGCCGCGGAAGTCCCGGTCTGAAAGTCCCTGATAGCTCACTCCCCAGGATAGACGGTATGATGTCCCGATACCTATCCGCGCATATTTCGGCAAATTTACGAAGAGATAGATCTCCGGTTCGAGGAAAAAAAAGGTAGCCCCGGCCCCCCCGGCATAATCTTTTCCGAGGTGGCCCCATCCGGCCAGTGCGCCAAGTGAAAAATTAACAATTTTATCATGAAAAATATGGTAGGATATATAACCGCCACCGTACACTGTTTTGACATTACGGCCTGGAGATACGAAGGATGCATACATACGCTCGACAGGACTGCCGCCGCCATCTATCCCGGATCGGCGGGCTGCGATTGACAGCTCATATCCTGCACCTATGGCGAAAATATGGTCCACCAGCAGCGCTGCCCTTCCGCCGATGAGTCCTCCCCATCCCTTCTGGTATTGTGCCGCCTGCCCGATCATAGACAGATAAAAACCGTAATCGATATATTTCGAATAATTGAGCATGTACAGGTCAGAACCATGCTCTTCTTTTACAGGATATTTGCCGTTTGAATTATTTTTCCCGATAGCATCAGAAGGCATAGTCAGTAAAAGAGCGAGAAGAATACCCGAGGATATTTTAAATATGAAACCACTCATGAAACTACCCCGCCCTTTACTCTGCACTTGATACTCAATCCCTCTCTCTATACTACTCTAATTTCACTACTTTTTTATCCGATGCCATCAATACAACCGGAATCTTGATTTTTCCGGAACCTACCACGGCATCAACCAGTTCCTGTGGAGCCAACCGGTACCAGAGTTTTACGTCAACAGTCACGCTTTGTTCTTTAATCTGAGGAAGCAGAAAGGACTCCTGGGAACTTTTCAGCGGCGCGATCCTTTTATCTTTGAGGATTTCCCTGGCCTTTGCCACATTCATGACCTGTTTTCCTTTCCCATCGCCGAAAACAGTGTTGTACAACACTGTTTTCTGTTCCAGACGGCCCTGTGGATCCAGACCGCCGCTGTGATACAGCACGTTGCCATTTTTGCCGGATACCGTCACCTCCAGCCACATCTGCCGCACATGGCTCAATCCGGTGGGAAGACGGTGCCCGGCCCCGCTGTTAGTTACGTTAACCTGGAGCTTACCTCTCTTTATCGCGTCTGCGATTGCTACAGTAGCCGCATTTTTAAGACGTTCTTCCGCCATAGTTATCTGGTCTTTGTTCCCGAATTGTCCGGGGACCAGGGTATTTGTTCCGGTGAAATAGTGGGTATAAATATGCTTTCGCTCCGGTGCACCCTCAGCTGAAGATCCGGGATTATCAGGCCTTTCAGTTGATCCGGTGGCCGCGATGCCGGGACGCTGCCGCATATGGCAATCCTGGCAGGGGATGTTCCGTTCGGCATAGGGACCATTTTTCCATTCTTCATAAGGAGACTCGAGTTTTGTCCCGAAGACTACATGGCGAACATCATGACATACTCCGCATATTTCAGCCTGCTTATGAAATTTCGAGTAGGCTGCCTTGTGAAATTCAGGTTTTGAATCAGCGTGTGGCCCTCTCTTGATTCCGGGATTCTCTTCGCCGTTACCGGGATCTAGTTTCAAGTCAGCATTATAAATTTTTCTCGCCCCCGTAGATGAATGACAGAAATCGCACTGGACGCCTTTTGCTGCCAGTTCGGGTATTTTTTTCAGATGGTCTGATGTTTTGACCGGCATCCCGGAAAAAAAACCGACCGGCGTATGGCATATAACGCAGTGTTCAGCCTCTTTAATTTCATCGCTATCAGTGAGCCCCTTCAGGTCATGGAGAGCCACTTCTTTGTAGAGGGGATCGACATGGGACAGGCTGTGCATGGAGCCTTTCCACTGTTCATAGATGCTGGCATGACAGCCGCCGCAGGTTTCCGGAGAAATAAACCGTGATAATTCATAGTGAGGCACCTTTGAGCAGGAAAGGAATATCATAGAAAACAAAATGGCGGTTAGAAAATACTTACTATTAGCGGTACACATAGCCCGTTTCCTTTAATAGAATTTTTATTCACACTCTCTCACCTGTTCATCATTTTATGAACAACAATTATATTATCAATCACTTTTTTAGACTCCTTTGCATAAAAGGCCATATGACATGTGTAATGATTACACTTTTGTATGTATACTATTTTCATTAAGAATTTATTCTTCAAAACTTTAGTTGACAAAAAGTGAGGCCACATTAATGTACTGGCTTACATACCGATGAATGACATTCGTCCTCATCGCATTTATTGTAAATTCATATACAACCTATAATGCATAACGGAGCAATCTTATGAAGGCAGTAAAGATACGTGACAATATATACTGGGTCGGCGGTATTGACTGGGATCTGCGTAACTTTCATGGCTATCTCACCCAGCGCGGATCAACTTATAACGCCTATCTTGTTATTGACGAGAAGATAACCTTGATTGATACGGTAAAATATTATCTCTGCGACGAAATGATTGCCCGCATTAAGTCTGTCATCGACCCATCCAAAATCGACTGTATAATTTCCAACCATGTTGAGATGGACCATTCAGGATCACTGCCGCAGATATCGAAGATCGCACCAAAAGCAACCATTTATACTTCACCGAACGGCCATAAAGGACTCACCGAGCATTATAAATCAGGATTAAATCTCAAGGTTGTCAACAACGGCGAATCAATCTGCACCGGGAAATATAATTTCAGCTTTGTTCTCACTCCAATGGTTCACTGGCCCGACAATATGGTCACGTATCTGGCCGAGGAAAGGATTCTCTTTTCCAATGACGCCTTCGGTCAGCATATAGCCAGTTCAGAGCGTTTTGACGATGAATATCCTCTCGATATCATCATGATGGAGGCCCGTAAATATTATGCAAACATAGTCCTCCCTTATGGTGAGCAGGTGAAAAAGGCGCTAGTGGCGGCTTCCGGCCTGAAGATTGACATCATTGCACCCAGCCACGGGATAGTCTGGCGCAAAAACATCCCTTCAATTTTATCAGCATATGCTGAGTGGTCGGCCAACAAAACCAGCAACAAGGCGCTTATAATATACGATACCATGTGGAACTCGACTAAAAAGATTGCTTTTGCAATAGAAGAGGCATTTGAAAACAGAAATTATCGAACTCTAATGATGAGCCTTCAGACGAATCACATATCGGATATTCTGACTGAACTGATCGACACCCAATACATATGTGTCGGCTCTCCGACACTCAACAACAACATGCTTCCCTCTGTCGCGGCCTTCCTTACTTACATGAAGGGGCTGGCCCCAAAAAACAGGACAGGACTTGCATTTGGTTCTTTTGGTTGGGGAGGCCAGAGCATCGGCCAGGTTGAAGAGGTGTTAAAATCCAGCGGCTTTGCCATGCTGGAAAGCATCAAGGTGAAATACATTCCAGATGAAGATGTATTGAGAAATATCACTCAAAAGCTGGAAAAAGAAATTCAATAGAATCTCAATAGTTTCGATCTGATAATGAAGCTGACAGGTTATAAAAAGTGGTGAATGACTTAAAAGATATTTTAATTGATAATGGTATAAGTCCCTCTTATCACCGGCTGAAGATATATGAATATCTTGCACAGAACAAGACACATCCGACAGCCGATATGATCTATGAAGAGGTCATCAAGCAGATTCCTACCCTTTCAAAAACAACGATATACAACACTCTGAAGACCCTATCAGAAAAAGGCCTGGTTTCATCCATAACCATCGAGGATAATGAAGTCCGCTATGATGCAGATATGTCTTTTCATGGCCATTTTAAATGCCTTGATTGCGGAATCCTCTATGACATCGAACTTGACCAGATGAGCATCGATAAGCGTTTAAGCATCAGCAGAAAAATCCAGGGGCACCATATTACCGAAAGGCAGGTCTATTTTAAGGGCATCTGTAAAAAATGCCATAAATAGTCTTTTATTTTCGATCAATCCTTTTTTTGCCACCCGGAATGCAGTGATACAATAATATACATCTATTATATTCTAATTGTTTAAAATTATCCTGAAAATATATATGTTTTTTACTTGCCAAATAAAAGTCCCTTTGTAATTTATACTCATTACAATAGTTAGCTTTAAATAATTTAGACATGCGTCGTTATCATAATAAAAAAAATTGTTTCCAAATATTTAAGTAGTGTGTATAATGAAACAATATAAATAATTCGTATATCAAACCAATAACGGATCTCAAAAATCTTAATTTTCCTAATTAATCAAAATCGGAGGTAGCAAGTATGAAAAAATATGTCTGTTCAGTATGCGGTTATGTTTACGATCCGGAAGCGGGTGATCCTGATAACGGGATCAAGCCGGGTACTCCATTCGAAAAGCTTCCCAATGACTGGGTATGTCCCCAATGCGGCGTTCCCAAAGACCAGTTCGAGCCGTATGAAGATTAAGCTGATTAACAATTAATCCAGATCTTGCCATTTACTCAATGGAGGTCTTATAATGGACGCCGTTCTTCTTTCAAGAATTCAATTCGGATTAACCGCTGGATTTCACTTTATCTTTCCGCCCCTTACTCTTGGGTTGACACTGGTTATACTGATTCTCGAATCTATATATTATAAAACTGACAGCGACCTTTATAAAAAAATTTCCAATTTCTTGATAAAGGTGCTTGGACTTGTTTTTGTAATGGGCGTCGCCACCGGCATTGTTCTGGAATTTTCCTTTGGAACAAATTGGTCCAATTATTCAAGGATGGTTGGAGATATCTTTGGTGCGCCTCTCGCAGCCGAGGGGGTTTTCGCCTTTTTCATGGAATCGGTATTTCTGGGTCTTCTTGTTTTTGGAAGGAACCGCATATCCAGAGGTATGTACCTTCTTTCGGCGTTCCTGGTTTTCTTCGCTTCACATCTGTCTGGCCTCTGGATCATTATAGCCAATTCATGGATGCAGACGCCAGCCGGTTTTGCCCTGGAGGGCGGTCGCGCCATCCTCAAGGACTTTTTCGCTGCTGTTTTTAACGATTCAATGCTTATCCGCTTTCTTCATACAATAATGGGTGGCTGGATTACCGGATCACTCTTTGCTGCGGGAATCGGTGCATGGTACCTTCTTAAAAACCGTGATCAGGAAACGGCAAGACCTCTTATAACAATCGCCCTTTGGATTTTTATAGCAATATCTCTTTTACAATTCGGCTCCGGACATGGCCATTCAGTCCAGGTTGCCAGGACACAACCGGCAAAAATGGCCGCCTTTGAAGCACTTTGGCATGGACAGAACGGAGCGCCCATGTCCGTTATCGGCATACCGGATCCGGATCAGAAAAAAACCCATCTCGAGATTGCTGTCCCGAAACTTTTGAGCATCGCCATTTACTTCGATCCGGAAGCCAGGGTCCAGGGTCTCGACGAATTCCCGGAAGACGATCTGCCATCAATAGTACTGTCATACCTTACTTATCACGGCATGATCGGTCTTGGATCATTATTTGCCCTTCTGGCGGTTGTTTCTGCTTTCCTCATGTTAAGAAAAAAATTATTCGAAACCAGGTGGTTCCTCTGGATTCTGGTTTTAGCCATACCGCTTCCCTTCATTGCTAATGAGCTGGGATGGATGGCAGCTGAATTCGGAAGACAGCCGTGGGCAGTGTACAAAGTGCTTAGAACCTCCGAAGCGGCATCTGTTGTAGTGCCGGCATGGCAGATTCTTCTTTCAATCATTGCATTCAGCGTCATATATTGCCTGTTGTTTGCCGTTTTCTTAAAGATTTTATTCAGTATCATTCGCAAAGGGCCGGAAAAAATCACCCTGGGATACGTGGGGGAATAACATGGAAACCTTGCAAATACTTCAGATAATCTGGTTTTTGTTAATCGGTGCCCTCTTTATCGGTTATTCAGTACTGGACGGTTTTGATCTGGGCATCGGTATATTGCTGCCCTTTCTGGCTAAAGAAAAAAAAGATATCATAGCGTTATTTTCAGCCATCGGGCCGGTATGGGACGGTAATGAAGTATGGCTTCTTACTGCCGGCGGCGCCCTTTTTGCCGCTTTTCCTCATGTATATGCCACGGTATTCAGCGGCTTCTACCTCGCCCTAATGCTTGTTTTATTCGCACTCATTTTCAGGGCCGTTTCTCTGGAATTCTGGTCGCTGGATGAACAGCGGCGCTCTTTCTGGAAATGGTCATTTATCATCGGCAGCGCCCTGCCGTCTTTTCTCTTTGGCGTAGCCCTGGGAAACGTGATACAGGGCATTCCCCTGAATGATAAAATGGAATTTACCGGAAATTTCTTCACACTGCTCCGTCCTTTCCCACTTGCCACGGGTCTACTCGGTTTATCCGCCATACTTCTCCAGGGTTGTACCTATGGTGCTCTTAAGACTGAAGGTGAGCTCCATGACCGCACTGTAGCGGCAGGTAAAATAATCGTGATTATTTACGCGCTACTACTGATTCTATCAACAATTATTTCAGGCATTGTCATCCCAGGCAGTCTCAGCAACATTTCAGCCTGGGCCAGTACAATAGTTGTCCTGGTTGCCCTTGTCATTACAGCACTCAGAATTGATAAAAAGAACGGTCTCATTCCTTTTTTCATGTCATCTCTGTCATTCATAGGTCTGTGGGGCATTGCCGGATCCTTGCAATTCCCGAATCTGGTCCGTGCGACGAACGGTAGTGAACTTAATTTGAGTATTTACAACACCTCGTCCACCCAGCTTACGCTCACGGTTATGCTAATTATTGCCCTTATCGGGATGCCCCTCGTTGTGGGATATACAATATACGCATACCGTGTTTTCATGGGAAAAGTTAAACTCTAAAACCAGGTGGCATCTTAAGGTAGTTCATTCAATACAAGTATATATTATGGAGGTTTATCATGACAAAGAAATTGGAAGTTTACAAATGCCAGGTTTGCGGTAATATGGTAGAATTAATCCACGAAGGCGTAGGTACACTAGTTTGCTGTGGTCAAGACATGAATCTGATTACTGAAAACACCACTGACGCAGCAAAAGAAAAACATGTTCCAGCCATCAGCAAGTCAGAGCATGGGATAAAAGCGATGATAGGCGAAGTTGCCCATCCGATGGAAGAGAAGCATTACATTGAGTGGATACAGGTGATCGCGGCCGATGGCACCGCTGACAGGAAATTCCTGAAACCAGGCCAGGCCCCTGAAGCTGAATTCTGCTGTGTTGATGAAAAATCAACGGTCCGGGAGTATTGTAATATTCACGGCCTATGGAAAAAATAAGAGGCACGGGAGTCATCACATGATAAGCAAAAAAGTAGAAGAAGCGATTAACAGTCAGGTCAACGCCGAACAGTATTCTGCGTACCTGTATCTTTCCATGTCTGCCTATTTCCAAAATAAAGGCCTGAAAGGCTTCGCACACTGGATGGAGGTACAGGCGGCCGAGGAATTCGCCCATTCGAGAAAATTTTACAGATATCTTTTCGACAGAGGCGGAAGGGTCATGCTCAAAGCTATCGAGGGTCCTCCGATGGAATGGAAGTCACCAGAGAATGTATTCGAGGAAGTCTACAAGCATGAGCAAAAGGTTACGGGTCTCATAAATGACCTCGTCAACCTGGCTATAGCAGAAAAAGACCACGCGACTAACAATATGCTCCAGTGGTTCGTGGCCGAGCAGGTTGAGGAAGAGGCGTCGGCCCTCGAAATTCTGGACGAACTCAAACTCATCGGCAGTGATGGCAACGGATTGTTGATGAAAGATCGCGAACTCATGCAGCGTGTTCTGAACCTGCTGCTGTATACGGGACTTGCCGGTCAGGGTGCATAACTATCGCGGCAGTCCTCCAAATGAATATGATCAAATAACTTGTTTTTGTTATTACCGTGTTCAAAATATATCATATGCTGAACATACACCAGAATAAGGGCATCACTGCCCTTCTACTAACAGAAAGGAGAGAAGAATGAAAAGTTTAAAAGGAACGAAAACAGAAAAGAACCTTCTGGCTTCTTTCGCCGGAGAATCGCAGGCCCGGAACAGATACACCTTCTTCGCCTCTCAGGCAAAAAAAGAAGGATACGAGCAGATATCAGCGATTTTTCTCGAGACCGCAGATAATGAAAAAGAGCACGCAAAGCGGTTTTTCAAATTCCTCGAAGGCGGCATGGTTGAAATAACGGCGTCGTACCCCGCAGGCGTTATTGGCTCAACCGTTGAAAATCTGATAGCCGCCGCCGAAGGCGAGAACGAGGAGCACACCAAACTCTATCCTGCTTTTGCCGACATTGCCGAACAGGAAGGATTCAAGGAAATCGCCGTTGTTTGGCGGAGAATCTCCGAAGTGGAAAAACATCACGAGGAGCGGTATCTGACCCTCGCGAAAAACATCAAGGACGGCACCGTATTCAAGAAAAAGCAAAAAACTAAATGGAAATGCCGCAACTGCGGATACATTCATGAAGGTGAGAGCGCACCTGATGCATGTCCGGCATGCCTTCACCCTCCTGCATACTTTGAAGTCCTTGACGATAATTTTTAACAATTTAATACATCAAGAGGTAAAGAAAAGGCGGTATCAAATGATGCCGCCTTTTTAGTAAATCAGGAGGTTATGAAGAAACAACTATCAGCATGATTTCAGTCCTTCAAATACAAATCCAGCTCCATTCCTTGTTTCAATGTAATTGACAGTCAGAGCAGGAATAGTTTCAAGAAAACCTGATACTCTTTCATCCACCAGAATTTTAAAATCATTGCTTTCAATGACCTGATCGCTGTTAGTATCGAGCTCATCCAGAGCCAGCCCCAAACGGGGCCCTCCTCAACCGTAACCTGAAAAAACTACCCGTAATGCTGGTTTATGAAATTCCGATTCTGCAAGTGCCTTGTGCAGTTTCTCTCGGGCGCTTTCAGTTATTTTAATATTCAAATGATCCTCCATTTAAGAAGTTATTAATTAGAAGATACTAATATTCTTAATATTCGTCAACATATTATTACAGTATTTTAGATTTATCTTTATATACTCTGTTGACTTTATTCCAATTTATATGTTTATTAATATTAATCTAGCTGACTGCATTGTTTTGGTGGCAAATAATACATTTTTGATTGTTTTACCAGGCTGCAGATGGCTGATAAAATGATGCATAATAATGCATTGAGTTAAACAGCAACTATCTATATGGAGTTATTATGAAAAAATATGATATTGTAGTTATTGGCGGGGATGCGGCCGGGATGAGCGCCGCATCTCAGGCGAGAAGAATTAACAGCGAAATATCAATTATTGTTTTAGAAAAAGGACCTCATGTCTCTTATGCAGCATGCGGCATGCCCTATTTTATAGCCGATGAAGTAAAAAATTATGAAGAACTTGTAGCCATTGACATTAAAGAATACATAACAAAAAGAAAAATTGAAATTCTGATGAATACAGAAGTCCTTGCTGTTGATTTTTCCGATAAAACGCTCACTGCACGTTCATCTGCAGAAGATTTCAGATTATCTTACAAAACATTGATAATTGCCACCGGAGCAAAGCCCCTTGCGCCTCCTATTACCGGCATTGAAAGCCCGGATATATTTTACCTCCGGACCCTGGGCCAGGGTATCCAGATAAAAGAATTCCTATCCCAGAGAAACCCGCGTTCCGGAATAATCATCGGCGGGGGATTTATCGGCCTGGAAATGGCAGAGGCCCTGAGAAAAAAATCAATAGACGTTACGATTCTCGAAAAATTCGAATCCGTGGCAATGTCAATGTCACCGGAGATTCGGAAGATCATCACGCGATCATTGGTTGACAATAATGTAAATCTGCAGACTTCAACATCCATCAACAGGATCGAAGGTGACGATAACGGGCTGTCGATTCTAACTGATAAGGAAATTTATAAGGCTGATTTTCTCCTTGTCTCTGTGGGAATAGTACCCAACACGGATTTCCTAAAAGGATCAGGCCTCCTGATTAGTGATCGCGGTGCGATCATAGTTGATGAAAAATCAAGGACAAACATCCCCTGGGTTTTTGCCGCCGGCGATTGCGCCACGGTGAAAAGCCTCATTACCGGGAAAGATATATATATACCGCTGGGAACCACGGCCAACAAGCAGGGACGCGTTGCCGGACTCCAGGCCGCCGGTGTTGACGATGAAATATTCAGGGGCTCCGTAGGCTCTCAGCTTGTTAAGGTTTTTGATCTTGAAGTAGGCAAAACAGGGATGAATGAAGCAGATGCAGATCGTGAGGATATCAGGACTGAATCAGCTTCCGTGCTATGGAGATCGCGGGCTGGCTATTATCCCTCATCGCAGGAACTGTTCATCACTCTTACTATTAACAAAGAAACGGGTGTGTTGATCGGCGGTGAGGTGGCCGGCACTGACGGGGCCGCCCTGAGAACAAACGTGATTGCCGCAGCCGTTACCGCTAAAATGAAAATAGAGGATGTTGCCTACCTCGACCTCGGCTATGCGCCGCCTTTTTCACCAGTATGGGACCCTGTAAACGCGGCCGCGCAGAAACTGATGAAAAGAAAAGCAGTTTAAATGCCCAGGCCGTCACCGTACAGGTTTTCTTCGGCTTTCCCCTGCATGACATGCGAACCAGGAGCCATATCCCTGGTAAGCCAGACATTGCCTCCGATCTCCGCTCCCCTGCCGATGGTCACCCGGCCCAGTATGGTTGCTCCCGAGTATATGATAACATCATCTTCAACGATCGGGTGGCGTGGGATGCCCTTGATGGGGCTGCCCGATGCGTCCAGTGGAAAGCTTTTAGCCCCCAGGGTGACGCCCTGATATATCCGGACATTCCTGCCGATGACCGCCGTTTCGCCTATAACGGTCCCGGTTCCATGATCGATGAAAAATGATTCACCTATTTTTGCACCGGGGTGTATATCAATACCCGTCTCGGAATGTGCCATTTCGGATATTATTCTTGGAATCAGGGGCACGTCAAGACAGTACAGCTCATGGGCGATGCGGTGGTTCGCCAGGGCAGACAGGCTGGGATAGCAGAATATCGTCTCCCCGACCCCCTTGGCAGCGGGATCGCCCCGGTATGCAGCAAGGGCATCCAGGGTTAACAGGTGCCTCAATCGCGGCAGCGCTGTCATAAACTTTTTAGAAACATCTTTTGATTTGCGATCACAATCCTCACATTCATGGTCAGTCTCGCCTGCTTCAGCGCAGGAAAAGCAATAACCTCGTTTTACCTGCTCTGCAATGTTCCGGTATGCCAGATCTAACGATGAGCCGATATAGTATTTCATGGTTTCAGGCTTTACGTCGGAATTAACGAAATAACCGGGGAAAAGAATCGACTTGACAAGGTGAACGAATTCCCTCAGGCTTTCCACTGACGGCATTGGAAAATCATGATAGGTCCGGTGATATACCGACGCGTAGGACTCGGGTCTGCAAAGATCGCTAACAATTACGTTTATGAAATCATCTGTCAACCGGTCATTGTATGAGCCTATGCCACATTTCATATTAGCCTCCGGTATGCATGGTATTAATTATAAATCATACTAACTGCCATTTATGTCAAGCAGTTCAGGAATAGATGAGATATTGTAATGCAGATTTGTTAATGCAATGATTGCATCAAGGCGGGCAAATGGCGCATACAGATCTGAATACCTCGGTTGAAAGGTACCGGTCTCCGCGGTCTGGAAAAATAACAACAACGGTGGAGCCGCGTGAAAGATCTTTTGCCACGGTCATGGCACCCCACATGGCTGCGCCGCTGGACATGCCGCAGAAAAGTCCTTCCATAAGAGCCAGGTTTCGTGTTGTGTCAAAGGCGTCATCATCCGTGCACTGAAGCTTCAGGTCAATTAATGCGGGATCGTATATGGCCGGCACAATAGATTCATTCATGTTCTTGAGGCCCTGAATGCGGTGGTTGAGAGTCGGCTCAACTCCCACAACCCTGGTTCGAGGATTGTGCTCCCTGAAATACCGGGAGCAGCCCATGAGTGTGCCCGTGGTCCCCATCCCTGCGACAAAGGCGTCCACCTCGCCTTTCGTGTCCCTGATGATCTCCGGAGCTGTCGTCTCGTAATGAGCCAGCCAGTTTGCGGGATTGCCGAACTGATTCGGCATGAAGTATTGCTCATGGAAGTGATCGATTATATGATATGCCCTGGTAATGGCCCCGTCGGTCTTGTCGCAGCCCGGCGTCAATTCTAACTCAGCCCCCATGGCGATGAGTATCGAGCGTCGTTCTTCGCTCACGCAGGCGGGCATGGTCAGCTTGATCCGATACCCCATGGCCGA
This sequence comes from Spirochaetota bacterium, assembly GCA_041753395.1. Classification (GTDB taxonomy): domain Bacteria; phylum Spirochaetota; class UBA4802; order UBA4802; family UBA5550; genus RBG-16-49-21. Next base: position 85,656 of record JBGSUQ010000026.1, read on the forward strand.
AGCGATCATGGCCATGCCGATGCCGGTGTTCCCTGACGTCGGCTCGAGAATGACCTTGTCTTTGGTGAGCTCTCCTGATTCGATTGCCTTTTTTATCATGTAGTACGCGGGACGGTCTTTTACAGAACCGCCGGGATTTGAGCCTTCGAGCTTCGCAAGAATCCTCACACCGGACTCTTGCAGGTCCCACATTCTGCTGATTTCAACAAGCGGGGTGTTACCAATTGCATCAAGAACGCTGATGACGTTGCCTCCATTAATATAATTCAGATTATGTTAGATTTTTTGATGGCATGATTTGCAAGTATTTTTTTGCATGGTCCGAAAATTATGCGTTACTATAACTCCACATTATAATCAAGTAACTGGAGGTTTTTTTGTGGGGAACTCCTCCAGGAATTTATACAACTTGATAAAAACACTTATCACTATTTATTGTAATAGCTAAAGCTGATATCCAATGGCAAAAATAATGCATTTAATCACGATCGATATACTTAATCGAATTCATTATCTCCCATATCAATCACAAGTTATAAAGTTAACATTTGTTAATTTATTGACAAAATTGGATGTTTCTTTTTAAATTAATAATTCACAATTCTTAAATCATTGCATTATTTGGAGGTTCTAGATTATGATAATAGAAAATTCTTCGAAGCAAAGTATAACCCGTAGAGATTTTATTAAACTTTCCGGCACTGCTGCGGCATTGCTTGCCATGCCGAACCTCCAGGGTTGTTCATCAGCTAAAATACCCAATGTCCCATCTATTGATTACTCACGCGATGTAATCATCAAAAACTGTAATGTTATAGATGTTAAGAATGGTAAAATAAAATCCGGCTCCACAATACATATCCGAAGCGGTATTATTCAATCGATTGACACGCACACTATTTTACCGTCGAATGCCGTCCTTGTTGACGCCGGCGGGACCTATGCCATACCAGGACTTATTGATGCACACTGCCATCCGACCATCACCTCAGCCTTTTCCCTGGATACCGTCGACATATCGCGCCACATGGCGCTCCAGAAACGACAGTTTTCCATTGCTGCAGAATACGGCGTGACCACATACCGGGACATGGGCTCCTTCAATATCACTCTGCACAGCATCATCAAAGACATTAACAGCGGCAAACTCATAGGCCCTCGTGTCGTATACTGCAACTCCCTGCTGAACATTAAGGGTGGTCATCCGGATATACCACCCACTGATGCGCACCCCCTCGCCGACCTGGTGACCCTCTTTACCGGCATGGTGATGACCAACTTCAAGGATTTCAAAGCATTGAAAAAAGCATTACCACAAATAACCAAGGGCGCATCCTTCATCAAACTCACAATGGACAACAAATCAGTATTCTGCAAACCAGGTCAAATACCTGTTTATACCGATGATATGCTGTCTTACATATTCAACTATGCACGGGAAAAAGAACTGCCGGTTTCATGTCATATCCATAGAAAATTCGGTTTTGACAGGGCCATGCAGTATCCGGTACATTCAATCGAGCACATCGTATCTGATGCGTATCTCGAGGATCGTGACATTGAATTGATGGCGAAAAAAGGCATCGCCATTGTCCCCACTATAACCATCGGTTGCGCCTATTTGATGGAAGAGGCCTATGACGAGATACCGTCGCCCTTTAAAACTGATTTCATCATGAATGAAATAAAAATTCGTCGCGACTACATGAACAACGAAGCGTATCATCATTCCGATCCGGTCATCCACAGGAAAAACCTGGAAGCCCTTAAAGATTACAAGCGAATCGGCATGGATAACTTATGGAAAAAAAAGAAGTTTCTCGTAAACCCTGAAGTTTATTTCGGTATGATACATTATGGAACGCGCAACCTTATGAAGATGCGGAGCGCCGGCATTACCATCGGATGCGGTATAGACGCGGGGATGCCCCTTGCATATTTCGGCGGATTGTATCGGGAGCTTGAGTTCCTTGCGCGCGCCGGATTCACGAACGATGAAATACTCAGGATTGCCACCGTTAACGGCGCGAAAATCCTCGGGCTCCAGGACAGGATTGGGACCCTTGATAAAGGCAAAATTGCGGATATTGTACTTCTACCAATAAATCCCCTTGAGGACGTGACGGCTTATCGGACACCGGATCTGGTATTTAAAGAAGGGAAAATTATCTACAGCAGAAAAGAATTGCCGGTCCCGGTATCGTCTGGTAATGAAGGCAACTCATAATACGGCTTTATGTATTTTTGTCCAATTATAACGTATTTTCTCCTATATAATTAAGACTACGCAAATTGGTTGGACATCCAATTAATTTTTTTTCTTACTGCTGTTTATACTTGACATGACAAGAAAAGAATATATAAATATAAAAAAGTCTGAAAGAATAATGATAAAATTGGAAATATTATGCTTGATAGAAAAAAAGCCTTTTCGAGACTAATAATAACGCACCTGATTATTACCCTCATTTGCGAATCCGCGGCGATTGCCATCACCATAATCCTTGCTGAAAGGGCTAAAGTTAAAACAGTTTTACTAACCGCCATAGCCATGTTTATCGTCATATCTTTCGTGACAATCGTCACAAACCTGGGATTGGCACTTCGCTTCAAGTCCGCTTTTTTTCCAAAAGAAGAGGACGCCGTTATCGATGAAGCAACCACCATGAAGCTTCAGAAGTATACAATAAAGCTCTACATCATGGCGCTGGCTATCTATGGACTTGCTCCGGCATTTTATGTCCTCGTCCAAATAATCAATGGTCAGCCTGCTTCAATGGGCAATATTGCCGTGGGAAATTTCTGCTTGGTGGGTATTGCCATCATCACGGGAAATCTCTATTATATATATCTCTATCCAATAATTGTAAGGGTTCTTTTCAGTTACAAGATTCAGTATAAAAGAATCAAGCTTAAGCATAAAATCGTTTTACCAATCATGAATATGCTCCTGATCCTACTCATTATCCTTTCCCTTTATGCGTACAAGACGGCCCTGGGACTTTATCAACCGGCAAACCAGAACAATATGCTGTTGGCCTATAAATTAAAAATTCAGAACCTGCAGCAGGAATTTCTTGTCAATCCCGACATCGATAAAACTGAATTTTTCATCGACAAAATTAAAAATGAGAATTTAATCAATAAGGATTTCTACTTTTTAACAAATAACGCCGGCACCATTATCGACTCAAGCTTCAAAACGGCACTTGGTAAAAATGTTCTCACTGACATGGAAAAAGACTGGAAAAAAACGGATTTTTTCACTGAGAATATGAATAAATTGTTGGCCGGAAAAGAAGGTGTCTGCGAAATTTTTTACGAACGTCAGATATATTATTCATTTTATTCACCCGTACCTGGCATTGATTTGTTTCTCCTCACCGGTGCAGTATCACGATCTTTCTACCAACCCACCAACAGATTCGCACTCTTCATCGTACTTATCGGCATCGTCTTCGTCATCGGGATTACCTTGTATTCCCTGTTTACGGCCACGAGGAAATTCATAACCCTTGATGAAGTATCATTATTTCTTATTAAGCTTTCCCAGGGTGAATTGATCTCGACAAGGATCTCAAGCAGCTATGAAATAGGCGATGAAATCAGCGACATGGTCAAGGCCGTGGAAAACGTTGCCTATATATTCAGAGGCATATCTGTTAACCTGAAGGGCGCAGCGGTGGACCTTAACGAAATGGCCGGCACAGTATCCGCGACCACACAGGTTATCTCGGACGACTCGCGCCTCCAGGCAAGCACCATAGAAGAATTCTCGGCGTCGGTCGAAGAAATAACGTCTTCCATCGAGCTTATAGCTGAAAACATTAAAAAACAATATGAGAAAACGCAAAGTGTCTTTGATGTGATCCGTCAATTCAACGAGTCCATGGAACAGATTGCCCTCAAGACCACCAAGGCTGAAGAAATCGCCGAGGCGTCCTATACCAGCGTGACGGAAATTGAAGCAAAACTGGGGACTACCGTTGATGGCATCAAGGCCATCGGGGAGAGCTCGAACAAGGTGGCGGAAACCCTTTCGGTAATTCAGGACATATCCGACCAGATCAATTTATTGAGCCTTAACGCTTCTATAGAAGCAGCCCGCGCCGGCGATGCCGGAAAGGGCTTCGCTGTTGTTGCCGACGAGGTCGGGAAGCTTGCCGACAAGACAAGCTCCGAGGCTAAGGAAATTGAGCGACTCGTACAGGAAAGCAACCGCCGTGTCCAGGAAGGCATATCGTTCATAGCCAACATATCGGAATCAATAAAAAAAATGACTTCTTCCGTCCGCAACACTTCGGACATCATTGTCAGTATCGCCTACAATTCAAAATCATTCATGGAAACAGCGCAAAATGTTTTCACTGAAGTCAGCGCCCTCACCGAGCTTTCCAATGAAAACGCGGTGGCCTCCGACGAACAGCTCCACACAGCCAAGGAGGTCCTGGGGGCCATAGACCAGATGAACGACGCTATTCAAAAAACAGCACAAAGCATGAACCAGTTCGTGCGCATAATTGAAAAACTTACGAGTAATTCAAATAAGATATCTGAAATACTATCGGTCATTAAAACTGAATGAACCTCATGTCTCTGCAATTCAATTATATATTTTTCACTTGATTTATTGAACTGTATTATAATAGTTACCCAAAAATAAATTTAATTTAAAATATAAACAGAATTGTTGCACTACTGTTGTAATGATGTTTTATTATTGTAACGGCATGCATCGATCATTTGGAGTATTACCATGGATGTGGCAATTACGGGTTCAACAGGGCATGTGGGAGCTGGACTGGTTCGCGCGGTTCTGGATGAGGGCCGATCGGCACGGGCCCTGGTGCGGAAAGATCTGCGCGGGATACAGGGCCTGGATGTGGAAACTACCGAAGGCGACGTGCTCGATTCTGATTCACTTATGAAATTGTGCGAGGGAGTCGACACTGTTTTCCACGCCGCGGCGAAAATATCCATAGTCGGGTCCGAAGGCGGCATCGTTGAAAAGATAAATATCGAAGGGACCCGTAACGTCATCGAAGCATGCCTCCGCAACAAGGTCAAACGGCTGATCCATTTCAGTTCGATCCATGCCTACTCCTCCGACCCCATCGATGAGGTAATCGACGAAAATAGAAAACTTGCCCTTGACAAAAATGCCATCCCCTATGACCGTTCCAAGGCCATGGGCCAGCTTGAAGTGCTCAAGGCGGCCGATAGAGGATTACACACTGTTGTGATCAATCCGACCGCCGTAATCGGCCCTTATGATTTCAAACCTTCACGAATGGGAGAAGCACTGCTTGATATATATCACTGCCGGTATCCCGCTCTTATTGACGGAGGCTACAACTGGGTGGACTCCAGAGATGTCATAGCCTGCGCCCTTGCCGCCGAGAAAAAAGGAAGGGCCGGTGAAACGTACCTGGCGAGCGGCACATGGCATCATGTCTGCGATATTTCCAGGATTATATCCGATATCTATTGCAGAAAAACACCCCGTTTCGCTACGCCTGTCTGGCTGTGCAGCCTGCCGTCCTACTGCGTGCTGGCCTATGCCAGAATGCGAAATGTAACTCCGAAATTCACTCCCATCGCCATCAAGACTCTTCAGAGCCACCGGCAAATATCTCACGATAAGGCCACGAGGGAACTGGGCTATCGGCCCCGGCCGATCGAAGAAACAATTAAAGACACACTGGACTGGTTCCGCGGCCAGGGAATGCTTGAGGCAGACTGCAGGTAGCGTCTGTCAGGGACGTTTATGACGTGAAAAAAAATCCCAGATGAATTGTGCCGCATTAAAGTCACGGCTTATTTTGCCACCGTCCATTTCCGGCAAGTGTTTTTCTGCGCCCGGCCACGTATGCCCCCCCCCCTGTATGGATACGAGCAGTACCTCGTTGTCTGGATCGGGACACCCGTAGTTTACGAGGAACCCCACCGTGCCGTCCCTGGTGTCCTTGTTTGGAAGGATCCTGACGCCAACCTGCGCGGTACATCCGTTATTCCTGACCCAGTATGATACCGTATCAAGAACCGACAGAACTTCACCTCTCTGTTTCTTTGCCCTCATCAGCACACCGCCCCCCCATGGTACTGTCGTGTCATCAGTTCCGTGAATCATGAGAAACGGAACCGGTTTCCCCGGCCGTATCTTCGAAAGCTGCTTGGGCATCAGCCCCGAAACGCACGCTACAGCGGCGATCCGTTCTGGTGCCGTAATTCCGATCCGCAAAGCCATCATGCCCCCGTTTGAAAAACCAGCCACATACACACGTTTGGGATCGACCACGGAGGCAGAGACCATAGAGTCGACCAGCTGCAGGATGAACTGCACGTCATCCACGCCGGTCCTGAATGAAATAGAATCCATGTCAACGCGACCGTCATTCCATAACGGTCCATAGGAATCCGGATAAAGCACGATAAAATTGTTTTTCTCTGCGAGATCATTAAACCCTGAAAAAAGGCTCATGACCAGACCGCTGCCATTCATCCCATGCAGGACAATAACAAGGGGTACCGGCTTTTCACCGGTATTGATTACCGGGCGGTACACCATGTAGCTCCTGCTTGAAGCACCCACCACTGCAGTTTTCCTGATGCATTCCGCCTTTTCAGATAAGCCGGGCAGCGGCATAAGCAAAGTTGCCAGTGAAACAATTAAAACTATCAGTATATGATTATAGTTATACATATATCAATCATCTGTTACTATCAGGATTTTAATAATACGGATGGCGGCTCTACGACTGTATCTGGAACTGAATGATTTCATTAGCATTTAGTCATTCCACAACAAACTGATTCTCTATAGCCGGAGAATGCAAGTCTGCAACATCTGCGTTATAGTTTGATAATTCCAGATAATACCATCCCCTTTATGATAAAACGGGCCGTCTCCTCTATTGAGAGGTAGGTCGTGTTTATCATCATGTTGTATATTGCAGGATCGTTCATGTCCACCGTGAGGTGCTTGAGCAAAAACTGTTCCCTGACTTCACCCTTTTTAGCAAGTATATCCTTTGCCTCGTTCGTTTTTACTTTAAATTGCCTGCTTATGTTATCAACTTTTTTATCAGTTGAAGCAAAGAGTCTCACATGGTATCCCTGGGGTAAATCGCGCGTAATTACATTGCCGACTCGCCCGATTATTATCGCATGGCCGTTGGCAGCCAGAATCCGTATCGTTTCAACAAGCTTCCGGTAGACCATCGCTTCCGGTGGATATTTTGAAAAACTTGTCTTGAAGAAATAATCCATGGAATTCCGGGCCTTGTCGGTGAGGGTCTCTGCCAGTTCATACGAAATGTCCATGTCCTTCATGAGATGATCAATGATGCCCCGGTCAAACACGGTCCACCTGGGCTCTTTGTGGTATTCTTTGTTGAACAGATCAGCGATGGTTTCGCCGACGCTGTATCCAAGACATCCATATTCGCGCGATATCGTCAGGAAGGGCAAGGCGTTCTTCCCTGTCATATCGACGGTTTTCTTCCTATGTTTCCAGTTGCTTTCCTGATATGAAACCGCGTTGTCGATCGAAAAAATCTCTTTCATATGCCCCCCTAATCCTGACCATTGATTAAATCATCAATGTTTCATATATGTATGCATAATACCATCAGATCATTCTTTCAGCAATAAAAAAATTATCTTTTTAAAAAAGTGGCCATCACCCGATATCATGCCATTACATTCCCGGGAGGACCAGATTCTCTGCACATTAAATAATCTTGACAAATTAATTTATTATTGCATTGAATTCATTAATAATAAGGATTGAACCATGGATATAAAAGAATATTTTAAAAATGCCCTGGGAATCGGAATTCTAGCCACATCCGATTCAGAAGGGAATGTGGACCTTGCCGTGTATTCGCGGCCCCATGTCATCGACAGCCATACAATAGCCTTTATCATGGCAGACAGCATAAGCCACGGGAATCTCCAGTCGAATCCGAAAGCCGCATATCTTTTCAAGGAAGACGGCCCCGGATACAAAGGAACAAGGCTGTACATCGAAAAAATCAGTGAAGAAAAAAACAGTCCCCTTATTAAAGAAATGCGAAGAAAGAAAAAGATCGGTGAAGATGACGATGAAAGAGACCGCTTCCTGGTCCATTTCAGAATAAACAGTACGAGGGCCCTGACAGGCGATCTTCGCAATAAATCATGACATGAAGCAAATACGTCCGGAAATCCTTAAACTATCAATTAGTGATTCCGAGGTCCAGTATCTACACTACCCGGGAGACGGGCCTCCTCTTATCCTTCTCCATGCCACCGGCCTTTTGCCCTGGCTCTGGCACCCCATAGCTCGGACACTTTCGTCTACATACCGCATCATCGCCCCGTATTTCTGTGATCATCGTGCGAGTGAGCCCGAAGAAGGCGGCCTGAGCTGGGCTGTGCTGGCAAAGGACCTAGTGGAAATCTGCGACAAGCTGTCTCTTCGAAAACCGTACCTCGTCGGGCACAGCATGGGAGCTACGGTAATTACCATCGCCCACGCTGCCGAGAGTCTCCCGGCCGAAAAAATCGTTCTCATCGAACCGATCTTTCTTCCCCAGTCAATTTACGGCATGGGACTTACCGTAGATAAACACCCGCTGGCTTCGCGCTCCATAAAACGGCGAAATTCGTGGGATACCGAAGATGAGCTCCGGAGCTACCTGCGGTCGAAAAAGATGTTTGAAAAGTGGGACGAGGAAATGATGGACCTGTATATCCGCTACGGTATTATTACCGGTGACGGCGGCGGATTATCGCTGATGTGCAACCCGCGTCATGAAGCATCTCTTTTCATGGGAGGTTTGCATTTCGACCCGTGGCCCGTGTTACCGAATATGCGTTGCCCGGTCCTCGTGGTTGAGGGAGAAACAAGCGAAAATCGAAGTTTCATAGACCTGCCCACTATCGCAGCCGCTATTCCGCAGGGACATTACCGGCTCATACCTGGCGCCGGGCACCTGATACCCCAGGAGCTGCCTGCCGAGGTTGCAAAAATCATCGGTGATTTTTTTATTTCGTAACAGCTACCACCAGTTCAGCACATCCTCGGCAAAGCCAAGAAAATTCTCGACATTGAGCCGCGTTCCGTCATCGAGAATTACCCGGCCATTGAATATGCCAAAGACCTGGTGCTGTATCGATTTCATTACAAAAAGATTCAAAGAGCTGGACCGGTCTATAAGAGGCTTGAAGTCCAGCTCAAATCGGCCGTCATTGCTCAAGAACTTCCATGGCTTCATGTAGTCCTTCGAATCGATATGAAAAACAACATTTTGCAGTTTGTGGGCCTTTCCCCCATAGAAGAGCATATTCTCAGAAGCGGGGGTTCTGTCGCTGAATCCGTACCCGATATTCCATCCGAAGGGAACGCCCTTGAGGAGACCCGATGCCGAACCCCAGTACCAACGATTCCGGTAGGTCCAGTAGCCCCTTCCCCAGTCAAGGCACCCGAAATCTGTACGCGGTGAAAAATCATAGGTTGTGCCGCCAATCGATGCGGCGCCCTTCGCCGGCATGCAATTCACTTTCTGGTTGTAATAAAAAGCACGGCGATTCTCTTTCCATGATGTGGCAATGGCCATGGTGTCCATCTCCGGATCCTGTGCAAGCTCGATTTCAGCCTGCAGGCCCAGTGTACCGTCCGGCAATTCAAACGAAGGTGCGCTAACCGTGATTACACGCCGGGAATCCTTCACCCTGAAGGCCATGCTGATTTTTTTATCTTTATAAACAATATCCCCTGAAACCGAAGAAGGAGGGAACCCCAGCCTGCCTCGCGTCATCAGGGCCATGGAATCCATCTGAACGCAGGTGCCGTTGTTAAAATCAAGCCAGCAGACGGCGCAGAGTGCCGCATAGCTCAAGTCGGCAATGGTACAGGTTATAGCATAACGTTTGTCATGGGAAAGAACAGCATAGTAATCCCATTCCTTTACGCGGTGCCACGGGGCAACTATCTTGTTCCTGTCGTATTTCCAGAAAGGCCTGCGAGCCCATCCTTCTTCCGTAAGAAACCCGTTCTCATCAAGAAGATCAAATGATGTTGTTATTTCATGCTGCATGGCATCCTCCCTAATGTATTAAACAATACCACCAGGTGAACAAGATGTCAAGTGCCGTTTAGATTTTTGATTTATTGTTGACATGATTCATTTTAAATAAAAGCTATTCTTAAAAACTGATTATAGTATACGGGGTTAGATAATGTCACGATACCTTATCATCGGCGGCGTTGCAGGCGGAGCGACCGCCGCAGCACGTCTCCGGCGTCTTGATGAAAAAGCCGAAATTACCATTTACGAACGCGGCGGCCATGTTTCATACGCGAACTGCGGACTGCCTTATTACCTTGGCAGTGTCATCCCGGACCGGAACAGGCTTTTCGTGCAGACGCCGGCAGGCTTCAAAAATCGATTCAACATTGATGTCCGCGTCGACGCCGAGGTCACCGCAATCGATATAACCGAAAAGTCCATCACGATAAAGGAACTTTCTTCGGACAATGTTATACATGACAGATATGACAAGCTCATTCTCTCGCCCGGTGCGGAACCGGTGAAGCCCCCAATTTCCGGCATTGATTTGGAGGGCATCTTTACCCTGCGCAACGTATCGGACACGGACCGGATAAAAAAACATCTCGATGAATCGAGGCCGAAAAACGTTCTTGTAGTTGGTGGAGGTTTCATCGGCCTTGAGATGGCTGAAAACCTTCATGGCTTGGGCATCGGCGTCACCGTTGTTGAAATGGCTGACCAGGTCATGGCCAACCTTGACCGCGAGATCGCGGCGGAAGTACACCAGCAGCTCACATCTAACCGCGTTGAGCTTATCCTGAAGGATGGGGTCAGTACATTCGAAAAAGCGGGTAATTTTATCGTAACACGCCTCTCAAGCGGACGGGAAATAACTGCCGGCATGGTCATTCTCTCCATAGGAGTCCGCCCCGACACAAAGCTTGCCAGGGAGGCCGGCATCGCCATCGGCCCCCGCGGCGGCATTGCAGTGAACGAATTCCTCCAGACCTCGGATCCGGACATCTACGCTGTGGGCGATGCCATTGAATTCAACAACCCGATCACGAAGCAGGCAACGATAACCTTTTTGGCAGGACCGGCCAACAAGCAGGGAAGGATTGCCGCTGACAATATCGTATCCGGGAACAAAAAGACATATGGCGGCAGCATCGCCACTGCAGTTGCCAAAATCTTTGACCTCACAGTGGCATCCACTGGGTCCAATGAAAAACTGCTGAAGGCGGCCGGTATTCCCTACCTCGCATCAATAACCCACAGCGCCTCCCACGCGACCTATTATCCCGGCGCCACGCAGATGTCGGTGAAAATACTCTTTGCCCCGTCAAGCGGTATCCTTTTCGGAGCGCAGATCGCAGGATATGACGGAGTTGATAAAAGGATAGACGTTTTTTCATCCGTCATAGGACGCGGTGGAAGTGTCCGTGATCTCGTCGAGTTTGACCACGCCTACGCCCCGCCGTACTCTTCGGCGAAAGACCCGGTCAACATGGCCGGCTTTGTTGGCGAAAACATCCTGGAAGGACAATCCCCAACCATCCAGTGGCATGAATTAAGCGGTCTGGACCAGTCATCGACAATGCTGATCGATGTACGGACCGCGTCTGAATTCAGGAACGGAACAATTCCGGACGCAGTCAACATACCCGTGGACGAACTGCGCAGCCACCTTGGCAAGATCCCGAAAAATAAAAAAATCGTGATTTTCTGTGCAGTCGGCCTGCGCGGATACGTCGCAGCCAGGATGATGCTCCAGAGCGGATTTACCAATGTCAGCAACCTCGCCGGCGGCTATAAGACCTACAGCCTTGCCATGAACAATATACCAGGTATAACCGGGGCGTGCTGCTGAAGGGCCGCACTCCTCTTCCTTATTATTCATGGACGCATACAGGTCCCTGCCCGTTTTTTATATTTGACACCCCCCTGATCCGGTGCCACTATTACTGATAAAGGAACAAGTCATGCTGCCATCATGCTATGACAAAAGCGGAAATATAATTGATTTTTACACAATCTTCAACCTTACCGGCACCGCCGGGACGGATGAGATCAGATCGGCATTCCGCGAGCTCATCAAGCGCTATCATCCGGATACCGCTTCAGTCAAATCTGACAACCTGACGGATAAACTTGACCTTATTATCCGGGGATACCGTATTCTTATTGATGAGGATCTTCGCATGGAATATGACCGCATCCTTTTCAACAGCAGAAAAGTGGATGACCGCGGCTACGCCATCATCTCTAAGAAAAGGATCAAGTATTCAGCCACCCTGGGAGATATGCTCAAGGCCCGTCTGATGCCGAAAGGGATGAAGCGCAGGGACATACTGGACAATTTCGGCCAGGACATCGAAATCTTCATAACGCCCATTGAGGCGCTCAAAGGCGCCATTGCCTACATCGAACTGCCGGCACGGATGACCTGCCCTCTCTGCATGGGGAGCCACTCGAAGGCAGTGTCCAAATGCCATGTATGTAACGGTGTAGGCCGGATTCATACCACATCCCAGCTGGAGGTGCAGATACCGCCCCATGTCGACGACACGACCTATATCGACGTGGACCTTACCCGGATCAGGCCCGATAAGCTCACATCTTTCAACGTCAAGAACCTCAGAATAAAAATAACGATCTTGGTGAACAGGCAATGAATAATCAGCGGTTCTGATACATCCGAATGCATTGTGTCCTGAAATCAATCCTGGAATATATAATATTTTATAGATATATCATTTTTTTTATATTATCTGTACAATTAATAGTGCCTGATGACTAAGAGTCGATTACTTTTTTATGTTGAAAAACTGACTGGCCGGTTTATTATAAGCCAAATATATATGATCGATTGTATCTGAACAACCAATAGACACAGCATGGATATCAACGGAAAAATTATTCAAAATAAATATCAGGTGGACAAGCAGATTTGGGAAGACGCTGTCAGCTATCTCCATCTTGCCTATGAAACAACACCGCAAAAAAGGCCGCTCATAATACGGTTCCTGAAAAACAATGTCATCTCTAAAAGAGCTGAGGACCTCATCCGTTTCAGGATCGAAGTGAACGCCGTTTCGGATATTGTCCACCGGAACATAACCAGCATTATCGAAACAGGGGAGCTCATTGAAGTACTATACGTGGTTATGGAATATTTTCCCTGCATAAGTCTTCATGAAGCACTGAAAATAAATAGTTTTTCCATCAGCCAGAGCGTCAATTGCGTGAGGCAAATCTGCAGTGCCCTTGAATGTCTCCATGATAACAGCATGATCCACCGCGACATCAAGCCTGCGAACGTGCTGGTGGACAATGAAACGGTAAAACTTACCGGCTTTGGCCTGTCCCACATCCGGGAATTCAATGAGTCAATACCCTTCGAGGAAATCAAAAAAAGCTTCCAGTACCTCTCTCCCGAGCAATGCGGCATATTAAAGCGGCCTATCGATGAAAGGAGCGACCTCTATTCCCTGGGTATTATTTTCTACCAGCTCCTGACCGGCCAGGTTCCCTTCGAAGGTAATGATATTTGTTCAATTATCCACCAGCACATAGCCAGGATTCCTGAATCACCCGGCTTATGCAATCCCGAGGTGCCACCGGCGCTTGACCGGATCGTCATGAAGCTCCTGGACAAGGAACCGGAGAACCGATATCAAAGCGCCCGAGGCCTCATTTCGGACCTCGACCGGCACCTTGCCGGAGAAAAGGAATTTATCCTCGGACTTGACGACCGTCTTACCAAACTTAGCTACCGCACCAGGCTGATAGGAAGAGAGCGTGAAATGTCACAGCTCAATGAAATTGTTAATGACCTGGATAACGGTTCCGGAAGCGTGTATTTCATCACCGGGGAAGGCGGTTCGGGAAAGTCGAGGCTGATAGAAGAATTTAAGAGTACCATCTTCGCCAACGACTTCATCCTGGTGAGCGGCACCTGCTCGATCCAGAGTAACAAGATTCCCAACGCTCCCATTAAAGAGGCACTCGACGAATTCATGGTTAATTTTCACAATCTGTCAGAGGAAGAGCGCCGTGACATCATCGAGGCCCTGCAGGAAGAATTCAGCAATCTCGGCGAGATCATCATCAAGCTGAATCCTGCAATGGAGGAGCTCCTCGGCCGTTGCCCGCCCCTGGTCGCCCTGGAGCCCCTTCGCGAATACAAGCGTTTTCTCATGATAATCAGCCAGTTCATTCTTAAACTGAGCGATATTGCCGGCGGTCTCGTGCTGGTACTGGAGAACCTCCAGTGGACGGATGAAGGCACCATCAATCTTATGCATGAGCTGTTGAATGAAATAATCAACCACCCCCTGGTTATCATAGGATTGTACCGCGAAGACGAGGTCACGGAAAGCCACGTTCTTGAAAATTTTCACCTGGATATCGCCAGCAAGGAAGTGCAGTATACCAGGATCCATCTCGATAAACTTGACGCCACGGCCATGAACAAGTTCGCCGCGGGCCTCCTCATGGAGCAGGAGGACCACATCCTTCCAGTATCCGATTTCCTGTTCCAGAAAAGCGGCGGGAATCCCTTCTTTGCTATCGAACTGCTGAAACAGCTGATCGACGAGGGAGCGTTAACCCTTAAGAACAACCGGTGGGCTTTCAACGAGTCAAAGCTCAAAGCTATTGAAATTTCAGCATCGATTGTCGACATCATCCTGAAACGGATGCTTAAATTAAACAGCAACGAGATCGACATCCTTTCATGCGCCTCCGTGATGGGAGAAAAATTCAACATGCAGATCCTTTTCAGGGTGAGCGGCCTGGATCGCACGAAAATCGTGCTGATCATCGACAAGGCGATCGAGCTCCAGCTCCTGGTTGACCTTCCGTCCTGGGGAGAGATCGGCTTTGCCCACGATAGAATCAAGGAAGTGTTTTACGGCAACCTCGACGTTGAAAAAAGGAAAGGGCTCCACATTCAGATTGCAAACGCCATAGAGGAAAGCAACCGGGACAACCTCGGGCCCGTAATTTTTGAACTCGCCCACCATTTTATTGAAGGGGGCGACACTGACCGGGCGATTATTTTCGCTTTCCCGGCCGGTATCATGGCGATGGGAAAATACGCCAACGAGGAAGCACTCAAGTATTTCAGAACCGCCCTGGATCTGCTCGAGAAGGAGGGTCACCGGGCAAGCCCCCAGTGGGTCAGGATTCAGGTTAACATGAGCCGGGTTTTCCTCACTATCGGCAGCTATGATCAGGCGATCGAGACCCTCCACGAAATTGCGCCGCTCATGGAGTCTGATATTGAAAAGGCCGATATTTACAGCCATATCTGCGCTGCATATCTGCGAAAAGGGGACTGGAAAAAATGCGAAGATTATGCCATGCGGTCCGGCGAGCTGCTGGGAGAGCGGTTAACCGACAATAAGATCATCCTCGTTGCGACCCTTGCCAAGGAGCTGGCGTTGCTGGGACTGTTTTCTCTTTTCCCTCGTCTTGTTGTCCGCTTCAGGCGGAAAAAATCTGTTGAATACAACAAGCTCAAGGCAAAATTCGCAGTGCCGGTCCTCTGGTCGTATATCTACAGCAACACCCTCAAGTTTACAAGGTTCACGCTGAGGGCGCTCAACATTGCGATCAGCAAAATCGGGAAATCCCCCGAACTGGGCATGGCCATCGGAGGCTTCGGCAGCATTCTCATGGCAATATCCCGTTTCAATCTCGCGTTGAAATACCTTACCAGCGCCCTGACCATGAGGGAAAAGCTTCAGGACCAGTGGGGCGCCGCGCAGTCATACCAGTGGCTTGGATACTGTCACCAGTGGAAAGGCGACTATCGTTCAAGCATCGAGTGTTTTGAGGAATCAGCAAGACGCTTCAAAAAAATGGGGGATATATATGAAATCGGGAATTCATATGCCGGCCTGGTGTATAATTACCTTTTCCTTGCTGATTACGAAAAGCTCAAGCATTACCTGGACCAGTACTACATTATAACCAACCAGACGAACGACTTCTACGGCATTAACGAAGCCTGGATTTACAGCACCCCCTATTTTTTGGAAACCGGCGGTATCGAAACAGCCGAATGGCTCGGCATCGCCGCGTATAACTACAGCCTCGACACCAACATTCTTTTTACCCAGTGCACGTCAAGCATTGAACTCGGTAAGGTATATCTTGAAAAGAGGGACATCCAGCAATCATTGAAGTACCTTGAAAAAGCATATGATCTGTACCGGGACAACAGCTTCCTCAAGCAGTACACCATACACCTCTTTCCTGCTCTTGCCGAGGCATACCTGTACCGCTACATTACCGGCAAGGATACCGGCAACGGTATTACCAAACAGTATCTGCAGAAAACAAAGGAATTCTGCAGAAAGTCTTTGACCAGGACCCGACGATGGGCGACCTATTACGGCCTGGCGCTGCTGGTAAACGCCAAGTATTACGCCATCCGGGGCAATAAAAAACGTGCTGAAAAACTCTTTTTACAAAGCATCGAGCACAATAAACAGATCGGGCGCCGATTCTGTCTGGCACGAAGTCATTATGAATACGGGCTGTTTCTGTCACAGGCTGACGGCGGAAGCGGCGCCAAGAAAAATCTCGAGGCTGCATACAGCCTCTTCTCTGAAATCGGCGCCCACAGGTACATAGAGGAACTGAAGAGCCTTCTCGGTATAAAAGAAGACGAGAGCGGCATGTCATCGATCGAGCGCCGCATAGACAACGAGCGGCTTTCTTCCGTCATCAAGCTGGCCCGCGATATCAGCAATATATCGGAAACCGAGAATCTCCTGGACAGGATACTGACCAAGGCGGTTGAAATTACCGGAGCACAGCGCGGCTGCATTTTTATTGTCAATGACTCTAACATGCTCGAAAAAAAGGCCTTCTTTTCCATGCTGGGGTATGATACAGTGATTGACCAGTACTCCATGAATATCGTAAAAGCCGTCTATAACACGCAGGCCATGATAATCCTCGGCGATGCCAGGGCCATGCCCCAGACACCGGACCAGTCTGTGGCGCGCCCTCATTCCAAATCGATCCTCTGCGTGCCTATAAAGGAACGTGACAAGACTGTGGGCGTCTGCTATCTGGATAATTCCCTTACCAGCGGCATATTCACCGAAAAAGAAGCAAACCTGCTTCTGACGTTCCTATCCCATGTCGCCTTTGCCATAGAAATCGATTTCCTTCACCGGAGATACCAGACCAGTAAAAACGCGGATAAAAAAGCACTTCAGTCCCCGCTCATTAATGAAAAAATCCAGAAGGCTGTTGAGTATATTGACCAGAATTATGCCTATGAGATCTCCCGGGAGGGTCTGGCGTCGCATATAGGGCTGCATCATGATAATCTGGGAAGGTATTTCAAACTCTATCAGGGCAAGAAAATGAACGATTACATCAATGAGCTCCGTATAAAAGAGGCGTCCCGCAAGCTGCAAGAGACCGACGAAAAAATCATCGATATAGCATTTTCCGTCGGCTTCGGCAGTCTCAGGACATTCAACAAATCATTCAGGGATATAATGAAGATATCGCCTGCGTATTACCGGAAAAAACGCTCCTAACGGTGCTAACTACACTGTCTCTGCCACAGCCTGAAGGCGTGAAATCTCGTCCTTGAGTTCGATCATCACCTTCAAATCGCCTTCCACGACCAGCCTTCCCGTTTTCCAGGCCTCGAGCTGGTTCAGTTTTCCGTTCTGGAGATCGCGCCAGTCATCAGCCGTTGCCCTGACTGTGCAGGTGGGATCCTCCACCATGCCCTCGTGCCTTTTGGCATTTCCTTTTTCGGCAACGATATACCAGTCGCTTCCGCCGGGACCGCTGAAATTGAATTGAATAGTGACCATGTCTTCCTTGACGTTCTTACCCTGCTTGCGTTCGCCTGGGGATTCAAGGCCCAGCACCTCGGCAATACGGCGGGTGCTACAGTTGTTATGGTACATATCGTCGGCGATGGGAACGCCCTGCTTCTTCATCTTCTTCAATACCGATATCATGATCATGCCAAAGCGCATGGCAGCAAAAACTTCGTTATATTCATAGTTCTTTACTTTCCATCCGGTAATTTCCTCATACCGGTTGATTGTTTCATCGCGTCCAGGTGAACCAGGCAGACGCGGGAGGTTGTATTCAGCCGCAAGATACCAGTCCATGAAAATGAACCAGGCAAGGTCGGCCACGGGATCTCCCAGGAACGCCATTTCCCAGTCGAGCACCGCTACAACATCAAATTCCGGCTCGCCGTACAGTACATTCCCCATGCGTGCGTCACCCCAGCAGAGGCATACATGCTCAGGCTCATATTTATTATCCTTTAACCACTGGAGCGCCTTCTCCAGCACCGGATAGCTTTCGGAGGGATCGTCCTTGATCCAGCTAAAGAACCTGTCCCAGTATACGAGCTGCCGGTCGATCGGGCCACTCCCCCCTTCCGGGACCCCGAGAAAATCAAGACCGAGCTTTTTCCATTCCACCATGTTCGTCTTTGCCAGCATTTCGAGGGCCCGCCACCATATCCTGGCGCGAGTTTCCGGAGAAGCGTCAAAGTAAACGCCTGATCCGTGGTATGAGGGATAGTCTTTCGGCATGGTGCCGCTGAGCCGTTCCATGATGTAGAAGGGCGTGCCTATCACGCCCTTATCTTCCTCCTGCCAGTACATTTCCGGCACCGGAATGTCGCTTTGCCTGAGTGCGCGCATGATGAGGAACTGGTGGTTCAGATGATAGTCCGGGAAGACCCTGTGATCCAAAGGCGCGGCGCGAAGGACCATACCTTTCGCGATCTTCTTTCCATCTTCTTCCCATGTGAGGTCGAAAAGGAAAGTCTCATTTGAAAGACCCATGCCCGGCTTTTGTATGTCCGATATGGCTACGTGAAGCGCCCCGGGGATTTTTTTTTGCAGCCAGGGTACAAGATGAGTCATGATACGCGCGAGGGTATCCTGTTCGTTTTTCATGGCAATACTCCTTGTTTTTGTCATCACCCGGCGTAATGCGGGTGATCCTTTATATTTATATCACAGGGCTTCCCGCACAGACGGGAATGACAATTACTCAATTAATATGAAAGATATCCGTACTTCGGGTATTTCCCTATAAGCACAAGCTCAACGATACCGTAGCCGACCTCGGCGCCGCACTTGAACTCACACATGAAATCTTCCAGGAAGGAAACCTCCTTAAACGTGTTACTATCCGTGAGGTCGAGTTTGAATCCGTCAAGAAAGTCCGGCCCCATCCAGAGGCCATGGGTAAACCCCCGGAAGCCGAAGTAGCCCCCGGCCCTTATGTGGCACACGCTCAGGGGCCGAATAGACAATTCAACGGGCTGTCCATCCTCGGGATGGAGAACCACGCTGCCCCCGGTGATATGGCGGATATCCGGTTTAAAGGAATATTTGTGGTCGACACGAACCAGTTTTCTGTCTTCCTTCCCGGTTTCGGGCGGATACATCACTGCGCCGCTGAAGGCCAGTGTCTTCGAATCCCACGACTCCCTGGTATGGTAGGTAACGGCCCAGCCGTCAAACTGTGCCAGGATAAAATTATACAGATAACCCTGGGGTATTTCTCCCGGCTGTACCCCGTTCTCCGGCACACCGCCGCCGCGGCGAATGCCCCAGGAGTGATCCCGTTCAGCGCGCCAGGCGGCAGCATCAATGGTAATCTCTTTTCCTTCGGCCCTGATCCAGCCCGAGGGCCGACCCACCTGCACATAGCGTTTTACATTCTCAAGAATGCGGCCGCGGAATTTAGCCGTCTGGGCTTCCTCTTCGTGGGGCTTCATGGCAGCGGTAAAATCCAACTGACAGGTCAGTCCATACTGATTATCGGCGAGGGATAATCGAACGCTGCGAAGCGGTTCGATTACTTCGTATGAAAGCGGGCCGACGCGGACCTTGTCGAAACCGGGCCGCAGTTCCCGGGACGCCCGCACGCAATACTGGGTCTTTCCGTCAATGACAAAGCAGACGAAAGCGTCCATGATGTTGCGGTTTGGATAATGGCCGAAACCCGCGATTAACTGATACCTTCCCGCAGTATCATGGGCCGAAAACCATATCCGCTCGGTCCATTCGCGGGCGCTCGTCGCGACAGTATCGAAAGTATCAACCGTCTGATGACACAATAATTCATCGTACGTGGTGAGCATAACAACCTCGTTTAATATATTTTTTTTGTACAACAAGGTGAGCGTTTGCTCATACAGGATGTTGTTTAATCACTTTATAGCGTGCAACTTTACATGAGGCCATTTTTTTTGTCAATACAATAGCGCGGCGGTGGAACATATGGCACCATGTTCAATTGATTATTTTTAATAAACTCTACACTGTTAAAGCTATTTTCCTTTACGAAATAATCTTCAATTGATAATGTAGGTCTAAAAATAATGCGCCTGCATATACGATTCGGCTCACGGACGTAGCAGGCGCCACAAGAGGTATTACCGATCATGAAGAATTATTTCACCCACAACACGATGGGCCGCACAGCCGTGGTTACCGGCGCTTCAAGCGGTATCGGCGAGGCATTCGCCAGGCGACTCGCCCGGGAAGGATTCAACTGTTTTCTTGTCGCACGCAGAAAGAATGTCCTCGTCAAGTTGTCAAAGGAACTCGAGCGGGATCATGGCATAATGGCAACGATCCTTGCTGCCGACCTGTCCACTGATGCGGGAGTCAGCCATGTTGAAAATAAAATCGCGGCTGATGATTCGATCGATATAATCATCAATGCCGCCGGATTCGGGACACGGGGCTTCTTCGCTGACGTTGACCCAGAAAAAATAAAGCGCATGGTTTACCTGCAAACGATGGCGCCTGCCCGCATAACGAGATCCGCCCTTCCCAGAATGATAACAAACCGTAAGGGCTATGTTATTAATGTTTCGTCCGTCGGTGCGTTTCTTACCACTTCCCATTATGTGACCTATTCGGCGACCAAGGCCTTCATCAACATGCTGATGAAGGGACTCCAGGACGAACTTGCCGGCACTGGCGTGAAAATACAGGCCCTCTGCCCGGGCCTCACCAGGACCGGTTTCATGTTCACGAAGGAATTCAGCGACTTTAATTACGGGGACATACCCGCCTTCGCCTGGATGACTCCTGAGGAAGTCGTTGAAGAATCGCTGGCCGTCTTGAATAAGAACAAGCTTATCTTCATACCGGGACGGGCCAATAGGGTTTTTATCGGCATTCTGACAGCACCTCTCTTCGGAACTGTCATTGGCGGAATACTGAGTCTCCTGGGGCGTGGAAAGAATTCGTATTGACCATATAATAATTCCAAATAGATTTTTGTTTGAAATCTCTTAAAATGTATTAAAATCTCATTAAAAAACTACAAAAATATCTAATTTTTGATTTTAATTTTTTAATCCGTCCAGACGTTTTAAAATTGACATTTTTGTCACTTGGTATACAATATACATATTTCGTAATAATGATATCTCCTTCAAAAAAATTAATCTATGAGAGGGATTTATGAAAAAATTATTCAGTTTCATTGTTACCAGTCTATTTATTATAACCTGTGCTTCCGCTTATGCCGGGCAATGGGTTTATGTTCCCATGAAAATCAACGCTAAGAAGGGGGATATCGTTCTCTCGACATCCTCCGGGTTCATCATGGACATGCTCGCTCTGTTCGGTTGCAACTGGAGCCACAGCGGCATCGCAGTTGACGATGGTTTTAACATCCGTCATAATACGATGTATGTGAGTGATATTCCCATCGAATATAACTATTTCCTGGGGATAAAAACGACTCCCAAGAGAATGAACCCTGATCGGCTCTCCAACGGACTGCCCGGCATTCTTACCGAAGACATCGACACGACCTATAACAGCACGCAGAACTTCCATGCTGCCGGCGGCGTGGTTCTGAAGCCGTCCGATGCGGATGAAGCGACCTACCGCTATTATCTCAACATAGTTGCCGACAAGCTAAAAAATCTCGTGGCTTATTACCGGGTCAATTCCTATGTCAACATGTATCAACTGGATGACGTTAATTACCTTATCAAAGGCCGCGGCAACGCCTGCTCCGGCACCTGCTGGTACGCAAACTACTTCACCGGAAAAACAATGCAGGTCGCCTTCATACCTCAGTCGGTGACAACTCAGTGCGCCAGCGCCATGTACACTTCGGTTAAAAACATGGTGCGCGATGAAGCCGGCGGCTTCGGCTCTTTTGTCATCGACATTGAGGGGCTATTCGGAACAGGCGCCGATGTAAAAATAGCCAACCAGATTGTCAACACCTTCGCCTTTGACCGCTCGACAGACACCTCCTCCTACTGGAGAGGAAGGGTCCCGGCGGCAAACGCCGTGGCACCTGACCACCTGCTCCTTACATCATATGTCAATCCTAAAGGAATTCAGGTCGGGGTGCAGACAACTGCGACATCGTATTACGGCAAGGTCGAGCCGCTCGCCATTCAGAACGGCTATTACTACTGGGTCGAATAATGTAAGCGGAACGCCTGTTGCAATTCAAGGGGCTGTCACTCACCGGTGGCAGCCCCTTTTCATAGTATTCATCATGTTGAACAATTAATGATTGCCAACAGGTGGCAGAAGGTTATGATTATCTTAATACCATTTAAGCACCTCGTCCCCAGATCATTTATTGAGGAGATTTACAATGGCAGTTACCATGGACAAAAAACAGATAGTTCTTATTTCAGCAGCTGCGTTGGCCGGTATTATAATAATATTGTTTTTCGTCAGCAGACATGGTTCCGACAACGGCAAACCCACGGACAAACAGAAGCATATAAATTCTCTCTTTAATTTCATGACTGATGAAAGCGAGATAAAGATCGACCCGGATAAAATAGAAAAATTTGAAATAAACCAGGCAAAAATCATACAGGATGTCATCCTTGAAAAGAAAACAGTCTGTTCCGGAGAGGACTTTCTGGTCACTGTTGTCGGGCACAACCCTAACGGCAGCGATGCCAACCTGGCGTACCGGATCGGGGACATGCGCGGTAATCCGGTGATCCTCCGGTTCAACAAACCGGGTAAACGGGAATTTTATGTAATCGCCCAGGACGGGGGAAGCCATGTGGATTTCAAGCCGGTGAAGATTGACGTGGTTGACTGCCCCGACAAGCTTCAACTTGTGGTGACAGGGAAGCTTTCCAACCTCAAGTCCGAGGAAGCCGAGTTTGAAGTTGTTAAAAAAAGCGGTATCGGAGAGCGTTGCACCTTTGAATGGGACTTCGGTGACGGCTCTAAAACGACCGGCTCCTATGGTTATACCACGCATAATTACGCGCTGCGCAGCCAGAAGGCTTTCCAATCGACCTTCACCGTTACGGTAAAGGCAATCGACCAGGAGGGACATACCGCGACCGGTCGCTGCAGCATATCGCTGCCGAACACCCATTATATATCGAGTTTGCTGAATGATGCGATAATTCCTGCCCGGTACGAGTCCTTCCCGGTTCTGAAAGGCTCATACTACGAAATTCCTCTTTCCTTCAAGAATATCTACGATGCTGAAGCCCGGTTCTCCCAGGCTGTCATCGAGATCCAGCCATGCACCTCAGGGAGCAACAGCTCTGCCGTTAACGTGAATCCCGGCGGCCTGATTGCCATGACCCGCCTTGCTGCTGGGGAAACATCAATCGATGTACTACGTATAGACCGGACCATGATTCCACCCGGGACCTGCAACCTGGTCGTGAGGTTTTCGGGAGATTTGTCTGACCGAAAGCAGGTGACGTCGGCGGTTTATCTCAATATAGTACCGGAAGGGAACGACACCGTGGACCGCAAATCAGTAGTCTCGGACAAGGAGATGGTCGAAAAGCTCGAAAAGGCGGCAAAAATACTGGGTCGCGGCAGACCTATAACCCCTGATGACTTGAAGCGTCTTGAAAAAGAGGGTAAACTGTGATAAGTCTTTTCGCTATCGCTGCTTCTGGCCCGGCATCATGCCGCGCCAGAAGCATAGCCATGCAGCATTGATCATGCCGGCTTAAAGCCCCATTGCTTGAAACCATACTTATCGAAGGGTGCAAAAATCATGTTTTCGATGATGCCATAGCCTGTCTCGCTGCCGCAACGTACTTCCACCACCGTGTCATCAAGGCCGTGGACATCATTGGCAACTGATTCATCGCCTATGTCCCATGTCTCGCCGTCCTCCCAGTATTCGCCCATCCACGTGCCGTGACGGAATCCCTTGTAGCCCACATAGGCACCGCCGCGCAGGTACATGGTCGTGAGCTCCTTCATGCTGATTTCTATCCTCCGGCCGTCCTTGCAGGTGAAGACAACCCGCCCTGACTTCATGCGCTGGCACCCTGGGTGATACTCGTACTGGTGGTCCACCGCAACAATCGGCACCGGGGGTTTCTTCCCGTCAAGAGTCTCCACAACCGAGCCGCCCAGGTATTGAACGGTCCCGTCATTTTTCTCAATGAGGTAACAGTAGATGCCCCAATCTTTGAACTGCACGGTGAGCCAGTTGATCATCATGGCCGTAAATTTTTCATGGTCGGTGGCCTGGACCCCCTGCTCTGCCGCCCCGGTGCCCATTCGTATTCCCCAGGAATGATCACGCTGGGCACAGTAATCAGCTTCATTGATATCGTACTTTTTGCCATCGGCCTTGACCCATCCACGGGCGCGCCCCAGCTGCGCGTACCGGGATGTATTCATGTACATCCTGCCCCGGCTCCTGCCGAACTGTGGCTCTTCCTCTCCCGGCACCATCGTCCCGAGAAATTCCAGGTCGTAGCTGAAGCCGTACTTATTTTCCCCCATAATGATGCGGATCTTACGGTACGGTTCTACCACGTCATAGGACAGTGGTCCCAGCGATATTTCGTCAATCTTTGGCCGCAGTACCCGCGACATTCTCATGTTGTACTGCTTCTTGTTTTTGATATTGACGCACCCGTAACCGTCCAGCACGTTCCTGTTGGGATAAATTCCGAATCCCGTGGCCAGCACAAGCTCTCCTTTCGTGTCATGGATATTACACCAGAGCTTTTCGGTCCAGGCCCGGTCACTTGTTTCCGGATGATCAAAAGTAGACACCACCTGATGGCAGGTCAATTCATCAAACTTGGTAAGCATCGCGATCTCCTTATAATTTTATAGGTAATACTTTTTATTTATCTGTTCCGTAAGAAATTGCTGAACACCATATCACGTGCTAAAGCCTTGATGCGTACTGCTGATTTCCGGCCCGGGTGTGGCATCCTTGTCTAACTCCTTTTTTGATGATGATCCCGGGATTCGAGTAGAGCACGGGCCCATTCATCGACTTCCCTGTCAACAGCGTATATTCCCGACTTCGGCAAGGTATTTTTCCGGTGACGCCCGATGATTCCGAGGGACAACCTTGTTAGCTGTGAGATTATCGAATCCATTGACTCGGCAGGGACGCCATAGTAGAGGAAATTTACCGGTGAAAGATCGCCCAGCAGAAAGAGTGTGCGCCGTATCACTTTGCGTCCCATGGCAATATCGATAACAACCCTGCCTCCCTGGTCAAGTCCGGTTTGCGGATCGTTGATCCGGTCAAACTGCACTTCGGCAGGATGCCCTCCGATCATTGGTTTTGCAGCTATGGTTAATTCTCTTATATATTCGAGAATATCGGTGAATTCCAGCGTCTTTGTCGAACCTGATGCAAAAAAGATTTTCTGATTTTTTCCTTTTAATAACAGCTCTTCAAGATGCGACCCTGTCACCAATGATTTTCCCACCAGCCCTATGAAAAGATCCGTTTCAAGCAGGATCTGAAGAGGAACATCAGCGATACCGCGATATTCATTATTCCCGTCACCTGAATAACAAAGATCAATCCGCGACAGGTTCTTTTCCTGAGTACGGCTCTTGTCGCGAGGATACTTCTCGCACAGGAACCTGCCGATATTGCCTGCTGCGCCCAAAACCATTGTTTTTCTGCCTGAAAGGGTCAAACCCTGGCCATAGAGTATGGATTCAATCGCATTCAATATGGACCGCGCCACTTCCTTCGATTCCTCATTGATCTTTTTATTCGAAACCGCGATTGAAAAAGAAGAAAAACAAGAATTGTATTTTTTTTCGAACTGCAAAAGCCGGTCATAACCGTTTCTCGTATGCTCCACACTGCCGATGAGAACGCCGGTTATCCATTTTCGGAAGGGAACGTCCCCGCTGACCGGCTTGATGCCAAACATCGAGCACACCTGATTGAGGGTCTTGCCCTGGCTCACAAGTTTATTCAGATAGGGAGCTATGTACCCGCCATCTTCTATCAGCAGCACCTTACGCTTCAGTTTATGAGATTCAAAGCAAAATCTCAGGAACATGTGGCCCGCAAGGAGCCGCATGGCTTCGAAATAATCCAGTTTCTTTTTTTCGAGCATGGATTGTACATCGGCAAGAGGGCCGATATCACTGAACTGGTGCGATAGGGAATAATAAACGATGTTCTTCTTGCTCATGTTTCTGTCCAGTGATGCCATGAAGAGCGATTCCTGGGGAACATCGAGCAGAATATCGAGATATACAGGCGGCACTGTCCCCGCGTATTTCACAAAAGAGACCCATATTCGGCTTGCCTGTTTCCTGAAGAGCACCTCTATGAAGGAAATAATTTCAGACGTGATATGATGAAGAAGAAAAATATCGGTGTCCTTGAAATCCATGCCGGCGAGTCGCTTCCTCGACACTGAATCCAGTTCCGGCATCCTGTGCAAATAGTAATCCATCCCGATCTTTTCCCGTTTCTCGTTAAAGCTGTAGTTGAGGATCCGAGACCGCCGGGAAAGATCCATATAGACATTCGTGTTCTTTAAAACCATCTTGATCGTGGCGCCCGCTTTTAAAAGCTGGCATATTTCATCCGACTCGAGGCAGAGAAGCAGCTTTTTGGATTCCGGAAGGATCTGCTCCGGTTTGGACCTCAGGATGAGGTCTAAAAATGCCGGGTCCCAATACACATTGATGCCGTCCAGGGTCCCAAGCCTTGTTTTCGCCAGCTGCTCGAAGAGATGATTGTTGAGCCTGTTCTCCTCGCTGTAAAAAAAAGTCCCTCGATGACATGCTATATGGATGTTATTGGTCAGAGAACCTGATATCCTGGTGCTTCCCTCGATGTAGGTCCTCCTGCTTATATCATCAACCATCACATGCGGTATACATTCCAGATTAATGCCGGCCTTCCGGTCATTTTCTATTGTAAGCCGCAGAAAATATTCGCCGTGAAAGCTGGGATTTTCCAATCGCTCCATGATAAACTGGTAACTTACGTTTTGCTGATTGTTGGCAACGTGGAAAGGAAAAACAAGAGCCCGTGATCCCCGGGATTTGCCTTCCGTGACAGGATGCAGCCTCCCCATCCATGACGGCATCTGGAGCGTTCCGAGGACGGCTCTCAGGTGGCCCCTGAACTCCTCGCGGTGAGCATACTCGGGAAGCAGTATTCCCGCGCGCGCGTTGACCTGGATGTGGAATATATTCATATTATAGAGTTCCGGATTGATGCCGGGATTTATCTTGTATAGAAAGCTTACGTCGCCGACGCTGCTGTCCACGCGGTTGAGGATATCATCGCAAAGGATATGCGCCAGCACGGAAAGACCGAAAAAAACGCGCAGCCGCGACAGGTCGATTTCCCAGTTGTCAGCCCGTTTGACAATTTCCGGCCCGAGGGATGATTTTATTCTATGAATCATGGCGGATCAATATTTTCAGCATATCGCCGTCTTTGGCCTTAACATAGGCCCGCGGCAGATCTGATGCATCGGCTTGATGGGTAATGAGGTGTTCTGTTATGGTTTTTGCCACGGATGGATGTTCCTCCAGGATGGCGATGGCGCGATGAAAATCTCCGCACCGTGATGTCCGGATACGTCTTCCTGACGCAATGAATGACAGGAGCGGATTGGAACCGGCGGTTCCCCGGAAGAGTATGCACCCGCGGGGCCGTACAAGAGAATTCTCATTCTTTTCATCAGGCCGTATGATCGCATCTATTTCCTCAACGGTTGAAGCGATTCCCATATCATAACGGGGAAGACGGCCGTGGAATTTTTCGCCGGCAAGTAGATCCGCCGCCTCTGCCGGCTTGCCCCTGAACAGTTCCAACCTGCCGGAGATATGATCGTCAGTCGCTCCCGGAGCGCAATAGATTGTCTCGTTCTTTCTATTCTCGTGTTCCCATTTGAAATCGAGGGCTTCTTCTGAATATGGCAGTATAGAAAGCTCATCAACAACGAGTTCGGTCAGATGCTGCAGCCCGAAAAAGGGCTGGCCGTGCGTTGATTTCAGGTGTACTTCACGCCTGGCCATAAGAAGCGCCGATTCAAGACCACCGGGGGACCCTGTTGCCTCGAATACCAGATCGAAAGCATCTTTCAATGCTTCCGGTTTCACCTGCTCCAGATTGACGGCATCGTCAGCTCCCATCCTCCGGGAGTGCTTCATGCGCGATTCACCGATAGCGAGGGCTGTTATGAAACATTCTGTCCCTGAACTTTTCCGCCATGCGTCAAGTGCCGCTATTATCAGAGAGCCAAGTCTACCGGTCCCCAGTACGGCAATTTTGTCGCCTGTTATCGGACGCGAAGTGCTGACTGCATGCAGGGCAGCGGCGAAGGGCTCCACCAGCGCGGCCGTCTCCAGGGGAAGTTTATCCGCCGGAATTACCGCGTTGACCGGGGCCAAAATATAGGGACCGAACCCGCCGGGAAGACGGTCAATTCCCAGCACCATACGGTCCGGGCAGTGCGTCGGCAATCCCGCCCTGCAGAATAGATCCCTGTCAGCATCACCCCGCGCATCGCAGGTATCATTTATCTCGACAGCATATTGTCCGCCGGAATCAGGGTCGGTGGCCACAACCTCGTGACCGAGTATCTGGGGGAGAGGAAAAGGCAGAAACCGCCGCGCGATATCGGTAGAGCATATGCCGCAGATAAGGGTTCGCAGGAGACGGTGGCCCGGTCCAAGAACGAGATGCTTGTCGCCATTACGGATAACCGTCCATCCCTCTTCCCGGCTGCCTACGAATTCATAGCTGGCCCTGATGAAATTATCATCTTTAGTGTAATCAAAGGCCTCAAAGGAAATGCGGGTCACTGGTATTTATCCCATGTATTGAAATAAAGTCCATTGGGGAATACGGCTCGCAGCCAATATTTGACATATTTAAAGGAATTGCAAGGAAAAAAATCATAAGGCCTCGATGGTCACGCGGCCTTCGAATTCAAAGCCCGGCGCTCTATCCTGTCGAACTACATGGGTGTCCGCATCAAAACTTCAAATAATTTAAATTCGTCACCTCATGATATACGGATATATCGCTTCACGCCAGACCTTGTACCCCTGCCCGTTCAGATGCACCCCGTCAATGGAATAGGACGGGTTGAGACCCCCCGTGGAATCGATCATGACGCTATAAATGTCAAGATAAAACACATGACGATTGTCAGCCAGGAGACGCAATTTGCCGTTAAGACCGCGGATCAACTCGAGCGGCATGGGGATAATCCGCTGTACGGTCGGGAGAAGGCTTTGGATATAAATTATCGTTTGAGGAGACTTGTCACGGATCTGGCCGATAATCTTCTTGTAGTTTTCCTCGATCCGGGGTATCTCCCTGCCGATGATGAAATCCGCGCCGCCGATCATGATGAAGATCTTCTCAGGTTTCATTGATGTGATATCATCCAGTCGGTTAAGGACGCCGTCCGTGGTGTCCCCTTCAATGCCCCGGTTGATGATGCCGCAACGGTCGAAAAGCTCTGACCATTCACACCGGTCGGTCAGGCTGTCGCCTATGAAAATGATGTCCGCCCTTTTTTCATTAAGTGCAGCATGATGGCTTGTTTTGCACTCATAATAATCTCCTCGAAACGGCTTTTTAATTTTCCGGTAGTACTTCCAGCCCGTGACACCGGCTATGCCGATGACAAAAAGCAGGTTAATCGCTATGGAAACAACAAGAATGGTCCTTCCAGGTTTCATTATCCTCTAATTTCCACGTTATATAATTTTTTTCTTTTTACAATACTTGATTGCCGCGCCGATATCCAGCAGCTCTTTCAGGCCCGGGTTTTCATCAATGAAGCTGAGAAAGTCAACGAAAGCCTGCTTATGATATACGGCAAAATGCACTGCCGA
Organism: Spirochaetota bacterium; assembly: GCA_041753395.1. Taxonomy (GTDB): domain Bacteria; phylum Spirochaetota; class UBA4802; order UBA4802; family UBA5550; genus RBG-16-49-21. The sequence continues at coordinate 115,843 of JBGSUQ010000026.1, forward strand.
TTCATCTCCTGCGGCAAGACTGTCGAAAAGCCCCTGGATCGCCGGGAGACGTTCCGTTACCGCAGTCTCATCGATTCCGGCGCTATAGATGGTCTGAAATTCATCGATTTCATGGGATATCCGTATCGATTCATCTCCGGTTTTAATGATCTGCTTCCCGGGAGTCTCTGCCGGTGCTGTTTCATCAGGAGGGAATGCGTACAATTCAATCATCTTTTCAATACGTTGCAAGCGATCATCATGGGGAGTTTCAAACCATCCCTTTTTCTGTCCAATAACCTTAAGCCATTTTTCAAGGATGATTATCTTCTCATTAGTATCGAAAATTTCCGATCCATTAATGCGATCAAAGGCTTCTTCGAAATCATTACAGCCGACAAGATCGGTTACTCCATACTTGACAGCCGGCGTGACACCGGCTCCAAGCAGATACCGGGACACGTCAGCAGCGGATTTAGTGGCAGCCAGAAGCTCCACCAATTCCTGTAGGTTTCTTCTACTATCAGTATTTGCGATATCTCTCAGCACGACATAGACTTTTTGAGGTTTCTTACGGCCGACGGCGGGTGCTTTTTTTTCCAGAGATTTATCCTCAAAAAGGATCTCGTCTTTTACGACGAAAGATTCAGTTTCATTATTGATGTTTTCATGAAGGACCGGTTCAAACTGTTCCTCCCCGTCATCCACCTCCGGAACAATTTCTTTTTTTTCTATCGGCACCTCGTCGGAAATTCCTGCAAGCAGCGCGTCGAGTTCCCCATCGGAAACACCGTCATCATCAGAAGATACGATTTTCGGTTCTGAATGTGTTTCCGCATTTTCAACATGAATTTCATCGGAAATATCGTCCAGCAACGCCTCCATCTCTCCGCCGGAAACACCGTCATCATCAGAAGATACGGTTTTCGGTTCTGAATGTGTTTCCGCATTTTCGACATGAATTTCATCGGAAATATCGTCCAGCAACGCCTCCATCTCTCCGCTGGAAACGCCGCTTTCATCAGATACAAGAAACTCCTGTTCCGGTGATGTTTCAGTTTCTTCGGAAACTTCCGTTATTTCTGCCGCATGATGGTCTTCATCTGCTGCCACCGGTGAGCTTTCCAATAGCGGCTCTCCGGTCAATTCCTTGTCAGCTGCGGGTTGGCTCTGTTCTCTCCCGGACCCGGCTTCTATTTCGTCAGCCATATCCTCCAGGATTCGGCGCAGTCCCTCATCCAGCGATTCGTCGCCAATCCAGATGGCAAGAATCTCCCTTACCACATCAGCTGCCTTGTCGCTGTCATAGACCTTCTCGTTCTTCAGATAAATGCCTTTGACGATTCCCCTGATCTTTTCCTTGTCACCGGGATCCGCGGCTTCAAGATAGTCCTGTTTGATAAGACGCGCATACCTGGTGATGGCGTTATCATGACCGCGGGGAATCGACGGTTCAGACACTGTGTCTTCATGAACCGGTTCCTCGTCCCAACTATCAGATGTACCGATAAAATCGTCTAAAGGCGCTTCTTCTACCTTGTCTTCGGGATAGGCATCGCCATAACTAACGTTTTCGGAATCATCCGCCATTAATAACGCATAGGCCCGGAGTGCATTGTCCCATTCCATCCGCTCAACCAGAAGCCCCGACTCTTCGGGGCCTTTCCTGTCACGATACTCCCTGAATATTTTTCTTACCTGTAATAAATTTATTTCGTCATTATCTCCAAGAGAGTACTTAATCCGTATCACGGCAGCTTCAACGGGCTTGAGCAATTTGTATAGATCCGTGTCAATTCCGCGCACTATGAGGTCGTAAAACTTAATGACCATGTAATGGCCCTCCGCCGCGGCCATTTTCACTATTACATTTTTAAGCACCTGCGGGGTCAGCTTTTTTTCGGAGGCCATCGCCACGTTCACGTCCCGGGCATAAAGAAGGTATCGTTCGGAGAAAAGGATGTTGACCTGCAGATCGGATACGACATTGAGGTTTAGGCCGGCTATCAGCGGGTGAAGGGCCCGGGCCAGCAGTTTTTCAAATTCATAATAATCAGAAAAGGGGCCTTCACGCAGGCGTTCGGCAATGCGCCGCGCCATGCCGTGACGGGGTACATTCAGGGTAAGGCGGCTGGCCCGGCTTATAAGCCCGGCAACCAGCTTCTTCCGCCCGCCTTTGTTGGACCTGAACTCCTCGATAAATTTATTTTCGTCAGTTGATTCCCTGTTCATTTCCTGCAATCATATACGTTAAAGATACGGCCCGTCCAATTGGTAATAATCGACCATGCCTGCTATCCAAATATATATTTTCTTTATACAGATACAATAACTATTTTACCATAATGATTTGCAGCTGATTATGAATGGCGCATAAATTATTATTGACAGGGGCAGTCCCATCACGATTTATTATTATCCTCATGCTATGACTTATTGGAGCGAACCGACATGAATGATAATCCGAAACGCGAACAATGGGGATCAAAAATCGGCTTTATCCTTGCCGCAGCCGGTTCCGCCATTGGTCTTGGCAACATATGGAAATTCCCCTACCTTGCCGGCGAAAACGGCGGAGCCGCCTTTGTCCTGGTCTATCTTGTCTGCATCGTTGTCCTCGGCTTACCCATCATGATCGCTGAAATAGTTATCGGACGCCATACCGAAAAAAACCCGGTGGGAGCGTTTAAAATCATCGGAACCGGCCCGTGGACTCTTATCGGCTACATCGGGGTCGCCGCAGGGTTCTTCATAATGACCTACTACAGCGTCGTCGGCGGCTGGACCATCGGGTATGTCGTTAAATCGATCAGCGGAGCCATTGGGTCGATCAGCAGTCCAGCCGATTCCGAACAACTTTTTGAGAACTTTATCAGCAGCCCGGGCGAAATGATCTTTTACCATTTCCTATTCATAGGCGCGACTGTCTTCATTGTAATCCTTGGCGTTACCAAAGGAATCGAGCGCTTCAGCATGGTCCTCATGCCGGTACTCTTTCTTATCCTTATTGTGCTGATTGTCCGCGCCGTCACCCTGCCGGGAGCTTCTGAAGGGATACGGTTTTATTTGCAACCGGACTTTTCTAAAATTAACACCAAGGTAATTATCGAAGCACTGGGCCAATGCTTTTTCAGTTTGAGCCTCGGCATGGGAGCGATGATCACCTATGGAAGTTATCTGTCGAAGAAGGACAAAATCCTCAGCGCCTCCATTAAAATCGTCACGCTTGATACCCTGGCCGCCATTCTGGCGGGACTCGCGATCTTTCCGGCAGTCTTTGCCGTGGGCATGACACCGGCAAAAGGTCCCGGGCTGACCTTCAATATACTTCCCGTGGTCTTTTCAAGAATGCCCTACGGGTCAATATTTGCCACCCTTTTCTTTACCCTGCTCTTCATAGCGGCGCTCACATCAGCCATTTCGCTGGTCCAGGTCGTTGTAGCATATTTATCCGATGAAAAAGGATGGAGCCGTTCCAAGGCGGTCCTTACCGCAGGGGGACTTATTTTTATTATTGGTATTCCTGCTGCGCTTTCCTTCAGCACCTTGAAAAACTTCACGCTCTTTTTCGGTAAAACCTACTTCGACTTTATGGATATACTGACATCAATTTACATGCTACCCATAGGGGGGCTGCTTATCGCCGTATGCCTGGGGTACAAATATGGCCTTCACAATACAATGCATGAGCTGGATACCGACACAAGAAGTTTCTACTTTAAAGAAATATGGGCCTTCACCATTAAATACATTTCGCCCCTGATCCTGCTGGCTATTATCATCTATTTTGGCGTTTATAAGATGATAGTACCATGATTAGATAATTGTTGCCGGCAAAAACCATCATTGTCTGATTTTCATATCACTCCACTGCCAACCACTACAACCTTTTAAATTGTGTTTTCATGCATAAAAAAAATTTTTTTCTTGCATAAATTTAACCATTTGGTTAAACACGACAAATCAACAACATTAACTAATTCTGACCCGTAACCCGAGAGGTTTATCACAAATGAATATAGCCCGTTTAGCGATCAAGCGCCCTATTCTTATAACCAGTATTGTATTTGTCCTGCTCTTTGTAGGATTAATTTCGATGTCACGCCTGGGCGTTGACATGTATCCCGACGTGCAGTTCCCCTATGTCGTGGTCCAGACCATTTACCAGGGTTCAGCTCCGGAAGAGATAGAGAACCTGATTTCGAAGCCTATCGAAGATGAAATCAGCTCTATATCCGGCCTGAAACGGGTCTCTTCAAGGAACATGGAGAGCGTGTCTCTCGTCGTCTGCCAGTTCAACCTCGGCGTAGACATTAAATACGCGGAACAGCAGGTCAAGGACAAGGTGGCGAGGATCCGGCGTGACCTGCCCCAAAACATCGACGAGCCCCTGATCACGAGGTACGATCCTGCGGATATGCCGATCGCCCGGGTGGCCGTTTCAGCCGATCTCAGCCCGAATGATCTTTATGACCTGGCAAAAGAGGAGATCAAGGTCGGGTTCCAGCAGGTCAATGATGTCGCCTCGGTCCAGATCATCGGCGGGCGGCGGCGCGAGATACAGGTAGAGCTTGACCGGAATAAGCTGAACCAATCCAGGGTATCAGCGCTGGCAGTTGCCAACGCAATCAAGAGCGCTGGCATTAACGTGCCGGTTGGCAAGCATGAAAGGGGCTCATCGGAAATGGTGTTCCGGACCGTGGCACAATTTAGGGATATAAACCAGATCGCCAATGCCGTGGTCCAGTTTTCAGGCGACGTTGGAAACGCCATCTCGGTTAAATCCCTCGGGACTGTTAGCGACGGGTCGGAGGAAAAAACCACCATCGGCTACCTTTACTCACCGGTAAACAGCGGAAAGACAGTAAAATCAGGTTTCTTCAGTTCAAAAAAGAAGAAAGTAAAACGGGAAACCAAACCGGCGATGTTCCTGGAAGTTTACAAGCAGTCCGGGGCAAACACCGTAGCCGTTGTCGACGGCATTGTCGACCGAATCGCAAAAATCAACGAAACCATGAAAGACCGTCCCGGGAAACCCAAGCTGACTCTCATCTATGACGGCGCCAACATCGTACGCATGAATCTCGAGGAGGTCCGGGTCACCATCATCCTCGGCATAATACTGGCAATCATCGTGGTATACCTGTTCCTGGGCAACGTACGGTCGACCTTCATTACCGGCATAGCCCTGCCCAACAGCATTTTGGGCGCCTTTATTCTCATGTATCTCATGGGATACACCATCAACGTCATCACGCTCCTGGCCCTGTCTCTTACCGTCGGACTCCTGGTCGATGACGCTATTGTCGTGCGGGAAAACATCTTCCGGAAGCTTGAAGCCGGGATGAATCCCATGGAGGCAGCTGAAAAAGGCACCACCGAGGTCATGCTGGCGGTCATCGCCACGACCCTCACCATCATGGCGGTTTTCGTACCCATCGGTTTTTTAAGCGGTATCGTCGGTCAGTTCTTCAAGCAATTCGGCTTCACTATCGTTTTCGCCATGGCCATCAGCCTTTTCGACGCCCTCACGGTGGCCCCATTCCTTTCCGCCTACTTCGCGGGAAAAGGCCATGTCGGGCAAAACATCATAATACGCAACTTCGAGCGGTTCCAGCGTTGGATTGAAGCAAAGTACGGCAGGATCATGACCTTCACCCTTGACCATCCGCTGCTCGTTATGGCCATCACCACGGTCATCTTCGTCGGCAGTCTCGCGACGGCGCCTTTTATCAAGAAAACCTTTATGTCCAACAGCGACTACGGCGAATTTATCGCCCAGATCCAGATGCCGTCCGGCACCAGTCTCGATGGAACCGGCGAGGTCGCCCTGAAAGTTGCCGAACGCATCAGGACCGTGGCCCCTGAAATGGATAAGATATCAATAATAGTCGGAATGAACACCATGCAGCAGCAGCAGCCCAATTTCGCCCAGTTCGGCCTCTCCCTGGTCAAGCTTGGCGAACGAAAGCGTCCGGCCGGTGATATCAAGGAAAGCATCAGGAAGATGCTGAACAAGGAATTCGCCTTCGCGAGGCCGAAAGTCAATGAATACAGCATGGGTATGACCTCGATGTCCCCTTATATTCTCAATCTGGTCGGCAACGATCTGGAGGTTCTCAATGAATACTCACAGAAGCTTGTAAAGGAAATCAAAAAGATACCAGACCTCACCGACGTTGACACCAGCTCAGAGGAGGGCAAGCCGGAGTTCCAGGTCATATTCAACCCGAACGAGATGCAGAAGTTCGGCGTCATGCCCGCCGTTGCGGGCGCTGAGCTGAGGTATCAGATAGCCGGCGAGGTGGTGGGCGAACTGCACTCCAAAGGCCTTGAGTACGATGTCCGCCTGCGCCTCAAGCCTGAACAGCGCGATCTGCGATCAGCATTCAACGAGACCAAGATCCCGAACCAGATGTACCGGCTGGTGCCACTGACGGCGATCAGCAAGGGTGTTGAAAAGTCCGGTCCTTCCCAAATCCTGCGTGAAGACCGGTCACGGGTCGTGCAGGTATCCGCGAACCTGGCCCCTGACGGCGCCATCGGCTCAGCAACCGACATGTCGATGGTGCTGCTGAAAAAAAAGCTCCCCCCTCCCAAGGGCGTGTCGTACAATTTTATCGGCCAGACGGAGGACTTAAAAGAACTTCTGACCAATATTTCGTTCGCGATGCTTCTTGCTGTAATATTCATTTATTTCATTCTCGCCAGCCTGTATGAATCTTTTATCACGCCGGTAACCATTCTCATGGCCCTGCCGCCGGCGCTGTCCGGCGCGCTGCTGGCCCTGTTCATGTTCGGCGAAATGCTGAACATGTTCAGCATGATCGGCATGGTGATGCTGATGGGCTTGGTCACCAAGAACTCCATCCTGCTGGTCGACTTTGCCCTGGAAGGATACCGTTCTGGCATGACTCGAAAGGAGGCTATCTATAAGGCGGGCATGACCAGGCTCCGGCCGATCCTGATGACTACCTTCGCCATGCTGGCGGGCACCCTCCCCGTCGCAATGGGGATCGGCGAGGTTTCTAAATTCAGGATGGCCATGGGTATCGCCATCATCGGCGGCCTGGTTCTTTCCACCTTTCTGACCCTGATCGTCGTTCCGGCCATGTTTGAATACATCGACATTTTCCGGGAATGGATTGAAAGCAAGTTCCGGCCGAAATATAAAAAACAGGAATATAATGTTTCCGAGGAGACCGATGAAGAAGAAGAGGTCATCGAAGAAAAAATTGTAAATAATGCCGTAAAAATGCTTTCCGGCAGACTTGATGGCGAGGAAAAAAAGGTCCACAAGAGCGCCGTAAAGTTTAAACGGAAAAAGTAGATTACAACGTATATCTATAACGTGAACACAAAAAAGCCGGCTTTATGCCGGCTTTTTTTCATTGTATTGATTATTACAATTAGAAACCGTCGTAGATTTTCCCCTCTTTTTTCTTTTGAGCATCAATCTTGTTCTTTTGCTCAAATTTCACCTTTCCATCGTTTAGGATGATATCAAGATATTCAACATAAATGATGCAGGGATTCGCTTTCGAGCTGCGGCAATCCTCAGTTTCCCATGCCGATATTTTATATCGTTTATCTATTGACCATCTCGCCATCAGGTATGAATCCAGTGCTCTATTGAACTCCTCTCCTTTATAATCATTCGGTTGTCCGTATTTTTCAATGAGCCGCGGCTTTACTTTTGATATTTCCCCCCACTTTATTTCAACCTGTATCAAATATAACCTGCCCTGATGATCAAAGAACAGTCTCGTATTCGTCATTTCTCCCGTTTCGATAGTCATGTCCTGGTTGCTCGAATAATTGACCTTTTCATATTTCCCCTTAATTGCCTTTCTGACCTCTTCCTTGGTCTGGCCCAGGATAAATTCTTTATAGCTGACGCCGGATGCCTCTGAAAATAGAGGCGCGGAAAAAATGAGGAAACAAAGACACAGCAGCGATATTTCTTTTTTCATAAAACCCTCCTCCTGTATACTTATACTATTATGTACATTTGAAAAAGGCATAGTCAAGTTTTTTTGTATAAATATAGTAAATATCTGCCGCATATATTCAAGATATTATAATCTATATTGACAAATTTATCATTATATGTAGTATAAAGTAACTATTATCCAGTATTGATTAATAGACTTGTTGCGTAACTGGCGTCTCGCGCTCGCAGGTGGCCCCTGCGGGGCTTTTTAAGGGGCTTCGCCCCTTAAACCCCATTGAAAAATAAGTTATGCAAAAAGTCTAATATTTAACCGCAGGGGGGATGCGGAAACCACAATCAGATGATCAATACATGTTTATATATTCCTAAATCCAAACCAGATCGATCCTTACATAACATAATGCAGGGGAACCATACCGGTTTGCCGTCTTCACGATAATATCATACAATAAAAAAGGGGGATAGTTATGAGCGATGTTTATTCGGAAAAACCGTGGCTGAAGAAATACGACAACAATGTTCCGCCAACCCTGGCCTACGAGGAAAAAACCTTCGCCGAGAAGTTCGCCGAGACTGTCGCAAAATATCCTGATAAAACGGCCCTCATCTACATGGGCGGAGCCCTGACCTTCAGGGAACTGGACGAGCTTTCCAACAGGCTCGCAAATTTCCTCATAGCGAGCGGCCTCCGTCCGGACGACGTGGTGGGTCTCCACCTTCCGAACATCCCCGCCAATTACATCGGCATCGTAGGCGTCCAGAAGGCCGGATGCGTGTCCACGGGGCTCAGCCCGTTACTGACAGCGGCTGAAATGGAACACCAGCTCATCGATTCCGGCACGAAGTTGGTCATCACCGTGGACATCCTTTTCGCGAAAATCGCCGAGGTGGCAGGAAATGCGCCTTTCACCACTGTTGTTGTCACGGAAATCGCCGATTTTCTTCCGGGGATAAAGAGGGTCCTGGGCAAGCTTTTAAAGAAGATCCCCACCGGAGAGGTGAAGCCCATTGCAGGAAAGAACGTCAAACGTTTCATGGATGTAATGAAGGAATCTCCGGTCGACGCGGTACAGGTGAAGCGCAGCTTCGATGACATGATCTTCATGATGTACACGGGAGGCACCACAGGACCGGCAAAAGGAGCCATGCTGACCCAGCGCAGCTATATGAGCAACCGCCAGCAGGTGCTCGGGTGGCTGGACATCATACCAGAGGACATCGCGCTGTCGGCCTTTCCCCTCTTTCACATAGCCGGACTTGCCCTCGGCGGCTTCACCATGACCAATGGCATCACGCAGATATGCGTGCCCAATCCCCGGGACTCCCATTTCCTCATAGAATCGCTGAAGGGCTACAAGCCCACCTTCGTGGTAAATGTTCCAACAGTCTTCTTCGAGCTCCTGAAACAGCCGGGATTCAGGAAGCTGGACCTCAAGGGGCACCTCAAATGGTGCCTCAGCGCAGCGGCGCCCTTCCCGGCCGAATACATCAAGGACCTTGAATCGATCATCGGCGAGGGTAATTTCATTGAGCTTTACGGCATGACGGAGATGTCACCGGTCATGATCTGCAATCCTCGCTACGGCGTCAAGAAGCCCACCTCCATCGGCATGCCGCTGTCTGACACGCTGGTGAAGCTTATCGATCCTGAGTCAGGACAGCCCGCAAAACCCGGCGAGCCGGGTGAAATCGTCATCACCGGGCCGCAGATCATGACAGGCTATTTCAAAAAGCCGGAGGAGACTGCCAACGCGGTCCGGGACGGCTGGATGCACACTGGCGACGTTGCGCGCATGGACGAGGACGGCTATTTTTACATCGTTGACCGTGTCAAGGACATGGTTATCGTATCCGGCTTCAAGGTCTTCACCCGGGAGCTCGATGAAGTGCTAGCCAAGCACCCGGACATCGCCCTTGCCGCCTCAGTCGGCTTGCCGGACCCGGAGCGTCCCGGCTCTGAGCGTGTCGGAATCGCCATAGTGCTAAAGCCCGATATTGCAAAAAACGATGATGAAAAGGCGAAGATCACGCAGTACCTCCGCGACAACGTGGCCCCTTACAAGGTTCCGAAGGTAATCGAGTTTATGGACGAGCTCCCCACGAGCGGGGTCGGGAAGATATTAAAGCGCGAGATTAAGAAGATTATGACCAAGTGATAATATTGCGAGGAGGAAGGTCTTCGCGACCTCCCTCCTCGCGCTCCTCCCTCCCGATCCTGCGGAAGACTGGTCTTCACTTATGATATTATCTCAACTTAACGGCGATCGTATGCAGTCTCCTGCAGACGATCGCCGCCTGCGGCTTACATGACGTGGGTCAAAGAGATATAATTGAACACTCCGGCTTTGAAGGAGTTGACTTCGCCAGGAGCCACCGGCAGAAAAGGATCCCCGTACTATGGCCGGCCGTGCCGACCCAGTTAGAACGGCCCGGGTCATCCTGAGACACGATGACCTCGAAAGATCCGTCCTTTTCTAACTTTACTGCTGCGCTGTTGATGGACACACGGTGATACCGGTAGTCGAAGGACTGCATGTAACTATTCCAGGTCTGGATGCCCCAATAGGCGCAAGGAGGCGATGAACCGCGCACTTGGAGGCCCTCGCCCGGCTCCAGGGAAAAGGTGCCGATTGAATAGATGTTGTCCGGGGTGCCCCAGCTCCGCTGGTCCATGCGGAACCCGAAGGGATCGCCCAGGGTGTTTTTATTGAACGCGACGGGAAGCGGGACGATATTACATGCTTCTCGGATAAAAGTAGTGACCGACCTCAGGCGGCGCGCCATTTCATCGTCCGTTACCGGCGAAGGCGGAGACACCGGGTCAAGAGCGGTAATGGAAAATTCAGCCTGAACGGCCCGGGCCGGTTCAAAGAAATACTGCCGCACGATAACACACACGCTATCGTCATCGATCCTGAAATCTCCTGGACGCGCCGGTTCCGGCGTCAGGATAATGCTGAAGCGCCCGTCAGGGCTGAAGGTCATGGCTTCGTGGTTGATGTTTACCGTAATTCGATCGGACCATTCCCCGTCAGGTTTTCCTCCGTAGACGCAGAATGCAAAATAACAGTCATTGCCGCGCTTACCCTCTATGCGGTATCTTTTACCGCCGCGTATCTGTGCGAAGTGGTAGACCGAGTCAACGTTATCGCCGAGGATCTTCTTCGTGGCCGACGCCAGGGGTATAAAGGCGGGCCTGTCAGGATCGCTCTCCAGGTAGCAATCGAACCCGTACGACATCAAATGGGCCAGGTGGCGGTATCCGTCAATTACACCCTGCACTCCCATCCCCCTCGCCGGGCTGCGGAAGGATTCTTCGGCATCCCGTAGCATATCCAGCAATCCGTTGAAGGCGTCTTTAGTTTTTACCCCACGATCATCCATAATTTCTCCTGGCTGTATAGTAAGTTTGATTATTTCCTATTACGCGGAGAGTTCATATAACCTGAAATACTCCATGTATTCCCTGAAACGATGCGATTCCCGCGCCGTGTCAATGCCGAAATCCTCGGGCTTATAGCTGTGGCTTCCGTGCTTTACCCGGGGGTTTTCCTTCATGAAAAGCTTCATGCGCATTTTAACATCATCCGGCAGCGCGAAGCCGAAAAAGCCGTAGATCCGCTCCACGGAGCCGACCGGGTCCATTACTATCTCGCCAAGAGTAAGATCGAAGAATTGACCTTTTCGGTTTTCATTGTGCCGGCGCTGCTTTACTGATAACGCGAGGAGCCTTTCGTACCAGTCAAGCATCTCCCGCGCCACGCCGGCCGGATGTACCCTGTCACTGCTTATGCCCCGCAGCATGCACATAAGGCTTGTCAGGGACGCCGCCACGCCGACAGGGTCCCGGTGCGTGTGTATAACCGCCGCGTCCGGGTATTCGCCCAGCAATTGATCGATACAGTTCAGGTGCGCCGGGGATTTGAGGAGCCATCGCTCTCCCCTGACCCCGCCCGACTGAAGGAGCTGCAATACGCGCCGGTGACAGGCATAGGCGGGACGCATATCCTGCAGATCCAGCCAATCCTGGTAGCCTCTCACATTGAACTGCACGATGAACTGCTGACTCAGGAACTCCATGCAGAAAAGAGTCACGCATTCCTGCGGCGCCGATGATGACATTGGATGGGCAGCCATGAATCCCGGTATCAGGGAATAAAGCCGGTCAAACTGCTTCTGGACCGCGCCGATCCTTGAGTCGGAGTAATAGGTATCGGGCGACGGCGGCGGACAGGGAGACAGCGCCTCCCACGACAGGAGCGAGCGGTTCGCCGGGTCCTGGTCCAGGAGCGCCTGGAGAATGGTGGTGCCGCTCCTTGGCAGGCCGACAATAAAAAGCGGCCGCCGAATCTCCTCTTTGAGAACACCGGGATATCTATTAATGTGATCGGTTACTCTGAGCCTGTTTTCAAGGACCTGGAGGATGGTCCCCCGGGCCGCGAGCCTTCCCAGAGTGGTCAGTGCCGCGTCGTGCTCCAGGGAATTGAGAAGATGGATCAAACCCTTATAGAACCCATTGTCCCCGAAATCGTAAAGGCCCGTTTTGCGGCGCGCGGAATTGAGCAGGTTATCCATTTCGAGGCTTATGAAAGCCTTCCCCGCCCATTCCATGCCATTCATGATTTTTGCCATAACGGGAAGGTCCGGCAGGGCCGGATGTTTTTTCATGGTAATACCCCATTGTGCGCGGCACGCGTCTCTTTATTTTATGCGCTCCGCGATAATCCTTTTTTATATTTAAGACATATGTTTAATCGGGGAAATATTATTCAGCACGCAGGATTATGCAATCATTTTTTCATGATGCGTGAAGAGCGGATGTGGTGGTTCTAATTTGCATAACCTTATTATTGGTTATAGCTAACTTAAATCGCAGGAGAGTCATATCTTAAGGCCGGGTTTAAAATGGTCTTTCTCAATTTTTTTCGACTTTGAGTTAAGCACATTGTTTTAATTCATAATTGACTGAGCTTAGACTTCCCAATGTTGAATGTCTTCTTACCCGGTTTTAAAAACCTCAATGTATTCAAGAATATCACGTCTTGCTATTTCTCTCAATGCATAGTCATTTAAATAAACCAGTTCTGTCTTCAATGTCCCAAAGGCTGATTCTGCACAGGCATTGTCCCAGCAGTTCCCTTTTCTGCTCATGCTGGAAAGCATTTTATAATCAGCCAATTTATCACGAAAATATTTACTTGCATACTGCGATCCACGATCAGAGTGAAAAATCAATCCTTCATCCGGCTTTCGTGATTCGTAAGCCATATCAAGCGCATCAATAATCAAAGACGTCCGCATATGCTCTTTCATCGACCACCCAACGATCTTCCTGAAAAACAAATCCAGTATGATACAAAGGAACAGCCACCCTTCTCTCGTAGAAATATACGTAATATCCGAAATCCACACCTTATCAGGCTTGCTGACAGCAAATTTTCTCCCTAATAAACTGGGTGAAACCGGCAAATCATGATTAGAATCCGTTGTTCTCACCTTGAACTTCTTATGACGGCACGAAACAAGATGCAATTCTTTCATTATCCGCCAAACCCGGTTTTTACTGCATCTATAACCCATGTCATGGAGCTCATCCGTGATCCTAGGGCTCCCATAGGTCCTCCTGCTAATCTGAAAAATATCCCTGATCTTCTCAGATAACAGTTTATTCTCCCGGTACTGCTTCGTTTCACCTCTCACGAGAAATTTATAATACCCGCTTCGTGAAACATTTAAGACGTTAGCCATCTTCTCAATGGGATATTCTTTCTGATGGTCCCTTATGAAGCGATATTTATCTACTTTTCGCGTGATAAGATGGCTTTTGACTTTTTTAAAATCTCATTCTCCATCTTAAAGTCCGCCAGTTCTTTCTTTAACCGATATACCTCGTCATCATTGTCCCGGCGATTGCCATTACCTGGAAAAACTTTCTTCGGATTCTCCAAAAACAGACATTTCCATCTACTTAGATTATTGGGATGAATGCCCAAGCTATCAGCGATCTCCTGAATGTTTTTGTCACTGTTTAAGAGCAGTTGTACTGCTTCTTCTTTGAATTCCCTGGTAAACTTTTTCCTCTTTGTCATCTGTTGCAACTCCTTATTTCTATTAATTGAGTTGCTTAACTGCCTGTCTACTTTTTTGAGAAATAATATAGTATGCTGCTTGAGATAAAGAGCGCCTCCCGCGCCCTCCGTAGCGCGGGTCGGGTAACGCCGAGGAGCGGAGCGGCTATGCCTCGTTAGCCGCCGGTGCCCACACGTTTTTTTATTTTTTTTAGTTTTATAAATTCGTCAGGAGTATGTACTTTAATTTCATTACGTGCATAATCTTTTACGTTTCTAGTAATTAAGTAATCAATGTTATTTAATAATGCAATATAATATTGCAACGCATCTTCAAAATCTTTAAATTTTGATTCTAGAGATAATTTTATTACGTCGTCAGTCACCGGTAATATTTTAATAATTAATCGTAATTTTGTTATAAAATCAATGGCAGTTTTATGAGATTCAAGTTTCCGTAATATATAATATAGGTTAGATATAACTATCGAAGATGTATAACCATCCAATATTTTTGATTCAATTATACTTAAAATTAATGAAGAGGACATATAATGAGGATCACGAGATAGTGCAACATCGAGAATTATGTCTGAATCAATGAATAATTTATCTTTCATTTAATATGTTTAGAAATCAAGTAATCTTCGATGGTATTTTTATAATTTATTTTGGTTTTATTTTTAACAATATTACTTAACTCTTTAGTAATAGGAGCTACAACGAACTCATCTTTGGAGCTACTGGATAATGATTTTAAATACTCCTCAACAAGTTTTGATAAACTGATATGTTGATTTGAAGCATAACTCTTGGCTTTACTTATAATATTTTTATCAATATTAAGTGTTAATTTAGTATTCATTGGCATAATCCCTCTTTACGTAATAAAATAAATATATATTACGTAATTGTCAAGTTTTTTAATAAAAAGTATTTATCATATTAAGTGGGCACTGGCATATAACCTCTCAGCATTGCAGAATCTGCTCGTAGGCCAGGTTGGCTGTATTGGTCGAAAAAGTTTCGTATTTTTTTATCCTTTCCCAGGATGGGGTGTGACCGAGAGTCGGTCTGCAATTTTGCGAGAGGAAGATGGTTGACTTCGCCTACAGTTAGTATTCTGTTGCCCCGAACCGGGGCGGGGTTTGACCCGGGAGCCAGGTCGTGTTCCGCGCGGTCGCTCAGGCGCCGAGACAGGCTAGGCGATTAACTCGGCCGCATTCGCTTCGCTCGGTGCGGCCTCGGACAACAATCGCCTATCAGTATCCGCCCTGCGGGCAAATGTCTTGAGGTCTTTATCCTAAGAAAATACTTTCTCTGCTCGGCGATCACATGCAGTTTGAGATAAAGAGCGCCTACCGCACCGTCCTTAGCGCGGGTTGGGTAACACCGAGAAGCGAAGCGGCTATGCTTTTTTATACGCCTTTAGCTCGCCAAAAAACAGAAAAGGTACCGAAGTCACTGATGGCAAAGGCAATAAAATATAAGTCTATTTTTTAATTAATACTTTATCCCATCCAGTTTTTTTCCAATATTTCTTGTTTAAAATATTTATTATAAATCTTGGATTAGATTTGTTCCCCAAACCTGAATTAAATGTTTGGTCAATGTCTTCAATTATTTCAATTGGGCCAAGAATATTTTCATTATATATAATATGATCTGATTTACCATCCCACTTAATACCCCATGTAACATTTAATGGACGATAGAGTGATTCAAATGTTTTATTATCTAAACTTGGATCAGCATATATCCATTTCCCATCGATATGCATTTGAACAAAACAATGATAATATGGATTATTAATAAAAAGTACATCATTGCCCAGTAATGGTTTTAAAAAATGCTTATTTAATGGATGTTTAACAATTCTACTAGGAATAGAGTATTTTCTACATAATGCCACTAGAAGAAGGGCTTTATTCCAGCATGCGCCATACTGCTTTATCATTGTTTCAGATGCTTTAACTTTGACTGCATCACCACAGAGAGGCAAGGTATCACGAACAAAATTAAAAATTTCGACAGCCGTAGAACTTTTTGATTTAGAATGGTTAATTTGTAATTTTTCAAAAAAAGGGTGATTAAAATTACAATAATATGTTTCTTTTAGATACATTTGATTATTTTCTGACATACAACAGTACCTTAAGGAAGAATCTGCATATGAACAATTACTTGATAATGATTGAAACCAGGATAACACTACCGGCCGCACAGGAGGTGCGGCGCCACGTAAACGGCGCAAGGATGCGCCCGGAACAACTGTAAGCATTCAAAGAACAACACATAGCTTGCACAAAACCGCGATAAAGCATCACCCTGCATTATTATTCGCACCAGCATACAAATAATCAAGAACAATAACCTAAGCCCCCGCCGGCGATTGAGGCGGCGGGGTAAGGAGGAGCAAGAGGAGGAGAGGGCGCGCAGCCCTCTTCTCCTCGTTACTCCCAGCGGAGCGCCTCAATTGGATTCAACCGCGACGCCTGCACCGCCGGCCACAGGCCGAAGCCTATGCCGATAAGAATAGACACCATTGTAGACAGCAGGATAGCCGACAGGGACAGCTTGATCGACCACTGCGCCATCACCGATATGAGTATTGAAATCACGCACCCGAGGATGATGCCGGCCAGGCCTCCCGTCAGGGTGAGGAGTGACGATTCTATAAGGAACTGTACCAGGATGTCCTTCCGCCGGGCCCCGATGGCCTTGCGGAGGCCAATCTCCTTGATGCGTTCCTTGACCGAAACCAGCATGATGTTCATGATGCCGATCCCGCCGACGATGAGCGATATGGCGGCCACGATACCCAGGAGCAGGCTCATGGTCCCCGTCGTCTGCGTCATCATATCCCGCATCTCCGACATGTCACGCACTTCGAAGGAATCCTGGCTGCCGCCATTGAGGCGGTGCCTTTTAATGATAAGCTCCTTGATCCTCGTTATCGTCCCGTCTATCATGGCCGCGTCCCGTATCTCCACGTCTATGGAATCGAGATAGTCCTTGCCCAAGACGCGATACATGGCAGTGCTTACCGGTATGACGACAAGGTCATCCTGGTCGAACATGAAGGAAGTGCCCTTCACCGGAAGTACCCCGATAACCTTGAAATTTATCCTGCTTATTTTTATCGACTGTCCCACGGGATTGACCGAACCAAAGAGGTTCTTGATAACCGTAGCGCCCAGGACGGCCACCTTCTGCCTCGACCTGATTTCCGCCTCGCTGATAAACCGGCCGGTGATGGGAACCGCCGACTTCATGGCTGCATAATCGACGCCCACACCCAGGATCTGGGTATTGCAATTATTGTTCCCGCGGACGGCCTGTCCCCTGCCGTTGACCATGGGCGAAACCCGCCTGACCGCTTCCAGTTTTGATATCGCCGCCGCATCTTCCATGGTAAGGCGCGTCACGAGTCCTGTCTGCAGGGCGACGTGGCCCATCTTCCGCGAACCGGTCCTCACGGTCAGTGAATTGGAGCCGAGGGAGCTCAGGGTCTGGGTAATAGATTCCTTGGCGCCCTCGCCCACGGCGATCATTGATATAACCGCGGCAACGCCGATGAGGATGCCCAGTATCGAAAGGAGCGACCTGAGCTTGTGGGTGACAATGGCCGACACGGCCTGGCGCAGGTAATCGCTGAATTCCGCCGTGCCGAAGGTGGTCTGTTTTCGGGACAGGATCTCCCTGATCGACATCATCATCCCGCTGACGGCGCTCTTCTTCTTTTTCGAGGTCTTTTCATCCGAGATTATTGCGCCGTCCCGCATCCGTATGATTCTCCTGGCCCGGACGGCAATTTCGTTCTCGTGGGTCACCATGACGATGGTGATGCCGCTCTCATTGAGCTCCTCGAGAAGGGTTATAATCTCTTCCTCGCTCTTGGTGTCCAGGTTTCCCGTCGGCTCGTCGGCGAAAAGTATCATGGGTTTATTGACCAGTGCGCGGGCTATGGCCACCCGCTGCTGCTCACCGCCGGAAAGTTCGTTCGGATAGTGGGTCTCCCGGTGTGACAGCAGCACCTGGCGGAGCTTTTCCGCTGATGCCTTCCGGTATTCCCTTTTGCCGGCGTAGATCATGGGGAGGCCGACGTTTTCCATGGAATTCATCCTCGGCAGGAGGTTGAACTGCTGAAAGACGAAGCCGGCGATATGGTTCCGCAGCATTGACAGCTCGTCGTCGTCGAGCCTCGTTATGTCTTCCCCCATGAGGAGGTAGGAGCCTGAATCGGGCTTGTCCAGGAACCCCAGGATATTGAGCATCGTCGATTTCCCGGACCCGGAATGCCCCATGATCGCCACAAACTCCCCCTCATCGATGCGCAGGGACACGTTGTCCAGCGCGCGCACCTGCACCTTCCCGGTGTCGTATACCTTCGAAACATTTTTCAGCTCGATCATGGTGGGCCGCCCGGACCGGAACCGGTCTTCTTTCTCTTCGGCATGAAGGGATTGGTGCTGGTTTTTGCATCGAGCTTGAGGCTCTGGTCCACTATGGCGACCCTGTCCCTGGCCGTAATGCCTGATATGATTTCTATATTCTGTTCATCCGTCATCCCCACGCTGATTTCCCGCTGCACGAATTTATTTTTTTTCCCGCTGACCACCCGGACGTAATTTCTGCTGCCATCGTTCACCACCGCGGCCATGGGCAGAAGCAGCGCGTCCTCCTTTCCTTTCTCGATAATGTTGACGTTGGCCGTCATGCCGGAACGGAACACCTCCGGCACACTGTCGGGGATGATGTTCACCTCGTACATGGTCACGTTGTTCACGGTTTTTGATTCGAATTCAATAAGGTCGACCTTCCCCTTGACCTTCACGTCGGGATAGGCGTCCAGGCTGATGATGACACGCTGTCCCACCTTCACCCTGCCGATATCCGTCTCGTCCACATCCGCCTTGACGATGAGCCGATCCGACAGGACCAGTATCGCCGCCGTGGTCTGGGCCGCCTGGCCCGGCTCGATACCGCGGACGATGACAGTGCCGTTGATCGGGGCTATGATGGCGATAGGCTTGTAGGCGTCCTCCCAGTACTTCAGGGACGATGCTCCCTGGGCCCGCGCCGCGTCAATAAGAGCGGCCCGTTCGGTTGAGCTCATCCACCCGAGTATCTGGCCCTTGCGCACCTTCCGGCCCTCGGTAACGAGGACGCTTTCCATCCTGCCGTTTACCTGCGGTTTTATCTCAAGGCGGTTGTACGGAAGGACAGTGCCCGTTGCGGAAACGGCGGCATATATTTCGCCGATGTGGGGCGTCACGATATGGCTTATCGTTTCTGTTTTCCCGTTCTTTTTAACTGCGTACAGGACGATAATCAGAATTGCCGCGGCAGCGGCGGCAGCTATTATGACTAACAACTTTTTTTTATTTATCATATGCCAGCGTCTCCCCTTTTGCCTGTATCCATTGCGCTTCGGCCAGCAGCCGGTTGGCCCGCGCTTCAAGATAATTCTGTTTCATCTGCACCAGCTGGTCCTCGATTGTTATCCAGATATCGAAAACGACCAGCCCCATGGAATATTCCGCCTCGGTTATCCGGGCGCGTTCCTCTACGGCGGCAAGATACTTGCGCTGCACCTCTACCGCGTCAATGGCGTTCTGCCAGCCAATCCAGTATTGCTCGAGGTTCGTCACCACCTGGTCACGCGTGCCTGCCTCGTCCGCTTCAAGCTTGCGCGACTGCGCCTTTGCCTGCGCGAGATTGTAATAATTGCTTCCGCCGGTAAACAGCGGCATGGTGGCCGACAGTCCGGCCTTCAGGTTCACGTTATTGTTCTTGTTCCCCAGGTTTTCCGAGAATGACTGATCAACGCTGCCGGTGGCGCTTATGACCGGCATAAAGCCGGCTATCCTGGATTTTTCATTATAACCTGCCGCCTCCCTCTGTTTCCTGGCGCTCAATACCGTGGGATGCGTTTTCACTATCGAATTGAAATCCGGCTTATCTCTCGCGACGTTCATTTCGGTCAGGGTCCCCTGCGCTTTGATATCTATATAAGAATATATGCCCATGCTGTTCAGCAGGGACCTCTGGGCTGCGGTTATGTTCCGTTCAGCCTGCTTGAGATTGAACTTCGCCTGTTCGAGATTTGCTTCCGCGCTCATGAGTGACCCTTTATGCTCCCTGCCGGCCTGGTAGCGCATTTTTACAAGGTTATAGTTTTTCTTTCTGATTTCAATTATCTGCTTCGAGATGTCGACCGATTCCTGGGCTTTCAGCAATTTAACAAAGGCGGTCCTCAGTTCAAGCCGCACCTGCGATGATTTGATATGATACTGGAGTAGCGTGTCATCCGCGGCCCTCTCGGCCGCCTTGATATCGTAAATGGTTTTCATACTGTCGAAGATAAGCTGCTTTCCGCTCACGCCGTAGGAAAACGAGTTGCTAATGGTCGAATTTGATTTGCGCTGGTCTTCAAGGAACTGGTTTGCAGACCAGTTAATTTTTTCACTCAAATAAGTTTTTGACTTGTCGATTGTTTTCGCGGTGTTGACTCCCGCACTGGCGCTTATCTGCGGAAGATATGCGCTCCGCGCAACACCGGTGACAGCTTTGCTTTTATTCACTGCCTCAAGGGAGGATTTCAGGCCGGGGTTATTCTGATGAGCGTATATCGCGCATTCCTCCCAGGTGATGACTTCCTGGCCATAGAGTAATTGAGCTGAAGCCATCATGATGCATATGGCAAGAATCGCATACTTATGATATCTTTTCATTTCAAAACCGTTTTATTATCTGGTTGTATTCCTTTCATCATGTTACTCTGATAATTAATCCACATTTGCCCTGACCACGCCGAGTATTTCTCCAAGTTTCTTAATGTCCTTCGCGTTCAGGCCCCTGAAAGCTTTTGCATCGACCTCGGCGATGATTTTCCTGAACATGGCTATTTTTTCCCTGCCGTCCTTGGTAAGGTATATTTTATATGCCCGCCGGTCCCCGGTATCGGATTTTCTTTTGATGAGGTCTTTCTTTTCGAGTATATCCAGGATTCGTGTAATAGTCGGCTTGTCCTTCAGCGTCCGGTCGGCTATCCCGCTCTGGGAAATTCCTTCCGACTCCCCTATGGCGTTGAGAACCGCTCCCTGCTCCGGCGTGATATCATATCCGTACTCCTTGATCTTCCTCAGCATTAGTATCCTGATCCGTGTCATGGTTGACGCGATCAGGAATCCCATAGACTGCTCGATAACATTCGGCGGTTTTGATTTTTCCAGATGCTCCAGGAACTTCAGCTGGTCTTCTATTGATCCATTGAAATCGTCCGGATGCGCCGGGGCTTTTTTAGAACGTTTCATCGGTTACACTGCATTTAGTTGTTTATGCAACTATTATAACAACAAAGATTATCAAAGTCAACTTTTTTCATGTTTATTATACAATAATTGCCTATAAGATAAAGTTGCCATCAATTATATTAAGACCCGGGATATTGAGGAAAAGCTCCATATTGCATTAATTTTTTTATCAGATTAAATATAGTTATATATAACGGTGATTATTATGATGCGCAATGCAGGAATCAGTAGACCTGGGGGGTTTATGCCATGCGAAAAAAAAACCGGCTCATTGAACCGGGTTTTCATGAATTGTCATTCACGATAAATTAGCTGATGGTTTTGACAGAAACAGCTCTCGGGCCTTTTTCGCTTTTTTCAATTTCAAATTCAACTCTGTCGCCTTCATTAAGAACTTTGAAGCCGTTGCCAATGATACCTGTGTGGTGAACAAAGAGATCTGCTCCATTGTCCTGAGAAAGAAATCCAAAACCCTTTTTCTCGTTAAACCATTTAACTGTGCCTTTAGGCATAAGGAAAACTCCTGTAAATAATAAGTAATGCGGGTTAACCCCTCTGAATAAACTTCCTGACTACAATTTTTTTATGCTGTTTTGAAACATGCGGTAAGAAAATTGAAGATATACCTCGAAGTTATTCAACTAATGACTATTAAGGTACATTTATTAATAATGTCAATTATTTAATTCTTTTTTTTTGTATATTTTTTTTAAATCGAGAAACTCTCTCATGTAATTAAATCCCTCCAGATTTTTTTAAGTGCGGCCCTCCATTTCAGGTTGGTAAAGGCCTTTCCCCGCCACCGGGCACCATCAATGGTGCTGGATTCCAAAATTACCCATGCTTTTTTATAGTCAAATTCTAACCACAGGGTGCCAGCTTTGTATATGTATTCCGCGTTTCCACTGCCGAGAAGCTTTTCATAACCGCATTGAAAGTCAAAATCCTTCCAGTGGGAACCGGCATAAAAGATGAACTCCGCGTTTCCCATTTCCATAAGGGCTTCAAAGCCCTTGCGGTAGTTGAAAACCTTCCATTCCTGGCCGGCATAATAGACATACCTGGCTATTCCAATATCAATCAGCACATTGAGCCCCTTTTCATGGTCAAAGATCTTCCAGAACCTTCCTGCCCGGTAGATGTACTCGGGATCCGCCAGTTCAAAAAGGGCCTTCATGGCCCTGTCGAAATCAAACTCTTTCCAGAAGATACCCGCCTTGTGGATGAACTCCGCGCTTTGAAGCCTGATGAGGGAGTCAAGTCCGCGCCGTAAATCGAACCCGGCCCAGTCCCTGCCTGCCATGAATATATATTCCGGATTGCCGATGGTGATAATTGAGGAACAGGCCGCTTCCCCATCGATATCGTTTCGCTCCAGTAATGCGCGGTAGAGGCCTGCGGCGTCGTTGTTGTTGATGAAGCTTTGAATGAAATCCATTAAGACCCCCCTGTCCCCCTGTGGGGGCACGAAGAATTCTAATTTAACTTGCCATTGCAAGGAACCGATCAACAAACTCTTGATATACTTCTCGACATGATCCAACACAATCCCCTGGCGAAGAAAAAGGCCCTCCGGTTGTGTTGTTAGATAATAATCTTAAACCATTCTCATACATATCTCAGATGCTCCCTCGGGGGGACAGGGGGAGTACGATTGAGAGTGGGCCGGGACCGAGGGGGTGGGGTCATTTTTTACAGTGGCTTCACCTTCACCGCCTGGCCGAAAGGCGGATAAAACGGCTCCTGGCGGCTTTCCGATATGACCCAGATCGTGGGCGTATACCGTTTGAGGCTGTCCAGGTCGTATATAAATCCATCGGTTATCACGAGGAGCATCTCCCGGTGTCCTTTCATGTGACGGTTGAACAGGGGCCCGAAGAAGGTGGTGCCCCCGCTTCCGGTTTTGATATACCGCCAGTCGCCGCGATGGTACACGAAAGGCCTGGCGGGAGTTTTTGCAGCCGCAAGGTTATCGCCCCGTTTCTCCGGCACAAAGAGGTCCTCGTCAAGGCAGACCAGGTGTATACGGTATTTACCCATAAGCTGTTCGATCACGCCGAAGGCCAGCTCGATGTCCGAGGGCATCATCACCATGGATCCGGACACGTCAACCGCCACGGTGATGAACTCCTGCTCCTTGAAGACCCGTCCAGGCGAATATATCCCGTTAGCAAAATAGCGGCGGTTGAATCTTCCATAGGTATAGGTCCATTCATTCGACTGGGCTGAAAAGTCAACGATGCTCTTCAACTGGCGCTCCCATGAGGTTGTGTCGCTCTCCCGTATCCGTTCAATAATACCCGTGATGTCCTGGTAGGACCGCTCCTCCGCGCATTCCTTATCTTTATCGGCAAGGCTTATGATGTTCGTCTTCCGCGCGTCGATGTTCATGAGTGAAACCCGGTCATGGAAGAGGTGGACCCCCGTGGGCATGACTGAATCAAGTTCATCGGTGAAAACCATCCCCTTCATGCCGGTGAAGCTTATCATGTTCATGTCTCCGGGCCTGCCGTCGAGGAGCGGATCAAAATTGAAGGCCCTGTTGAGGCTATCGGATATGGACTCCGGTCCCGGTCCGTTCATCCCCGGCGGCACTTTTCCCTCTGATAGATACTCCGAGATGGTGTGCCGCGGCTGTTTCTTCAGCCACCGGTACAGGTCTTCCCACGAAGGATCGGTTATACCGGTGGCGGTCATGAAATCACGGGGAACCACGGGAAGGCCGGCGGGAAGAACGAGCTCGGCACAGGTGCCGGTGCCGTCCTTCCGTGAAAAAAAGGTCTTCCGCGCTCCCGCAAGGTAGCTATTGATCACCATGTCCTGCGATATGTTCTGGAGATACAGGTCCTCCTCCGGATAGGCGCGGTGGTCATGGTTCAGTACCACGTGCAGCATCTCATGGACAAGGAGACCCTCGAGCTCATCGGGGAGGATGGACGTTATGAATTTTCCAGAGTAATACAGGGCAAGGCGCGCTTCTAGGACCGACAGAGCCAGCGTGGGGATAGTGGTGTCTTCGATGAATTGGACGGTCTGGTAAAAATATGAGACGAATCGGCTCCGATGCCACAGGGTCTCCAGAACAGATTCAAGCCGCTCATTCATCACCGCTCTCGATGATAGAGGTGAATTTTTCAAGAAGGCGCTTCCGTCGCTCCTCTTCCGGGATAAGCCGTATGGCCGCCGGGACCTGGGTAAAGATACCGCAATCGCGCAGGAGCAGATAAAAGAACGAAAGTCGAAGATCGGACCGCGCTGACCCGATAAAGAGGAGAACGTTGGCAAGCTCCGCCAGGTCCCGGCGATCAAGATCGCCCTTGCGGTGCATCTTCATGTCGCGCATCGCCCGTACCGCCCCGGAAAGAGCCCAGAGTATGTCCTCGGACGGAATGGCCCCGTCGATCATGCGGGCGAGTTTCTCCTCTCTGCCGGCAAGCACCTCCGCGGTGCTGAGGGCCCGCGGCGCTGTCAGCTGGGCAACAAAATCCGCTCCGGCAACATGGCCGACCAGGGAATAGATGATGCTCTCAAGGGATCCGCCGGCATCTGCCGCGAGATGGCCCAGGAGTTCCTCCTCGGTGCTTATCCCGTAGGAGCCGGCAAGGGCGCGCGAAACCTGGTGCCATCCCCGCGGATTCGGGTTGATGTTCTCCTCGTCCCAGAGGCGTTCCGGAAAAAGCGTGATATACCGTACTATGGAAGGGTGAATCCCTTCCCGCTCGGCCCAGGCGAGCCAGTCCAGGGCGGTCGGCTTGAGCTGGAACACGGCGAGCCTCCCATCCAGGGCGGAATCGTCGAACTCCGTTATGGTGGTGTCGTCCCCCTCGCCCAGGTTCCCTGCCAGTATGATCGATGTTTTTTCGGGAAGCGCATGCTCGCCACAGGTGCGCTCGGTTATTATCTGGAACAGGGTCTGGATCACCGTGGGGTGCGCCCGGTTCGATTCATCGAGGAACCAGACGATGCCGCGGTAGTTATCGGGGACCGTTTCCGGCGGGATAAAGCGGGGCCGGTAGTATATCATCCGCCTGGCCTGGTGGTCCGGTACCGGGTATCCCCCGAGGTCGACGTTTTCTTTGAATGCGAGACGCGTGTCGATAAATAATAGTTTTTTCCGCTCAGCGACCTGACGCACAATCGCCGACTTCCCGATGCCCGGATGCCCCACGATCTTCAAGGCATAATTGAGGGACGATCCCGCGTCAAGATAGTGGTCCAGGATTTCTTCAAGCTCAGAGGCAGCTACAGGTACGGGTTTCTTTTTCATAGTTGTCTTTGTATTCTAAATGTTATTCTCCCCTGCCCCCCCGAGGGGGCATGAGAGATATATATTACCAGGTGAATGTCAACATTTGTATCCTGTCGAGTGTTTGTACAATAAGTAATAGTTCCATGTTACATGCCCCCTCGGGGGGGCAGGGGGTAATAAATTATTAAATACTCTTCTCCAGCAGCTCCCGGAATACCTTGCCCACGCGCTTCATATGGGCTATGACCATCTCGTCGCTCCTCCCTTCCAGTTTTCTGAAGGTCACCAGTATGCCGTTCATCATGGCAAAAAAATAATGCGCCAGTATCCGGGTATCGCCGGTATATCCCATTCTCTTAAAAATAGTTTCAAATAGATCAAAGCCGCGCCGCACCACATCGAACAGCTTCTGCTGCGATTCCTGGCTCAGGCTTCCCACGGTCATGAAGACCACCATCATGCGGAAGTAGGAATCGTGGTCCGCCAGGAAGTCGACAAAGGCCTCTATACCGCGGTCAAGTATCTGCTCCCCGTCACCGGCGCTGTTGACCATCCTTTCGATCTCATCGATGAGGCCGTTGCTGTCGCGGACCGTGGCCTCAACAAAGAGAGACTCCTGGTTGGGAAAATAGGTATAGATTGAAGACGGGGCAATGCCCGCCTCATTGGCAATTTCCCGCATACTCACCTTGTTGAATGGCTTGTTGGAAAAGACCTGCTCTGCGGCATCGATGATGAGGTCTTTCCTGTCCTCACGCTCTTTGCTCTTCATTTTAGATAGGGTATTCTTTTTTTTCATTCACTTTTATAAATAATAGACTTTTTGTAAAACCTATTTCTTTCATGGGGTTAAGGGGCGGAGCCCCTTAAAAGCCCCCCGCGGGGCTTCTCGAGCGCGAGACGTCTGTCCCGGTCTTGTAATGTCCCAAAAATCTTTTGCGGGGTCAAGGGGCGAAGCCCCTTAAAAGCCCCCCGCGGAGCTTCGCGAGCGCGAGACGTCTGTCTCGCATTTTCACTTATAGTCATTACAGAAGTTAATAAATTATCTTTCAAGAATTTTTTCCGAAAATCGTTTGACAGCCCGAACAGTGTTCGAGAAAATACTTAAAGTTCAATAAAAAATAAACACCAGCGAGGATTTGTATGATTTTATTCAACCCCAAAAAACACACCCGGCAATATAAAGATGAAAAATCACGGCAGATAATGCTCAAAACTATAGATTTCTTTGAAAAGAAAGGTCTCAAGGCAATTAAAAAGGACTGGCATGAGAAAAAATGGAACTACGACTTCGTGGAATTCCTCAAGGAAAATCAGATCTTTGCCACCCTGATGACCCCGGCAGGTTACGGCGCCCCCGATTCACGGTGGGACACCTACCGGAACTGCGAATTTTCTGAAATAACCGGCTTCTATGGCGTCACCTACTGGTATACCTGGCAGGTATCCATGCTGGGCCTCTGCCCCATCTGGAACGGCAGCAACGAAGAGGTTAAGCACAAGACCGCCAAGCTCTTACAGGAAGGCGGCGTCTTCGCCTTCGGCCTCTCTGAAAAAGAGCACGGTGCCGACATCTACTCAAGCGACATGATGCTCTATCCCAACAGTGACGGCACCTACCGCGCCAACGGCGACAAGTATTACATCGGCAACGGCAACGAGGCGGCCCTGGCGTCAACCTTCGCCAAGATGGCGGACAGCGGCGACTACGTCTTTTTCGTGGTGAATTCAAAGCATGATAAGTATGAATGCGTGCGCAACGTCGTCAACGAGCAGAACTACGTTGCCGAGTATGCCCTGCATGATTACCCTATTACTGAGGCAGACATTACCGAGCGCGGCCCGAAAGCCTGGGACGACATGCTCAATACCATTAACGTTTGCAAGTTCAACCTGGGATGGGGCGCCATCGGCCTGTGCACCCACGCCCTGTATGAATCGATCGACCATGCTGCGAACAGGAACGTTTACGGCAAGTTCGTGACGGATTTCCCCCACGTGAAGCGCCTCTTCGTTGATTCATACTGCAAGCTCGTGGCCATGAAGCTCTTCGCCGAGCGCGCCCAGGATTACATGCGTTCCGCCAATAACGAAGACCGCCGTTACCTCCTCTATAACCCGATGGTGAAGATGAAAGTAACCCGGGAAGGTGAAGAGGTCATGAACATCCTGCACGATATCATAGCGGCGAAAGGATTCGAGAACGAACCCTTCTTCGAGATAGCCAAGCACGAGCTGCCGATGCTCCCGAAACTTGAAGGCACCGTCCATGTCAACATGGCCCTCATCGTCAAGTTCATGGCCAACTACTTCTTTAATCCCAAGGCTTATCCTGAAATGCCGCGCCGGGACGATACGTCCAATGACGCATTCCTGTTTCAGCAGGGTCCCACGAAGGGCCTGGGTAAGATCCAGTTTCATGATTACAACATAGCCTATAACAGCGTGGACCTTCCCAACGCGAATATCTTCAAAGAGCAGATCAACCTCTTCAAGGACTTCCTCATGAAGGCGGGTCCTGACAAGAGCCAGTCCGCGGACATTGACTACCTCCTGGCCCTGGGAGAGATCCTGACCCTGGTCGCTTACGGTCAGCTCATTATCGAAAGCAGGAAGTTCATCGAGGTCGAGGATGACCTCCTTGAAGAGATCTTCGACTTCATGGTGCGGGACTTCTCCAAATATGCACTCAACATCCACATGAAGCCGTCCAATACTGACAAGCAGAAAGATCTGTCACTGAAAATCATCAGGACCCCGCTTCCCAACCAGGTGCGTTTCGAGAAAATTTTCAAGGACCACGTATATACGCTGAAAGGCGCATACAAGATGAGAGACCAGAATTCTTAATATGCGGGTACAACCCCGTCTTATCCCCCTCCCCCTCGATGGGAGGGTGAATTTAGCAGCCGGATAAAAGGCCTCACTCACAAGGAGACAATATATGGAAAAGATCCTCTTAAACCCTAAAAACATCGTGGCCAAATACGCCGACGAAGAAACAAAGCAGATAATGCTCAAGACCATTGATTTCTTCGAGGGCCGGGGCCTCAAGAAGATGAAAGATGATTTCCACGCTTGCAAGTGGTACACCGAGTTCCTCGATTTCATGAAGGAAAACCAGATCATGGCGAAACTCCTGACCCCCGCGGGCTTCGGCGGCACCTCGTCGCGATGGGACACTTCCCGCATCACCGACTTCGCCGAGATCCTCGGCTTCTACGGCCTCACCTACTGGTACACATTCCAAGTGAGCGCCCTGGGCCTGGGCCCCATCTTTCTGGGCTCAAACACCGAGGCCAAGCACAAGGCGGCCAAATTCCTCAAAGAGGGCTCCATCTTTGCCTTTGGTCTTTCTGAAAAAGAGCACGGGGCCGATATCTATTCCAGCGATATGATGCTCTATCCGGAAGGAGACGGAAAATACCGCGCCAATGGCGACAAGTACTACATCGGCAACGGCAACGAGGCGGCCATGGTCTCCACCTTCGGCAAGGTAGCCGACAGCGGCGAATACGTCTTTTTCGCGGTCGATTCCAAGCACCCGAAATACGAGTGTGTGAAAAATATCATCAACAACCAGGATTACGTGGCGGAATACGCGCTGCACGACTATCCCATCACCGACGCGGACATTCTCGAGCGTGGCCCGAAAGCCTGGGACGACATGCTCAATACCATAAACATATGCAAGTTCAACCTGGGATGGGGGTCGATCGGCATCTGCGAGCATGCCTTCTACGAGGCCATCAACCATGCCGCGCACCGCAAGCTCTTCGACAGCTACGTGACCGACTTCACACACATCAGGCAGCTCTTCATGGACGCCTACTGCCGGCTTACCGCGATGAAGCTTTTCGCCCTCCGCGCAACGGACTACATGCGCTCCGCCGGCGAAAAGGACAAGCGCTACCTCCTGTACAATCCCATGGTGAAGATGAAAGTCTCCACGCAGGGCGAGGAAGTCATCAACCTCCTCTGGGATGTGATAGCTGCCAAGGGATTCGAGAAGGACATGTACTTTGAAAACGCGGCCACTGACATAAGGGCCCTGCCCAAGCTTGAAGGTACGGTCCATGTCAACATGGCCCTCATCATCAAGTTCATGCCGAACTTCTTCTTTAATCCGGCTCAGTACCCGGAGATACCTCAACGCCGCGACGCTGCGAACGACGATTTCCTGTTCAACCAGGGACCCACAAAGGGTCTGGGCAAGCTCCAATTCCATGACTACAACATAGCCTATAACAGCGTCGACATCCCGAACGTGAACGTATTCAAGGAACAGATCGCCGTATTCAAGGATTTCATGATGGCCTCAATGACCACCATGAAAGAGCAGTCCAACGACATCGACTTCCTGCTCAACGTGGGCGAACTCTTCACACTCGTTGCCTACGGCCAGCTTATCCTTGAAAATAAGAAGATATATGGCGTCGAAGACGAGCTCATCGATCAGATTTTCGACTTTATGGTGAGGGATATGTCAAAATTCGCCCTTACTATCTACGGCAAACCCATCACCTCGGAGAAACAGCAGGAACTCTGCCTAAAAATGCTCCGCAGGCCTGCGGTGAACAAGGATCGCTACGAGAGAATATTAAAAAATTACGTATACGCTCTAACTGACACGTACAAGATGAACGAGTAGATGCATGCGCCTGACAGGGGTATGGCCGCACCCTGCATATTAATAAAAAAACCTGGCCGTAAACGGCCAGGTTTTTGTTTTTTCATGTTGTGTAAGTTTAGCTAATGGCCTTTACGTCTATGGCGCGGGGGCCCTTGTCGCCTTGTTCAACCTCGAATTCAACCCTGTCGCCTTCATTGAGCGTCTTGAATCCACCTCCGACAATGCCGGAATAATGGACAAAGAGGTCCGTTCCGTCATCGTGTGAAAGGAATCCGAAACCTTTCTTTTCATTAAACCATTTGACTGTTCCTTTAGCCATAAAAAACTCCTGTTAAATATGATGCGGGATATACCCGAAGATTAAGACTCATCAAAACTACAATTACTTATGCCAGGATTAATTCGAGGGTAAGACAATTGAAGAATTTTGAGACTATTTATTGTTGTCACTTTAACCATCCGGATGGTAAATGTCAATGTTTTTTTATCGTCGGGAACTATCATATTTCTGCTAAGAACAAAAAATTATCCTGCAGCGCAACCATGCTGCATCTTGAAGAATTTGCTCTTGACAATGAATAATATATTACAATAATGACCTCTCAATACGGTGGCTGTAGTTCAACGGTAGAGCCCTGGAATGTGGATCCAGTCGTTGCGGGTTCGAATCCCGTC
Organism: Spirochaetota bacterium; assembly: GCA_041753395.1. Taxonomy (GTDB): domain Bacteria; phylum Spirochaetota; class UBA4802; order UBA4802; family UBA5550; genus RBG-16-49-21. The sequence continues at coordinate 146,720 of JBGSUQ010000026.1, forward strand.
AGCCACCCATAAATAAACCCCGGTAAATCCGGGGTTTATTTATCTATATCCGGCCTATAACTTAAAATGAGCTATCCCATTAATGATATATCAATTCTCCTTCATCATCCTGGGTGCACATTATGATCCGGTTTCTTTTCTTTTTTGCCTTATAGAGCGCTGCATCGGACCGGTTAATGATATAATTTACATTCATATCGAATTTATTGATTTGGGTTACCCCGATCGAAACGGTCACGTTCCTCTTTTTCCCGTTCCATGACACCACTAATTTTTTTTCGCATAACAGGCGAATCGTATTCAGTACGCTGAAAATGCGTGAATAATTGACAGATCGTGGGAAGACAATGATAAACTCTTCTCCGCCGTAGCGCACCGGTATATCAGTGGTGCGGATATTCTTCTTTATAATATCTGAAAACTCCCTCAAGACCCTGTCGCCTACCGAATGCCCTCCCCAGTTGTCATTTACGTCCTTGAAGTGGTCAAGGTCCAGAATGGCAAGATATAGTTCATAGGTAATTTTGGAGTTTTCAAAATAATAACAATCCTGCATTTCACCCGCATACTTCACGCTGCCGGTATCAATCATGCGTGTTGACTTCAGTTTATTAACCGCCTTGACTAACAGGGTGTCATCTTTGGTTTTTTGCTTCGAAAAATATTGATTTTTGATAATTGAAAACGCCGCACCCTCTGATTTCATTATCATTTTCAACACAGTGCTCTCATTGGTGTTGAGCTTTGCAAAAAGGTCCACGCTGTTGAACTCTTCAGTGAGCCGCTCGATTAAGAATTTCCTCGAGTGGAGGCCGGTCAGGGCGTCTTTTATGGCAAGTTCCTTGTTCTGTATTTCAAGAATGCATTTTTCCAGAAGCCTTTTTGTCATGAGTATCTCAGACTCGATCCTTTTATCAAAACTGAGATCCTTCTCCTTTGATTTATAGGGGTACCGGCCGATAATAATCCGTCCCAATTTCCGTTCAGGAAGGTCCATATCCTCCAGGTCAAAATAATAAACCCTGCTCCTGTCAAAGATGAAACTCGCGGAATCTTTCTGTTTTCGTTTGATATTAATAGTAAGCAGGTTTTTAAGGTCCTCCGTTATGCCGCCGCAATGGATATACATATAGGAGCAGTGCATATCATTGAGAAAAAAATCTTTTATGTTTTTCCCGTATTCCTTAAGTTTCTCGATTCCCGGGTAACAGTCGATGTCGATATCAACAAAGCGTGATTTGTACTTGTTGTATTCAAGATCCGAAAGGAGATTGACCGATGCCTCAGCGGATATCTGGTAATTCTTCTGGATCCCTTCAAGCATTTCGTTTAAGATCTCAATCTGTTCTTGAAGAAGCGAGATCCTTTTTTTATACAGCCTGTTTTCTGACTGGATTTTTTTAAGTTCGGCGCTGGACTTTTTTTCGATGCTATGATTTTTCGCGATGGTGTTCTTTAGTTTTTTGACCTTTCCTTCTTCAATTTCAAGCAAATGCAGAAGGTTGCCTATTTTTTTTACAGCCTTTTCTTCAGTATTATGCGATGTACCTGCCTTACCTTTGGGCACTATTTTTTTAATCTGTTGCAAGGATCATATTCTCCATCACTGTCGTCCATGAGATTTATAAATTATTTATTTCGGACAGTCAATTAATTATATGGCGTACATAACTAGTATTTCTATCTGATATACGCCTGACTATACGCTTGAGTGGTAATTGTTGTATTGCTCAAGACGATCATTATTATTTGTTATTTCATAAAAGCAAGAATCAGATAACAGTTGTCTTATTATATTATATTTTCTAAACCTCCAATAGGTGCAATATTTTCATAATCGATTAAGCAATTTATTCTATCAAAAAATGTTAATAATACTAATACCATAAAATCTGCTTACAAATAAAGCCCGACCAGGCGCTTTTATCAACTATTGTATACAATATACCAATGGTCAACCTAAAAAGAAATTTTTTATCAAAAAATACCATAATTTTAATCATATAATAATCATTTACACAGTATTAATTATATGGATGTTATATTTATTATGTTTATTTTATATAATCTAGCATTAAACCAGTTTAATTATTTCATTATACTACCGAATTCTAATCTGAATGATCACAATGGCAAACAAAACAATGATTATAGTGTTGTATAAATCAGGACAAATGAAATGATCAATTAGAAATTAACATGGATGATATGTTCACTGGCGGATAATCATCCCGGCGAGCGTAATCATTCGCACTTGTATACGCAAAAAATATATTGACACAAATAGATTAATCACCTACAGTTTTAACCAATAACAATTATAATTTTACTACACTCCTGAAACTCAATGGAACAGAACAACATTAGAAATATCAAACCGACAAACGCATTCTGGGGCAATATTTTTTCGCGGTTCAGGGTAGGCGGCAATATCCCTAATGTCGAATTTCTGAAACTATGCCCCATGTTTCAACACCTTAATAACCGTGAACTGAAAAAGGTTTCATCCCTCATATATGAACGGAAATACCAGGCAGGGGAATACCTGTTCGAAAAAGAGCAGCCCGGCACGGCAATGTTCATAATAAAAAGCGGCCTGGTCAAAATCGTTGTTCCCGCGCGTAATGAAGAAGAAACTGATCTTGCAACCATACATCCGGGAGATTTTCTCGGCGAGCTCGCCCTTCTTGACGACACACCTCGATCGGCATCGGCAAAGGCCGCGGAAAAGACCGAGGCCCTCGCCTTCTTCAGGGAAGATCTGAACGAATTGCTCGAAACCTATCCCGTTATCGGCAGCAGCATCATGAAGTACCTGGCGATCGTAATCGGCCAGCGCCTCAAGGCCTGCAACGAACTGCTTTATGGCGGATTAAAATAACATGTCAGATGGCACCGGTCAGAACAAATCTGATGCGACCATACTACCTCACATCGGCAACCGCAGGCAGACCCGAAGGATCGTCTTCTCCATAACCGCCATAATCGCGGTACTTGCCGGCGGATTTCTCATATGGTCTTTGAGGCCCATCATTCTGCCTGTCATTATCGGGACCTTCGCCGCGTACATCTGCTTTCCCCTTCTGAAGATCTTCACCAGGACCGGTATTCCCCGCGGCGCGGGCATCCTGCTCCTCTTTGGATCCTTTTTTATTGCCGTTTTGATTATAGCAAGCCAGCTTGGAGCCATAATACCTGATGAACGGGAAAAGCTGATTCTCAAAACCCGTTTCCAGTACAAACTCAATGAGCGCTACAGAAGCATCATGGGCCTCGACGATCCTGATGGGAACGGCAACATAGTATACCAATATTTCAGCGCCGACTTTGACAGCTTTCTTGAAAGCGTGAACTCCTTTATCCGCCTGGACAATGAAGAGCGCAGCAAATTTTTGATGTATCTGGATGGATATAACAATCAGCCTCCCATTCCCCTTAAGTATTATGAGTATTATCACAAAAACAGCGAAAAATCCGTGGAAGAAATTGAGGACGGCATAGCTGCACAACGGGAAGGGAAAACGGCTGAAAAAGAGATCAAGGAACAGGAATCGCATTTCTCAACGGTGATGGGCGCCGTCAAGCTATGGATCATCATGCCTTTTGTATTCCTGTTCCTCCTGCTGGACAACGGAGAAATAAAGCGCTTTTTCGTCAGCCTCGTCCCCAACCGCTACTTTGAGGTTTCCCTCGCTGTCTTCGACAAGGTGGACAAGGCCATAGGCAACTATCTGAGAGGCATACTCATCGAATGTTCGCTGGTGGGATTATCCTATATGCTGCTTTTTACCATCATCGGCTTCGAATTTAAAATGGCCATCATGATCGGCCTTGCCGCCGGTCTTGCGACTGCAATACCCATCCTCGGTTTTGGCATCGCCTTTGTGCTGGGGACATCTTACGCGCTTATCGCTGAAAACACAAGTTCGGTAATCCCATTTATCACATCGAACAATTTGATTATCGCCGTGGCCGTATGCGTGCTCATCGTGATGGTGCTAGATAACGGGGTGTTTCAGCCAGTGGTGGTAGGAGGCGCCGTGAAGCTTCACCCGCTGGTCGTGTTCATCGGCATAATGGGCGGCTCAATGCTCTTCGGCTTCGCGGGCCTCATCCTTGCCATCCCGACCATTGTCGTGGTAAAAGAAATCGTATCTACACTTTTCAGGGAACTGAAGGACTACTATCTCATCTGAACCGGGGGCCTTCTAGGTCGCCGTATCGGGATCTTCCCCGCCCTTACGGAACCGGTTCTTCGCATCCTCTGCAAAATTCTTTGCCTTGCCGCCGACGTCTTTTGCCTTGGCGCTTAATTTAACGTATTCCGACTTGGCGTCCTCGGCCAGCTTATCGGAAAACTCGCGGAGATCTTCACGTAGCTCTTTTCCCGGTTTCGGCGCAAAGAGTGCGCCGAAAACCGCGCCGACCGCCGCTCCAACGATAAATGTCATAAGGGTTTTGAGACCGTCATTATTGTCGCTCATTGTTCCTCCTTTTCATCTTGCTTACCGCCTTCCATCCCATCAGGATGGCCGGTATCAGGGCCAGCCATTCAGCGTTTTTCAAAACCGAATTGTTCAGCAACGAATACGCTTTGCTGACATTGGATACTATTTTCTGGGAATTCGACAACATGCCGTCAATCCCGTCAAGCTTCCCTTCCACATTAGCGCTTATCTTCTTCATTTCCACGGTAAGCTCCCGTACTTCCGCGGATGTCTTCCGGAGATCTATGAAGAGGGCCTTCATTTCCCGTATAGCCGGGACCAGCACTATTATCAGGGCCAGGAACCCGGCAGAGATCAGCAGGGCCACGATAAAGATTATTATCTTCGTTGCGTCATCCATGGCAGCTTCTACGCGCTTTGTCCCCGCTCCCAATCGATCTCATCGATCTTCGCCAGGAGCCAGTCGCTTACCGCGACAGGCAGATTGCTCCCGCAGTAGGTGCACTTCAATGCGTCGCTTTCAGGCAGCGGGCCGCCGCAGTTGTCGCAGCTGTGGTCCGCCAGTCCATAGGGGTTCTTCAATGCCACCGGCATTTTTAGGGTGAACATATGTTCCCGATGGTACGGCTCATCGTTTATCTCTGAAGCAGTGCTCCAGAGAATCTTTACTTTCGCAACGGCGTCCTCGCCTTCCAGTTTCACCGACACCAGGTCAACGGCCCCTACCGCGGTGTTATAGAGCTTATGCTTATGCGGCGGGAACTCCGCGACGAACCCGGGCACCGCATCCCGAGCCAGTGGCGCAGCCGTACCCTTGACGCGTGAGTATATCCAGCGCCAGAACAGGTATGACGCCCGGTCCTCGATTACCTCCCTGTTTATCGACAGGTTCCTGCCTTCCAGTTCGGCGAGACCTTCGATATCGCGCGAAGAGTCATCTTTCCATTCTTCCTGTTGTGTTATTTCCGAAAGGACCCAATCGAACTCTCCGGAGTTGTAGATTGATCCGCAGCTGCGGCATTTGTTGTTTTCGCTGAAATTGTCCGGGACATAGCCGCAGTTCGGGCATTCTCCTTTCAGCCAGTCCCTGCTGGTATTGGTTTTCACACCCAGCTTCCTGGTGAAAGAGTATACTTCGGTGAAGGCTTCCTTGGGCGTGGCGGCCAGGGCCTTCTGCTTTTCCTCCTCGGAGGCACCCGCCGGCACTGTCGCGTCCCGTCCTGAGGCATAGAGGCTCACATGGATGGTCTGATAGCTCTTTGATGCGCTCAGGGCCAGCGCTGAAACCTTCATGACCTTGTAATCAGACATGATGTTCCTGACGCCTTCATCCTCTGCCATCAGCTCAAGCTGGAGCCTGAAGCGGTTAAAGATACCCTGCGACACATAGTTCCTGACCGGAATCATGTCGCCGTCAGACCATGCCTGCTGAAGCCGCTCCGCAATGGTTTTCGCTTTTTCCATAAACTTTTCCGGAGAGAATTCCGGGTCTTCAGCCTTGAGACTTTCCGCAATGACCGGGTTGAATTCATATTGTGTAGGCGCAGAGTCGTCGAAGCCGCCTTTTTGCATCGCTCCAGCCATCCCCAGCGCTTTTTTCATCACTTTAACTATGAAATATATAACCAGTCCGATACCGCCAAATATGACAACCAGGCCTATGAGGCCGTATATCCAGTCAGATCCGCCCGAGGTCGATGTGGAATCTGTTGTGCCGCTTGTTGTTGAGCTGGAACTCGAATGGGACGAGCCGTACGGAATATAGGTGCGGGATCTGCTCGAGGAACTTCCCCAGGTGCTTGGGGATGAACTCCGGCTGGAACTGCTTGAATAGGAACGGGAACTGGAAGATCGCGAGCTTGAACTGGAACGGTAACTGCTCCCTCTTCCAGCCCTTGAAAAAGCATCTGTTGTGATAAGTACGACATAGAGTGCGGCTGTGAGAACGATAATCGAGGCAAAGAGGATTTTTACAATTGACCTACTATTCATTACAGGACCTCTCAGTTCATGATCAAAGCATCCATTGTAGCAAAAAGAATGTTGCATTTCCCGAGAAGTACGTCAATATATTTTTACTGCCCCATAAATGAATTTTTGAAACAGATCATCTGAAAAAAACACGGGAATCAACGATGGAAACGCCCTGCCCTTCAGGATGTATAATCACTGGATTGAGGTCGATTTCATCGATATAGGTCGCCCCGTTGATCAGGTTTGAAACCTTGCAGATGCATTCCACCAGGGCCTGTATATCCATCGCCGGCCTGCCCCGATATCCCCTGAGGAGCGGAAACGCCTTGAGCTGCCGGAGCATGTCTTCAGCTTCATTTTTCGTGACCGGCGCTATCCTGATGGCATTGTCCTTGAAGAGTTCAATAAAAACGCCGCCAAGCCCCACCATCACTATAGGGCCGAAGGAGGCGTCACGTCGCGCGCCGACGAAAAACTCTTCTCCTCCGGGGGCCATCTCCTGAACGAGAAAACCGTCTATCGAGATACCGTCCGATTTCTCACTGACAGCCATGGTCATGGCTTCGATTGCTTCCCGGGCCTCCTTCTCGGAAGCAAGGCCCAGCTTCACGCCGCCTACATCTGTTTTGTGCGAAGCGTCCCTGGACAGGAGCTTGACCGCAACGGGATAACGCAGGTCCTTGCCCTTGAGTTCAGAAGCACTTCTTACAACGGAATGCCTGACCGGCTCCATCGCCGCAGCTGCGCATATATCGAGGGCTTCGTCAGTGAGGGGTATCCTTTCATCTTTCTGACAAAGGTCCCTGACTTTCTCTATTTCATTCCACCGCATCGGATATTCCTCCGGTACGCCCCGGCTGTCGCGCCGCTCCCTGCGCAGCGTGTAGTCGCGGCTGTTCCAGAGGGCCCGCACTGAATGCAAAGGCATGGTGAAGGTCGGATAGGGATGGTTCATTGTTATATCGAGGACTTCCTTCGCGTCTGATATCATCGTTATCGCCACCGGATGCCTGTGCTTTTCAACCAGTTCTTTGACGCCATTTAAAAACGTGCGGGACATCTGGGCTTCGTAACTTGACTGGTAGCAGTGATTGAACACTATTCCATCGATTCCTTCCAGTGTCAGGGTCTCCTCAAGTATCCTGGTAAAAATGGTGTAGTCGAAGATTTCGCCCAGGTCAAGCGGGTTCTGGTGGGCTATAACGTTGGTATTGTAGAGCGTGCCTATCTTTTTGAGAAATTCTTCAGGAAACTCGACCAGTTCAAAACCGAATTGCGCACAGGCATCCACCGTGACCACGGCATGCCCGCCGGACCGCGAAAGCACCGCGAGGCGGTTCCCCCTGATCGGCGGCATTTTCAGCGACTTGGCCGCGACCATGAGCTCATCTTCGCTGGATACCCGGACCGCTGCAGCCTGGCTGAGGGCCGCGGTGACCACCTCGTCGCTTCCCGAAAGAGCCGCCGTGTGAGACTGCGCTATTTTCGCACTCAAGGGATAACGGTTTGATTTATACACAATAATCGGTTTGGGCGATTTCATCGCCGCTTCAAAAAAGGCCCGCCCCCGCGAAAAACCTTCCAGGTACATAATGATGGCCTTCGTGCTTTCATCCTGTATCAGGTATTCGAGGAAATCCACCTCGTCAAGGTCCAGCTTGTTTCCCACGGCGATGAATTTATTGAAAAATATCTGGTTCTCATTGACGATTTTCAGGAGCGTGTCTCCGACGCCGCCGCTTTGCGTTACTATTGAAACGGATCCAAGCTGTATAGCGCTGTTGTTCGAAAAAACGAAAGGCATCACCAGGCGGTGTTCAAGGCATATTGTGCCGATGCAGTTGGGGCCTATGATGCGCATGCCGTTCTGCCGCGCTATTGCGAGCACTTCATTTTCAAGGGAGCGGCTGCTGCTGGAATATTCGCTGAAGCCGCCTGACTCGATGACCACATTCTTTATACCTTTTTCAGCGCAGGCCCTCATAACGTCAGGAACTGTTTTTGCAGGAGTTATTATAATGGCTGTATCGGGAGTTTCCGGAAGGTCTTTGACATCGGCAAACACGGGAACGCCATTGAGGTCGCCCGCTTCCTTGCCGACGCCGTAGATGCGCGCCTTGCAGCCGATACGATGGTTATTGGATAATATTATCTGGCCGAGGTTTAATCGCTTGATCGAGACCCCGATAACCACAAGGCTCTCAGGATAAAAAAACTTTCCAAGATCATAAGTTGATTCACTGTTCAAAGATTCTTTTTCCATTACGCTTATCATAACTGCACACCGCCATAAAAAAAAGTAAACAATGTTTACTGTTACAAACGGCGTTTATGTGTCAAGTATATTTACAAAAAAAATATGAATGTATACATTCATAAGAATACTACAGATCCCCCTGTCCCCCTGAGAGGGCACGAATGACATATTTTTTACTTTTTAGGAAAGCATGGAATTAGCATCGAAACCTTTTTACGCCTCTCCTCATAATGTGGCCTGCGGCTCAACATCCTTTTCTCCATCATCGGAATACTTACCGTGATAAACATGATGGTAATGGCAAGGGGTCCGATCAGGGTCCACCAGAGGAATCCGTCCGCTGCGATGGCAAAGAGGAATAGCCCCCACCAGAACAATATTTCGCCAAAATAATTAGGATGGCGGGAGTATGCCCAGAGCCCGGAGGAAAGTATCGCTTCTGCGGGCGGATTGGAAGATACGAACCTGTTAAGCTGTTTGTCCGCGATGGTCTCTATAATGATCGCTCCTGCAGTAACAACAAAGGCCGCACCGTCAAGAAACCACGTTTCAGCGGAACCGGAACTCATGACAGGAAACATTGACAGGCAGCCCAGAAAGACCATAACTGTGGGAAAGAAATGAATTCCGAGAAAGCTTACCGGCCAGTACAAGGGACCTGTTTTTTTCCTGAAATCGGCGTAGCGCCAGTCTTCATGGACAAGGCCCTTCCACTGCCGGTACCAGTTGTAGGTAAGTCTCATCCCCCATGCCGCCACCAGGAGCATGACCACCAGGCCCCGTAAGCTGAAATATCCGCCTTCCCTGCCCAGTGCCCAGAATAACGCGATGAACAGGGGTGCGGCGCTCCAGTACGGATCGTACATGCTTGAATTATTAAGGGCCATGCTGAAGATAAAAATAACCACAGTGGCCGCCGCGTCAGCGCAAAAAGCTGTGGCAATATCATTACAGCCATTCATCAGCAGTACAGTTACAACAGCGGCGGTAAGGGCAGCGCCGTATGCCAGCATGCATATGATGGCTGATTTGTTCTTTGAGTAAATTCTTCGATTTGCACTCTTCACCATTCCGTTACCCCATAAATTCATGAATTATATTTCTATCAGAAGAACTATCAAAAGAATATCTCTCGCAGAGACGCGGAGCCGCAGAGTTGTAATAATATACTCATTATATTACTTATCAGAACTCTTTTTCTCGTTTTCGATAAATTCTGCCGTCCTGTCAAAGCTGGTTATGGCGGGCAATGCCAGATATCCGTTATATTTCATTTTGAGTTCTGCCAGTTTTTCCTTGTTGCCCGCTGCTTCACGAAAGGATACAAAATATTCCTTCATGAGATCGAGGGCCGCCGCGTCTGAAACCGGCCCATGTCCCGGGACCAGTTTTTTTATCTCGTACTTCTTCTTCAGGTCATCGAGCGCCATTATCCAGTTTGAAACAATTGACCCGCTTTCAGTCTTGACCGCTGGATGCATGTTGATGAATATTAGATCGCCGGTTATGAGGATCTTCCTATTTTTAAGATATACAACGAGGTCATTCATGGTATGGGCCCTGCCCATGTTGCGCACCACTGCCGTTTCGGTTCCGATCTTAATCTCTTTTTCTTCACCCGGCTTCAGCGTAATGTCCGGGTACCGGCTTCTGTCTGAATCCTTATCCCATTGATCCTTCGTATAAGAGCCGCTCATTATCGTGGCTTTCTGATAGAGCGCATTTCCCGCCGTGTGATCTGAATGGGAATGGGTATTGACGATTATGATTTCTTTGGCTTTAACAGCATCCCTCATCTTCTGTGCAGCATCCCTCATCTTTGTATCAACGACAAGGGCTTTTATTCCGTCTTCTGACGTAAGCACCACGGAATTCCCGCTCCCGCCGATAAACACCGTCAACTGCGGGTCAACCTTAACCACCTCCATGGCCATGAACTTTGAGAATCCGATCCAGAACCATATACCGACGGCGACGGCAACTACAAGTATCAATGAACCGACAAGAAGTAATATTTTTTTCATTTCCCCTCCCGTAATTATTTTTATAAGTAATTACACAGTATGCCTTGTAAACTCATAATACAATTGTGCTCTGACAATCCTTGTCAATCATCTTTCAATTAATGTTAACAGTTAAAATTCATGAAAAATTATTTCTCTCGCACAGATTTTCAGGGACAGAAAAAAGAGCTGAGAGGCCGAGGATGTCTAAAAATTCATATTTTCAATGTAGTTCCGCAGGCCTCGAAGCTTTTCCTGTCCTTCCTAAATAAACAACTTATTGTATAATGGCATCAGGCAAAATCTAACAAAGTTTGCTTGACATACAGGCATACTATTCCTTTTCATTCTAGAATCATGGATTTTTCCCTGTCAAAATCACAGCTTATGATACAGAAAAGCATCCGGAAATTCGCCTCCGAGGTGCTCGAGGAATGGGCTAATTTTCTTGATCGCGAATCGAAGCCCCTCCCCCCGGAGATTATCCGGGAAATGGGGAGGCTCAATATCTGGGGCATCCAGGCGCCGGTTAAATACGGCGGCGCCGATCTGGATACGGTGAGCTACGCTATCGTCATCGAGGAAATTTCCCGCGTAAGCGCCGCCGTCGGCCTCGGCGTAACCGTGCATAATTCCGTGTGTCTGGCGCCGCTCCTCAAGTTCGGAACGCCGGAGCAGATAGAGCGCTACGCTTCCGACCTCGCCTGTGGCAGTAAAATCGGCGGCTTCACGGTAACCGAGCCCCAGGCCGGCTCCGATGCGGCGTCTATCCAGACCACCGCGGTTGCAGAGGGTGATGGCTATGTCCTGAACGGGCAGAAAGCCTTTGTGACCAACGGCGGCGTCGGTGACCTTTTTATCGTTGCCGCATCGGTAGACCGGAAAAAAAAGACCAGGGGAATCGCACTTTTCATTGTGGAAAAATCGATGAAAGGCTTCGAGGTCGGTAAAATCGAAGACATGATGGGAATGCGCGGGAACATGGTTTCCGAGCTCTTCTTCAATAACGTGCACGTCCCCGGTGAAAACGTCCTCGGCCGCGTCGAGGACGGCTTCAGGATATCGATGCAGACCCTCGATATCGGCCGCATCGGCATTGCCGCGCAGGCCCTTGGCATTGGGACAGCGGCCTATACCGCCGCCGCAACCTACGCAATGGAGCGTAAGCAGTTTGACCGCCCCATCGGTACCTTCCAGGCCGTATCATTTGTGCTGGCAGACATGAAGACCAACCTTGATGCAGCGCGCCTTCTTATCTATCGCGCGGCGGACCTGAAAGACCGGGACCACCCATTTTCAACCGAATCTGCCATGTGCAAGCTGTACGCATCATCGACGGCCATGCAGGTGTGCATGCAGGCCCTCCAGATCTTCGGCGGATACGGCTACGTGAAAGACCTCCCGGTAGAGCGCTTTTTCCGCGACGCGAAGATAACCGAGATATACGAAGGCACCTCGGAAATAATGAAAATAATAATCGGCAACGATATCATCAAGGAATTTAGCAGGTTCTAGGCCATGCTCTCCATACTGGTATGCATAAAACAGGTGCCGGACACGCAAAAGGCCCTTTTCAATCCGAAGACCGGCGTCATAGACCGGAATTCCGCCGACAATATAATGAACCCGGACGACCTCCACGCCCTGGAGATGGCCCTCACCGTCAGGGATGATTATGCTGCGACAATCACGGCCCTTACCATGGGCCCGCTGCAGGCGGCAGATGTTCTCAGCGAGGCCTATGCCCTCGGCGTTGACCGGGGCGTCCTTATATCCGACCCGTGCTTCGCCGGCTCTGATTCCCTGGTCACCAGTAAAATACTCTCCCGGGCAATAGAAAAGCTCGGGCCTTTCGACATCATCATGACTGGCTGCGAAGCCATCGACGGCAATACCGGCCATGTCGGGTTTCAGCTGTCTGAATTTTTACGGATCCCCCTGCTGGCACAGATCCATAAATTTCATGTTGACTCCGGCCAGGCTGTAATAGAGCGGTTGTATGGCCATGAGTATCAGAAAATCCGCGTGGATCTTCCCGTACTCATAGCGGCGGGGAAAACAGCACACCGAGTCAGGACTCCGCGCCTGGCGGATATCAAAACCTGCACCGCCAGGCAAGTCAGTGTACTGACCATGGACGATATCGGAGGCGCCGGCCATGAATACGGCGCAGCCGGGTCGCCCACGGTAGTCATCGAGACAGAACTCTTTTCGCATAAGCGCGAACGGGAAGTATTTGCCGGCACAGTTGACGACAAGGTTGACAATCTCATCCACAAGCTTAAAAAGCAGAATATTTTACGATACTGATATATGATGCCTGACTTGAAACATACCGCTAACGGGTCCGGGGACGTATGGGTTTTCACCGAGATCCAGGACCATGAACGGGTGCTTGACGGCGCTCTCGAGCTTTTATCCAAGGGACGGGAAATCGCCGATACCCTGGGCACGAAGCTCTATGCAGTTGTTTTCGCCCTTGAAGCGGAGCAGTACCTGCCCCTGATTGAACGCTACGGACCGGATGTAATACTCTGTTGCAGCGATCGCAATCTTAAGCATTACGACAGCCAGCTATTTCCTGACCTCTACACAAGGCTTATTAAAAAATACCGGCCCTCCATCGTTCTCTATCCATCATCGGAAGCAGGCGCGGACCTGGCCCCGCGTCTCGCCCAGCGGTTTTCAACCGGTCTTACTTCCCACTGCACCGGGCTTTCCATCATGCATTCTGATGAACATGAACGGTTCCTGCTGGTCATGAAGCGCCCGGCCTACAGCGGCAACGCGATCGCCACGGTGATCTGTCCGCACACCCTTCCGCAAATGGCCACCGTGCAGCAGGGGGTCTTCGATAAAAAAGAAATCAGCGGCATAAAAACAGAAACCGTGCGGCTCCCCTTCGAGTATGACATGTCGAAACTGCTTATAACAAGCATGGAGGCCCCGGTACGGTGGGACAAGCTGAAGGTTCCCCTCGAACAGGCTTCGGTGGTCGTTGCTGGCGGCCGTGGCCTCGGGTCGAAGCGCAACTTCGACAGACTCTTTGAAATCGCGGAGATCCTCGGCGGCGAGGTTGGAGCGACGCGCGTGCCGGTGTTCAACAACTGGTGCGGCGAGGAGCGGATGATAGGCCAGACGGGCAAGACCATCCGGCCCCGTCTCTATCTCGGCTTCGGCATATCCGGTCAGATTCAGCATACGGCTTCCATCGTTGATTCTGAAATCATCGTATCAATAAACACCAGTGAAGCGGCACCCATCATCGATATATCCGACTATGTGATCCCCGAAGACGCGAATATCTTTCTTTCGCGACTTATCGAGCGGCTCCGGAAAGAAAAACGCACCTAGCAGATCCTTCTTCCCAACTCTGTAAGTAATAAACAGATGTTTTTAAAAAACAATACTTGACATAATCAATTTATCTGTGCACTACAGTGGCATACATGAGAGGTTTTGCATGAAAAAGATAATTGTTATTTCCTTTTTTGTACTATTGATCTCAGCTCCGGCCTATCCAATCGGCTTCGGTTTTTACGGAACCGGCGGGTACGGCAAGGTTGACATGATGAGGATAATCGATGACGGCAACGACTACCGGGTCATGTATTCAACCAAAAACTCTGTATACGGTGCGGGTCTGCAGCTGGAATCGGGAAATAAATCGGACACGTATCATAACCGCCTTAACGCAGGAGTAGAAGGTTCAACCCTCGTCGGGGGCCGGTACCAGTTCCGCCGCTTTATGCGGGCTAAGATCGAAAATGTCTTCGCCTTCCGCCTTACCGAATCAAAGGTGGTCCGCTTCTGGATGGGCCCCCTCATAGGGATCCAGCTCCTCACCGGTCACGCCATCTCCACGCGCAACAGTGAATGGGACAATGATAAGTTTAAAAACCACATAACCATTCTGGCCATGGCGCCATCCTCGGCTACCCGACTCTGCGGACTTTATTATCTTTATTATGACCATGTCTGGAAAAGAAAATTCGGCGTTTTCATTCCGATCGGAATTGCCTTGGGCGTTAATATCCACCTCAGCGAAAACGCCGCTTTGACTCTTGAAGGGGGGTTCCGCTGCGGCTTCTACTTTCTCAGGAACGGCGGCTTCAATTACGAAGGATACGTCAATGCCGGCTTCATCTTCGGAGCCATGTAGATACATCATCAAACAGGCGAGGTCTTCATGGGAAAAAAGCAGACACCCGGCGACAAGAATCCCACGGGAATCAAAATTCACGCGATGCGCACAAAACGGAAGGTCACCATCGAGGAATTGTCCGAGATGACAGGGCTTTCAGTTAACCATCTTACCGGAATAGAAAAAGGGAGCGGATTCGCCCCGGTCGGTGACATGCTGAAGATAGCCCGGGCCCTGACCATGGATCCGGGAGAGCTTCTGCAGCAGGGAAAATCCAAGGAAAAGGAACTGGAACAACTGAGAATCCAGGTCTTCAAAAAACGAGAGGAAGCTTACCAGTATGAAGTTCTGACCCCGCAGGCAAAAAAAGACCACCTGCGCGCTTTCAGGGTCGTCATTCCTGCCCGGTCCGAGCACCCCGGCGTTAATTATCAGCACGACGGAGAGGAGTTCGTTTACACGTTGAAGGGTGAAGTGGTCATCCAGGTAGGCCAGAAAAAGCATCGTCTCAGGAAAGACGGGTCCCTTCATTTCAACTCAGGCATACGGCATACCCTGAAAAATCCCGGCAACAGCGAGACCGTGCTGATCGTCACTATCTATACGCCCTAGCTTCAAACTCCATGGATGGAGTTTTTCAGAAAACTGATTGAGGAACGCCATGAACCTTCAGCTTACCGATGAACAGTTAATGATCCGCGACATGATCCGTGATTTCACAAGAAGCGAAATTGAACCGTATGCCCAGGAATACAATAATCGCGGAGAATACCCTGAAAAGATCATACACAAGCTGGGAGAGCTTGGCCTTTTCGGCATGATGGTGCCGGAAAGCTACGGCGGCTCCGCCGCCGGCGCCGTCAGCTACAGCCTGGCCCTTCAGGAGATAGCATTTTCCTGCGCGTCGGTGGCAGTGACCCTCAGCGTGACAAATCTTTCTACCGAGCCCATCCTCAAATTCGGATCCGACGAACAGAAGCGTACCTTCCTCGTCCCCCTGGCGTCAGGCGAGCACGTGGGCGCCTTCGCCCTCACAGAACCGGATGCCGGTTCAGATCCCTCTTCGCTCAAGACAACGGCGGTAAAAAAAGGCAAATCATTCATTGTAAACGGCGCCAAGCAGTTCATCACCAATGGCAGGTATGCCGGTATATTCATACTCATAGCCAGGACATCACAGGGTAAAAATGGGCTTTCCGCCTTCCTTGTGCCGGCTGGATCAAAGGGGCTCATCATCGGAAAAGATGAGAAAAAGATGGGGCTCAGCGCCTCCAACACCGTGAGCTTGTTCCTGGAGGATTGCGAAGTGCCAGAAAAGAACATGCTGGGAAAGCCGGGAATGGGGCTGGAGATAGCGCTGAACGCCCTGGACAGCGGCAGGATCGGCATCGCATCCCAGGCCGCCGGCATGACCGCCGCCTGTCTCCATGAAGCCACGACCTACGCCCGGGAACGAAAGCAGTTCGGGAAGGCGATCATCAAGCACCAATCGATCCAGAACATGATTGCCGATATCGCCGTGGGCCACGAGGCGTCCGGGCTTCTGACATGGAGCGCCGCATCGCTCAAGGACAAGAAACTCCCCTTTTCACGGGAAGCATCAATAGCCAAGCTGTACTCGACAGAGACCCTCAACCGGTGCGCCTATAAGGCGCTGCAGGTTTTCGGGGGATACGGATACATAAGGGACAACAAGATCGAGCGGCTCTACCGTGACGCGCGGGTGACGACCATCTACGAGGGGACCTCAGAGGTCCAGCGGATGGTCATCGCGCGCGAAACGGAAAAAGGGCTGTAACCCTACCGCTTTATAACCATGGCGACCGCCTCGCCGCCGCCCAGGCAGAGGGACGCGCACCCGATATGCTTGTCGCGACGCTCCAATTCGTAGAGTAGCGAAATGAGGACACGGCAACCGCTGGCGCCTATGGGGTGTCCTAAAGCCACGCCGCCGCCGTTGACATTTACCTTCATCGGATCGAGCTTCAATTCCCGCGAAACCGCCACGAAGGCGCCGCTGAAAGCCTCGTTTATTTCGTACAGGTCAACATCGTTGACCGATATCCCTTCTTTTTTTAGGCATTTCGGTATCGCCCAGATGGGCGCGACAAGGACATATTTCATGTCAATGCCGTAGGATGCCTGGGCGCCTATAGTTGCCCGAACCTTGCAGCCCAGCTCTTTCGCTTTCTCCCGTGACATTAGGACGACTGCCGCAGCACCGTCACTTATGACGGAAGAATTGCCCGCGGTGGTCACACCGCCCTGCTTGAAAGCAGCCTTCATTTGGGAGAGCTCTTCATACAGAGTTTCACGGGGACATTCGTCCGTATCAAAAATCTTTGTTTCCCCTTTCCGTTTCGGAACTGATACCGGCACTATCTCATCTTTGAATCTGCCTGCCATGATCGCGTCAAGGGCCCGGCGGTATGATTCCGCAGCGTGGCGGTCCTGGTCTTCCCGGGATATATTGTATTTTTCAGAGCAAAGCTCGTTGGAAATGCCCATGTGGAAATCGTTCACGATGTCCCAAAGGCCGTCATGAACCATGTGGTCCTCGATCTTCCCGGCGTTCATGCGGTAGCCGAAACGGGCCTTATCGAGATAGTACGGCGCCATGGACATGTTCTCCATGCCGCCGGCGATAACGACATCGGCGTCGCCCACGGCTATTGTCTGGGCGCCCAGCATAATCGCCTTCAGGCCCGAGCCGCAAACCTTGTTGACGGTTATCCCACCTACATGCCACGGGAATCCGGCCTGGATCACTGCCTGCTTCCCGGGGTTCTGGCCGTATCCGCAGGGAAGGACCATTCCCATAATTGCTTCATCTACAACTTCTTTCGAAATGCCGGCCCGTTTCACAGCCTCTTCCATAACCAGGGCGCCGAGCTTTGTCCCTCCTATTCCGGCCAGGGAGCCGTTAAAGTTCCCCAGAGCCGTCCTGCAACCGCTTACAATTACCGCTTCTTTCACCTCTTTCCCCCTGTACATTAACTGTTACACAATTTTTTGATCCCCCTGTCCCTCAGATGCAAAAAACCTCACCCCGCCTCCGGCGCGCCCTCTCCCACAGGGAGAGGGCTCCGTATCATAACATTTTTATTGAGCTTCCCCCTCTCCCCTTGGTAGTGGGGGATCGAGGGGGTGAGGTCTGCTCTCCTCTTAATGACAGTCACTTCCTATTTTGGCGCCATTCTGATCGCGCCGTCAAGCCGAATCGTCTCACCGTTCAGCATGGTATTTTCAATCACGTGCAGCACCATTGCGGCAAACTCTTCGGGGCGCCCCAGACGCTGCGGGAACGGCACGCTCTGCCCCAGCGATGTCCGCAGCTCGTCAGAGAAGGAAGCCATCATGGGAGTGTCGAAAATTCCCGGTGCTATAGTCACGTTCCGTATGCCGTACGAGGCAAGGTCCCGCGCTATGGGGAGCGTCATACCGACAACGCCGCTCTTGGATGCAGCATATCCGGCCTGGCCGACCTGACCGTCGTAAGCCGCGACGGACGCAGTGTTTACGATAACGCCCCGCTCTTTTTCACTGTTGGGGTTGTTCTCAGACATTTTCATTGCTGCAAGCCGGATGACATTAAAGGTCCCGAGAAGATTTACCTTAATAGCAAGTTCAAATTGCTTCAGGTCCGCAGGGCCCTTCTTGCCGATGGTCTTTCCGGCTGTGGCAATTCCGGCTGAATTAATCACCACATTGATTGATCCGAATTTCTTGACCGCCTGGTCTATTGCTGCGGCAACATCACTTTCACTGGATACATCGGTCTTGCAATAGATTGCGGAGCCGCCCAGTTCAGCCGCCAGTTTGTTCCCTTTATCATCGGCGAGGTCCAGTATGGCCGCTTTTCCACCCCTGGATATAATGCCGCGAACCACGGCTTCGCCAAGTCCTGATGCACCGCCGGTAACAATGGCCGCCACTTCAGAAATTTTCATGAGTTCCCCCTATGAGTTCAAGAAAAAATTGTGCAATAACAACCCGTCAAGTTTAATTTGTCAATACATTCCTTCGTTGTTATTTTAATGACACGAGTCACAACCCGGCCAATAATAAAGAAGTTATTGACTAGTAATCTCTTGTCTGCATATGTTTTGGAAAGCAAGAAATAAGCATTAACTGATGGTTGTTGTAAAATGCGCGGTCGGTTCATCAGCGAGCAGGCGACATGGATGTCGCCGACTCAGTCGAGTCAATCCCGATTCAATATATACAGTAAAAAGTATAGGGATTATACGAGGCGGACGAGCGATGAACTGCCGCGCACAAGAAGTTTTTTATCTACCCGGGAAGGGAGCCGTGTTCCCCTTGTCGTCGGTTTTAACCGCATAATTGTCGATCAACGCCGCAGGTGGAGTTTCCAGCTGTCCGACGAAAATAAACCCGCCGTCCGAGGCCATGGAGAACCCGTTCATCATTAGATTCAGTTTGCCGTCGCCGTAGAGCTTTTCCCATATTTTGTTCCCTCTGCTGTCAAGCTTAATCAGCAGATAGTGGCTTCCGCCCTTTCCGATCCGAGTACCGCCGCATATATAGCCCCCGTCGGGCGTCTCGTTACAGGAACGGATATAGTTGGTATCTATCCCGCCGTAATATTTTTCCCATTGCCTGTTCCCGTTTGCGTCAACACGGACTATGTAAAAATCCCACTCATTCCTGTTATTGTAAGAGGATGAGCAGCCGGCGGCTATAAAGCCGCCGTCAGTCGTGCCGGAAGCGTATCTTCCGAAATCCTGTTTTACACCGCCGTAGCTCCTGTCCCATATTACGGTCCCTTCTCCGTCCAGCTTCATCAGCCGCAGGTCCTGGATGTAGGTGTTGATTGAATTGTATCCGTTGGTGAATTTAGTCCCGGCCATGATAAAATAACCGTCTTTTGTGTATGACATACTGCCAATCTGGAACCCATCAACATCCTTGGATAGTTTTTTAAAGGAAAGAACGCTGCCGTTTTTATCCAACTTCAGCAATACGGACCGGTTACCGCCGCGTCCATACAGAATAGCGGATATGTTGCCGTCTTTCATTTCCGTGATAAAAAAAATATTTTTCACATTATCGAGCTCATATTTACGGTCCCACACGACTTCGCCCTTTTCATCAACCTTGGTTAAACCGATGGAAAAATACTTTCTGCCCCCGAATATGTAACCGCCGTCAGCAGTTGCGGTGAATACATTTGGATTTGCATGATAATTATTATCACCGGCCGGATACTTGATCCACAGGAGTCTGCCTGTTTTATCAAGCTTGGCCATATACATTCCGTCAGTAGTTTCTTCATCCAATCCTTTGCTGGTCCCGGTTATGATATAGCCGCCGTCTTTTGCATTGAGGACCTGTGCCGGGAGGTCTTCGGTTTTACCTCCGGAAAATTTTTCGCTCCCGAAAATTTTCTGCCATGAATACTGCCCCGGCTGTGAAAGCACAACAAGAGAACAGCAAACAGTTATAACCGGCAGAATGTATGATAATGCCCTTTTAACACGCATATCGTCCTCTCTACTACTATATAATATACTGTCATAGCAGGAAATTTATTAAACATTTTTTAAAATTTTGCAGTATCTTTTATTAAATATTTCCCGTATACAATCGCAGGCATGGCTGACCCGCGCGGGCTCCGCCAAACAATTGCATTATCATTTTATCAGTATAAGAAAGAAGTGGTCACTCCGTCCCTCGTCATGCTGCAGGACGGATCAGATCCCTTGAAACATGGGAAAAGTGTAGGATTATTTAATTGGATGTCAATAAATAATTTCAGGGGATGAGGTTACTCGTGCTGCTCAGGCCCGTTTACGGTCATCGTATACCTTGTATTTATCAGACCGTTTTCTGTCCAGGGCTTTGAGGATGCGCTTCCTCATACGCACGCTTTTCGGCGTGATCTCGAGAAGTTCATCATCGTCGATGTATGCTATTGACTGCTCCAGGGAAAATAACCGCGGTGGAGTGATACGGATGGATTCATCCGATCCTGACGCGCGCATATTGGTAAGCTTTTTCGTCTTGCAAGGGTTTACTTCCATGTCGTTTTCCCTGCTGTTCTCGCCGATAATCATTCCCTCGTATACGGGAACGCCGGCACCGACGAATAGTGTCCCCCTATCCTGCAGGGTGTTAAGGGCATAGGCATTCGTCAGGCCGTCCTCCATTGCCACCAGGACACCACGGTTTCGGGACGGTATCGTACCCTTGAATGGCGCATAACCGTCGAAGAGATGATTGAGGATACCCGTGCCGCGGGTATCGGTCAGAAATTCACCACGGAAGCCGATCAGTCCCCGGGAAGGTACTTTCAGCTCCAGGCGGGTGTACCCGTCGCTCCCCTGGTTCATATTCACCAGCTCACCGCGCCGCTTGCCCAGCTTCTCAATCACAACCCCTGAAAACTCGTCGCCAACATCGATCAGGGCAATCTCCATCGGTTCGTGAATCTCGCCGTCGATTTCCTTGTATATGACTTGAGGCCGGGAAACCTGGAATTCGTATCCTTCACGGCGCATGTTCTCTATGAGTATCGAGAGCTGCAGTTCACCCCGGCCTTTCACGGTAAATGAATCCTTGGCTTCAGACCTTTCTATTACCAAGCTCACGTTGGTTTCTATTTCCTTCTCGAGTCGTTCCCAGATGTGACGCGAGGTGACAAATTTCCCTTCCTTGCCGAGAAAGGGAGAATCATTTACCTGATAAGTAATGGCTATAGTCGGCTCATCGATCTTGACCGAGGGGAGTGCCGTGGGGTCGTCCCCGCCCGCGATGGTGTCGCCCAGGTCGATCTTGTCAAAACCTGCTATTGCCACGACATCCCCTGCGAAGGCCTCCGGTATTTCGAATTTTTTCAGGCCCCTGAACTCGAAAAGTTTCGTGATCTTCCCTTGTATCGGCTCGCCCTTCTGTTTAATGAGGGTGACCTCGTCACCGGGCCGGATAACACCGTTGTGGATCTTGCCGGTCCCGATTTTTCCGATATAGTTGTCGTATTCAACCGCTGAAATGAGGAACTGGGAATCTTTAGACGGGTCTCCGCCGGGATCCTGCACATGCTTAATTATCGTTTCAAAAAGAGGCACCATGTTGTCATGCTCGTCATACAGAGAATAGTGCGAATCGCCGTTCTTGGCCGAAGCGAATATAACCGGGAAATCAAGCTGTTCGTCTGTGGCGTTGAGCTCTATGAAGAGATCGAAAACCATGTCAACGACCTGTTCCGGACGGCAGTTGGGCCTGTCGATTTTATTCACGACCACGATGGGACGATGGCCGAATTCAAGTGATTTTTTTAAAACATACTTGGTCTGGGGCATTGTTCCTTCAAAGGCGTCAACCACCAGCAGGACTGAGTCAACCATGTCGAGAACGCGCTGAACCTCGCCGCCGAAATCGGCGTGTCCCGGCGTGTCTACTATGTTTATCTTGAAGTCTTTATAATTAAAAGAAGCATTTTTCGAGAATATGGTGATGCCCCGCTCTTTTTCCAGGTCGTTGGAGTCCATGATCCGCTCCTCGACCCGCTCATTGGTGCGGAATGTTCCTGACTGCTTGAGCATTTCGTCGACCAGGGTCGTCTTACCATGGTCAACGTGGGCTATGATCGCGATATTACGTATTTTTTCCATTTAACATCCATAAGCTGTAAATTTCATCATCCATACACTGGATAGGGCTTTTTATAGGCAGGGGGTTCGATGGCAAGCTTTTTTTTCTGCTTCTGGAGATTCTTTCATCACAAGAGCCCATATATAACAAGTCCAACACCGATTGCCAATATTAGAACATGCTTCAGCACGTCATGACGCAGGTCACGGTCATATTTGAAACGTGATCTCTCGGGAAAGGCCGGATCATATACTATGGGCACATACCTTTTAAGGTATTCATGTTTCCTCCCGCTGAAGCGTGATGAGACATGATATGCACTATTATCGACAAAGTACCGCACAATATACCGGTATTGTCCTGTTTGGAGGTTATCATCTGAGGGATAGGTCACTTCATCAATAACGGTCCCATTTGTTTCGGAACCGGTTCTTAGCAGCATCTTATCGCGGAACCATTCATGAAGGCTTATAAAGGTCTGAACGAGACCGATCAGTACAAAAATAACTCCAAGTATTAGTGCAATAACCTGTGGCATAACAATCGTGATAATCAGCGTGCAGGGGCATGTCTGATAATCTCTTCTCCCTTCTTGAACGCCTTCATGTTTACTTCAACCTTATCTTTTGACATGGTCTCAGTGATAACGTTCCTGAAATCTTCAGCATCAAAGGGAAGTACGCCGGTGCCGGCAACAGCACCCATCATGATCACATTTCCCAGTATCGGCTGGCCCAGCTTCAGGGCTTCGTCTGTGGCGTCCAGAAATGAAATATCAGCGGCAAGCTCTTCAAGGGCTATCCGTATTTCCTCCAGCGAAGGATATTTCAGTTCCCCGGCTATTACCCCAACCGGGTGGATCGGCCTGGTGTTGCTGATAACCCTTACAGTAGAATTTCCGTACGCGGCAATCACCCGGATCGCTTCGGTCGGCTCAAGGGCCACCACGATATGGGCCTGGCCCCGGGGTATCTGGGGGCTCCAGACCGACCGCTTCGAAATTCGCAGGTGGCTCATGACCGATCCCCCGCGTTGCGACACGCCGAAGGTTTCGCCTATGGTCACGTAGTAGCCCTTACGGGACATGATATTCCCCAAGATGCGTGACGCCATCACGTTACCCTGACCTCCCACGCCGGTAATTATCGCGTTATATGGATCATGAATCAGGTTCCCGGCTTTCATCGGGCGGCCTCCGTCTTCTTGATTGCGCCGGAGGGACAGATGCCGGCGCACACACCGCAGCCGGCGCAGATAACCTCGTCGATGACCGCGGCCTGCCGTTCATGGTCCCAGACCAGGCCGGGACAGCGGAAGATCCTGGTGCAGAGGCGGCTGCACCCGCAGGCATCACCCCTGCAGATGTCCTGGTCGACCCTGACCTCGAACATCTTCTTCCCCTTCTTTTCCGGAGACAGGGCGCACATCTGCTTCATGATGAGGACCCGGGCGCCCTTCTCTTCCATAAGCGCGAGCAGCTTTTTCTGCGTCTCTTCAGTGTTGAAGGGGTCGGTGTATTCCACGGAGGCTCCCAGAGAGCGACAGACATCGGCCGGGTCAATGATGGGGAGGTCTTTTCCCATGGCATCAAGGGGAGTTCCCGGGTGCGGCTGGAAGCCGGTCATGGCGGTCCCGCTGTTGTCAAGGAGCACGAATATAACGTCGGATTTATTATGTATTGCATTTATCAGGGCCGGTATGGCGGCGTGAAAGAAAGTGGAATCTCCGCACACTGCCAGTATAGGCTGGTCCATACCGAATTGAGTCAGTTTCCCGAAGCCGCTGGCGATGCCTATGCCGGATCCCATGGAATGTGACGTCTTCATGGTGCTGAACCCGCAGGGGAGAAAGCCCAAAGTATAGCACCCGATGTCGCCGCAGACGAAGCCGCGGCGATTGTCGAGCTCCAGGGCGTTGTGAAGGTTCCAGAAGGACGCCCGGTGGGGGCACCCGGGACAGAAGGTCAGGTCCCGTACCGGCGCCAGGGCTGCAAGGTGCTCCTTCGCGCGCTTCGCGTATCCGTCATCCATGGAGGTGTACTCGATGGAAAGAATTTTCTTGATCGCGTCCACCACGATGTCGGGATTCATTTCATTGATCGTGAGCATGGTGCCGTCATTCTTGCCGTAAAATTTCTTTATACCCACCTCGGCGGCCGTTTCCGCCGCTATCACCTTCACGTTTTCTTCCAGAAATGGAAGAACCTCTTCGACGAAAAGGACCTTATCCGTCCTTGCAAGGTTTCTGGTGATCAGTTTCGGCGGCAGGGGCCAGGTCGTGCCTATCTTCAATATCCCCACCCTGTTCCCTGCTCCAAGGAGGTGCACTGCCTCCCTGCTGTAGAGATTGCATGCGCTGCAGGTAATGATAAGGAGCTCCGGCTTTTCAGGTCCGGTGTAGGTGTTGAATGGAGACTTCTCGAAGATCGCAACGGCCTTTTTCAGCTTATTTTGAAGAATGGTATGGTGCGGCGGCACCGGCATGGTTATTACGGGACCGGAATCCGGGTCGCCGGGGATGGTCTCAAACTTAAAAAGAGCCTTGCCTTCCGGCTCGCCTAACCTGCCCAGTGTTACATTGCCGCTGGCGTGTGAAAGGCGCGTCACGCTCCTCATGATGATAATAGAACGCAGTTCCTCGGAGAGATCGAAGGCCCATTTTGTCATCTCCAGGGCCTCCTGGAAATCGCCCGGCTCCAGGAGGGGCAGCTCGATCATGCGGGCAAAATGGCGCGATTCACCCTCGTTAATGCTCGATAATGCGCCCGGGTCATCGCAGTGGAGCAGCACGATGCCTCCCCTTGTCCCGGACAGGGCCACATGGAGAAGAAAATCGGACGCGACGTTGACGCCGTTCTGCTTCATGGCACAGATCGATCTGAGGCCTGCAATGGAAGCAGCGAAGGCCACTTCAAGGGCCACCTTTTCATTGACCGACCACTCGACATATATGTTTCGTTTTAGTGAAGCTTTTGAAAGGTTTTCTATAATCTCCGACGAGGGTGTGCCGGGATAGGCGCTGGCGACATTGACGTTGGCCTCAAGGGCCCCGCGCACGATGGCGTCATTCCCCATCATTAAATATCGGGCCCCTTCGTTTGTATCGAACAGGTATGACATGTCAGATATCCTTCCTCACTTTATATACCCGCGAGTGTATTCTTTTCCAGCCGGAACAAGGCACGGCAGCTGTCAGATGTATTGATAATTCCTTCGCCCATTGCCTTCTTCAGGGCGCGCTTCTTTTTATTGCCCGCGGCGGTTTTAAGGCTAGCCAGGTTTTCAGCCGGCATATCTTCAATCACAAGGTAGCCCGCTTTTACGGCGCCATCGACAATTGCGCGGCCCCGCTCCGTCCTGACGATGAGGGTGTTCATGCCGCTCCTGCCTTCCACGACTCCCACCGACACATCGGCGAATTCCGAGGTCATGTCAAAGCAGTAGTCACAGGAATTGGGCACCGTGGCGCGCACCTCCGCCAGGGGTATCTCAATGGTGCCGCTGCCGGTATAGATCTCCATGACCTCTGCCGGCGGAGGCGGTATATCAAACTTTTTGATTTCATTTATATCAACCTTTCCGGCGACAAGTTTTCGGAAAGCCCGATAATCGAGGGACCAGGTGCAGAAGAGGCCCACCACGAGAGACGTCGAATCGGAATAATCTTTTGTATCCATGGGGTTAGAGCGCATCTGCGCCAGGGCCAGGACCTGGCACGGCGTCGCCACCACACCGATGCGGGAAAACCCCTCGTCAACTGCCTGGTTGAATGCGGCCAGGGTTGGGGCTGATGTGTACTTGGATAAAGAGTAATTTTTTACTTCATCAGGGCTTGTGACGATAGCCGGCACGGCGTTGAGACCTTCCCTTCCTGTCAGTATTGCAGCGTCGCAGTGCTTTGCTGCCAGGGCGTAAGTCATAAGGGCCGTCACGGTTCCGCCGGACTGGTAATTGTTTCCGGGGGCTTTTGCCCCGGCCCGGGACATCGTGACCGAGCTTGCACGGCCCAGCGGCTCGATTGAATAGGGCGCGCCGAAGATAGTGCGCGATACCTCGTCGAGGTCCACTTCAACCTTCGGGCAATAGGCGAAACAGCGGCCCTGCTCCTGGGTGCAGGGAAAGAGCATGGCTGTTTTGCCGTTATAAGACTTGAAATAGGGACAGAGGGACACGCAGGCGCCGCACCCGATGCATAGCTCTTTAGCGAGCACATCAGCCAGCAGTTCCCTGGAGCCAAGCACCTTCATTACATCTCTCCGGAACGGGAGTTTTTTTCAATTATAACATTCATAAATAACATAAATCCTCAGAACAGTATATGATGTCAATAGTTTTTAAAGCGGCGTCGCCTTACAGCGAGCAGGCAGCCAGGATGGCTGCCGGAACCGCTAGGACAGGATGTCCTATTTGCGGCGGAGCGAGCTGAAGGTGCGCCGCTTAAATGAGTTAAAATGGTCCGGGATCTTTGTCTATATTACGTCGGTGAGATACAATAAAGATATATGGACAATTGTTACAATCCCCGCACCGAGTCAGGCCGCATGGCTGAACGGTCCCGGGACGCCAGCACTGAATTGATCGTCTCCAGCATGCGCTCTTTGTCTTTCTGCAGGGTGCCATTAATGGGCAGATAGTTAGACGCATGGATCCCCACGAACTTCATGTTATCGACAGTGAGATTTTCGAAGAGGAGTTTCATTTCCTCCAGGGTCTCGAAGGGATCAAGGAGCTGAAATTCGCCCCGTTGCATCTTTGAATAGAGCACCGTACCGGAGACCGGCGTTACCGTCAGTGCGGCAAGATACTGCGGTGCCATCTCATTGGTGATTTTTGCGGTTGCCAGTGCATGCTCCCGGGACCGTGGGCCCCTGCCGGCCAGCCCCAGCAGTATCATCGATGAAAGGTTAATGCCCGCCGCAACAAGGTTCTTCCCGGCCCGGAGCATCTCATCATAGGTCACGCCTTTGTTCACTTCTTTCAGGAGTCTTTCATCTCCGGTCTCAACGCCGAGATACGCCTTGGTGAGTCCCGCCTCCCTCAGGGATTTGAGCTCATCCATGCTTTTACGCAGGGTGCTGGCCGGTCCCACATAGGTCCCCACGTGCCGCAGGGAAGGGAATGTCTTTTTCAGCTCATCAAGAATGCTCAATAAAATATCTGTCTCAATTTCAATGGCGTCACCGTCGCAGAGAAAAACCTTCTCGATATTCTCATAGGCATCAGCGGCCATGCGGATATCTTCCTTGATTTCATCCAGTCCGCGCACGCGGTACTTCTTGTCCTTGTACATGGCGCAAAAGGTGCACTTGTTGTGGGAACATCCGACCGTGCACTGGAGCAGATAGCTATTCGCCTCGCTGAAAGGCCTGAAAATATTTCCTTCGTACCGCATTGTTTCTCCTTATTAGTGATATAATAATCAGTCAGTGCCCGGCGGGGCTGCTTTCACCTGCCGTCTCCTGCTGTTCCAGTAACCGTAGGAAAAGTATATGACCGCTCCGATGGCGAGCCAGATGAAAAACCTGAGAAAGGTGACCGCCGGAAGGCCCGCCATCAGGTAGATGCACATGGCGATACCCGCCAAGGCGACTGCCATGACAAAGGGCACCCGGAAGCCCCTGTCTCGGTGCGGCTCGATTTTTCTCAGCATGATGACGCCGACACAGACCAGCATGAAGGCAAAGAGAGTCCCCACGTTGGTCAGATCCACCATCTCATCAATGTTCGTAAAGGCGGCAAAAAATCCAACGAAAAGCCCCGTGACCACCATGTTGACATGAGGCGTCCTGAAGCGGGGATGCACTTTTGCAAAAGAGCGCGGCAGGAGCCCGTCCCGTCCCATGGAATAAAATATGCGCGTCTGTCCCGTCTGCTGCACGATGAGCACGGCCGTGTGGGCCACCACGGAGCCGAGGGCGATAATGCCTGCGGCCCAGTCGAGATGATGGAAGCTCATCGCCACGGTGAGAGGCTCCGCCTTGTTCGACTGCGTAAAGGCCGAGATAGGGATCATACCGGTGAGGACACCAGCGACCACCACGTATACGATAGTGCAGATTACAAGGGACCCGATAATGCCGATGGGAAGGTCCCGACGTGGATTGATGGTTTCTTCAGCTACAGTTGAGACCGCGTCAAAGCCTAAATAGGCGAAAAATACGATGGCGGCGCCCGCCTGAACCCCGCTCCAGCCGTTGGGCATGAAGGGTGACCAGTTTTCCGGCTTAACGTAAAAGCAACCTACCAGAACGAAAAAAGCGAGTACGAGGAGTTTCAGAACCACCATGATTGTATTGAACCGCGCCGATTCCCTGATGCCACGATAGAGCACAATCGTCACCAGGGCCACGATGCATACTGCCGGCAGGTTGAATACGACCGGGTAGCCGAACAGTTTCGGTGCTGATACAATTGCATTGTGGGCGCCCTGGAAGCCGGCCGCTATCTTCTCGATGTTATTTCCCCCGGCCACCTGCCCGGCAATATAAGCGCCGGCGCTCTTGAATGTTGCAATGTGTTCTATGGATGAGCCATTCATGAGAAGCTGCGCCGCGTTGTATATCGAGTCGCCGCTGAGGGCGCTCCGGTAGTCCGTGATGAGCCATGCCGGTATGGAAACGCCAAAACCGCGGACAAGCTCTTTGAAGTATCCGGACCAGGAAATAGCTATGGCCACATTGCCGATGGCGTATTCGATGATGAGGTCCCAGCCGATTATCCAGGCGATAAACTCACCCATGGTGAGGTACGCGTAGGTGTAGGCCGAGCCGGAAACCGGCACCATCGATGATAGCTCCGCGTAGCAGAGGGCCGTGAACCCGCAGGCTACGCCTGTTATAATGAAGGATATGATAATGGCAGGACCAGCCCCGGGCCGGGCCGTGTCGCCCACTGTCGCGGTGCCCACGGTGGCGAAAATGCCTGCGCCGATGATCGCACCGATCCCCAGGAGAACCAGGTCCCGTGCCGTGAGGACGCGCCGAAGCCCCTCCCCGTCCTGTGAGACGCCGGCGAGCATGTCACTGATCGTTTTTCGCCTGAAAATGTTTTTAATGAAGTTCATAAATTACATCAATAATATCATTGCGTGCGGAGTGACGCGATTGCTACGATCCCCTCTGTCTCCCCGAAGCGACATGTATCAAATAAAGCGCGATACCTCACCCCCTCGGGGGGACAGGGGGGGGTTACACAGGTCATGAAAAACGACTGGACATGCTCGTCAATAATTAATTAGATCAGGGGCATGGTCAGACGCACCGTTTCCGGGCCCTCAGTGCTGGTGACCGGCAATCCTGTCTTGTAAAAAAGATGAAGCATTTTTTCATTCTCTTTCAGCACCGTGGCCGACATTTCGAGTATCCCTTCCCGCTGTGCCGCGGCAAAAACATAATCCATTAGTATCCCGCCGATACCGCGGTTCTGGAAATCATCCCGCACCAGCAGTGAAATCTCAGCTGCAAGGTTATTTTTTCCAACAACATACTGACCGATGCCGATGACCGTTTCCGGACCGCCTTCCTCAAGGACAGCCAGAATCGTCATTTCCCTGGAATAGTCTATGACAGTGAATCTGCGTATCGTTTTCTGCGGTACATATTCAATGGTTGAAAAAAAACGTGTGTACAGGCTCTGGTCTGACAGAGAATAAAAAAAGTTCCTGAGGTTTTCCACATCGCTTACCTTGACCGGCCGCAAAAGAAACAGTAGACCGTCGCCTGTCTTTCGATATGTCTCGAGATGGGCAGGGTAATCGCCAAGGGCGCCATTGATCGACTCCTGTTCCTTCTGTACCAGGCCCAGCTTTCTCGCCTCGTCGAGAAGCCATTCCCTGAACTTCGGATGGGCGATGGTGACAAGGGACAGGGCGCGATCGCGGATATTTTTTCCATAGAGATAGGCAATGCCGTGCTCTGTCACGACATACTGAATATCGGGCCTTGTCAGGGTCGTACTGGCCCCCGTATCGAGGACCGGCACGATACGGGATCTTGTCCCGTCATTGGAAGTGGAGCGCATGGTAAGGATGCTCTTCCCCCCAGCCGACAACGCGGCGCCGCGCATGAAGTCGGCCTGGCCGCCGACGCCACTGTAAAGGGTCGTCCCCAGGGATTCCGCCGTCGACTGGCCAGAGAGATCGATCTGCAGAGACGTGTTAATGGCGGTCATGGTATCGTGCCTGCTTATGACAAACGGGCTGTTGGTATAATCAATAGGCTGGAATTCGACCGCCGGATTATTGTCGATAAAATTATACGTATCCGCGCTTCCCATGCAGAAAGATGCTATTGTTTTACCCCGGTCGATGCTCTTGTATGAGTTGGTCACTGCGCCGCAGCGCATGAGATCGACAACGCCATCGGTAAGAAGCTCGGTGTGGACGCCCAGGTCTTTCTTGTGCCTGAGGCTTGTAAGTATGGCATTGGGGATCGCGCCATAGCCGACCTGAAGCGTGTCCCCATCCCTGATGATCCGCGACACGTACCGCCCTATCTCACTGGCGGTCTCGTCCGGAGGTTCCAGTATGTATTCAAGAAGCGGCTCATCATGGGGCACCAGGTAATCAAGGTCTGCGGCGCTGACCAGAGAATCACCGAACACATAGGGCATGCGGGAGTTAACCTGGGCAACGACTATTTTCGAATGAACAACGGCGGCTTTGACTATATCGACACTGACGCCGAGACTCATGTCTCCGTTTTCATCCGGCAGGGAAACCTGGACAAGGGCCATGTCCACCTGAAGCTTCCTCTGCCGGAATAGCTTCGGAATTTCCGAAAGATGCACAGGCGTGTAGTCGCCGAGGCCCCGATTGATTACGTCGCGGGAGCTGTCGCTTATGAAAAATGAATTGTGCCTGAAATTTTCCTCAAATTTCTTCTGGGCATAGGGAGCAACCCCTAGGGTCCAGACATGTATTACCCTTGATCCGTAAATCCGGTGCGTCTTTGATTCTACATGGTCGACCAGGGACTGAATGAGGAATTGCGGTTCCCCGCAGGAGGACCCGATAAAAATGTTGGTGCCGCGATAAATCAGGCTGAAAATGTCTTCCAGCGGCGCAAATTTATCAGGGTACAATTCCCTGAGCCGATCGAGGTGCCTTTTATCCTGCCGTTTCATAGAGATGCCATTTCCCCATATTGCTCATGTTATCTGGCCGGCCATAACGGTTGCGCTATAAGCTTTTAGGAGCCGGCATGAACGTGGTTAATCCTTCTTGAAAAATCCCATGCCATTTCAAGCAGTTTAAAAATGCGGTCGAAACTGGCAATGACCGGGATCCGGTATTCCTTCGCCAGTGCCGTGTGCTCAAGGATGGACTGTCCGCCGAAAAAGTGGACCACCAGCGGAATATCTTCATACCGCCGCTGCATATCGCTAATGAATTTCCAGTCGAAGGTCGCAAAGGGGGAGCTGATAGTCATCAGGACAATGGAATCGAAGAGTCCCGATTCAAGGTATATTTCAAGGATACGGTTAAAGCTTTCCTGGGGGCCCACTTTTTCAACCGACGCCCAGGTGTCGATGGGATTATGGATGGGGGCCCAATCCGGGAACAGGGGCCTGAGCCTCGCGGTGGCCGCACCGTCCAGCTCGGGAAGCTCCATGTTGAATTTTTCCGCGAAATCTGATGACAGGACGCATCCCGAGCCCGATACAGATATCACGCCGACGCGGTTAGACCGAAGGACCGGGTACTGGCAGACGATAGAAAGCATTTCGAACAATTCATCATAGGTCTCCACCAGTATCATGCTGAACTGCTTGGCTACCGCCTCGACTGCGGTATAGCTTCCGGCAATTGACCCGGTATGGGAAGAAATAGCCTGCTTCCCCTTATCGCTTTTTCCGGCCTTCAGAACCACAACAGGCTTGTGATGGCGTTGACGGTTCTCCTTTAAAAGCGCTATGAACCGGTTCCCGTCACGGATGTCCTCCAGGTACATGCCTATTGCATGGGTCTTGGCATCATGCAGGTAATATTCGAGGAGGTCGCATTCGTTCACGTCCAGCTTGTTCCCGATAGCGGCGATATTAGACACCCCGAAAGGCTGTCCGTGGCCGGTAGTGTCGAAAAACCATTCCACGAAGCCGGTAACAAAAAGCCCTGACTGTCCGACAATGGACACGTTGCGATCCCTGGTCTCCAGAAACTGGTTGTAGTATTTGATGGGCGTGCAATAGCGAAGGTCCGGTACGTTGAAACCGATCGAATTGGGTCCCACAACGCGGATGTCCCTGCCCTTTATCAGCGACAGGATCTCCTTCGCGAAAACCGCGGCCTCCCTGTCATCGTTTGAAAGATTGCCCGATTCAATTAAAATTCCGCGCACGTTGCGGGCTATGCAAGCCCGGACCACCGGCATCACTTCCTGCACGGGCAGGACAATGACCGCCAGATCGATCCGCTTGGTCCCGTTGGTGTTGCGGGGCATGTCGTCAATGTTCCGGTAACACGGGACACCATCGATGGCTTCCACGCGGGGATGGACAATAAAAAGGTCGGGGTAATTCTGCCGTTCCATGTACTGTTTGAAGTTCTGCAGCACCTGGTTGCCACCCTTTTTCGGGTTGGAGCTTGCGCCGAAGAGCACCATTGACCGGGGGTGAAAGAATCGTTCCATAACAGGTGACAATACTATTACCGGGCGGTTTTTCTGTCATTCTCAATTTTGGTTAACTGCAAAGGGTTATTGCAATTGTATTGTATCGGCAGTGAGCTATCCCGATCGTCCGCCTCGTATAATCCCGATACCTTTTTACTGTAAATATAGAATCGGGATTGGCTCGGCGGAAACGGCAACATCCATGTCGCCTTCTCGCCGGGATAGCTCACTACCGATATAATTAATTTGTTGCTTGATATTACAACGCGCGGAACAACCTGCTTTTGGGAAGTGCGTGCTGGATTACGCCGCTGAGTATATCGGCCTTGGCCTGGTTTTTACTGGTCCGGCTTATCATAAGGTTTATCATCGACTTTTTCGTCATGACCCTCTGGAAAATGTTCCCGAAGATAATATCACTTCTGAATTCCTTCCGCCAGAGATGGTCGTAAATTCTATAAACGATAGCCCGGTTACTTTTTCCGGAAAGGCCCTGAATGATTGCCGTGGCCGCGAATTCGCCGCTCTTGAGGGCGTAGAAGATGCCCTCGCCGGTAAGAGCGTCAACGAAGCCGGCAGCGTCGCCCACCAGAAGCACGTTCCCAAAAGAGCGCTTCACGCCCATTGTCCCGGTTGAAAGATGAGCCCCTTTGAAGGATCCCTCAACCATGACCGCGTTCTTAAGCTTTTCCCGGGCAAACCTGTTCTGGCTGATGAATATCTCAAAAAGATTCTTTATGTTTTTTGTTGATTTATCCTGGCAGATCAATCCAACGCCCACATTGGCGCTCCGTTCACCCGTTGGGAATATCCACGCATAGCCGGGGAGTATTGCCTTTTCATAATGGAGGGATATGCAGTGCTCGAGACCGTCGACATTGTCGAAATAGGCCCGCACGGCAAAGGCTTTTGTTATGGAGGGATCTGCATGAGTCCCCAGTTTCCTTGCCACGGTCGAATGGACGCCGTCAGCGCCGATGATATATTCGCAGCGGGCTTCTAATTCATCATTCCCGTGGCGCGCCCGTATTCCGCGGATATTCTTACCCTCGTATATAAAGTCTTTAAAGGAGCATTCCTCTTTAACAGTTACATGGGGAAGGTTTTTCACATGATCAAAAAGAATAGTATCGAAAATTTGTCTCGGTATCACATAGCCGTAGTTATAGCTTCCGGGGACCGGCCTGGTACGGCCTCTCATTAGAACATCATCCGGTGATGTGATGATGACTCCGTCGCATTTCCATGGCTTAATGGCCTCGATTCTTTCCAGAACGCCGATCTTCTCAAGCACGGTCAGGGCAGTAACTGAAAGGCCGTCGCCGCAGGTTTTATCACGGGGAAAGCTGGTCCTGTCAACGAGGAGCACGTCATAACCCGCCTTTGACATGAAGTATGCGGCGCTGCAGCCGCCGGGACCCGCGCCAATGATGATGACATCATATGATTCAATCATTTTTGAAATACCGTTTTTCGGTTCTATAAAGAACCGCAGAAAATTCATCGACTTATTGTTACTATCTATATATATCTGTAGCAATTCAATCTATGCAACTACCCTGCTATTTTTCAATAAAAAAACGATTGAAAAATAACCACCCCCCAAGTTAACTTAAATAAATCATAGCAGTACATTTCCCGAATACAATTATAATGTAGACAGGCTCACCAGACAAGAGCCAATCCTGTTTGGATAGGGATCAACAGTACCCTGTCCATTCCGATTTACATGAGGAATGATTTGGACAACAATAAAAAAAAATCGCGTGTTGCGCTCCTATCCGTAGCGTCCAACACCTCTCTCGTGGCGATAAAACTCACTATCGGCCTCCTGATCAATTCCGTATCGGTAATTTCCGAGGCCATTCATTCGGCGGTTGACCTCGTCGCGGCCATAATAGCATTCTTCGCTGTCCGCAAATCGGGCAAGCCGGAAGACCATCGTCACGCTTTTGGGCATGGAAAAATTGAAAACATATCCGGTACCATCGAAGCGTTGCTGATTTTTTTCGCAGCGGGCTGGATTATCTACGAGGCGGCTCAAAAGCTTAAAAACCCAACTCATCTGGATCAGGTCGGCTGGGGTATTATTGTCATGTCAATATCGGTTGCGGCTAATTTTTTCGTTTCCCATATGCTGTTTAAAGTCGGCACCGAAACCGATTCCATAGCCCTCAAGGCCGACGCATGGCACCTGCGCACCGATGTGTGGACCTCTTTCGGCGTCATGGCTGGCCTCGCCATCTACTGGGCAGGAAGGTTCTTCTTCCCTGACATGAACCTTTCCTGGATAGACCCCGTTGCGGCCATCATCGTTGCGTTCCTTATAATAAAAGCGGCCTATGACCTTACCCGCGAATCGGTGCGGGACCTCCTTGACGCGCGCCTGTCAAAAGAGGATGAGAATCTGATTGACCGCTACGTCACGGAGCAGCAACCCCTGGTCTTAAGCTATCACAAGCTCAGGACCAGGAAATCCGGTTCCCAGCGCTTCTACGAGCTCCATCTTGTGGTTGCCCCGAAAATGAGCGTTCAGGAGTCCCATGAGATCGGGGACCGCATCGTCGCCAGGGTCAAGGAGCATTATCCTGACGCCAAGGTTGTCATCCACGTTGAGCCGTGCGACGACACCTGCACGAAAGAGTGCATAGAAAACTGCGGCAGAATCGACGAGATTTGATTACCGAAAGACCTCACCCCCTAGCCCCCTCTCCATAAAATGGAGAGGGGAAATTTAAAAATATTCCGCCGAAAGCCCTCTCCTTTTCAAGGAGAGGGTGCGCGGAGCGCGGGTGAGGTCAAACAAAGGGGCCGGGAGTGAGGCTACCGCGCCAGCAGAACCACCGTGCTCCGGGGGCTGACGATGTAATGGTCCTGGGTATCGATCAGCGCTTCAGAGCCCGTATCGAGAAAATCGGAGTCCGCTCCCAGGCTGGTATCCACCACCCTCCTCCAGTCCCTGTTCGGCAATTGCGGTATCATAACGCTGTGTGAGTTAAAATCGGCGTTGAGGATAAAAAAGATCAGGTAGTCACCCATATCCGACTTTACCTCGCCGCCGTCCAGCATATAGGAGATAATGCGGGCATCCGGGTAATCAAAACCGGGCCGATCAAGGTTAAGGCCAAACCAGGATATATCGGGCATGCCGTCTGAATCGGAATCTTTCCCTGACAGGTACTTTCGGCTCCTGAGGATCGGGTATCGGTGCCGGAAGGCAATGGCTTTTTTAACGAAGGCAAGGATATCGTCGTTTCGCGCCGCCATGTCCCAGTCAAACCAGCTGATCTCGTTGTCCTGGCAGTAGGCGTTGTTGCATCCCTTCTGGGTCCGCATGAACTCGTCCCCTCCCAGTATCATCGGCGTTCCCTGTGAAAAGAGAAGATGGCAGAAGAAATTCTTTACCTGCCGCTTGCGCAGGGACACGATATCCGGATCGTCCGTATCGCCTTCCCATCCGCAGTTCCACGAGCAGTTGTCATTAATTCCGTCACTGTTGTTTTCCAGGTTCACTTCATTATGCTTCCCGTTGTACGAAACAAGATCATACATGGTGAACCCGTCATGGCAGCTGATGAAATTCACCGAATTGTAAGCAGTCCTGCCGTCGTCGGCGTATATGTCGGCGGAACCGGTGATCCGCCACCCCAGATCCCGAAGCTGGCCGGCATCGCTCTTTACGAACTTCCTCACCGTGTCCCGGAATTTCCCGTTCCATTCGGACCAGTCAACGGGAAAGTTACCCACCTGAGAAGTCCCATAGTCCCACGGCTCTGCAATAAGCTTGACCCTGTTCAGCACCGGGTCCTGCGAAACCGCGTCAAAAAACGACGCCCCGGCATGGAAGTATCCTTCATCCTGGCCCAGCACCGAGGCAAGGTCAAACCTGAAGCCATCGACATGCATCACTTCCACCCAGTACCGGAGCGAATCGAGGACAAAGCGTATCACCGGGGCGCTTGCCAATCTCATGCTGTTGCCGCACCCGGTGTAGTTCATGTAATACCGCCCCGGCGCGCCTTGTCTGCTGGTCAGTACATAGTAATTCCTGTTGCCAATTCCCTTGAAACTTATAGTGGGCCCCATTTCGTTACCTTCCCCGGTGTGGTTGTAAACCACGTCCAGGATTACCTCGATGCCGGCCCGGTGCAGTTCACGAACCATTGTCTTGAATTCACGAACCTGGCACCCCAGGGACGTTTCTGTTCCATAGGACGATTCCGGCGCGAAAAAGGCGATGGTGTTGTATCCCCAGTAGTTAGTGAGGCCTTTATCAATGAGGAAATCCTCTACGTAATACTCGTGTACCGGAAGTAGCTCCACCGCGTTCACGCCCAGCTCTTTCAGATAGGGGATTTTTTCAATGAACCCCAGGTAGGTCCCGGCGTTCTTAGCCCGGGAGCTGGCATGTGCGGTGAAACCCTTGACATGCACCTCGTAAATGGTCAGATCATTCAACGGTATGTCCGGGTGCCTGTCGCCCTGCCAGTCAAAGCTGTCATTTATGACAACACACTTCGGCATTACCGTGCTGCTGTCCCGCTCATCCATGGTGAGGTCTTTTTCCGGCGCATTGGGGTCATAGGCAAGAAGGAGATTATCATCATTCCGGCATTTGCCGGTGACGGCTTTCGCGTAGGGATCGAGAAGAAGCTTGTTTTCGTTGAAGCGGAAACCCCAGGCGGGATTGAACTCCCCCCTTACTTTGTAGCCGTACAGCTGGCCTTCCCCGATCCCATACACGTGGACATGCCAGATAAGGCGGTCCTTGTTTTCAATCTTGATAATGTCAGTTGGATCGCCGTCGGGCGTATCGAAGAGTATGAGAAACACCTCACTGGCGTCCTGGGAAAAGAGGGCAAAATTAACGCCGTCCTCCATAATGGTCGCACCCAGTGGATAGAACTTGCCGGGGGAAAGTTTTCTTTTTGTGTTATGCGATAACGTTACTGCCATGCCGACACCTCCCGTATACAAATGGTGGGAAAAGGAGAAAGAACTCTATCCACCTCCCTTGATGGGAGGGGGATAGGGGAGGGTGATATACATCAGCACTCACCCTCTCCCTGCCCTCCCACATCAAGGGGGAGGGCATACTTTCTAGTTACTAGTATTACATCGCCGCCTTTAGCACTTTCAGGAAATCATCCTGCGCAACGGGCACCATGTTGCTCGCGTGGCAGGAATCTTTGAAGGCCTCGCCGCTTAGTTTTGCCAGGCCGTCCGCCGGCACCTTGTTCTTCGAAAGGCCCATCGGTATCCCCACCATCTCACAGAAGGCCCTGCAGCTTTCCGACAGACTCGCCCTGGCGAGTCCGCATTCCGTAAAAATGGCCCGCACCTTCTGGATCTTCGCCATCTGCTCAGCGCTCAGGCGGGACTGTTCCAGAAGTAGAATGGAATCAGGCAGCACCAGGGCGTTGGCCAGGCCGTGATGGAGCCCGTAAAGGCTCGACAGGGGATGTGCAATGGAATGGATCATGCCGAGCCCCTTCTGGAACGCAACGGCCCCCATGGACGATGCGATCTGCATCTTCTCACGCGCGTCGAGGTTCTTCCCGTTCTTGCAGGCCTCGGGAAGCCACTTGAGCACCAG
The DNA here is from genome assembly GCA_041753395.1 of Spirochaetota bacterium. Classification (GTDB taxonomy): domain Bacteria; phylum Spirochaetota; class UBA4802; order UBA4802; family UBA5550; genus RBG-16-49-21. Next base: position 185,365 of record JBGSUQ010000026.1, read on the forward strand.
CTCCAGTCCCTGCAGTGCGATGCCGTCAGCCATGGGGTGGAACATGTTCACAAAGTACGCCTCGAGGCAATGGACGAAGGCGTCCATACCGGTGGCGGCCGTCAGGTGCGGCGGCATCCCGGCGGTAAGCTCCGGTTCCAGCACGGCGATGGAAGGCAGCAGCTCAGGGTGGAAGATGATGGTTTTCCTCCCGGTGTCGCGCAGGATGATAACACCGGAGCGGCCCACCTCGCTCCCGGTGCCGGACGTGGTCGGAATCGCATAGAGGGCCGGCATCGGCCCCTTTATAAGGGCGTCGCCCCCCTTTGCGTCATCATACTGCTCCATGGGCGGTGGGTTTGACACCATGACCTTAATGACCTTGGCCACATCGATTGGACTCCCGCCGCCGAGACCTATAATGCTGTCGCAGTTCCCGGTTTTATAGGCGATGACACCCTTCTCCACATCCTCTTCAATCGGGTTTGGATGAATGTCCGTGAATATGTCATAGGCAATGCCCTGTGAAGAAAGAACATCCGTCAGCTTTTTAACGATGCCCATCTGTTCCAGTGTTTTATCGGTAACTATTAGTATTTTAGAATGCTTTTTGGTTTTAAGGCGTTTCCCAAATTCGGCCAGTGATCCCTGTCCCAGGAGAATTGTTGTAGGATAATTGTATTGTACCATTGCGTGCCCTCTATTGTGGAATTAATCTAACATTATGGACGTATATATAAATATTCAATTGTTTTTTTCTTCAACCGCCTTCTGATAGGGTGGGGTTTAAACCCCACCCTATCAGAAGGCGCGATGACATATCAAACATTAGCCCTTCCCTGCCGTGCCCTGAGCCACAGCAGCAACGTCAGCACCGCGCTCATGGCAGCTATGCCGACTAACATGACAAGTATCGGCACAAGGTCCCGTTCATAGCGGCGGTACATCCATCCCACAAGCTGTTCCTGAAATATCGGGCCGATGGAACCCATGCCGTTAATGATTCCCGCAGCTGACAGAGCGCCCTCCTTCGAGCCTACATCTATGGCTCCAACGCCGGAGAGGAGAGAGTCCGGCCCGAAGAGCATGAACCCGGCAAAGCCGATGGAAATCGTGAAGACAGCCAGGTTTGTTGATCCCATGTAATAGAGCATAAAAAAGGAAAGGGTCATGAGAGCCAGCATCACAAAGGAGAGCATTGCCCGTTTGCCCCTGAAGATCCGGTCTGACAGAAAACCGGCAGCAATGACGCCGGCAAAGCCGCAGATATCAAAGACCGTGGAAAGATACCCGGCGTCCGCTTCCGTCATGAAAAAATTCTTGTTCAGGAACCAGGGGAGCCAGCTCCAGAGAGCGTATCTTAAAAATTTAATGCAGAAATAAATCATCCCCATCATAACGATGGTAAACACTATGCCGCGGTCCCAACCCAGCTTTTGCCTGCCGTTTTTCACGGGCTCGGCGGGAATATCATCCTCGTCATGAAGCGGCTCCAGACCCGTGTCTTCAGGACGGTTCGGATGGAGAAGGAGAACGACGAACCATACCGCCAGGAGTACCATTGACCCGCCGAAAAAGGACCACCGCCACCCGGCCCGGTCCAGGAGAAAGGAAGAAAGGAGCGTGGCAACTACGGGTCCGAGCTGGTAGCAGGTGGACCAGAGGCCCAGGACGCTGCCGCGCTGTTTCCGCCTGAACCAGAAAGCCAGGCTCCCAATGCATCCGGGCCAGCCGGTGCCCTGGGCCAGGCCGTTGAGGCTTGTCAGGAGCAAGATGGTCCAGAAGCTGTTGGATATGCCGAAAAGGAAGGTACTGATTATAGATATAAGTATACCGGCCAGCAGAAGGAGCTTCGGTCCCAGTTTCCGGCCGAAAAAGGCGCTGGAAAACTGGCCAACCATGTAGGCGACCAGGTACGCGGTCCCCAGCTGCGCCAGGCCGAAGGAGTCGATATTCAGGGCGCCGGATATGCTTACCTTGGTCACATAGAAGGGCTTGCGGCAGAAATAGTATCCGGCATAGGCGAGCCAGGTCGCCAGCAGTATCTTTATCTGCCATGGGCGGTATAGGGAGTCGTTCTGCTGATTATCGGCAGATGTCATGTATCAAATCGTCCAATCAAGACCAAGCTCGATCAGTTTTCCCCTGGTGGGATTTCCGTCCTTATCATCCCATGCCATGAAGCCGTAATACTCTTCCTTCATACGGTTGAAAGCTTCACGATCAACATGGCGCCCCTTGCTGGGGCCGTCCGGCAGGGGGTCGAAAAGCCGTTCCGGCAGGACGTCATGCTGTTTCGTGAAGCCGCGCTTCGCGTTGATGCGGCGCATCATGTTGATCCTGCGCTCGCCGACTTTCATCAGCTCCCAGAGGGTCATCTGCCAGCCTGTGGAAAAACGCACCAGGTCCTCGAGGTCACGGTACGTAAAAAGGCTCCCGGGACCCCAGGGAAACATGCACAGGGAGAGTGAATCGAGCAGACTATAGAATATTTGGGAATATACCGTCATCCGCACCTTATTGGAGCTAGTGGACGGGGCGTCTTCCTGGCCCATGATACCAAGGCCCATGGCTGCTTCGGATTTGCTGGCCAGGAGCCAGTCATGCTCCGATGACATGTGGTCCGGGCCGATGGGACACACCGCGTACATGATAGCAAGGCTGGGCTTTACCTGCGGCATGTGGACTGCCAGGCCGGAGCCCTTGACATGAACTGCGAAGGGCCGTGTCTTTTCACCGAATTTCTTCATCAGCGCTTCAAAGCCTTCGGCGCATACATCGCCGATTCCTCTTCTCCGGGCAACTGCCTCGATCAGCCATAACAGGCCATCAGGATCTCCAAAACCTATTTTCTTGCCGTCTGTATCATCCTGGCTGATCATGTCTTTATCCATGCATTCAAACAGGTATCCGGCGATACATCCCATGGTGATGGTATCTATGCCGTAATTGTTGCACAATTCATTCGCCTTTGCCACGGCAGCAGCGTCCGTTATGTCAAGATTAGATCCCAGAAGCCCGATGGTTTCAAATTCAGGTCCCCCCAGTGCATCAGTCAATTCGTAGGGCGCTGCTGACTTGACCCGCTTGCGGCACGAAACAACACAGCCGTAGCAGGTCGTGGTGCCGGCGCCGATCTGTGGCTCAAAGGTGGAGCCGTCCAGGCTCATGTAATCGGGATGCCAGCCGCGGGAATAGTTGTGCGTGGCGAAATTGCCTCCTTCGGCTTGGAACTTTATAACGCCGGGAGTACCGTACTTGCGAAGCGTTTCCGGAAAGCCGGATCCGGCGAGGCGCTTGGCCCCTGCCTTGGCCAGTTCCTTGAGAGCGTCTGAATCGGCGAAACTGACATCACCCGTACCCTTGACCACGATAGCGCGGAGGTTTTTGCTTCCCATGACAGCGCCGAGGCCGGTCCTTCCGAAGGCGTCATTGCCATCCACCATGATATTGGCGAAGCGGACCATCTTTTCTCCTGCCGGTCCGCACTGGATGATGCTGGTGCCTTTAGTGCCATGCTTTTCCTGTAAGAGTCCCCTCGCTTCTATCACCGTTCGACCCGACAGGTTGGAGGCATCGATAATGGATACATTGATGCCGTCAACAAGGATGTATGAAAGGCCGGCAGCCTTGCCCCTGACCACGATAGCATCGAAGCCTGCCCTCTTGATCATGGGGCCTATGTTTCCTCCTGCCTGGCTGTCCGCCACCATGTTAGTAAGAGGTGACAGTGCCGTGACACTGCAGCGGCTCACGCCGGACACGGCCGCGCCCGTGGCAATGCCCGGGGCGAAGGTCAGAATGTTGTCTTTCGAGAGAGGATCCGTGTCTGCTCCCGTTTCTTTCAGGAGGAAATATGAACCCACGGCCCCTCCTCCCAGATACATCCGGAAGAAATCTGCTCCGGGATGGATAGCCTCAATAGTGCCGGTGCTTAAATCCACTATTGCGATGTTATCATGAAATCCATTACTCATAGTATCCCTCTTCAATAAATTAAATGATAAATGGTATAATCTGTCACCTTAAAATATAAAATCAGTCGACAGGAAGTTCGACTTTTTATCCTGTAATATTTCCGTGATGATCTGCTTGTTCGTGTCGGTCCCCTTCACTGCCACCAGGGTACGGATAGTGAATACCCTGAGTGCATCCGAAACCGACAGGGTCCCCTCTGCGCTGTCCTTCCTGCCGGTGAAGGGGAAGGAATCCGGGCCCCGCTGGCACTGGCTGTTGATGTTCACACGGCACACCTGGTTCACCAGTGTGTCAATCAGTGTGGCGATTGTTCCCGGGTCCCTGCCGAAAATCGAAACCTGCTGGCCAAAGTTAGAATTGACTACATAGTTCATCGGCTCTTCTATCTTGGTGAATGGAACGATGGGAATTACCGGGCCGAACTGCTCCTCGTGATAAATTTTCATCTTATCGTTCACGGGATAGAGCACGGCGGGGAACATGAAGGTGTTATTCACGATACCGCCCCCATCGTTCACGACCCTGGCGCCGTTCTTTTTCGCATCCTCGATATAATCCGTCATGTATTGGGTCTTGTTTGTTTCAGGCAGTGGCGTCAGATTCACATCCTTGTCCCAGGGCATCCCCGGCTTCAATGCCGCGATTGCAGCGCTGAACTGCCTCAGGAATTCATCGGCAATGTCTTTATGCACATAGATGATCTTCAGGGCCGTGCAGCGCTGACCGTTATAGGAAAGCGAGCCAAGAACGCATTCCTTTACTGTCTGGGCTATATCGGCATCTTTCAAGACAATCCCTGCGTTCTTTGCGTCCAGTCCCAGGACAGACCGGAGGCGGTGCGGTTTGGGGTGCTGCTTCTTGATGATATCAGCGACCCTGCTCGAACCTATGAAGGCCAAGACATCAATTTTACCTGAAACCATCATGGGGGTGATGATCTTCGCCCCGTCGCCGTAGACCGTATTCACCACTCCTTTCGGAAAGGCATCCCTGAAGGCATGAAGGAGGGGTCGATGAAGCAGTACGCCGATCTTTGGCGGCTTGAACAGTATTGTATTTCCCATGATTAATGCCGGGATCAGCGTTGCGAAGGTTTCATTCAAAGGATAATTGAAAGGGCCCATGCAGAGTACCACACCCAGGGGCGCCCGCCGGATTTGGCCGATGATCCCTTCCTTGATCTCGAAGCGGGAACCGGCACGGTCAAGGTCTTTCAGGGCGTTGATGGTGTCAGCCATGTATTCGATGGTGCGGTCGAATTCCTTGGCACTGTCGTTGTACGATTTGCCGATCTCCCACATCAGGAGGTTTATGATTTCAGTCCGCTTCTCCTTCATGAGAAAAGCGAGTTTCTCGACGCGCCTGATCCTCTCCTCCAGCGGCATCGAGGGCCACTCCCCCCTGCCATTGTCATAGGCTACGGACGCCGCCTCAAGAGCTTCCAGGGATTCTTTTTCCGTCAGGGTGGGATACCGGCCAATGAGCCTCTGTTCAATTAAATTGCCGGTCTTAACGCATAACGGAGAGAGCACATCCTGCATTTCTCCGTTCCAGGTCCGTATCTCGCCGTTTACAAGATACTCCTTCTGTATGATCGGGAACGGCAGCATAAATTCCACCGGAATACCCTTCTCCTCGGGAAAAATATTCCGGACCGATTCCTGAAGACTCATACACCACCTCCTCGATTACATTGTGCTGACGCACCGTTATATTCAATTACTGCCAGTTGGAATATTTCAAGTTATTTTTAATACCTGCGAATTCAATTACATACCGCTCGAAAACGTCACATCTTCCCGTACTGCAGCGCTTCCAGTATAATTTCCGAATAAGAAGGATGGACGAACATGCAGTCTTTGATTGCCGATATCGTTATACCGCCTGAAACGATCAGGGCCAGCTGATTCATGATGTCGGCTATGTTATCCCCTAGCGCCGAGGCGCCGACTACCGTGCCCCGGTCCTCATCGGAGATCATCTTCACGAACCCGGCGTCCTTCCCTTCCATGACCGCCTTGCCCAGGGCCTTGAAGAAATATTTGTAAACCCGGTAATTTATGTTTTTTTCACTGGCCGTTTTTTCGGTTAATCCGACGCTCCCCACCTGGGGCATGGAGAAGACGAGACGGGGCATCGATTCATAATCGATCCCTCCCTTTTCTCCAGTGGCGCAATGGCGGACCGCGGTCTCTGCTTCCTTGTAAGCCGTGTAGGCCAGCATGGGCGTCTCTATGCAGTCGCCGGCGGCGTAGATGTTCCCCGCCGATGTCTGCATCGATTCATTGACCCCGATAAAGCCCTTTGCGGTAAGAGTGACCCCGGCCGCTTCAAGGCCCATCCCGGCCGTATTGGGCCTGCGGCCCGTGGCTTCTATTATCAGGTCATAGCGCTGCCGTATCTCTGTGCCGCCTTCCATGACGGCCTCTCCTTCAGGATTGATGGCGGTAATTTTCGTCCCGGCGTTGACCTGGATGCCCTTTTTCCTGAATTCCCTGGCAAGGGCGCGAACCGCCTCCTCTTCTTCACCGAAGAGAAGGGATTCCAATACTTCAACGATATTGACCTTCACCCCGATATTATTCAGGAACGAAGCGTACTCGCACCCAACGACACCGCCGCCTATAATCAGCACCGATCCGGGAGCTTTATCCAGGGAAAAAATCTTTTCCGATGTGTGAACATAGGGATAATCAAATATTTTTTTCGGCGATGAACCCGTTGCAATGATGAAATTCTTCGCACTGACCGGTGAGCCGTCGACCGTGATCTCCCGGTCCGAAACAAACTTCGCTGATCCCGGGATGACCTCAACTCCCTGGCTCTTGAGCCGCGATGCGAGACCGACCCGTATCTGCTCCACCCGCTTCATCACGATATCGCGGATAGAAGCGTAATCCTTTACTGTTTCCGAAAATTTCAGCAGGCCCTTCAGTGGGATGCACCCTTCGCTCAGGCATATGCCGCCGAGGCGCGCCGTGTCGCGCTCGATGATGGCGGTTTTCATCCTGTGCTTTACCGCTTCAAAGGCGGCGGTGTATCCGGCAGGCCCGGAGCCGATGATAACTATGTCGAATTCTTTCATATTTTACTCCACGATCATTTCATACCACACCCGCTCTCCAAGCTTTCTATCTCCTTGTTTGACCTCACCCCGCCTACGGCGCGCCCTCTCCTTTAAAAGGAGAGGGCTCACTAATCATTTGCCTTCCCCCTCTCCATTTTATGGAGAGGGGGTTAGGGGGTGAGGAGTCAGATGTGGCTTAAAGAAATGGCATCTACCGATAACTATCGGCCATATACGAGCTTCTCACATAGGCCCCGCTTTCTACATGGAGAAACCCCAGTTCAAGTGCTATCTCCTTATATACAACAAACTGCTCAGGCGCTATATATTCCCGTACCGGCAGGTTGTTCCGTCCCGGCTGGAGATACTGGCCGATGCTCAGGTAATCGCATTTCACATGGCGCAGATCGCCCATGGCGGCAGCCATCTCTTCCCCGGTTTCGCCCAACCCGACCATGATGGCCGACTTGGTCTTCACTGAAGGGGAACATTTCTTCGCAAATTCCAGGACCTTCAGGCTCCGGCGGTAGTCGCAGTTCCCCCGCGCTCCGTAGAGCGACGGCACGGTTTCAATGTTATGGCCGAATATGTCCGGTACGGCGTCCACTACCGAGCGTATGGAGGCCTCATCGCCCTTGAAGTCAGGCACCAGGACTTCAATGACATCAGGTCCACACGGCTTTTTCAGCTCACTGATAACATCTGCGAATGCTCCGGCGCCGCCATCCGGCAGGTCGTCCCGGGTGACCGAGGTTATAACCGCATGGCGGATCTCCATCCGCCGGACCGCCTCGGCCACCCGCGCAGCCTCGTCCGGGTCCGGAGGCAGCGGTGCGCCGTGCTTCACACCGCAGAAGGAGCATCCCCTGGTACAGATATCACCCAGTATGAGAAACGTGGCAGTGCCGCGGGAATAACATTCCGATATATTGGGGCAGCGCGCCTGGTGGCACACCGTGTGGAGCGCCAGGTCCCGGAGCACCTGCTCCGTTTGATGCATGGCGCGGAAATCGATCTTTTTATCAAGCCATGCCGGCCGCGGCGACCTCATCGTCCTCCGCCCTGCCCTCCAGGTTCCACCGGGGGCTCAGGTATTTTTTATTCATGATGGATTCTATCTCAGCCATTTCTTCCGGACGGAGATCTTCCTGGTACATCCGCATGCCGGTGGTCTCGGCAAAGCTCTCGGCAAGGAGGCGGATTTTCATCTCAGGATTTATTTCCCTTCCGGCAATCTCGTACAATGAAGTGAACATAGACCCATTCATGGCCCTCTTAAAATAACGGGCCACGCGCCCCCGGTCAATGGAAAGTGGTATCGAACCATGCTGAAGCACCGCCTTCCCCAGCCTTCTCTGGGCGTTGCCCCCGATTTTTTTACCGTTGATCATGATGTCATATTTCTCATTGCTGGAAAAACAGAAGGCCGCGTGCCGCCCGGAGTGATCGTTCGCTTCGACGCTGTCCTTCGCGTATACCGCGTGAAAACCCATCCACTGGTAGAAAACGATGAGGAAGCGGTTTATAATATCGTAGTATTCGGGGATGCTCCTGGGTATCCTTTTCAGATCATTACCGGTACATACCAGGGAATAGGTTATCTCCCTGTCATGGAATATGGCGCTGCCGCCGGTGATACGTCGGACGACATCCACACCGTCAGCCCTGCATGCGTCGAGGTCGATGCAGTCAATATGCTGGTATCTGCCCAGGGAGATCGCCGGAGGGCTCCAGGCGTATACCCTGAAAGCAGGGCGTCCCGTGCGCTTATGCCATGACACCAGGTATTCATCCAGTGCCATGTTTGCCGGTCCGCTGCGGGGCGCGTAGGGAATAAGCCGCGCTTTTACAAATTGCATGTCAGTTTCAGCTCTCTGGCCGCCCGTGTCTCATCAGGCCGCGAAACCGGGGTGTTGTTCGGCGCGTTCTTGATCCGCTCGGGATCAGTTTCCGAAAGCTTCGCGATCTCGATCATCGCCTCGATGAAGCCGTCGATTGTTTCCTTCGATTCGGTTTCAGTGGGCTCGATCATTATCGCCTCATCTACCACCAGCGGGAAATATATCGTCGGCGGGTGAAAGCCCCGCTCGATCAGCGCTTTGGCTATGTCTATGGCATGGACGCCATTTTTCTGAACCTGGCGCCTGGCTGAGAAAACGCATTCATGCATGCAGGTCCGGTCTATGGGCAGGTCGTAATACTCTTTCAGCTTTACCCTGATATAATTGGCGTTCAGCACGGCCTTTTCGGAGACATCGATCAGACCTTCCCTGCCCAGCATCATGATATAGACAGCGGCCCTGACCAGCACCCCGAAGTTGCCGAAGAAAGACGCCATGGGGCCGATGCTTTTATCATGATTGAAATCAATCTTGTATAAACCCTGCGGCGTTTTAACTACAGACGGCGACGGCAGGAAATCCACGAGCTTTTCCGATACCGCCACCACGCCCGCGCCGGGACCGCCCCCGCCGTGGGGCGTCGAGAAGGTCTTGTGCAGGTTCATATGCACTATGTCAAAGCCGATATCACCCGGCCTGACCTTTCCCAGGATCGCATTCAGGTTCGCACCGTCATTGTAGAGTATGGCATCGTGCTTGCGAGCAATTTCCACGATGTCGCAGATCCTCCGGTGGAACAGGCCCAGGGTGTTGGGAAGAGTCAGCATGACGCCGGCCACCTCGTCATTCATCTTTTCCCGGAACAGGTCAACGTCCATTCCGCCTTCCTTGTCCACCGGTATGGATATGACCGTATAACCGCCCATGGCCGCGCTCGCTGGATTGGTGCCGTGCGCCTCGTCGGGAACGATGACGAACTTCTTTTTATTGCCCCTGCTTTTATGATAGGCCGCCATAAGGAGGATCCCGGTAAGCTCGCCGTGGGCCCCGGCATAGGGCTGCGTGGTCACGTCCTTCATCCCCGTTATTTCCGCCAGCATGGATGAAAGATTATAGATCAGCTCCAGGCAGCCCTGGACATGCTCCTCGCCGATGTACGCCATAAGGGGATGGGTGTCTGCGAATCCCGGCAGCGCAGACATGGCCTCGTTCACCTTGGGGTTGTATTTCATGGTGCACGAGCCCAGGGGATAAAAATGGGTATCCACTGAGAAGTTGAGTTGGGAGAGCCTTATGTAATGCCTCATCACGTCAAGCTCGGACACCTCAGGAAGCCTGCTGTCAGATTGTCTCCTGAAACGCTCATCCAGCAGCGCATCCGCCCCGGCGCTCACCCCGCCGGCATCCACGCCGATCCTGCCGGGAACGCTTAATTCGAATATATGTTTCATGACAGTACCTTCCGGGCCGCAGCTGCATAATCGTCAATTTCTTTAATCGATCTCTTTTCAGTAACACCGATGATCAGGTGGCTGTCTTTATCTTTGTAAAAAACCGATGCCGGCAGACCCGCGGCAAATCCGCCGGCAAACATGCGGTCCACGAAATCCCCGGCCGGTAACGGCAGAACCGCGGTAAATTCATTGAAGGTTTGCCCATCCATTACCCTGACTCCCTTTATCTTCTTCAATTGCGCCTTCATGTATTCCGCCCGTTCCAAGCAGAGAAGCGCGGTGTTGCGGAAACCTTCCTTCCCCATGAGGGATAGGTAGACCACGGCCCGGAGGGCGCAAAGGGCCTGGTTTGAGCAGATGTTGGACGTGGCCTTTTCCCTGCGGATATGCTGTTCCCTTGCCTGGAGGGTAAGCACAAAGGATTGACGTCCGTCCCGGTCAACGGTCTCTCCCACGATGCGTCCGGGCATTTTACGGACGAACTTCTTTTCCACCGCCATGAGTCCCAGGTAGGGACCGCCAAATGAAAGTGGCATGCCCAGAGACTGGCCCTCGCCGACGGCGATGTCCGCTTTCATTTCTCCTGGTGTTTTTATGATCCCCAGTGAAATCGGGTAAAAAACGAGGATGTTCACTATCCCGCTGGTGTGCGCCTTCTCGAAAAGCTCCCCAAAATCATTAACGATGCCGAAAAAATTCGGGTTCTGGACCACCAGGGCGGCGGTATTCTCATCAAGGTGAGCTTCCAGTCTATCAGTATCCGTATAGATTTCTTTCAGATCCACTTCGATAATATCGACATCAATATTTATCACATAGGTCCTGATGATCCTTTTAAAAAGAGGATTGACACCGGCATCGACAATCACCTTTTTCCTGTTGTTGGTCCGCACCGCCATGGCAATCGCCTCATACAGGGCCGTGCCGCCGTCATAGAGGGACGCGTTCGCGTAATCAAGGCCGGCAATCCCCGCTATCATGGTCTGGTATTCAAAAATGGCACGTAGAGTGCCCTGGGAAGCTTCGGGCTGATACGGCGTATAGGCGGTGAAAAATTCCGAGCGCGACGACACGGTATCGACTGCCGCCGGGATAAAGTGGTCGTAGTAGCCGCCTCCCAGGAACGATACCAGGTCGGTCCTGTTCCGTCGCGCAAGGTCATTGAAGATAGAGACCGTTTCGTTCTCGCTCTTGCCCGCCGGAAGGTCAAATGATTCCGGCCGGAGGTTTTTCGGGATGTCGGTAAAGAGCTTATCGACTGATTCTACGCCGATATCGTCGAGCATCTGCCGTACGTCCCGGTCGGTGTGCGGAGTAAAGCGTGCCATGATTACTCCAGACCGGCCGTGAATTTTTTATATGCCGCGGCGTCCATGAGATTTTTTGTTTCTCCCGGATCGTCAACTTCGATCTCGGCGATCCAGCCCTCGGTGTAACATGACTTGTTTACCAGCTCCGGGGCCTGGTCCAGGGCCTCGTTGAAAGCGGATATGGTCCCCGACAGGGGCGTGAATATATCACTGGCGGCCTTCACCGACTCGATGCCGGTGAGGAAATCGAATTGCTTGACCTTCTTGCCTTTTTCAGGCGGATCGACAAAGGTGATGTCCCCCAGCTTATGCTGGGCATAATCACTGATGCCGATCTTCGCTTTCTTCCCTTCAATCTTTACCCATTCATGTTCTTTCGTATAAAAATAGCCCTCGAGGACGCTAGTATCCATGCCCGCTAAACCTCCGAATATTTGATTGATGTATCTTTTAGAAAAGGCACCTTCTCGATTGATGCGCCTATTTCACCCTTACCGGTATCGATGGCAATGGAGGTGCCTTCGCTGCTCAGAGCTGTATCAATATAGCCCATCCCGATGCCTTTATTCAAATGGGGAGAAAAAACCCCGCTTGTCACAAAACCAACGTCTTTGCCCCCTGCTAGGATCCTGTTTTCATGGCGAGGGGTCCGCCTGCTGTCAACGGCAAAGCCGATCAGGCTGCGCGGCACGCCCCGCTTTTTCTGCTCGACGAGGGCTTTCTTCCCGGTGAATTCTTTTTCCATGTCGAGGAAGCGCTCCATGCCGCCGTCAAGGGGGGACAAATCCTCGGTAAACTCATCACCGTAGAGGGGAAGCCCCATTTCCAACCTTAAAATATCCCGCGCCCCCAGGCCAGCCGGCTTTACCGCCGGGTGCTTCAGAAGGGCCTGCCAGAGCTCCACGCCCCTGCTGGAATCGACATAGATCTCGAAACCGAGCTCGCCGGTATAGCCGGTGCGGCTTATGATATAATTCCCGCCGAGAAAGCTGAAAAACTGAAATCCGTAATAGGTAAGCCGCTTCACATCATCTCCCACAATGCTTTTCAGCACGGCCATAGACCCGGGACCCTGCAGGTCCAGCTTGACGATCCTCGGGGAGATATTTTCAAAAGATGCGTCCGGGGACAGCTGCCGCGTGATCGCGGTCATGTCCTTTTGTTCATTGGCCGCGTTTACCACCAGCATCCACTCATCTGCGGCGATACGATAGGCAATTAGATCATCCAGTATCTTCCCATCATCATTGAGCAGGAACCCGTATTTGCACCGCTGCGTCTTCATTTTCACGACAGGTGTAGTGAGGATGGTGTCCAGAGATGACTTTGAAGGATTTTCCTTAATGATGAACTCCCCCATATGGGATATGTCAAAAAGTGACACCGCTGTCCTGGTATGTTTGGTTTCATCCAGGATGCTGCCATAGTGGATCGGCATGTTCCATCCCGCGAAAGGGGCCATGAGGGCCTTCAGTTTCAAATGCTCATGATGCAGAGGAGTGTTTTTGTCCATTCTGTTTTCTATCACCGGTCCAGTTATTGAAATGAATCAACTGCGTCTATTTCAATGTCGATGTCTGATTTATCGCCCAGTTTTTCCAGTTCCCTGCGGATGGAGGAAGCTTTTTCTTCAATGGGAATATTGATTATGCATTTCATGTGGAAGATTGGAGCTCCGCTCAGGGGTGCATTGGAGACGCGTGTTTCCATTGATTCGATATTGATGTTTCTCTTATGCAATATACGGGTTATCTCATGGACGATGCCCGGGTGGTCCATGCTGGTGGCAACCAACCGGTGGGGCATTGCTGGCGCTATTTTCCGCTGGTGCGGGGCAAGGGTATTCTTCATCTCTATATTAAGGCCGGTACTTTTTTCAAGAGAATTCAATTCATTACCCAGCTTATCAACGATGTTCGCAGCGCCGGATGCGAGGAGGATTACAGCGAACTCGCCGCCCAGGACCGCCATCCGGCTGTCCTCTATGTTGATCTTCCGCGCGGCCAGAAAGGAGCTTATTTCATCCACCAGTCCCGGCCGGTCCAAGCCGACGGCTGTGAGAACGATATATGAACTCATCATATCACCCTGATAATGAATAGCGTTTCGGTTCCAAGGTTGCAAAACAACTGCGATGATTATCAATACACGCATCATATAAAAAATACAAGTTAAAATTTTTATGTCGTATGAATTTTTTCAGTCTTCCCGGTCAAGAACGCGCTCATTTCAATTGTTTCTCTTTTTCCGCTTGACATTTACTTTTTCCACGTTAGCATATTGTGCATGATTGAGAAGGCTATTCAATTAAAATATATTTCGTTAAGTAGTGCAGCCCGCCATGAATTTGTAAAACCAGCATCATAATATTATTTCACAGGAGGAATTATCATGCAGAAAAACGCTGTCATAGACCTTGGTAATTTCGGCTTGCATATGGCTGAATCCCTGAAAGAGTACAAAGGCGACTACATGATCATGAACATCCGCCCCCCGAAAAACTTCATCGGCAGTAGCATACGGGACCTGCAGATCGGCGCGCGCTTCCAGTGCCAGATCCTGTGCATCAATTACCTAGAAGGAAATGATAAATGGAATCCTGATTCGCCCGAATGGGAAAACATGAAAATAGCCCCAACGGCAAATGACATCATCCCCGATCATTCGGTGCTTCTCTTCCTCGGCCGGAAATCGGACCTGCTCCGTATTCAGCAGCTTGACTGACAGTATAATCATACCAGCACCCAGGCGGCCATCATGGAAAAAAAAACGATCAAAGGAATGCTCAACCTCCAGCAGCTGGAGGAAAAAGTACGCTCCGGAGAAATTGAAACCGTCATTGCCGCTTTCCCCGATCTTTACGGGCGGCTCTTCGGCAAGCGCATCGCCCCCGATTTTTTCCTCGAACAGGTGGCGAAATCGGGCATGAACGCCTGCAACTACCTCTTCACCGTTGATATGGGGATGGATCCAGTACAGGGCTACCGCTATGCAAACTGGAATACGGGATATGGCGATTTCCACTGCGTTCCCGATATGTCAACACTCAGGCATGCGGCCTGGCTGGATAAAACCGCCCTGGTCATCTGCGATATTTACGATGAGCACGGCGACGCCCTCACTGCAATTTCACCGCGGTCGATACTGAAAAATCAGGTCGCCGCAGCTGGGGCCATGGGATTCTGCGCCATGGGAGCCGCAGAACTGGAATATTATATTTTCAAAGAAAGCTATGATAGCGCCCGATTGAAGCATTATCATGATCTGAAGCCTTTCGGATCATATCTCGAGGACTACCACATCCTGCAGGGCACGCGGGAAGAGCCGTTGAACGCGGCAGTGCGCAGGCACCTTGCCGGCAGCGGCGTGCCGGTTGAGTTCAGCAAAGGGGAATGGGGGCCCGGGCAGCACGAATTGAACACGCGCTATTCCGGTGTGCTTTCCATGTCCGACAACCAGATGGTGTACAAACAATGCTTCAAGGACGTTGCTGACGCCCTTGGTATATCCGTTACCTTCATGGCCAAGTTTAGCGAACACCTCGCCGGTTCAAGCTGCCACATGCACCTGAGCCTATGGGACACGGCCGGCAAAAAAAGCCTTTTCCAAGGCAATGAAAAAACAGGTACGGTCACGGGGTCTGACACGTTTCGCTGGTTTCTGGGAGGCTGGATCGCACACGCTGCGGAAATGATGCCCTTCTACGCTCCAATGGTTAACTCCTACAAGCGGTACCAGGCCGGCTCATGGGCGCCCACGGCACTGGCCTGGAGCTATGACAACCGGACCGCCGGCTTCCGGATAGTCGGTGGCGGTGAATCCTTACGCATAGAATCCCGGATTCCCGGCGCTGATATCAATCCCTACCTCGGTTTTGCAGCGGCACTGGCTTCCGGCCTTGACGGAATCAGGAACAGGACCGAGCCGCCCGCACCCTTCGAAGGCGACATGTACTCGGCATCTTCTCTTCCCCGTGTTCCCGCCACACTGCGTGACGCAATAGACGTACTTGAGCAGAGCGCCTTCGCGCGCGAAGCCTTTGGCCAGGACGTGATCGGGCATTATCTTCACTTTTTCAAAACCGAACAGCAGAGTTACGACCGGGCCGTCACCGACTGGGAACGATCACGGTACTTTGAGCAGATTTAAGATATTCATGGCACGGAATATTCAGATTGACAATTTCTTGCATTTTGCAAGTGTTTGCATGGCAACAGTTTGACAGGCTTTTCTGAAATGACCCTGCTTGCCTGCGCTGATGCGTTTTAAACAACGAAGGAATGATCAATGAAAAAACGTCCATCCTGGTGGCTTGATTTTTTAAGAATCGTCTGGCCCTTAACATCAATGAGCGCCAGGATGACCCGATGGCCCGTGGTGGGACGGTTTTTTGCAATACTTGTCCGCCCCCTCTTCACCGGCAGGAATTTCCATGTCAGTCATATACCGGTCAACCTGAATATCAAGGGTGCCGGTAGCACCCATATCCCGGAACGCGTCCTCGAGGAACTCATCCGACGCTCCGCGCATCGGATCACCATAAACCGGTGCACATGTCGAGAGTCGGAACATTGCCGGCACTACCCGATCGAAGACGCATGCCTGCACCTGGGAGAAGGGACCAGCTACCTCGACTCCCACATTGCAACGCCCCGGTCAGTCGAAGACGCAATTGCCCATATGCGCAGGATGATAGGGCTTGGTCTCATCCCGATGATCGGCAGGGTGAGAATGGACGATTTTTTCTACGGAACTCCCAACACCGGCAGGTCTCTTACCGTATGCTTCTGCTGTCCCTGCTGCTGCACCATCTTCAAATCAACCCGCTATTTTCCCGATGAAGTGAAGGATTCCCTTGTCAGATTGAAGGGCCTGCGGGTCAGCATAGACAACAGCGGCTGCACCGGGTGCGGCGTCTGCGTCGCCGAATGCTTTACCCGCGCACTGTCGCTCAATAATAATGAAATATCCTGGGACGAGAACCTCTGCAAGGGGTGCGGGCACTGCGCCACGGTATGCCCGGAAAAAATCATCACCATATCCGTGGATGATGTCGAAAAAGCCATTAATGACATCATGGGAAGGATCAACGAGCGCGTGAACATCGGGCCGAATGACAAATAACCTGATCCGCACCATGGCATACACGGTCACGTTACAGGCAAATACCGGCGCATAACCATCGAAACATGAAACGAATTATTCCGATCATTTCAATCATAATGATACTATCCGGCGGAAGCGCATTACAAGCCCGGGTAAATCCTGAAAAAAAAGAAGATCCCAAACCGGCAAGCCATCAGAACTATAAAGGCTCCATCAGCGTCGTGGGAGGGATTACCATGGCGGGTGTGCAGGGGGAATATGCCTTTATACCCGAAGTCGGGATCAGAGCCGTGGGCCTCTGCATTTTCGGAGCCGATTTCAATTCCATGAACCGCGATGAATACATACTTTCTGCCATAATCACCCCCGTACTGCACCTGGCCCCGGAGTTTAAAATCCTTGATCCCGTTCTCATGCTTGGTTTTGTGTATTCGTTTCATCACTGGGAATCAAAGGCATATCACCTTGGTATGAACAGCAATAGTACCATCAGGGAGGGGAATCTTCACGATTTCACCTTTGGTGCAGGGATTGGCTTCAACTTCAAGTTTGCAAACCGCTTCAAGGCCGGTATTAATCTGTGGCTCAACTATGACTACGGAGTCGATACTAATCTTTCACTGAGAAAGAAGAAAGGGAACAGGATAATCCTGCCCGTTCCGCTCATCGAACTTACCGTTCAATTTTAAAGAAGAACCCTCAGGGCCGCACATTAGACAATACTAATACGGGATTGACACTAGCCCAAGCCAAGTTGAATATAATAATCGAGCATCTGCATGTCATCGGGAGATAGATTGACAAAATTAATGGCCATTTTATAGCTCCCGTCTGCATTATCATCCACGCGCACGACTTTCCCCATCCCCTTGAAAAAATCAAATGAATTCGGTTTCATAAATGTAATGTTCACGATGGTGCCGATATTGATCCGTTCGGCAGCATTAATCAGCATTCCGCTGGCGCTCACATTAATCGACAGGGAGGTATTAATTTCACGGATCCCGTAGCGCACGGTTTCATCCTTGGCAACAATTCTTACGTTGAACTGGTTGTTGATGCGGACAAAATCCCTTTTGCATCCGTTCCGCGACATGATGCAGGCCCTCCTAGGAGATTAATTAGACTGATTCAGTATTAAAAATGGATGCTGCCAGCATCCATTTGTCAATTTATCCCGGAGTATGCATTATGCCTTTGTATCGATTTTAAATCCTTTGACGGCATCCTGGAAACTCTGCATTTTAGACGTTTTTTTTATTGCTTCAGGTTTCGCCGTCTCGTTCCCCTGGTTTTTCATGGTCTCAACAACGCCCCGGGTCAATACGT
Organism: Spirochaetota bacterium; assembly: GCA_041753395.1. GTDB lineage: Bacteria > Spirochaetota > UBA4802 > UBA4802 > UBA5550 > RBG-16-49-21. The sequence continues at coordinate 203,429 of JBGSUQ010000026.1, forward strand.
TTTCGCTTACTTTCTGTATTGCCATATAAACCTCCCTTTATATGCTGCAGTATGACAGCCCGCCCGCGCTGATCATCATTAATCACTGCAACTTGAAAATCCTTATTAACAGTAATAATTTAATGAATGAGCCCCTATTATTCAAGAAAAAAACAGCTTTTCATAAAAAATCCGGAGTGTCCCCTGTCAGAAAAACATCTGAGAGGCCGGGCACTATCACGCCTGTATTATTTCGCAACACGTGTAATATAGAAATTAAAATATTGTTGATTTATAATCAGATAAAAATTGTTTGATTACTCAGCAGCGCCGTGCCACTATGGGTTTCCGCCCTGACCCGGGCCTCAGGCAGCATATCAGCCAATTCGGATATCAATTTGAAACTGACCTACTACATAGAAACCTTCGGGTGCCAGATGAACAAGAATGATTCGGAATTGATGGCGCTTTCGCTTTCCGAGCATGGCTACCAGGTCGCCCCTGGCGGCCAGGACCCCGATATCACCGTTTACAACACCTGTTCCGTCCGCGAACATGCCGAAAACAGGGTCCTTTCACGCATTCGGTCCCACCGTAAAAGGATCCGGGACCATAATGGCATCATTATCGTGGCAGGATGCATGGCCCAGCGCCTGGGAGACGAGCTTATCGAAAGCGGTATAGCCGACATGGTCATTGGCCCCTACCAGTCGCCTGATATAGGGAAACTGCTGCATAGGCATCTTGAAGATCGCAACGTTAGGACCTTTCTTTCGCAAAATATCGACGATTTTTCCGTCAGGATCAGACACGATCTCTACCGGGTCAGCGATAGTCCAGAATGGCATAAATGGGTGACCATTACCCACGGCTGCGAAAACAATTGTTCATACTGCATAGTTCCCTATGTGCGCGGGAAACTCATTTCATTTCCATCCATCCAGGTCCTCGACCATATCCGCTCCCTGGCGGACAGCGGCATCAGGGAGATAACCCTCCTCGGCCAGAACGTCAACCAGTACGGCCTGGACAGCGGTGACATTCCTTTTTACCAGCTCCTCGAATCCTCGGCAGGAATCGGCGGCATAGAACGGATAAACTTCATAACGTCCCATCCGCGGGACTTTTCAGATGACATCCTCCATGTCATACGGGACATGCCGAACATTTCCCGGTCGATACACCTTCCTCTCCAGAGCGGTTCAGACCGGATACTTTCCCTGATGAACCGCGGATACACCATGTCGGATTACCTGTTGATCGTTGAAAAGATACGGAACATCCTGGAACGCAGTTCGCTTTCAACAGACCTGATCGCCGGCTTTCCCGGAGAAACCGTGGATGAATTCAATGACACCCTGCGCGCCGTGGAGACGATACGCTTCGACGATGCCTTCACCTACGCCTATTCATCCCGCCGGGGCACACCGGCGGCATCTCTGGCCGAATCCATCACCCGCGAAGAAAAAAATGCACGCCTGGGACAGCTCATCACCGTACAGCGGGGCATTTCAAAGCAGAAATTGAAAGAGCAGATAGACAGCGTTGAGGACGCTATCATCGAGCGGTTCAGCAAAAAATCGCCTGACCGGGTCATGGGGAAAACCTATCTCAACCACGTTGTGATCACGCCCGGGACACGGGAAGATATCGGGAAAAGAATGAAGATAAAAATCAGCAGCGTCCTCGGCTCAACGCTGCAGGGAACAAGAATTGCGTAAGGCCACCATTATAATTGCGACCGGACTATTGATCTGCGCTATCCTGCCGCAGCTGCGCCTCTCCGGCGCCCGGAAACCCGAAAATTTTGACAGGCAGGCCTTTAAAACCATTCAGAAGCTGGCCGCAGAAAAGAATCACGGCGCCGTAAAAAAAGAATCTGCCGATTTTTTCAAGGCCCACCCGAAAAGCGTCCTGGTCCCGGATGTGCGCCTCATCCTTGCCGAGCTCGAAACCGCTCCCAGGGAAGCCATTTCAAAATACCGTACCGTCGTCACCAAGTACCGCCATTACAGCAAGCGCCCCTATGCCCAGTACCGCATCTGTGAAATAACATACCTCCAGTCGAAATGGGATATCCTGGCGCGGGAGGCCGCTGACGGGCGGCGGCTGGGAAAAAGCGCCTATGACGGCAAGTTCAGTTTTTTTCTGATCAACGCCCTTATCCATACGGGCGACTATGCCGGTGCGGAACATGAATGCCGGCGACTTATCGACACGGATCATGAATACCGTGTCATGGCCCGGTCATTGCTCATGATGGCTCATATTCTACATTCGACATCCGGATTTTCCCGCGAATACATCGCCACGATCAGGGACATTGCTCTCGGTTACGCCGACTCCGATGCCATACAGGCCGTTCTTTATCTGCTCGGTGAATTCTATGAAAACAAGCGGATGTATAATGAATCCTATTCCGCCTATTCCGACCTCGTTTCAAAGTATCCCGGTTCCCCGGAGGCAGCCGAGGCGTCCCGCCGGATAAAAGCGCTGATGAAGCACGGACCGCGCTGCGTTATTTACCTGCCTGGCAAAAAGTTACTTGATACTACCGATAAGATTGATATACATCCTGAAAAGGAGATGCCGGAAGAAAACGTCTCCTCGGCATTCTATTCAATTTTGGTGGGTCCCCTCGATTCCTCCAGGAAAGCGGCGGAACTGAAAGGACTCCTGAAAGAGTTCGATTTCATCAAAACAGTAAAGCTTAAGGACGGATTCGCCCTCTACGTCGGAAAAGGCCCTGATGAAGAGTCGGCCCTGAAGCTGAAGCTCCGCCTCGCGGAAGAATACGGCATCAACGGCCGAATCGTACGAATTTCCGGAGACGGCGATCGCTCCTACATTTACGGGGAATAGCGATGGACTCCAAGATCACGCCTGCGATGAAACAGTACCTGGACATGAAAAAGCAGTACCCGGAAGAGGTGCTCTTTTTCCGCATGGGCGATTTCTACGAAATGTTCTTCGAGGACGCCCGCATCGCATCAAAGATCCTGGATATCGCCCTCACCTCGCGGCAGAACGACATACCCATGTGCGGCATCCCCTATCACGCGGCCGAAAGCTACATCGCCCGCCTCATCAAGGCGGGAAAGCGCGTGGCCATCTGCGAGCAGATGGAAACGGTCCCCTCTAGCGGCCCGGTCGTGAAGCGGGAAGTGGTCAGGGTCGTCACCCCTGGAACCGTTGTGGAGGCCAACCTCCTCCAGTCTGATGAAAATAACTTCCTCGCCTCGGTCATAATAGACACAAAGGCGATCGGGCTCGCTTTCGTCGACATATCGACGGGCGATTTTTTCCTTTCTTCAATTGATAAATCGCTGGACCTGTTCCGCAGCGAGATCACCAAGTTCAATCCCCGCGAGGCCGTGCTCTATGAGGGCGATTCCCCGGAAAACGGGACCTTCACCGATTTCATAAAGACGCAGGACATACCCGTTTACCGCATCAACGAGTGGCTCTATGACGCCGACTACATGTCGAACATCATATGCGAAACTTTCAAGATAGCCGGCACGAAGGGACTGGGCATCAGCGATAATCTCGACGTGATGACCGCCGGATCCATTCTCCAGTACTTGAAGGAAACCCACAAAAAGAGCTTCGACCACCTGAAGTACCCCCGGAAGATTTTGTCCGGCGACATCATGACCCTGGACGATACGACGATTTCAAACCTGGAGCTGGTCAGGAACCTCCAGGACGGCACGAAGAACCGCACCCTCTTTTCCGTCCTTGACTGCACTTCCACAGCAATGGGCAGGCGTTCACTGGAACGAAGCATCCTCCAGCCCCTTCTTGACATCAGTGCCATTGAACAGAGACTTGACATTGTACAGTACTTACATGAGTTTCACCAGCTAACCGGACAGATCTCCGAACTACTTGCCGGAATACACGACGTTGAGCGGCTCATTTCCCGCTTCATCATTGGCAGGACCTTCCCGAGGAACTTCATCGCCCTCATGAATTCGGCCCGGGCCGCCGCGAAGATCCGATCGATCCTGGCGGAACAGCCCCACGACCTGGTCAGGGAGATCGCCGGCCGCATGCCGGACCTCTCCGGCCTGGCCGATACGATCAGGGACGCCATCGACGATGATCCTGCCCTATCCCCGGAGCATGGCAGGGTAATCCGCAAGGGGTACAATGCGGAGCTGGACCGCATATATGAGCTGAAGACCAATGCTAAAAACTGGATCGTTGATTATCAGGAAGAAGAAAAGAAAAACCTCGGCATTTCCACTTTAAAGATACGTTACAACAAGATCCTCGGCTACTACATCGAGGTAAGCAAGGGTCAGGCCTCCGGCATACCGGAATCATATTACCGGAAGCAGACCCTCGTAGGCTCCGAGCGGTACACGACAGAAAAGCTGCAGACCTTCGAGACGGAGATACTCTCGGCATCGGAAAAGATAATACATATTGAAAACGATGAAATCGAGCGGCTCATGAAGTCGATCCTCGCGGCACGGGTGGATCTCCAGGCCATGGCGGAGACCATCGGCGACCTCGATTGCTGCTGCTCCCTGGCAAGGTCCGCCACGGAAAACCGATACGTCAGGCCCTCCTTCAGCTCCGACGGAATCACCCACATCCGGGAGGGACGACACCCGGTTGTGGAAAAATATTATGCCAAGGAAGTGTTCATTCCTAACGATATTAACCTTGACTCGGACGAGAACATCATAAAGATCATCACCGGTCCTAACATGTCAGGCAAGTCCACCTACATACGCATGACCGCGGTGATACAGCTCATGGCCCAGATAGGCTCCTATGTGCCGGCCCGGGAGGCGCTCCTCACCATCACAGACCGCATCTTCACCAGGATCGGCGCTTCTGACAACATATCTCGGGGAGAATCAACCTTCCTGGTCGAGATGAACGAGACCGCCGGCATCCTCAACAACGCGACATCGAGAAGCCTCATCATCATGGACGAGATCGGCCGCGGCACCAGCACCTATGACGGCCTCTCCATCGCCTGGGCCGTGGTGGAATACATACAGCGCTACCTGAAGGCACGAACCCTTTTCGCGACGCACTACCACGAGCTCACGCAGCTCGGCAGCCGCCGGGGTATCGTCAATTACACGGTCATTGTCAAGGAGCACTTGAACGGGGTCGATTTTCTGCACAAGGTGGTCCGCGGGGCTGCGGACAAATCCTACGGCATCCATGTCGCCAACCTCGCAGGGATACCGAAACCGATCATCGGCAAGGCAGAGCAGATACTTCAGCGCCTCGAGCGGGGCAGGAAAAACATCAGGCCCGTGAACCCGGACGAGGAAGAAGAGACGGAGCAGCTCGAAATCTTCAACGCATCCAACCACCTGGTGATACAGGCGATAAAAAACATCGATACCAATAGCCTTACCCCCATTGAAGCCCTTAATGAGCTGCATCGGCTGAAAAAACTCATTGAATAGCGTGTATTACCGCGCCTTCCGATCATTCGGCATTTTATAATTTTCGGACTTTAAAAAATAATAGAAATTACTTGATTTTTTGCCGATTTTATTATTAGTGTTAATATATCATTGTATAACCAAGAGGAATAATGGCTGACATACAGTTTAAAGTCGAAAATTACCTCGCCAACTCATTTGTTATTGTCGAAGGAAAAAAGAACGCCAATAACTTCTATATAATCCTCAAGGGAAAGGTAAAGGTTGCCAAGGAAAATCCGGTGATGTCAACTGAACCGTATTCCGTGCTGGGGCCTGGCGACTTTTTCGGTGTCGTTTCATGCATGAGCGCCCATGCGAGGATTGAATCGGCCGTTGCTCTTGAAAACGTTTCCCTAATTTCAGTCGACCGGGAAAAGTTCGGACTCCTTATCCAGAAAAACCCCACCGTCGCTATGAAAATCATCAGGTTTTTCAGCCGCCAGCTCCGCGATTTCGACCAGGCCATTACTAATCTAACCTTCAAAAATGTCGCAACAGAAGACCCGTCGCACCTGTATAATATTGGCGAATACTACGTGAAGAAGAAAGTTTTCAACCATGCCACTTATGCGTATCAAAAATATCTGCAGTACCGCCCTACTGGAGAAAACCGCGACATTGCCATACAGCGCCTCCAGTCATTGAAAGCGCCTCTCAAATCATCTGACGTGGGCCAGCGCGCCGGCATGAACCGCAGATACCGGGACAACACCATGTTATTCTGCGAATACGAGCCGGGCGAAGAGCTATTTATCATCCAATCGGGCAAGGTTAAAATAACCAAGATAGTAAACGAGGAAGTGCTCCTGGCGGTGCTCAAGCAGGGAGATATTTTCGGTGAAATGGCCATCCTCGACAACAAGCCGCGCAGCGCTTCGGCCATTACATTCGGGGACGTGGAAGTGCTGGCCATCAACAAGTCCAATTTCGAGAGCATGGTCCAGGCCCAGCCCCAGCTGGCGACACGCCTGATCCAGATCCTGAGCGAGCGGATCTGGACCGCCTACCGTCAGCTCGAGAACCTCATGATCCATGATCCGCTGGGGCGCATATACGATACGCTGCTCATACAGCTGGAAAAGCAGAAAATCAGAATAGAATCGAAGCAGCCACATAATTTCGAATTCGGAACGAAGGAACTCATCAACATGGTGGGCCTCACCCCGGAAAAGGGCGACATGTACGTCGTACAGCTCTTGGAAGACAAGCACTTTGTACTCGTTGAAGGAAAGATAGTCTGCACGGATATCCTGGAGCTGGAAAAAACCGTGCAATTCTTCAAGAAAAAGTCCGCCATGGAAAGGAAACGTGAAGCTAGTAAAAACAGTTAAACTATTTTCCATTGTCCTGGTGTCTGTCCTTCTTGTTTTATCCGCAGCTGTCACCCTCCTGATTACGTTCTACCCAGCCGACCGGATATTAGCACTGGTGACGGAAAAGGCGGAAAGCGCCCTTGGAAGGAAGGTCCTTATCAGGAAGATCGGCTATGGAATCGGGGGGATTGAGCTGGAGGACGTCACTGTTTTTGAATCAGACGAAAAATCCCCTGTCCTGACAAGCGTCGAAAAGGCCAACCTCCGCATTTCAATCCTTTCGTTATTAAAAATGGAGATTGATTTCAGTTCAATAACCCTGAAAAAAGCACACTGCAATATTGTTTTCAACGACAAGGAGGAATCCAACATCGGGAAGTTTGTATCAAACCTCACGAAAACAGGCGGTTCCGCGGTCTCTGCTAAAATATCCAAGATAAAGCTTATTGATGCTACCGTCACCCTGACAAACCCTCCACAGTACCTTGCCCCCCTGACCGGGACCTACAATGCTGACTGCACCATAAAGATCGGGAAGCATGTGCAAATTCGCGATTGCTCCATCAAACTGCCCCAGACGCGGGGAAGCCTTCAGACTGAATTGACCATACAAACAGCAGGGAGCGATTTCGAAATATCAGGTTCAGTCAAGCTTAAAAACGCATCGCTCCAGTGGGTGTACCAGTGGGGTAAGGATGTCAGGCTCCCGTACAATGTCGTAAACGGCGCAGTCAAAAACCTGGTGATTACAAAAAAACATGTGCAGGGCGATGTCATCGCCACGTCGACCCTTCTCACCGCGAAAAAAACAATACGCGCTGCTGGATTCTGCAAGGTCGATATACCCGGAAGAACCGTGTTCATCGGCCGGACCCAGGGCGGAATCGATAAATCTTCCTTCTACATCGACAATCTGCACTTCACTTTTGACGGCAACCTGATACGTTTTGGCTTCAGGAACATCGATTCAACTATATCCGACGCGGCCGCTGTTCTGAAATTCTTTCCCACCAAGCTCTTTGGAAGTGTTGAGGGCGACCTGCGCTACAGCGGCGGACTGTACAACGGGTATCTCAAGCTGGGCAATTTCGGCTACGACCCCGAGACAGGACTTGTCAGCAATCTGCACGCATCAATTGCAATCGCCGATAATAGGTTCAAGCAGACGGGGATCCCCTTTAAATTCTACGGCAATCCGTGCGCCCTCTCCATCGCTTCAACCGATGAGTCCTTTTCGAAGCTCTTCATCAACGTCGGCGCTGAAAAAATCGTGATCGACCCCGAGAAAAGCAAGTTCTCACATGGAGACGCGCCGATCATCATTCCAAAAGAGATCAGCGGCATCATCAACGTGAACCAGTTCAAGTACGGCCAGCACCGCGTCACCAACCTGCAGCTCCAGTACCAGCTTTCAGGCAGCACTGCAGGGATACGTGGGTTCCAGTTCAATTTCGCCGAAGGCACCATCTCCGGCAGCGGTGCCATCGCCATGGGCGCAGGAGCGCCCCGGGCCTCGCTGTCGCTGAAATTCAGCAAAATCATGATGCAGAACGCCGTTGCTTCCAATGATAAAATCCGCAACAGGATCTTCGGCGTGGTAAATGGAAAATCAAAAATCGATTTTGAGCTTAGCAGCAGGATACTGGAAACGGCCCGCGGCAATGTCGAGTTCACCATCGACAGCGGAAAGCTCGTCGATACCGGAGTTCAGAACGGCCTGGGGCTCCTCCTATCAGAGCTCAAGTACAAGTTGCGGGACCTGGAGTTTAACAAGATTTACGGCAATATGGACATAAAGGGCACCACGTATCTTGTCAATTCCTTCATCTTCAATTCCAACAACGTGCGCCTGAAAATAACCGGAGTATTCAACGATAAGCTCTTCGCCAATCCCTTCAACATCACCCTCGAATTCACCAGGGCGTTCATACAGGACCTTCCGGGAATGATAACAATCGGATTGAACAAATACCAGAGGGGAGAATGGTATATCATGCCCTTCATCCTGACAGGTGACATGACGGTCGGAAGCAACGTCAGGCGGGTAAACTGAAAAGAATATCTCTCGCAGAGATGCAGAGTTTTAAACCTATGCCAGGGCACCTATAAATTTCTTAAATTGCAAGAGATTAAAACGATCGAGGTAAAAATGGCTCTGAAGAAAAAAGCTGATTGCATTATCTAACAGTTTTATACAATGAATAGGACGTATTGAATTCGATCCTCTCTTTTTCTCTGCGCCTCAGCGCCTCTGCGAGAACAATTTTTAATATTTTTTATCAGCGTACTCGAGCCAGCCCCCGGCCCGGACAAGCTCCCGGTCAAAATCAGAGATGGTGAACCGTATCCGTTCCTCCTCCCCGTTTATCCGTATTATGAACTGGCCCATGTGAAAATCCGTTTCGATCTCGGCTTCCTTGCTTTTAGCAGCTGAAAAGAGCTGGTCTATGGCCTCTCGGGGGAGTTCCACCGCCATCATGCCGCCGTTGTACATATTCTGCCGGAATATCCTGGCAAAGCTTTCCCCGATTACCATGTTGATGCCGTTCATTTCCAGCGCCCATGGCGCATGCTCCCGTGAAGAGCCGCACCCGAAATTGGACCGTGTTATGATAATGCTTTTTCCCGGAATGTCGCGGCGGGGGTCAAAGCCCTCCATTTTCAATCCCTCGAGAAGATGCGGCTTCAGGGCCTCTTTGGTGATTTCCGTGAGATAGTGGGCGGGGATTATCTCGTCGGTGTTTATGTCAGCCTTGTCGAGGAAGAGCACTTTCCCATTGAAATTCTTCATCTTATTTCCGTCCCCGATAGAGTTCCGAGTTGGTAATGGCTCCGGCAATAGCCGAGGCGGCCGCGGTCGCCGGGCTCATGAGATGAACCATGCCTCCAGCGCCCATCCTGCCCTGGAAATTCCTGTTGGTGGTGGAGGCGCATACCTCACCGGGCGCCAGCACGCCGTTGCTCATTCCCAGGCATGCACCGCAGGTCGGGTTGGTGACGCAAAAGCCCGCGTCCATGAATATCTTTATGATCCCTTCCTCAAGCGCGGTCTGGTAGACCTTCGGAGTCGCCGGAGACACGATTGCCCTGACGCGTTCGCTGATCCTCTTACCCTTCAATACCATCGCTGCTATCCGCAGGTCTTCAATGCGTCCGTTGGTGCATGATCCGATATATATCTGGTCAACCGGTGTCCCTTCCATCAAGCGGACCGGCTTCACCTGGTCCGGCTTGTAGTCGAAGGTCACCACCGGCTCTAATGATGTCACGTCAAGTTCTATTACTTTCTCATATCGCGCGCCGGGATCGGAGATCCATTTCGCATAGTCCCTGACCGCCTCATCCTGCGACACATAGTCTCCCCTGATGAATTCCCACAGGTAGTCCACTGTGGTCCTGTCAGGGTAGCAGATCCCGCTGGTGGCTCCGGCCTCAACTGCCATGTTGCAGAGGGTCATCCGCGATTCCATAGATATGGCGGAGATAACCGGCCCCGTGAATTCAATGACCATGTTGGTCGCTCCGTTCACGCCGATTTTCGCGATAATAGAGAGTATGACGTCCTTGGCGAAGACGCCCTCGGGAAGATTGCCGGTTACATTGATTTTCATGGTCCGCGGTGAGTTAAAGGCGCACACGCCCTTGAGAATCGCCACTTCAAGGTCAGTTGATCCGACGCCTGCCGCGAAGGCGCCGAAGGCGCCATGGGTGCAGGTGTGGGAATCGCCCATGATTACGGTGTAACCGGGACGCACAAAGCCCTTTTCCGGGAACAGGGCGTGGCACACGCCGTTGCGCCCGATGTCGAAATAATCCTGAATGCCGTGGCGCCTCGCCCATTCGCGCAGGATCTTCCCCTGCTCAGCCGTTTTCGAATCCTTGGCAGGGGTCACGTGGTCTATCACGGCCTTGATCTTCCCCGCATCGAAAACCCTGTCCTTTCCCTTCGCAATCAGATCATTTATAGCGATCGGTGTCGTGATCTCATGGCAGAAAACCGCGTCAATTGTTAGAACATCTATGGTTGGTGTCGGGTTGTCGATGCGATGTGAATTGAATATTTTTTCCGCTATAGTATATCCCATTTACTGAATACCTTTTATCTCCAGGGGGCTGCTCTCCAGAAATTCGCCTTCAGCGTCCCCCTCGTCGTCGTCGCCGGGGGTTACCTTGCCTATATGTTTAAACGCTACGGTCTTCCCCTTGATAACGACTTTCAGTCGGGCCGATTCCTGTACAGTGCCCTTCAGCAGCTCATTTGCCAGGGAGTCCTCAATATCGCTCTGGATTACCCTGCGAAGATTTCTGGCACCAAAATTTTCGTCAAATCCTTTTTCGATAAGGTACTTCTTTATTCCGGTTGAAAAGACCAGTTCGATCTTCCTGTCCCATAGCTTTTCATTGATCCGTGAAAGCATAAGGTCGACAATCTTCTTTATATGGTTCCGGTCAAGCTTATGGAAATATACCACCTCGTCTATTCTGTTGAGGAACTCCGGGCTGAACAGGCGCTTCAATTCGTCGCTCACCTTGTCCTGCGCCCCGCTTTCGCGGGATTCCGCGTCGCCGAAGCCCATCTTGCCTATTTTCTGGTATTCGCGATTGCCGATGTTCGATGTCATGATGATGATGGTATCGCGGAAGCTGATCGTCGAACCAGAGCCGTCCGTCAGTTCCCCCTCCTCAAAGACCTGGAGAAGTATGTTGAAGACGTCCGGGTGCGCCTTCTCGATCTCATCGAGAAGTATGACGGAATAGGGCTTACGTTTTATCTTTTCCGTGAGCTGTCCCCCCTCCTCGTAGCCGATGTAGCCCGGGGGCGCACCGATAAGGCGCGACACCGAATGTTTCTCCATATACTCCGACATGTCCACACGGATGAGGTTGCGCTCGTCGTCAAATAGAAACTCTGCGAGGGCCTTTGCCAGCTCGGTCTTTCCAACGCCCGTTGGTCCCAGGAATATGAAAGCACCCATGGGGCGGCTGCTGCTGCCAAGGCCGGTCCGCGAACGCCTGATGGCGCGGCTGATTGCGCCGATGGCATCGTCCTGCCCGATGATCCTTTTATGGATCTCTTCCTCCATGCGTATCAGCTTGTCCGATTCCGATTCCTCGATGCTCTTGACCGGAATCCCGGTGCTCTCTGATACAATTAACGCGATCTGGTCAGGGGTGACCATAATCTCGTACTCATTTTTTTTATCGTGCCAGTTTTCCATCTTCGTAGTGAGAATTTCCCTCTTGTGGTTGATCATGTCGCGGATGGCCGCCGCCTGCTCATACTCCTGCGAAAGCACCAGCTCGTTTTTTTTGGTTATAAGGCCGTCGATCTCAGCCTCCAGGGCTATGATATCCTCCGGCATGTCGAAATTCTCCAGCCGCGCCATGGCGCCCGCCTCGTCTATAACGTCTATGGCCTTGTCCGGCAGACAGCGGTCGTTAATGTAGCGGTCCGCCAGCACCGCCGCCCTGACCAGCGATTCCTGGACAAACTTCACCTTGTGATGGTTTTCGAAGCGCTCCTTGAGTCCTTTCAGTATCTTGATGGTCTCTTCAACGTCCGGCTCCTCAACCAGGATGGACTGGAACCGGCGTACCAGCGCGGTGTCCTTTTCGACATACATCTTGTATTCGTTGATGGTGGTGGCGCCGATGCACTGGAGCTCGCCACGGGCAAGGGCCGGCTTCAGGATGTTGGCCGCATCGATGGCCCCCTCCGCCGCTCCGGCGCCGATCAGCGTATGAACCTCGTCTATGAATATGATGATGTTGCCATCATCGATTATTTCCTTTACCACGCGCTTGAGGCGCTCTTCGAATTCACCCCGGTACTTGGTCCCGGCCACGATGGCCGCCATGTCAAGGGAAAGGACTCGCTTGTCGTGCAGCGGTTCCGGTATCTCCTTGCGGACGATGCGCTGTGCAAGGCCCTCGACGATGGCGGTCTTGCCCACACCGGCCTCGCCGATCAGTATCGGGTTGTTTTTCCGCTTTCGTGAAAGAATGCGGATGACGCGGTTGATCTCTTCGTCTCTGCCGATGACCGGGTCGAGCATTCCCTCTGAGGCCATCTTGGTCAGGTCCCGCGCAAACTCCTCAAGCGCCGGCGGCTTTACCACCTTGACCTTGGCCTGTTTATCGTTGTTCACTTTAACACCAAGAACGCGCAGTATCTCATTCCTGATAACGTTATAATCAATGCCGGCGCGTATAAGGTTTTCCAGGCCTGAGCAGGTACCTTCCCTGAAGATTGACAAAAGCAAGTGTTCAGTGCCGATATAGGAGTTCCGGAGCTTGCGCGCCTCCTCCTTTGACATTTCAATGATGCGCTTGTATTTCGTGCTGAGGGGTACCTTGCCGAGTATTAAGGTTGCACGGTCCCTCCGGACCGACTGCTCGATATCCTGGATGAATTTCTCGAAGTTGATGCCGAGGTTTTTCATAATGCGTGCGGCAACCGATTCCTCGTCCTTGAGCAGGGATATCATGATATGGTCCGGGTCGAGCATATCTGAGTTGAGCCGCTTCCCCTCGCTCTGTGCCATTATTTCAAGCACCTTTTTGGAACGCTTGGTAAACTCAAACATCATTTGACCTCGAAAGAATGTAATAGTTTCCGTGTATAGTCGGCCCGGTATTCATCACACTCGCCGGTGCTCTTGAAGAGCAGCGCATAATGCCGCTGGAGATGGGCCCACTGAATATTGACCATGATATCATTCACTGCTTTAACATCAAGATTTTTAATTATCGCCAATACGATTCCAAGGCGGACGTTTGAAAGATGGTCCATGGCTTCGATGTAGCTGATACGCCTCGAATACCGGAGCGTGCCGTAGGAGCGCCATACGATGTCCTCCAGTTCTGTGCGCGATTCGGAATAATACTCGTCACGGCGATTGTCTTCTTTCTCCAGAATGCGGCCGATGATCTCATCCACGGACTCAATGATATCCACCTCCGACAGCCCCAGGGATACCCTGTTGGAAAGCTGGTACAGACAGCCGAGTGTCTTGCTTGACTTGCCTATGGTGCCCTTGATCTCAATCCTGTTTCTCCTGTCCTCGGGGATAAGTTCGGAAACAGCATTCTTCATGGTTATCACCGGGAGATGAAGCAGTACTGAAATGCGGAGGCCGGTCCCCAGATTCGACGTACAGGCCGTCAGGAAACCCAGATCATCGGAGAACGCGTAGGGAACAAAGCGGTTAAGCTCGGTGTCCACCATGTCAGCCGTTTTGTATACATCCATGAGCTGCAGTCCCGGACGGATCACCTGTATTCTGAAATGGTCTTCCTCGTTCACCAGAATGCTGAAATCATCGCTGTGGTTGACCGCTACCAGGGTGTTTTCCGCGACCTCCATCTCGTACGTTATTATATTCCGTTCGCGCAAAAAACGCTTCTCGTTGGCGTCGACATCCTTCAGGTCTATGATGCTCATATGGCCGCGGTAACTCGATTCAGTGGCAAACCGTTCAATGGCGCCCCGTATCGGATACGATTCGTCGGCAGTCATCCTGCCGGGAAACGGGACCGACTGCATGTTGCGGGCCAGCCGCAGCCTGCTCGAGAGCACAATATGGCTGAAGGGGCCCGTTGATGTCCAGAATCCGGACTGCTGTAAAACTTCCTCAAACAATAGTTATTCCTCTCACAGTCATAATAATTCCAGTTCCCGGATTTTATCCCGTAGCAGGGCAGCTTCCTCGTAACGCTCATCGAGCACGGCCCGGCTCAACAGGTTCTTTAATTCCTCCATCGACAACTGCGGATTGGCCGTGACAACCGGCTTTTCATAGGTTGCGCTATTAATGCCCGCGGGATTGTTCGGATGCTTCCCCATGTGCCTGGAAGCTCCATGATATCCCGCGATTACCGACTTCAATGACTCACCGAGATACCGGTAGCAGTCGGGACATCCGAGCTTGCTTTCCCGGCTGTAATCCGCGAAAGACAGTCCGCAGCTTTTGCATACACTGCCGTTGACAAACTCATCAACCTCGTCAATATCAAGAAACGACAGCATTTCCGGAATCGACAGGGAAAAATTGGACAGTTTTGAATTCAATCCTATTTCCCTGGCGCAGCTTTCGCAAAGATGCAGTTCTGATTTTACATCCTTGATTATCTCGGTCAGGTGTATCGTAGCTTCAATATTTTTACATCGTTCACAGAACATGTCTTATTTTCTATTACCTGTTAATAATATACAACAATATCAAGTAATCCCGTTGCTCAAAATGCATTTTTTAACATTCTAGAAATATTTTTCGCTCTGAATCAGAGATGTTGCGAAGCATACAGAATCGGATAAGAAATGACTTTGTTACTTAATAAAGCCGCTTCCTGATTTTTCCCTATATAAGCAGGGTATTCCGCAACAAGTCTATTATATGAATATACAAAATTATATGCAAGCTATAATTTATCAAATACAGAATAGTGTATATTTTTTTTACAATAGGCTTTCTACATATATGCTTATTCTTTCAAGGGATTATGAGGCGAAGCCCCTTAACATGCCCCCACACTGCTTTCCCAATCGCAAGACGTCAGTTACGCAACAATTTGATTTGACCATATCCCGGAATTTGTCAAAAAAAACAATACTATTAGGAACCACACACGAGAAATTTTTATTGTTACAATAGATATTAGACCATGCAGATGTATTATGATACAAATTGTATGTGACCCCACCATTATTACATCTTTTTAAAATACAACAGACCAGTTTCAGCAATCCGAGATGCTCGGCGATGAATAAATATTGGCAATAATTTCCGATGGCTTATCCCACCTGACCGGGCGGTCCAAGCAGGACCGATAAATACAATATTACCGGCGATGATAGATAATCTTGTTGACGGTATCTTGAAACCATTAAAAAGTACTCCATGCTTTTCAATAAAAGAAAAAGACAGCAGTTGAAATATTTCGTATCCATCGGATCTGGATTGAACCAGATTCCCCTCATTTCCGAGGCGAAAAAACTGGGCTTTCATGTCATCGGCGTTGACGCTAATGTTTCAGCGGCAGGTTTTTACCAGTGTGACCTGAAGATCCAGGAATCCGTAGAAAATTACGATATCATATATAAGAAACTTATTGAGCTCCTGGTCGATGGCGATATCCACGGCGTGATGACCAAATCTTACGGTCCGGCGATCGTGACGACCAGTTTCCTGACGGAAAAATTCAAGATACCCTTCATCCCCTTTTTATTCAGCGACAGTTTTATTGATAAAAAGAAAATGAAGTCCCGGTTCATCGAGCATTCTATACCGACGCCATACATCATCCACCAGAATTCCCGGTCCAAAAACTCCGACGGCTTTCCGGTAATCGTTAAGCCGAATGTCGGTCATGCAAAAACAAACGTGCGGCTTGCGTCCGATAGCGCTGAATTAAAAAAAATCTGCGCTGCCCATTACCAGGGCGATGAGGAATACATCCTGGAAAAATTTATAGAGGGTGACGAGATTATCGTGGCCGGGATCATCCACGACGGCAGGTATCACCTGGTGGAGATCACCGACAAAAAAACGGCATATCCGCCCTACTTCATCGACATGATCCATGTCTCGCCGTCAAAATACCTTCATCTGTCGAAAAAATTCGAGGCCATCGGGCAGCAGGTAGCCGAGGCATTCAGGATATCCCGGTCCCCGCTCATTATGGAGATGGTCATCAACAACGAGGAAGATCCGTATCTCATTGAGGCGGTCCCGGAATTCGGCGGCGAATTCATCCCCGATGTGCTGATACCGGCCAGCGTCAATTATAACTTTATCGGCGAAGCAATCAAGTCAATGACGAACAGCGGGTTCAAGCCGCCGCAGCAACAGAGAAAAAGAAATGCCGTCGTGGTGCGGTATATTACCGGGCAGAAGGGGGTACTGGCGTCATGCAACCCCGAAGGGCCCCGTAATGTGGACGGGACCATTTTTTCACGCATTTTCAAGGAAATAGGATCACCCATCAGCGATCCGGTCACCAACCTTGACCGGATCGGCGTTGTTGTCGTGTCCGCCGCCACCAGGGAAGAAGCACTGGACCTGTCTGAAACGGCTGCATCGAACTTTAATATCCGGATTAAATGACCGATGAAAGAGGCTTCGTGGGAAACCCATTATACAGCCGTAAAATCCGAACTCCTGTACCCGGATGAAAACCTCGTCCGCCTCCTGAGAAAAAACCGGCTCCTTCGCTCTCCCGGGGGCCTCACCGCCGTCGATCTTGGATGCGGAAGCGGGAGGCACCTCAAGCTTCTATCGGACATGGGCCTTACCCGGATAATCGGCCTGGATGCGAGCTACAACGCCCTGGTGATTTCCCGCAAGCAGTGTCCGGGCCCGCTGTTGCAGGGAAACAACCTGCACCTTCCACTGAAGAGCGGTTCCGCCGACATCGTCATCGCATGGGGGTCGCTCCACTACAACAATAAATTCGACCTGATAGCCATGCTGGAGGATATCCTGAGGATCCTCAAAAGCGGCGGTTATCTTTTCGCTACCCTCAGGTCCGGGCGAGACACCTATCTAAAGAGGGGGAAGCACCTCGGCAACGACACATGGATCACCGACCTGAACGATATCAGCGGATCGACTTCCTCGTTTTACAGCGAGGATGAGTTGAAAGTGTCATTCTCAATTTTCAGTGAATTCACCCACGGACTAATGGAGCGTACGCTCATGGGGGATATATCGGCATTAATATCCCACTGGGTCATAGAGGCGCGCAAGTAAAAGGAGTATCGGATTCGGTTCACAATGTGGCCCGATAGCAACACCTGAATGTTTGACAGACCACTACATACCTGCCCCCTCTGCGGAAGCGACCTGATAGCACACCGTTACCGGATTGACCGCTACACCCCGGCCTTTTCCATTGACCGGTGCGGATCATGCAGGTTCATGTTCATGAACCCGACCCTAGACAGCGATGCAATACGCAATCTATACGGCGAAGAGTATTATACCGGTAAAGCTGAATACTCTTATTATGATGAACGCGTAGCGGAAAATTTTTCGGCATACGTGTGGAACAAACGGATTGAAATGCTGCGCCGACATGTCCCCGGGGGAAATCTCCTTGATGTAGGCTCATCGTTCGGAGGTTTTTTACGGGCCGCTTCCAGGTATTATACCCCCCATGGAATCGAGGTTTCTCCCTACGCAGGGGGCTATTCAAGATCTGTTGCCGGCGGCGTTATCCACATCGGGACCCTGAAGGACCATCCTTTTGCAAACGATTATTTTTCAGCAATTACCATGATCGAACTGATCGAACATCTCCCTGACCCGATGTCTGCCCTGGAGGAATGTTACCGCCTGCTCCGGAAAGGGGGCCTTCTCATGATACAGACAGCCAACATGGATGGGCTCCAGGCAAAAATCCAGGGAAGTGGTTATGCTTATTTCATGCCGGGGCATCTCTCCTATTTCAGCAGACAAAACCTTGTCCGCGCCCTTGCCAGGACCGGCTTCGGTAAAATAAAGGTTTTCTACCCCGTTGAATTCGGCCTGCTGCCGAAGCTGAAAAAATCCCGCTACACCTTCACGTCCGCATGGGATTACCGCCGCTGGCTCAGGATTTCCGCGTACCATTTCATCAGCAAAATCCATTTCCAAGATTTCGCAGCCACCAGCTCCATGGTCATATACGCGTTCAAATGACTCGGATAGGCAACACTATATTCATTCCTTCACAAAATGCTTGACCCGGCATCCTATCTATTTTCTTTGTACCTGCATACGCTGCCTGGCAGGCACCCTGATATTGGAATCACCAATACCGGCTACTGATAATGAACGATATCTGGAAAAGAATACAAATACGATATAACGCAATTTCGCACCTGCTCCTCGTCAATGGCCTCATGGCCATAGTTCTCTACGGGTTCTACCGAGTCAGGATCTACCGGTACATACAGGCTCTTTACCCCGATGTCAGGCTCAAGGGATTCTCCGACTATCTCCCGCTTTCCCTGCACTATGACAGCACTGCCCTCTGCTTTTCGGTTGTACTGCTTTTTTTTATCCTCTTTGTTACGGCAGGATACAGGAAAATACGGTATTGGGTCTTAACGGTATATTCGGTAGTATTTATCTTCTTCCTGCTCTTCGCCATGGAATTTTTCAGGGTTTATGAAACATCATTCCAGAAAAACTACGCCGGCAGGGAGCATTTTTCCGGTCTCGCCAATGTTCTCGATTCGGCCTTGGCGGAATTCTCGGCCGAGTTCTACATACTGTTTTTCCTCCTGTCCGCGCTGGCAGTCGCCATGAATGTTGCCATGTACCGGTGGGAGAAAAAAAATGACATACAGGAGATCATAGAATTCCACTCGGAGCTGTTCCTTTTTAGGGTGCTGCGGCTGTTCATCCCGGCACTATTTATTATCAGTCTCGCCATCGTCCTTGTTACCGATTCCCATGAGCCGATCCGCTCCCATGGGAATCGCTACAAGCATGATGCCGCCCGATATTTGTCGCTGCTGCGGGAGTTTTCTATGAATCCGGTTTACAATCTGGTGACCGTGACTCCTGGCAGTTCCGGCGTTACAGAAGAACCAGGTGAAAAGGACCATGGGCCCTTTTCCTTCAGGCTCAATACTGACTCACTTGCCTCGGAAGACATGTATTCACGGCAGGATCTGATCCCACGCCGGAAACAGTACAACATCATACTCTACTTCTTTGAATCAACCCCGCAAAGGTATTATGATATAAAAGTAAACGGCCGCTATATCATTGAGACCTGGCACCGTCTTGAAAAAAACAGCCTCAATTTCCGCAACCATTACGCCAATTACCCCCTGTCGGCAAACGCGCTCCTGTCCGTTCTCACCTCCGCTTACGACCTCAATTCCACGGACATGGTGATCCAGAAATATCCTGACATCAGGCTACGCACCCTTCCGGAAATACTCAAGGAGCACAATTACCGCACCTTCCTCATACATACCGGTGGCCTTGGCTATGCAGGGCAGAAGCGTTTTTTAAAGAACAGAAGATTTGACGAAATCCTGGAATACGACGATCTTATAAAAATCCCGCCCTACAACAAGCAGGTGGGCTGGGGCATTGATGAAAGGGCGATGATCAGGCCGGCGGTCAATTATTTGAAACGCAATCCTGAACAGCCCTGCTTTCTGGTGCTGCTTCCGGTGAACCCCCATCATCCCTACGCGGTTCCCGGCAAAGAGTTTCAGATCACCGGCGGAGGGGATGAAAACCAGGATTACCGGAAAAGAAACTGGTTTAATTACCTGAATTCGCTGTATTACTCAGACGCATCCCTGGGCATGCTCATCGACGAACTGGAGCGGAATAACCTTATGGACGACACGCTCCTTTTCCTGTTTGCCGATCACGGAGAGGCCTTTTACCAGCATAAAATGAACTATAACCATCCCTTCTTTCTCTATAACGAAAACGTGCATGTGCCGTTCCTGATTTACAATAAAAAGCTGTTCCAGTCCCCTGAATACCATGACGGTATTACCAGGCACATCGACATCATGCCTACCATACTGGATATCCTTGGCTTACCCCGGGCGCCGGAGCAGGAAGGCGTATCCGTATTATCCTCCCACCGTGAACAGATGGCCCTCCTCCATACGTCCTGGAAGGATGATTTCATGGGAATAGCCGACCAGCAGTGGAAATACATCCGAAGGACAGGAGATGGTATCGAGGAGCTTTACAATATAAGGGAAGACCCGGAAGAAAGGGAAAATATTGCAGCGCAAAATCCGGATACAACAGAACGATACCGCCGTTTTGTCCTGAAGGCAAGAAAATATAAAGAGGATTATTACAGGCAGATTCTGGGCAGATAATCATAACAAAGGACCTGCCGGTATACTCAAATAACGGAAACGATACGCATCATCCCCTATTATCTTTCTTTAAGATCCGTGTATTCCTTCACATCGGCATAGACCTGAATATAGGCTGGTCGAAGGATTTTACCCTGCATGATCTGTTCAATTCGATGGGCGCACCACCCGACAACCCTTGCCATGGCGAATATCGGCGTATACAGCTCCATGGGGATCCCCAGCATCTCATAAACCAATCCCGAATAATAGTCGACATTGGCGCAGACGACTTTTTTGCCTCTGCTGTTGAGAATCGACGAAGCGATTCTTTCAACATTTTCATACAAGAGAAACTCGTCATAGTAGTCATACTTTTTCGCCATGGTCCGCGCGTATTCCTTAAGGATAAGGGCCCTCGGGTCTGAAATGGTATATACCGCATGGCCGAACCCATAGATCTTCCCGGAACCGTCACCGGCCTTCTTATCGAGTATCTTGGTAAGATACGTTTTGACCTGCTTCTCGCTTCCCCAGTCCTTAAGCTCTTTTTTCAGGTCCTTCATCATCACTTTGACCGATTCGTTCGCCCCGCCGTGCAGATGTCCCGACAGGGAGGCTATGCCGGCGGCTATGGCCATGTAGGTGTTGGCGCCGCTGGACGAAACCGATCGCACCGTGAATGTCGAATTATTGCCGCCGCCATGCTCCGCGTGAAGGATCAGGGCCACATCGAAGATATGGGCGTCCTCGTCATCCGGCTTTTCGCCATGGAGAAGGTAAAGAAAATTCTGGGCTGTTGAATATTCCGGCTTCGGCCGCAGTATTTTCAGGTCAAAGCCTTTGCTGTAGCGCAGCACGTTGTAATTCGTCGCCACGATGGTCGGAAACTTGGCGGTCAGGTTGATACTCTGCCGGCACACATTATCGATATCGGTCGAATCGGCATCTTCGTCGCACCGGCTCAGGTGCGACAGGACGCTGTGGAGGGCGTACATCTGGTTATCATTCTGCACTTCGCCCATGATAATCTGGCGCTCGACCCGGGAAAGGGCCCGCCTCTTTCCCAGTTCCTTGCAGAATTTCCTGAGATCGGACGGTTTCGGCAGCTCTCCGGCCAGGAGCAGGTATGCCACCTCCTCAAATCCGAAGCGTCTGCTATTTTCAGCAGCCTGAACGATTTGCTCAACGTCATATCCGCAGTAAAAAAGCTTGCCGGGAACCGGCTTCACTTCATAGCTCGGGGTAGCAGCGTTCTTTAATACTTTCTGATATCCGTCGACCCTTCCCTTTGTTGTTATACCCACAACAACGCCGGTCCCGTCGGGGTTCCGCAGGCCGAGCTTGACATCCTTCTCCTTTATTATCTCGGGAGTAAGGTAATCATTTAAGATGGTCATTTTTTCAATTTTTTTCAGGATATCCTGCATGACTATACCTCCGCCGTCAGCAGACACGGTACGCGGGAAGACCTCAGTGTCAACTTTTTTTACTATCGCACGGGAGGAAAATCAATCAACACGGCGGTCATGTCGTCCTTCTGCTGTTCGGGCCGCTCCATGAACTGGTAGACTGCGGCGAAGAGCTCATGCACCACCAGCTGCGGCATCAGGTTGATGTGTTCCCGGAGTATCTGAATGATTCTCTCTTCGCCGAACTCCTCGGTTTGCCTGTCCTTCTGGGATGCCTCGACAATGCCGTCGCTGAAATAGAGAATCGAATCGCCTTCATAGAGGGTGAAACCGCACGACGGGCAATCGAGGTACCTGTCTTCGAGAATCATGCGCACATCGCTGCTCAGGAGATTCCCCTTGAGGGGATACCAGCCTTTTTCCTCATTGTTCAGATTGTAAATATCCACAATGTTTTTTTGAAACTTGCGCACAATAATGGGAAACAGCATGCTCCTGTTGTAAAAAGTAAGATGGAACTTATCGCCGTCGTTATGTATAAATGTGAACAGGACGCAGGCAAAATCATGGGAATTCGCCTCTTCCATGATATCCGTAAACTTGGTGGTGATGTTTTTGATCAGGAAATCGTGGTCCACCGAACCCGAATGCTCATATATCTTTCTCGCGTCACCGATTGACATGGTAATGGCTGACCTAAGTCGCACAATATTAGTGTAGGCAGGAAGGCCATGACCGCTCATGTCTGCGAAGATAAAGAGGTAATTGCCGTCCGGCAGCTGTATCAGATCGAAATAATCGCCTGACAATATCGAGCCATACGCCCGCTGGAACCCTATCCCTACGTTCAGCTTTTTGCTGTAAAAATTCCTGAAGAGACTCTTTATGAGAACCTTGTCTTTTTCACGGATCGTGTTCGCCTCGGCATTGAGGATGTTGAACTTCCTCAGCTTTTCCCTTTCATCGTCCGTCAGATGTCTCGGCCCTTCACCGCCGCCCGGGTTATAGCTATTCATTGGATTGCTGGTTCCTGTAATAGCGTATCAGGCTGTTCGTGGAGCCATCATGCTTCAAATCACCCTTGAATCCGGCATCCAGTTCCGGCATGATGTTTTTCGCCAGCACTTTACCGAGCTCGACACCCCATTGGTCAAAGGAATATATGTTCCATATAATTCCCTGAACGAATATTTTATGCTCATACAGGGCGACGAGCTTCCCCAGAATCAAGGGCGTCAGCTGTTCAGCCATGATGGTGCTGGTCGGCCGGTTTCCCTCGAAGGTGCGGTATGGGACCAGGGCCTCAGGGACGCCTTCACTCCGGAGTTCATCCGCCGACCTGCCGAAAGCCAGGGCCTCGGTCTGGGCAAAAAAATTCGCCATGAGCTTCTGATGATGGTCGCCGGCATTGTGAAGAGAGCGGGCGAATCCTATGAAATCGGCCGGCACAAGTCTCGTTCCCTGGTGTATCAGCTGGTAGAAGACGTGCTGGCCGTTAGTTCCCGGTTCCCCCCAGATAACCGGCCCGGTCATGTAGCTCACCCTCTGCCCTCCGCGGTCAACGCTTTTGCCGTTTGATTCCATGTCGGCCTGCTGAAGATAGGCTGGGAAACGGTGCAGGTACTGTTCGTACGGCAGCACCGCGTGAGTCCCGGCGCCGAAGAAGTTGCCGTACCATATTCCCAGGAGGGCCATTATGACGGGCATGTTCCGCTCATAGGGAGAGTTCCTGAAGTGATTATCCATGGCATGGAAACCCTTCAGGAGAGACAGGAAGTGGTCATACCCGATCGAAATCATCAGTGAAAGCCCTATGGCCGATGCGAGGGAATATCTGCCCCCGACCCAGTCCCAGAATTCGAACATGTTCCCGGGATCTATGCCGAAGCGTTTCACCTCAGCCGCGTTGGTCGACAGGGCTACGAAATGATTCGGGATGGCTTTATCCGATGAGAATGCATCGACCATCCATTTCCTGGCCGTTTCGGCGTTGGTCATGGTTTCCTGGGTAGTGAAGGTCTTAGATGCTATGATAAAAAGCGTTTCCCGGGGATCACACTCGCGGAGTATCTCCATGAGATGGGTATCATCGACATTCGATACAAAATATGACCTCAGGGCCCGCTGGGAATAAAATTTCAGGGCCTCCGTCGCCATGCAGGGTCCCAGGTCCGAGCCTCCGATGCCGATATTCACGATATTCTTCATCGGTTTGCCGGTAAAGCCTTTCCACCTGCCATCGCGGACCCGGTCGGAAAAATCTTTCATCTTGTCCAGCACCGCCATGATCCCCGGCATGACATCCGCCCCGTCCACCATGACGGGACCGCCCGACAGGTTCCTCAGGGCCGTATGGAGCACTGCACGGTCTTCAGTGGCGTTTATCTTTTCCCCCCGGAACATGCGTTCAATCTCGCCTTTCATATCGCAGGCGTCGGCAAGATCAATGAGGAGGCGGATAGTTTTGTCAGTAACCCGGTTTTTCGAATAATCAAAGAGTATGTCTTCATCACTGATGGTGAACTTTCCAGCTCTCCCGGCATTGGAATTGAACAATGATTTCAGGGTGACATCCTTGATTTCATTGAAATGGGCCTCCAGGGCCTTCCATTCCTTTATTTCGGTTAATTTTTTTCCCGGCATGGTATCCTCTTAACAATAATCAGGCTACAAATAGTATACGATGTAACGGGGAAAGTCAAGAAATTTAACACCTCACCTCCCGGGCCCCTCTCCTTGTTTGACCTCACCCCGCCTCCGGCGCGCCCTCTCCTTAAAAAGGAGAGGGCGTCAGGTAAAAACATTTCCTTGAGACTCCCCCTCTCCCAGTGGGCGAGGGGGCCGGGGGGTGAGGTCACAAAGAGAGTATACATCAGGTGCAGTTGTTTGGCATTCAGCTGGATAGTGGAGTACTATATAATCTTATCACAAAGGCTTGATATGCAGCAGTTTTCGCACCGTGGCTTTTTCTTGCAGTAATCCTTTCCATGGGCTACAATAAGGGCGTGATATTCATTGTACGCGGGAAGGGGCCTGTTGAATTGCTCATGGAATAAATACTGGATCTCATGGTAGCTCTCTTTGCCGGATAGCACGCCGAGTCGTGTGAATATTCGCCTCGTGTAGGCGTCAACAACGAATATTTTGTTATTAAGCGCATAGAGGAGGATTGAATCGGCGGTTTCCGGCCCTATTCCGTTAACAGAAAGCAGTTCCTTTCTGAGGTGTGACGGCTCGATGCTGTGAAATTTCCGGTAATCATAATTGTATCGCCGGTAAAGCGCTATAAAATTCTTAATCTTTTTGGCCTTCTGGTTGTAATAACCCGTGGGCCGTATTACTCCCGCAAGGGTCTGGGGCCTCACGCGCTGTAAAGCCACGGGGTCCAGAAGGCCGCGGGCTTTCAACGCTGCCAGGGCAGTATCAACGTTTTTCCAGGTGATATTCTGCGTAAGTATGGCGCCGATCGATATCTCGAAAAAATCCCTGTTATCCCGGGGAGCCCCGAGATGATACTCACCCCGGAGAGTAGAAGCATTGACGATGGGCCACCATCCCTGTGGTCCATGGAACGCAAGAAGTCGTTTGTACACGGACCGGATCCGGTTCATTCTGTTATCAGCCTTGCGAAAGCACCGGCACGAATCTTTCTCACGTGACCGGCAGCCGCTTGGATTCAGACTGGTCGACCAGTATGACGCCATCTTCCTTGTACTTCTTCAATAAAAAGTGGGACACGGTGGATTGAACGCCATGGATTGTCGCGAGTTTTTCCGACACGAAGAGCGCCACCTCGCGAAGGCTATCCCCTTCCACCTGGACCAGGAGGTCATATCCTCCGGAAAGAAGATATACAGACGTCACCTCGGGATACCGGTAAATGGCCTCGGCCACGGAATCAAATCCGACCTTGCGCTCGGGTATAACCTTCACTTCAATGAGCGCCTTGACTTCATGCAAACGTATCCTCTGCCAGTTGATATCGGTATGGTAGCCAAGTATGATTCTGTCGCTTTCAAATTTCTTGATAAACTTTTTTACATTCTCTTCAGAAATCTTCACCTGTTTCGCAACATCGCCGGCATCCGCCTTGGCGTCTTTGCTCAATATTTCAAGGATCTCTTCTCCAATTTCATCTATCTTGTATGGTTTCATCGCATTAACTCCTTTCAGCTCAGTATAATTGAACTGCCGCTTTGTGAGATATAATCTTCAAGGGCCGAATACCAGCCCCTGACGCTGATTCCGGCTGCCCTGCTTATTTTCCCATTATCAAGGACATTATACATCGGCCGCTCGCCGGGTGCAAGAAAATCCTCTTTTTCAACCTCGTTAACTGAATATTTTTTATCAGTAACGCCATGACGGGCACAAAGCTCCAGTATCCTGGTGATCATTTCACCAGTCATTACCGCGCCTTCCTGGCCGTAGTGGAACATACCCTCGCCATCCCTGCTGATTAATTCCGAAATGGCCTTCGCCAGGTCAACTGAATAGGCGGGCGAGATAACCTGCCCCTTTTTCACCTGGATGGAACAATCCTCATTCATCATTATCAGCCGCCTGCTGAACAATGGCATATGCTCACCGAATAGATCCGGTATACGAATGATCATCTGGCGGCATCCAGATTCCAGAATAAAGCGCTCGCCGAGAAGCTTGGAATCGCCGTATACAGAGACCGGATCAGTCTCATCCTCTTCCCTGTATGGAGTCGACTGTAAGCCGTTAAAAACATATGACGTGCTCAACTGTATCAGCTTTAAATCCTGATCACTGCAGAGATCGGACAGATTTTTAGTGAAAAAGCCGTTTATGGCATAGGCGGTTTCAGGTTCATATTCAGCTGCGTCGATATCCGGGTATTCATGGCAATTGAGAACAATCTTTGGCCGGTATTCCATAAAGAGACGCTTGATCTGCTCATGATAGGGAACATCATTGTCATCAATAGCGACCAGGGATGATGAATAATACTCTTGTAGAACAGAATGTAGGGATGGGCCCGGCGACAGTGGATTATGCGAAGAAGTTAGGATTAGAATCATAATGTATCAGTTGTCTGCCGGCATAAAAACAGATGGCGGTATTCAATAGCCCGCCATTCTATCGCAGTGGTTGATTTAAAACATAATCAACCGTTTTGTCAAATATTAATTGTTCAGAAACCAGGCCGGACATGAATCCCAAATGACGGCTCGCTTCGGCTCTGTCCGGCACCGGCAATGATTAATCTTTCTTGGTGTCCTTGGATTCGTCTTTACTTTCGTCTTTTTCGCCGGAAATCGATTTTTTGAATTCCCGTATTCCGCTGCCAAGGTCTTTCGCAATTTTCGGCAGCTTGTTGGCGCCGAATATAATCAGGACGATCAGGAGTATCAGGGCAAGTTCCCAGGGGCCGACATTGGGTATAATGGCCAGTTGCATTCCCGTATTCATGGATTACCTCCACTAGTATTTAGGTCATTAAAATTCAGTGAAAGCTTTTGTCAAATTAAATTCTGCCTGTTCCGGCAAATGTTTCAGGCGGGTATTTTATAAAGCGGGGCTGAATCGTATGATCTTATCATCGGGGTCTTCATAATATTTCACGTTATCGATGATGCCGTCGATACGCTTGGTGCTTTTCCTGATGCTTATTATGGTGTTCGGGTACGCCTTATTTTTAATTATGATGCACGGCTCACGTTCCATCTTGAGCTTATCCTGGATTTCCTTGCTCTGCTCGATCAATTTTTTCAATTCAATATTGTTATTGCTCAACTCCTTAAGCATTATAAGGCAGTTTTTCTGCTTCAGCGGCGGCAGTTTCGATATGTATTCCTTAGGATTTTCAAAAACAGCGTCGCCGAAGCTACCCTTGAGTTTCCGGATGGATTCATCAACAGACTGGCGCCATTTTGCAATTTCTTTATGGACATCCACCAGCTCTTTTTCTATAAAGAGGTTTCTTCCCACGCTCAGCTGCGTTTCCGTTTCATTGGGGGATCCCGACACGTTTACCTTGATTTCATACAGCGCAGTCGACTTCCCGCCGATGATCTTTCCCTGCCGTGCCACGACGCTTATTTTCGAATTGGAAAAAACGTCGCAATTAATAATGGAATCCTCAACGATTATATCACCCACTGCTTCGACCTTGGCATTGAGAAGATACTTTGCAATTACCTTCCCGTTGGCAACCAGTTTCGCATGCTCCTTGCCGACGACGCCCATTTTAACGGTTATATCGCCCTGCGCCTCGATTAAAGCGTCATCGACGTTCTTTTCGATGATGATATCACCGCGTGCCTTTACGGTAAATCCAGGCAACACCGATCCCATGATGTGGACTGACCCGTCAAAATCGATATTACCGGTCTCGTAATTGATGTCGCCCTGGATATATACGATGGGGAGCACTGAAACTGTTTTCCCGTCTATGTCGACACATCCATCTATCGTTGATACGTAGATGTTTTCATCAACATTCCCCGGCTCCATATTGGCGCCCTTGTTATATCCGTCTGTCTTTACTATTTCCGCCGGGGCCTTATCTCCGTATACATTATAGCCATCAACAGATTTTTCTTTGGGGATCCTTCGCAGAATATCCTGCCCTTTTTTTACTTCCACGATAAAGCCGACTTCTTTGAAATCGATGCTTCCATCTGAATGTAACTCCCCTGCCTTTTTTTGCAGGTTTATCAGAGGCACGTAATACTCTTCATGGCCGTTGACCGGCTCCTTGCCCTGGGCTATGAGGATCCTGGTGAATTTCGGCTGATTGACATCAATGCTCTGCAATTGCTCGACTATCTTGCTCTGATCGAGGCGTGACAGGATACGGTACTGGTGCATGATCTCTTCGAGATCGGCATATGACGGGACCCTGCCGAATTTAGTCGGGTAAACATAGTAATAGGCTTTCAGTTTGTCCTTGCTTATTGAAAGCGGCGAGATCAATTTGATTTTCTGGCCATCAAGCACGACAAAACCATACTCGGCTGCCTTATATGCGCCGGCCGCTTCATCATAATAGATCCCATGGTCCCCTTTTATGGTGAAATAATCCGCGATAACATGGTAATCGTAACCGGGATCCAGGCGCGTGGGAATCTGTTCATCGCTGTCGACTTCAATGATCCTGGCCACTATCTCAGCAGAAAAAACGAAATTCTTCGGCGAAGACAGGACCAGCTTTTTCTCCCCTGTCTCCGAAACAGTTTCGATTAATATCTTCTTGGCTGTGGGGTCAAAATAAAATATCAGTTTTTTCATGTACACCAATACCGTAACGGTTATACTGTTATTATTTTCGTAATAAAGTAAACAAAAATTGAGAAATTGATTTAACTATTTTGATAAAATATGGCATAACAGGACTAATATCAGAATTGGAACGGTTATTTGACTATTTTTAACAAAAAAAGCCTTCCCGGGATTACCGGGAAGGCTTTGCAGTATAAGCCGTACACTGTTTTCAGTTATTAAAGTTTGCCTTTCTTAATAAGTAATTCTGCAATCTGCACCGCGTTAAGGGCCGCTCCTTTCCGTATATTATCGGACACGATCCACATGTTGATTCCATTGGCTATTGATTCGTCCTCACGGATACGGCCCACGAAGACGTCGTCCTTGCCGGCTGCGTTGATGGCCAGCGGATATTCGCTTTTGGTCGGGTTATCCACAACCGTAACGCCGGGGGCCTTCCTCAATAGTTCACGGACATCGTGGGAAGTTAATTTTTTCTCGGTTTCGATATTGACCGATTCCGAATGACTGTAAAGGACCGGTACCCTGACCGTGGTCGCAGTGACATTGATCGAATCATCACCCATGATCTTTTTCGTTTCATTGACCATTTTCATCTCTTCCTTGGTATAGCCGTTCTCGAGGAAAACATCGATTTGAGGAAGGACATTGAAGGCTATCTGGTGCGGATAAACCTTCCGCTGGGATATCTCTTTTCCGCCAATAATGTCTTTGGTCTGGATAAGGCATTCTTCAATTGCCTTCAAGCCGGTCCCGGACACGGCCTGGTAGGTGCTGACCACTATCCGCTTAATACGGGCGGCGTCATGAATCGGCTTGAGGGCCACCACCATCTGGATGGTGGAGCAGTTAGGGTTGGCTATGATGCCTTTGTTCCAGTCAACATCATCGGGATTCACTTCCGGGACCACAAGGGGGACTTCCGGGTCCATCCGCCACGCGGAGCTGTTATCGACCACCACGCAACCCTCTTCGACCGCGCGCTTGGCGACTTTTTTACTGATATCGCCGCCGGCTGAAAAAAGGCCGATATCATACCCCCTGAAGCATCCATCGACAACGGCTTCTGACGTTATTTTCCTTCCGCCGAAATCAAACTCTTTACCCACGGTTGTCAAACCGAGAAACTTTATCTTATCAATGGGGAATTTCCGCTCAAGCAGTATCTTCCTGAATTCAATACCCACTGCGCCGGTTGCGCCGAGAATGACGACATTGTATTTTTTCACGATGGACCTCCAGATAACGCGGGGGGCCTGATATCCATGCCTGGAAGCTGAACATCATTCCCCGCAACGATTTTGGGTAATTGTAATTGGTATGGCTGATTGTCAACAATTAATAGTGGGGTTAAATAACAATTCGTCGCTTTTTGATATCTTTATTCTGCTTAAAGATAATTGCGATATTGCCTATAATGGCTATGCACTCTGAAGCGGTTTTGGAAACAATATCCACAACGAGATCCTTTTTCTCTTCCTTGAAATCGATGAATTTTATCTTAATGAGCTCATGGTCGTCCAGAGCCGCATTGACCGCATCGACAAGAGAATCGGTGATGCCGAGTTTGCCGATCATTACCACCGGTTTAAGGTGATGCGCCTGGGATTTGAGTTTCCTTTTTTGCGTTCCGTTCAGTGGGATCATGACTTCCTTAATAATAATCATTAGTATGATAACCGAAGTGATTCCCCGTGGACCATATGGCAAGTATTATTTTAATTGATGAACAAAGCAATTCTTCATTAAAATAAGATATTATCATTAGTGTATTGTTTTTACGGGATTACATTGTAGTTGGCATCGGCAGGTGTTATTGGATTTGCTAAGGGCAGATCAGCTGGCTTGTCCATAGCAATACTCAGAAATACTATCGGTATTTCCGGAACCACAAAAGCGGTCAGATTCGGCGTCGCTCTGTCAAGCTTTCTATACCAGCCCTGGTACCAGTTTCCCGTTTCGTATGGGTTTCCGTTTCCCTTCAAATCATAGATGATTTCCATAAAAAGAGCGGTTTTCCAGATGTCCACCGGGGGTATTACTATTGTATTTGTATCGGAGGCAACCGTAAGCAAAGGCGATGCCCAGTTACTCGCCCCATGGAATACAACATATAGTTTATTTGTGCTGCTGGGGACTTCTGGGGCTGCCAATGTAACATTGATCATGATACAGGGGGGGGAATTATTTGTCTCAGTGTCACAGCTGAAAACCAGCGGCATTGACACAATGAACACGCCAATCAGAATAATCCGTAAAAATTTTTTTTTCACTGTGATGCACCTCTGGGAGCTAACGTAAATGGAGCAACCCTAATAAACATAGGAATCAATCGTTATGATAATTTTTCCCCACTGCAGAGGAAACAATACAAGTTTGGTCAATTCATTGTCCGGCGCGGCCGCAATATGGTCAATGTCATTGTAACCGGTACACGGCTCCCCTGCATCGACTACGCCATTATTATCTATATCCAGGAATGCCATGACATACATTGAAAAAGCGGGAAGAGTCGGAATAAGAAAAGTGCCCGTTGTTGATTTCAGCTGAAACCAGGGATTTGTCCAGTCGCTTTCCGAGTAAAAAACAATATATACGGGGTACGATGTTCCCAACACATATGGACCTATGGTATAGGCTGTATTATTATTAATATCGACCAAAAGTGATGGGAACTGATTCGCCACATCCCCGGTTACTTTTGAGCAGGACAGCGATAAGGTTAACCCCATTGCTGATATAAAAATTATTACTCTATTCCATGTCATCTGTATTGCCTATATGTACTACTATATACATTATCTATAACTTTATATACAAAATTAATACTTAAAGTTCATTTTGTCAAAAAAAAGTTGTTTTCTTGAAAAGTGGCTCCGCTTTTTAACACCGTTAATAGCAGTAATTAGCTTGAAAATCTAATCTATTGTCTGATTAATAACTGGGGGCGTGAATTATCCCTCTCTCGCCCCCCTGGCAGATAAGAACAGGAACAAGGGTCGGTTATTGATATGAAACATATTTTATCGATTGTAGCAATCATTTCGTTAATCTTTTCGAATAGTTCACAGGCTGAAGATACAAAACCTGCCCGATGGGGCTATCTTCTGCACAGCTCTGCCCTCACCGATAACTATCTGGACACTATCATCCCGCTCTATACTGTTATCTGCATGACCGGGTTTAGAATTACCGAAAAATGCGACATTGACGCTGAATCTCCCCGGATGATGAGTAAAATTAAAGCCATAACCAAAAAGCACCATGTAACCCTCTATCCTTTAATATCCTTCCGATCAGCATCACAGGGACACAGGATTCTCTCTTCCCGGGTTTTACGGGAAAAAACCGCGGTTAAATTATCAAATTTCATCCGTGCAAAGGGCTTTGCCGGGGTTCATCTTGATTTTGAATATCTGCAGCCGGAAGATGCCGGGAAACTGGGGGAGTTTCTGAGCGCCTTGCGCAAGGAGTATTCCGGAAAGATAACCATGGCCGTGTTTCCCCCCATAGGGTTTCCGGAAAAATGGAGCCGGTTTCACGACCTGGGCATTATATCCTCCCGCGTTGATGAAATTGTTCTCATGTGCTACGATTATCATGGAGCCCATACAGGCCCCGGGCCGGTTACTGATGTCCGGTGGGCCGAGGAAAATATCAAAAGAGTGGTTGAGCGCATAAGGTCTTCAAGGATCTGGCTGGGGATACCAGCCTATGGATACCGGTGGTGCAATGGCCGGGCCACTCCCCTTTCAGCCCGAGAGGGCGCCAGGCTGACCGATAAATATTCTTCTTCGCGCGATCCTTCAGGCACCCTTTACTTCAATTATAGTGACTCAGGCCGTTCCTGCACGGTTTATATCTCCGATAAACAGACACGCTCATTACTTCAAAAGTTATCCGCTCAATACGGTCTCATCGGCACCGCCCTCTGGCGCATTGGTTTTGAGGAGTAGCGTATGATTCTCGCAGAGGCGCGGAGACGCAGAGAATAAGAGGTTTGGTTTATACCAGCATCATAATACAACAGTAGTATACCATTTTATCCATTATATGAATTTAAATACCCTATCTAGAAGACCCGAAGATATTATTTAACAAACATCCCTCTGAGATCTCTGCGCCTCTGCGCCTCTGCGCCTCTGCGTCTCTGCGAGAAATACAAACTTTTGTTTCTTCGTGTTGCTTTGACTCAGAGGTACATCTGTCTTTTAAAACATTTCCGTATATCCACATATTAATTAATTTGTACTAACAATTTTTTCCATATATATATAAAAATTAATTAATATATTAATGGAAAAACCGATACTATTAATGGGACATAAATAATCTTCTTGAGGGGAAACCATGGCACACAGAAAAGCTAAAAAAAAGAATTTCAAGCAGATGCTGGCGAAGTACCTGGATATCAAGGGATTGGATATTATTATAGTTCTTGAGGATGGGAACGAAATTGAGCTTTATAAAAACAGATCAATTGAAGGCGACATGATTGTTACCTTCGATGTTAACAACGGGGAAAGGAAAATTCCTCTTAAAAAAGTAAAACACGTGGACATGTATGCGGCGTAATATTAAAAAAAGCCCCCTGAAAGCGCGGAATCGTAACCGTATTTTCATGGGGCTTTTCCATAAAGACAGTAACAGTACCGCGCCTTCGGAAAAACCTCTACTTCCCGGCAGCAGCATTCTTTATAAGATTCAGATCAACAAAATCGAGCTTTAGCTTTTTCAGGGTTCCTTTCTTCGGAATCCCGTCTTTATCCCATCCCCGCAGCTTATAATACTTCGGAAGCATTTTATCCATTCGCACCACGCTCTTTTTATTATTGGGGAGCAGCGGCACGTCAGTGAACCTTTTCGCCAGCTTGTCATCTTTCTTGTTAATTCCCTCGCGAAGATTAAAGAGCTTTTCCAAGTTGTATCCCCTGTCTCCGATGCGGGTCCAGATACCGAAATCCATTTTCATTCCCGTCGCCTCCTTGAGGGCCTTCGAGTGAGGCAGAAGAAAGGGCACGTGAATTTTAAGTAGCCATGGCGGTGTTTTCACCGTGAGCGCTATAAGCCATCCGACATTGCTCATGATGCCGTTGACGATCTTAGAAAGGAGAGGCTTGCCGGGAAGCTTATAGGCCGGCTTGGGAACAAAAGTCCAGCCGGTGAAGAGGCAGTTGCCACCGGCGCTTATCACCGCCATCAGGTTCTGGGTCAGCACCGTCCAGGGCGGCTTGCCGCGGTACTGGTGCTGGTTCATCGTCATCGGTCCTGTAACTTCCATGTACACCTCGTAACCCGCGTCAAGGTGGCAGGCGCCGCGCGTCGCTGTCGCGTATCCCAGGGCCTGGGACACGGTGCCCCGGGGCTCATAAGCCGGGAATTCCAGCCCCTTCACATGGGGAGCGAAATCTTCACCGCCGTATTTCTTCGACAGGAACCTGACTCCTTCGGCAAGCTCATTTCCGATACCCTTGCGGTAGGCGATGTCTCTGATCGCCTTCGACATCACTTCTTTTTTCCCGAATTCAATACCGCTTTTCCAGAGGCCCTTTTCATTCAGCTCCGCGGCAAATCCGAGAATTGTACCCGTGCTTATTGTATCCATGCCGAGAAGGTCTATCTCGTAGTTCCAGTTTATTATGGCCTGGAGGTCGTCTATAAGCAGGTTCGATCCCATCAGGCATAATATTTCATATTCCGGCCCCTTGACTTCATGGCCGTTGATATTGACAACCCTGCCGCACCGGATGGGGCATGATATGCAGCCAAAATTCTTTACCAGGTATTTATCAGCCAGATGCTCGCCGCTGATGTTGTAGGCCTTGTCATAAGTACCCGTCTGAAAGTTTTTAGTGGGAAGAGTATTCCGCACTGAAAGGGGTATGAGGGAAAAGGCCGTACCGAGTTTTGGCGCTATTTCACCAGTTGCAGGGTGGTTCTGGAGCATCTTTATCCACTTCTTAATGGTCTCTTTGAATTTCGCCGGGTCATGGATGGGTACTGTCTTTGTACCCCTGGCGATCATCCCCTTCAGGTTCTTCGAGCCCATGACAGCGCCCATGCCGGTCCTTCCGTGGCACCGCTCCTGGGACACCACGGCAGCGAACTTGACCAGGTGCTCGCCTGCGGGTCCGATGGCCATGGAACCGCCCTTTGTGTTCTTTCCCAGCATGGCCTTCTGGGACTCCTGGGTGTCCATGCCCCAGATCTTGCCGGCCGGCTTGACTTCAACCTTGTCGTCTTCAATTTCAATATATACCGGTTTCGCTGCCTTCCCGCGGACAAGCATGCCATCCCAGCCGGCACGCTTTAAGTTCATACCGAAATTGCCGCCGCTGTTCGAATGGCCGATAGCCCCGGTCTGCGGGCTTTTTGCCGATATGTCATACCTGCTGGTGCAGGGACCGCCGGACCCGGTCAGGGGGGACGTCATGACCACCAGGACATTATCCTCTGAAAGGGGGTCTATGCCCGGTTTCAGCTCATCCCAGAGTATCTTCGTGCTCAAATACCTGCCTCCCAGAAAAAGCTCGCGGTCAGTGTCGCTCACCGGATATTCCCCGATTTTCCCGGTTGTCAGATTGATATCCAGCATTTTCCCCATATATCCTTTATACCTGGTTGCCATTGTCAGTTCCTCCAAAATATTTAATATAGAGGCATTCCCGGCCTCTGTGCCAGCACCTACCTGTACTAAGCCCGCAGCTTTTTACGTGAATTTGCCGCTTCCTTTAACTCGGGTCTGAGACCGAGTATAACATCAAGATTCTGAATAACATTTATTATCAGACCTGCTTCTTCTTCAGTATATGTTTTCAGACCGGATATCATCAGCTTAATAATATGAGATTCAATATTCCCGAGCAGTTCCCTCCCCTCCGCAGTGATCTTTACGAAAATGTTTCTCCGGTCTTTAATGTCCCTGTTTTTTATGATCAGTTTTTTACTTTCCAGCTGATTGACCAGGCGAGTTGCCGAAAAAACGGGGATTTGCAACTCCACGGCAATATCACTGACACGAAATGGTGATTTTCTCTTCAGGGATTTCAGAAGATACATCTGCTGATAATCGAGATCAAACTGTTCTATCTCGGCCCGTTCGAACAGATAAATAGTGCGCAGGGCTTGAAAAAGGAGGTCCTCGATCTTGCTGGGTGATAAATCTATATCGGCCTTTTCCTTCATAATTTCACAGTGGTAAAATTATCTCCATTTTGCAATCACTTTTTGTTGCAAATTGCAATTATTTTTGGACGGCCATCCAATTGATTGAATTTCTCTGTTATTCACATATTTTCAGTATCGAATGTTTTATAAATGATTAAACGCAGAGAGCGCTGAGGACGCAGAGTTTCGGAGAGATTTTTGGATCTCTCGCGGAGGCGCGGAGCCGCAGAGTTTTTTTGATTCTGTCATGAACATGACCATATATTACTGTTGCAACACTACCCAATATTTAATAAAAACAATAAAGCCATTGCAAAAAACGAATGATCCGATTAGAAACGATGGTCCATGACTTCAGGGATCTCTGCGCCTCTGCGAGAAAATTATATTTTTAGTTACACTTATGGATCTCTCGCGGATGTGCTAAATCGCAGAGTTTATCGTGATGATCTTATTGGATATTTATAATAGACAAATAAAAAAGAATTCTTTACAAAAATTACAATCCGGGCGATGTTGAAATCAACGCAACACAGGTACCGGTGGATACAATGCCCATAAAACTCCATGAAAAAATAAAATCCAGGTTCAGCAATAACCAGGAAGACAAGAAGCGATCAGTAATTTCCCGCAGATTCATTATCGCCATTTCGATAATATATTCAGCCCTCATCATAACAACTTCGGTTTCCTTTCATATTGTCATGTCCAGCAATGCCGGCTATTTAAAAGATGCCCTTGTTTCGAACAATCGAGACCTGTTTCTTGGTAAAATTGACAGCCTGGCGGAACGGCTGAAACTTAAAAATGCAACGACGATCGACGCCATCAAGAAGGAACTGCGCGACTACAACTCTTCAGCCGGGGACATCCTCGGCGCGGTCATCTTTACAAAAACGGAGGACGAGAATTATTTCCGCATTGTCGATACGCTTTTCTTCCATGAAGATTTGAACCTTGAATTGGCCAGGTCGGAGGTCGTCCGGGAGCAGAAGGACATCAACTACCTGAAGATGGGGATCCTTCACAGCACCGTGGACCCTGATATCTATTCCCAGAGCGGCTATTCCTGGCAGAACGTGTATCACCCCTACGAAATAAAAAATAAAAAATCGGTGCTCCAGTTCCTGGTCTCTGCTGCCAGGTCACAGGCCACTATCGATGCGTACGCCGCCTCCACCAGGGGCATGCGCATATTCAATATTATATTTACCATGGCGCTGGTAATCGCGGTGATCGTGCTCACGTTCATATTTCTCCAGAATTATTCTCTTCTCATAAGCAACCTGTCTAATTTCATGAAAAAGGCCGCTGACGGCGACCTTGAAGTTTCGTTGAATCAGACCGGCGACGATGAACTGAACCAGCTCGCCCTCTCGTTCAATACACTTATAGAAGAACTTAAAGACAAGACAGTCAAGATTTCACAGGAGCCTGAACCGCAGCCGGAACAGGAACAGCCCCAGGAAGAGACACCGCAGCAGGAGGCTGAACCAGCGGCGGAAAACGATGGGATCGGGACGATCTTTAACACCGGTGTATCGATGCTCAAGGAAAACAGGCTTGAAGAAGCCATTGCGATATTCCTCACCTTCACAATAATGAAGCCCAACGGTTTCGGCAGCTTCTTCAACCTTGGAGTCGCCTATGCGAAAAACCGAGAATATGACAAAGCAATAAAAATGTTCAAGGAAGCTGCCAGGATAAACCC
The DNA here is from genome assembly GCA_041753395.1 of Spirochaetota bacterium. Classification (GTDB taxonomy): domain Bacteria; phylum Spirochaetota; class UBA4802; order UBA4802; family UBA5550; genus RBG-16-49-21. Next base: position 241,555 of record JBGSUQ010000026.1, read on the forward strand.
GTCTTTCGAGGTGACGGCCCAGTATATCGAAAAGGTCAAGAGGCTTCAGAACCCGGATGATTGAACCTGGCCAGCTCAAAAAGACCGTTGCCGGGCTCCCCGGTGAGCCCGGCGTGTATATCATGAAAGACGATGCCGGTTCCATTATCTATATCGGGAAAGCATCATCCCTGAAAAAAAGGGTCTCCTCCTATTTCCAGAAGCGCGACCTCGACATCAAGACACGCGTCCTGGTGAAAATCATCAGGGATATCGAGTTCATCGTCACCGATTCCGAGGTGGAGGCTCTGATCCTCGAAAGCAGTCTGATAAAGAAACACCGCCCCAAGTTCAACATCCAGAAGAAAGACGACAAGCGGTATCCGTACATTGCCGTCACCCTCGGCGAAAGATACCCCCGCGTCATTTTCACCCGGGCCGTCAGGAAAAACGGGACCCGCTATTTCGGGCCCTACACCGACGCGAACGCAGCCCGGGGCACCGTCGCCCTTATCAACACTATTTTCAAGCTGAAGCTCTGCTCCCATGACCTTCCCCTTAACAAAAACGAGCGCCCCTGCATGAACTACCAGATCAACAAGTGCAGTGGCGTGTGCCAGGGGGACATGACCGCCGGTGAATACCGTAAAATCGTCGACAACGCGGTAAAATTTCTCGAGGGAAATGTTGGACCGGTGCTGACAAACCTCCAGGAGATGATGAAGGAATACTCATCAAAGCAGAAATACGAGAAAGCAACTGAAATACGGGATATGATCTTCAACATACAGAAAATATCGGAAACGCAAAAGGTCCATGTGCCCATTGGCGCAGATCAGGACTACATCGGCGTGTCAAAGATGGGCAACGAGGGGGTCGTCATACTCTTCGAATTCAGGAACGGGGTGCTTCTGGGGAGGAAAATATCCATTTTCGACAACGCAGAGTACGCCGACCCGGAGGAGATCATCAGCTCCTTCATCCTGGGCTATTACCAGGCCTCTGAAGCACCGCAGCGGATCATCGCAGAACGGCCGTTAAGCGACCGCTCCCTGCTGCAAAAGCTTTTGACCGATCAATCAAAGCGAAAGGTAGTGATCGTTGTCCCGGAAACCACCGATGACCATGGTATCATCCGCCTCATACACAAGAACATAGATATCATCGCTGCAGAGCGCGTGGCCGAGCGTGAAAGCCGGAACACCCTTGCCGGGCTTGAGGAGCTCCAGAGCGTCCTGAAACTGGAGACCCTCCCCCGCGCCATGGAGTGCTTCGACATATCCAACCTTCAAGGCACCGACGCCGTGGCCTCAATGGTATCCTTCCGTGACGGGCGGCCCGATAAACCGGGATACCGCCGCTATAAAATAAGGGGTTATGACGCTCCTGACGATCCCGGCATGATCCACGAGGTTATCAGCCGTCGGATACAATACCTGGTCAATGAAGAACGTCCTCTCCCCGATCTTATGATCATTGACGGCGGACCAACGCAGCTCTCCCGGGCCCGAGAGGCAGCAGAAAACTTCTCAGCCGGCATCAGGATCATTTCGCTGGCGAAACGGTTCGAAGAAATATACACCGTGCCCGGCAGAGAACCGTTGATGCTACCCCGTTCTTCGTCGGCGCTTAAGATTTTACAGAATATCCGGGATGAGGCCCACCGGTTCGCTATCACGTATCACCGGAAACTTCGGGACAGAAAAACGACCAGATCCGAACTGGACGATATAGGGATCGATGCAGGGATAAAAAAACTGTTATTGGAGCGCTTTAAATCGATTGACGATATCCGTCGAGCCACTGTTGAAGAGTTAAAACAGATACCGGGCATTGGCAGTCAAACAGCCAATAAGATCCATGGCTTCTTTCACTGATGGGGCTTAGTCCCCAGACCTATTTTCCGGAGAAGAAGCTTGAACTTTGGCAGGTTCCTGATGTTTTCGAGAGCCGGCTCCTGCTTCATACGTTCGGAATCCGCGAATCCTTCAGTAATGGCCCTCTCCAGGCTGGCAATTGCTCCCAAGTGATCTTTCTTCTGTGAGAATACACAGGCCCGGTTATACCAGGCAGCATAATGACGTGGGTCCAGTTCAACCGTCTTAACGTAGGATTTAAGCGCTTCATCCTGAAGGCCCTTCCTGTTATACGCCAGGCCGAGGTTATAATAGTATTCAGGGTTGCCGGAATCAAGATTGATGGCGCGCAGGTAGCTTTTCAATGCCTTGTCATAATCATTCAGCTTGTAATACGCGTTCCCGCGGTTAACATAGGACACGGGATACCTGGGACTCATCACAATCGCCCTGTTGGCATCATCAACAGCCCTGTCGTAACGCCCGGTACGATAGTATTCAATGCTGCGGCCGTTATATGCAGCGGCGCTCGGATCAATCTGGATTGATCTGGAATAGGCGCCGATGGCGTCAGCAGGTTTGTTCTCCCGGGAATACTGAAGGGCCAGCCGGTAGTACGTTTTTGCCTCGATGTTCAAGCTGTGAATTCGTGTATTGTCAAAGCCGACAGCTCCCCGATTCGCAGTGGCGCCCGAGCAAAAAGTACCAGCAAGCCACAGGAGGCTGATAAGAATATTAATATAATAAGATGAAGAAGATTTCATCATATACCCATTCGTCACTACCTAAAATGATGATTTATTTATGCATGTCAATTCAAATTTACGGCCTCACCCCCAGCCCCCTCTCCATAAAATGGAGAGGGTTAATCAGGACCCTCTCCTTCTAATAGGAGGGGCGCTAAACAGGATGTTTTAGTGCAGAATGCAGACAGGATGTCCAAAAAGCGTTCGGCGTGCGCAGAGCGCGGGTGAGGTCAAAATGCCTGATGGCGATTGAGCTTCCTAATTTTAGCATTATTCAGAAATTTACTTTACATCGATTAGGGATATTGTAATTATGGGTCACGAAACTTATACGGGGCGTAGCGCAGTCCGGTTAGCGCACTTGACTGGGGGTCAAGGGGTCGGAGGTTCAAATCCTCTCGCCCCGAAAGTTTTTTTAGTTTCGGGCCATTTGCTTATCAAAAACGGCCAAAAATGAGACTACCGGACAACCGGCGTTTCTAAAAAACGGAAAGTGTGAGATAACTGTCAGATAACTTTCCGTAAATTTTGGAGGACGCCATGTCAAACGGAAAGCCTTATTCAATCTTCAAGCGCGGCCGCATATTTTACGCACAATTCAAACTACCTAACAATCAATGGGGAACCGCAAAGTCAACCGGCAAAACATCAAAAGGCCAGGCTGATGCATGGGCTGTTAGTTATCTCACCACTGGTAAAATCGTCACCAAAGTATCAACTTTACGGGAATATGCAACAGACTTCTTTTCATGGGAAGGGACCTGGGCGACTGATCGGCGCGTCCGGGGCCTGCGATTAAGTCCACATCATTGTCAAGATTGCAATCGCCTGCTTGAAAAGCATGTATTTCCTGCCCTGGGTGAAAAAAAATTGACTGCCATAGATCGGGCTACAATTCGAGACTTCCGTAATGAACTCTTTAAACAGAATTATTCAGGCGGTACAATCAATAAGACATTATCAGTGATTAAAATGATATTAGATGCGGCCCTTGATGACAGTCTGATTCAATATGTCCCGAAGATCGACCGGGCAGCTGATAACCAAAAACAACGCGGGACGTTTACCGTCGATGAAGTAAAAAAGCTATTTTCCATTGAATGGATATCGGACACTTTCCATTGTCACCCGCCCAGGGAGCAATTTAAGGGATATGCGGGGAACCTGTTAGCATGTTCAACAGGATTACGCATGTCAGAAATTCAGGCGCTTGTTTTGTCTGATATTCATTTAAAGGACGGTTATATCAATGTCCGCCGGGCATGGGATCGCGTTTACGGCATGAAGCAGACTACCAAATCAGGCAGGGCACGGAATATTATCATACCTGGCATTGTTGCTACTGCGTTAAGTAAGCTTATTGAAATGAATCCATACCACGATAATCCAGACAGTTTTTTATTTTTTGGTGACTTGAACCCTAATAAACCAATTGAATCAAAGACATTAACCCGTACACTTTATACGGCCATGCGAAAAATAGGTATAGATGAAGAAGTGCGCCGAAATCGCAACCTAACCTTTCATAGTCATAGGCATTTTTTCAATAGCTTGCTCGTCAATGCAAAGGTCCCTTTACAGAAAATTCAAAGTCAAACTGGACATTTAACGCCTGAGATGACACAGCTTTATTATCACAGTTCTATTGACGACATGTCTGATATCCGGGCTGTACAAGATTCTCTTTTCCATTCTTTACCAAGCGTCAAGGCCGTCAATTAACCTTGCGCCGAAACGCCCGGCCCTCCCCTGGGCGGGCGTCCGTGTCCGGGTGGTACCCGGCACGCTGATGAGGTAAACCGTCAGATCATTTTTTCGATGAGGATAAAAGCATGAGATCACAATTTAAAAACATTGAGATTGATGAAGAACTGATGCACGAGATCAAAGGTATTATTGCCACACTGTGCAGTATTTGTCACACTGACGATTTAATGGTCGAGCCTCAGGATTTATACTTTACCCTGTCAGTTTTGCGGGAAAAGTATAGGGAACTATTGATTCAAATCGGATTTGTCAAACGTGATGAATTGTATTCAGGTATGACCTTTGACAGGAAGGATGCCGAAAAGGTATTAACGGATTGATACTGACCCACCCCGCGCGGTCCCCCGGGGCAACCTGGGCCCGGCGGGGATCGGAGCAGGCGAAACCATACAAAAAGAAAAATATGTGACCGGTACCGGTCATGATATAGAGAATAAGATAAATGAGGTATTACAAATTATTGATGATCATTCCAGCGAATATTAACATTAAACAAGATATATCTGAAATGGAAATAGAATTGATATTTTCACGAAGTTCACCCTGGTTAATAAGCTCCGGGAACGGATAAAACCCCGGCCAGCTGGAAGACCGGATCAAAATAATCCTGTGCAATTTGCACAGGATTATAATGAACAGAAGCAACCACCACGAGATCAAATATCAGACATCATAAAAGAATCAGCTCACTTCGTCTCTATGGCTGACCTTTACAACTCCCTACCCTCCGACAAGCAGCAGGAGCTCCGGGACTGGTAAAAAATCGTCGCGCGCGCTCCGCGCGGAAAAGATTCTGTGATTTGAGGGCCGGCGCGGATCCGCAAGGGCCCGGGATGATAGCTAATGTTACCTTTTCGATTATGTCTCTAAAACCCTCTCAGAATTCACAGGAAGGCCCAGGCGGGGTTTTATGCACTCAGGTAATGCAAGGGGATATACCGGAAATTAAAAATTTCTTTAGAATCTTATGCGACATAAAAAAACTTATTGACAGCAGGTGACAATCTGGTTTAATAGATGCAATGTAATGAAAAGACTTTGATATCTTTTTATTGTATTCAACCAGCATGTTGTAAATCTGCAAATCAACCGACAAGTTGTAAATCTGTTCGTCGATCAACCAAATCGTAAAACTGGATGCCAGGCAATCTGGATATTCTACGATTTTGGAGCTGATCGATGGGAAACACCCTCCACCAAAAACCACAAGATTCACTTCAACATGATGCGCTTAAATCGGAGATATGGACCACTGAAGAAGTTGCCCGTTTTCTTAAGATAAGCAAGCGCAAAGTCCAGCGACTAATGGCCGATGGGTCTATACCCTTTTTCAAAGTTGGCCACAATACCCGACACAATGAATTTTTGATTCGGCAATTATTCTTCAATATAGCTGAGGAGGAAGGCCGTGAATAATCAAAAATTGAAACACGCGGCCCAATGGTTAGAACAGCAAGCGGAACAGCATCAGTATGCTGATTTAATTCTACATGTCAAGATTCATGCCGGGCAGGTCCGGGAAGTACAGAAGACCATAACAATAAAAGAAAGAGACGAAACAGCCGCCCCAGGAGCTCACGCCCAGGATCACAAGCCGGAAAGTATAGGGGATATCATGCAAGACCTGAAGCGACAGGAAAAATATAGAGGGCATACAATCTGATGTCTGATAATAAAAAATATTATTATCTGAAGCTCAAAGAGAATTTTTTTGATTCTGAGGAAATGAAAATTCTTGAGAGCATGAAAAACGGGATCGAATATCAAAATCTTTATATGAAACTATGTCTGCTCTCATTGAAAAACGAAGGCGGATTAACCTTTAAGGATTATATCCCTTATGACATTCATATGCTTTCAACGGTTTTAAGGGTCAATATTGACACAATCAAAACAGCTATAGAAATATTCGGAAAACTCGGTCTCATTACTCAAATAGACAATGGAACATTGTACATGATGGATATTCAGTCCTTAATTGGACATGGATCATCGGAAGCAGAAAGAAAAGCACAGTATAGAAAAAAGATCGGAAAGGACAATGTCCCGAAATTGTCCGGACAAAATCCACCAGAGTTAGAGTTAAAGACAGAGATAGAGACAGAGTTAAAGACAGAGATAGAGACAACCAATAAATTCACTCCCCCTTCAATATCTGAAATATCGGGTTATTGTGTTGAAAAAGGATACACCGAAATTGATGCCGAATACTTTTGGAATTATTACCAAGCTCGTGGATGGAAATATAAAACGGGGCAACCGATGAAGGATTGGAAAGCCGCAATCCAAACATGGAGAAAAAAGAATTATAAATCAAAATTTCAAAATAATCAATCACCAGCTGAACGGGCAAAGGAAATCAAAAAGGTCCTGGGGGATTTATGAGCATACCAGAATTCATTGCCGCTATAGAGACTTATTATGGCATCACATATAACATTGTGGAATTAAAAATTATTCAAGCGTTTCTGAAATCAAATATTGATGATCTTGAAAAGTTTTTCAAGGCGGTCATTTCACATCATAGTAAAAAATGGCGATCCCTTCCTGACCTGGTCATTTTTCGTGAAGTTGCCGGAGATCACGACAGCATTGAACTGCAGGCGGAAATCTGGTGGCAAAAACTTCTCACCAAATCAAGCTCTAATGACGTGCTGATAACAGATGTGTACGCCCACTTTGTTGTTAACGGGTACGGTTCCTGGGACCGGTTCTGTGAGGCTCGCGACGGTCAATATCGAGAATTAACGCATAAAGATTTTATAACACGCTATATCAATGCAGCACAATCTGGATTAAACAATGTCACGCCGCATGTGTTAATGGGCTTTTATGGCACCGAATTTGGACCGAAGGCCGAACGGGTTAGAATAATCGGAGATCAGGACCAGGGAAAAAGGTTGCTCGCAGGTAACACAAGCCAGACGCAGATTGAAAAATTAACAGGATTTATAAAACAAATATAAGGCCCGAACTGTGAAGCTTATTGCAATATGTAAAATCAATGGGAATAAGATAGCATCGATGGAGATGCACCGGGACAAGTATACTAAAAATAAATTCATCTGTCGCAAATGGGTTAACGGTCTCAAATTATGTGATAATGAAAATGTAAAACTGATCATCATTGATGAAACCGGGAAACATTTTACTGATTTGCAGCTCAAAGCGACAAGACAACATGAACGATTGATTTATACACTCAAAGAGGACGATGGGATTATTTATTCATGGGGAACAGTAACAGAAGGTTACGGCTGGTCCTTTGCAATCACAGCGGGAATTTTATTCCGGAGAAAAACACATGTCCCGCCTATTGATTTAACGGGAAAGGAATTTTTAGCGGGGGATGGAATATGACAACAATGAAACTTTATTATTTAATAACTCCAAAGGCCCGGTTTATGCTTAATGAGATAGCGCGGCAGAGCCAGGTAAACAATCCATCTTTGACTTTGAAAGATCATGCCAACCTGTTATTCTTTGACCTGGGCGCCGGCAGGTAAAACATGAATGATCTATTATCAATTGATTTTGGTATAAAGGGCCAGACACTAAAAGATGTTATCATGCGTCCGGATAACTATCCGGTCGAGATCGTCGCCGCATACATGGATGCGATCCTGGCAGTATCCGCGCAGATCCGCGAGGCCCGCATAATCCTTGAAGCTCACTTATTAAATAAAATGGCAGTTGAGGGAGCGACAAAACTTTTATTTAAAAGCATAGATGGCCGGGCGATGATCGCTACCAGGAAAAACGGACCGGTGAAATGTGAAATAAAAAATGCTGATGAAGTCATAAAGGACGCCGGTTTTGATCCGTTAATCATAGGCAATTATAAATTTGATCCTTCCTGGACGAAGGCGAAGGAAATAAGAAAGTTAGGAGGTGACATTCAAAAGATCGTCGATGAATTATTTATAAAAAAGAATGATACAATTTCTATAACTCAAAATTAAGGAGAAACAAAATTATGAAAAATACCAAGATTCCAGTTTTATTCGATGAGTTTAAACACCTTGCTCTTGATTATGCAAGTAAAAACAAAGTATCCCATAAAAGCGCTGTTTCAGCTTTGGGACTAAACTATCAAGTCTACGACAAAATAACAGATGTCAATCGGCATATTCTCGAAAATGACATTAACATATGCCTGAAAGGAATCCCGAATGGTGAGCGAGCCGCAAAAATTCTTTACGATAAGATTACAGAGCATGACAGGACCAATTATCACGTGAATAAGGTTAGACAATCTTTTGGACTTCCACCTCTTCAATATGAACCGCGCGATCAAGAAGATTTTACAGCCTTGCATCACCTTGACATGCTTGATGGTATGATGCAATCGAAAAAGAGCGATTTTAAGTTTCAAGAGACTGCAAAAAATACGATAAAACAACAAAATCAGTATTTCGATAAAATTGTAAAAGAGGGTCAGGAAGATCGGACATTACAATTTGCCGAAAAAGCCAAAGCAGAGGGCCAGCAAAGACAATATGAGGCAAAAGATATTTCGGTTTTCAATGATGGTCAGCTACGGGCCGAGCTCGGCCTTGATGTTCCGAAAAAGGCGAGCTGAGATTTGCGTTTTTCGCAAAAATACGCAATAGAATAAAATTTGACCTGGGCCAGGCCCGGCGCGGATCGCTGCCAGGCCCAGGATGGAGAAAAGATCATGGGATTAAAAAAAGGTCAAAAACATGCAGGGTCTTTTAAGACTGGCAATAAAGCCGCCCGGCAGAAGAAAATACCTGGTGAATTAAAAGCAGTATTGAACGAAAGCTATGATATTTTTTGTAAGACTATTATCGGCATAATGAATATGTCATTGAAAGATATCAAGAAACTTGATAAAACTACTATACCGCTTATCGAACGAACGATCATTACAGCATTTACACGTCATAACTATGCCGCCATAGATAAAATGTTGAATCGATTATGGGGGAAACCGCCTGAATCATTTCGATTTATTGACATTGATGGTAACGACAGAAGCCAACCTGTTTTGATGATATCGAATGACTTTTTACCAAATTGTTTAGGAGAGATTGAAGATGAAAACTAAAAAGCCAGAAATTAACACCATTTCAAAAGCAGAAAAGGAATTCATGCGCCTGAAAGAAGAAAAGATAATATCAGGTGAAAAGATTAAAGCTCTTGAAAAAGAAATAGCAATAAAAGACCAGGAATTTAACGAGGCAGTTGTCAGAGCTGATGGCACCGCCCCCGCGATCGATGCAGATCGGAAGCGGTTACTGGATGAAATCGACGTATTGAATAAGAGTATCAAGCTACTTGATATTGAAAGGCGAAAGGTCCAGGCCATACTATTGAATCTTGAAGGGGACAAACTTGATACAGAGGCGGCCACCATGCGGGATGTAGTTAAGAAACTGAAGGAAGCCAGGGACACCAATAAAGCCGACTCAATTTCAATCGAAAAGCAGTTAAAGGCAGCTGACAGTTCGGCCCACTCTTTCCATGAACAGGCCGCGGCGAAATATCAACTTGCGGCGCAGATCGCAGATAGTCTATAATGGTTTTAGCTTTGTAAACTCCATATAATCCAACCGGCACCAGGAGGGGGACTCCCTCCCCTGGTGCCGGTCTCCCACTGAAAAGAATCCCAGAAATATTAGTTTTATGAAGGGTGGTGTTAATGAAAAGAGAACATATCTCAATGCTGACGGAAATAAAGGGCGAATAACCACACAGGTTTGGCGCGATGCCGAGCGAATAGCCAAACATCCCGAAGTGCTTGACCGTGTTATTGAAAAAGCAAAGGCAAGCGATACGATCGAGATACCAACCAACTCTTTTATCAGTATCAATTTTACGTAAATCGTAATTATAACGTAATTCTGAATTACATACCGATCATTTCACAATAGACGAAAACAGTATGAACGAATAAGGGGGCTTTGCCCTTAACTATACAGAATGAAAAATATGTTTCTAATACTAGAAACGATAATTCCGGGCCGTGTCTTTATCCATCCAGGAGCCGCCCGGCCCGTCCTGGGGGCAACAGTGAAGTCTGAGAAGGAATTGAAAGCCCTGTTATAATAATTATTCAAAAAAGATAATCACATAACAAGCCCGTTATGCGACTGTCAGATAAAGTGTGAGATAAATGAAAAAGACAGCACATGACACGACATGACAGAACATGAAAAAGATTGACATTTTTAGCGAGAATTGGCTATATGTCATGTAGAAGCGCCTAATGTCACTAGTTTAATGGTGACTGGGGGTCAAGGGGTCGGAGGTTCAAATCCTCTCGCCCCGAAAGTTTTACCATTCTACTATCTTCCATTTTCTCTACCTGGCGGTACATTATGGATCTTGAAGAGTTATTTGAGCAAAAGAAAATCATCAAATTAAAATCCACGGAAAAACAGCTCGTCATCAAAGAGCTCGTGGACAAACTCCAGGACCTTGAGTGCATAACCAATAAAGAACGCTATTACGCCCAGGTGATCCACCGGGAATCACTGGAAAATACCGGCATCGGCAACGGCCTGGCCATACCGCACGCACGGACCGAGTCCGTGACCGATCTCATCTCCATTCTGGGGATACTTGAAAAGCCGATTGACTTCCAGTCGATTGATGAAAAACCGGTCCGCTATGTCCTTCTCAGCATATTCCCCACCGAAATGAGCACCAAGTACCTCTACCTGATCGGGATGATGGCGAGGCTCTTCTCGAACAAGGAAAAAAGGAAAATTATCGACAGCGAGCCCAGCCCGGCCAAGCTGTACACAATGCTTAAAAAAGAAGCAAAGTCCTACTACGAATCCATATCAACAAAAGACAAGCCGACAACGGGGAAACCCGAAAACCTGTCAGGCGTGCCCTCGTCAGACCTCGATTTGCTGATCCGCCTCGACAGCCTGTACAAGCTTCTTGACGAGGGAGATACGAACGAATCGGTCATTAAGAAAATCGAGTCCATGAGGAAGCTGGTCGACAACCGGTCTCTGACCTATTACGAACGGATGAGGAAGAAGAGGGACAATCCCTTCTCAATCGTGGAAAAACACAGCTGTACGGGATGTCACATGGAAATACCCCCTTTCTATCTTGAGCAGATCAGAGAACGCAAGGGGATTTCACTGTGCACTCACTGCGGAAGGTTCTTAATCCTTCTATAATCGCTTTTCAATATAATCTTCAAGCAGGGCGTATAATTCAAAGGGAATGGGACTCTCCTTTTGGTAATTCCCTATTGTCTCGTCCTTGTCGCCGTGGAAATCGCTCCCGCCGGTCATCAGTAACCGGTATTTCACCGCGAGGGCCCGGTATTGCTCCGCCATTTCAGGGGTATGCATAGCCGCAAAGACCTCTATTCCTTCCACGCCGTGCTCAATGAATCCCTTCAACAGGCCTTCGAATTCGACCATGTCACTACATTCAAGCGATACCGGATGGGCAATGACCGGAATACCGCCGCTCTCCTTAATCAGGGAAACGGCCTCGTTAAATTCAATACGGACTTTTTTTATGTATCCCGGCTTTCCCTTCACCAGGTAGTTTTTGAATATCTCTTTAATATTAGACGCATAACCATGGTTCACCATGACCCTGGCAATATGGGGCCTTCCGATGGCGCCCCCCCCGGACTCGGCCATGACCTCTTCCTGAGGAATATCAATGCCATGCTTTTTCAGATCATCGATAATGCGGTACGCCCTGGTCCCCCGGTATTCAGCCAGGCGCTTTACGGTGCTCCGCAGACCAGTATGGGCATAGTTAACATTCATGCCTATAAGATGGAAAGATCCGGTATCGTATTCAATGCTGAACTCCACTCCCGGATACAGGCGGAAATCGATGGACCTGGCGTAATCAACTGCTTCCGGCAAGCCGTCAACGGTGTCATGATCGGTGATGGCCATCGCAACCAGGCCATTCTTCACTGCCAGATCAATGAGCTGCCGCGGCGAATAAATACCGTCAGAAGCCGTAGTATGGGTGTGCAGGTCTATTTTTTTCATTACGATGCGTTTCCTGTCGAGAATGACTAGAAAAGATATCTGCAAATCAGGCAAGCACGATTTTCAAAAGATGGCCGAAATATTTATAATGTTCGTAAAGACATATTCGTTCTCTGTATCAATACCATGTAAAGCTTCAACGCAGAGGGCGCTGAGTCCTCGGATTTATTCACCCTGAACAGGGCAGGTTTGTTTGCCCTGGACCAGTGCGGGATTACACGAGAGGAAGAGGGGGGGACCTCCCCTCTTCCTCTCGTGCTCACCATCACCCCCGCCGCCTCAACGCCGGCGGGGGCTCAGTTTTGAGTTTCAAAACAATTTCTTGTTCTTCTGTTGAAGACAGTTCTCAATTTTTTTGGTGCTGTTTTATCGTGCAATTCAATATTTCTTCACCGATTGTTGTGGATTTTGGCGCCATCATCGGCGCATTTTTATTTGCAGCCGGGCGTCCTGCCCGGCTTTTTTTAGAGACTTAGTCCCAAATCAATTTTATAATCTTAATTGCCCTATAGCTATAAATTACAATTACCCACATATAATACCCGCGGCAGGGAGGCCGCGGGTGTTCAATTCATATCTTAGTAATCACAATCAGGCACTCAAAACGTCCGCCCGAAGGGCGGACACTGACAGGCGATTGTTGTCTGAGGCCGCACAGAGCGCAGCGAATGCGGCCGAGTTAATCGCCTAGCCACTCGCGGCGCCTGAGCGAGCGGGGTGATGGGGATCGAAAGGGGAAGGCCGCCGCTTTTTCGGCATCCTGCCGGCGGCGGCAGGCAAACATCCTGTTTGCTCAGTGAAGCCACCCTCTTCCCCTTTCATAAATGCAGACCCGCCACCGGGTCAAAATCCATGCCCGTTCGGGTAATTAGTAATGAGAAGTTACTTGATTTTTATCCTGACCCGATTAATCATATCCGCACAACACAGGAGAAGTATTGCGCATGAAATCCGCTTTCGAGAAATTCAAAGAACAGTGGGCACGAATCAGCATCCTGGACCAGACGATATCGATACTGAGCTGGGACATGGAAACCTACATGCCCGATGACGGCGTCGCCGCGCGGTCGGAACAGGTGGCTCTTCTTTCCGAGCTGGCCCACCAGTGGCTCATATCGGACGAGACTGCCCGCCTTCTCGAAGACGCGGAACGGGAAACAACAACCGGCGATTATTTCTCGATTGACGTGAGCATGCTCCGCGCTGCCCGCAGGTCCTATGACCAGAAGGTGAAGATCCCCAAGCAGCTGGTCTCACGGATGGCCCGGACGACTACGAAGGCAAACTCAATCTGGATCGATGCCCGGGAAAAATCGGACTTCGGTGCCTTCGCGCCGATCCTGTCGGAACTGGTCGAATTGAACCGCGAGCAGGCCGAACACCTTGGCTACACGGAACACCGTTATGAAGCACTCCTCGACCTGTTTGAGCCGGACCTGAAGACGTCGGCGGTGGAAAAAATCTTCTCCGAGATGAAAAGGGAACTGATCCCACTGGTAAAGGAGATTACCGGCAGCGACAATGGTCCGCATACCGGTTTCCTTAACCAGAAGTTCAACACCGCTGCCCAGGAGGCCTTCGGGCTTATCGTGCTCAGGGACATGGCCTATGACTTCAAGAGAGGCCGCCAGGACCGTTCCGCCCACCCCTTCACCACATCCTTCACGCCCTATGATGTGCGAATAACGACCCGCTATGAGGAAAACGACCTACTGTCGGCGCTGTTCAGCACCATCCACGAAGGCGGGCACGCTCTTTACGATCAGGGGCTCCCCCTTGACCTGGTGAACACACCCCTGTGCCAGCCCATATCGCTGGGGGTCCATGAATCGCAGTCACGGCTGTGGGAAAACATCATCGGCAGAAGCCGGCCCTTCTGGCAGCATTACCTGCCGGTCCTAAAAAAGCATTTCCCCGGTCAGCTTGACGGCATAAGCCTGGAACAGTTTTACCGCGCCGTCAACAGGGCCCGGCCGGGCCTGATCCGGGTCGAATCGGACGAGCTTACCTATAACCTCCATATCTTCATCAGATTCGAAATAGAGAAAGAGCTCATCGGGGGCTCTTTGAAGATAGATGATATTCCCTCACTCTGGAATGAAAAATACCATCAGTACCTGGGGATTACACCGCCCGATGAAGCCAGGGGCTGTCTTCAAGATATCCACTGGGCCCATGGCGCCTTCGGCTACTTCCCGACCTATACCATCGGCAACCTCCTGTCGGCGCAGCTTTTCAACAGGGCACTGGAAGATCACCCTTCCATCCCGGCCGAAATAGAAGGGGGAAATTTCAGCACCCTCCTGGCATGGCTGCGCAAACATGTGCACCGCCATGGCTCGCGCTATACCTTTGCGGAACTGGTAAAGGAAATCACCGGCGGTGAGGTGCGGGTCCATCCTTTTATGAAATACCTTTCGGACAAATTTCGGGATATATATCGATAACAATTAAGGAGTCATAGGCATGTTTGCAGGTATAGACATAGGCGGATCTAAAATAAAGGGGATTCTCACTGACCATTCCGGCAAGGAACTGAGCTTCAGGGAAATCGAAACCCAAAAAACTGCGAAGGAGATCGACGACAGCATTATAAAGCTCATCGAAACGCTTGCTACGTCTGCTTCCGTATCCAAGATCGACATCAAGGCGATAGGAATCGGCTCGCCCGGCCCCATCGAAAAGGAAAAGGGGCTAATAGTTAAAGCGCCAAACATACCCGATTTCAACAATCATCCCATCGTGAAGAATATCGAGTATCTGACCGGCTCTAAAGTATTCCTTGAAAACGATGCCACGGTGGCCCTCATCGGCGCATGGTGGAAGGAAAACGTCAGCAAATACCGGAACTGGATCATGATCACCCTGGGTACCGGCATCGGCGGCGGAGTGGTCATCGACAACAAGATCTACACCGGCCAGGCGGGAAACGCCATGGAAGTGGGCCACATGTCCATCGACTACAACGGCAGGGAATGCCCCTGCGGCAGCCGCGGGTGCTGGGAACGGTACGCCTCCGCGCCGGCAATGGTTGAGATGGCCCGCGCCACTCTCAAGAAAAACAAGCAGTCTTCAATTAATCCGCGGCTCGAAAACGAAGAGTTGTCATCATTGATGATCCATGAAGAAGCCGTTAAAAAGGACGAGACGGCCATAAGTATACTTGAAGAATATGCAAACTATGTCGGCTTCGGCATCACCAACCTGATCAACATCTTCAACCCAGAAGCCATACTTATCGGCGGCGGTGTATCACGGGCTCATAAATTCATACTACCTGCGGCCAGACAGATCGTGAATGACCGCGTCCTCAAGGGCTTCAAAGGGAAATGCACTGTCACTCCCGTAGAGGACCCCACAAAAATCCCCTCATTCGGCGCGGCCAAAATAGCCATCAACTCCATGAACGGCTGAGTAAAGTAGTTATATAATTTCTTGGGTCGGGCTATCCCGCTCATCCGCCTCGTATAATCCCGATACCTTTTTACTTTATAAGGAATCGGGATTGACTCGGCGGAATCGGAGACATCCTTGTCGCCTGCTCGCTGGGATAGCTACGCCCCTTAATAAAAATCTGCTGTTGACCGCACGAAAAAAATCGCCACAATGTTCTTGACTTTTACCGGTCATTGACCTAATTGGTCATAACGCAGTTGAAACTGCTGAGTGCGACCATATGGAACAGGAACTAGGGACATTACGTAGCGAAGCTCTCGTGGCTATCACCAGAGCGGAAAGTATCGAATCGATCGAGGAACTGCGCATCAAGTACCTCGGCAGGAAAGGCGCCCTCACCCAGATCCTGCGTACCGTCGGCAACCTGCAACCGGCTGAACGCGCCGCAATAGGAAAACTCTCCAACCAGTATAAAAGTGAAATCGAGACGGCCCTAGAAGCAAGGACTGTCGAAGTGTCCAGATCGGGCGCCGAAGAGAAGATACAAAAGCAATGGATCGATGTCACCCTTGACAGCGCCACCTCCACGGAGCGTGAACATCTCGGAAGGCTTCATCCCATATCACAGATACAGTACGAAATAGAAGACATTTTCACCTCCATGGGTTTTGAAATACATGACGGGCCCGAAGTCGAGACCGATCATTACAACTTCGAAGCCCTGAACATTCCCAAGCACCATCCCGCGCGGGACATGCAGGACACCTTCTGGACCGAGGACGGCAATTTACTACGGACCCATACCTCCGCCATCCAGGTACGGGCCATGGAAAAGGTGAAGCCCCCCTTCAAGATAGTCGGCCCGGGCCGGGTCTTCCGGTACGAGAGCACCGACGCGTCCCACGAAAACACCTTTTACCAGGTGGAAGGGATGATGGTGGACCGGGAGATAACCGTGGCGCACCTTATCTATGTAATGAAAAAGCTCCTCAGCGAAATCTTCCACCGCGAGGTCACGGTACGGCTCAGGCCCGGATACTTCCCCTTTGTTGAACCCGGGTTCGAGCTCGATATCCACTGCCTCATCTGCGACGGCAAGGGATGCAGCGTATGCAAGCAGTCGGGCTGGGTGGAACTCCTCCCCTGCGGGCTGGTGCACCCCAACGTGCTCCGCATGGGCGGTATTAACCCGGAACAGTGGTCCGGCTTCGCCTTCGGCCTGGGGCTGAACAGGCTCATCATGATGAAATACGGCATAAACGATATACGGCACTTCCTGAGCGGTGATATCCGCTTTCTGAAGCAGTTTTAACGGAGTTCGCGCATGTGGCTTTCACTGAACATACTGAACCAGATGGTGGACACGAGCGGCATATCCCCGGAGGATATGGCCCTTCACATCACCATGTCTAGCGCCGAAATTGATTCTGTTGAATATATCAATACCCACTACAAAAGTATATATGCGGCTAAAATACTGGACGTAAAGCCCCACCCCAACGCTGATAAGCTCACGCTGGTCGACCTTGACGCAGGCAATAAAAAATACCGTGTTGTGTGCGGTGCTCCGAACCATAAAAAGGGGGACATCGTTCCCATGGCCATGGTGGGGACCCGCTTCGGCGAGGACATGGTCATCAAGAAAACCAAAATCCGCAGCGAAGAGTCGGAAGGGATGCTCTGCTCGGAACGGGAACTGGGCCTGAGCGACGATCACTCCGGCATCATGGTGATGCCCCCGGACACCAAGATCGGAACAGCCTTAAGCGAACTCTATCCGCACCGAATTGACGTACGCTTCGAGATAGACAACAAGTCCATCACCCACCGTCCTGACCTCTGGTGCCACGAGGGTTTCGCCCGTGAAATCGGGGCCCTTTTCAACAGGCCCTTTAAAAGCGTTGTGGATTATTCCCTTCTTGACACGCTGAAGAACAGGACGGACCTTTCGGTCAAGACCCTTAATCCGGAAGCCTCGCCGCGATACAGCGGCCTGGTGGTCACCGGCATTAAAATTGAAGAATCGCCCGACTGGCTTAAGGCCATGGTCGAAGCCATCGGCATGCGCCCCATCAACAACATCGTCGACATTACCAACTTCGTCATGGCGGAACTGGGGGAGCCGATGCACGCCTTTGACCGGAAGAAGCTCAACGGGAACACAATATTTGTCAGGCTTGCGGAGAACAAGGAGCCTCTCATGACGCTTGACGGGTCAACCTTTGAACTTCTGCCCGAGGATATCGTCATTGCCGACGCAAAGGGACCCATCGCCCTGGCTGGCGTCATGGGCGGCGGCAACAGCGAAATCGAGGACGGCACAACGGAAATCGTGCTTGAGGCCGCTAACTTCAATCCGGTCAACATCCGGAAGACAGCAAACCGGTACGCCCATCGCACCGAAGCAGCCATCAGGTTCGAGAAATCCCTGTCGCCGGAGCTTACGATACCGGCGCTGCTGCGCTGCTATGACCTCATCAAGCGGATTATCCCCGGGGCTGAAGCCGCCTCGGAAATAATAGATTCCTATCCCGTAAAGCAGAAAACATTCACCATAGAAACCTCCTCCGACTTCATACGGAAGCGGCTCGGCCAGCAGATTGACGACAAGCGCATTATATCCATACTCACATCCCTTGATTTTAAATTGAAGACGAACGGCGGCAAACTCTCTATCGATGTGCCTCATTACCGGGCGACGAAAGACATATCGATACCGGAAGATATCGTCGAGGAAGTAGGAAGGATTTACGGGTACGACAACATCACGCCGGCTGCGCCGATGGTAACCTGCACACCCCCGTGTAAAAATGAGTTCCGGCTCTTCGAGCGTAGAGTGAAGAACCTTCTTTCGACCCACCACAACATGATCGAGGTCAGCGGCTATTCGTTCATTGGAGAGGACACGCTGAACAGGCTCAAGGTGAATGAGGACCTGGAACTCTACCTGAGAAATCCCCTGTCGAAGGAGCAGGACCGGCTCCGGAGGAGTCTGGTCCCCAATACAGTGAACAATATAAAGCTTAACAGCAGGTATTTTGACGAATTTAGCATTTATGAGCTCGGCCGTGTATACATCAAAAAAAATAGAAAGTCAGGTGAGCTTGCCGCGGAAAAAACCATGGTCACCGGCGCCCTGTTCAGAAAAAAAACCGACGCTCCGCTCTTCTACGAAGCGAAGCGTATTGTTACCGGCCTCATGGCAAAGCTTCAGGTGGCTGATTATTCCCTGGTCCCGGAAGGAAAAACCCTTCCTCACTTCGCCCATCCCGGGAGGTCAATGCTCATCATCATCAGGAAAGAACCGGCAGGATCCATATTCGAACTGCACCCGGAAACGGCGGCCGCTTTCGATATAGCCGGCACCGCGGCGATGTTTGATATTGAGCTGAACGCCATATACGGCGCCCGCAGGAGCGAAACCGCCTTTGTAGAACTGCAGAAATATCCCGAGGTCCCCTTCGAGGTGAGTGTTCTCGCCGACCGGCAGGTTTACGCGGGTGATATCTGCACTCTCATTGAAAAAAGCAACAGGGAACTCATTCAGAGCGTTGAGGTAGTGTCCATATATGAAGGATCGCCGATTCCCGAGGGCAGGAAATCCATCTCCATCAAGGTCATCTTCGCGTCAAAGGAACGGACACTGACGCCGGAAGAGATCGAGAAACTCCAGAAAAGCACCATTGAGGTCCTCAACAAGAACGGCTACCAGCTCCGGTAACCCAATTCAATTCGTCGACTTCCCCATTGTCTTTGGATCAAAGAATGAGATCTTGTTTCTCCCCATTTTTTTGGAATGATAGAGAGCCATATCGGCCATTTCTATGAGATCGCTGGGATCATTGGCTTCCACTTCAGGAATCGTGGCAAGCCCGCCTGAAAGGCTGAACCGTATCGTAACGTCATCGTATTCAAGCCTGAGTCCCTCCACAACTGACCGGATCCGTTCGGCAAAAACATAAGCCTCCTCG
This sequence comes from Spirochaetota bacterium, assembly GCA_041753395.1. Taxonomy (GTDB): domain Bacteria; phylum Spirochaetota; class UBA4802; order UBA4802; family UBA5550; genus RBG-16-49-21. The sequence goes on from JBGSUQ010000026.1 coordinate 261,276, forward strand.
CGGTTCGTCTCCGGAAGGATCACCGTGTACTCTTCACCGCCGTACCGGCAGGGAATGTCGATGTTACGGCAGTTATTCAGCAGCACCTGCGCAACTTCCTTGATCACCCGGTCACCGGCCTGGTGCCCGTAGGTATCGTTGATCCCCTTGAAATTATCGATGTCAAAGATCACGACCGATAGATTGTGATTTTTCCGGCTGGTGCGGTTCCATTCCTCCTGGAGCCGCTCGCGGAAATACTTACCGATATACAGCTTTGTCATGCCGTCCCGGATAGCCTTGTTGTACAGGTCGGCGTTGTTTATGGCGATGGCTGACTGGGTCGAGACGAACTGGAGAACCTGGAGATCAAAGATGGAGAAGCCTCCGTCATTCTTGTTGATGGCCTCGATAACGCCGATGATCTCACCGTTGACCGTTAGTGGTACAGCTATGATAGACCGCGTCGTGGTCTTGGCCATCTTGTCCGCCCTGTTGGAAAAACGGGGGTCATTCTGCGCGTCGTTGATAAGGATCGGGATACCGTTCTGCCACACAGTCCCTGCGATACCCTCGCCCATGCGGAGGCTCGCGTTTTTCAGAATATCGCCCTCCTCGTCCTTGCTCAGAACCGCGAAATTGAGCTGTTTCAGTCCGCGGTCCACCAGGAGGATGCTGCTTGATTCGCAATTGAGGAGGATCTTCGTCTGGTTAAGTATACGTTTGAGGACCTCTTCCTTTTCCAGGGAGTTGGCTATGTACGTATTGATTTCTATAAGTGTCCGCAGCTGCTTGTTTTTCTCTTCAAGCGCCGATAGCTCTTCCCGGACAGTTTCAACTTCTTTTGACTGATTACGATGAAACATTATTCCCCTCGACAGATTCAAAGATAATACGGCATCGCGGCGGCAGCCTGCAGCAGGCAACCGGCCCGGATCATTTCCCGGATTTGCCGTATTTCAATTCAAGATACGATTTTGTTTCGAACCGGCTCAAGCCCAGTTCTCCGGCAAGAAGGAACAGCTCCTTTTCGAGGCGCTCCCGGTCCGTGCCCTTCAACTCAAGTTCAACAAAATTACCGAGCCCCGCGACCCTGTCAATGCATATCTCAATGTCGCCGAACTTATAGATGTCTCGTTCCTTTTCCACGGTGCCTGACGGAACAAATCCGAGCAGCTTGAGAATATCGAGCGCCTTCTCATAGCTGTCTACCGCGACCTCCTCCTCCCGGCGTGTTTTAGACACGGTACCAAGCTTGGGACCTTTGTATGTTAACACGACTTTTTCATCAATCTGCCTCAGGCGCAGGGCCTCGTCGGTCTTCCTGAAATCCCTTCCCGGATGGTTAAGGTACAGGTCTGTCTCCCGGAAGGTCCCCCTGTGCCGGGCGCCAAGAATCAGCGCCTTTTCGATGACCGCATCATGGTTGTCGCAATATGCCTTGATTTCAATTTCCAGGATGTCCATCGCTATCTCCGGTGAAGCGGCCCGCCGATCGAAAGGCCGTCGTTCCCCAGGGTCTGCCGCTGTTTCCCGTTTATTTTAATTATAACGCTCTTGACGTTCGGGAACTGGGTTGCCGTGTATACGATCTGGTCAATACGGTTTATCAAAATACTTCCACTGGCTCCCTGCTCGATAGCGCCGTTGAAATCGATTTCCGCAGAACTGTTCCTGATCCGTATGCTGTTCACCCTGAGACCGGTCGGCATGGCGGTCAGGTGGCCTTTCTTTTTTTCAGACTGCGTCGGGCCCTTTATCAGCTCTTTCATGGAGTTTTCCAGAAGCGCCCCATGTGGTACGTTCCTCACAACAGGCGTGAGGTACATTTTCTCCGACTTTTCATTCAATTTGACGAAATACACCTTTACTTCATTGGTATCCAGTCTTTCCGCCGCCTCTTTTTTTACCGGTGGATCAGGCTTCTCGGCTTTTTCAATTCTGTCTTTCTTTTCTATCTTCTCGGTCTTTTTCTTTTTATCATCCCGAGAATCCCTGTCATCTTTTTGATCTATGGGTCTACTGGTCATTTCAGTTCCAGTGCGGTCCTGTTTCTTTTTTATCTGGCCCCGCCCGGCTTCGTCGTGCATGGCATATCTGTTCACCATGAGAGCGATTGCCGTGACCAGTCCCATGATGACCAGAACATAGAGGGGATTTTTACTTTTCACCGCTTTTCGGGGAGCGGCAGTTGTTGATGCCGCTGCCGGCCTGGATTTGGGCCTGGCAGCCGTCTTTTTCTTTGATGTCTTTTTTGCCGTTTTTTGCGCCACGGTGTAACTCCTCATCTGTAACAATCATTACTGCCTATGAACCGGCAGGCACCCCTGCTGCCATATGGCCTTCAGGCAGCCTGTAACAAACCGCGTCAGGATGTTTAAAATTGCAATCAGTAACTTTTTGAAACCATTTTTTTATCACAAGTTACTGACATTTGAAAAATTTTTATTTCTTGAAATATATACTAAAGTTCACTACATTTTATGTACGCCGGTAATAGTATTGCGGCAAAAAAACACAACCGGGCGCTATTCATGCATGTCCCGGCAATTTTATTGTTTAAATACCGTAGCGACAAATCTGATATAATTTCAATAATTATTTTCATAAATTGCTCTGTTTCTTATATGTTCGTTGATCCGTACAAATATTAACAATGAGAAAACCGACATGACGCGAATCATTATATATTGCATAGCCATCATCATGGTAATCCCGGCCGCCTGCCGGTCTGAAGGAGACATGTCCATGGAAAAACTACGCGATCTCATGGTAAAAAACCAGATCGAGGCCCGGGGCGTCAGCGACAAGCGTGTCCTCAATGCCATGAGAACCGTGGAACGCCACAAATTCATTCCCGGCCAGCACATATCGAACGCCTATGAGGACCATCCTCTCCCCATAGGACACGGCCAGACCATCTCACAGCCGTACATTGTCGCGCTCATGACCGAACTGTGCGAACTGAGTGGAAAAGAGAAAGTCCTCGAAATCGGTACCGGCTCCGGCTACCAGGCCGCCGTACTCTCGCTTCTCGTAAAAGAAGTGTACAGCATAGAAATAGTACAACCGCTCGGTAAAAGCGCCCGCCAGAAGCTTGCGGAACTGGGCTATAACAATGTTCAGGTCCGCATAGGGGACGGTTACCTCGGCTGGCCGGAAAATTCTCCCTTTGATGTTATCATTCTCACCGCATCCCCCCAAAAAATCCCGCAGACCCTCATCGACCAGCTGCCTGAGGGGGGCATCCTGATAGCCCCGGAAGGTGACTTTTCACAGGAACTGATAAAAATAACCAAGCAAAACGGCAAAATTACCAGGCGGACCATAACCTATGTGAGATTCGTACCGATGATTCATGGCTCATGACATTATTAAAAGTATTGACAAAATCTGTTCATCCATTTCAATACTATTATATCTGCAATTTGTTGTAAATAGTCACGGATTGCAATCAGGTTCTATGCGATACACGGATGTATCGCAGTTTTAGTAGTCGCAAGCAGGAAATAACGTACCGTCGCCGAGCAGATAGGATGCACCACGCTGCTTCGCACCCCTTAAATTTAAAGTATGGTAAAAGAGAACATTCAGGACAAACGATTCCCATTTCTTCATTCGCACATCGCGCGCGAACCGCATATTTTTGAGGTCCTGAACGAAGTAATAGTGTTCCAGAACAATGTTCTGAATACCGGTATCGGCCATCTCGCCACCATCGAAGACCTGAAGACATCGAGAAACATTAAAATCCCTTTCACCATAGCCCGGAATAAAATAATAATAAACCTTGTCGACTTACTGTTAAAGAATTACGCCGACGAGGTCCGTACCATCATAACATTCTCGTTCACGGTTGATCCTGATTCCAAGAAGCTGTCGATCAATGAAAACCGTGAATTAACTGTCCTCCTCAGCAACGATGACTTTAACAACCTCCAGTCAGAGCGGAACCAGGTTTCATGTGATAACTTTTTGAGCCTCATCAGCCAGTTCCGGCTCTTCAACCTGACGAAGCTCCTGAAAAAAACCAAGGAGCGTACGCTCCTCTCACAGGTGATCAAGCTTGAACTGGGTAAAAGCGTTTTCACCTATAAGAATTATTCCATGAACAGGCAGAGTGCCGAGATTGCCGAAGATTATTGCTTTCATCATGACAACTATGACTCCGTGAGAAAAACACTGACCCTTGAGAAAATTAACAAGGTTATCATGAACCATTCGACGCCGATACTGCGGCGGTTGAAGAATTTCGGCATACTCAATACCGAATTCAGCGATTACAATGATACCAAGCTTGACTATCTGCTGAACATACTTCTTCAAGATCTGTACCTGTCCCTCTCGGACAACGAACTTACCGAGGTAAAAAACTTCAATTCCCTGCGGTCTTGCATCATCAAGGTTGAATCGGTGATAGACCCCATAATAACCGCCGGCAATGATATCGTCTCGTATATCAGGGAAAACCGGATCTCCTCAACAGCGGCGATATCCTCGGTATTCAACCAGCTCCCCGAAGACAGACTCCTCGCGTGGGTCGATGAAAATGGCCCCCGGCAGAAAATCATTTCATTCAAGGATGAAGATAATATCAATTACATTATAGACGGCCATTTCCTCCTCCCGAGGCTTGCCGAGCTTCACGATCTAATAATGTACAAACAGGACGATCTTTTAGAAATGAGCCACACGGAAAGAGAAAAAGTATTCGACGAGATGCATCTGCTGTGCAATGCGGGTAAGAACCTGCTCTTCTCGGAAGACAGATCCAGGGGCATACTGGAAACTGATGAACGTATAAAAAAGATACACCAGATAATTGAGGAATACGATAATTACCAGAACAGTTTCTCAAAGGAAACAGCCATAGAACGGGAGGAACGCGCCGCCAGAAAGCGCAGATCCCTGCTTGAAGCAATATCCGATTTTTTTAGATTTCTTTTCACTTCCAAAAAAGAAGAACCTGTTTCCGGAACCGCAGAACGAGATAGCGAGCATGAGCCGGACCAGTATCGTCCGCTGGCAACCGGCGAGGCAAAGAGCATCATCTACAAAATAAAAAACAGCAATGCCAAGCTAATTACCCTGTCCAACTATATTGACCTCCTGCCTGCGAATGAACCCGATATCGAGATCATTATCAATGATACCAGGAAACTCAATCTGAAGATAGTCATACCCATCTATAACGCCAGAAAGGTCCTGTACCCCAACCGCAGCCAGCTATACCTCATCCCGGATATGGAATATCTCATGGTAAGTCCCGATGTGATTCAGTCGCCAGAGATGATCCGGGAATACACCGATTCCCTGGCCGGGGAAAAAATAAAGGATGAAAAAATATCCGGCCAGGCCATACTTACCATAGAGAAATACCTCATGTCTCTGCACACGCAGAAAAAGGCGCAGATGATGAAGAAAACAAAATCAAAGAAATAAAAGAGCCCCTCATTGAGGGGCTCTTTTGCAGTATATTTTGATAATAAATAAATCAACTTATATAAACAGTATTGAACATTATTCTGATACTCCTCCGGAACATCCGGCACAGGCACCCGCTGACGGGCATTGTGCAGTTTCGGCACTGCCGCTTCCCTTTCCGGATTTGCGCTTCCCATCACCGTCCTTTTTATAGTCATTGACGTAGAAGCCGGATCCCTTGAAAATAATGCCTGCGGTCCCGAACAACTTGCGCACTTTACCATTACATTTTTCGCATAATGTAATGGGCTCGTCATTCATTGACTGGAACACCTCAAATCTGTTCTTGCATTCTAGGCATTCATATTCATACGTCGGCATAGTCATTCTCCTGTTATTACAGCCATCGGTCAGGAATCCCGATTTGGTGGCATTAGAATTTATAGCACGGTTATGTCAATAATTTTTTCGGCATCAAAAATCAAGCTTTGCCTCACGTATTACGATTAGTAAACCTTTTTTCATCAAGGTTACATCAAAAAAGTCCTTGAAATCCAATTATCTTTTGTTAACCATAAATACCTATGACGAAACACCATATAACAATCCCGGTCTTTGTGCCCCACCTGGGCTGCGCCCACCGGTGCAGTTTCTGCGACCAGTGGAGCACAACATCCGCCGGAACCATGCCCGGTCCGGAACTGATTGACGAGACCGTCAGACGATACATGCCGCATGTTGGAGAAAGTGTGAACCGTATCGAGCTGGCATTCTTCGGCGGCAGCTTTACCGGCATCAGAAAAGAAATCCAGGAATCCTTCCTGGCCAGCGCCCTGCGGCACCTTGAAGAAAAGACAATTCATGGAATACGCCTCTCCACAAGGCCTGATTATATTTCCGATGACGCCCTCACCCTCCTTAAAAAATACAGGGTGACTATCATTGAAATAGGCGTTCAATCCCTTGATGATACGGTTTTACTGTCATCAAACAGGGGGCACACTGTCCGCGATGTATTCAACGCTGTCGAATGCGTCAAAAAGCATGGCTTCGACTTCGTAATTCAATTAATGCCGGGACTGCCCGGTGAAACCAGGGCATCGGCCCTCCGATCGGCCCGCCTGGCATCTGAAATGGGCCCATCAGCTGTGCGTATTTATCCGGCCGTGGTGCTGAAAAATACTCCCCTGGAGCGGCTATTTGCCGCGGGAGAATATTCCCCCCTGTCATTGGAGGGAGCCGTGGAACTATGCAAGGAACTCTATCAGATATTCCTGTCACGGTCTATCCCGGTGATCCGCATCGGCCTCCACCCGCTTTCGCCCGGCCAGGTCATCAATGTCATCGCGGGCCCCTATCACCCCTCCTTCGGCTTTCTTGTCAAAGCACGCGTCAGGAGGGACTACATGGCGTCACATGTCGACCGATACCTGCGAAATAACACCGGAAAACAAACAGGTAACATCCGTATGATTCTTCCCGATAAGAATACCGAAGAATTCATCGGAAGCGGCAGGGAAAATATACAATTCCTGAAAAACCATTTCAACCTTGAAGGGATCCATTATTGCGTGGGCCCCGTATCAGATATGCAGATAATCGATTAGCGCCGAAGTATCAGGCGCATCCACGGAGGCATGGATGGCATTACATATGAAACAGATCCTGACGGCCCTCGGCGTATTACTGATCTCCATCAGTATTGCCGCAATCGTTTCGCACGCAGCCCCGAAAAAAATCGGGACTGCGAAAAGGAAAGCCCCGGTGAAGACAGACATGGTCCCACGGGACCGCGCTGTAAGGGAATTCAACGCGGTATACCAGGACCCTCCTGCGAGCAAAAAAATAAAAGTGCTTCATACCGGCAAGGTAAGACGGTACACCGAAAACAGGGGTGGGAAGGAAGTACCGGCACAGGCGCACAGCCTGGCCGTGACCGTAAAGCTCACCGATTGCGGTGTTACCATGCGTGATATCTGGGAGGTGTATTTTTACAAGCTTGAAACCGAATGGATTTTCCTGGAATTCATGCAGGTAGCCTCGGCCCAGATCACGCAGACCAAAAAAAAACATCCTCCCCTTGAAAATGAAGCGGCGAAGAAAATTATAACGGAAGCCATCACAAGGAGCAACCCGAATCTGCAGGTCCGGGGAATAACCATCCTGGGGAAAAAAGCCGCGTGGAGGCTCTGCGTCCCCGAATACCGAATTACAACAAAAGTCTCCGCGGCATTGAAAAATGAGATTTACAACACGGTGACTGACTATGAATGCCTGATAACTTCCACCCTTGCCCTTCAGAGCGGAAAATGGGAACAGTTGAAGAGCAGCTGCATGTACCGGGGAAAGGAAATAGCCGACTGCCACATCGGGACCATGTGCCGGGATCTTGGAACGGCGAGCACCATACCAGCCTTACAGGATGCCGATGCTGCCATAATCCTCAAAGAAGCCTTCGAAAAAGAATACGGATTGAAAAAAAATAATATCGTCATTGAGAAATTCGATATCGTGAAGAGACATCCAATTGAAAATTTCGGGAAAAAAGCGCCCTATACCCTGCAGTCGCTTTTCGTAATCGATGAAAATAAAAAGATATCGGGCGATGCAAACACTCCCCGGTATACGGTAAAGGTCCGGGTCGCATATGAATGCATTGTCAGCGGCTATCTCAACTATTCATTGTCCGAAAAACGATGGGAGGGGATTATTGAATCCTGCTGTGCTTCCGAACAGGAACCATGCAGGACATCCTGCTCCAATCCCGACAAGGGATGCAGATGGGTCGGAGAAAAATGATATGAATATAACGGCCGGAACGGCACAGCGCCGATCCGGGAACTTACGGGTATACGATGAAAAATGACCGATTAACACGACTGATCTGCGAGCCGCTCAATCTCAGGGCATATACCGTGACATCGCTGAACGTCGCCAGGGAAATCACGTCCCTCCATAATACCACGCCCAATGCAACGATAGCCCTGGGCAGGACCGTTACTGCCGCTGCGCTCCTGAGCGCCATGCTCAAGCCCGAATCCGACCAGAGCCTGCTTATCAAAATCGAGGGGAGCGGCCCCATCAAGGAAATCCACGCCCAGGCTGACGCCCGCGGCAATATCAGGGGCTATGTTGCAAACCCGCAGCCGGACATAACCGACACGATAGGAACCCTCAGCTTCTCTAAAACAATCGGTGCCGGGTTCCTCACCGTGCGCAAGGACATCGGCATGAAGGACCCGTACACCAGCGTCATTCCCCTCCAAACCGGCGAAGTAGCCGGGGATCTTGCCTATTATCTCACGGTATCCGAGCAGGTCCCATCCGCGGTCATAATTGGCATGACACTCGGAGAGGACGGCTCCATAACATCTTCCGGCGGCATCCTCATCCAGACCTTTCCCGGAACGTCGGAAGACGCCATTGCCAGAATCGAGGATAACATTTCATGCATGAAAATATCCCTGGGTGAGAGCCTGAGAGATGGCGTAGATATTCTTGATGTTTTAAAGGAGCTCTTCAATAACGAGGCGGTAACGCTGCTGGACTCTCACGCAGTACGGTCTTCCTGCAGTTGCAACCGGAGGACAATCCGTAAAATGCTTGCCAGCCTGCATCGTGAGGATCTCCAAGAGATGATCGACGAGGACGGGGGAGCGGAGATTACCTGCACATTCTGCGCAAAACAGTATCATTTTGATAAAAAAGAGCTGGTGCGGATTATAGAGAATAAGAGCGTCTCCACTTCACCAGCAGATCCCGGCGAATCCAAGCCGGACATTCATTAGCCGCTTAAAAAACATGGGCGCAGTTAAAATGCCCCGGGCAGGAGCTTCCAGGCAGGACCGAGTTTCTCTATGGAAAGTGTGTTCTTGCTGATGCCGAGGGACCGCTCCGGCAAACCCATGCTGAGGCCGAGGAGCTGGGTATAGAGTATCGCCGGCACCATCGATTCGCGGTTCGGCTCGGGGGTTTCCGCGCTCTGCACTGCATCAAACTGTATCTGGCAATAGGTGCAGGCCGTGCAGATGCAATCGGCCCCGGATTCGGCCGCATCGGATGTTTTACTGCGCATGAGGGAAAGCGAGAGGGCGTTATTTTTCCCCAGCAGCGGGTTGCCGCAGCAGTCAAGACGGCGGGGCCAGTCAACCGGCTTTGCTCCGGTTGCCGAGATACAATCCTCGAAAATTGACGGCGCCAGCGGGTCGTCGAAATGTACCACGTTGCTGGGCCGCAGCGCATGGCAGCCGTAATGGGCGGCGACGTTGAGGCCGCCAAGAGGCTTAACTATGCTCGCGTATATCGCCGGGAGGCCGATATCGTCGCAGAGCACCGTGAGCAGATGATGCACTTTGATCGATCCCTTCCATGATAGCCCCTCCCGTGCCAGCACAGTGTTAACATCCCTGCGAAGTTTTTCATTTTCATGCATGTAATGCTCGGCGTGCTTGAGGCTGCCGTAACAGCATTTGCAGGGAGTGACGATATCGAGTCTTTTCTTTTCGGCAAGGGCAAGGTTCCTCGCTGCCGAATAGACAAAGGACTCAAAATAAAGGTCCCGGTTGGGATACCCGCAGCAGTTAAAGTCAAGATCCACAAGGCGGACCCCGAAGGGTTTCATCACCGCCCTAGTTGAAGTCTCATACTGCGCAAGGTAGTATGGTATTTTGCAGCCTTTAAAAAAAGCGAATTTCATTTTTCCCGTATCCTGCTGTTACCATTCCTGTCGTCCGGTGACCGGTCAGGAAGCGTCGTCCTTAGAATCGATATCAGCCGTTCTATCAATATTTTTAAATTTCCCGTACGCCTTGTTTTTCAGCTCATATATTATATCTGTTACCGGTATCCCCTGAGGGCAATTTTCCTGGCACTGGTAGCAGGTGGTGCAGTCCCAGACCATCCGCGATCCCAGGGCAAGGTCATTGAGTCCCAGCCGGAGAAGGTTCATGATCTTCTGGGGGGTTATATCGACCGCATCCTTTCTGCCGGTGTGCGCGGCGACAACCGGGCACACGTTGGTGCAGGTCTGGCACTGTATGCAGGGTGCAAACACGTCGGAATCGGCAGTGAGATTATAATAACGTCCCTTGATCGTATCGACGTCCCTGGTACGGGAAGACTCGCCCGCCCGGATCCGGTCAGACCATTCTGAAGCGTTGAACTCCTTCACCCATACATGGGGAAGCGGGTACCCTTTTTCGGCAAGCAGGTCTTTCTGGGCGAACCACTGGTCCTGCAGGTTTATGCCGGTCGGGCAAACCTCTGTGCACTTGAAGCAGGATGTGCATATAAAAGCTCCCTCCGAAATCTCCCGCAGTTCATCAGCCTTTATTGTTTTCCCGGAGCAGAGTGAACTGATCATACTGATCTTGCGCGACGGGAGTATTTCCTCGTTGCCGATCATCTGAAACACCGGCGCCACTGAACAGTAACGGCTGCAGGTGCCGCAATTAGTGCAGGCGTCAAGCTCCATGGCCCTCCGGGGCATGGCGCCGGCCTGGTTAACTTTCTTCTTGTCGGACATACCATTCACAATCATGGTGAGGGGGTCCGTAATAATATGGAAAAACTTGCTGAATGGAAGATAGGCAAGGCCCGCGAAGCAGGCAAGGACATGGATGTAATAGAAAATAACATCGGCCTTGATCCTGTCCATCGGCATGGCGACAGGCCGGAGCGCCCTGGACACAGGATATGATATGAAGGCTGATTTTGTAGGCACATGGCAGGAGGCGCAACTTTCATCATTGAGCTGCTTCCCCTTCGCGACAAGGTCCGGCGTTATCGGTGTCTTGATGTCCGCGAAGACCGTGCCATACTCGCTGGACCAGAAGGCCCTGATCGCGTCTTCGTCGGCGGGACCGCTGGCTGATGAAAAGTCCTTCATCATCCTGTTGAAAACGCTTTCGGAAACGATCTTCGAAGCCTCCACCAGATACCCGCTTATCATGATAACAGCAAGGATGATGACCGCGTACCGGTCGGCATACCGGGTGGCAAGCATGGGGCCCCGGTGACGCACGCGACGGTATATCGCTATGGCAACCCCGATGATCACCATGAGGCCGAACAAGTTCCGCAGCAACTGGAACGGGTCCAGGGTTGAAAAATATTCGGGGAATAGTTTTTTCGTCACCAGTTCATCCAGCGCGTGCATGAGCAGAAGGAGCATGAAGCCGAAAAATATACAGATGTGCATGATCCAGCGCGAAAGATCCGTTTTGACTATCCTGGTCTGCAGCAGGACATCCAGAAAAAGGACCTTGAAGAACAGAAAAAAACGTATGCTGAAAACCGTTGTTATAAACCCTTTAGCAGCGGCGGCCACCCTCTTCCACGCCGGGATTACCGCTGCCCGGGGGCCGGTATCCGACGCAAACCAGCGCACAATGCGGAACAGAATGCCAAAGGCGCAGATGCCGAGGGCGATATAGAGACACACAAAAAGGAACGTTGATTCGAGCAGAGTCTTGACCATTACGCACTTTCCCTGGCGGATGTATTCATATATTTCTCAATGAAGGCGTTGACCGCCGCATAGGCAGTGGCTATAGCAAGACCGGAACCGCATTTCATCCTCATCCAGTCCTGATGGGCCAGGATAGTTCCTGCCGCGAATAGATTTTCATATATGGGCCTGCCTTCGCCATCGATGGGCCGGAAACAATCATCAACCTCTACGCCGGCGCTGTTGATAGGGTGGCCGGCCGGGTTAAGCAGCTCTTCATGGTGCCATGACTTTCTATCGGAGGGCTGATGAAGCGGCAGATTGAACAGGGGCTCGAAAATGCCTTTACGGTCCGAAAGGAGCCCCTTGCCCATAAACCTTCCGGTTGCCAGAATCACCGATTTTGCCTGTATTATCTGCGACTGGTCGTTGCCCCCGATATTCAGCAGAAAATATCCGTTGTCCGCGCGGTTGACTGACACCACCCGCTTATCTATGAGCCTGAGCAGGCCTTTCTGGGGTAGCTCCGAGTCAAAAATTTCCTTGAGCCTGAAGCCGGGGACTGAAGCAGGCATCATGGGTATTTCGAAGACCGGGACGCCGAGGAGCCGTGCAAGATGGGTTACTATAAGAGAAGTTCTTTTTATGCCGAGGACCGCCGGGAGTCCGACGAAACGGGCATCGCCGAGCTCCGGCTTGATGAGCCGGGCAAGGGCTTCGCGCGTTTCGGATAATTCCAGCGCCTGGGCAAGGTGGACCGCGTAGATCTCGTCATGCCCGGCTGTGCCGGGAAAGGTAACGCGCAGCGGCCTCATAGCCGGCCATTCCCCCTTGAGGGTTGTTGCAACCTGACGAGCGCTGAATTCTTTCAGTCCCTTGAAATCAACGATAAGGCATGGGGCTTTCGTGTCATAGGCCTCAACTCCGTGCCACATCGATTCAGGCACGCAGTAGGTGTACTTGATGGTCCCCATGGAGGTAATGACCTTGAGATTGCGGTTCTGGTCAAAACGCAGCCTCATGCCCGAAGCGCCGAGAAAAGATATCATTTCATCAAAGGACACCTGGATGTCTTCGTTGCTGATACGGCCATAGGGATGGCTCGTGCCGTCGCGGCGCATGGCGTCCAGAGCTTCCCACGGGTTCTCCCAGAGTCTTTTCTCGCCAACCGGATATACCGAGATCAGGTCAAAGAGACCGCTGGTGAAGAGGGTCCCGCCCGCGCTTCCCGCCTGTACGGTCGAGAGCTTCCGGTTAATGGCAAAAAGCGAGGCGGCCATTCCCGCGATCCCGGATCCGATGACCATGACATCGAAAATATGTCGGGGATCGTAATTATGTGATTTCGGCAGTGTCATGAAGGGTCAGCACTCCTTATCTGGATGGTGTGTACAGCTCTTCGTCGAAGAGGCCGCAGTGAATTGATTCCATGAGCTCCGCTTGTATCAGCTGGTCGCCCCACAGGATGGAGTGTATCCCTTTCCATCGCTCCTGGAAAAACCGTCCGATATCGACAAGCCCTTCACGCTCGCTGAACTCGCCGCGCTCATAGAGGTAAGCGGCGGCCCTCATGCCGCAGAAAGCCCCCTGGCAGGCGCCCCTGCCGAGGCGCGTCCTCATGCATATATCGACCAGGCTCGTCTTTTCATTGTTCTTTTTAATCGATTCAATGACTTCATCGATGGCCTTTTTTGTGACCATCTCGCATTCACAGATCATGATATCATCCGATTCATGGGAACGCATCCAAGTCTTGGGGGATATTCCCGGTTCCGTCCACTGGCCGCCGGTTGTCGTCGGCAGTGGCTCGGTCCTGGTGAGACAGGGAGCCGTTACCCCCATCTTCCGGGCAACCAGATCGACTGTCTTTTCAGCCATTAGCCTGAAGGTGGTGAGCTTCCCTCCGGTTATGGTTGTCAGGTTTTCAACATTCTCCTGAGAATGGTCGAGAAGGGCGAAGCCGCGGCTGACATTCCTTCCGTCAGATCCTCCCCCTTTCCCAAAAAGGGGCCGCACGCCGCAGTAAGCTCTGACAAAGCGGCTCCGCTCCAAGACCGGTACCATTACCGAACTTTCCCGGACGATCAGGTCGGTCTCTTCCACTGTCGGGTAGATTATATCCGGGTCCTCGACCGGAGTCGAGGTCGTGCCGATTATCGATACGGTGCCGCCCGGTACAAGAATATCGGCGTCAGAGGGGCGTCTCAGTCGGTTGATTATTCGGTAATTGATCCTGTCGTTCGTGACCAGGAGCGTACCCTTGGAATACTGGATCGGTATCTCGATGCCGGCCAGGCTGCTGATCTGGTTCGCCCATGCCCCGGCGCAGTTGACCACCTGCTCAACTTCTATATAGAATTCATCGCCGGTATAATCGTTCCTGACCAGGACACGTCTGATCTTTTTATTCTGCACATCAAATCCGATTACTTTCGTCCTGCGCAGGAGGCGGGACCCGAGGGATATCGCCTGGTTGATATTGAGGAGCGTCAGCTTGAAAGGATCTATGGAGGCATCCTCGACTTTGTAGGCGGCAATCACGCTTATGGAAAGGGTTGGCTCGAGAGCGCGGGCTTCTTCCGGAGCAATCATCTGGCAGGGGACCCCGCACTGTGCGCAATAGGAAGGATAATCCGCTATAAATTTTTCATCATCTCCCTGAACGGCGACAAACAAGCCTCCGGTGTTCTCTACGCACTGGGGCATCAACTCCTTAACAATGTCACCTTCCAGCTTGCACTCCCGCGCCGCTTCCTGGTCGTTGGAAACGTACCTGCCGCCGCTGTGTAGAAGCCCGTGGTTACCCCCCGATGCGCCGGAGTTCAGATCCCCTTTTTCCACCAGGATGCACTGCACGCCGCGTAACGCCAAATCGCGGGCAACCGCCGTTCCGGTCGCGCCGCCGCCGATTACTAGAACCTGTGTCTGCAACAATAAACCCCTCTTTGAAAGCAACTATTACGTTTTATCCGGCTTTTTTTTGTCAATAGTTAATCAATGCCGGCTTGTTAAATTATTGGAATAACTGCAAATCTTGTGTTACCGGGTTTAAGGGGCGGAATCCCTTAAAGAATATAAAAACAAAAACCATGGTGAGCATTATTGGCCAGAATTCAATTAAAATATTTGTATGAAGTTATTTTTTCATCTGACCGGTTAATCACAACCTTGCTTTTACCAATGTAAAAAATATCAGACCCGAACTATTTTTAATTGCATGATTTAATCATATCATGTTAGAAGTTATCAAATATGCCTGTCACCTTTCCCTCGTTACGAGGGGCACGGAGTACGCCATGAAATCCCTGACCGAGCACCTAATTTATAATACGACAAAGCGCCGCGAATACATCAATATAACCGATACCGTGGAAAAACTGGTGGAAAAAAGCGGCATACAGGAAGGCCTCTGCCTGGTCAATGCCATGCATATTACTGCCTCGGTATATATAAACGATGCAGAAAGCGGACTCATTCAGGATTTCGACGATTTCCTCGAAGGTCTGGCGCCCCATGAGCCGATTTCACGTTACCGACACAACCGCACAGGAGAAGATAATGGCGATGCCCATATCAAGCGGTCTGTCATGGGCCGGGAAGTCGTCGTGGCCATTACCGGAGGCAACCTGGATTTCGGCCCATGGGAGCAGATCTATTACGCGGAATTCGACGGCATGAGGCCTAAAAGGGTCCTGGTCAAAATAATCGGTGAATGAACCATGAAACTGGTAGACGCGCACTGCCATCTCGAGAGCTCTCATTTTGTCAATGATCTTGACCGCGTTATCGACGATGCCCGTTGTGCCGGGATCGTAAAGCTGTTGACGTCATCGATAACGCCGGACCAGTGGGAGCTGTCCCGCAGCATAGCCGGCCGGTATGGTGAGGTTGAATTTGCCATAGGGATCCACCCCTGGTATATACAGGAACGCTTCCGGGACGATATCAGGGGCCTCTACGAGGCCACGGGCCTTGGCGCCGCTGCTATCGGCGAGATCGGCCTCGACAGGAAAAACGAGGTTGTTCCCTTCAGCCTGCAGATAGAATTCTTTGAAGCGCAGCTGGCTGCTGCGAAAGAGACCGATCTTCCGGTAATTATACACTGCCGGGGCGCTTTTAACGAACTGATAGGTTCACTCAGGCGCATCGGGGCGCCCCGGGCCGGCGGCATCATCCATTCCTTTTCCGGGAGCCCGGAACTGGCCGGTGAACTGATGCGGCTGGGGCTCTCTTTTTCCATGGGGGGCACCCTGACCTACCGCAACAGCAAGAAGCGTGCTGACGTTATGAAGAGAATCTACCCGGGCCATTTTCTCCTGGAGACCGACAGCCCCGACATACCTCCGGTCCAGAAGCATGGGGAAATCAACAGGCCCCACTATATCCTGTACAACCTTGAGGCGGCGGCGGAGATCACAGGGGACAGCATCGAAAAGGTTGCGGAAAACACAACGGCAAACGCAGTGAGGATATTCAATCTGCGATTGTGATAATTACTGATATCACGATAAAGCGTCAGAAAAAAGAGCCGAGCGGCCGAGGATGTCTACAACTTCAAAACATATAAACAAGTTCCGCAGGCCGTGAGGCTTTTTTCTGACGCATATTAATGTAGCTTGATGCATTTACGAGACAGGCGGGCGTTAAACTCCCGCGCACATGCAGCATTACAAATTATTCTCTTTGGATTTGGTATTAATTCCTTCCAATGCTGTAATACGTGAAGCCCAGCTCCTTCATCTTCGCCGGCTCATACTGGTTCCTGCCGTCAAAGATCAGCGGCGCCTTCATCATGGATTTGATCTTTTCAAAGTCGGGCTTCCTGAAATGGTGCCATTCCGTCAACAGCAGCAGGGCGTCGGCTCCCTTCAGCGTATCATAGTTATTTTTTACGTATTCTATCTTCTCATCGCCGATGATGGATCGTGCATTCTCAACAGCAATAGGATCATAGGCCTTGAAAGATGCTCCACGCTTCCGCAGCTCGGTGATGATGTCGATGGCCGGCGCTTCCCGCATGTCGTCAGTCTGGGGCTTAAAGGCAAGACCCCACACTGCCAGTGTTTTACCGTCGAGCTTTTCACCCATGTGCGCGATGACTTTATTCACAAAGCGCACGCGCTGGTCCTTGTTGACTTCCTCCACGGCGGATAGTATCTTCGCGTCAAAGCCGAAGTCCTTCAATGTATAGATGAGCGCCTTGACGTCCTTGGGAAAGCATGATCCGCCATATCCTATACCCGCATACAAAAAGGCGGTTCCTATCCTGCTGTCCGAGCCGATGCCTCTCCGCACACTTTCAATATCCGCTCCTGCGGCTTCGCACAGGTGGGACAATTCATTCATAAAGCTGATACGCGTCGCCAGCATCGCGTTGGCTGCGTATTTAGAAAGCTCCGCCGAGGGGATGTCCATCGTCATGACGCGGTCCCCCTTGCGCACAAAGGTGGAATAGAGTTCGCGCATGTGATCGGCGGCACGGGCGTTGTCAGCTCCGATGATAACGCGGTCAGGCTTGATGAAATCATCAACCGCATTACCTTCTTTAAGAAATTCAGGGTTAGAAACAACATCAAACTCGATATCGTTTCTGCCGCGCTTATCAAGCTCTTCGCGGACAGCCTGGCGGACTTTTTCCGCAGTGCCAACGGGGACCGTGGACTTGTCTACGATAACAATGTACTTCTCCACACATCTGCCGATCTGCCTGGCTACCTCGAGGACATGCTGCAGGTCTGCCGAGCCGTCCTCGTCTGAAGGCGTCCCGACTGCAATAAAAGCATAGAGGGATCCGGCAATGCCTTCCTTTAAATTTGTTGTGAACCTGAGGCGACCTTCATCATAGTTCCTCTTGACCAGGTCATCAAGGCCAGGCTCATAGATTGGCAGAATGCCTTTTTTCAGACCCAGTATCTTCTTCTCGTCAATATCAATGCACCACACATCGTTCCCCATGTCTGCAAAGCAGGTTCCGGTGACCAGACCGACATAGCCGGTGCCAATGACAGCTAACTTCATATCATTCTCCACGATAATTCAATGTCTATATCAATAGAGCGTTATTTTGCTCTAAAATTTATAAATGCATCCCTGATACTGAAGATGGAGTGGATGCATCATAAATAATTTAATCACGATACTACTTAAGCATCATGCCTGTTGCACAGCATGATAAGCGATAACGAATACTTTTTGTTTGCATCCATTAGTGTCAACAATTTTATTTATATTTAACAGCAAACTGGTGAGTTAATAAATTCCCGTCAGAGGGCATTGAAATGACCTAAAATAAGAGAGACTGTCACTATGGCAGTCTCTACGGTAACTACATGCATTCTTAAATGTATTAATATTTTTTTGCTTTCTTTAAATATTCAGTCATTCCTTCTTCAGCGTCTTTCATTCCCTTGTAATACGCTTCAGCTATAAACAGCAGCGAATTCATGAAGTAGGATATATGAGGAACAAGGAATTCCCTCTTCAATTCATTACGTATCGGGTAGGCGGTGGTATTTTTAATATCCGCCAGCTTCTTGTTCTCAAGAAATGGCTTCCCATTTACAATATGGGTGAACACAATATCATCAGTTCCTACCGTTGTCGGGCTGGGGTCAGAGATCCTCACAATATTTGATGACCCCGCCCAGTAAAAATGGTCATATATTTCCGTATCAATCCTTGTAACTGATTCTCCATTGGTGTACAACTTAATTTTTCTCGACTGGACCCCGACGACTTCCCTGTTGTATATGTCATCTTTGATAAAGCTGTATTTTTCCATCTCAATGAAATCCTGACCCTGAACATAGGTTGTCTGATACGGTATGATCCTGATGCCAGTGGTCTTCAACAGATTGTATTTCTTGATGATTTCAGCCATTCTGGTTGAATAGGCCGCAATCTGTTTATCAAGTTCGCCGCCCTGCTGGTCCAGGGTTTGTGAAGACAATTTATATTCCTCACCACTCCCCTTCTTATCCTGATCCTGAGCGCCGGCAACGGCAATCGTGAGCATCACGCACGCGGCAATAAGAAATCCTTTTTTCATCATGTCCTCCAATGTCCGTCAGTGTCAGTACTGTATAACAGCCCTTTTCATGTCCCGATTGCATGTACTGCTGTTCACCGCTCTTCTGTTATGGGAAACCGGCACTGTCACTTATTAACAGACAAATCTATTATATCAATAATAATTTCGGCTAATCGGAACCTTTTTCTATAGCTTTTTCTGTAGCTTTTCTATATTTTTCTTGCATTATAATCAGAAGATCCGCCTAATATAGTAATCTCAATTGATGGATTGTGGTATGTATAATGTTCTCATAGTTGATTTCTCAATCTTTAAGGACTCCCTGGTCAAGATATTCAGGAATGGCGGCTACAATGTCGAGTTGTGCGAATCCGCCTACGATGCAATGAAAAAGCTCAAATCCATCGACTTCGATCTTGTCGTATCGGAAGTCGAGTTGCCGGGGGACAATGCCTTTGCCCTCTATAATTACATAATGGAAAACTATCCGTACATCCCCACTATCATGACTACGGATAGAAACATAGACTCCTTTTTTGACGTTATTTTCCAAGAGGGCATCGGGAATGTTTTGTGCAAGCCCTTCCGCAGGGAGGAAATCCTCAATCTTGCCGAGAAGCTAATAACAAAGATGAACATTTTCGGCCTCAATAATTACATACCGGACCTCATCGAGACCAAAAAAATCCGGATCACCAGTTCGAAGCAAATAAAGAAGGCGATTTCTCTCATCGTGGATGAAATTAAGAACTGGGGCTTCAAGATAGAGAATAAGATCATGCTGACCCTTATACTCAACGAGATGGTGATTAATGCCGTGTATCACTCGCATGGTCTGTCAGATGAAAAAAAACTCCGTCAGGCCGTACAGCTCGGGGAAGGCGAATTTGTGGATATTTTTTTCGCCCGCTCAAGGGACAAGTACGGCATCGCCATAGATGATTTCAATGGGAATCTGTCCAGGATGATAATTCTCGACAGTATAAACAAGGCCATTGAGCAGAACATCCTTCTGGATAAAGCCTCGGAAACCCATGAAGATGTCACGGATTTCATTTCAGAGACCGGCAGGGGCATCGACCTGGTCCGCAAGCTTGCCGGGGAGTATTATTTCATCATTCAAAAAAACGTCCGCACCGAGATCATCATCATTTTCGACACGCTCTATACAGACGACAAAATCTGCACGCATTCCTCGCTCAAGATTATTGAGGATCTGACCAAAGAATAACCGTAGTCACCCGCTTTTTTTGAGCACTACATTAATCGCCGAACCCACCCCGAAGGAAACCGTGAATCCTATTGGGACAAACCATGGCCAGAACACTCTGAAAGTGGCCGATATGAAGAGTACTGCCGCGATGCTCGCCATCACCCCGGTGAGGGCCGCCTTGTCGCTGAATTTTTCAAACAGCGCTCCCTGTAAAAAAATTCCCAGCATGCCGCCATAGGTTATGGACGCGATGCTCAGACCAAGCTCCACGAGGGGACTTTTTGTATCTTTCAGCAGCATTGCTATGCCCATCATCACGCAGGCCCACATGAAGGCTATGCCCCGGGAAATCATGAGCTTCTTTCGGTCCGTTATGTTCCAGCGGGAGATCAGCAGGATATCCATCGCTGTTGAGGATGATATAGAATTTATCGACGCGCTTATAGTAGACATGGCCGCGGCAAATATGCCTGCGAGCATGAGCCCCTTGACGCCGGGTGGCACTTGGTTAATGATGAAATAAGGCATGATGGTGTCAGGCAGGTCGAAGGTCCGCCCTTTCAGCAGGACATAGATGAAAAGGCCCCAGAGGAGAAACAGCGCGAACTGGAAAAAAACGATGATGCCGCTCCAAATCATGGCCTTACGGGCTGACGGCAGGTCGCGGCATGCCAGTATCCGTTGAACAATGAGATGGTCCGTACCGTGTGACGCGAAAGAGAGGACCGCTCCGCCGATAACGCCCGAAAAAATATTATACGAGCTGAAGATACCGCGCCACCCCCCGGCACAACCGGTTGAGAACACGGTCAGGCGCTCCTTGGGTATTGCCTTATATACGTCAAGGAGCGACATATCCAGTATATTCCCGATAATTATCAGACCCGCCACCGCACTGACCAGATACACGCCAAGCTGGATGCTGTCAGTAATGGCAACGGACCTGATCCCGCCGTAAAGGGTGTATATGAATGTTGTCGATCCTACAATCAGGATCGCCTGCCAGTAGCCGTCAAAACCCATAAGGAGGGACAGGGGAATGGCGGTGGCAAAAAGCCTGATGCCGTCCGCCAGGAGCCGTGTAATATGAAAAATTACGGCGATGATCCTCCGTGCGGTAATGCCGAAGCGGTTCTGCAAAAACTGGTACGCCGTCTCCATGCCGCCCGCAAAATATCGCGGAAGCATGATAGCTGCCACCAGGACCCGGCCTATAATATAACCCAGCGCCACCTGCATGAAACCCGTGCCGGAGATATAGGCAAGGCCCGGTATGGAGATGAATGTCAGCGAACTGGTCTCAGTGGCGACAATGGAGAAGCATGCCACCGGCCATGGTATGGCGCGGTTGCCGAGAAAATAATCGTTAACGGATGTGACTCGGGCGCACGCGATGCCGATGATATTGATGGCAACCATGTACCCGACAATAACGGCGATATCAAGCGACATTGCTAAACCTGATAGATATGATATTCCTCAGTGATTCCGGCAAAAACTTTTTCCTCTTTTTCCCACAGGGCCGCAATCCGGTCAAGGGGTTTTCCATCAATGACATGTTCGCGGATCGCCGGACTGCCGGTCAGAAGATCGAATGCTGGATGGAGATCGTTGAACTCATACATGCCGGTGAGGAACTCGAAGCCGGGCATCATTTCCCGCATGGCTATGACCATCGCGATGCCGGTTAAAAACGGCTTGAAGAGTTCGCGGTCGCTAACATGGATGTAGGCACCGCCGATGGTCTCTCCGCGGTATTTGTTAAAAGTGGGCTTGAAATAGACAGGCCGGAAAAAAACGCCCGGTAGGTTCTCGGCATTCAAACGCCCGCAGAGAACCATAGGCTGTATCTCCGGTGCGCCGACAGCCTCGAAAGGCGTCGTGGTGCCCCTCCCCTCCGACACGTTGGTCCCCTCAAAAAGACAGATGCCGGGATATACAAAAGCCGTGTTAAGCGACGGCATGTTCGGTGAAGGAGGGACCCAGGGAAGACCTGTTTCATCGTAGAACATGTCCCTTGTCCATCCGGTCATTTCAATAACCCGGAGATTTAGATCCAGCTTGAAATAATCAACGGCGAGCTTCGCAATTTCACCCGTCGTCAGACCGTGCCGTACCGGCACCGGTAGAAGACCGACAAAAGACTCAAAGCCTTTTTTCAGGACCGGTCCCTCAACGGAACGACCACCGATGGGATTTGGCCGGTCAAGGACGATGAACTCGATGTCTTTTAAATGAAGGGCTCTGAGGAAAAGGACCATGGTGTTCACAAATGTATAATACCGTGATCCGATATCCTGGATGTCATACACAATGCAATCCAGTCCGGTAAGATGAGACTCCATTGGAGCAAGTGAATCATGGGTCGCACCGTATAAATTAATAACTTCAAAAGGAAATTCGATGCGGGTGGATACCGGGACCTGGTCCTGCTCGGTGCCGAAAAGACCATGTTCCGGTGAAAAGATCTTCGTTATGCTGATGCCCGTATCGCTCAGCAGGTCCCAGCTATACCCCAGGCCGCTGCTTACGGAAGTATGATTGGCGATTAACCCGACCCTTCTGTTTTTCAGAGTTTCAGGTCGGGCAAGGAGACGGTCCAAACCGGTGTGTACCATGAATTGCATCGCTCCTCCCCGCCAGTGTTATTATGAACCTATTCCGACACCTTCCCATTCGGTGTTAGCTTGTCAATAATATCCGGGAGTATATCCTTGAGAACTTTTGATGCCTGGTCTGCGGGGATGCCGGCCCGGGACGCAAGTTCCTCGAGCTTATCAGGGCCCAGGGCGTTCTTTAACTGGTCCGCGGTTATGGGCTTATTGCTCCCTGTGCTGACCCATGACTTGATAACATCATCAAGGCCGCTATCCATGAACGTATCCACGAGATTGCGAAGCCCGCCCCCCTTCAATAAATCAGCGACGCCTTCCAGAAGCCCCTGGTTCACACCTTTCTGATTCCCCAGCCCTTTTGCAATATCGGAAATCTGATCCAGTAATCCCATGGCATACCTCACTATTGTATAATCATGCAGTCATCTCTGTTTAATCCGCCTGGAGCACATGGCGCCGGTTATTGCACTCCAACAAAAGTAAAAAGCCGGATCATCAATTCCCCGGCTTTATCGTATAATAACGGAAAATATCCGTCCTCGATTAATCTAATCAACGAATTTGAATGACACTCTTAGCTTCACCCGGAATACCAGCTTGTTATTATCAACACTGATATCCAATTCTTTAACTTCAGCTACCCGGATGTCTTTCAATGATTTTGAAGCGGCTTCGAGCGCACTTCTTGCTGCGTCTTCCCATGAGACATCGCTGGTTCCGATAATTTCAATTACTTTATAAACGCTGTTCATACAAAACCCCCTTCACGCAAATCTTCCGGATGGTATCTGTATTATCCAATCACTCAACCTGACTTTTATGTAGCCACATTCATCGTTTATAGCAAGCATTTTTTACTGATTTAAATAAAATTAAACTATCGGTGCTATGGCCATGGATATGAATCGTGTCCCCCACTTTCAGGGAACCATCGGTAAATTCAATAGCGGTCACATTGGGCTTGGCATAATACTTGATTACGATACCGACTTTTTTTCTTCCATGATGCAACTCCTTGCAAATGATCTGCATATATTGACGCTGCGTATGTCTGTCATGTCAAGGAAATATCCATGAAAACTTTGCCGGAATGTCGACAAATTTAGTATTGACTGAGTGATTGGCCGGCATTATGATACTATACATGGAGCCTGAACTGCGACAAATGAAGCCATCCCTATTATCCAGAAAAACCCTGCTGATAATGATGCTTTTCTCGGCAACGGCAATTCTCTCAACCGCCTGCCGCCGTTTCATGATAAAGCGGATATTATTTAGCAAAAAGCTTGAGGGTATAAACCTGTCCGGTATTGATTTCTACAATATGAACCTCGAAAAAATCAATCTCACCAAGGCAAAGCTTGTAAAAACCAATTTCAGTTTTTCTAATCTAAAAAACGCGAGGCTTGTAAACACCGATCTCCGGCATGCTGATCTCAGCGCAACGAACCTGTCGGGAGCTGACCTTCGGGGCGCGAATCTCCGGTATGCCCTACTACAAAATGCGGTCCTCGCTAAAGCCAATCTTGTCGAAACCTATCTCTACGATGCAGACCTTAGCGGGGCTGACTTGAGGGAAGCAAAAATGGTGCTCGGTGTTGCCGAAGGATCTGATATGAAGGTTATTCGCGATACACTGATTATTACCGGCCTTGTTCAATACACGCACATGCGGAACGCGGACCTTGCCGGAACGGCCGTAAGCATGAAGTGGAAAAATTTCATACAGCAGCAGGGCGTGAGGAACTTTAATAAAATAGTCTGGGTAAAATGAACGGTATTGAAAGCACGGTTTGCAACCGCGCATCCAATATATTAAAAAGGAAAATCGTACCCCATGATATTAAAACTCTCGCGCATCGCGATAATATCTTCCTGCAGACTCTTGTTCACCGGCACGCCCCGGTCCTTTCTATCAAGCCACGCCTGGTACTCCTTCTCACCGGCCGTGAAAATCCGTTCCTGGCCCGGCATTTTCTTTGATGACCTGATCTCACGGAGAATTTTCCCCGACGTCTTTTTAAAGGCAGCCGGTTCGATAAAATGGGATATGTCAATGGCGATAAAAAAATGGCCCAGGCGATAGGGAACTTTCTTACCTTTGTCAAAACCGGTGAGCATTTTAAGGTAGCTTCCGGCCTGCAGCGCAGCGCTCATTATCTCAATAACCGTGGCGTACCCGTAACCCTTGTAACCGCCGCCGTCTTCGCCGATCCCGCCCAGGGGGGTGAGAGCGGCCGTGCCGTCGATGAGCTTTTTAAGCGCCTCATTAGCGTCGGTAGTCGAATTGCCGTTCGTGTCAATAACCCACCCTTCCGGCATCACTTTTCCCTGCCGCGCGTACACCTCGATTTTTCCGCGCTGCGTAATTGATGTCGCGCAATCGATGACAAAGGGGAACTCTTCGTCGGTGGGAATGCCGAAAACCAGGGGATTTGTTCCCAGCATGTTCTCAATCCCGAAGGTCGGGGCAATGCTGGGACGGGCATTTGTTCCGGTAATCCCTATCATGTCCGCATCTGCCGCCATTAATGAGAAATATCCGGCTATGCCATAGTGGGATGAATTCCTTACGGCCACCATACCCATGCCGAATTTACGCGCCTTATCGATCGCCATGGCCATGGATTTCTTCGCTATAACATGGCCCATGCCGTTATGCCCGTCTATCACTGCCGTGGTCGGGCCTTCCTTGACGACCTCCATCCTGGTTACCGGGTTGAGGATGCCGTCCTTTATCCGATCGATGTAGATCGGCTTAAGCCTATTAATGCCGTGCGAATCGATGCCCCGCTTGTCCGAGGTAATGAGAACGTCAGCGCATATCCTGGCGTCTTCATCGGGAACACCGGCGCTTTTTAAAACATCAACCATGAAACGCTCCATGGTGTTGAAATCTACCCAATAAATTTTATCGTCCATTACCAGCTCCTAGCGTTTTACCTTACTTTTTGCGTTCCTCATCGGAAACCGCACATCACTGCTCTTTTATTGTCTCTTCCACGGCCATCCCGAAATGGCGCCCTCCCTTTTCGAGATATCCCAGTATATGGTCTCCGGTCTTCAACTGTGCCACGCTGACAGCCGCCCCGTCGAGGGCGGTAAGCCTTATCGTTTCAGCGTTCTGGAGCACCACCGAATGTTCGGCGCCGCTTTCATCTACAGCGTAGACTACCAGCATCGGGCGTTTTTCTATCTTGGAGCGGCCCACGTAGGACGTATAGGTGCCTCCGTCTTTCCTGACTATCTGGACCGGATCCCCGGTCTTCAGCTCGCCGAGGTACCTGGTCTTTCCTCCCGGCACCCTGACATATGAATGCACGGCGCCGGCGTTGATTCGGAAAGGACGCGGTGCGACATAGGGATTGTCAATGTTCTCGGCGTGGACGAGGAACATGCCCTGGCTGCCGTTTCCTACCAGGAGGCCCTCGCCCATGTTGATATTGCTGCAGGTGTCGACGCAGACCCGGTCACCGATGCCGATATTCTTTATGGCGGTCACCTCGAGGCTTGCCATTCGGTAGTTCTCGGTGTCGAGGTCCTTTATGTAACGGACAACCTTTCCTATCTCGGAAGGATCATCTGTTTCAAGGACCACACCGGCAACGCCTTTTTCCATGATGCCCGCGGCAAGCTTTGCGTCGCTGGCGTTCCTCACGAAAGTATACAGGCGTTCACCGCCTTGTGGGATCAGGTTTTCGAGAGGTATGATATTCCAGTCAGTAGTACGGGCCACGACCGAGCGGGTCTTCAGCGCTTCCGCGGCCCTCTTTTCGTCGTCCTTGTTCTTGATAATGATCATTTCAACATCATCTGGTATCCGCCGGTCGCCCTGCGCGGGCGCGATGACCGCCATCCGCCCGAGTTCCTTGATGCGGGGAACAAACTCGTCCGACGTTATGATGGCGTCGATACCCGATTCAAACGACTCGGTTACTAGCTTTTTATCCCACGACGTCAGATGAAGCCATATCTCTTTCATCAGTTATTTACCGTGGACGATCTCGGATATCTTCCGGACTATGGCCGCGGGGTCATCGTGCTGGAACACGTTGCGGCCTATGGAAACGCCGCAACCGCCGGCCTGTACAGAGCCCCGTACCATTTCCAGTATCTCTTCGTCGGTCTCCATTTTCTCGCCGCCGGCGATCACCACCGGCACCGGGCAGCCCATGACCACATCGTTGAAGGTTTCCGGGGACCCAGTGTAATTGACCTTCACGATATCGGCGCCGAGCTCCGCGCCTACGCGGGCCGCGTGCTTGACCACATTGACGTCGTATTCATTCTTGATCTTGGCCCCGCGGGTGTACATCATTGCCAGGAGGGGCATGCCCCAATCCCGGCATGCCCGGGACACCTTCCCCATATTGCCCAGCATATCCGATTCCGTGTTGGCGCCTATGTTGACATGTATCGACACGCCGTCAGCGCCGAGTCGCACGGCCTCCTCGACGGAGCAGACTATGGTCTTTGCGTTTGAATCGGGTGAGAGTACCGTGCTGGCGGACAAGTGCACGATCAGGCCTATGTCCTTCCCCGAATTCCGGTGGCCCGTTTCAACAATCCCCTTGTGCATCAGGATCGCGTTGGCCCCGCCGTCGGCGACGCTGTTGACGGTCTTGGCCATGTCTATCAGACCCGGGATGGGACCCACCGTGACGCCATGGTCCATGGGGACGATAATGGTCCTTCCCGTGTTGCGGTTAATCAATCTTTGGAGACGAATTTTTTTTCCGATCATCATGGCACCTCAGTCATTGCAGGCAACACCGGATTTACTGACGCCGGCATCGCCAAAAAAGATTTGTTGGAATCAACAGAGCAAATATGAAGATACAATTCTTGAAAAATAACCGGCAAAGTCAAGTAATTTGGGGAGAGATGTAAAAATTATTGACTATTCCGCACAGATGATATAGACTATATCAATAAATTATGTCAGCACTATACTTGATTCCACCTGTTATTGCGAGGAGCAGAGCGACAATGCAATCTTGCTTTGCATCCTGTAATTATAGTAATGAACCATATGCTTTCATAATTTTTATGCTGTCAATGACAAGATCGCGTCGCTTCACTCGCGATGACAATACCCATGCAATAATATAATAATAATGAACTCGGATCAGGATAAAATAAACGGAAGCGCCTATAAAGACTACGGCGAATTGTGGAACTTCAATCTTCAGAAGATAGAGCACATCCAGAATGAGATTGAAAAATCGATCCATGATCTCGAGAACAGGTATGTCGATTTTGAAACCGCCTATGCCGGGATAACCAGTCAGCTTGATATCCTCTCTTCGATTTACTCGGGATACAATACCGTCCACGGCTCGGAATCCGTGATGCGCCTCAAGGCGGTCCTCGAGTCTTACCAGAAACGGTATACCAGGGAAAGCCTGGACTTTAACCTCGTGTACAGCCTCCTGATAAAAATAGCGGACATGCGGAACACAAGCTTTGAGGACTTTCCCAGGCTGTTCCACGATGAAATGCCGGTTGCCGTGACGGAAGGGGAATACCCCGTGCGGGACTATTCCCGACGGGCTCATAAATGGGTTACCTTTGAAAGAAACCGCTCCTGGTTTATCGCTCCGTTTTCAGGCATCACCATTATGAAAAACAACGATTTCACGATCACTTCAGTTGAGGAACCTGATTACCTTACCATCAGCATTGACTGCAGGAGTGTGAAAATCAAGGATATATTTATAAAATCGATTGATCAGCCCGCTTGCCCGCGCTGCATCATAATGCTCGACGGCATGACCAGAAACTACGCCGCCGATCGTGTCGGCAGGAGAATCTATGCTGACCGGGATATCATCAAACCGATGTTGAAACCTTTCAAAACAGTGCGGTCGCACCCCCTCTCCCCCGGGCGCCTCCGGCTTTTCGGGAAAAACCATTTATTATTAAACTGAACACCGCATCTCGATGCCGATTATGGTCACGTCGTCATTGGCATTGATGCGCTCCCTGCCGATGAAACTGCGGACGTCCTGGATTATGCTGCGGGTAATCACCTGGACCGGCTCCCGGGAAAACTTCCTGATGACCTCAATCAGTCTCTTTTCCCCGTACTCCTTCATATCCATGTCGAACTCCTCGTAAATACCGTCAGAAAAAAGGATCACCTTGTCTTCCGGCGTTAATGATATTTCACCGGATCCATACACGAGGTCGCGGCCGAATCCGACTATCTTTCCGGTCCGGCTGAGCACCGTGACGTCGCCGCCCCGGACGATGTACTGGTCGGGATGTCCCGCCGAAGCGTACCGCATCGACCAGCTGTTGATGTCAATATCGGTGATGATGCAGGAGAACAGCACCGACAGGTTCCCATAGCGGTTGAAGAATTCGCTGTTAAGTATCCCCATCAATTCCGAGGGGGCGATGTGCTGGTACTTGAGCTTTTCATATTCGCCCTTGATCAGCATCGTCACCAATGCAGCCTGGATCCCATGCCCGGTCGCGTCAGCGAGAAGCACGCGCAGTATCCCCGGCTTTATCTCCACGATGTCGTATATATCGCCGCCCACTTCGCTCATGGGATAAAAGCGGATATCAAACCTGAAGCGCGAATCATCGCTGATCCAGCTCTGTAAAATATTCTCCTGGATCCTCCGGGCCAGGGAAATATCCTCCTGGATACTCTGGTACGCCTGGGTGACCTGGCCATAGGCGTTCTCAAGGGCCGTGGTCCTCTCCTTTACCTTATCCTCAAGGTTCGCGTACAGGCTCGCGTTGTCCACGGAAATAGCCACGTACGAAGCAAGGGTCTTCAGCAGCTCGATCCGCTCCGGGGTGAAGGCCTGGGTGGTCAGGCTGTTCTCGGCGTAGAATATCGCAGACAGTTTGGCCTGGTACATGATGGGAAGGCAGAGAACGCTCTTGCACCGGTTTTTCCTGACATAGGGGTCATTCACGAAGAGGCCCATGTTGGACGCGTCGTTCAGAACGAGGTTTTCCCTGGTCCTGGCCACATAGTGTATTATCGCCGGTGAAAGCTCGCCGCTGGCGTAGATGGGGGTGCTTTTCAAAGCCTCGATCCGGCCGGTTGCGATGTCGCCGCTTGCCTCAACCACCAGATCCCCGTCCTTTTCCATGATAAGGGCGCCCCTGGTTGCGGCTGCGCACTCTCCGATGATGATGATAAGTTTTTTAAGAAGCTTCTCCAGCACTATTTCGCCCGAAATGATCTGGGTTGTCTTCAGGAGGAGGGTGAAGTCGATTCCCTTTGTGCCCGAAGTGCCGCTCGACTGATCCTTCCCCGGTTCAACGGCCGCCGTCGAATATTCCCCGTTGATAAACTGCGGATATTTCTGACTGATCCGATGGGCAACAGCAGACGCGCCATATTTCGTATAGCAATAGTGCGCTTCCACAAGATATGCCCGTGCGATAAATTCATTGCCCCGCTTCAGGTGATACACCGCCGCTCGTTCGTTGCCGGTGGCCTCGCAGAGGGCTGAGCCATGGGCCCGGGCCTCCCGAATGGCCTCGTCGTAGAGATCGGCCGCCCTTGAGTTCCTGCCGCGGGCCGCCATCACCTCGGCCCTTACCAGGAGGTGCATGGCGCGGTAGTTCTCCGGACAATTCTCCGCCCATTTTCGCAAAAGGCGCCGGTTCTCCCTGAGTTGCTTAACCCGGTCTTTTCTCTTCTCCCCCGACGAACCCGGACCGGCGGCAAGGAGCGCCAGCGAATAGTAGAAATGAAAGAACACGACATTGGTCTGGGCGAACAATACTTCCCCGATCATTCCCCTGGCCGAGTCCCCTATCGAACTGGCCTCGTCATATTCCTGCGCATTATAGTGGGACATCAGCTTGTATAAGTTGTAACTCATCCGGGTGACTCGGTACGGTTCAAGCTTGGCGACAAACTCCTCCTCGTTGAACTGATCGTCGCTATACTCGGACAGCGACCTGGTCCTCGCTTTCTGGCTCAGGATGTATCTCCGGCACATGATGAACTCGAAGATGAACTCCTCGTTTTTTGCCCGGTTGACAAAACTCTCATATCCTGCCAGGTCATTATAGATCTCATCCAGGTTGCCGCAGTACCTGATACGGTATTGGATGATGTTGATGGCCGAGTAGACCGCGTAATTTAGATCACCGGTTTCAATCCCGACCCGGTACGACCTGTCCAGCAGCTCTATGCTCTGTGAATAGTGCTTTCTCCAGTGGCTGACGAGGAACCCGAATATGAACAGGAGACGCGGCTCCAGGTCGGCGTTTTTGTATATATCGTTCAATGAGAGGGCCAGTAAGCCGAAACGGTAGGCCTTTTCATAATGGCCCATCCCGGATCCTAGTATCATCGCGTAGGACAGGTAGGCAAAGGAGGACACCTTCGAATTGCCGTGCTTCAGGGACAGATTAACCAGCTTCATCGCAAGCAGCGCCACGAGATCATTACTGACGAAATACGCAGCGGTGCCGGTGTTCATGATCAGGGTCATGACCATGATGATCTCCGGATTGGTTATCTGGCGAGAACGCGCGAGGTCTTCGATCTTCCTTTTTCCTTGTAGGAGCCTCGCCTTCGCCACTTCCCTGACGATATGAAGCCGGCCCGGCCTCGCGGGAATCCTGATGTCGAAGAACTTCAACGCCTCCAGGCCACAATTCATGGCCGTGCGGTGCGATCCCATGCTGGTATATATGATAACCTTTTTATCATACACCCTGGCCCGGTCAATGACGTCGGCAGAGCGGGTCAGCAGGGAGTCGAAGAGGCCGAAGGCGCCGTCAAAATTCCCGTTCAGATACTCGCATTCCGCCCTGTCAAAATGGAGGTCATAGGTCAGCCGGTATTGCCGCTCCCATGAATCTTCCCCGAGGAAACCGATGCCGGCGCCAAAATACCTCAGGGCTTCGGAATAGGCCGTCGCCGACCTGGCCTTGCGGCCAGCCAGCAGATTGAGCTCGGCAATCTCAATCTTTTCCTCCAGGGTCGATATCTGCGATGCTCCAGAGTTCAATTGGTTCACTATGTAAAAGACTTTCTCATATAATTCCTCGACACGCGATTTATCCAGAACGAGACGGCCTATCCGGTAATGGATCTGGCCTGTTTCCTCCACGGGGATAAGAGAATAGATAACCTCCTGGATTCTATCATGGACAAAGCAGTAATGTTTATTAGACAGATAGACCAATCCTTCATCAATGGCCTTCTGAAGGTCGGTCAGCGTTTCATCGATGTCCCTCCCCAGCAGAAGGGCCATATCCTCGAGGTCGAAGCGGTTGCCGATGCAGGCGGCAAGCCTTAGGACATGCTGCGTTTCGGGGTCAAGCCCGGTGATCCTTCCGATCATGAGTTCTGCTACGTTTTCCGATACCTGCATGTCTTTGATCTTGTCAAGGTCCCACATCCATCCAGCCGGTACCGAATACTGGAGACACTGGTTGTCATAGATACTCCGCAGCAAATTCGCCATAAAGAAAGGGTTGCCGTTTGTTTTCTGATACAGGACATCGGCCAGGGCAATGACCTCACTTTTGTTATTATTGATTATATAGCAGAGGTACTCGCTGATATTCCCGGATGTCAGCGGATCAAGGGTGACAGTGGTGATCCTGTCCCTGAACTCCGCGAGGATGCTGTTCAGCAGATGGGATGGACCGATTTCGGAGCTGCGATAGGCCCCCGCAAGCATCAGGTAACCGGAACTGAAATCGTTCATGAGACGGGAAATCAGCTGGAGGCTTGCGGCATCGGCCCACTGTAGATCGTCGAGGAAAATGACGAGGGGATGCTCCCGTTTGGTGAAGATCTGTATGAATTCTCCGAGGACCTTGTTGAAGCGGTACTGGGACTTCTCAGAATCTATTTCAGGCAGATCCGGCTGGCGGTCGACTATCATCTCCAGCTCCGGGATCACGTCAATGATAACCCTGCAGTTGACGCCCAGCGCCGACATAATGCAGCTCTTCCACTCTGTTATCCGCTCCTCCCCTTCTGCCAGGATCAGAAGCATCAGTTTCTGGAAGGAGTGGATGAGCGCGCTGTACGGCACGCTCTGCCGCGACAAGTCATATTTGCTGGAGACGAAATACCCTTTCCTTCCGGTGACGTTTTTTTCCAGTTCAAGCACCAGCGAAGACTTGCCGATCCCCTGAGGGCCGGTCACCACAACCGCTTCCACAGAGCCCTGGCTTACCCGGTTGAAGGCTTCGAGCATGATGGTCTTTTCCCGTTCCCTCCCGATCAGCACCTGCGGCAGGCAGAACCTGCTCATGAAGTCGCCAACACCCAGCTCGAACCGGGAAATCTTCCGGTACTTCTTCAGCTGGTCCAGGCATTCCTCAAGGTCCTTTTTCAGGCCGTAGCTGCTGTTATAACGGTTCTCTGCGTTTTTCGAGAGAAGCTTTATAATGATATCGGATATTGCTTCGGGGATGTCTCTGTTTAACTGTTCCGGCGGCAACGGCTCCCTGGCTATATGGCAGTAGAGTATATCGAGCGGATCCTTTGACGAAAAGGGAAGCATGCCGGTCAGCATCTCATAAAAGGTGATGCCAAGGGAATAAAGGTCGGTCCGGTAGTCTATGGTGCGGTTGATGCGGCCTGTCTGCTCCGGAGACAAGTACGGCAGGGTCCCCGTGATCATCCAGGGGTCATAGATGTTCTCATACTCCCGTCCCAGCAGGGAAGCAATGCCGAAATCGGTTACTTTAACCTCGCCTGTTGTCGCATTATAGAGAATGTTATGCGGCTTGATGTCCCTGTGTATGATCTTGTTGCCGTGAATATAGCCCAGGGTATCTGCTACGGGAATGGCGACCTCCAGGAATTCCTCGATGCCGAATCTTCTTGCGTTTATAATTTCCTTGATGGAATTCCCATTGAAGTCTTCCAAAACCATGGCGATACGGTCCTTTTCTTCAATAAGACCGTAGGTTTTGATAACACCGTCAATCCGTATTGCTTTTATCAGCTCGTATTCTTTTTTAAAGCGCGCGATATCGGCCAGGGATGGATGGGCTGCCTTGATTATTTTAAGCACCACCGGCATAGCGTCGCTGTCACGGTTTCCGCGATACACAACGGATTTACCGCCCTCGGCTATCTTCTCGGAGATGGAGTATCCGGTGATTATGCTCATAGTGTACCCATTTAGAGAAATCAGCACAACTCTGCCGCACATGGTCCCCCGGCCACCAGCGGATTTTGATAGTACTACAGGATGACGAGCAGTGCGTCCACTAGAATTTGGATATTTTATACCGCATTATGTCTGGTGGCTGGAAAATCAAACCATATACTAATTTAATGTATATTAATAAAAATGGTTCTCGCAGAGACGCAGAGTCGCAGAGTAAAAAATTATCATCAACTGTTTTTAAAGTATATTTGTTATTTCTTATTATTATAATATAGTGAACTAATAGCTATAACTCTGTGCCTCAGCGCCTCTGCGAGAGAAATTCCATTTATTTTTCGTTTTATTTTGCAAAACGTCGGTCAGCTAAAGCACGAGAGGGCCAGTAGGAGCTGGGCCGGGGCATACACCGCCCATACGATAACCGATTCCTGCTTGTGCGGTTTTATAAAGGTGAGATAGGCCAGCAAAAAATCTGATATGACGAAAAGAAGCGCCCCAATTATTATGAGGATGTTATGCCGAGATAATTCATGATTGAATCGTGACAAAGCAAAAAAAAGCATGGTACAGAGGACAACAGCATAGATGAGTATTGGAATTCTGAGCTTACCCACGGTCCCCCTGATGCCGCGGTAAAACATCGCCAGCAGCGCCAGAAGGATTAAACCCACGGCCATGTTCCAGCCGTGAAATTCGTAGTCCAGTGAGAACGCGGCTATATACATGACGTGTCCCAACATGAAATACACTATCCCCTGCTCCATCAGGTTCACCTCGACAACCATGAGCATGGTATCAGCCACGATGGAACATACCAGCGCCGAGAGGATCAGGACCTGGTACGAGGTTATGCCGCCTTCATACATTGAGAGGATCACGAAGCCGGAAATGATCGCGGTGATCATCGGGGTGCATAGGTATTTCAGGTTTATCTTTTCGTGAAACGTGAAAATCTCACGAGCCGTGAAGACCGCGACAAGAGCGAACATGAGACCGGGGAAATATGCAATATCAAAAAGCTTCATGGCGCAGCCTACTTTTTCTCCATGTCGTCTTTACCCTTCTTGAAAATTTCCGAGATCTCCCTCAGTTCTTCCGGCTTGAACTTCGAGTCCATTGCCGCGATGTTTTCTTTCCTGATCTCGTCATATATCTCTTTCCGGTGCACGGTGACGCGCTTGGGCGCGCGTATGCCGAGCTTTACCTGGTCGCCCTTGATGTCAATTATGACGACCTCGATATCGTCCCCTATCATGATGCTTTCGTTCAATCTGCGTGCCAGTACCAGCATACCATTAACCCTCGGCGGCCTTTTTCATCTCTTCGAGAATCTTATGCCTCACGCTGTACCTGTCGCTGAGGGATATTGCCTGCCTTCCAAGCCTCTTCTCGGGATTGATGATGATGGGCCCCTGTAGATTCGCTGTCATATCCGACGGGTTCGAAGGGATGGTGACGATGGCGAACACGATCAGGTTCTCGGCGGTGTCGGCCCCGACACACTCTATATCGCTCATGGACACCACCAGCTCATACTCCCGCATGAAATCAATGGGACGGATGACGACAAAAGCCAGGTCCGGTTCGTCATAAGCCTGCAGCCATTTTAGCGGTGATTTCTCATCATGGGCGTCTAAAAGAACAAATTTCCTGACGTCATCAAAACCGAAGATACCGTCAGGGAAGTCGATTATCTGATGTTCATTGATTTCAATTTCGCCGAATGGCCGGGTTTTTATTTTAATGCCCAAAAACAATCTCCTTTAAAATTTACATAGTTATCATTCAGCGAATTTCAACATACAAGTTTTGAACGTAATCCCCCTAAATCCCCCGGAGGGGGACTTTTTACTTTGAGGTTATTAATCCGCATTATGGAAACATACGCCCCCCGCTGGGGGGTTGGGGGGG
Organism: Spirochaetota bacterium; assembly: GCA_041753395.1. GTDB lineage: Bacteria > Spirochaetota > UBA4802 > UBA4802 > UBA5550 > RBG-16-49-21. The sequence goes on from JBGSUQ010000026.1 coordinate 297,019, forward strand.
GGTATTACCGGATAGCAACCTCGCCTTCACTGCAATTTATGTCAAATCAATACAATCACGCAACAATTTTTTTTCTAACGGAGGAAATCCATGAGGGTTGGCATGATCGACCGGGCACCGACCGCCAGGGCGTACCGGTGCACGCTCTCGAGCCACTTGAAGTTCATGATTGTTTCCGCGTAATCAATTCCTTCCGTGTTGGCAAGCATTGTGGTGACATTGCCTTTTTCATACTCGGACCGCTTTGCCAGCTCCTCGACCCTGTTTGTTCTGGCGCCCATGGCCGACAGGTGCTTCAGGATGTTCTCGAGACCCATGTCGATGAGCCCCAGATCGCGCCCCCCGACCAGCTCCTGGTCGCCCCTGACCAGATCGTCCCGGAGCTGAATGATCATTTCGAACACCGACATGCCGCCGATGGTTACGGTGGGATCGATGTTGTTGGGCGGCTCCGGGAAATTCGGGTTGATCAGGCCCAGGTCTTTCAAAACCGTGCCGCTCCCAACGTCCTCGAGCCAAATCTGGTGCGGTGTGGTCGATTCCATGATAAGGTTGTTACGGCCGCCCTTTGAGGTGCGGATGCTCAGGCCGGAGTTGTTGATTTTATCTATAATGATATCGATATTGTCACCCGCCGATATGTTGATCTCACGACCGTCGATTTTAATGGACTGGTTGGTGGGCGTGGTATAGGCCGCCACGTCCTTGTTGGAGGTAAGGATCTGGTTCGTCGCCCAGAACACCTCATTCCCCGGAACGCTCACATCCATGTATTCGCCCTTGGATACCTCGCGCTTCAGTTTGCCGATGTTCCCCCGGTATTCGACGCCGATCATTGCGTCGCCCTGGTTCCCCGCCGTCAGGGTCTGGTAAATAGGCACCCAGGGGTTCGGCTGGTCCTCGGTCCCTGTCTGGTGCCCGCCGAAGACCGACCTGCCGGTTGCTCCCTTGGTGTTGGCAATCGCCACGAGCTCGTCAAGGAGCTGGTTTACTTCCGTGGCCGCGGCCTCCTTCAACTCGAACGACGTGTATATGCCGTTGGCCCCCTGCACGGTTAGGACCCGTATTCTTTGGAATATGCGCAGCGTCGACTGAAGCGCCGTGTCGACCTCGTCAAGCCTCGACTTGCTCTCGTTGAGGTTGCTTATGAACTGGCTGACCTCGGTCAGTCGTGAATGATAGAGCATCTGGTTCGTGCTGGCAATCGGGTTGTCCCGAGGGACATTAACGTTCTTTCCCGTCGCCAGTTTGTTCTGTATGAGGTCCATCTCCGACTGGTGCCTCTGCAGGTTATAGTTCATGGTGTTGTTGATCATCTGGTTGGTTATGCGGTTCATGCGTTATACCCCCATCCTGTTAATTATGGTGTCCAACATGTGGTCCATTGTAGTGATAACGCGCGCCGCGGCATTGTATCCATGCTGGAACGCCACCATGTTCGACATCTCCTCGTCAAGGTTCACTCCCGATATCGATTCGCGGAGATTGGAGAGGTTCTTGAGAAGGGTTTCCTGGTTCTTGACCCGGTCTTTCGCCTCCTCGCCCTGTGTCCCCGTCCGGGAGATGACCGCCGTGTAAAAGTCGTTGAACGTGGTATTCGTGTCCACCATGGCGTTCTTGTGCCTGATATGTGCTATCCGGAGCGCGTTACTGCCATCGCCGATTCCATTCGACGTGTTCACATCGCCCGTCCCGCCGACATCCTTGCCGCGGGCCGCGCTGATCCGGTCTACATCCAACATAATGCTGTCCGATACGGCCATGTGGGCTGCCGGGTTAAATTTCGGCGCGATCGTGACATGCTCCCTGCTGGGGAGAAACTTGATGATATCGTTGATCCGCCGGTAGTCAAAGGAACCCTGAGGGCCGGTTTGTTTCAGTATGCCGGTTAGTCCCACCAGAAACTGCCCTGAGTCCTCGAGGTGCCGCAACATGAAGTTCTTTTTATCCGTGTCGTGGGCCGTGGTGGCCTTGAGGGCCAACTGGCCGTTGTGGTTCATGTACGCCACGACGCCAATTTTAGCGTCATTTATCTTTTTAATAATGGTAAGCGCCGTATCTGACGCATTGTAGTCGATCTGCACACTGGATTCCAGCTCTGTGTTCGCGACAAAGGTGAGGGTACCGTTGATGCCGATTGCCGCCGACGCGTCGATCTTGTTGTTACCGGAAACCTTGAATATAGCAGTCACGTCATTGAGGCCGTCGTTGTTCAGGTCGAAGTTGCCGTCCACGCTGTCGCTGATCACCAGGTGCCTGAAAAAATCGATGTTGCTCTCGTTCCGCCTGCCGAAGCCATCCCGGTGCACCTCGTTGGTCAGGTCGACCAGGTTAATGGCGAAGGAATTGATGTCATTGATATTCTCACGGATTACCTTGTCCCTGATGTCGATCAGGCTGGCGATCTCGCCGTGGCGGATGTCGACATCCCTGCCGGTGTCCTTCCAGACCACCTTGAAGAGTCCGTCGTTCGTCTGGTCCATTTCGACGGCCAAGGGATGAAAAATCTCGCCCTGGACCAGGTTTTCACCGCTTATGTACACGATGGTCTCGTCTTTGTCGCTCCTGCCCACGCTTATGTTCACCATCTCCGACATCTTTTCAATGAGGGCATCACGCCTGTCTTTAAGGTCGTTCGGATTGTCGCCCAGCGCCTCGGCCTTGAGGATCCGCTCGTTCAGGTCGCGGATGTCCTTGCCGTACATGTTCACCTGGTTGACCCGCGCCTCGATCTGCCGGTTCGCGTTCATCCGCAGCTCGTAAAGCTGGTTATAGGTGTAGTTTACTTCATGGGAGAGGTTGATCGCCTTTTCCTTTACGACCTCGCGGGTTGAGCGCTCTTCCGGGTACTTGGACAGCTCCTCCCACGACTTCCATAATTCATCGAGCCTGTTTCGGACCGACTCGTCCGACGGCTCGTTGTATATCGTCTCAATCTGGTATACGAACTCGTTGCGCACCTTCCAGTATCCGGCGTTATTCTTTTCAACCATGATCCGATCGTCAATGAAACTGTCACGGATGCGCTCCACCGACGATACCACCGAGCCCTGGCCTATATTGCCGGGCGCATTGGATCTGTTCAGGGCCGGCACGTAGAGCGGGTCGGCCGCGGTAATGACCACCCGCTGCCGGGAATATTCCTTGTTCTCAGCGTTGGATATGTTATGACCGGTCGTATGAAGGGCCTGCTGGTGAGTCATCAGACCTTTTTTCCCTATTTCCAGACCCATGAATGTTGAAGGCATAGCCGTACCCCTTATGCTGTTTGATTAAACAGGATAGAATTTTTCAGTTTTTCCTCTTCCCTGCCGTCACTGCCGTATCCGGTTTCCGCCGAGCTGTTCCTGCGCAGTCCTGTCAGCAGTATGTTGTAATATTCCATATTGTCATGTATGAGAACACGGTTGGTTTCCTGTAGCCTATCCAGCCGCATCATGACCTCTTTCAGGCTCCGGCCCAAAAGCAGCATGTTTTCCGATAACGGTTTTTCCGCAGTCGCTGCAACATCAGACAGAGTTACATGTTCTTTACGGATATGCTGTTGCCGCATACAGGCATCAACCTGCTTGAGGCGAATCGATTCCAGGTCCGAAATCCTTGTCAGGAGCCCCTCTTCTTCACCGGATATTTTTTCAATGAGCTTTCCGTTATGGTCAACGATAGCACCGGTTTTGTCTTTTTCAAGGGAACAGAGCTTCTCAAAAAGCCCGGCTTCTTCCTTTAGTATTCTTATCATTTCAATTATATGCTTTTCCATGGCATGTCTCCACATCAGACATAATTGGATATATCTTATCAGTTTTATAATCGGTACGAACAGGGCTTTAGATGAGAATTAATTATTCATGCGGGTTATTATTATTCACTTCCTTTCTCTCCCCCATCAGAAGGAGAGGGATTTTCCATAAAAGAGCCTTGACATAACCATAATTGAGCCAATTATAATAACTATATCATAGTGATTGTGGACAAGATGACATTTTTATATTATTGTACATATAAGAGCATATGCCTGATACAAATAACATAATCGACTCCGCCACGGCTTCAACGATACTAAAGTGGTCTGTCACTATTCTTGTAGCCGGTTTTATTGCACAGTTTGGAAAGAAATTCGCCAACTACCTGCTGGAAAAAATAAGGTCTATCAGAAAAGGCAGGAAAGCGGCAGGGGAAGGCTCTGTCCAGGCAGAGAGCACGGATGACAGAGGGATGATTCTTGATACACATCATTCGACCGCAGCTTTTCAGGCTGCAGCGGATAAAGCCCGGCTGAAGCTGGAAAAAAAGAAACTGAAAAACTCGATTAAAAAGAAGAAAAAATAAGTTCTACCGATCTTTCTTCAACGTTTCCAGAAATTCGTCATAGTTGACTTCACTGATGGCGTCTATGCTGGTGACCTCAAAACCGACCCTTATGGTCCCGCCATCGTTGAAAATCGTGTTCCGCACGGTAACCCCCATGGTAACCTTGTTGGAATCGGGAAGGTTGAGATCAAGGGCCACCTGCGCATCTTTCATGAAATAGCGCAGCTGCCGACGGTCCCTAAAGACGATGCCCAGGCCGCCCTTGGATACGTCCGTCACGATGAACTTGTCCGGGGCCGGGACGAATAAATTATCCTTAACCAGGTGGTCATTGATCATCGAAGCGAACCGTTTTATCACCGTAAGGTGATTCTCTTCCATCGGCTTGGTATTGTTTACCTGGATATATCCATATGGTATGATATTCTTGTAAATGAAAGGAACCGATACTTCAGAGATGAATTCCTTCTGGCTGGAAAGCTTGTAGTCCTTCGCGTAGATTTCATTTATATAGAACTGCAGATTCTTTTTGTCCGCTTCGGACGGTTCCTTGCTGCGGTCCTTTATATATAATGGATTCCATGAATGCATGAAGTGCTTCATCCTGACGTCAATCCTGGTTTCATTAACAAAGACAACCCGGACCTTTTCGAACTTGCCCTTCAGGTCGCCCGCTATTTTTTCCTTGATGTTGGTGACCTTCTTATCATTGGAATCCAGAGCTCCCTGAATCATTAATTCCGATATGAGGTTGGTGGCAAAAAGAACATTCTTGCCTTCCGATGCCCCAAGGTCGGTGCGCTCTTCTTTTCGGGATTCCGAAATTACCTGGAATTTAACGGGAAGGAAAATGAAGGTATCCTCGTTATGTTCCAAGCTTTTAAGGCTGGCGTATATGGTACTTTCCTTCAGGCGGGTGAGCACAACGATAGTGTCGGGAACGTTCTTAACCCTGGGGATCCTGAAGGCCACGTTGCCGCTGTTGTAGCCCAGGAACTGGACTGAAAGATCCCCACTCTTGGTCTTGATGTAAACATCGCGACCCGAGAAAAATTTCTTGAAAATTTCTTCAAACTGGCCCCTGTCGGTGATTGTTTTGATTGTTTCCGGCATGAATGACTCGTTCCGCTTATTCTATCTTGCCGTCTATCAGGGTTATGGTCTTTTCCGTCCGGGCGGCAATGTCCCGGTCGTGGGTGACAATGACAATGGTGGTGCCCTCCTCCCGGCCCAGTTCAAGAAGCATATCGGTGAGCATCCGGGAATTTGCCTGGTCGAGGTTGCCCGTCGGCTCGTCGGCAAGGAGGATATCCGGCTTCCCGACAATAGCACGCGCTATAGCAACACGCTGGCATTCACCGCCTGAAAGCTCCGTCGGCTTGTGATGAGCGCGGTCAACAAGGTTGAAACGATCAAGCAAGGAAAGGGCCAGTGCTTTTGCCTCGCCTTTTTTCACCCGTCTGATCAAAAGAGGAATCATGATATTTTCCAGGGCAGTAAACTCAGGAAGCAGGTTGTGGAACTGGAATATGAATCCTATGTGCCTGTTCCTGAATCCCGAGAGATCCTCAACGGAGAGGTTGGTGACGTCCCTTCCCATCACGTTCATGGTGCCGTTCTGGAAGTAATCGAGGCACCCTATAATATTGAGGAGGGTAGATTTCCCGGCGCCCGACGGACCGACGATCGATATGATCTCTCCCTGCCTGATTTCCAGCGAAACGCCCTTGAGGACTCTGAGGGCGCTTCTGCCGAAGCCGTATATCTTCTCCAGGCTTTCAGCTTTTACTATGACATTGTTCTCCATCATTCGATCCTGTTACATGCCTCTGTTTCTGCAACTATTTCAAATCACACGCCGGTTCCGGCGGCATATTATTCATACCGTATGGTTTCCACCGGCTGAAGCCGGGAAGCGCTCCAGGCGGGAAAAATAGCCGACACGGTACAGAGAAACACGGCGATAATGGCTATGAATACCACCATCTCCGGGTTCACCTCGGTCGGTATACCCTCTATGTAATAGACATGGCTCGGTACCAGGTTTATCCTGGTGTATAATCCCATATTGAACAGCGTGTAAATTCCGCCCATTATGCCGTTGATCGTGTTCTCAACCCAACGGATGATCGCATCGAGGTTGAGGGCCGCGGCGATGCCGCATATGACCCCAAGGAGCGATCCGATAATGCCGATGAAAAAGCCTTCAAGTATGAAGATGACCATGATGGAATTAGGCTTTGCCCCCATTGATTTCAATATGCCCACGGCCTTGCGCTTTTCCATCACCACCATGACCAGGGTGCCCATGATAGTGAACCCGGCCGAGATGATGACTAGAAAGAGGATTATCATCATGATCAGCTTTTCCAGCTGGAGCGCGTAAAACAGGTTGCGGTTTTTTTCCTCCGCGGTCATAGTGAGGTACTCGTACCCGAGAACGGCATTGATCCGCTCCGAGACTTTGCCTGCCCGGTACACGTCATGGATCTTGATGCCGATGCCGGTCACAGCGTCGCCGATCTCGAAGAGGCGCTGCGCCTGCGGGAGAGAGAGGATGACAAGCTTTGTGTCAAAATCATAATACTCGGTCTTAAAAAAGCCGATGACCCTGAACTGCTCCATGCCGGGAGTGAGTCCCGTCCTGACGGTAAGGGCGCCCTTTGGCACGATCAGCTCTATGTAATCGCCGATCAATATATTGTTGTTTGTCGCCATTTCCTGGCCGATGAAGACGGCCCGGGTATTAAAAAATTCCGCCGCAGTTTTATCCGAAAGGCGGTGTTCACCCTTCTTCCGGGTAAAATTATCCTTGTCTTTGATAATGAACTTTGCGACATCATGGGGGAGAACGCCGTTCCGGCCAATGCCGCGGACCATGACCGGCGATATGGTTGAACCGAGGCGCACCAGCCCCTGGGACATGATGTACGGATCTGCTGAGCGTACATCCTCCACGGTCTTTATTTTCTTTACCAGGACATCGTAGTTACGGATCCCCAGACCCTCTGCCGGACCGTACATATTCTGCACGGTCACGTGGGAATCGACATCGAGGATCTTGTCCTTGATGGCGGCCTGGAAGCCGTTCATGACAGAGAGTACCACGATGAGGATAAAGACCCCCAGGAACACGATCAGTATCGACAGCAGTGTGTTGGTCGACACAATGCCCTGGCTTTTTTTCGATTTTAGATATCGAAATCCTATGAACAATTCATACAAACTCATCTCTCAGACCTGTTTCCTATCGCTCGATCCTGATAATCTTCCGGTTCCACATGTACCAGCCCTTTTTAGGCCCGTCCTCACCGACGTATGAAATAAAATCAACGTCCCCCCGGAGGAGCCGCACCGGCTTCCGATCCCTTCTCCGAATTTCGGAGCACTCGAACTGCACGTTCCGCTTTATGTATGATTTCCCTCGGTGGTCCTTGAGGACTTTTTCCTCATCCAGCTTCTCGACATCGGTCACCATCAGGTCGGCGTAATAGGTTTCGCGGAACATCTCCCGGAACACACCGTCGCTTTTCGGATAGGCTTCACAGGAGGCGTAATCGGCGTAATTGAGCATTTCAATTGCCCTCGTCCATTTGCTGAAAATATATTCCGGCTCGGCGAATTTTTTCTCTTTTTTACAGGAGAAAACCGCAATGGTTATCGCTACTGCTATCATCGTCGTAAAAACTTTTTTCATCAGGTGCTCCGAAAAATATTTTTATAGATCAAAGGTTTATCCTTCGTGTTATAGCGAGGAGTGCAACGACGAAGCAATCGCTACAGACCCCCCTGTCCCACTGAGGGGGCATGGATTAATCTACTACCGATGATCAAATCACGTATGTGAATACATATACTCGCTTCATTCATTATTAACTGTTATACCATTATTTCCTTCGTGCCCCCTCAGTGGGACAGGGGGTCATCGCTATGCACGCGATGACAGCTTCATCACAAATTACCAGTAACCCGATAAAACCTGCCTATAATGGGTTATGAGACGATCCCGTCAAGAGGGTTTTGGCCATTCCAGCTTGAATATTTTCTATCCACAGCAAACCGGCATGGCGGTACTAGAACCGGGAGCCCCTGGACGCCGATGCAGGAGGCGGCCTCCCAGTCATCAGGCGGCGGGTCAGGTATCAGCACCAGATAGAATACGGCATCCTTGAAGTCAATGGTGCCGGTCCTGTCCTCAATACCGATTTTCGCGAAATAGGCCTCGCCGCCCCGGAGGATCCCGCTCCCCAAGACCTCGACGCCGCTTGCCCGGTTTTTGATCACCTTGTAATTAAGATATGCCGATTCCTTCCGGAACGGGGACAATTGTATTTTACAGAAAGCTTCATCCGACACCCGCGCTGCGATCCATATACTGTCATGGCCGGAGGATGGCCTGAATCGGCCCGCCTGCTGGAAGCTGTTTTCCTTGATTTCCTCGCTCGCATCCCGGGGCCTCTTGTTCCCCGCAGCATAATAGATCGATGTAGTGACCACGCTTTCGCTGCTCCCATCCCTACCGTACCAGAGGCCGCAATAGGCGAAATCGTTCCTCAACTTCTTCATGTCGATATGGACAGAATCGCCCTTGAGGCCTTTGAAATTGTCCGGTATCACAATTATAGTGTCTTCAAGCTTGATCATTGTTACCGTTTTCCTGTTTTATCATCCCCAGTTCTTTCTCGCCAAAGACCTGTGCGGAAAATTTTTCGATTTTCGTTCCCTTTTGCTGCCATGCGCTGCCGGGCAATCCCGCCTTGTAGCAGGTGTTGATCAGGAAGGTTTCGAGGTCCCATCCCTGCTCGGTTGGCACCTGCGGCAGAAGGAGCCCTGAATTGAAGCCGCGGGATATGATCAGGCCGTCTCGGCCCACCTTGATGTCATTAATGCTTTCAACAGTTTCTATCGGCGACAGGACTGATATCTCGATATCGGCTTTTTCCAGTTCATCATTCTGGAGCGGCGGAAAGCGCGGGTCCTTGAAGGCTGACGCCTTTGCCATGTCAATGATGGTCTCCGGGATATTCTTCACTCCCTTGATGTATCCGATACAGCCTCTGAGGCGACCGCGGATATGGAGGGTCACGAAGGCCCCGCATTGCTCCTTGAAGATGGCATCTGTGAATTCCAGCTTTTCACCGGATGCCGATCCCAGGGCTTCGGTTATGGTGCTTCTCGCCAGCTTCAGCAATTTGACCTGTTGTTCCCTATTGAGTTCTATCATGGCAGCGCCTCCGGCAAGGAAGTCATACAAGCATTATTGATATCCCATCAGGTATGTCAATTAGAATTGATAGTTTGCCCCGGAACGGGGCGCGCAATATTCCGAGGGGATGAGGGTTGCGCACCCTCCTCCCCTCGGGCTCCCCGCCACCCCGGTCGCTCAGGCGCCGCGACTGGCTACGGGGTGAACTCGGCTCGCCCACTTCGTGGGACTCGCCTCAGACACCACCCCGATTGGTATCCGCCCTTCGGGCGGATGTTTTTGATTTCCTGGTTGTTGAAATTAGAGTTGAAATTATATACCCGCTGCAAGGATGCAGCGGGCAGCGATCGTCAGCAGGAGGCTGCATACGATCGCCGATCAGTTATAATTAATTCCTTGATTACACCCAGCCCGCCGCAGGCGCGGGGATATGGAGAGCGCGAGAGGAAAAGGGAGGCCACCCTTTTCCTCTCGCAACAATCCCCCCCCGGGGAACCCGGGCAATCACTATAGGAGGATCTATTCCTGATATGTTTACAGAAAAGCATTGATTTTATTGAATATAGATTCTATAAATGTAAAATCACAAAACAGGAAATCAACCATGATAAACAAAAAAACGTATATGAAATTCTTTATTATTACAATGGCAATAGCCGTATTAATAGTATCATCAATAACCTGCCGGTCAGAAGCACAGGTTAAAGTAACATCCCACCCCGCGCCGGTGACCTATTACACCGACGCGCGGGGTAAGTTTTCTCTGAGCCCTCCTCCGACCTCGATCGGATACCTTCTCCCCTTAAAGGGCGTCTCTTCCCTTCCGGCCCTCATGGTGCAGGTAAAAAATAAAAAAGCCGGTTCCCCGGTAAGACAGATAGCCTATATCATGAAGGGTGCAAAGAATTTCGACTTTAAGTATATTATTAAAGACGGCGCCGGCGAATACGAGGTGACGATTTACGGGAAGAAGAACCTCGCAGCCTTAAGTCTGAACGGCCTGTGCGCCTTTACCCTTCGCTCTAATACAGATCTGCCGAAAAATTTCAGCGGCCTTGACATTAGCGGGAGCATCCTTGCCCATGTTAAAAGTGTCATCGGCAAGACCGTCGGTTCCGGCGAATGCTGGGACCTTGCCCAGGAGGCGTTGGACGCCGGCGGGGCTGACTGGAACAGGCCCTTCCAGTTCGGCCTGCTTCTCGACCCGGTTAAGGACGAGATCAGGGCCGGCGACATCATTCAGTTTAAAGCGGTGCGGATAGAGAAGAGGCTGGAAAACGGCGGAAAGCTGTTCAACACTATCGGCGCCCCGGACCACACCGCAGTCATCATCGGCGTTGAGGGGGAGAAAAAGTACAGGCTTGCCCATCAGAATTCCGACGGTAAAAGGTATGTCATAACGTCAGAGGTTGACCTCAATTACATGACATCGGGTAAATTCTGGATATACCGGCCGGTGGCGGGGATTATGCAGTAGGCCTGGTCTGTTAACTGCGGGTTTAAACCCGCAGTTACCGGTACTTCTCCTCGATCATCTTCCGCTCCTGTTCCGGCAGGGAGCCGATATAGCCCTTCCATCCCGGACAGAATTTGATATGCCATTTCCACAGCCGCCCCGACAGCGACGCGGGGTCCTTGTCATAGTTTTTCCGGGCTGGACAATCGGCGCAGGCTTTCTTTCCGGTATCGCTGCCTGAGCAGCTCATACCCGCTGATAGAACTGCAAGGCCGGCGATGATACCAAATCCGGACAGGCGCAGGTACTCCATCCTGGTAACTTTTATTTCCCTGTCTCTCATTGACGACTATACCTCCTGAAATCTTTATTTTACAAAAGCCGCGGCCAGGTAGCCCACCACCTGATCCTTTGACCCGGCAGTGTCGCCTGAATTGGCGTATTTCAGTATTTCCACTTTTCCGGCCCCAAGGAGACGGCACAACACCATCCCCGCAAGGACCGGACCCTCGCCGCAGGCTTCGGCCTTGCCGCTCGATATGGCATCCTGCACCTTTTTTTCGTCAAAGGAGCTCAGGGCGTCGCTGAAACGCTTGTCCAGAGTCTGTGCATCAGTGTAGGAATGATAGTGCGAAAGATCTGTGGATATGACAACGGCGAATTTCCGCTTTTCCCCGGCGAGAACGGAATTGATCCCTTCCGCTATGGCCCGGCAGATAGCCAGGTCTACGGTCCCGACGATAATGGGGACCAGGTTGAAGCTTTTCAGGATCTTCTGCAGAAAGGGGACCTGCACTTCAAGGGAATGCTCGAGCTCGTGGGCCTCCTTGATGACCCCGAAATAATCCCGGTCCTTGAGCCGAGAGCCTATTTCAGCGTCGATGGGCACGTCTCCCAGTGGCGTTTCAAAAATACCTTCGGGCAGAATGGCGGCGCCGTTGAACCTCGCCCGGTGCGAAGGAGCCAGGACCACGACCAGCTCCGTGTCCGCGGGAAGCCGGTGGAAGGCATAGGCGGCCACCGAACCGGAATACACATACCCGGCATGGGGCGAGATTACGCCGATCACATTACCCTCCAGAGAAGAGCCCTGTACCTCCGTCAGGTAGGAATCGATCATAACGCCGAGGCGCTGTGAATTAGAAGGATAGAATGATCCTGCCACTGCCGGCTTTCTTCGGTACATATCGCACCTCCTGTTACTGGGATATCAGGTATCGGGGAAGCCGCTCCTCGATTTCATCAACGATACGGGCCGCGACTTCTTGCTTGGATATAAGGGGGAGATCCTTCCGTGTCCCGTTCCGGAAGAAGATAGTTATGATGTTAGTATCGGAGCCGAACCCCGCGCCCTTCTGCGAAACATCGTTGAGACAGATCATGTCCAGGTTTTTCTCAGAGAGCTTTTTGAGGGCGTATTCCTCGATATTGTTTGTCTCCGCGGCAAAGCCGACTGTGAAGACATTGCCGATACGGCCTTCCTGTTTCATTGCGGCGACCTTTTTAAGGATGTCCGGCGTTTTTTTCAGCTCGAGGGTGAGGTTCTCGTCCGCTTTTTTTATTTTCCTGTCCGCCCTCAATACGGGCGAGTAATCGGCCGGGGCCGCAGCCATGATGAGTACCGCATTTTCACAGAGTTCTCCGGCAACAGCATTCAGCATGTCCATGGTGCTTTCCACTGACACGCAGCGGTATTTTTTCATATTTACAAGTGACTGATCTATTGGACCGTGGATGAAAACGATTTCGCGGGCGCGCTCGGAGCATATGTCAGCGATGGCTACACCCATTTTCCCGGTCGAGGGATTGGATATGAACCGCACCGGATCGAGCCATTCCCGGGTAGGCCCGCCGGTGATGATGGCTTTTCTCTCATTTAATTGCATTGACCGCGGCCCTGTATATCTCATCCACATTGGCAAGCTTGCCCATTCCTTCGTCTCCGCACACCACTTCGCCTGCCGCGGGCTCAACGAAGGCGACCCCCCATTGCTTCAGGATTTCGATGTTTCTCTTAACGGCAGGATGCAGGTACATGTTAGGGTTCATGGCCGGCGCCATCATGACCGGACAGGTGACCGAGAGGAACGTGGTTGAAAGCAGATCATCGGCTATGCCGCCGGCGAACTTGCCGATGATGTTTGCTGTCGCCGGAGCCACCAGGAACAGGGAGGCGTCGGTCTTTAGCTCGATGTGGCCCATCTCCCGGCGTTCCCTGGAATACTGCTCGCTGTACACCGGGTTGCCTGATAGGGTCTCCAGCGTGAGGGGCGAGACCAGGTAGAGGGCGTTTTCCGTGGCAACCACGTGCACCGAGTATCCCCCCTTGACAAAGAGCCTGATGAGATCGCAGGCCTTGTACGCCGCTATGGATGATGATATGCCCAGTATTATTTTTTTCATTGTCGTTTAAACATCCTTTCAATATCGCCCTTCTCCATTTTATACACGAAGGGCCGGCCGTGAGGGCAAACCAGCTGCCGTTCTTTTCCGAATAATTCCGACACCAGCGTTTCCATGTCGCATTCCGTGAGCCGGTCGCCTGCCCGCTTTGCCGCGTGGCACGCCACCGTTGACGCAATCCTTTCCCGTACATTGGAAACCCGGTATTCCCCGCGTACCGATTCGAGAAAATCCGCCACAAGGTCCGCGGCGTCCGCATCCCGGGCGACTACCGGCACGGAGGATATCTTAATTGAATTATCAGAAAAATCCTCTATGTCAAATCCATTTTCTGAAAATAGATCAATATTTTCAATGACGAGGGCGTGATCATCAACGGAAAGCTCCATGACCCGGGGAAAGGCAAGGCGCTGGCTTTCTGGAGCTTCCTTTTTATCCATCAGAGCATCATACAATATGCGTTCATGGGCCGCATGGAAATCGATAAAATAGAGCCGACCCTCTTTTTCCAGGATTATATAGGTGCCGAAGGCAATGCCGATAATCCGGGGCCTCCTGCTCTCTTCTATATCATGGTACAGATCAGCCGCGTCTTTCACGTAGGTTGATGTGGAAAAGCCGATCCCTTCCCTGCTCTCTATGCCATGGAAGCTCCCGCTGCCGGATGTGCCTGGAAAAAGCCTTGCTCCTGCCGGCACAACTGTGGAGTCCGGCGTCCCTTCCACCGGACGGTTATTTACGGCAGAGCCCGTTGTAAAGACCCCGGGCCGGACCAGGTGTTCCCGGCCGATGGCCTTCTCGCCCAGGGCAAGGATGAGGCGGTCGATATAATGGCTGTCAAAAAGCTTCACTTCCTTTTTGGCGGGATGTATGTTCACGTCCACCAGGCGGGCATCGATATCAATAAAGATGATGCCGGCAGGGTACTTCCCCCGGACCGCGACTGCCTCATAGGCCTTTGACAGGAGAAAGCCAAGGTAGCGATATTCAACAGGCCGCCCATTCACGTAGAGGATCTGCATGGTGCGGTTTGATTTGAGGAAATGCGGCTTCGACAGGAACCCGCTGATGGAAACCTTGAGGTCCCGGAGTTCGACCTGATAGAGATCATCCATGACAGCGCTGCCGTATATCTGTCCCAGCCTCTCTTCAATGGCGCCTGCTTTATTCAGCGTGACCTGGCGGCTGTCGTCAACGTCCAGGGAAAAGGCAATATCCGGATGGGGTATTGCCAGTTTTAAAAATATTTCCCTGATGAAGCGCGTCTCGGTCCGGACCGACTTGAGGAATTTCTTCCTCGCCGGCACGTTGTAAAAGAGGTTCTCGATTATAATCGTGGTCCCGACCGGTCCGGCGTAATCACCGGTCTCAATCCCTTCTTCAGTGCCGGTCAGGCGCGCCCCGTTCTCTTCATCGGCCCGCCTCGAGAGGATGGTAAGGCGTGACACCGAAGATATGCTCGACAGCGCCTCGCCGCGGAACCCGTAGGAGCTGATGCATTCGATGTCGTGAATGTCCTCGATCTTGCTGGTTGCGTGCTCCATCACGGCGAGGGGTATGTCGTCGCGGTACATGCCGCGGCCGTCATCGCGCACCGTGATCTTTCTGAGACCCCCTTCGAGGACCTGGACGTCGATATGGGAGGCCCCGGCGTCGATGGAATTCTCCACCAGCTCCTTGATGACCGAGAAGGGGCCTTCGACGACCTCGCCGGCGGCGATCTTCTTCTTGACGCTGTCAGGCAGCAGTTTGATCCGTTCCACAGGATGATCCGTCATGTTGTTTGTATCCGCCTTACCAGCTCCGGCAGGGTCTCGCCGGTCTTGCCTTTGACGAAAATATCGGTGCCATAGGATGTCAGTCCGGTCTCTTCCATGTTGAATTCTATTATAACGGCCTTATTCTGCTTGGCTATCAGCGGTATACCAGCGGCCGGATAGACCACCGCCGAGGTGCCGATCACGAGGACGACGTCAGCCTTACGGGCCGCTTCTTCAGAGCTAGCCGTGGCCTCGCAGGGTATCGTCTCGCCGAAAAGAACGACCGTCGGCTTCAGCACCGCGGCGCACTTCTTGCAGAGCGGGGAGATTCTGCTGGAGACCACGGCGCCGACGTCGAAGTCCTCCTGTCCGTAAACCTGTCCACACCGGAGGCATTCAAGGCGGCTCACGTTGCCATGATATTCCACCACGTTTATGCTGCCCGCTTCCTGGTGGAGGTTGTCTATGTTCTGCGTTATCACGCAGCTGAGCATCTTCATTTTTTCAAGCTCCGCCAGGGCTGTGTGACCCGGGTTGGGCCGTGCGTTTCTGACGAGGTCCATCATTTCAAAAAGCATCCGCCAGACTTTTTCCGGATTTGCATGAAAGGCTTCTATGGTAGCATATTCGCCGGGGTCGAACTTTTCCCACAGCCCTCCCCTGCTCCTGAAATCCGGTATGCCGCTTTCGGTGGAAATGCCGGCCCCGGTCAAAGCGATGATATGTTTCGCCTTCTTGATGGCCTCCGCGGCCTTTTCAATGTTGATACTCATGGCGATTGTCCTTTTCTGATATGGCCCTAGGTACAATCCGTAAGGACGGTAACCATCAAACCCCATCGGAACAAAATAGTTTTGTCAAGAAATTATATCTTGACATTGGAATTCCATGCTTTGAATATTATGACCGTCTTGATGCGGGTATCAGGCATTCAGAATTCACGTTTTGATTTTTCCCGGTCCTAATTAACAAGAAGCAGGGGGAGCATTTCATGAACTGCGATTGCGGCGGCGCACTAATAGATGGTAAGAGCTCTTATCGCGTGAGCAAAAAGCATTTTTCTCTTATCCTCGACAATATACCGGCCTTCAAGTGCACCCGGTGCGACAAGGTCCTCTATTCCGATGAAACCGTGGACAAGATCCAGCAGCTGGTAAACCGCATCGAGCGCGACACCAAGGAAATCGTGACCGGCAAGCCATCGACCAACCTGTACGATTATTGAGAGCGTACCCGCGGACGCTCCGCCGGCACTGAACCGAGAATTACCAAGGAGAACCCCATGAGAGTCAGATTCGCCCCGAGCCCCACCGGCTTCCTTCACGTGGGAAACGCCCGGACGGCCATAACTAATTATCTCATCGCTAGAAAAAACAACGCACCCATGGTGCTCCGCATCGAGGACACTGACATGGAGCGGAGCACGAAAGAGTCAGAACAGTCGATATACCAGGACCTGGCGTGGCTCGGTATCTCGTGGAACGAAGGCCCCGACGTCGGCGGCGAATACGGCCCCTACCGCCAGTCCCAGCGATTCGATATTTACCGCACGTACACTGAAAAGCTCATAGCCGAGGGTATGGCCTACTACTGCTACTGCACAAAGGAAGAGCTGGACGCCACGAAAAAAGGCGCCGACGGCAGCGCTGAAACATACACCTACAACGGCCGCTGCCGCAACCTTTCGGCCGATGAGCAGAAAAAGCTAGAGACGGAGGGGCGCCGGCCCACGGTGCGCTTCCGGGTACCGGACAACACTTCCATCGTGGTCAACGACTGGATCAAGGGACCCGTCGAGTTCAACAGCAGTAATATCGGGGGCGATTTCATCATCATCAGGTCCGACGGCGTGCCGGTCTTCAACTATATCGTTATCATCGACGACGCCCTTATGAAGATCAGCCTGGTCATTCGGGGTGACGACCACCTCTCCAACACGCCGAAGCAGCTCCTGGTGGCCCGTGCCCTGGGGCTGCCCGAGCCGGAATACGCACACCTGCCCCTCATCATGGGACCCGACCGGTCCAAGCTCTCCAAGCGGCACGGCATCACCTCAGTGGAAATGTACCGCCGGCAGGGCTACCTTCCGGAGGCCTTGATGAATTACATGGCCATGCTCGGATGGGCCTCGGAGAGCGGCGACGAGATACTCCCCATAGACACCATCATCAGCCAGATCGATTTAACAAGGCTCTCGAAGAATGCCCCCATCTTCGACTTCCAGAAGCTGAAGTGGGTGAACGGCATGTACATCCGCGATTATCCGATCCCGGCCATTACCGATCTTTTCATACCTTACATCAAGGAAGCCGGCTATACCATCGATTCTATCGACCGGAAGATGATCGAAGACATCGTGACAATCCTCAGGAAATCGTGCGATCTTCTCTCGGACATCGGCGGACTCATCGGGATTTTCCTCGATGAAGTAAGCGAGCCTGACACGGACGCAGACGCCATGCTGAAAACCGACGAGGGCCGGCTGGTTGTCGCAGCCGCCCGGGACCTGTTCCAATCGGAACTCAACGCAAAAAATTTCGCTTCCTCCCTGGTCAACCGGGTCAAGGAGAACACGGCACTGAAGGGGAAAAGCCTTTTCATGCCTCTCCGCGCCATTATCACCGGAAAACAGAAAGGCCCCGAGCTCGACCAGTCTATGCCGGTGATAGGCTTCGAGAAATGCAGGAAGAGAACAGAATACTGCTATGAACGGTACTGCAAATAACAAGCGGGCGAATAAGAAAAGGCGGAGGATTGTAACCATGAAAAAACTGCTGCTCTGCACCGTCATACTCCTCATTACGGCCGGAGCCTGCCGTAAAAGCGCCGGCGAAATTCCAACCGGGACCTGGACCTACCGTCTCCTGGTCAACGGTGCTGCTATAGGCAAGGCCGTCGCTTCTAACAAGGTGGTCAACGGCCGGTATGTATCCACCATGGACATGGAGATGGACGCCGGCTACATAAAGAACACCTCGCGCCAGATCATCACCGAGACACTGGACTTCAAGCCGGTCAGGCTGGAGCTCTACAACAAGACGATCCAGAACGACCAGGTGAGCGAAGTCAAAACCATAGCCAACTTCACCGGCAATAAAGTCGAGCTCGATACCGGCGAGGGAAAATCTACCGTCACCATCACCAGGCCCTTTATCCTGGAAGGCAATTACTTCATGAAGGAACTCATCAGGAACGAATTCAAGCAGGGCACCATCATACGGAATTATATTTTCGAACCATCGGTCGATACCGAGGAACCGGTCCTGATCATGGTGAAGGTCCTCGGCAGGGAGGACGTGAGCATCAATGGAAAAACAAAGAACCTGATACACCTCGGCTTCTCAATAGAAAACCTGAAAAATATCGATTCCTATATCGATAATGACGGCATCACGCAGAAGACGGTCATCACGATGCTCAACAACCGCCTGGAGCTGGTGCTGGATTGATGACCCCCCCAAATCTCCCAGAGGGGGACTTTCTTAATCAGAACTAATCCTTAAAGCCCCCCTCCGGGGGGTTGGGGGGATATCCTGGGACAGCTCCTCCTCGTAATGACAAAAGGGTCCGATTAAATATTATACGAAACACCGCTATATGAGAAACAAATCAATATTATTCTTACCTGGCATCATCCTCGCAACCGCGGCCGTTTTTGCCGCTGACCCCTTTAACTATTTCGTCG
This sequence comes from Spirochaetota bacterium, assembly GCA_041753395.1. GTDB lineage: Bacteria > Spirochaetota > UBA4802 > UBA4802 > UBA5550 > RBG-16-49-21. The sequence goes on from JBGSUQ010000026.1 coordinate 315,840, forward strand.
AGGTTAATAATTTCACGCCCTCGATCTACAACGAAAAGAATTCCCGGTACCGCATCACATCTTCCGATTCCGAATTCAGCCTTATTACAACATCATATCAGAGAATCATCCGGCAGTGTATCATAAATCAGAAAAAAACAATCGATATCGAGACAGGACTGATCCCCGGTGTATCCACGACAATGGAAGAGGTCTCCGATTATCTGAAAGATACCCGGTTCTTGAATCTCGCTTCGCCCGAGATCGCGGGGGCCGCTGCGGGTCTTCGCGATTCAAAAGACCCAGCCAGGGCCGTTGAGGATTTCGTGTATAGCCATATTGCCGATAAAACCCTGGGAATACCCCTGGTGCCCGCTGTGCATGTATACCGGATGAAACGCGGTGACTGCACCGAGCACAGCGTGCTGGCCGTGGCCCTGCTCCGGAAACTGCGGGTTCCCTCCCGTGCCGTTGTGGGGATCTATCTGACAGACGACTTTCTGGGGAAGCGGAATGTCTTTGTTTATCACATGTGGGCGGAAGCTTTCTGGAAGGGACGCTGGCGCCTGGTGGACGCTACCAGGCCGGGCGAAAACAGGCTCAACCGGTATATTGCCTTTGCCTATCACAGCCTGAAAGCAGAAGCGCCCCTGCCCTACCTGCGGGCAGTGTCTGCGATCCAGGACCTTTCGGTGGTATATTTGGGAACCCCCTAAATCCCCAGGAGGGGGACTTATTATCTATCGCTGCTTCGAGCCCCCCTCTGGGGGGCTGGGGGGAAACCGAAACTCAATCCTTCCCCTTCGAATCCTTCAACGTGACCGTGCGGTTGAACACCGGCCTGTCTAACGTCGAATCCGGGTCTACGCAGAAATAACCGAGTCGTTCGAACTGGAATGTCGAACCGGACATCACGCCCTTCAGGGACGACTCAACCAGGCAGTGATCGATAACCTTTAAGGAATCCGGGTTCAGGAGGCTCTTGTAATCGGCTCCCTCTTCCTCCGGTTTGTCCGGATTGGGATCAATGAAAAGGTGCTCGTAGAGACGCGCCTCAGCCGGGATTGCCTGCTCAGCGGACAGCCAGTGGATGGTCCCCTTTACTTTACGGCCGTCCTGGGACCATCCGCCGCGTGTAGCGGGATCATAGGTGCAGCGTACCTCGACAATTTCTCCCTTATCGTCCTTTACTACGCTGGTGCACGTTATATAATAAGCGAACTTGAAGCGGACTTCCTTGCCCGGCGCGAGCCTGAAAAACTTGGGTGGTGCCACTTCGCGAAAATCCTCCCGCTCGATGTAGAGGACCCGGGAAAACGGGATCTCACGCTTGCCCATGGACTCGTCTTCCGGGTTGTTGACGGCTTCCATCATTTCGGTTTTTTCCTCGGGGTAGTTCTCGATGACTATTTTTAGAGGGTTAAGCACGGCAATGACCCGTGAGGCGCGCCTGTTCAGGTCCTCCCTGACGCAGTGCTCAAGCAATGCCATTTCGACTATATTGTCCGCTTTGGCCACGCCGATCCGGTCCGCAAAATCACGGATCGATTCCGGAGTGTAGCCGCGCCGGCGCAGTCCGGATATGGTGGGCATGCGGGGGTCGTCCCATCCGTGGACATAGTTCGACTTCACCAGTTCCAGGAGCTTCCGCTTGCTCATCACCGTGTAGCTCAGACTCAGGCGGGCGAACTCGATCTGGCGCGGCCTCACTTTTCCGGGATCGGCGATCTGGTCCAGGAACCAGTCATACAGAGGACGGTGCACCTCGAACTCAAGGGTGCATATGGAATAGGTGATGCCTTCTATATAGTCCGACTGGCCATGGGCAAAATCGTACATGGGGTAGATGCACCAGGTGCTGCCGGTGCGGTGGTGCTCGTCACGCTTAAGGCGGTAGAGCACCGGGTCGCGCATGTGCATGTTCGGAGAGGCCATGTTGATGCGGGCACGCAGGGTCTTTGTCCCATCTGGAAACTCCCCGGCCTTCATTCGCGTGAAGAGGTCAAGATTTTCCTCAACGGTCCGCTTCCGCCCCGGGTCCTCTTTCCCCGGGACCGTGGGGGTCCCCCGGGTGGCTGACACCTCGTCCGGTGCCATATCGCTCACATAGGCAAGGCCCTTCTTTATCAGGAGCACCGCCCACTGGTATATCTGCTCGAAATAATCGGAGGCGTAATAAAGGTGCTCGCCCCAGTCAAACCCAAGCCACTTGACGTCGTTGATGATGGAGTCGGTGTACTCAACATCCTCTTTCTCGGGATTGGTGTCATCCATGCGGAGATGACAGCGGCCGCCGTATTGTTTAGCCAGGCCGAAGTTGAGACATATGGACTTGGCGTGGCCGATGTGGAGATAACCGTTTGGCTCCGGGGGGAACCGGGTCACTACCTGGCCGTTGTTCTTTCCGGTACGAATATCCTCTTCAATGATATCCTTGATAAAATTGGTTGATGAGATCTTCTCGACGTTTTCCATATCACCTGATCCTCGGTGCAGTCATTATAGTCATGCCGTTATCCGGCATAACTATTATGTATGATAACAAGCGCCAAGGGTGATATACGTCAAGAAATATACGGGACTTTGATTCATTATTAATTCTTTAATAAGGAAAAGCATATAAAATTCTGAGAATTTTACATGGCCTTAATAATTGTTACACTCAACATTGAAATAAAGCCGGGCAGGATGACGGGATAGTTTCCGGCAGTGTGTCAGGTCAGCAATTGTGAAGCGGAGGGAGTGTCGCCACGGTTGCCAGGCTTAATAATGGATCAATCTGCAATGGTCATGCCATTGGGGGAGATTAAAAAACTAATTGCGCTATGGGCTATATTTGATGACATACCACGGTAATGTAACTATTTATCTAGTATTTATTAATGGAGGTTTATTGATGAGAAAGCTCCGAAAGGAGACATCAACTCGTATAACGAGATAAATGTGGGCTGGATTGATCTGGGTGATGACAGATGGAACGTTTACGGGTTCGAAGAAAAGGACAGTGGCAATTGGATAGCGCTGATCAATCTGTTGAATAAACAGTCGATGCCCGAGTATATGAAGGAATGCAACCCGAAGAAAAAAATTACGGTCGTGAGATCAGAGACGGAAGAACCTAAAAAACAAGGGCTGGTTATTAAATTTTCAGAAGTGGAGTACGCCCAGCGTACAAGCTCCGCTGCGCAAGTGATGTTCGGTTCAATGGCGGGTTCGGATACTCTGGATATTACCATACATTTCATCGACGGGAAAACCTCGAAGGAGTTGCAGCAGGTACGGGTGAGTCTTTACTCTAAATCGGGTTCCGGATTTGCGGATATGAGTTTTGAGGGCAGGCTTAACAATTCGATCTACAACCTGGCATACTTCATCAGCAAGAGATTGGAATAAAAAAACGCAAGATAGCAAAAGAAACGGATCGATGCATGTACGCGTGAAGCATCCTTCGATCGCGAGTGTGCACAAGCCAGGCAGAAGGCCGGGTGTATTTTTGACCCGGTGCCGTCCAGCTATTGCGAAGCGGAGTGGTGTCACCATGGACACCTGCTCCGCCGACCCGGTTTTACGAATAACAGGTTCTGTTGATAATGATCTTTTTCAATTCGTCGGAAAGATCGTTAAAGTAAGCACAATAACCGGCGACACGGACCAGAAGATATTTGTGTTTTTCCGGATTATTATACGCTTCAAGGAGTATCTCCCTGTTCAGCACATTTGGTTGAAACTGCATGCCGCCTTTTCTGAAATATGTGCTGATTATACCCGCCAGGTTCCGTACCCCGTCCAGGCCCTGGAACAGGGCGGAATCGATGGTGAAGGTCACCGTTGTGCCGTTAGGCGCGTATTGTGCAAAATCGACACCGGCAACTGAATTCAACGATGACAGCAGGTCGCCCATCTCCATCCCGTAATGAGGGGTTACGCTGTTTGCGAGGGGAACACCCCCGAGCCTGCCTGACGGCAATGCCGGTGTCTTCGCCCCGTACACGTCACTTACGTTCAGGGCGTAATAACCGGCGGTATAGATTCCGTTACGAGGGCAGTTCTTTACCGAATTCAGGGCGTTGACATAAATCTGCAAAACCCTGTTCACCCATTCGATCGCTTCACGGGACCCGTCATGACCGAATTTTTTCACGTCCAGCAATGCCGTCCTGATCTTCTGATTGCGATCCCCTTCAAAATTGCTGTCGATTGCTTCAATGATGTCGCGAATCGTATACAGCCCTTTCTTGTATACGACCTCATTGATCGCATGGAGCGAATCAGCCACGTCAGTTATACCCACTGCCTGTATGCCACTGCTGTTGAACCTCGCGCCGCCCTCGTTTATGTCTTTACCGCTTTCGATGCATCCCCTGGAGAGAGATGACGCAAGGGGAGTCGCGAAATTCTTCCTGATTTCCCCTTCGATTTTCTGATGGTCCGCCAGAATGGACGATGCCAGAGAATTCAAACGCGCCTGGTAGCGCCCGAGCAGATCCTCCATAGTCGCGGGCGGATTATACAAGGGCGACGCCTTCTTCAATTTTCTCCTGCGGCGGGCGCCGGCATATCTGGAGGAGACGAATTTCGAAAACGCATTGTCCCTTCTGAACATATACTCTATGAATTTTGCCGTCAATTTATCCAGCCGGTCCAGGACCCCGAAGGTCCACAAATCGTGCTCCTCGCCTTTCAGGGCCTGCAGGAACGGTAGCGTGACATTCATGTTGGCGCAGTCGGTGTTTCCGTAATGGTCGTCAGAGGCATTGGGCTCGACACATCCCACGATCGAGTAATTCCTCGCGTCCCCATCAGTCGTGTCGTAATGCCGCTTCAGGGTGTCAATATAGAGTTCGTCATTATACAGGGCCGGCATCGGCGCTCCGTTGATATAGACCTCCGCAAGCCTGTTCAGATATTCCGGCGGGCTGTTTTTATGAATGCGCGCAGTCATATTGACGGCGTAGGGCTGCAGTTCGCAGATATCCAGCAGCATGTAGGTTAAGTCGTTTGTGGCGTCCGCGCCGTCCCTTCCCAGGCCGCCGGCGGTCACGGCCTGGTCGGTAGACATGGTCTCAAACAGCCTCCCGATCCTGAGATAGGTATCGCCGTCGTTTACCAGAATGGCCTCATCCATTTTAAGAATAAAACAGGCCAGCAGTTCTTTCGCCTTCTCATACGTGATGAGCCCGGCATCCATATCACGTTTATAGTAAGGATACAATATCTGATCAAGTCGTCCGAGGGAAACCGCGTTTTCATACGACTCGATGCAGAGCGCGATATGCAGAAACAGCATGGACTGAAGCGCCTCCTGATAGGTGCGGGCCGGAAACCGGGGCACATACCCGCAGATATGGGCCATCGCCGCAAGCTCTTCGCGTCGGACCGGGTCCTTCTCCGTATCGGCCATGGCTTTCAGGGTTTCCGCGTACTTCTGCGCGAACGCCTCAAGTCCCTTGAGAGCGGTAATGGCGCCCGCGTAAAAGTCCTGGTCCTGGCCGGGTTTTTCTCTCTGCATCGACTCGATTTCCCTGATTATGCCGTCAGTACCGAGTTCAAGAATACGCTCAAAGTTGACGATAAAATGCGCGATCGCCGCCATGTTGTTGTTGAATCCCGCATTCATCTCCGAGCATCGCGCAACGGTTAGGATCAGATCCGATAGCGACCGGTTCACCTTCATGAGAAGGCTGTGCCTTGCCCAGAAGGGAAGTATGTTGAAATAAAACGCGAGCTTGTCCTTTAAAGAACACTGGAATGAAACCGGGGTCTGGCGGTTAATCTGATGAAGGATCGACATGAAAAGAATCCCGTAATGCTCCTCCCAGACCTGCCCGCCCCTTCTTTTTGAGGTAAAATTTCCAACCAGAAGTTCGTTGGGATAAATAATGACTTTCTTATTTTTCAATACATACGCCAGACGTTCAGACCGGTGAACAGACGCCGGTTTCCGGAATCCGTTTTTACGATAATACCTCGTTTTCAGTCTGGAGACCTCAAAACAGAGATGATGACCGCTCTCCCTGATATCATTCTGGATATCATATACCCGCCGGGTGAAAACCGCCTTGTGCCTGGCGAAATCGAGATCAACACATAGGGCATTAATATCCAATGATTTAAACGATTCTTCGGCTCGACGTACGGCAGTGAGGCTCTGCTCCGGTGTTATATTCAATGGCTCCAGCCCCAATCCAAGACGCCTGACCTTATCTTCGTACATGTTATGGTATTTCAGCAATTCAACGGCATCGTGCCCGTTAGACCGCAAAAAAGCCGCGGCTGCTTTAATGTCCGAGTCAGAATCGTTGAATCCGGGTACAATCACCATACGGAATTTCACATTAGCTTTCAAGGCAATCAGTTTCTTGATATTATCATGGATCAACTCGCTGTTTTGTTTCGTGTATTTAACATGGCGATCGTCATTGCCGACAATCTTCAAATCAACGATAAAGAGATCTATAAAAGGCGCGGCCTCATTGATATTTTCCCAGGGCACATGCAGGGAGGTTTCGGCTGAGACATGTATATGTTTCTCCTTCAACAATGTCAGCAATTGCCGCAGGCCGGCCCGGTTCTGCAGAAGGGGGTCACCTCCGCTCAGCGTCACGCCGCCTCCGGTAGTCCTATAATATTCCTTGTCACGGGCAACTATTTCAATAATATCGGATATTGACAGGGAGCCGTCAGGCGCCGTATCAGAATTAAACGACAGCGCTTCAGGGTTCTGGCACCAGACACACCTCAATGCGCATCCCTGAAAAAATATTGTGGTCCGGATGCCGGGACCGTCATGAACGCAGGTCCTCTGTATTTTCAGGACCCGCAGGTTCTCTATATCTGCGGCACGGGCCCTTTGCATAATGGCGTCCTGCGCGTGTTGGTCCACGGGTTGCTGATACTGGGCGGTTTCCATAATTAACTCCCTTGTTTTGATGGTGATGAAATTGGTATGATTATAACAACAAGGTAAACACCTGTCGTCTGGAATGATAATTCCGGATAGATTTTTGTTTTTTTTGCCCCTGACCGGGGCATGGTTTCAACCTGAATCCGGTTGTGGATTATGCGAGAGGAAGAGGGAGACGTCCCTCTTCCCCTCGCGCTCTTCATCACCCCGCGCCTGCGGCGGGCTGGTCTTCATGGTAAGAACTAATTTATCCTATTCGGCAATCGTATGCAGCCTCGTGCAGACGATCGCCGTCCGCGACATCCCTGTCGCGGGTCTCGTGATAACGAAGGAGTACATCATTCATGATGTGCCCCATTTATCTGTGCTCAGAGCTTGTTCAATGACTGGAGCTTCATCATATCCGTAAAAGGAGCTTTAAGGCGGAGAAGGCGTTTCAGATATGCCTGTTCTCCTGTTATCCGGCCATCTGACATGGCCTTTATGACCCGCGAGTCCATTTCATAGACAATCTCCGGGTTTTTTATGGGGGATGAAAGCTTCACCGGGGCCTTTGTCATGCCGTTGATAAATTCTATGGTGTAATATACGTCAATATCCGTAAAGTAATACTGCATATGTTTAGTCCATCCGGCAAAATTATGGGCGATCTTTTCGTTGACATATTTTTTCGCATCAACCTCCAGGATGGCCATGATCTCTTCGTGGGTTAGGCTTTTTCCTGATGTTATTTCTTTAAGAAGTTCATTGTCCTTTGCCGGGATTCTGCCTTTCAGGGACTTGACTGTTGAAGACAGCGCTCTCGATACCTTTACGGAAAGAGGTATTTGACGAGCTTTGCTCACAATAAGGTTATGTTTTTTTAAACCATCTATAATATTCTTGAGACCCAGGCTTGCAAGATTTTTCCCTGACTGAAGGCCGGTTTTTACATCCCATCCCCGATATTCATAATACTCATCCCGTGTGGCCTCGAATATATCCCTATCAGCTTTTCTGCCGATCTGCGAAACGATTACGCCGTTTTTACCGGGCACAAGGCACTCGGGGTCAGCCACATGGGTCTCCAGCGCCCGTTCATGCCATTCCGACGGCAAATAATCATCGGTGCGCGCCCGGTGGCCCTCACGGAGCATAACGGCCCGCTGGAGATTAAAGGTACGCTCTCCGAATCTGTAATAGTCATCTTCAGTAATCTCCCTGTTGAAGGCCGCCGAGAGGATGCGGCTTTCTATGGCAGGATCTCCGACATGCTTCTCTCCTGTCGGGATGTCAATGATAGGAAACATCCAGTCGCAGAAGCCGGCACACTCCTTTGCTATCTGGCGGTCCTGGATTTTTTTCGCGGCCAGGGCCTTGCCCCTGAGGGTGGTCATGTCGCCCGCCTCTGCACTGCCCCAGAAACGTTCCGCAATGCCCCGCACAACGTCGCTTGAGATGTGGGCCTCCTCCACTCCCTTTGCCCAGCTTGACCACTGTGAAAGCACCAGGCCCGCCTCGTGAAGCTGTTGAATAGGCTCGCGGGACTCAAAGGGAAAGATAAGGGTGTTGACCGTGCAATACCGCGGGTCATAGGGATCTGTACGCGTATAGATTGTTTCGGCCTTTCCTCCTATCGCCCTGCCTCCACCATGGGCTCCCCGGTGTGATATTTCACCAAAACCGGTTTTGGTTGACGTCATGTGGACCAGTTTCCTGATGAACTCAAGACTGCCAACTTCCTTGAGATTGAGTCCGGTCTGTTCTTCAGTGATGAGGCCCTCTGCAAGACAGAGAAGGAGCCATTCCATGAGGGACTGGACCTCCCAGGTGTCTAAGCCATAGGCATCACAGAGATGATTTGCATGAAAGGGCACATCATTGTCTTCGCTGTAATAGCCCCAGGCATGGGGCATATAAAAGAACCGGGACTGGCACATGTATTTCCCGCTGGTACCGTCATCAGCATGATACCTGACCCTGAGACAATGGGCCATGCAGCCGAAGCAGGGATATTTTTTTGTTTTAGGTCCATGGGCCATGAAGTCCATGCCCCAGACCTTTGTGTTACCCCTTTCATAGGACCTGATTAGATTTTCAATCTCTTTGAGCCTGTCCATGTTTTCCACAGGGATCTTCCGGTTGGTACCCCTGACTGTTATGGCCTTGAGGTTCTTGCTTCCCATGACCGAGCCGGTCCCGCCGCTGCAGCTGGAATCCCCTGACGCAAGAATTGACGCAAGTGGAACCATGTGCTCACCGGCCGGTCCGATTGTCATAAACCTTGAATGCTCAGGAGTCTCTTTTGAAAGGGTCTCCATGGCCGCATGGGTTGTTTTGCCCCAGAGATGATCCGCGTGTTTTATTGTAACCCGATCATCGACAATTTCAATATACACTGGCCTTTCCGACTTCCCTGTCACCACAATGGCGTCATATCCGGCAAAGCGCAGCTCCGACCCAAAGGTGCCCCCGAGATTGCCATAGCAAAAGAGATCCTTTTTTCTGTGGCTCATCCGCGGCAACGGAGACTTGCAATAGACTCCCCATCGTGAGCCGCCAAGACCGCCCGGCATTCCCGCCAGAGGCCCCACTGCCATAATGAGGCAGTTTCCTTCATCAAAGGCACCGGCCTCGGGAGGTACCATGTCATAGTAGAGAGCTGTTGCAATTCCCCGTCCTCCGAGAAACAGGTCCGCGTAGCAACCGGTTTCTATGAGACCGGTTGTTTTATCCGAGAGGTTAACAGTAAGTATGTTACCTGCATAGAGTGGCGGGGTCATTACTGAATCTCCTTATGCATCAAAATCAATGCTTTGAAATTCCCGTTACGGATGTGAATAAACCGACAATGCCGTCTTCCCGTATATCTTATTCGTCTTGAGGTGATAGTGACCGATCTCATCGTCCATAGCGTTGCCGCTGAAATGCTGGATGATGATCTCTCCGGTTTCTGAAAGTATGCCGGCATCAGCTATGCTGCATACAACTTCATGATGATATGCAACACCATCCTTTGCCATGACATAAGGAGGGTCAAGGTATATGAAATCAAAGGTATGGCCTTTAGATTTTAAAAAAGCCATGGCCCTTTCTGCCGAGAGATTTAAAACAAGGGGAATCTTTTCCAGGTTGAGTCCTTCAAGGTATGATTTGATAAAGTGGAATCGCTTGCTGTCTGTTTCGTTGAAGACGACCGGGTCGCCCCCCCTGCTGAGGGCCTCGATGCCGATCTGGCCGGACCCGGCGAAAAGGTCGAGAAACCCCCTGCCGAACAGCCATTCCCCGATCATGGAAAACAGTGCGCCCTTCACCCTCTGGGGCGTGATATCGGCATCGTCGAATTTCAGGTTATTAAAAGGGATAACCCTCCCCTTCATCCCCCCGGCAATGACCCGTATGCTGCCCATCTCAGTCCAGCGCGCTGTTCAGCTCATCCACGAATGCCTGGACATCCATGCCTCTGCAGATCGCGATCTTTTCTATGGTGTCCTCGCCTATCCCCTTGCAGCGGGGGCAGTACAGATCGTATTTTTTAAATATCTTCATGATATTGGGGGACATTTTAATGGCATCAGGCGCCTTTGTGCTCTTTGTGATTTTCATGTTTATTAACCATTACATGGTGCGTTATTGTTATTATAACAAAATATTATCTTTTATAATAGTCAAGAGAATTATTTATCATACCTCGACCCGGAGCGGGTCGGGATTATTGAAAGTGGAAGAGGGTGGCTTCCCTCTTCCCCTTTCGAACCCCATCACCCCACTCGCTCAAACGCCGCGAGGGGCTTGGCGATTAACTCGGCTGCATTCGCTTCGCTCGGTGCAGCCTCAGACAACAATCGCCTAGCTGTATCCGCCTTTCAGGCGGATGTTTTTATTGCCTTGTTGCTTTGAATTAATGTAAACTTTAATACCTACGACCATTAACCAAGGGAGAATTATATTCGTAAAATGAGTTTGTGGTCAGGATCACTAAAAAAACCCGGGCAGGAGGCCCGGCTACAAATAAAAACGCGCCGAGGATGGCGCCAGAACCCACAATAAGTGGTGAAGAAATATTACAGTGCCCGATAAAGCAGCGTTAAAAAACAACGAACTTTTCAAAAACAATATATCAATAAAATGCACCAACGCTTTAACCTCAAGCCTCCGCCGGCAATTGAGGCGGCGGGGGTGAAGAAGAGCGCGAGAGGAAGAGTGGAAGTCACCCCTCTTCCTCTCGCAAAAATGACGACCGACTCTCGGTCAATTCCTGCCCTGGTCCGGGGCAAATTAGTTTAACAGCAATATGATGAAGGTGGACAACCCTCGTACAAAAAAAGTGCTTGAAAAAAAAAGCAGTAAAATAATAGTGTCATCCCATATTATGAATAACATATGCAGGGCCACCATGACAACCGGAGTGGTCAATTAACAAGCAATAAAGGAATGAGCCATGGCTAAATGTGAAGTTTGCGGCAAGGCGATACAAATAGGAAACAATGTCAGCCACTCCAACAAGAAGACCAAGAAAATCTGGCATGCAAACGTCAAGAGGATAAGGGTCCTGGAAAATAACCGTGCCGTCAGGAAATATGTGTGCACGCGCTGCATCCGCTCAGGCAACGTTCTGAAGGCCGTTTAACTGCGTTTCCGGCTGAACCTTTCAGCCGGATAATCCCGCCATATCAATCAAGCCTTTTACCGAATTCCAGCAAAGAATCGAGGAGCAGTTGCGCGGATCGTGACAGTTGCCTGGTCCCGGTGCGGACAAAATAAAAAGACCGCCGAATATCAAGCCCTTCCACACTGATAACGGAGAGCGATTTTTCCCTCTTTTCCTGTCCTACTGCAAGTCGCGATAAGAAAGAAACGCCAAGTCCTGCAGCGATCGATTCCTTGATGCTTTCCGTTGATGAGCTTTCCAGCACGACCTGGAGAGCCGAGGGCGTAATGCCGAGTTTTCCCAGGGCCTCTTCGCAACTCTTTCTGGTCCCTGACCCGGCCTCGCGGATTATAAAGGGCATGCTGACCAGGTCGGCCACATTAACTTTTGCCGGATATCCTTTCGGGGCCGCCAGCACGATTTCATCCATGCAGATAGGGGTGTAGGCCAGGGACGGATGGCGGTACTCCTTGCCCACAATGCCGACATCGGCACTCCCCTCCTTCACCATCTCCACCGCCTCCCTGCTGTCCGTAACCTGGAGCCGATAGGTGATGCCGGGGAATTCCCTCTTCACCGCCGCCAGTATCTTCGGCAGGATATACGCCGCCGGAATAGTGCTTGCTGCGATCCTGGTCGTGCCCGCCGGCACACCCCGGTCAAGATCCGATACGACGGTTTCTATGTTCTTAAAAAGTTTTTCACAGAAAGACTGGAAGACCTTCCCTTCCTCGGTCACCGAAACATCACGGGCCGTACGGTTTATTAGCTTCACCCCAAGGGCTTTCTCAAGCTGGATGATATGATGGCTGATGGTGGCCTGCCCCACCTTCAGCTTCCGGGACGCCCTGGTAAAGCTGTCCTCGTTCAGGACCTCCAGGAACGAGCGCAACTGCTTAAGGTCGAAATTCAATTCCGCCCTTTTTTTCATATGCCGTCACATCTCCGCATAGTACTTCCACCCCTTCAAATAATAGCTGTACAGAACCGGCTTGTTAAAAGTATTCACATCCGTCGCCGATACGGCGGAATCGGACGGAAAGTGGAGCGACTGTCCGAAGGTTTCACGGGAATAATATCTCAAGCCCGGTACCGCTGCCCCCGCCGTGCTAATTTCATAGCTCCCTTCCAGGGCCATGTTAAAACCCCAGTCGCCAAAGGACGGCACATAGACATGGTACGCCGTGACAGAAGGAAAGGCCTTTTTCATGGTGTTATGAATGCACCAGAAGGCCTCCCGGGCAAAGAGCGGCGATGTTGACTGAGTGACGAATATCCCATCGCGATCCAGGGAACGCCGGAGGAGCATGTAGAATTCCACGGTATAGAGCTTGGATATCGTCTCGTCGTGGGGATCGGGAAAATCCGCTATGATAATGTCAAATTTTTTTTTATTATCAATCAGGTACGCGTAGGCATCCCCCACAATTACGGAAACCCGGGGGTCGCGGAGCGAGTCACCGTTAAGCATCCGCAGTGATGAATTCTGTTTTGCCAGATCGATCATGGACGGGTCAAGCTCCACTAGAGTGACATTCGCCACGTCCCCGCATTTCAGGATCTCCCTCACCGCAAGCCCGTCGCCACCGCCCAGGACCAGGACCCTCTTGGCCGCGCTTTTATGCAGCGCCAGGGAGGGGAAGACGAGCATTTCATGGTAGCGGTACTCATCTACCGATGAAAACTGGAGGGAACCGTCAAGGTAAAGGCGGAAATCATCATCGTTCCTCGTCAGGACAATCTCCTGAAAATAGGACCTCTTAGAAAAAACGATATCATCGTAGTAGAGCCGCTTCTGTAAAATGGTGTTGATCCGGTCAGAGGATGCGGCCATGGCTATCAGAAGGAGGAATATTATAATTGGAAAGAGAAGATCCGTTTTGCGCTTGTTTTCATAATCTATCTTGATGATGATGATAATCGCAACGAGGATATTGAGGACGCCGATAATGATGCTGGAGAGCATCCTTCCCAGGAAGGGGAACAGGATGAGCGGGAACAGGAGGGACCCCGCCAGGCCGCCGATATAATCGAGGGAGAGTACATTGGAGAGTATGTCCTTCAGGGCGCCGTACTTCTTGAGGACGCGCGTGATGATCGGGATTTCCAGCCCCACCAGGGTGCCGATAACGACCAGGAAAAAGATATGCAGCAAGTAGTAGGTCGCGGAAAAGGAAAAGAGATAGCTGAGTATTAAAACCGAAAGCCCCCCCACGAAGCCGAGGGCCACCTCGATCATGATGAAGTTTTTCAGGATGTTCTTTGTCAGGAACCGGGAAAGATAGGAGCCGAGGCCCATGGAGCTCAGGAAGAAGCCGATGGTAATGGAATACTGCTGGACCGGATTCCCCAGCAGGTAGGTTGCCAGGGATCCCAGCACCAACTCATAGATAATCCCGCACAGGGACAGAAAAAAAACAGAGAATAACAGTATCCTCTGTTCGAGTCTTTTCAATTCGTTTTTCACCGGCCGGCTCTACTTCTGGGCTTTCTCTTCAAATTTGACATCAGGTTTGGGACCGAACTTCTTCTTAGAGTAATCGCTGCCGGGAGACATCAGCACCCCGGCTATGATGATGGAAATGCCGATGATGATCGCCCCAATTATGATGCCGAGCGACACGTTCTGGTCGTCTTCGATCTCTTTTTTAACCGAAAAGGGTGATATCAGGATAACCAGAAATATCCCGATCCCCATCATGATGATGCCCACAAGACTATAAATGGCAGTGTCCAGTATTCCGTGCAGCAAGTTTCCCCAATCCATAGTAGCGTTTACCTCCTGATAGTAATTGCAGATTTATCTTTTATGCCCCGCCATTCATGAAGGCAGGGCATCCGTATTATAGCCTGAATTATTTCCCGCCCCTGAATCCGCCGTACCCGGGACGGCCATAATAATATCCTGGCCGTAGTGATTTCCGCTCGTCACGGTGCTTTGATATATATTTCTGTCCCGCAGCTGAATATCCGACATTGAAAGCTGACACGGCAAATCCGCCGCCCATCAACAGCGCCGCAACAAGTATGCTCCGAATCATGACACAACCTCCCGCCTAATCGGCAACAGTAAAGGGCATTGCGTTATACGTCCGCGCCTTTGCCCTGTTGAGGAAGGCAAGGCCCGCAAGGACGACCATCACGATGATAAAATAGCGATAGCTTTTCACCCGCGACAGCTCCAGCCCTATAGATGCGGTGGCGCGGGGTTTTTGACTGGTCAGTTCAAGAAAGGCGTAATACTTACCGGGCTTCTCCAGGACGAAATCGTCCTCCACGGACAGGTCGCTCTCGTGCCAGTACCCTTCATCGTCAGATCCTTCTTCGTCCCAGAAATCGCCGCTGAAGGTATAGCACTCCAGCGGTTCCCTGAGAGCATCCACCTCGTCTAGCAGGTCCTTCAGCGCCACCGGGTTCATCTGGTGATTGACTGCCTTGAGGAGCCGGTCCTCCGGGATCAGTAAAAATCTGAAGGATTGCCATTCAAGGTTCATTTTCTGTATCGAGTCGTTGACATATACCCGGGCAGTGTACAGAGCGTCCCCTTTCTTCAATTCAAAGGGTCCGTAGAGGACTTCGCTCTGGTACATGGTCTGCCCGTTTTCGCTGACAACGGCATTGCTGCTTAAATCGTATTTCATTTTCATTACGCCGTCAACGGGCGAGGTTGAGAGGCAGTTGACCATTGCCAGGGCAAAAACAGCGGCGCAGGCAGCGGCATAGAGCACCGCTTTCAGCTTATAGTTTTTCCGTTTGGTAACGGTTTCATCGAATAATTTCTTGTGATCTTCCCCTCCGAAGGCGGCGACGACATCATTGTATGAGAGCTTTTCGCCCTTTGTGATTGATACTTCCCCTTCGGAGTGCTCGATTGTGAATTTTACGCCGTCATTTTTGAAGTCATACATGGTGGCCGGCTCGCCGATCTCGGGCTTCCAGGGAAGCTCCCCTTCGGCGTAGACGATGCGCCCCACATAGGCGTCGTCTTTCGATATCTTCTTGCCGTCAAACTCTATGCTGGAAGGGTCGGACTCAAGGTCTATTGACTGGGGCGTGTAATCCTCGTAGGAGTGCACTTCCCCATCTTCCTCAACGAAATAGTGATAGGATCCGTCTGCGGCGACTGCAAACCATTCGTCCCAGGTGCACTTTTCCCATTCGTCTTCGTCCTGGTAGCGTATCCGGCCGACAATCTCATATTCGACGTCTTTGAGCTTCCCCTTGATGCCGAGTTTGAAGACCGAGTTGTCCTTGTCGATGGTAAGGTCGTCAGCAAAAAGTTCGTAGTATTCTTCTGTCTTCTGATCGTATTCCTCTCCACAGGAGGAGCACTTTCCGATAGGAACGCTTACGTTTTCCTCTTCTTCATCATCATACTCGGACCGGTAGCTCTTGATCAGACCGCCGCCGCATTTTAAGCATTTAAGGGCTTTCAGTCCCGGATTTTCAGTTCCCATGCAATCCTCGGTTACTGTGTCACTTTCAAGATTTTACTATGTCCCTTGCCAGCAGGGGCCTGCCGGTGAAGAGTTCTATTTCATCTTCCGTCGCTTCAATGGCGACTTTCCTGCCTTCTGAAACACCATCCATGTAAACGACCTTGGTGCCGGGTTCGATATAAAAGGAAAGCTCTCCTTCGGCGCCGGCTACTTCCGCGGTCCCCTTTTCCTTGACCATGACCTTTTTATCGCCGATCATCACGTTCTGGCCGGCCCGCACACTGGTGATATCGGGAAACTCGACAGCCTCTTCAACCTCGGTAAAGAGCGAATAGGTCCCCTCGTCCTCGGTGAACCACGCGGTCCCAGCATCATACTCGAGGAACCACTCGTCAAAGTGGCCGCCGGGATAATTGTAGCGCATCCGGCCCAGGGCGGTGAAGGGCTTGCCCAGAATGGTGCCCCTGCTCCCGACCTGGAAAATCGACGGGAACTCCGCCAGTTTCGGGTGTTTACCCGTGGCGTCGAACCCGTCGCCGGTCACCTTGAGATGGGTGCCGCAGTAACCGCAGACCAGGACCTTGCTGAACCTGTTCTTGATCTCAACCGGAGCCCCACATGAGGTGCATTGCGTCGCTGACATGGCCCTGACCGATTATCCCTGCTGTGCACCGCAATCGGGACAGAACTTGGCCCCGGCTTGCAGCTTGGCGCCACACTTGACGCAGGCGCCGCCGGCTGTGTTCGCTCCGCACTCGGGGCAGAACTTTGTATTGGCCGTTATTTTCGCGTTGCACTTGGGGCAGGTCATCCCACTTACGATTTCCTTGCCGCATGAACCGCAGAATTTCGTGCCAGCCGGGTTCTGGGCGTTGCAGTGCGGACAGGCGACCTTTGCGCCCTGCGCGGCGCCGCCCATGACGTTGCCCATCATGCCCGCCATCTGCTGGCCCATTCCCACTCCCATGCCGGCCCCCATCATGCCGCCGGACATGCCGTCGCTGCCGGCCGCCTTCTCCATGGTGTCAAAGGTGCGCTTCATCTTGTAGTCGTCCTGGCCTATAATGCCGATCTCAGCCTTGTCCGCCAGGGCTTTCTTGAGGCGCTTGACCGATTCGTCTTCCTGGGGAACGTTGATCGATTCGACTGCGAAGCGGACCAGCTCAAGGCCGTAGCTGGCGAAATCGTCCAGGATGTTCGCCTTGCCGGAGACCCCGATCTCGTTGTAGTACTGCGCCAGCTTCAGAATGGTGACATTTTGCTTCAGCATAAACTCAGCTATCAGGTCAGAAAGCTTGGGAAGGATGATCTGGTCGCGGAGGGTGGTTTCTATCGCCTCGGTGGTGTAGGCCTGCCAGGTGCCGATGGCCATGGTCAGAAACGACTTGGTGTCCTTTATTTTTATCGAGAAGTTCCCGAAGGCGCGGATCGGCACGGCTATGCTATAAACCGGATCCAACAGGTCTATGGGCTGCTTGGTGCCCCACTTCAGGTTGGGAATCTCGGTCTTGTTTACGAAATACACTTCAGCGGGAAACGGAGACTTTCCGCCGAAGGGAAGGTTCACAAGCTTTTCAAGTATGGGGATGTTCCCGGATTTCAGGGTATGCCTGCCGGGGCCGAAACTGTCAAGAGCGCGCCCTTCCCTGAAGAATATCGCCTCCTGGTTCTCCATGACGATCAGCTGGGCGGCCATGGAGACGGCGCCTTCGGGAAAACGGTAGAGCACTTCGCCCTGTTTATTTTTCCAATCGACTACATCCAATAATGCCATTTAGATTACCTCCAATAATACATTTTTTCGTTCGTCGAAGTTCTTTTCAAATGTCCGCAGCGTATCGGCGATGCCTTTGATGACGGCGCCGACATTCTCAGCCGTTGCCGCGCTCAATTCGCCTATGCTCTTCTCAATGCCGTCAAGGGCCGATATCAGCCTCCAATCGTATTCAAGAAGCCTGTTCTTATCATCCTCGGATATGGTCATGCTCGAGAGAGCGGCGGCCCTTCCGAAATCAGCGTGCTGGCACTTCTTGATCACCGTTTCCATCTTGAGGGTAAGCGAATCCAGATCGCCCAGGCTGTCCCTCTGCTGTTTTTTCTCCAGCTCAACCAGCTTCGCATTCACTTCATTCTTGAAACCGAGCACTTTGTCGGCCAGCAGCTCCCTGACGATCTTGTCGGCAGTATAGCTTTCGGCCTTTTCCACATATCCCTTGAATCCGGGGAACTTCACTGTGATCCGGTCAATCAGATCCCGGTTATCCTGAATTTTCTTCTTTAAATTATCAAGATTTGGTTGCATAAGCCTCACTCTTTTCCTTGTTGAATGTTGAAGTCGTTTTTAAAAATAGTCAATCAAGATACATAAGTCAAGAATCAAGTGATTTAGTTACGATTAAAATACTATTATTGCTTGATAATTTAGAATAATACCAATTTGAAAAGTCAGTCAAGAAATAAAGATAATGCAATGAATAAATTTTTATAGTCAATATTAAAAATAGCTCACATCCGGTTATCAATCATATGAAATACCGCTATCGGCCAGTTCCTCCTGGATCCTGGTCAACAGATCCAGGTACTCTTTCTGCGCTTCGAGAAAGCGCATGATAGTTTCATTTTCTGATACCAGACCTGCAAGGCTCTCCATGTTCTCGAACTCAAATTTTTCAATGATATCCGACATATCCTGCCGTTGTTTAATGGTACGGCAGAGGTTCATGTACTCGTCAAATAGCTTAACGGCATCGCAATCGGCATTGAGTGATTCAGACATAGCGATGTAATTCCGGTATATTTCGGTATTTTTAATAAGGCGTCCCAGCTCTTCTGCCTGCTGCAGTATTGGTGTAATCGCAGGATCCATGAATTTATGGTTTGAGGAATTATAAAATATTGCAAGATTATTTTCCGGGCAGATATAAAAAACAGAATCTGCGACACTGATGGAATCATTCTGACTTCCATAATACTATTTGACATTTTATACGCACTATTCTATCTTAACTACCACCGGGTTGATAGTATAGTAGACTTGCTGCTATATCCGATAAAACATGCAACAAGACTATTCTTTATATCAATCAATGAAATATTCAAGTCACGGAGACATCAATGACAGAACCAAAGGAAATACTTGAAGACGAGAATAAAATCGACACGGTCATCGCCGATGACATAACATTTAGAGGGAACCTTAAATTCAAGAATTCCCTGAAGATCAAGGGCTCCTTCGAGGGAAAAATCGAAACAGACGGCCTGCTTATCGTTGGACGCGAGGCAAAGGTCAGCGCAGATATACGGGCGAGCGAAGTCAACGTCAGCGGCGTTTTCAGCGGTAAAATAAAAGCGTCCAAAAAAATCGAACTCCTCAAGAAGAGTAAAACCAGCGGTGACCTGGTCACCCCGGAGCTTAACATAGAATCCGGATCTGTTTTCAACGGGACCTGCATCATGGAGGATAAAAACTAGTCCGCCGAATGGTCATGAAGCACTTGATTATCTGCCTTCTTTCAGCCACATTGCTGCTGGGCGTTACCCTGCCGGTCCGTGCTGACGATGAGGCCGGTCCATCCCCCAATGTCTCCTTCGGGCTCGCCGGCTCCTATGGGTGGTTTAACAACTGGCAGCGAAAGGGGGGCGACATGATAATGAAGCACGACTTTGCCCCCTGCTACGGCGGCGGCTTAGTATTCGAAAAGATGTTCAACAACATCCTGGGGGTCCACACCGGCCTATGGTTCAATCAGGTGGACCTTATCATGAAGATGAAGCAGCGGATAACCTCGCTATCCATCAATCCGATGTCGCTGGGCTACACGAAGATGAACGTATCGGGCTGGACCATCAGCTTTCCCCTGTCTCTTGTAACGTCCCTGAACGCTTCCTTTTTTTCATTCCAGATACACGCGGGTATCAAGTATACCCATATACTTAAATCGGAGATGACCCATAACAATCCAATACTGTCGATTTACAGAAAAAAAATGGACATGATGACCCTGGTTTACCCGTCACAATTCGGGTTCACCCTCGGCCTTTTCTTTAAATTCAGGACGGTCAGCTATGTCGACATCTTCTTCGGCGGTGAGGCCGAGCTCTTTGTCACTCAGTTGATAAAAGAAGATTCCGATGTAACCCACCTCTTCGGGCTTACAATCCAGGCAGGCCTCATGTTCAGGACTAACATCTTTCCTATTCCTGCGCCTGCGGCGCAAACGGCTCTTTGACCGGGATGGGCTAGGCGATTAACTCGGCCTCATTCACTCCGCTTCGCTCCGTTCGGTGAGGCCTCAGACAACAATCGCCTATCTGTATCCACCCTTCGGGCGGATGATTTTGTTGCTTATTGATAGAGATTACATGTTTCTATAAAAACCAGCGGCACGGATGCCGCTGGCGGCGCTCGTCTGCAGGAGGCTGCATACGAGCGCCAAGCAGGATGAAGAATATCCCACATTTAAGCTCAGCCCGCCGCAGGCGCGGGGTGATGGGGATCGAAAGGGGAAGAGGGAAGTCACCCTCTT